>JAQWOH010000010.1 GCA_029245955.1 Fuerstiella sp. | reverse complement strand
ATTCTTGGAAACAACGTCACGGATGCCGGCTTGCGGCATGTTGAGAAGATAAAGAGTCTGAAGCAGATTCTCATCTGGAGCAATAAGGTGACGCCGGAAGGCATTCAGCGACTCAAACAGGCTCTCCCGAACTGCGAAATCCAACAGAAGACAGGTGTCTAGATTCTTATTCGATGCTCAGTGCTCAATTTGGTGACCGGCGACACACCTCAACATTGGTCGGTGTCAGTTCGGATTCAACAGCCCCCCCTGAATTCTGTGCTGCGTTGTTCCGGCGCTAACGAATTGGTGGAAGAAATTGCTTGAGGTGGAATGGGTGTGGTCTACAAAGCTCGCCAGACAAGGCTGAATTGTACGGTTGCGATCAAGATGATTCTGGCCGGAAATCTGGCCGATGAAAGCGACGTAAAACGGTTTCGCCGAGAGGCCGAAGCTGCCAATCTGCGGCATGCAAACATCGCTCAAAATTACGAAGTTGAGTTCTCGCCCGGTGCCGGGACTGCCCGACGAAGCAATCCGTTCGTTGTTTCCGAATCCTGCAGATTTCGCGCCCCGCTCAGGACGTAACTCTGCCCTCCTGTTCAGGTAATGTGCGAAACGCCCCAGCAGAACGATGGTGGCACCCGCGACCATCAATGCGCCCTGTTTTCAATTCTGTTTCAGGAGTCAGAAATGAGTGCGATGAAGAACGTTTTCAGCGGTGTCAATTTAGTCTATCTGGGACTCTACCTGATCGTACTCGGGTTCGTTGCCATCATTTTGGGCGCGGGCCTCGCAGCTGCAGCGTCGCCAGTGGCACTGCTCTTCATAGGCGCAGGACCGCTGATGCTGATTGTGGGTACAATCATGGGGCTGGTCGGAAAAATCAAGTGCCTGTCAGTGCCCGAGACTGTCCAGACGACAGGTGTGATCTACACGGCCGTTGCGTGCGACGTACTGGTCCTGCTGATCACCGTGGCAAGTTGGTTTGTCGTTTTGCCGACCATCGTCGGCACCGCGCATGGCTGCATGGCGATACTGGCGCCCGTTCTGTTCGTGGTCTTTCTAAAAAGAGTGGCAGTCCACATCAAAGATGGTCAGTCGGAGAAACGTGCCGGCTTCCTTCTGAATCTCAGCATCGCGACTGCCATCGTATTAGTTGTCGGCCGGGTTGTGCCTTTCCTGGCCATCATCGGCCTGATCCTGATTCTGGTGATGTTTTTCACATACATTCGTCTGCTGCTCAGTCTGCGAGTATCACTTCGTGCCGCCTGACAGGCAGATGGCGGTGTCGCTGAAAAAGAGAGGCAGCCACGCACCGGACGTTTACTGGAAACTGGTGCGTGCCAGTACGCACCCTACGTTTACTGAAAGTGATCGACGTCAGTTACTCTGCAGCAGGTTCCGAATCCGAAGACACTCGACCCGCACCGGGGCGAGTGTTCCTTCACTCAGTGGCACTGCTGACGTCAGATGGATTTCGTGTGCGAAACCACCTGCGTGCGCAGTTGCTTCAGGCCACGTTTCAGCAGCCCCGCTACGGCAGTATTGGTGCGACTCATGGCGAGACCAATTTTCGCAATCGGCATATCCTCGATATAGCGCATACGAATCGCTGTCTGCTGCGCATCGGGAAGGTCCGTGATCGCCATCTCCAGGCTCTGACGCGACTCATTGTCCTGAGCCTGCTGTCCGGGCGAAGACTGCCTCTGTCGCAGCACGTACTCGAACAGTCCCGTTGCTGTTCCTTCTTCATCGAAGGATTGAGATCGTGCCACTGTCCGTTTCTGTGCATGAAAATGGCGGTCGACTTCATTGGACACGTTGTGGTGCAGAATCCTGCGTGTCCAGGAATGCAATTCGGCGGCGGTCCGTCCGCGGAAGTCACTTAAACTCTGACTGACTTCAAACAGCGATTGCTGAACGACATCAGACGCATCGACGCGTGACTGTATGCTTGAACCCATCCGGTGCGTCGCAGCTGAGTGCAGCGAATCTGAAATCGCCGTCAGAAGCTGATCGACTGCGTTTGAATCTCCCGTCTTTGCGGCGGCGAGCAGTCGCTCCCATGTTTTTGTCTCCATAAACCGTCCTCCTGGACCTCGAAACATCATTCCGGGCACGCTGCCCATAAGAATGACTAACGAAGCACAACGGGTGACGGATCAACACGAAACACCAACTCACTCCGTAAGTCCTTTATCAAAAACGACTAACAACAACCACAGACACCTCAAAACGTACATTCTGTCCTCATTCTGACACCGTTTCCCCATGCCAATTCATTCACTTTCGACCGCGTTTCCATGTCACGTTCAGACATCTGGCGGAACAGACTCTATGGCTTTCCAATCACCCTGTGAAAATGAGTATCAGCAGAAATGACGGACGAAAGATGTCGTTAACGGCGTGCTGGCCACTGCCGCGTCGAACTTACTGAAACAGCTGTCCGCAATTGCGAATTCGCTGACGTTCCGGCTGTGTTGGATCAATCAACTGAAGACTCAATGGGAATCCGCCGTCCGTGTCAGGGGCTGCCCGGGCGTACGATTCCCAACAGAGAAATTCAACGAACTGGCCCGCCCAATTTGATGCATCGACTTTGTCCTGATTCCGCGTTTTGCTTTCAGAAGGGGGTGAGAGACCGTCGAATGGTGCGTGCAGAGTTCACCCCCTGCCCCCCCCCTACCTTTGCTCGGCATCAATCCCACCGCATCCGAGAAATATTCATGTTCGCCTTCGCCGCTTCTCATCGCGCACGTGCTGGACTGTGTCTGTTGATATGCAGCACGTTCTGTACGACTGTGCGTGCCCAGGTGGATTTCAATCGCCAGGTGCGACCCCTCCTGGCAGAGCATTGTTTTCAGTGTCACGGCCCGGATGCAGAAAAACTCGCCGCAGAGCTACGACTGGATCTGGAAGCCGAAGCGAAGTCGTCGGCCATCATTGCCGGCTCGGTCGCGGACAGTGAACTTGTTCATCGCATTCAATCGACAGATCCTGAATCTGTCATGCCTCCCGGTTCCACCGGAAAAGTTCTCACAAAAGCACAGAAGGACGTACTGCGACAATGAATTCAGGAAGGCGCCCAATATTCAGGCCACTGGGCCTTTCAGCCCATCGCAGAATCGCAGGCTTTACTGAATGCGCTTCGCCCTTCAGAGTCTGACACATCACCGATCGAAAGAAGAACTGCCGTGCCAAACAGAGATTGAATTCCTGGTTTGACAATGGTGTTCCTTGACCCAACTCTGCTCAGAGTACCAACTGCATGCCGCGCTGCGCAATGTCAGAAATGTCCGTCAGGAACACGATCGTACGGCCAGCCCGGTCGATTCAGACCTGCATGAAACCCCTTCAGCCCCGAAGCCGACGGGTTCACCAGCAACTGCGAAAACAATTGCCGATGGCCCGTTAGAAATTGAGATCCCCTTGTGCAGTGTTGATCCTGGCCAACTCTATCGATTATTCCGGCTTCAGAGTTCGGGAAAGCTCGGTAACCTAAGCGAGCTCGTATTTGCGCCCTGTGCGGATTATTCGGGCGGTACGGATGCAGACACGTCCCAACGGTTGATCCGGCCACGTATAGCCGCAAGCGTCATACTCCATACAGACGACTCCGTAAAAGTAGACTCAGCGCCACTGATTACGGGCACAAAACGCGGGCGAGTGAATCAAACTCGTTGCAGAACATCGAGGTCACTCTCTTGGTGGCGCCCCATACCGGTATTCGAAACCATTGAGTGCACATCGGCAGTTCCTTGCTGTCACGTGTGTGTGTTTCGCACAGCCTGCGGAAAGGATCCGAGAAATGGAATTCCAGCCATATGTCACCTTTTCTGTACCCATCCGTGGCTTCAGGGACGTCGCAAATCCGCTGGCAGCCGTCGAGGTGCAGGACCTGCACGGAGTGGCTTTCGACCGGGATGCGAAAATCTCGTGGTTTGATCTGACAGCGGATCTGCAGGGCAGTGAACGCGCCACGAGCCGCCGTCAGCCTGCAGCGCCTCAGATTAGTTTTGAATTGTCTGATCGAGTCTGATGATAATTCGGCCAACACTTGCCACGGTCTGTCTACCGGCCGTTACGCTCTGCATGCTGCAATTTCCTTCTGAGGCGACTGCGCAGTATACACCCCCCCACCCGGAATTTGACTTCTAACTGACTGACCTGTGGCGAATCCGTGAACGGACTTGACGGTGGAGTACGCCGGGAGGATCAGAATTATCCGGCGGGCGACTGAAGTTGCATTCGGTCTTCACTCGACCAGCAGGGGATTAATCTTTGCCGGGGCCATTACTCAGTTCTGTCAGGGTGTCGCCAGCGGCGGTCTCGAGCAGCGTCCTCAATACAGTGGTCACGATGACTACGAACTAAGCTTTGACTTCAGCAAGCTGACTGATGCCGATGGCTGAAGCTGGACCTCGGCTCCGAACATCGGTTTGGGAAATCCGTGAACGAGCATAACGGGTCCATTGTCCCCGTGGCCCTGTTGCCCAACTTTCCGGAACCGGAAACCGACCATTTGGCATTGACAAAGGTGTTGTTCACGCAGCAGATGTCTGAGCAATTCAGAATCTTCTTCGGTAAAGTGGACACGTTTGAATATGACCAGAATGACATCGCCCACGGCAAGGGAAGAAACAGATTTTTCTCTACGGCGTTTGACTACAATCCGATCGCAGCGCGAAGCATTCCTTTCTCAACACTCGGTGACGGTTTCGCCATCGGAGAAGATGAAGACCCACTCTTCGTCTTCACCGTGCTTAATTCGGAACACCCTGCGACCACCAGAAGTTTCAGTGAACTCTTTGCAGAGGGTGCCGCCCTGTTTGTTGAACTCCGACTGCCAACAGAGTTCTCCGGGCGACCCGGTCGCCAGATGTTTGCAGGCAACTGAACCAGTCGCAGGTACACGTCGCTGAATCAAAGCCAGCGTCTGGAACTCCCTCAGATCGCGATTGCTGCACAGGAAGGATTGCGGCCCTGTACTGCAGGAACTCCACTCAGTTCCTGTGGCACGACCCCTGTGACCCGAGACACAGCTGGAGAGTGTTTGATCGTGTCGATATTTTCAATGGCAACCAGAATCCCATGCAGTGGTTGCTGAGCTTCGGCATTGGCGACGGCAGTCCTCTGACAGACCGTCGTGACGACTCCTTTGGCATCGGCTGGTTCTACACCGGCATCAGTGACGAAATGAGCCCTGTGGTTTCCGGATTACTGAACCAC
Source organism: Fuerstiella sp. (assembly GCA_029245955.1). GTDB lineage: Bacteria > Planctomycetota > Planctomycetia > Planctomycetales > Planctomycetaceae > Fuerstiella. The sequence continues at coordinate 116,014 of JAQWOH010000010.1, read as the reverse complement.
GGTCAGGGAATCGAACTGTACTGCACGTTTTCCGTCAGTGAATGCTGCAGGATTACTCCTGATCTTCAAATCGTTGAACCGAACGCGGTAACGGCCGATGTCGCCGTCGTGCCTGGCCTGCGAGCACTCGTCAAATTCTAAACTGAACCTGTTCAGCTGAATCTCACGACCAGACAAAGATGTCGTTACGGTCGCTGCTGTAGCCGATGAATGTGGCCAGCACGATGCGCGGCAGATCGCCTGCCACGCCCGGGACTTCGTGAATATTGCGAGTGTTGAAGAAGTAGAGATCCCCCGGCTCCAGAACGACATCAACGTTTGCGACGTTTTCACGTACAGCATATTCGTGAAAGGTTCCACTTCGCAGATATGAATCGATCTCCGGCTGCCACATGTACTGATGCAGTACACACTGCGCCGAAACATCGCCCAGCTGAGTATTTTGCAGCACCATGACGCCGGCGAACTGATGCTCGAAATCATGCACGGCGTAACCTTCGCGTTTTTCGCGCAGCCGCACCGAATCGAAATGCGGTTGATAAGTGTAGCCGCCGTAGTGAGCTCGAATAATAGCCGGACTATACTGACGACCGTCAGCTTCGTGTGCGGTCACAACCCGTTTTGTGCAGGACAAATCCTGCAGCACGTCGTAGAGAATTCGAACGGGGTCATTCCCATTCGAGAACAGATCCGCAAACAATTCATGCGATTCACGACTGTGGGCAAAGAACGCGTCAGGATCAGAGCCGCGATATCCCAGGCTTGTGCCGATGTCGATCCGCCGTCGTCCTGTCGCTGTCCCCGCGTCCCATGCACGTGAAGCTTTCTTATTACGTCCTTCGCGAAAATGACCTTCGGGAACGGCCACGTCGATGAATTTGGGGGGAATCGGCTCGCAGGGATCGTACAACAGCTCTTTTGCAATCAATCGTTCGACCAACTGCTGACACGAATGCAGTGGAAACGCCTGTCGAATCACCACGGCCGGTGTATCACCTGCGGCCAGTGCTTCCAGAGGTTGCGGATGCTGATCAAAAATCGTCGCCAGATCGGGCTCGAGGGGTGTCCAGTTATTGTCTGCCATGAGAATATTGTCCTGTCACGCAGCCGTACTTGTCTACTCAGTGACCGTTAGCGGACCCGCAGACTTTAGTGTCCGCTGCCAGCGGGTTGATCAGTTTATGTCAACACACAGGCTGCGTGTTACTACAGTACTGTGGGTGTGAGCCTGCTGCCAATGGTTGCGCAAATCGGCAATAGTACTACAATCACCGGATTTACATCCCCCGAATTCTCAATCAGCAGTCTGTACAGATATGATCACTGTTGGAATGAATTATCAGGTTATCGAAGGCAAGCAACAGGATTTCGAAGACAAGTTTGCAGCCGTCATCAATGCGCTCAACACGGCTGAAGGTCATACCAGTTCAACATTGTGGAAAGACGTCAGCGCCGGTACGTCCTACCTGATTACCAGCGAATGGACGGACGAATCTGCGTTTACCGAATTTATCCGCAGCGAAGCGTTTCGCAACGTGACCAACTGGGGCAAGGAACAAATCCTTTCCGGCCGACCACAGCACAAGATCTACAAAAACTAAAGCGGTGCAGGCCGCGTGAAACTCGTCATCCATGAATCGCGATTAACATCGGCGAAGGAACAGATCCGGCAGCGCTGACACACTATGAGTACAGCACGTCCATCACACGGCCGTGGTTCAGGCGATTGGGGCGACCGGTGCGATCCAGAATCGTTGCCTCCGGGTCGATGCCCATTGAGTCGTATACCGTGGCCCCGATGTCGTTGGGATGCCATGGCGTCGTGGCAGGATATCCTCCGATATTGTCAGTTTTGCCAATGACCTGGCCACCCCGAACTCCGCCCCCCGCAAACACGGCCGTATATCCGTGCGCCCAGTGGTGCCGCCCAGGAACCGTTTGTCCGGCTAACGGTGAAATCTTTGGCGTACGGCCAAATTCACCAACCACGATGATGAGTGTGTCGTCTAGCTGCCCACGACCTGTCAAGTCGTCGATCAGTGCACTGACACCTCGATCGGTCGTTGGCAGCAACTCGCTCCTGCAGCGAGGAAAGTGATTCACATGTGTGTCCCACGACTGCACGATGCCCATGTTGCACTGGATAAAGGGGACTTCTGCTTCGACCAGCCGTCGTGCGAGCAGCAGCGTCTGCCCGCGTGAGTTTCGACCGTAGCGATCGCGGGTTTCCGGTGTTTCCCGGTCCATGTCAAACGCTTGTGTCAGCCGGCCCGATGAGAGCATTGAGTAAGCTGCGTTTTGATAATCGTCCAGTTGTTGTCCGGCGGTCGACTCTTCGATTGCCCGCCGCTGTCGGGCCACCTGATTCAGCAGCCGCCAACGACCTTCAAAACGCCCCGCACTGATTCCATCAACCAGACTCAAATCGTTGACACGGAACTTGTCGCTGTTGGGATCGCCCGTGACCTGAAACGGATCATACTTCGGCCCCAGAAATCCGGCATGCTGCGCCGGCCAGATCAAACTACCCTCGTTCAGTGGATTCGGAATCGTCACCTGACTGGGCAATCCGTCAGGCGACGGACGCAGGTAGTTCAGGACTCCACCGAAACATGGCCGGTCGCTTCGGTTCAGGGACTTGTCCTGATTCGAATCGCCGCGAAAGATCTGCTCCACCCCGGTCAGAATGTTGTGCGTTCCTGACAGATGACGGTTGTCGCCGTGAGACATCGAACGAACGACGGCCAGCTGATCTGACCGCTCTGCCATGCCGGTCATCAGTTCGCCAAAGTGAAGTCCCGGCGTCCGGGTTGCGATCGGTGAAAACTCACCCTTCGTTTCTGCCGAATCCGGTTTCGGATCGAACATGTCGATGTGGCTGCCGCCGCCGGTCAGAAACACCAGCACAACCGACTTCACCTGAGGAGTTCGAACGGAACCGATGGTCGCGCGTGCCTGCAGACTCAGCAAACCGGAAAGTCCGACTCCGAAAAACGATGAGGCTCCAACCTGAAGCAGCTCGCGACGGTGAAAAGCCATCTGTGTGCGGTCCGGTAAGGAATTGAGGCGGGACGCGAACGAAGGTTCGACGTACTCTCATCGTACCTCAATCCGGTCCGTCATGCAAAAGTCGAAACGGCAAAACTATCGTTCACAGAGAGACACGCTGACTTTCGCAGCACACTAAACCAGTGTTCCGTTGTAAATGCCGCGGCAGGGCCGTCAGGTGAATTCACCGTCCAGCGTGACTGAGCCATGTGCATGCAGTGCGGCCGTCACCGTATGTGGCAGGCAATTCGAGTACTGAAACACGTGGCTATCCGCTATAATCATGGCAATCCATGACTGTCGCCGTTCTGCCGGACCACCTCCATGTTGAGACATTGCATCATTATTGTCTGCGTCGTTGTGTCGTTCAGTGTCTGTGTCCGGGGTCAGAGTGACAAGCCACAGACGGACGCAGTGGCTGCCAACTCCGAAAACAGCGATGTGACTGCGGCAGACAGTCTTCAGAAGGCTAAGGAATCGGGCGGCACACTTCCGCCACTGAAACCGCTGCCCCATCAGCTCCGGAAGATCCTGCAGGGCACGACAGCGCTTAACCCGCCCGGCACGGTCTTCCTGGATGCCAAAAGAAAGCGGGTGCTGCTTCATACTCAGGTCGCGTGCGAAGACTGTCTGCTGGAAATGCTGTGTTGCACAGAAGGGACTAAAGAACACGAATCCGTCCTGTGGCTTCGCAGCAAAGCCTTTGTTGTTCACGCAGCACTTCTGGCGCTGGGCGAAAGACCAGGCAAACCGGCCATGTTTTCTCCCGAATTCTCTCCGCCGTCCGGCCCCAGAATTGACATTTTTGTGAACTGGGTCGACAGGGACAGGAAACTGCAGCGTGCCGATGTGCGGTCATGGCTGCGACACTCCGTCTTCCATTACTTTTCGCAGAAACATCCGGAGCCGCCACCAGGCGTCAAACTGCCACTAATGGAACTGCGGTACGATCCGTACAACAAGGAGCTCTTATGGTATGGCCCCATGTCAACGAAACAGCGTGATCATCTGTTGACGTTATGGGATGACAAGCCATATCAACAGGCTGTCAGGACATTCTATAAAGACAGTCAGTCACGTCCCATGACCGCAGACTTCGTGTTTGGAGGCAGTTATCAATATGTCAATGAGGCAACCGGACAGAAACAGTATGCCGCCGAAGGAGGATACCTGATTTGTGTCGCCAACTTTGCGGCGTCACTCATTGATGTTCGGGAAGCCAGCTCTGCCAGTGACGGCGGACAGTCCTACGAAGCCTGGCCGGGAAAGATTCCATCACGCGACACGCCGGTCATTGTGGAGTTGATTCCCGTGTCCGCTCCGCCCCAGCCGAAAAAACAGTCCGAAGCTCCGCCAAGAATCGATGCGGACGCGAACTGACGCCGGGGCATGCAGCGTCTCGTGTGAATACCCCTGCACCTGCGTATCAGCGGGCAGAGAACAAATTTTCCACGCGCCGGCGAATCTGACAGCACAATATCATTTATCCACGAATCATCGTAGCTGAGTTCAACGTGAGTCTGCTGCCCATCGTCGAATCCTGTGACAGTTGCAGCGCCTGCTGCGTCATGACACCAATCCCCCCTTTTCAACCAGGTGAGGAAGCTGTCCGAGAAATCCCGGATGATCTGCTGCGGCCGATTCGCGAACGCATTGCGGCCGACCAGCAGTTCGACCTGCTGCCTTGCGTGTGGCTCGACACCGCGCAACAGCGGTGCCTGCACTATGAACTACGGCCCGACGCATGTCGCCGATTTGAAATCAACAGCGACCTGTGCCGACTGTCGCGATGGGAAACAGGCATTGACAAATGACGACCAGTGCCATTTACTTATTGTGTAAACGATCCTGGTTCGTGGGAATCACGAAACACTGTTAGAGAACGTTCTGCACGGCCATCCGTCACCGTGAAGCACTACAGGTCGACAGCCGAAACAACCGTTTCGCATTGGCGGCAGTTATGTTTGCCAGCTCCTCAAAACTGACGCTGTGAGCTTCGGCAAGACATTCCGCAGTGTGTCGCACCCATGCTGGCTCGTTGCGTTTGCCCCGATTGGGATGTGGGGCCAGATAGGGAGAGTCTGTTTCGATCAGCAACCGGTCCAGGGGAACCGTTCCAGCGACCGCCCGAAGCTCGTCGTTCTTGCGAAAAGTGACCATGCCGGCGAATGATATGTACATGCCCATAGCGACACACTCGGCTGCCATCGCCGAATCCCCGCAAAAAGAATGCATGACTCCATTCAGCGGACCGTTGGCATACTCGGCCCGCAGCATTTCCAGAACGTCTGCTTCAGCCTCGCGACAATGAACAATGAATGGTTTTCCACATATTCGCGAATACTCAAGGTGCCTCGCAAAGTAATCTCGCTGGATTTCCAGCGGAGCAAAATCCCAGTACTTATCGAGCCCCGTTTCGCCGATCCCCACGACATTCGGATGTGAGGCAAGGTCCACAATCCGGTCCCAGTCATCGGGCGCCGCTTCCTGAGCGTAGTTCGGCTGAATTCCAACGACAGCGAAAACAGATTTGTGACGATTGGCCAGCACCACAGCCGCTTCGCTGGTCTCTCTGGTGATGCCGATCGTTATCATTCGCTCGACGCCGCTATCTGCAGCACGCTGCAGAACCTCAGTCAAATCCTGTTGAAACGCTTCCGCGTCCAGGTGGCAGTGGGTATCGATCAGGGAAAATGACACTGTGTTTCCAGACAAGCTTCCGAACCAGATCTGCGGCGAGCGTCTCCCGAGATTCTATGCTCCAGGAATGACACGGACGTAAAAACACCAATCAGGAGTCCCGATCATGCAAAAATGGGGCTTCCATCCACGTAAGCTAGCGACATTCCGAGCGATAATGAAGCTCTGAATCCGTTCTTCGTGACGGGAAATACGAGCCGGTTTTGCGACGAAAATCGTATATCCACCCCGTGGCCCGTGACTTCCCGACTCAGCACTACAACCGTTTCTCTGACGCCCGCCAGCAGTGTGCATACGTACAATTTCAATGCCAATGGTTGACAACTGCTGATCACAGCAGCAAAATGACGATTAGTGGCAGGACGCCTTTGCGCCCTGCCGCTAAACACTGCCTACCTGTATTTACCCACCTTGCTCGACGTCCTCGGAACGCTTCCTTCGGATGTCCCGTTCACTTTCACTGGAGCTTGCTATGCGTCGCGGAAATTCTCGTCGTGATTTTATGCACGTTGGTTTTTGTGGCGGTCTTGGGCTGACACTGGCTCAATATCTGAAGCTGCAGACCGCACAGGCAGATCTGAAGGATTATGAAAGTGTCGAAGGTACCGCAAAGTCGGTCATTTTCATCTACCTGCCAGGGGGGATGGCTCACCAGGAAAGCTTCGACCCCAAGCCTTACGCACCGGTCGAGTACCGCGGGCCGATGAAGCCCATTCAGACAAACGTCGGTGGTACGTTCATTAACGAGACATGGAAGAACACGGCGCAGGTGGCCGACAAGATCGCCATCTGTCGTTCGATGACGCACGGTGAAGCGGCTCACGAACGCGGCACCCACAACATGTTCACAGGATATCGCCCGAGTCCTGCTCTGTCGTTTCCAAGCATGGGTAGTGTGGTCACTCACGAATTTGGCCCGCGAAACAACATTCCGCAGTATGTCTGTGTTCCCAGCCAGCCTAATGTCTTTGCGGGCACCGGGTACCTGAGTTCTTCATTCGCTCCGTTCAGTCTGGGTTCAGATCCAGCCAGCAACAACTTCACTGTTCGTGATCTGAAGCTGCCCGGTGGTGTGGACGACAAACGATTCACTCGTCGTCGTAGTGTATTGGCGGCCGTAAATGATCACTTCGTTTCGAAAGAGAAAGCTGATTCATTGGATGCGGTAGATACGTTTTATCAACGTGCCTACGGTATGGTCGGATCTCCGGAAGCTCGCGAAGCTTTTGATCTGAGCAAGGAGGCGGACAAACTGCGGGACGAATACGGCCGCAATACGGCCGGTGCTCGCATGCTGATGGCTCGACGTCTGGTGGAAGCCGGGGCTCGGTTTGTGACCATGACCTACGGTGGCTGGGACATGCACGACAATATTGATGCTTCGATCAAGCGACAGGTGCCGTCACTGGATCAGGCATATGCACGTTTGATTCGGGATCTGGATGAACGAGGTCGACTGAAGGACACAATGGTGTGCATTGCCAGCGAATTCGGTCGAACACCGAAGATTAACGGCAATGCCGGTCGTGACCACTGGCCAAAGGTATTCAGTGTTGTTCTGGCCGGTGGCGGCATCAAGGGCGGACAGGTGTATGGCAAGTCAGACGCCACCGCCAGCGAGCCGGAAGAGAAGCCACTGACCGTTGTTGACTGGGCCACGACGATTTACAGCTGTCTGGGTATCAATGCAGACAAAGAGCTGATGGCTCCTGGTGATCGGCCCATTGAAATTGTCAATGGGGGCAAGGTCCGCAAAGAGTTGCTTGTTTGATAATGATCATAGCGGTTGAATAACAGGGGTGCTGCAGGGCATGGATTGGATGCGCTGCAGCTGACAAGACACGCCGTAGCTGGCCTCATTTTGATTCGCTGAACAAGTGTGGCCAGCCCTATTTCCTTCCACTAACCCAGTCTGGTTTTACACAGGTTTGTCCTCCAAACACTGCGAAAACTCTATAATTCGAGACTGGCTTCCATACAATTTCTGAATCTGTTTTTCGGCATTCCTTCCAGGGGGATCGTAATGCGCTATGGCATTCTGCTCGCGCTGCTGGTTGTTACCAGTGCAGCTTCTGTTCAGGCATCTGACCCGACTCTCAGCGTGATCACGCCCCGCGGCATTCAGCGCGGGGCCGAACATGTGGTCACGTTCTCAGGCGCTCGGTTGAAGGATGCAGAAGAAATTCTGTTTTACGATCCGGGTTTCGAAGTCGTTAAGATCGAGCCCGACGAAAAGAACGCCAACATTGTACGCGCCACAATAAAAGTTGCCCCGGACTGTGAGCTGGGAGAGAAAGCAGCCCAGGTTCGAACGAAGAGCGGAGTTTCCGATTACCGGACATTCTTTGTTGGTGCTCTGCCTGCAGTTCCTGAGAAAGAACCGAACACCGAATTTGCTGCGGCTCAGGCGATCGAACAGAACGTCACGGTGGAGGGCGTGGTTCAAAACGAGGACGTTGACTACTTCGTTGTGGAAGCCAAGAAAGGACAGCGTCTGTCCGTTGAAGTGGAAGGCATGCGATTCGGCCAGACTCTGTTTGACCCATACATCGCGATTCTCGATGAAAAACGGTTCGAACTTTCCGCCGTCGATGATTCTCCGCTGGTCAGACAGGATGCTGTAACATCGATTACGGTCCCGGAGGACGGAAAGTACATTATCGAAATGCGAGAAAGCGGTTACGGCGGCAATGGAAACTGTCGCTATCGACTACACGTCGGACAGTTTCCTCGCCCAACGGCAATCTATCCCGCTGGCGGCAAAGCCGGCGAAGAAGTCGAATTCACTTTCATTGGTGATGCAGGCGGCCCGATGAAGCAGAAGGTCACGCTGCCGGCGGACGGCACAACTGAGGTTCAGGTCTTTGCACAGGACGACCGTGGCATCAGTCCCTCCGGCCACACGGTTCGCGTCTCTCCAGACACCAATGCGTTTGAGGCGGAACCCAACAATTCGCTGGCAGAAGCAACTGTTGTGGCCTTCCCGTCCGCCTTTAACGGAGTTCTTGACGTTGCCGGCGACCACGACTACTTCAAGTTTGCTGCAAAAAAAGGCCAAACCTACGAAGTCGAATGCTACGGTCGACGAATTCGTACGGGCATTGATCCCGTGATGCACATCTTCCGAATAAAAGATGGTAAATCTCTGAGCGGAAACGACGATTCACGCGGACCCGACAGCTATATTCGCTTTGCCGTTCCTGAAGACGGCGAGTATGCAGTGCGGGTCATGGATCACCTCGGTCGGGGCGGTGAGGATTTTGTTTATCGTGTTGAGTTTCAGCCGATTGTACCAAAGCTGACCCTTGGTATTCCGCGGACCGCAAGGTATTCGCAGAACCGGCAACGTATTTACGTCGCCAGGGGGAATCGTTTCGGAAGCATCATATCGGCCAGCCGCGCTAATTTCGGCGGCGAACTGGTTCTCGAAGATATGCAGCTTCCGGCCGGCGTCAACATTGTTGCCTCCCCGATGCCCGCCAATCTGAACACGATGCCCGTGCTGTTTGAGGCGGCAGCAGATGCTCCTCTCGGCGGTGCGTTGGTTGACTTTCGCGCAAAGCTGAACGATGAGTCCAAGAAAATCAGCGGCCGTTTTCAGAACCGTGCTGACTTTGTGATCTCAGCCCCTGGTCAGTCGCTCTATGTCTGGAAGGACGTCCAGCGCCTGCCAATCGTGGTCGTGGACGAACTGCCGTTTTCTATCGAGATCGTTCAGCCACAGGTGCCCATTGTCCGCAATGGGTCAATGCAGCTGAAGATTGTGGCGAAGAAAAAAGAAGGCTGGGATGAACAGATCAATGTGCAGTTTCCGTTTCGCGCACCCGGGATTGGTGCCACAAGTTCTGTGAACATTCCCAAGGGAAAGACCGAAATCCTGTATCCCCTCAGTGCCAACGGCAACGCGGCCATCGGGAAATGGCCCGTGTATGCACTCGGCTCTGCCAACGTCGGCGGCAGCGCATGGGTTTCAAGTCAGATGGCAACGCTGGAAGTCGCCGAACCTTATGTCGGGCTGGCGATTCAGCGAGCTAGCGTTGAGCTCGGTCAGGAGACAGAAATTGTGGCTGAGGTCAGCATCCTGAAAGATCTGGCCGCACCCGCAAAAGTCCAGCTGTTGGGCCTGCCACATAAAGTCACTGCTCCGCCTCTGGAGATCACAAAAGAGACCAAAGAGCTTGTCTTCAAAGTGAAGACTGAAGCTGACAGTCCGGCCGGTAACCACAAAAACATTTTTTGTCAGGTTGTTGTGACGGTAAACAACGAACCAATCACCCATGCTCGAGTTGGCGGGACTGAGCTTCGTGTTGACAAACCGTTGCCAAAACCCGTTGCAGCTCCACCCAAGAAGGCAGAACCCAAACCTGCGGCTGTTGCTGCCAAACCCAAACCACCCGTCGTCAAACGCCTCACACGACTGGAAAAACTGCGTCTGGAGGCGAAGAAGACAGCTGGCGGGGCAGAGTGAATATCTGCCTGTCAGGACACAACTGGGTTCTGCGCGTCCAATAATTGAACATCAAATGTTAACGAAAGTCAGACTCAGACGAGTCTAACCTTAATTTCAACTGTTCAGGCGAAACCATCTCACACCGTCGGATTCGAAACTATGAAGACTCTCCGATCGTCCGTCGCTGTTCTGGCCACATCCGCACTGTTGGTAACAGCACATGGCCAGGAAGCGCAGAAACCGGTTTCCATTACAGTCAGTCCCGCCGACGTCAGTCTCACAAATGTTAGTGACCGACAGTCGATACTGGTGCAGGCAGTCATGGCAAACGGCCTGACTTACGACGTCACAGATAAGGCTCAAATAGCCGTCGAAAACGAGGCATTCGTAAAGCTGGATGCTCAAACATTTACTCCACTTGCCGACGGGACAACAAAAGCAACCGTCAACTATGAGGGTCATACGGTCGATCTGCCGATTACCGTATCGAATGCGAAAGTTGAACTGCCAATCAGCTTCCGCCTGGATGTCATGCCCGTCTTTATGAAGGCAAGTTGTAACAACGGCAGTTGTCATGGAGCTGCCCGTGGCAAAGACGGTTTCAGACTGTCATTGTTCGGATTTGATCCGGCCGGCGATCATTTTCGTGTCACTCGTGAAATTCCAGGCAGACGCATCAATGTCGCGCTGCCCGAAGAAAGTCTATTAATCGAAAAATGCACCGGAGCTGTGCCGCACACCGGCGGTAAGCGGTTTAGTGTAGGAGACGAACAATACAACACGCTTGTTCGCTGGTTGAAAACAGGCGCTTTGGATGACCCGAAACCTGCCGAAGTCCCCACCGTCCTGGCCGTAGAGCTGTACCCCAAGACCGCGGTGCTTGACGGTGACGGACAGACACAGCAATTGACGGTTCGCGCCAAATATTCAGACGGTACCGATCGCGATGTTACATCCCTGGCATTTTTCAGTTCGAACAACGAAACCGCTGCCGAAATCACTCAGAAGGGAATTGTGACAGCTCATGAACGCGGCGAAGCGTTTATTATGGCTCGCTTTGATACTCATACTGTCGGCTCCCACTTCATCGTCCTGCCCAAAGGACTCACCTATGAAGACCCGAAGACTCCCGAACTGAACTACATCGACACGCTGGTGCACAACAAGCTTCGTAAGCTGCGTATTACACCTTCCGAAGTGTGTACCGACGAACAGTTTCTGCGTCGAGTTTTCGTCGACATTACCGGCACCATGCCAAGCTCTGAAGAACATGAAAAATTTCTGGCTGACGCCGACCCGCAGAAGCGAGATAAGGTGGTGGACCAGTTGCTGCAGCGCAAAGAATTTGTCGACATGTGGGTGATGAAATGGGCCGAACTGCTGCAGGTCCGCACCATTAATAATCGGGTCGCCAAGAAACCGATGCTGCGTTATTTCAACTGGCTGAAGGAAAAGATTGCCAGCAACACACCGAGCGATGTGATGGTACGTGAATTACTGGCATCCAAGGGAGGGACCTTCACGGACCCGGCCACAAATTATTATCAGACAGAAACACAAACTCTGAAAGTATCGGAAAATGTCGCTCAGGTCTTCATGGGCATGCGAATTCAATGTGCTCAGTGCCACAACCACCCGTTCGACCGATGGACGATGGATGACTACTACAGCTTCGCAGCATTCTTCTCACAGATTGGCCGCAAACGCGCAGAAGATCCCCGCGAACAGATTATTTTCAACAGTGGCGGTGGTGAGGTCAAACATCTCGTGGACGGTCGAAACATGGCACCCAAGTTCCTGGGCGGCGAGACGCCGGACCTCCAGGGCCGGGATCGACGTGAAGTACTGGCCGAATGGCTGGCATCGCCTGACAATCCGTACTTTGCCACAAATCTCGGCAACATCGTGTGGGCTCACTTCTTCGGCAAGGGCATCATTGATGAAGTAGACGACGTTCGAGTCAGTAATCCGGCCGCCAATGCTGAACTGCTGGCCGAACTCGGCAAACGTTTTACAGACTACAACTATGATTTCCGTCGCCTTGTGGGCGATATCTGCAAATCGCGAACTTATCAGCTGTCCACCCAGACCAATTCGTCAAACGAAAAGGATCACAATAACTTTGCACACGCCGAACTCAGACGGCTGCGGGCTGAAGTGATGCTGGACTGCATCTCTAATGTGACGTCCACCACCAATAAATTCCCCGGCCTGCCGGTTGGTGCTCGAGCCGTTCACATTGCTGACGGAAACACTTCGACCTATTTCCTGACAACCTTCGGTCGAGCCAAACGCGAAAGTGTGTGTTCCTGCGAAGTGAAAATGGAACCCAATCTGTCTCAGGCACTCCACCTGATTAATGGCGACACCGTCAACAGCAAAATACAGCAGGGTGGACTGATCCCGGCCATGATCAAGGAGTCCAAAACTCCTGCTGACATCATTAACGAACTGTACCTGCGTTGCTTCTGTCGCAAACCAACGGAAAAAGAGCTTACATCGCTGATGGCAGTTGCGACTGAAGAAGAGAACCCGCAACCGGCACTGGAAGACATTTTCTGGTCGATGCTGAACTCACGTGAATTCCTGTTCAATCACTAATTATGAGACCTGCTGTTTGACGCGCGCCCGGCGACACCGGCAGGTTGCTGCCGCACCCAGTTACTGCGGGTTAGGTAGTTCCGCCCAACTGAACCGGTTATAACGCGCTGCTCCGGCAAACTTCGCCGGTCAGTGCCTGTTTGACGATCAAGAAATCTGTAGAAACTGACAAAACGCTGCCGCGCTGGAAGTAGCGGCGTTTCCACTGGCAGACCCGGCCGCGCTTGCTGTCCTAACGGAGCCGCAAAATGAACCTTCCCACCTCACAATTCTTCGTTGCTGTTCTCCTGTGCAGCATTCCTCTGTCCGCCCAGGCTCAGCAGAAGGTTAACTTCGAAGATCATGTGAAACCCATTTTTCGTCAGAAGTGTTTCAGTTGTCACAATACAAACAAGAAGACAGCGGATCTGGATCTGTCCAACTTCACAGCGATGATGCAGGGCGGGGCCTCCGGCGCCGCCATCGAGCCAGGCAGCCCGGACGACAGCTATCTGTTCATGGTTATAAATCATGACACAGAGCCGTATATGCCACCGAAGTCAGACAAGCTGCCTGAAGAAATGCTTCAGACGGTTCGCGCGTGGATCGAAGCCGGTGCGCCGGAAACGTCTTCCAGCAAAGTGATGCTGCCAAAGAAACCCAAGGTCAGCCTGAGCGTTGATGTGTCCGCTGGCGCCCGCCCCGAAGGCCCAGCCCCACTACCGGACGTTCTGGGTCTTGAACCAATTGTGCACACTGCAGCCACAACCGCCGTTTCCGCCATTGCCACCAGTCCGTGGGCGAATCTTGTTGCGGTCGCCGGGCAGAAGCAGGTCGTCCTGTACAGCAGTGGCACTCTGCGACCATTGGGAGTACTGCCGTTTCCGGAGGGACAGGCGCGAGTACTCAAGTTCAGCCGCAACGGAGCCCTGTTGCTGGCAGGTGGCGGACGCGGCGCCTCGAAGGGGCTGGCGGTTGTCTGGGACGTTAGAACCGGAGAACGCATCATGGAGGTCGGAGACGAACTTGATGAAGTGCTTGCTGCAGATATCAGTGCTGACCAGTCTATGGTGGCCGTTGGTGGTCCGGGAAAGGTCGTTCGCGTCTACAGCACGGCCACCGGTGATCTGGCTTACGAAATTGTCAAACATACAGACTGGATCTACTCGCTGGAGTTCAGTCCGGATAGCGTGCTGCTGGCCACGGCGGACCGCGCTGGCGGGCTGCACGTATGGGAATCGTACACCGGACGCCAGTACCTCACGCTGAATGGTCACAAAGGCGCTGTCAACGATGTTTCCTGGCGTATCGACAGCAATGTGCTGGCCTCTGCGAGCACGGACGCCAGTATCAAGCTGTGGGAAATGGAAAACGGCGGTAACATCAAGTCGTGGAATGCTCACGGCGGAGGCACCCAGTCGATGGAATTCTGTCGAGACGGCCGGGTGGTATCGTGTGGACGTGACAAGGTTACCAAGATCTGGGACCAGAATGGAAAGCAGCTTCGTGCATTCGAAGCCTTCACAGACCTGGCCCTGCAGGTCTCGCACTGCGATGAAACAGATCGAGTGATTGCCGGTGACTGGACAGGGGAAATTCGCGTCTGGAATGGGGCTGACGGTGCTCGTCTCGGTAATCTTACGACGAACCCACCAATGCTGACTGCTCGATTACAGCAGGCAGAAGCCCAGGTAGCACCGGTTAATCAGAAACTTGCCGAGGTTCGTAAAGCACTTGATGCGGCAACCGCAGCAAAGAACGGACAGGTCCAAAAGATCGAAGCAGCCAAAGTTGCATACGCAGCCAGTCAGAAGACTCTTGCTGACCGGCAGGCGTCGCTGAAAACTCAGGAAGGGCAGCTGGTTGCCAGTCAGAAAAAGCAGACAGACACGCAAACAAAACTGACGGCACTGCAAAAGGCGGTTCCCGAACTCACGGCTGCCGTTGCCAAAGCGGCAATGGCATCAGATCTGATGAAGGATGATGCGGAACTGAAGAAGGTTGTTGAACAACTCAAAGCTCAGGCCGCTCTTCGATCCACCCAGATGCAGCAAACCGATGCGGGGCTGAAGGCGATCGTGGCAGAGGTCACCAAATACACTCAGACAATCGCAGCCACTAAGAAACAGATCGATACCGACGGAAAACAGGTGGCAGCTCAAAAGACAAACATGGATAAGCAGGTCGCTGCCTTGAAACCATTTGACGAAAAACTCGCTGCGGCACAGACTCAGTTGAACGCGGCACAGGATGTTGTGAACAAGGCAGTCGCTGAAGTCGCTCGATGGAATCAGTATCTGGCGCTGCGGGACGAATTGAAGGTTCTGCGTCAGAAGCAAACGGAAAAAGAAACGATTCAGCTGGCCTCACTTGAAGCTGACGCAGTTCTGAATAAAAAGAACCAGCAGCTTGCAACAACTCAAAAAATGGTTCAGACGAAGACACAGCTTCTCGCTGATTCGCAGAAAAAGGTGGCTGAGATGACTGCTTCCATTACAAACTACAAAAAGGAACAGGCAGCTGTAAACGCTCAGGTCGCCACCATCGGCAAGGCCGTCCCAATGCTGCAGGCAGCGGTGGCTCAGATTAAGGCAGCGTCGAAAACACTGCCTGCAGATGCCGAAATCAAGAGTTCCGCAGCTTTGCTTGAAAAACTGGCTGCTGCCCGTGTCACGGGACTGGCGACACTGAAAACAAAGCTGACAGCTGTCACAAAACAAATGCAGAACACAACCACGGCTCTGTCGGCTGTGAATGTGACAATCGCGAACACGCAAAAGGAAATGGCGGCTGATCAGGAGGTGATGAAAAAGCTGGCCGCTGAAGCGGCGCCGATCGCACAGCAGGCGACAGCGGCGAAGGCGAAACTTGAGGCGGCAGAAGCTGAGCTGGGCAAGGCGAAAGCTGTTGTCGATGCACGCAAGGAACAACTGCGGCCACAACTGCTGATTACGCAGGCTGCCGCAAATTAAGTTCCCTGATGAAGTTCCTGATTACGAACGACGACGGTTTCGACGGTCCGGGCCTCGCCGCACTGCACGACGCGCTCAGGCCCCTGGGCGAAGTCCGGGTGGTCGCACCGGCGGTATGCCACAGTGCCAAGGGGCATGCCGTCAATACACACTCGCCAATCCAGGTGGAACGTCGGACGGTGCCTCCGTTTGGAGAGATTGAGATTGTCGATTCCTCTCCTGCAGATTGCGTTCGCATCGGACTCTGTGCACCGGGAGTGGATCAGCCGGACTTCGTCATTGCAGGCATAAATACCGGAGCCAACCTCGGAGTCGATCTGTTTTACTCGGGAACGGCCGCGGCTGCACGTGAATCCGCGATTCTGGGTGTGCCCGCGATGGCTGTTTCCAGATATCTGCAACCAGGTGTTTCGATTAACTGGCAGAACCTTACGGGACACGTGACGGCCGTCGTTCGTAAACTGATCTCAGAAGATAACAGGCTGCAATCGGGTTGCTTCTGGAATGTCAACTTCCCGGCAATCGACGACGACCAGCACCCGGACAGCATCACCTTTGCCCCGCAGGGCGTTCTGTCGCACAACATCGAATTTCGAACTCAGCCGCACGGCAGTGATGAAAACATCACGATTATGGAATATGCAGGAGACTTTCGGGCCCGCGGCAAGAGTGGTGAATGTGATGTTACCCGGCTGTTTGCCGGTCAGATTACTGCCACTCCGATCGATCTGTGCACGACGGCGCCACACCCAAAAACCCCAAAGTCCTGATATTATACAGGCCTCGCCACTTACGTGGATTGACTCTGTGGGCGATGTTCGTCAGCATTGACCGGAACGATAGTGGTCAGCTCGGGGACCGAAGACACTTCGATCTCCATTCAAGTTCAACGATCCTGCTGTGGGAATACTCGGGTTCGAGTGTTGCTCGTATGGTCTGAGACGCACGCTTGAAGGGAGCTGTGGCGTTTAAGCGTTTTTCAGCCGGGAGGCGTTTTCAAAAATGTATGAACGCCTGACGATACTCAGCGGGCGAGGAAATCCAGCTCTCGCTTTGGAGATCGCCGAATATCTTGGCATTGGACTGGGGCACGTGGATGTGTCTGATTTTCCGGACGGCGAAATCAGCATCAAATTGAATCAGAACATTCGCGGCTGTGACGTTTTTATATGCCAGGCAACGTCACCGCCGGTCAATGACAATCTGATGGAATTACTGATTCTGATCGACGCTTGCCGCCGAGCCAGCGCTGCCAGAATCACGGCCGTAATTCCCTATTTCGGCTACGCACGTCAGGACCGCAAGGATTCCGGACGCGTGCCGATTACCTCAAAGCTGGTTGCAAATCTGATCGTGCAGGCGGGTGCCCATCGGGTTTTGACAATGGATCTGCATGCCGCTCAGATCCAGGGGTTCTTTGATGTCCCGGTGGACCATCTGTACGCCGCACCAATTCTGGACATTCACTTCAAATCATTGGCCATACCGCAGAGCGAACTGGTTATTGTCAGCCCTGACGAGGGCAGCATTAAACGCAGCCTGCATCATCAGGAGAATCTTGGAGGATCGCTGGCGATCGTTGATAAGCGTCGAGCGAACGCCCTGGAGACGAAGCAGGCCAATCTGATCGGTGGCCCCATCGAGGGCAAGACTGCGTTGATCTTTGACGATATGATTACGACAGCGGGGTCGATTTGCGGTGCGGTAAAGGTTGCACGGGAACATGGTGCTCGTCGTGTCTACGTCAGTGCCACACACGGGGTGTTCTGCGGTCCGGCAGTTGACCGGTTGAACCAGTCTGAAATTGACGGAATCGTTGTTGCAAACACCTGCCCCCATGCATCCAATCCGAAACTGCAGAATCTTACTACCGTCAGCGTCGCGCCATTGCTTGGCGAAGCCATCCGTCGTGTGCATCGGAATGAGTCGGTAAGCTACCTGTTTGACTAGAGGCATACGACACTGTCACGCAGGTGTAACGAAACCGGGATCAAAGAACGCTCTTCGCGACCACAATTCAGCGTAAAACGCTGCAGCCAATGTCGCGAGTAGGTGTAGCCGCTTCGGGCAGCAATCCTGCTGGGGAACGATGACGCGATTCGCTACGGATCGGTGCGATACGCGTATGGAAACGCCGTCCTACTTCAGGGTGATCTGAGTTTGGAGCGCAAAAACCTCAACTTGCCCCGCAATACTCAGCAGCAATTAGCACACGTCGGAGGACCTGACTCTGACCTCGGAGGACCTGACTCTGACGTCGACTGATCCAAGATGACCACAGGCAGACTGAACGCCACCGGACTGACAACACGCGTTCCAATGCAGCGACAGACTGTCATTGGCCCATAATCAGTCCGGCCCTTAGATTCGTTGGGATTGCTTGTGAGACAATTTGGCACAGCCGGTGCATTTACGTTGAACTGCTGTCAACTCAGCCCACGGAACCCTGCTGGGGAGCGGCAGTCCACAAACTCAGGGATGCAACATTCCAAGACGGAAGGACACTCACAATGAATACTTCTCGATTCACACTCATGGTGCTGGCAGGATTGCCGGTAGCGCGACCTCTCAGGATGCCTCGGCATCGCTACATCGCTACAGCAGACAGATCAACAGAGTGTTCAGGGGCATCTTAGTAGCCGCAGTTCACACAGCAACCACTGCGGCCCAGGGTACCACGTTGATCACCACCACGTAATCAGAGATTCTGACGGTCACGTGAGCGGTAATTATCATCACGACGTGGTGCATCGAACTTCCACATACATCGTCTCCCATACTGATCATTCGAATCATCATGGGACGTACCATCTGCACAGTAGTAACTTTTAATACACAGCTCAAACGGCATCTGTCAACCAGGCCGCTCAGCAACGCGTCCAGATTCAGTCTGGCAGTTTTTCACACGCAGACGATATTACCAGTTGCCTTGAAGAACTAACCAACGAGTTCTGCCTGGACCTGCACTGTAACTATTCCCGCAACCACGGCTTTCGTGAAACGTATAACGAAGGATACCAGTTGATGCTGGTCACTAAGTTCATTCACGACGCCGAACACGCGAATGACCGCTATGCGATTCGAGCGAAGCTGAACAGCATGGACAAATTGTTCCATAATGTACAGGAAAACGTTCGAGTCTGGTCACGCCACCGCCACCAACGTCAGATCGGTCAGCTCGGAATTCTTTCGAAAATGGACATGATAGAATCGACTCTGCATCACCTGATGAAGGACGTCGGAGTTCACCCGACCGGCGGCGAGCAGGCTCCTGTTCCGGGCGGGCTGCAGGAACCGGCGCCGACTCCACTGGCCGTCGCGCCAGCTCCATCTTTCCCATAATGCAGGACGGTCGGCGATCCGTCCATCGCTCACGCTCAAAAACACAGATGCTGTTCCCGTCGGTCGCTGTGACAGACAGAGTTGAGTTGAACACCGCAACAGATGCGAAAGCGGCCTGACATTGTGCACAGGCCGCTTTCGTTCCGTTACAGAGCTTCCGCTACGACACCAAAGCTTAACCCTATACCGATTGTCAGCAAGCGGAGAAACAACGCCGCGCACAGAAGCAATACGACTGTACCCACTTCTGACATCATTGCGATTGTCCTGACCAAAAATCAGGCAGCACTGGACACGTCGCGTGAATCAACGATTGTGCCGTCCACGAGATTCAGTGGACGCTGCGCATACTGAGCCGCGAACTGGTCATGGGTCACCATAACGATGGAGCGACCTTCGCTGTGGAATTCCGCAAGCAGGTTCATGACCTGCTCGCGGGAGTCCGGATCGAGATTTCCCGTTGGTTCATCGGCAAGGATAACCTGAGGATCGTTCGCCAGTGTTCGTGCCAGAGCAACTCGCTGTTGCTGGCCCTGGCTAAGCTCTGAGGGTCGGTGGCTGAGTCGGTCAGAAAGACCTACGCGGCTTAACAGTTCGCCAGCCCTTTGCTGCTGGCTCGCCACTGATTCACCAGCGAGACTCAGTGGTACCTGCACGTTTTCCACAGCCGACAGCCAGGGTACCAGATTGAACGACTGGAAGACGAACCCCAGACTGCTTAACCGCAACTTAGTACGTTCGGCGAGTGACAAATCGTAAAGCGATGCGCCGCGAAACAGTACATCGCCCGATGTCGGAGCCATCATGCCCCCCAGCAGCGACAGCAGGGTTGTTTTGCCACTGCCACTGGGACCGACAACAGCTATGAATTCGTTGTCGCCGATGGATACTGATGTCTCGTTCAGGGCCTTGACCGTCTGCCTCCGGCATTCGTAGACCTTGGTGACGTTATTGAGCTGAAACACGATAGAATCCCTCTTTGCTGATATGGGCTATGGATTGTTGCAAAGACCGAAAAAACAGTCCGCCGAGCTGTGGTACATCGGACGTACCGTTTTAACCTTCGTTGAAACACAGACATGGGTCGAGTCTCGATGCGCGGCGTGCTGGCAGGTAACTGGCGCCAACAGCGATTAGGGTCGCAGTCGCAACTCCAACTCCGCACAGATAAGGCATCGGCAGAACACTTACCCCGACAAGCTGTGGCCCCAGTACCATGGCCAGAACTGTGCCAGCCACAAAGCCGAGACCTCCGCCTGCGATGCCCAGGATTATGGCCTTGCCCAGAAACATCTTTGTTACGTAACCAGGACTTGCCCCCAGCGCCATCAATGTGCCGATCTCACGTCGCCGTTCAGCAACGTTGGCGTACATCACGCTGGCAATGCTGGCACCGGCAACCAGCAGCAGAATGCCAAAGAAAACCCAGGACAGACGTGACATCAAACCATTCACCGCGACCTGAGCTTCCACAACCTGAGCAATCGTAACGATTCGGGTGTCCGGCAGTTCCTGCGACAGATCCGTGATCAGACTCCCGGCAGCATCCTCGCAGCAAGCCATGATTTCGATTACGTTTACAACCGGTCCGGAATCGCTGAGCCGCTGTACACTGTGCAGATGAGTGAACAGGCGACCGTCATCAATCGTTCCAGTAGGCGGCAACACGGTCAGCACCTGAAACGACTCACCCAGAAGTGAAAGTTCAGCACCCGCACCAGCTCCCAGCTGCACGGCAATATCAGCCCCCAGAATCAACTCATTCCTGCCAAGATCCTGGACGGTTCGCTGAGTTGCCAGAGACGTGAGGTCGGTTTCTCCACTGGTGTCGGTCACCGGCTTCGTGCAGCAGCCTCGATCGGTGCCAACGGGATTTGACAGAAAGCTCATGCCCTGCCACGCCGACTTTGCTTCAAACTCTGAACGGGGAAGAATTCCCGTCAGGGTGACGGGGATGGAATTGACTTCGGCAGCAACGCACAGTTTGGGGGCCAGGTTTTCGACACCCGCCATGCGAGCCAGAGCCAACTGCGTAACATATTCCTCAGGCATGGTCTGCCCGTGCATGTCAGCAGAATAATAATCCTGTAGTGTGACGCCGGGCGGCAGCACCAGTACGTTGGCTCCCAGCGAACGCATGTCTCCGGCAATCTTCTTTTCGGAAAAAACGGTGATACTTTGAATTGCCACTAATGCGGTGACACCCAGAGCAACGGCAGCCAGACTGGTCATCAGCGACGTAGGACGCTGCCACAGTTCTTTCCAGATGAGGTTACGAAGTTTCATAGAGTCCATTCCTTCAGCGAAAACGGTGCGACAATGCCGGAACGCGTCGATGGGGCCTTTGATCGGAAAGATGCAGTGCCAGCAGACGTGCTGAATTTTTTAGCGGCGAGTCGTCGGCCGGGCGGCGGACGCTGCCTGACGATGTTTACAGTTGGGGTCAGCACAGCACTGCCCGGCGGCGGCCAGCCGATTCATCAGAATCGTGGGGGTTACCTTGTCATTGTAAGTTCCCAGCAGGACACCAGGAGGAGCCATAAATGCGGTAACAGCGGTCGAAATATCCGAACGCACCTTCAGTTGCTGCAGGAACTTCACTTCAGCAGGATCTCCCGCCTGAATGCTGACAAGATGAGTGCGATTCACGTTCAGGCTGTCGGAGCGAAACTGCTGAACACCGACAGGGACCTTCCGTGAGCCAGCTGGGTGAACACACAGCAGAACGAGCTTCTTATCCTGCAGGGCTCGCATGCACTGCGTCTGAGCGGGCGTAACGATTGCTGATTCCACATGTGCCGGCAGCAGCTTCTGAGCAAAAACACCTGTAATTGCACCATTGGGTGCAACTGCCATGACCGCAGGCATCGGTGTACGGCTGGCGTCGTATTGTTCAACGATCTCTCGCTCCTGCGCATCAGTGATGTTCAGCGGAACAAGCGCTGCATTATCACGCCGTTCGACTTCCGCATGCAGCACTTTGTACATGGCCTGAGTCGCAGCGTTATTCGTGCGATAAAACAGAATGAAAGCAAACTTCTGCTGTCTGGTGGCGGTCGCCAGAGAACTTTGACCGGCCGATTCTGCCAGTACTTCCGAGGGCTGGAAGAAGAAAACTGCAGCAAGCGCCAGGGTGAGCGTGGTGGCCCGGCCGCGTCGACCAATAACAGCCATTGCGGGAACTCCTTTTCTGAGGTCACTCATGTCCTGCGAAACTGTCTGAAAAAACAAACAGCGGTGCCGCGTCCATGCGGGTTCGCATTTCCATCACCTTCGTCAGGTTTGGCCGTCAGAATAAACAGTTCCGGCTTCCGGTGATGAGAAATGCTGCCGGTCAGTTCGGTTGTGTCGATAGCGTTCTGTGTAGTGGCACGGCCACGCACAATCCGAACTTCGAGCGGCCTGCATGAGACGTTGGTAATACCAGGCACGGCAGGCCGAAATGCAGACGAAATGCCCGGTTACTCTCTTGTGCAAGAATATCACAAAAGAGACAAAAAGCAGGCGGCCGACAGAATTCAGCGAAGCTGCTGCAGCAGACGCAACAGCTCATTCCTGATCTTTGATTCCGCGGTAACTTCAAGGTGACTGCTGCGCGCCGGCCAGGTTTCGTAGCCACCCCAACCGTGTTGCTGCTCCGACGGCAGGTAGCCGCTGTAACCATTCGCCAGTTCCATTGTCATGGTATCTTTGAAAGGACTCGCCGCTTTTATCGCGAGTCCTGTCTCAGAGAAGACCTCACACGGCGCGGCAGCAATTCCGATGTCACCAAGTTGAATAGCCTGCAGCGGAATATTGTACCGGCCCGGAAACTCATGCAGATGCATTGTTTCTTCGGCATAAATGCGACTCCAGCGGTGACTGCCTTTGCCGTCAGGCTGACTCAACAGCCGAGTAGCCCATTCAACACGGTCCGCGTCCGGCCTGCGAACGCTCAGTGGGAGTTCGGCCATAACAACGTTCAGCGACTTCGGTTCTGCATGCGCGATCCTTGACAGCAGATCAAGACTTTCATCGGCCAGCATATTGCCGAAGTGCTCCATGCGGGACCACGGTGGATTTAGTCCCTCAGTGCGTCGAAACGAACCGATATCACCGCTTGTCGCATTACTCATAATGCCAACGAATGGTGCGTGTCCGTTCCCCGAGGAGAGCTTTGATTCCAGTCGTCTGGCATAACAGCCGAAGTAGTCAGCACTGACAAGACCACCGGCGTATCCGCCGCAGTAATGCACGCTGAAATTGCCCAGCAACGCCATCGGCTGACCGTCTGCATGTTGTAATGACAGAACGGAAAAGTCCGGATCCACGGGACCGGCGGGACGAATCACTGCATCGCTTCTGCCGGCAACAGACTTAATAACTTCCCCCTCCTCTCCAAACGGGTTTACACCAACTGACCCCGGTTTACACAATGACCGACGACACGCCGCCAGACCTGGCATGGGAAAAGTACCAAAGCCAACCTTTGCCGGCGCGAGATTATCGAACGCTCTCACCGCAGCTTCCGCAATTCGTTTGGCGACCAGTGAACGATATGCTTCGTCAGGTGACCGATTACTGATTCGCACCACACGCGGCGTGGCGTGCGAATGAGTAGCCGCCATCAGCTGATGGCTGATCGGAATGCCCGTCTTTTCGTGGACGATCTTCTTGGCGGCGTCATAGACTTCGCGGTCAATCATACACATGTCGTTGACGACGATCAGAACAGACGTACCCCCTTGCTGCAGGACCAATGCTCGAGACGTCAGCGGGTCGTGCACTCCGCGTACGGGCCCGGGTTTACTGATGGGGCCGTCCAGTGAAACACCTTCACCCGGCGTCAGATCTGCAGTCGCCGCGCCCGCACAGAAGTCGTCAGCCCCCACAGCACCCGGGAACAGAGGCGGCACACCGGCCAGAATAAGAATCACTCTGAATAGTCGGATCGTCCGTGCCATGAGCATGTGTCATGATTCCTGTCGAACCAGGGTCCACTGACCGCAACAAACAAGTACCGGAACAGTATCGAGGACAGTTGGCAGGAACAAGTCTGTCCAGCGGCCTGCTCGTCTGAGTATTGCAGTGTGCCCGATGAACGACAATTCCCACTGGAATCAGTTCGTGAAAGAGCTTCTTACGAAGATCCGTTAACCACCCTGCTGCGGCGGACCACCAATCCGTCCATCGGGGCCTGATAACGCCCGCTCATCAGGCTGGTGTCCTGAACCTGCTGAGTGCAATGCCGCCAACATCAATAACGGTGGCCTCTTCACTGAGCGGTTCTGATTATCCGTGCTGAAGTTGGGCTGCCCGATTCCGATCCCGATCCCCGTTGCCGTGGAATAGTGGTTGAACGGTGCCGTCTGTCACGATCAATCGGCAAAACAATTCATCAATATCAGACTTTCTGCCTTGCGATTCAGTGATGCCGGGTCTGACGGAATCTTCAGCATACCCACACCGATAACTTGTTGGATGGACGGTGACAACAACAGAAATGTAAAGATCCGTGTTCGCGGGGAGCCCTGATTCAAACTATTCTGCAATGGAAAATTGAGTTGGGAACATCTTTCTACGTGGCTTAGTCAACAGCTTCGTGGATAAAACTTTAATCCACGGTTCGTCGGACATCCCCGTCACCCGCAACGCTGGCCGTAAACACAACTTCATAGGGAACCGACGGGTCACACTCTCGCGGGTTCGGCAGCAGGACACAATCGTCAGTGATCACCGGTTTGAATTCTGTACCTTTGATGACGCGGATATCAGTAACTCGTTCAGGCAGCCAGTGCACGATGGCACGCCAGCCACGCTGCGATCCATTCATGTTGATCGGCTTAAAGGAATCAACCCCGCGATTCGGCGTCACCCGCAACGTATACACGTTGTCGTTAACGGTCAGAGTCTGGTCATAAGCACAGTTGGCTGCTGCCATTCGAGCTTCCCATTTCGGATCTCCATAAAACGCAACAACGTCGCGATCAAATTCCATTCCTCGCTGATCACCGGAATCAGTCTCCAACGCATGAATTAAGGAAAAATGGTTGGCAAAAAATGCTTCTGTCAGTGAATAGCGACCGGGCTGCTCGACAAAATAATCCAAAACTCCCCAGCCCCCATACCCAAACCATGTTGGCACAGTGTACCCGATCATCTGCTTCACACCGACATCGTTCATCCATGCCAGCGCCATAGCGTCCGGGCCGTCAATATGTCCCATCAGGCAGTTGCCAATGGGCAGATACACTTTGGCGTTCGGCGAATCGACATCGATTCGGTTGCGGTGCGTGTCTTCACCGTACATCTGTCCGCCCATGGACTTAAAAAATCCATTGCGATAACGAAATCCAATCTGCCAGTTCCGCTCTGTGGCATGACCGGATGTCACAAAAAGATCCGGCTGAAAATCGTTGAGGGATTTCACCAGGGCATCGGTAGTGTCATCCGGCCCCTGCAACTGCTGCACGCTGCCTGCCTTCTGTTTTCGCACAAATTTATTCTTCACCAGTTCGTCGTACCATAGCCCCTGTTCACACATTTCAAGAGCGATCTCAGTACCTGATGCAACCTTGCGCACGGTGAGCGTGTCTCGGTACTTCGCAATGGCCAGCGCATTGGCAGCATCGTAGCCGGTCAGAATGCCCCAAAACGTGTCGGTATACGGATCATCGTCCAGCTTCCGAGTGAGCTGGTGGACGGTCGCCACAAACTCTCTTCCAGCTTCATCACGAGTCGCCACAAAACACGTGTAACGAGGATGGTCCTGATGCAGTTGATCAAGCACCTCATCGGGGCTCGACTCATATGTCAGAAGTTTTCCACCATGCTTATACAACAGCGCATCAGCGACAGCTTTCCATGACGGATCCTTGTACGTCGCAGCATTGACGACGACGCTGTAATCAGCTGCATATATGAATGACGTGCTGAGAATCAGAAAAATGGCCGGAAGTGCAATCAGGTACGGCATAGGAATTGTCTCAACGGACAGCAGAAAATTTGTGTGTCGGGGCTGACGATGCCTGTCAGAAATTCAGATTCGCTGTTCACAAAACGTTTCCGCGGCCACGGCGACAGGTATCGTTCGGCAACAAGTCAGCATTCGATTGACGCGTGACATGCAACTGCGACAACCGGACGCCAGGCTGTCGCAGTTGAGTCAGAGTACGGGGAAGCGATCCAGGAGTCTATTCCTGCAAGTCTGCTTGCTGAAGAGATTCGAAAATCGAGGCACAGACGCCGTTTCATTGATGGCACAGCGGGACCGGGTCAGAACCTGTACCGCAGCGAAAGACTAAAAAAGTTCAGCAATCGTGCCATCGCTGCCAGCAAATGATTCGGTCGTGACGCCAAGGCCCTGAAGCATGGTGGCAAAAACGTTTGCCAGACGCCTGTCTTTGCGTGAAACCTCTTTTTGCCACGGCTCCTGGCCACCATCCCAGCCCCCGGCCTGAGGATTGGCGCCCCCATGGTTGAGATACTGGCCGTGCCGGAATCCCATGTTCTGTCCGCCAGCCAGGATCAGAGGATAGTTTCGAGACAGATGGAATGCGCTGGAGGCTGAACCATACAAAAGTAGCGTGTTGTCCAGCATCGACCCTCCTCCGGCGGGTTCCGGGGTCTGTTTAAGCTTCATTATAAAACGGCCGTACTCCTCGTTCAGAAACCGGCAGTAGATTCCGAAATTCTTCCAGCCACCCGGCTTCTTCGTTTCGTGAGATAACTGGTGAGACAGATTGAATCCCACGGCACGGGCCAGATGGTCGCTCTTGCCGACTCCGTTTTCTCTGCCAATCTGATAGGTGGCGACGCGTGTGGAATCGGTTTTGAAAGCCAGATAGATGAGCTCAAACATCGTTTGAAGATAAAGACGGGGTTCGTCTGGTGTCAGGTTGAGATTGAAATGGTCAGCGTCCACCGTGGGTAGTGGTGTATTGATCCAGCGTTTCGACTTCTCCACCTTGACCTCTGCCTCACGTACAGAATCCAGATATTCATCCAGACTTCGTCTGTCCTGTGACGAGAGTGTCTTGCGCAACAACTTTGCATCCGCCAGCAGTTCATCCAGCGAATTTTTGCTCAGCGCAAGCCGGCGAGCCGCATCTCCGTCGCTCTTGACGAACAGCATGTCGAACACTCGTTTCGGTCGATGTTCAGCCGGTACAGCGCGACCATTTCTATTAAAAGACAACGTATGAGCGCCTCGTGGCGTTCCTGTCCCGCCATCGGTGGACATCACCAATGATGAAAACCGAGTCTGGTCTCCAACATGCGCGGCGAACTCCTGATCAAGTGAAATCGTATTCCTGTACGGTCCGTCAGACCCTGTTGCGGCAGCAGTCAGAAATTGGTCCGCATTGGAATGACCGTGAGTGCTGCGAACTGAAGGGTGAGAATAGCCGGACAGAACCGTCACGTCATCTCGCAACGATTCAAGCGGTGCAAGGCACTTTGTGAAGGTGAAGTCCCTGCCCTGGCCATGGGGAAACCACGCCCAGTCTTTATGTGCCGGATCCTCGGGCAACGGCATCGGCACACCGTCAGGAAAGTAGAAACACCCCAACCGCCGGGGACCGGTGGTTGTGACGTCAGCGCCGGCCGGTGACATCGTGACGGATTCAAACAACGGCAGCGCCAGCGCCACTCCGGTCCCGCGCAAGAATCGACGACGATCAAGGGAAGCAAGAATTGTGTTCACGTCTGGTCTCTTTCTTCAAAACTCCGGAGCTTCGTGACGAACGAACGAATCTACCTTGACCGGAACAGTTCACTTGTCACCACGCACTGTACCATCGTTGACAGCCCGTCTCCCTGGCTGCGCACATTAGCCGTAATTGTGTCGACACTTGAGTGGTCGGCATAGGTCAATGGTCTTCCGAGAGCATATGTGGCCAGTTTATGAACCATTCCGCGGACAAACTGGTCTTGTCGATTTTCCAGCAAATATCGTTTGAGTCCCTCCATGCCGTCCAGCTTCTGGTTATTGAATAGTCGACTCACTGCGTCAACAGGTTTTCCTTTGATCTGATTACGCCAACGTCCTGTCGCATCAAAGTTTTCGAAAGCAATTCCCCAGGGATCAATTTTTGAATGACAGGACATGCAGGCGGGATGATTGCGATGGTCTTCAATTCGCTGCTTAAGAGTCATTTTGGCAATATCGGGATCGGCCAGATCAATTTCCGGGACAGCTGGCGGTGGGGCTGGTGGAGGATCATTGAGAAGACTCTCCAGCAACCAGATCCCACGTTTGAGCGGATGTGAGTCTGTACCATCCGAATTCATCGTCAAGAGTCCCGCCTGAGTCAGCAGTCCACCACGCCTGTGATTCGCGTTAAGTTTGACGCGACGAAAATGATTGCCCGCCACGTCCGAAAAACCGTAATGAACGGCAAGACGTTCGTTCGCCATCGTGTAATCGGCGTGAACAAAATCCAGTACACTGTCGTCGTGCTGCAGGACTTCGTGAAAGAATGCAACGGGTTCGTGCTGCATTGCGTGTTTCAAAGACGGATCAAAATACGGATGAACTTTCCGGTCGATGTCGAGAAAGTCAAGTAACTGCATGTCGAGCCATTGCCGAACGAAGTGTTTTGAGAATCGCTGCGAGCGATCGTCTGCCAGCATCCGTCTAACCTGACTCACCAGGATCTTCGGATCGTTCAGCTGCCCGCCGCTGGCCAGTTGCAGCAGTTCCGCATCCGGCACACTGCACCACAAAAACATCGACAGACGCGTTGCCAGCTCATGTCCCGCAACGTGTTGTGCCTGCCCGTGTTCAACTGAATCCCCTTCTGCCCCTGTGCGAACCAGGTAGAGAAAATTGGGAGATGAGAGAACGGTCGCCAGCACTTCGACCACAGCCTCTTCCAGGCTTTCACACTCCGGACGCATCGCGTGATAGAGTTCAATTTTTCTGTCCACCTCTTCTGCCGTCACTGTTCGTCGCCAGGCACGTGTCATGAAAGCGGTTAAGCATTTTCGTGCGTAGGCCGTTTCATCGTCTCTGTTGTTACTGTTAATGAAAATTCCGGCATGAGATTTAGGCGGCCACTGGTCATGAGCCGGAGTGCTGACTTCCACATAGTCGAGTTGTATGTCGCCATGCGAGACCGAACTGTTAACCAGCCGAATGTACTCAGAAGGACTGGGCAGGTCGCCCATTTTCGACTTGCCACGCACCGAATTACGTGGATAGATGTCCCCCAGCGGAAAATCCCACTGATAAATCTGCGGGGCATCCAAACCGGCAGTGATCGGCGTGTCCGCCGTACTGACCTGAATAACAGCGCGACCTTCGTTGCTGGCCCTCCAGCCAAACTCCAGCCGCATGCTCGGGATCTGTCCGTCATCGCCGGATGCCCGTGACGCACGAACTCTGACTCGCATAATTCCTTCGTCCGGAACCCGATCACCGAGTTCAACAATCAGATTTTGATTTCGCCCCTGAGGAATGACCGCGACGGTATCCAACGTGTCCGGAATCTCCAGCCGAGTATCGGTCGGCTCAAATGCGTATTTTGCGCCATAGTATGCCCATGACGAACGTGCAGTTCGCCCGCTCGACAACTCACGGTAGTAAGTGTTGTGGTGTGGATTCCTGAAGCTGGCAGTCAGCCGATCCAATTCTTCGTTTTGCTTTAACGGATCGTCTTTGAACTTTTCCCTGATCTTGTCCAGCTGTTCCGCCTGCTTCGGCCACTCCAGTTCCGCTGCCTGTCGCATACTCACGCCCCAGTACAGAACGGGAGGCTGTTCCCCGCTGACTGTCGCGCGGTCAAGAGCCTTACGTGCAATCCGGCGATAAGTCTCGATCTGCTCGACGGACATATGCAGCAATTCAGAACTGTTTTGAAAACCATCCTCCGAATTTGCCTCGGGCGGAAGATCGTTGGCAAAATCCCAGGGCACCCCGAGGATGTCCTGCAATGCATACTTGTACTCATAACGAGTCATGCGACGAAACGACGAGTAACCCCCGGTGGCCCGGCGGACCGTTGATGCAACCTGAATTTCCTGTGACAACCAATCAATCAGTCTGGTGCGATCGACGTCCGTCAGTTCGGCTTCGTCGTCGGGAGGCATTTCGCCATTGCTGAGCA
The DNA here is from genome assembly GCA_029245955.1 of Fuerstiella sp. Lineage (GTDB taxonomy): Bacteria > Planctomycetota > Planctomycetia > Planctomycetales > Planctomycetaceae > Fuerstiella. The sequence goes on along the minus strand of JAQWOH010000010.1, from coordinate 85,835 downwards.
CAGCCAGAATCTCCAGCCACCAGTCAACGTCATCGCCGTGCAGCAGATCCGGGTCCAGGGTATCGATCCGAATATTTCCCTCCTGTGCTTCGGGACCATGACACTGCACACAAGCCTGACTAAGCAAGGGCCGGATGACCTTCCGGAACACTGCGAGATTGGCCTGGGGAACTTCCGCGGCCACTGTACGTGGCACCTGCTTCAGATACTTTGACCGCAGTGCCCCCGCTACTTTCAGATCCTCCAATTTCGGGCGTGCCGGAACACGCAGTTGGCTGTCCTGGCATGGTGCGACGGCTTGCATCACGCTGAAAACAAGTGCTGCCAGAAGTATTGCAACCACTTCACGTTTCATTAAATCACCCAACAGTAATATTTCTCACGCTCTTCGCACTGACGACATGACGAACCACTGTTAATCAGTTTCAGTTTACCGTCACGTTGCCCGGACGGAAGGATTCAACCACATATTGCCTGTGCTGAAAACGCCAACCGTCAATGGCAGGAGTATCGCTTAACCTCAGTGCGGTCTCTTGTCGAAGCGAGGCTGGATCGTTAGCAGCGTTTGGCGCCGGCATGAACGTTTATCCGCTTGCGACCGTGTTTTCCCCCGAACACTGCGACCACATCTCTTTGAAAACTGCTCTGGCAGCGACGAGGCCGGCTGCAGAGACCAATAAGATTGGGCTCCCCGCACAGGTTCAGCAGCGCGGGGAGACTAGTTTCGTGTTGAGCCGGTCACCTGTCCGATGATCGCCAGTTTTTCATCCGTCAGATAGGCGTAGCGATTGATCCACATACCATGTCGGCCGACACGATTTGTAGCTTTGATCCGGCGGCGGTAGTCATCGATTGGAGTATCACCAGAGTCGACCGATTGCCATGTCGCACCATTATCAGCGGATTTGACATAGTACACGTTCGTTCACCAATTGAGCGTCCTTAGGGTTCGGGTGATAGTTGAACATCGCCCCAACCTTTGCCCTGCCGATGCCGCTGACGTGGTAATATCGATCGTCGCCAAAGGCTTCACTTCTTTCCATCAGGGCTGCTAATAAACAGCTGGTGCGTTGTGCGGCACAGCCATATCGTGTGAAGAATGCGACAAACCCGCGATCGGGCTTATGCCATGCCGGCATATATGAAAAGTTGGTGATCAGCTCTTGCCGGTCTCCGTCGAGGTGCGTGGCGGAAACCAACTCGAATTCACCAATGTCGTATGGTTTAACGCTGCGGTGGATGCCGGAAGGGCGCGACGTTCCGTGGGATGTTGAGAAGATCCAGAGGTGGCCCCTGTCGTCGCACCGGGTTGTCGAGGGCGTCACTGGGCTTCTTGTCGAGCAGAATTGTCGCACGTGGTACCGTCTTCGCAACATGATCGGAGTACGACACTATATGCAGTAGTCGACGGTTACTGTCTCTGGCCGTCCCACCAAAATGGCCGTTGACACACTTCGGTCGCACATGTTGGTGCGTATTGCTGCTAAACTTCCGCCCGTTTCTGACGATCATTGCGGGCGCGGTGTGTTTTCGACAGGAACGAAACACAGCTGGCCACTAAGAAGACAATTCCCAGTAGCGAAAATGCATAGGTAAAAATACGGAAGAATTCGAATCGATTGATGTCTGGCTCAAACAGATCTCTGTAGATCTGCACAGCAATCGCCCCTGTGTATCCGACAGAATCGGCGATATAGATCGCAAACACCGCGTTTCCACGGAATTGAGTGGAAGCAATGAGTCGCTCAAACAGCGCTGTCCCGAAGGGAACGTAGACGAGATACGAACCAAGTCCCACCAACACCATCCACCAGAATTCACGTCCCTGAAGCAGACCGGCATCAAGCATCAGTGTGGCCCCGGTCATCAACATCAACCCACTGGCCATCACCACGTAGACGGCGATGAGTCCGTGCCGGTGGTTTCGAAAGACATTCAGCACGGCCAACGCCAGCACGACGCCGACGGCCACAGGAAACTCCGTCCGCGTGAATATCCCGGGAGTGTCTGCATAGCCCAGTGCCTTGAAAATCTCTATGCCGTAGTTGTCTCGAAAGTCACGATAGGCGGTCAGGAAGAAATACACCGTGAACAGAAGAAACAGGCCCAGCCGGAACTGATTCACAAACCTTGTGCGATCCGCGGCATTCATTTTAGGCCGTTCCGTTCGCGAAGCGATATCGGCCGCTGAGGCAGCTGGAACCTGATCTAACAGCCATACGGAGACAAGATACAGCGGCAGAAAACAGAATCCTGTAACTGCGGGCATCCACACATCAGACACGCCGACACTCATCCACGTCCGACCGGCATCTTTGACGACACCGCTCGCAATGATGTAGGAACAACTCAGACCGGCCAGCACCAGCTCCGAGAGTCTTCTTCCCTCCAGGTAACGCACCACAAGTCCCCAGATCATTCCCAACGGAAGACCGTTCAACAGGATTGCAGCCACTTTCCAGTGCGCCGGAACGACCGCGAAAACAACCAGCGCTATCTGCGCCCAAATGATCAGCACCAGCAGGGCGAACGCCCGATGGGCTCTGTCCAGCTCAGAGCAGACTTTTATTCCAATCACTTTGGACAGCGTGTACCCAATGACCTGGCTGATTGCGAGCGCCGTCTTCAGATCCAGTCCGACAAACGTCTCAAAGCCATCGTATGTCGCGGCCGCAAACGGCTTGCGAAATGCGTACATACAGAAATAGGTCGAGAACGATGCCCCTACGGTGTATGCAGCGAACTGCCAGTCCGGGGCTCGGGTGAGCCATCGAGTTAGAAAACGTTCTCGATCTAACATTGCTCACACGCTGCTTTCCCTGAACCGTCACCGCGAAAGAAAACAGAGTCTATTTGCGTGCACATATGAACGTCGTCTGTCCGATTTTCGAGCGATACTGCTCTCGCTCGTCAAGCCAGGCCTGAATCGTCCCCTCAGAATTCATCTGTTCGACTCGATGTTGAGCATCTGCAAGTTCGGTTTCCGTGACTAATGACCATGTCGAATCACCAGCACGCCAGGCTTCCTTGAGTGGGCCTTCAGGATCGAGATATGACGACCCCTGGAGTATTCCATGCAGTTCCGGCTCAACGGACTCGATTTCAAATCCGGCTTCTCTGAGAATCTGTTGCAGTTGGTCAAAGTCAGGCATTCTGCAAACCAGCCGTGACACAGCTGTCGGAATCAATGCAGCCCACCAATAGCCGTCACGGAACTGGTCGTGTGTCGTGGCATTGATCACGAACGCTCCTCCCGGCTTCAGCACTCGCCATGCTTCTCGGGTAAACTGAGTCATGTTTGGAAACTGACTCGGCTCCCACGCAGAAGGATCATCGGCCGCACTCGGCCCTTCTTCAAGGTGATGAATCACCTGATTACACGTAATACCATCAAAACTCTCGTCTTCGAACGCCATATCGAGAATGCTGCCGCAGGTGAGACCAACCTGTTCGTCGAGCTTCCGGCGAGCTTGTGTCAGCATGCCTTCGCTGAAGTCGATGCCGGAAAGACTACCGACGTGGGGATGCAGTGCATGCAGGTAGTTTCCTGTCCCGCAGCCGGCCTCCAAAAGCACCTGTTGGCTGAGTGGAGTTGCTGTCCGAGCAAGACAGGCCAGAATCGTATCGAGGCCAACCGGAATTCTGGTTGTGTCGTAGCTATCCGAATCGAGAGCGTAGTTCGCGTATTGTGACATTGTGTGTGTCTCTCTTGCAGTCAGTTGCAGCAGTTACCGGGGCAACACTGTTCGCGAGTTCCGCGTTCAATGCGAGTGATCCGGCAAACTCTAACACTTCAGGGGCGTCGATGACAGCAGGCTGCTTGAAGACTCGAAGCGTCACACGACCGCTCTATCCCGTTGCCCGCATTTTGAACGCAGAATTCAGTTTACGAACGCTGCAGTCATCAGTCGTTGTTCGGGTAACACGTGTCCAAAAGTGGCTGACTTACTGAAACGAATTCGCCACATTCGCCCCATGCTGTCGAAGGTCACCAAAGCCAGCCAGCCAATGCTTCGAATTGAAGAAGACGCACTGCTGGTCTGGAGACGTTTCCGGGAGTTCAGCCAACTGAGCGTGAGCAATCCTGAAAGACAACAGATAATCAGAAACAAAACAACCAGATTACCGACCATACCTGTATATCGGGCTGTCTGGATCGGGCGACATTGTTTCATGCTGACTTGTATCCGCGAACAACGCTTTTCAACAGCAGCTTTGCGACTTCCACAAGCCGGTAGCGTCCACGACAATATGTAAAAGCAAACGACTCTAATCTGCCTCGGCCGAAGCCGTCAGCGAGAAAATTTTCACATCATCGACAACGGCGTTCTTCGGCACTGATAATCGAAGCGTTCGTTTCGTGGGGTGCGCAATCCCTGCGGACGAAAAAGAACCAACGTGTCCGCCGTCAATGGAAACACTCAGTGTGTCACCGCTGACACAGACAACCAGAGTATGCCATTCCCCGGACTCAAGTCGGTGCGGAAACTTCCTGACCTTCGTCTTCAACTCGACTTTCCGGGAGGAAGACAGTTTGTTGGCCAACCGCAACTCGCGCGTCTTCAAATTCATGTTGCCCGTCTTGAGGTCGTGCAATTGCACATCCCGGGTGCTGATTTTCGCAACGAACAGGTGACCCGCGTGCACCTCCTTGAACTTCAAGTCCGCGAAATTCAGACCAAGGCTGTCGGTCTTGGCCGCCAGCATGAACTTAAGTTCGACAGAGCCGTCTCGAAATCCAGCGGGATGAGTCACCGATACCGCATGGTCTGCGGCCTTGTGCCGGTAAATGTGCATCGCTCCGTCTTTGAGATCGACTTGCTTGTTTCCTGCCGCACGTTTCTTACTGTTCGAGCCCCAGCCTCGGCTGAGCTCTTCTTTCGATTCCTGAGATTCGTTGCGGTTGAAATCATCTTCGAAAATCAAGACGCCCCGTTCATCCGCACGCAGAGCAGGTGGCAGAACCGTGAGCCAGATTACGAGAGTGCTGGCGGCGAAGAGTCGTCTTATCATTATCTGTAACCCGTTTGAAATCAGTCTGCATGGTTGACGAAAGAACGTGACACGGTCAGCAGGATGCTGGCATCGGGCTGAGTGCTGGAAGCCGGGCCTTACTTCGCGTAGACAGCCGTCGGCGTACCGTCATCGCTTAGATTGTCAGTACACCACAGCAGGCCCCGGACAACTAAATCCAGGTAGCGGGGATCGCCCACCGTCTCATTGTTGTGCCCAAGAGTGGTGCTGAAGATCTTTGTCCTGTTGGGACCATATTCGTTCGTCCACACGACGATCGCATTGGCTTCACGAGGTCTGGCGGCGGGGTTTTTCTTCAATTCCCGTTTGCGTGGATGTTGTTGTTGTGTGCCGCTGGCCAGGGCCCTGGTACCGCCGAACACCTGCACGTTATTGTAGAGTTCCTCGTTGACCGTGGTCCAGTGCTTAAACCCCTTCGTGACTGGATGAGTGGCATCAGTATAGCGAACGTCAATCGGAGACTGGGGGCCATGACCCGTGGACTGAACGCCAATCATTTCGTACCAACCGGCATTGTCCGCGCCCAGTTCGACGGGCTCACGAAAGCTGCCCCACCGATAGCTGTGCATCGCGCAATGCACATTCACAGCAGGTACTCCGTTCCTGTGGGCCGCCAGAATCCGTTCCACGTAGCTCTTGTCCGTCACTGCAGCAGAGCACTCGTCATGCAGGACAACGTCATATCCCTCCGCCCATTTGTCCGATTCATAGATCTCGAACCGCGTATCAGTGGAAGTGCTCGGGTTAAACACAACTGTCACCACAGCGTGAATGCGTTCTTCAATACCGACCTTGAGCAGTCGTGACTGCGTGGCATAATCATGGCAACAGCCACCAGCGACAAGCAGGATTTTCAGTGGAGCGTCCTGTTCCGCATCCTCAACGGCGCTCGCTCCCGTCGCTACCATCATTGCTGCAAGAGCAATAGACACTTTGGAATTGCATTTCATGGTATTCATCACTTACATGAAGCTCACCCGCAATTGCATTCGCAGGCGTCAGGTCATTTAGTTGGCTCACAAAGTTCATGATAGCTGCAGCATTACGCCCCGCACACGTCGTGCGACTGCCAAACCGATTAATTCGCACGGCCGATTTCCGGTCGTCGGTCTATCCCGCTATCCCGTATACCAGGCTGCTCCTGTTTCTTCACTGGTCGAACCTTACCGGAAACCGGCTTACCCATCTCGCCCCGCCAGGCCTCATAAAGCGCTGTCATGTTTTTCACACGGTCAGGTTCGCTGGAAGAAACGTCCCGTGTCTCACCAATGTCATTCCTGAGGTCGAACAGGACCAGCCCGTCGGGATAAACATAATCTTCGGCCGGATGTGCGACATTCGCTTCGTCCAACTGATAATTCGGATGAGTCCAGCCTGGCGAGTTAATCAGTTTCCAATCGCCCTGTCGGACACTCCAGGTTCTCTTTCCGTCCGCAAAGCAGAGGTAATCGTGCCCTGAATCCGCGGCGACATCATGGAGACCTGGGACAAGACTCTTTCCATCGAGGTTCTCCGGCAACACGCCTCCCGCCAGGTCGACGACTGTTGGAAACACATCCATCCCGGATGCCAGTCCATGACGCTTCTGTCCCTGCGGCACATGCCCGGGCCACGAAATGATGATTGGAATGCGGACGCCGCCTTCGCCAAACATATACTTATATCCGCGCAGCGGCGCGTTGTTTGAGTAAGTGTTGATGGTGCCACCGTTGTCTGACAGAAACACGACGATGGTATCGTCGCGCTGGCCTGTATCCGTTAACGATTGCAGAATTCGGCCAACGCCATCATCAAGAGCCATGAGGTTCGCCAAATAGCGTTTTCGCCCAAGTGGATCCACTTCACCCAGGTGACCCCATTTCCTGTGCCAATCTTTCCAGCTGATCTCTCGAGGATCCCAGAAGGGAAATTCCCACTTGTCGGCACCTCGGTCCCACTCCGGCTGTTCGTAGCCAGCCTTTTTCGCGTATTCAGGATCCGCGACATAGGTCGGCATGTGAACGGCGTTGTACTCCAACTGAACAAAGAATGGTATTTCAGTGTGCTGGCCCGCAATGATCGTCTTCAACGCTTCATCAGTAAAGATCTCAGTGGTGAATCCATCGTCATAAGACGCGGTCTGTCCTTTGTCTCGTTCAAGCGGACCGACATTGAGAATCCCAAGTGGTTTTCCGTCGGCGCGGTGCCGATAGGCAGCGAGGTCTTTCTCACTGAGGCGGATGTAATCCCAGGTGTGGTGGATAAAGCCCACGAATTCATCAAATCCATGGTCGAGAGGATGCTGGGCCGGACCACCGTTCAGATGCGTCTTGCCGATCTTTTTCGTCGAGTATCCCAGTTTCGAAAGCACCTGCGGCAAAGTCACTTCTTCGTCCGGAAGTCCGCCCTGGCCATACCAGTAGTTCCCCCATCGCTGCTGGTAGCGTCCCGTGATTAAGCCACAACGCGAGGGACTGCAGATCGGACTGGTGGCGCAGGCATTGCTGAAATAAGTACCTTCGCTCGCCAACTGATCCAGCGCCGGAGTGCTAACGTCCCTGGGCGACTGAGGCAGGAAACTCAGATCCGCATAGCCCAAATCATCTGCCACGATGACTATGATATTGGGCTTGGTCTCAGCACGAAGACTTGTTGCCAGAAGGACCGCAGCCAGCAGCGAATACAGGACTTGCATGTTCATTAATGCGTCGTCTATGTTGGACGGATAACTGATCGTCGTATTGATTTCAGCACTGCAACTCAATGTATATGGAACAATCGCAAGTTCAAGAGATGCAGTGTCCCGATGCCGATGCATGTCGGTGATAATTAACAGCTGGCCGAATTTTGCAAACGTTCTGCGGGTGACACGTGTTCGAATACGGCCGCCTTTCCAGCACGATTCAGACTCGTTCGGTCGTGTTGGCGAAGATGTCCGAACCCGGGCAATCGGTACACCGTCAGCAGCGTGGCAGCAAACTTCTTTCGGAACCGGGCAGCTTCTTACTCAACGAAAAACATGGTTAAGTTTCCACAAGAACCTTCGCTGTCATCGCGGCAAGTCTTAGCAGGACGCTGCAGAAATACTCGTCGGAATAATTCAGCCAGTTCAATTCCGGCAGCGACGTCCCAATACTCATGTCCCGTCATCGCGAAATCCGGCGTTTGCGCAACAGCCGGATTCTTTTCAGCAAATTCCCTGGCGCAATCAGCCTGAATTGCCGCTTTGGCGAATGTGGCTGGGTATTCGGGTATCGGGCCGAGTCACTTTCGTTGTGGACAATCGGGGCATCCCCTGGCTCTCCGATCCCATAGATTCGACTTTTTCCTCGCACGATGAGCATGCCGTCAGAAATGGCCGGCGTTGCCATACAGATTTCGCCCATCGAATTCTTTGACAGTAATTCGAACTCCGCGCCGCTGCGTACGACAAACACGTCGCCCATTTCACTTGTGAAGTACAGCTTCCCGTCGCCGGCAACCGGTGATGCAGTGAACCCGACTCCCCCGTTTCCAAGCCGCTGCCGATAGAGTCGTTTTCCCGTTTTTGCGTTGTAACAACTCAGCACACCATTATCTCGGCAGGCATACAGATAGTCACCATAAACGATGGGCGTCTGCATATAAGTCGCGTCCCGCGACTCGTACCAGGCGACCCGTTTATCTTCGATACTCTTTGACAAATCCGGCGACAACTTGCCGCGGGCCGACGTTCGGATCGCACCCAGATGCTTCTTTGCTCCATGAGCGCTGCTCAGAAAAACCAGGCCGTGTGCGACAATCGGTGTCGGTACGGGAATATCTCCGCCGCCGCTGAGTCGCCACAGTTCCTGTCCCGTCATCGCGTCGTAACCTCCGGCATGTTTATGACCATTGGCAATTAGTACGGGCCGCCTTCCATTGTCGTGAATCGTAGGCGTGCTCCATGTGGGAACATCGTCGCGCGGGACGCGCCACATCTCGCGGCCGTCTTCCACATTGTATGCCGCCATAAAGGAATCCTTCTGTACATCGCACTGTACGATCACCAGATTCCGGAATGCGATCGGCGAACTGCCGAATCCCCACTGTGCCGCCGGAACCTTGTAGTATCCGGAATCGAGCTGGCCGGCATTATTCTTCCACATGAACCGACCGCACAGGTCATAACAATAAAGTCCCTCAGACCCCAGCTGGATGAACAACTGCCGGCCATTGGTAGCTGGTGTTGAATTGGCATGTGTGGCTTTCGTATGACGTTTGATTTGTGGTCGGCCCTCGTAGACTGTGCGAGCCCAACAAATCTTCCCGGAACCGGCTGACAGACAATACAGCGTCCACGTATATGAGTTGTCGTCCTGTACCGATTCAATATCGCCATACAGACCGACACGAAGGCTGTCCTTCTGAACATCCGTCGAAGCCGACACGATGTAGACACATCCCCGACAGACAATAGGACTGGCATGTCCCATGCCAGGAATCTCAGTCTGCCATCGAATATTCGTTTCGGTTTCCAGATCCCATTCGACCGGTAAACGCCGACCGTCCGCCACGCCGGAAGCGCGGTGCCCACGAAACTGCGGCCAGTCACTCGTTGTGGGACAGTCATTCGCCGCCACGCTGGCGGACAGCTGAATGGCAAATAATAACATCAGCCTCCTGCAATCAATCATTTACTCGGGTTCCTGGCGTGTTGTCGATAGAACATGTTCGGCTGAAGCTTCACAGGATATCAGGGAGTAATTTCGACGACACCGAATGCCTGAATTCGGTCGAATCCAGACCGCCTGGCGCGAGACCAGTTCCTGAGACACAGGAACAGCCCGCCTTGTATCGTCACGAATCACCGAGTAAGCCTCTGAGATCTGCACCACATCTCGCCCAGGGTAATCTGACTCGCCAGAATACCGGACACAACCATCATTTTAGCCATACCGGAGGAATCCGACATTGCCGCCGGACCCGGTTAAATTCAGAAAGTACCCGCCTCAGAACATCTTCGTTCTGAATACCATTAATCTGCAGAAGTGCCCGATACCGCCAATCCTGTTCAGAGTCATATTCGTCCTCAGCATTTAATCTCACTGCCAGGATAATCGTCAAATTGACACACAAAATAATTTGAATAGCGAAACCAAAAATTGACTCTACGACTGCGAACATCGAAATACATCGCAGTCGCGCATACCGCAAATTCAATGCCGCTGTATCCTACGGTGTTCTCAGACTTTGAAAGGGCCTCTTCAGCTTTACAACTGCATTCTGTACAGTGAAAAAATTGCAGGCTTCGGCGAAGTGTTTCGGCCGTCATTCCCGGAAACCAACATCATGGTACAGGCCGCGACAAGACTTCTATTGAAAAGAATTCTGCGCGGCCACAAGTCAGCGTGTAACGATGTTGCCCTACCACCGGGCTCTCTGCACGCCGTGCCCGAGACCAGGACACGCTGGCAGTTCTCTGACACCAACCACTCCAGATTTATGAGTTCCTGAACTCACAACGGCTTGTCAGGCTCGAAGTGCTCTGCGGTCACGAAAGTGTCAGATAGCAGACCGTTGAAACCAGAACGGCCCCGATCAGATTCAGCACGAATCCTTCACGCATCATTCTCTGAATCGTGACTTCACCTGTACCGTAGATCATCGCATTGGTCACGGTTGCCGCTGGCAGCATAAAGGACCAGTTCAGGCCCAGTGTCACCGGAATCATGACCAGCATCGGACTTACATCGGCGGACGTGGCGACAGCTGCCATGACGGGCATCAGAATGCCGGCGACGGCAGTGTTTGTTGCAAATTCTGTAAAAAACGTTGCGAACAGACACAGGCAAAAGATCATGATCGGCAACGGTAGTGCGGCCAGCGGCAGCAGTTCTCTTCCGGTGGCGGCACTCAGATCCGTTTCCCGGAACGCCATGCCGATTGCGACTCCGCCACCGATAATGGAAAACAGGCCCCAGGGAATCCGGTTCGCCGTTTCCCAGTCCAGCAAGCGCGTACCGTCGTCAGAACCGGACGGCACTATGAACAACGTAACAACGGCCGCCAGCGCCACCGTGCTGTCGCCCGCTTGTCCGGCCAGCTGAAGCCATTCACTCCATCCGCCGAACGGCGCCGTACGTGTCATCCAGGCAAACGCTGTCAAACCGAAAATGATCAGAACACGTTTCTGATCCGGCTGCCAGCCACCGGGATCGGGAACTGACAATCGTTCCTTTTGTCCTGAAAGCCCTCTCGACAGCCACAGCCAGACAACCGGTAACATCAGAACAGTGGCCGGCAGTCCCATTCGCATCCACTCCGGAAAACCGATCTCAATGCCGGTGGCCTCACGATAATTATCGATCATGATCAGATTCGGAGGTGTGCCGATGGGAGTACCGCTGCCACCTACGGCGGCACCGTATGCAACAGCCAGCAGTAACGGCGGCGCATGTCGTGACCGATCAGGCGCCTGGTCAAGAACAGCGAGGGCTACAGGCAACAGCATAAGAACAGTAGCGGTGTTCGAAACCCACATGCTGAGAACCGCAGCCGTCACCAGGAATCCAAGAATCAGTCGACGAGCGTCAGTGCCGATGAGCCGCACCATACCCAGCGCAATTCGGCGATGAGCACCACTCTTTTCCATCGCGGCTGACAACATCGACCCGGCCAGCATCAGCAGGATGAGCGTATGACCATACGCATGTGCAATCTCTCGATGATCCAGAACACCAGCGAGGGGAAAGACGGCGAATGGCACAAGCCCGGTCGCCGGCAGCGGGATGGACTCAAACATCCACCAGATACCGCACAGCACTGTGACCCCGGCACAGCAGCAGGCCGGGGCTTCCAGCCCTCTCGATCTCAGCCAAATCCCGGCAACCACAGCCAGCACGGGGCCGGCGGGCAGCATCCACTGCTTGTTGAATCTGAGTGCCATGAGCAAAGCAATTCCGGCGTGGCCTGATGCAAACTGAGTTAAGAAGACTGTAACATTGGTGTTGCCGAAGACAAACGAACATCACTCTGAGAAGAAAACATGGAAGCTGCCCCTGAATTCATCCGCATGACGCCTGGCTGCGGTGCGCTTGTTCGCGGAATGGATCTTGCCCGGCCGCTCGACAACGCAACGACGGAATTGCTGACAAACGCGCTTGCCGAATACGGTGTCCTGTTTTTTCGCGATCAAGAACTGACGTACGAGCAGCACAAGAGTCTGGGTCGCTGCTTCGGCGAGTTACATCTGCATCCGGCCTGGCCACGCCTTGTGGACGGACATCCTGAAATCATGGAACTTTTCACCGATGAAAATTCGGAGCGCATTGCCGGCGAAGACTGGCACTCAGACGTGACGTGTGATCGCGAACCACCACTGGGCACAATTCTGCGTATGATTGAAGTCCCCTCAGTGGGCGGCGACACACTGTTCGCGAACATGTATGCAGCATTCGAAACGCTTTCTTCGTCTATGCAGAAATTCCTTGATGGATTAACAGCACTGCACGACGGAGAAAATGCCTATCGTGGCCGCTATGCAGAAACGTCGGAAGAGGACAGGACGTATCCTAAATCTGAGCATCCGGTGGTCCGCACGCACCCGGTCAGCGGTCGCAAAGCCTTATTTGTTAATCGCATCTTCACAACGCGCATTGTGGAACTGACGCCGCAGGAAAGTGACTTTATGCTGCGGTTGCTTTTTGAACACATTGCGAAACCGGAATTTCAATGCCGTTTTCAGTGGCAGGCTGACTCTGTCGCTTTCTGGGACAACCGATGTGTTCAACACTACGCGCTGTGGGACTACTACCCCAATCGCCGCCGTGGCCTGCGCGTGACAATCAAGGGTAATGTTCCGTATTAAAAGTCACATAACTGCATAAATCGGACTCGACCACGCCATATGACCGTCTTCCTGGACGACACAAATGTAGATTGGGTTGTCACCCTGGCACAGATCTTTCGGGTCAATACGAACCGTCGTGCTGATGTCGCGGGCACCACCGGCGGGGGGAAGCCGACACGCCGAAATCTGTTTTCCGATGCCGCCGGCACTGTACGAGCGGCCCCGGACTCCCAGCTTCGAAATGTCCGAGTTTAGGCTTCGCTGACTGGTTTCGACATGCAGACTGCCGGAAAGCCGGTTCAGATCCAGGATCACTCCGGCAACGCCTCCTGTCGTGACTGACTCCCACCTGAGTTTCTGCCGACTGAGCTGTTCACAGTTTTTTTCGGGGTTCCAGAAGTTGATCGTCTGGAACGCATCAATGCGCGCAACGTCCAGACTCAGGCTGCCATCCCAGTTAACCTGACGTCCGCGGCCACGCACCTGAGCACCCTGCCACAGCACTTTGATGCGGTTTGTCAGGTCACTCTTCGAATACGTTCTCAGTGTTTTGAGGACACGCATTCCGTTTCGCACCTCGACACGTTCCAAAGGCGCCGTGCCGGCAACTGTCACCGACAGTCCCAGCGATTCGTCATTACCAATGCGGACAACTTCGCCCATGGAATGGCCCGCGGCTGTTTGTACATCCAGCAGGATACGAGCGCCGGTCGTCGCGTAAACACGGCGTTGCTGATAGGCGGCCCAAACGGCGTTCCGGTCCAGCGTGTCGGACAGCACAGCAGTCAGGCCTCCATAGCTGCCAAACTTCCCCGCCCCCGGATAACTGGCGCCCGGACGTCCCTTGTGCCCGTCTGAATTAGCTACAATGCCCACCCGATAGCCGCGTGAGAATGCATCGTCCAGCACCCATTCAAACGTACCCCACGCTGAATGCACCTCAACAACCGGTTCCAGTCCAGCGTGATGCCGTGCCAGGTCCGCATAGCGTCCACCGACATGCGGCACCAGCATCACGTCGCAATGCTGCTGTTCCTGCTCCATACGATCGAACAGATTCTCAACCGCTGGACAGCAACTGCCGGCCGACTCAGTGGGCTCAACAAGCGCTCTGCTGCTGCGACCGATTGCACCGCCTTCTTCTTTAAAGAAGACATTGCGATCGCCGCCAAGCGCGGTATTGCCGCTCCATTCCCAGCCAGGAAAGGTCACGAACTTTCCCGGCTGATTGAATCGCGCCGTGGTGTCATTGATGGTCTGCCAGAAAGCGTCTGTGATCTGAAAATCGTTTCCCTGATGTCCGCAGGCGTCAACAAAGGCGCTGTCCCGCGCAAACCGAAAGTAGCGTTCAATAGAATTCGTTCCGATCGTCTCTTCACTCTGCCCGTGCAGGTCAGCCCAGTATCGTGGAACAGCATCCGCAGACACATACACGGGATTGGTCTCCGCCCAAAGTCCGGTCACCTCGTCCGTCACTTTAATACGGTGAATCGACTCGGGCAGGCCCGAGTGACTCATGCGCCTTGACCGACCGACAGGATTCCCCCAGACATCTTCCAGCTTCCATCGCACAGGAATTTTCTTACCAGGAATCGCCTGACTGGGAGCGACAGCCACAAGCCGAACCGGTTTACCCGCCACGACTTTGAACGTCGGCGACTTCGGCAGTTCTTCGTAGACATAAGTCGCATAGCGATCCACCAGTGTCTTCAGTTCGAACGTGTCCTCCGCAAACGTCTGCATTCGCCATCCGGAAGAACCGCCCGATGTGTCACCGATAGTCAGCGTGATGACATCGCCCTTCCGCAGATATCCCTGCAGCACCTTGAGGTGAATCGTTCGCCCCCACGGGCGACGAAAGTCCTTGACATCGTAGCGAAGCTGCAAATGAGCGCCGTTGGACGCGACGACGGTGGTGTAGTTCGGCGCCGCAGGATCGTCGAACTGCGGTATTCCCGAATCAGTGGCATAGCGGGTAACGATTTTCAACGACCCTGTGTCATCGATTCCCGAAAAGCCGGCCGTGTATTTCAACATACAGGTCTGCCAGCTGCCTGCGACGACGGATCCTCGCAGGCTGCACGTAATCCGTCCGAGGTCGCAGGTGTCGGGTTTTGACTGAGACATTTATGGTTTCTTCATCATTTGACGCACGAGCGTCGAATTGCGGGGCCGCACAGTCGAGCTGTGGAGTGCGCGGGGGCAAAAATGGTCAGCTGATGGACAAATCAGGAATTGAAGTATCGACCACACGATCCCGCGTGATTGTTGTGGTGATCATTTTAAACACAGTTGATAACAATGGCACGGACCGGTAGTCAGCAACCAATAGATGCGCATGGCCTGACCAGCTGACAGGGAGAACACCGGCTGGACAGGAAGGGGCGCAAGGAAATTTGTTGTGAAACCGGGACGGTGGACGGAGCGAGGCATAAGTACCCTCCGGGCTTCCCTCGCAGGCTCCGGCGAATACCATGATCCGTGACTGTACTCGACCAACAGAAGAAACTGAAACAGGAGCGGGCGGGCAAGACCTGGAGCAATATGTTTCGTGTCGCAGTTTTGATCAAGCAGGAAGCCTTGTCGCCAGAGTGGACCCACACCGTTCAACAAACCGGTGGATTGTCCCATTTCCAAAATAGATAGTGTTTCGTGTCATTGCGCCGAACGGCCGCGGTACGGCCGGCGCGATCACGTTCCGGGGACATGGGGAAACGAATTACGCGATGATGGCGTCGATAGGTTTGCCGAGGTCAATTTCCAGTCGCTTGTGCCCTGGTACTTCCAGTCGCCGCGGATCCAGCCCCAGCTGATGCAGCACCGTTGCATGAATGTCAGTGACGTAGTGTCGATCTTCCACCGCGTGGAACCCCAGTTCGTCGGTCGCACCGTGGGCAATACCACCTTTTAACCCACCGCCTGCCATCCACACAGAGAAACCGTAGGGATGATGATCGCGTCCATCAGATTTTTCGGAACCTGGCGTTCGCCCGAATTCAGTTGCCCACACAACCAAAGTTTCGTCCAGGAGTCCGCGTTGTTTTAGATCTTTCAACAACGCCGCAATAGGCTTATCAACGCGACCGCAGTTACGTGTGTGATTGTCTTTCAGCTTGGTATGAGCATCCCAGCCGCCTCCGCCCCCGCCGCCGTCGTAAATCTGAACAAAGCGGACACCCTGCTGCACCAGTCGCCGAGCCACGAGGGCCTGACGCCCCATACCTTTGGTGGCCTTGTTGTCCAGACCGTACGCCGCCTGAGTCGCGCTGGTTTCATGGGACAGGTCGACAATTCCAGGAACCGACATCTGCATGCGAAACGCCAGCTCGTATGCTTTGATCCGGGCCGTCAGTCGCTGATCATCCGGATACCAAGCGGCGGTCAGCTGGTTCAGGTCACGCAGCAGATCCAACTGGTCACGGCGTTCGCGGACGCCGATTTTCTCGCCTGGTGTCCCAAACGGCAGTGGATTCCGAGGATCCAGTGCCATCTGCACTCCCGCATGCTGAGGGCCAAGATAACTGCCGTCATGAGCACCAACGCCACCACAGCAGTCACCGGGCGGTGGCCCCATCACCACAAACTGCGGCAGGTTTTCATTCAGGCTGCCCAGTCCGTAATGCACCCATGAACCAATCGATGGAAAAAAACCGTCAAAAATGTGTCGCCCCGTGTGAAACTGCAACTGGGCGGCATGGTCGTTGTCGGTGGTCCACATGGAACGGACCACGGCAATGTCATCGATACAGCTGCCGACATGAGGCCACCAGTCGCTGACTTCGATCCCGCTTTCACCACGACGTTTAAAACCAACCTGCAGCGGATAAACCTGCGCCATCAGATCTCGCGGCTTACCGGCAAAGTCCCGTACGTTCTTGCGATAAAACGGCGAATCCAGAACCTCCGACATGAACGGAGTTTCTTCAATCGTCTTGCCGGCGTGAATGTTCAGGGCGGGCTTGTGGTCAAAGGATTCCAGGTGACTGGTCCCGCCATTCATGAAGAACCAGATCACACTTTTCGCTTTGGGTGCGAAATGTGTCCGGAGTGTCAGGGACGCTGTGGCTTCCGCGCCGATGCCGTCGCGGTGCAGCATGGCACCCAGAGCCAGACCGGTAAAACCAAGACCAGTGTCAGCCATGAACTGACGACGGTGATTGCCACCGGCAATGTGATTCGATGATTCGGTCATTGCGTCTCCGGGCTGCAGGGGAAGCCGCCTATCTTATGGTCACAAAGTCATTATGCAAAAACAGAACATGGACCAGATTTTCTCTGGCACGCATGCCTGGATCTGTCGAAGGATCCTGCTTCGCGGAACCTCCCTCAGCGAATGGCTGCGCGGGGACATCCTGCAGTACATCATAGTGTTCGGACAGAAATGCCCGACAGCGGACGGCTTCTTCATCGGTTGGACGTCGCGACAAGACAGTTTCAAATGCAGCAGTTACAAAATCGTCCTCATCCGCAATCTGTTCGGCAATGGCGCGTGCGCTGTCCAGTGTCAGGCCACTGTTCATCATGGCCAGAGCCTGATGCGGCACGACACTTTCCTTGCGGCGATAACAGGAATTCGGATCGGCCACGTCAAAGACTTCCAGCATGGCCATTTTTTCGTTGGGCGTATTGCGAAAATACAGACTGCGACGCAGGGTTTTCTCGCCGTCCGTTTCTGCGATCTCCGGACCTCCCATCGTCATGTCCAGCCGCGATGCCAGAAACAGAGTGCTGTCCCGTACGACTTCCGCTTCCATCCGGCGTGAATTCATCCGCCACAGAAACTGATTTTCTGAATCACGTTTCTGAGCGCCACCACCGACAACCGCCGTACTGGCCATTCGGTATGTCGCAGACAGAACGATCTGTTTGTGCAGCGGCTTCATTTTCCAGTCGTTGTGAACCAGTTGCGCGGCCAGCCAGTTCAGCAGCTGCGGATGTGTGGGCTTGCGCCCATTCAGTCCGAAATTTTCGGGAGTGGCCACCAGCGGCTGTCCGAAATGGCGTCCCCAGAGATGGTTCGCTGCCACTCGTGCCGTTCTCGGATTGTCTGATCTGGTGATCCATTCCGCCAGGGCACTGCGTCGGCCGGTGCTGGTCTTCGGGAACTGCTCGCCGATGGCCGTGTAGGCTTCCGTCGGATTCATCGCTGCTGCGTGCGCGGTCGCCAGCTTTGCTGTGGCAGCGGCACGTTTCTCATCTGAGTAGCGGGCCTTCAGAACTTCAACTTCCGCCTGCAGCACCGCCACGGCAAGTTCCGCGGCAGATGCTGTACGGGCACTGTCCTTCGCAGATTGCTTGTCGTCCCTGAGGTGTGCTGCGATATCCGCTGCCAGCCGTAAACGAATCGAATTCGCTTCTCCACGGGCAAGATGTAAGTTTGCCTGAGCCAGCTGGATCGCGTGATCGGAATCACGTTTGCGTTGCTCCAGTGTTTCAATGGAATCCACCTGCGCGGTGATCTTCAGCTCCAGAAACTCGGCCGTCCCCTGATGGACCCACAACGCAAACCGACCGTCACGCCGTTCCACCGGCATGACGTAATCCAGCTTACGTGTGCCATTCAGATCGATTGTGAGTTTTGAGCCCTGAACCGAAACGTCCAGCACCGCTTCTTCACCGACGTTTAGATCTGCGGTGACGATTCCTTCTTTCGGATAAACCTGTTTGCCGCCCGCGCGATGAAAAGCCTGCACACTCTGACGACTGTCCCCGGTGGCAGTGTAAACGTCCTGCGACTGCCCCTTGTCCTGGTAGTCGAAGCTAAACCCTATGGACCGGTATGTACCGGGACTGAGCGGTCGGTAACGCAGGTGCACATCGAAGTCACGAGGATGAGTTTCTTTGCTGACCATCGTGGCAAAACTTGTCACTGCTGACTGAACCAGTTTCCCATCGGCGTATGCCCATGCGCCGTTAACAGTTTCCCAGACTTCGGGAGCCGCAGCAGAAAAGGTTTCGTGCAGAAAGGTTTTCGGTTCCGACGATGTTGCCTGTTCCGTATCGATAGCGGCCTTCAGTTTCTCGCCGGCCAGTTTGTCGGCCGTCTGTTTTTCCCGCAGCTGAGTCTCGGCGGCGGATACAAGCTCCTGTGCTTGTGTGATCATTGTTTCACGAACGCCCGGCCGCAGCATGGGGTACCATGTTTCTGCAGGCAGATTGATCTCTGAAACGTAAACTTCGCCTCCAAGGGAAGCCGGCACGCCGGGCGTCAGCAACTTCGTTTCATCGGGATACCGATTGTCGCCGCGTTCGAAACGGTAAGTCGGGACATCCGGATTCTTGTCATATGCCAGAGCAATTCCGTCCGACAGCACCTGGCCCAGTGTTGCGTCTTTCTCCGTCGTCGTCAGAGCAG
Source organism: Fuerstiella sp. (assembly GCA_029245955.1). Classification (GTDB taxonomy): domain Bacteria; phylum Planctomycetota; class Planctomycetia; order Planctomycetales; family Planctomycetaceae; genus Fuerstiella. The sequence goes on along the minus strand of JAQWOH010000010.1, from coordinate 66,657 downwards.
AAATCCGATCGGTGCGTACATCGTGCGGCTCGAAGAACGCACGGAACCGGTAGTACTCCTCCTGACTGACAGGATCGAACTTATGGTCGTGGCAGCGACAGCAGCGAAACGTCATCCCCAGAAATGCTTCGCCGGTTCGTTCGACGGTCTCAAACATCCAGACGTTGCGGTCAAACTTGTACCAGTTGCGTCCCAGATATCCGGTCGCCGGAAGAACAGCAGGGTCTCCGCCGGATATTTCGTCAGCAGCCAGCATCTCACGAATCATCTGGTCGTAGCCCTTATCATCGTTCAATGACTTCACGATCCAGTCGCGCCAGCGCCAAATGTGACGCTGGCTGTATCGAATTTCGTTAATGCCTCGACTGCCGTACCAATCACTGTAGCGCCATACGTCCATCCAGTGCCGACCCCACCGTTCACCGTACTGCGGACGATCCAGCAATTCGTCTACGACGTTTTCGAACGCTGAAGGAGAATCTGTCGCGATAAACTGATGCAGTTCCTGTCGAGTTGGCGGCAGCCCCGTCAGGTCCAGGTATACTCGCCGCAACCATGCGGCCTTCGACGTCTCAGCGACGTGAGGCAAGTCATTTTCCTCTCGTGCGGCGGCAACAAAGCAGTCAATTTCGTTCCGACACCAGCCGGCTTCCGTAACATCAGGCAATGGCGGCTGCTGGATTCGCTGATAGGACCACCAGGACTTGGGGTCAGTCTGCGGCTGCTCACCGGCCGGGCTGTGAGCTCCCTCCGTGATCCAACTGCGGATCAGATCGATTTCTCTGTCCGTCATCGGCGAACCTTCATTCGCCGGAGGCATGCGGAATCCTGCATCACCGGTCAGAACATCCAGCAGCAGGCTGTCGTTCGGCTGGCCAGCCGCAAGTGCAGCACCCGAGTCACCCCCCGCATTCAGTGAGACCGCAGTATCCAGCCGCAACCCCCCCTGCTGCTTTAATGCTCCGTGACAGGCGTAGCATTTGTGTTCCAGCAGTGGCTTTACGTCGCGAAGATAATCCACTTCACCTGCTGCCACCATTGATGCCGCAGGCATCAACAGAACGCATAACAGGTGCAGTATATGTGACTTCATAAACTCATCCGCAAAGAACAATCCAGTAAGAATTACGCTTCAAGCACCGCCGTTTGTCCGGCAAGGGTTTCATATGCAGACCGCAACAGATCTTCCGTCTGCTCAAAGCTGATGCAGCCGTCCGTGATTGAAATACCGTATTCCAAAGCACTCAGGTCGGAGCCGAGAGCCTGCTTTCCGGCATTCAGATTACTTTCCAGCATCAGTCCGACGATCGTATCGTTACCATCAGCTCGTTGCTGAACAACATCATTCCAGACAACAGGCTGTTTTGTGTAGTCCTTGCTGGAATTGGCATGACTGCAGTCGACGACAAATCTTGGGGGCAGGTCCGCTTCTTTAAGCAGGCGACTTGCTTCAGCCAGACTTGTGGCATCGTAGTTCGGACCGGTGCGACCGCCGCGCAGAATCAGGTGCCCCATATCGTTACCGCGAGTGTTCACGATACACGTCTTGCCATCGTTGTCGATGCCCAGAAAACAGTGTTCTGCTCGAGCAGCACTCATTGCATTTGTCGCAACTTCCAGACTGCCTTCCGTGCTGTTTTTAAAACCGACCGGCATCGAAAGGCCGCTGGCCATCTGCCGATGTGTCGGTGATTCTGTCGTGCGGGCACCAATCGACGCAACGGTGATCAGGTCCGCAATATACTGCGGCGTGATTGGTTCCAGCATCTCCGTGGCGGTGGGCACTCCGGCCTTATTGACTTCCAGCAGAATCTCACGAGCCATCCCGACACCAGTCGCCAGGTCGAAAGTACCATTCAAATGCGGATCGTTGATCAGTCCTTTCCAACCCACCGTGGTGCGAGGTTTTTCAAAGTAAACTCGCATGACGACAACAAGTCGGTCACTGACTTCAGCGGCCAGGGGCGCCAGTCGATTGGCGTACTCAACAGCGATGTCCCTGTTGTGAATCGAACACGGCCCGACGATTGCGATCAGCCGACGGTCTTCTCCCTTAAGAATACGTTTTACGGCTTCGCGTGAGTTGTAAACAAACTGGGCAACGTCGTCCGTCAGCGGATACTCGGCCTTGAGCTGCGCTGGTGCGGTCAGCGGGATATTCTCCCGGATGTTGACGTCCTGAATCAATTGGGTCTGGTCGCTCATGATATTACCTGTCAAACAGCGGGCTGCTCGTTATGTGTTCGCGTTCTGAGAAGTGAGGCTTGCAGCTCGTTACACACGTTCTGCAGGACCGGTTCCGGCGAAGCCAGTACTTCGCAAATCAGAACACGTGTGTTTGTCCCGCAACCTGACACCTGGCGTAAACTGACTGTCACACAATTCAACACAACAGCGTATCTGTTTGGATTTTGTTACAAAACCTCTGAAGATTATGGTTGGCGCCGCGCAAACACAATGTTCACAACGACTTGAAGAAGTATTCCGCAATGACCAGCCGTGTTCAATCACTGAGTGCGAAAACCGGAGATTGCGTCACAATTCGTGATAATCGGCACATCGGCGGACAACAATTCCGAGAAGTAGTTCCGTGGCAGCGTCTTGCGGATACAATTCGGCCACGGGCAAACCGCGAGAGCCTTGCGGGCTTGCGTCAGCAACACTGTGGGCCATAGTGGCGAGTCCATGTGGCTTTGTCGGTTTCAGAAACGATGAAATTCCAGATACGCCAGAATCAGACGAAAGAACTCCGGAGCGCACGTTCATGTCATCAGCAACTTTGACAGAGAATCCGGAGGTCGGTCAACTGCTGAGCCGATGCCGCCGCCAGATTGTTCGGCACACTCTGTTAACCGGAACCGCAACCCTGCTGATTGTCGTGATTACCTACCTCCTGACTGCCACGGCACTGGATTATCTGATCGGACTTCCGGCGACTGTCCGGGCCGTTCTGCTGTTCAGTTTTTGTCTGATCAGTAGCTGGGCCGGGTGGAAGTTCATGGTTGCTCCATTGAATACGAACGTATCGGAAACGGAATTGGGAGCCGCGATTGACCTGTCGTGTCCGGACCTTAACGAAAGTCTGGCAACACTGATCTCAGTCGAACGTCCGGAAGCCACCGTCGGCGAATCCGGGTCTGCTGTCATGCGAGGACGCCTGCGTGATCAGGTAGCAGCTCAACTGGGACAAATCGAGTTCCGCGAAGTGGTAAACAACAACAGTGCTCGAAAACGCTGTGGCGTTGCGGCGGCCCTGCTTGTCGGGGCACTGCTTCCGCTGCTGCTCTGGCCGTCACGCTCTCAACTGCTGATGCGGCGAATGATCACGCCATACGCCAATCTGGAGACAGCCGGCAATCTGCATTTTAATGTTGCTGACGGAAACAGGACGGTGGCTCGCGGAGCTAATGTCAGTATCGCAGCAACTCCCGGATGGAGAACAGACAACGCAGGCGTTCGACCGGAACAGGTGGAACTGCGGCTCACCGCTGCCACCGGTCATACCGAATCGCTGCCGATGACCTTTGATGAAATCGGCGGTGCCTATATCGCCGAGATTTCAAGAATTGCGAAAGACGTGCGGTTCCGTGTTGTGGGTGGCGGCGTCAGAACGGAATTGTTCACCATCAGCGTTGTCGACGCGCCCGAAATTCAGCTGGCTGTGATGACAGCAACACCACCGGTTTACACAGGCCGTGCCGTGGAACGATTTGATGGCATGCTGGGAGAAATGAGTGTCTTCGAACGCAGCACGCTGGAGATACTGCTGGAGTTCAACAAGCCGGTCTCAAGTGCAACGTTGTTGTGGATCGCGCGCGATCAACGACCACTGAATGAGACGGAATTGATGGACCGCGAGTTCGATAATGTCACCGGAGAAGAAATTCCTGATGAAGATCCGCTGGCTGGACTTGTCGATCCTGTGGAACCACTGGCCACGCATGTGGAGGGTGCCCTGACGCCTGACGGGACGGCGGCCGTATTTACAATGACGGCTGATGTCGGTGGGGACTTTGTCTTCGAAGTCATCGACGAATTCAGATTGACGAATCCGTCAGAGCCGGATCGCCGAATTCAGGTGGTGTACGATCGCCCTCCGGAAGTGACGGTTTCCGGAATTAGTGACGGTGATCGGTTTCGTCCCGACGACATCATTCCCGTCAATGTATTCAGTATTGACGACATCGGTATCGGCGAGCTGGAACTGCATTACCGGCAGAATGAAGGCGTTACAAAGATCATTCCCGCAATCGACCTTGATCACGGCGCCTCTGAAGTCACATACGGTTTCCGCCTGAAGCTGACAGACTTCGAAGTCGCCTCGGGTGACACGGTCATGTTGCGTGTGCGTGTCGCTGACGAACGGCCGGAACCAGGACCTCAGGAAGTCTGGTCGAATGAATTCACGATTCGCGTTGACGACAATGCAAAAGCGGCGGGAGCGAGGGCACTGGAACAGGAAACCAAAGAACTGATCGACGCTCTGAAGACACTGGAACAGCAGCTGGACAAAGACGCGAAGAAAGCCAGCGAACTGGGAGAGAATGCACACAGGGCGTGGGACGATTCAGCCAGGGAACAGACACAGAGACTAAGCGAAAAGGAACAGCAACAGGGCCGCATCCTGGACCAGCTGGCCGAGGAAGTCGCCACCCACCCCATGATGCAGGAATCTGCTGTGAAATTGCAGGATCTGGGCGAACAGATCCGTGACGACGTGCCCGAAATGCTGGACGCCGCCACGAAACTGAATCGAAGTGAAGTACCACAGCAGTTGCAGGAATCGGCCAACACGCTGGAAGATATCCGCCGCGAGCTGCAGGCTGAAATTGCAAAGATCGAAGAAACCGCACTGCTGGAACAGGACCTGGCAGAACTTAATCGCCTGGCGATCGATGCCCAACAACTGGCCAATGATGCAGAACAACTCGATCAGGACCGCAAAGACCCTGCGCGGCGTCTGGAAGACATGAGCGAACAGCAGTGGCAGCAGCAACTTGAGCAGCGACAACAGGAACTTAACGCAGAACGACAGCAACTGAGTGCAGAACTGGGGCAGTTATTGCAGGAACAGCCGGAGCTGCTGGATTCTGCCCAGCGAGCTCAGCGCGAGCAGCTGACAGAACTGGCGCAGCAGGCCCGCGAGCTGGCAGAACAACAGCACCGCGTAGCAACCGGAGTCGATGAAGAAGCTCAGCAGGTCAGTCGTGAGACACGGCAACTGGCCAAAGACCTGGAACAGGTCCGCCAGGAGACGACCGGGCTCAACGAGCAAATGAAGAAGCTGAACAAACCCGCCACAGCAGCCGACGTCGACAAACTTGAAGCCGCCGCCAGAGAACTGAGACGCGGCAATCTGGCAGTCCCTCAGCAAAACGCCATTGAAGTCGCGGCAGAACTGCAGACGGCAGAACGTGAACTGGCAGCTCCGGCTAAGGGCAAAGATGCAGCCAATGACAACGATACGCCCGACAACGAACCTCAGGCCGATTCACCTCAGCAGACGAATCAGCGCCAGGCGGCGGCCGAACAATCCGCCAGGCTGGCAGACCGACTGGAACAGATCAGTGATCAGCTTCAGCAGCTGCGTGAAGATCGCAATACCGCAGCGCCGCAGACCGACGCGGCATCGTCAGAGGCACAATCTGCCGTGACAGATCCGGATCAGCTTCCATCCGGCGAACAGCAGGACGGTCCGGTACGTGATCTGCTGGAACGGCTGGACCAACTGGCGGAAGCTGCCGCGGAGGTGTCAGACGGGATACAGACCGATGCGTCCGCCAGCGATGAAGCGCGCCAGACAGCTGACCAGACGGCAGGCAGCGCTCAACAGGGACATGAAGAGGCGTCGGCCGGTCGGTTCGCCAGATCGGCCGAACAGCTGCGCCAGGCCTCCGACACGGCAAATCAGACCTCTCAGCAGTTGAGCAATCCCGATCAGCAGGATCAACGTCAGCAGACACAGGACATGAGCAACGAGCTGCGTCGCATGGCTGACATCGTAGACCGACTTCAGCAGGACGATGCGTCACAGTCGGCCGCACAGAAGCAGTCACAACAGGACATCGCTCAACAGACAGCTCAATTACCGCAGCAACTGGGCGATCTTGCGGAGCGTCTGAATCTTCCGGAACTGGCAATGCAGCAGGAAGGCCAGCAGACTCAGGAAGCCCAGCAGGCAGCCGGTGCGGCCCGGCAGGAAAGCCGTCACGCAACTTCACAGCTGCAACAGGGGGAACTGCAGAATGCCGTCGAGTCCGGGCGCGATACTGAGACGCAGCTGAATCGACTGGCTGAACTGGCCGAACAGGCCGGACAGCAACCAAACGATCAACCATCACCCGTGCCGACCGAAGTCGGTGAGAGCGTCGCCGAGGCGCTGCAGGATCTGCAACAGGCAGCTCAGGCCATGCAGCAGTCGTCCGAACAGGACGGCGAGTCGCAGCACTCAGATCAATCGTCTGAGCAGGCAGCACAGGGGGAACAGGGGCAACCATCGCAGGGCGATCAGGCTGCAGCCGGCGAAGGCCAACCGTCGGGGCAACCATCGCAGGGCGATCAACAGGGACAGGACGGTCAGCCGTCACCGGGCAGCGAGGGGCAACAGGGGCAGCCCACCGGATCTCAGCAGTTGTCTGACGCAGCTCAACAACTGGCTCAGGCCGCAGAGCAGGCGCTGCCTGAACAGTTCAATCCGGGACAGATGTCTGATGGTTCTCAACCATCGACGGCCGGTCGAGACGCAATGGGTAACGTATCGATGTGGGACGGTCTGGTGCCTGATGCCGCCGGTGGAATGGCTGGTTCGCGCAACTGGGGTCAGCTGAATGAAGAGTTGGACACCGAAACATCTGACGGCGTGGCAGCCAGTCGCGACAGCGAGTACCAGGCTTTAATTCGAATGTACTTCCGCGAAGTTGCTAATGCGACCGCCGCCCGGGGTTCCGCCGACTGACCGTCGGCCATAGCATCTTGCCGTCGGCATCAGAGCCCCTGCATCTCCGCAGAGTCCGACTCAGAAGTATTTCTCGACTGCAGAAAAGGAATCGGTCCGTGTCAGCAACCGACACACAGTTTCAACCCGCATCCATGGCAGACCGAGCTTCGGCGCAGGCCATTGGATACTTAATGCAGCAGGGGATCGAGAACGCTGACTGCCTTTCTCTGGCCGCTGGCTTCGTGGATCCGGAAACGCTTCCTGTGGAACTTGTTCGCCAGACCACGGCAGAGCTGATGAGTGCATCAGCTGGTAAATCAACTCTGCAATACGGCACGACACCAGGTTCTGACAGCCTGCGTGAGGTGTTTCGGAATTATCTTGCTGAACTCGAAGGGGACTCAAACCACAGAACATCGCTGTCGCTGGATCGCATCGTACTGACGACCGGTTCGCAGCAGTTGCTGCTGCTGGTATCGCAGGCGCTGTTCAATCCCGGCGATATCTGCCTTGTGGCAGCCCCCACGTACTTCGTCTATCTGGGCGTACTGGACGGGGTTGGCGCTAACGCCATTCCTGTCACCACGGACGAAAACGGCATGTGTCCGGATGCACTGGACGCTGAACTGCAACGACTGAGTGACGAGGGTCAGCTGCACAGAGTCAAACTGGTCTATGTCGTCAGCTATCATGACAACCCGGCCGGTATCTCGGTCAGCGCCGAGCGACGACCTCGACTGCTGGACGTCGTGCGAAAATGGTCAGACAGTCAGCATGTCTTTCTGCTGGAAGATGCTGCCTATCGGGAGCTGCACTATGACGGGCCGGTCCTGCCGAGTATTTTCTCGTATGATCAACAGCACGATGACGATCGACAGCACGTGATCCTGTCGCAAACGTTCTCAAAGAGCTTTTCGCCAGGTCTGCGGGTCGGAGTCAGCGTGCTGCCACAGCAGCTGATCAAACCGGTATTTGATCTCAAGTGCAACGAAGATTTCGGGTCCGGACATTTTAGTCAGAATGTCGTGGCCAGTGTGCTGCAGTCCGGAGCTTATCGACAGCACGTGTCGCGCCTGCAGCAAAGCTACAAAGGCAAGCGTGACGCCATGCTGGCAGCTGCAGATCAGTTCTTTTCTGATGTTCCCGGCGTCTCGTGGCTGCATCCGAATGGAGGACTGTACGTATGGATGACGCTTCCGGATCACGTACCCACGGGCTTCGACAGTGATCTGTTCAAACGGGCAACTCATACGGACAAAGTTATGTACGTGCCAGGAGAGCTGTGTTACCCGTCAGACTGGAATCAGCGGCCTCGAAACCAGATGCGGCTAAGTTACGGTGTGCTTGACAATGACGGAATCCGTGAGGGCATACAGCGTCTGGCGTCGGCAGTACGAGCAGTGGTGTAGAAAATCGTGCCGGAAATACCGGAATATCAACAACCCGTTCGACGACCGCCTCCGGATCTTCCTCCGTCCGAGCCGCTCGGCCAGCCGTATGCCGAGCTGCATTGCCGGACAAACTTTTCGTTCCTGGAAGGTGCATCTCACGCGGACGAACTGGTTGCCACAGCAAAAAGCCAGGGCTATCGCGCGTTGGCAGTCACAGATCGCAACAGCCTTGCCGGCGTAGTCCGGGCCCACGTGGCCGCAAAGAAAGCGGGCCTGAAACTGCTGGTCGGTGCCGAAATTGTTCCAACCGACGGGCCGGCGGTATTACTGCTGGCCACCGACCGAGCGGCCTACGGTCGATTGTCTCAGCTGATTACCATCGGACGTCGTCGGGCGCCCAAAGGGGAGTGCCGCCTTACGTTTGCCGACATTGTCGAATGCAACGAAGGACTGCTGTGCTGCGTTCCTCTGTCGACAGAAAGTCAGCAGCGCTACGCCGGTACGTTTCAGTCGGATGTCAGAAGTGAAATTCCCGCAGAACAGCTGATTCGCTGCCAGTCTGTGTTTGGCGACCGCTGCTATGCGCTGGCGGAGCTGCATCTTGGCGGGAATGATCGGGCCAGACTACATCGCTGGACAGAATTATGTAACCGATTGAACGTGTCGCTGGCAGTGGCCAATGACGTGCATTACCACATAACTCAGCGACGACCGCTGCATGATGTCATGACTGCAATCCGGTGCAGCGCAACTCTGCAGTCTCTGGGCCACGAGCTGCACCCGAACGGCGAACGGTATTTGAAATCGACATCGGATCTGCTGCAGCTGTTCGAACAACGTACGGAACTGCTGCAGCGAACCGTTGAAATAGCAGACCGGTGTGAATTTTCTCTGGATGAACTGCGGTACGAGTATCCGGAAGAACTGGTTCCGGACGGATCCACGCTGCAGAAACACCTGGCCGCTCTGACATGGCAGGGTGCAAAGAAACGATACCCCGATGGCGTACCGGAAAAGGTCGTCCGCCTGATCCAGCACGAATTGTCGCTGATCGGCGAGATGAAATACGAAGCCTATTTCCTGACCGTCTACGATCTTGTGCGATTTGCGCGGTCTCGGGGAATTCTGTGCCAGGGCCGTGGCAGTGCCGCGAACTCTGTGATTTGCTTTTGCCTGGGAGTCACCTCTGTTGACCCGGACCGTATCGACGTTCTGTTCGAACGATTCATAAGCAAAGAACGCGATGAGGCACCGGACATTGACGTTGACTTCGAACACGAACGCCGCGAAGAGGTGCTGCAGTATCTGTACGAGCGCTATGGTCGTGAACGAGCAGGCATGACAGGCGTCGTGATTACTTATCGGCCGCGGTCAGCCGTTCGCGATGTGGCAAAGACGCTGGCGTTGTCCAATGACCGTATCGACAAACTGACGTCTCAGCTGGAACACGTGGATCAGTCAGAACAAATGCCGGAACGCATCCGCGAAGGCGGTATCGATCCGAATTCGCTACTCGGCCGAAGACTGATCAAACTGGTCGATACGCTGCTTGGTTTTCCACGACACCTGTCTCAGCACGTCGGCGGCATGGTGATGTCGCGGGGCCCGTTATGTGAGCTGGTCCCCATCGAAAATGCGGCAATGCCTGGCCGGACAGTGATTCAATGGGACAAGAACGATCTCGATGCTCTGGGCCTGCTGAAAGTCGACTGTCTGGCGCTGGGCATGCTCAGCTGCATCCGTCGCTGCTTTGAAATGGTTAAGCTGCATCACGGCCGGAAACTAACGCTCGCAAATGTACCGTCAGAAGATATCGCCGTCTACGACATGATCAGCGCGGCAGATACTGTCGGTATTTTCCAGATCGAAAGTCGTGCTCAGATGAGCATGCTGCCCCGGCTGAGACCGCATTGCTTCTACGATCTGGTTATCGAAGTCGCCATCGTTCGACCGGGACCGATTCAGGGTGACATGGTTCATCCCTATCTGCGACGCCGCAACGGCAAAGAACCGATTGAGTATCCCAACAAAGTCCTTCGCTCCGTGCTGCACAAAACTCTTGGCATCCCCATCTTCCAGGAACAGGCGATGCGACTGGCCATCGTCGCAGCCGGATTCACCCCCGGCGAAGCCGACCAGCTGCGGCGGGCGATGGGTGCGTGGCGGAAGACGGGCGTCATTGAGCAGTTTCAGCGCAAGCTGGTCGATGGCATGCTGTCCAACGGATACGACAAGGACTTCGCTGAACGCGTCTTCAAACAGATCAGCGGTTTTGGTGAGTATGGCTTTCCGGAATCACACGCTGCCAGCTTCGCGCTGCTGGTATACGTGTCCGCCTGGCTGAAGCGCTATCACCCGGCTGTGTTCGCAGCCGCATTGGTCAACAGTCAGCCGATGGGGTTCTATGCGCCGGCTCAGCTGATCCGGGACGCTCGTGAACACGGAGTGCATGTCAGCCCCGTGAACATCAACTTCAGTAACTGGGACTGCACGCTTGAACCGCTGGATGATGCTGTTGCTGATGAGACTGCGGCAACGCAGCATGTGCCGCTGGATCATCACGACGAAAACCACAGCCTGCGACTTGGTTTTCGCCTGCTGCGAGGATTCTCTCAGGAACACGCGGTCGCGATTGAAGATGCCCGGGCCAGCGGTGGAGCCTTCAGATCCTTCGACGACTTTTCCAGACGTACAAAACTCGGACGCATCGCACTGCAGCAGCTGGCACGAGCGGACGCATTTGCAGCGCTGGACATCAATCGACGGGACGCATTATGGAAATCATTGCCTGTGCAACAGGCGATGCCGCTGTTCAAAGACCTGGATGGACCGTTGGCAGATGAGACCAATCCACATCTGCCAACGATGTCAGAACAGGACAGTGTTGTCCAGGACTACGCGACCGCCGGACTTTCGCTGAAACAGCATCCTGTGTCATTTCTGCGAGAACAACTAACTCAGCTGCGGGCGATCTCAGCTGCCGACCTTGCCGAACACACACCTGATCGTCGAGTGAAGGTAGCGGGACTCGTTCTTATGCGGCAGCGACCTCAGACAGCAGCGGGCATTACGTTTATGACTCTGGAAGACGAAACCGGGATTGCGAACCTGGTGATCTACCCCAATATCTGGCAGCGTTTTCGGCAGACGGCTCGTTTTGCAACGGTACTGATGGCTTCCGGACGGCTGCAGCGGGAAGGCGACGTGATTCATGTCGTTTGTGATCGACTGGACGACGTGTCGGAAATGCTGGAACGGCTGGAATCGCGGTCGCGAGATTTTCGCTGAATCCCGGAAATCCCGAAAAACATGCGTATGGTTGTCCTGAAAAATCGTTTTTCAGGCTTCAGTCGTCCACGCCCTCTTCGCCTGAGAATGCGATTGTTGCAATCGAACGTCAGTAGTCAGGAACCTCTCGAGTCCGGCACAGGTACAAAAGTAAGGACACGCTCGATTGGCAGGTTAACCAGTGCTTCGTACTGATCACGGCAGCGCGGGGCAACGCCCCGCGAGCAAACGACAGCGGGTGGCCCTGGTTGCTCACAACCTCTGAGTACCGCAGGTACAAGAGGCCGTGGCCGAACGATCCAATACCGATTCTCACGGTGTGAATTCACTGTACTCCTGTTGCCTGCTCCGCTACGTCAGGATGTCGCGCACGATGTTGCCATACACGTCTGTCAGGCGGAAGTCGCGGCCGGCATGACGATAGGTCAGCTGTTCGTGATCGAGTCCCAGCGCGTACAGCATTGTTGCGTGCAGGTCGTGCATATGGACGGGGTTTTCGATCGGGGCGTAGCCGAAGTCGTCTGTTGCACCGTACGTCAGTCCACCGCGGGCGCCGCCTCCGGCCAGCCACATCGTGAATCCCTGAGGATGGTGGTTGCGGCCGTCGCCGTTTTCGACCATCGGCGTACGACCGAATTCGGCGCCCCACACGACCAGCGTGTCCTCCAGCATTCCGCGTCTCGCCAGATCTTCCAGCAGGCCGGCGATCGGACGGTCGACTTTCGCCGATTCAGTGATGTGACCGGCCTCTACTTTCTGGTGGTGGTCCCAGGTATAATTGGTTGAGACCTGAATGTATCGTACACCGCTTTCCGCGAACTTGCGCGCCAGCAGACACTGACGACCAAAGTTGTCGGTCGGTTCTGAATCAATACCGTAAAGATCAAGCGTTGATTTGGATTCATCGGCCAGATTCATGATCTGCGGCATCGTCGACTGCATGCGAAAGGCCAGTTCGTAGTTGGCGATCAGCCCTTCAATCTGCTGGTCCTCCCCGGCGTTGCGCAAGTGCCGCTTGTTCAGTGACTGGATCAGACTCAGTTGCTTCCGCTGCAGATCCGATGTCAGCTGCTTGTTGCCGAGATTGGACACCGTCGCCTGCGTAATTGGGGTCTCAGCGGACCCAATCGCTGTCCCCTGGTGCAGGGCGGGCAGAAACGCATTTCCGTAATTCTGCACACCTCCATGTCCACGAGGTGGCGAAATTGTAATAAAAGCCGGCAGACTGTCACTTTCACACCCCAGCCCATAGCTCACCCATGCTCCAACACTGGGCCGCACCAGATTCGCCTGTCCCGTGTGCAACCGCAGCAGCGCTTCGCCGTGCGCACTGCCTTCGGTGTGCAGTGACCGAACGACACACAGGCGATCCGCCTGTCGGGACAGATGCGGGAACAGTTCGCTCATCCAGATGCCACTGTCACCGTATTGCGCGAACCTGAACGGTGACCCCAGCGCGGTACCCAGCCGATCGCGATCGATGCCGATCGATTTTCCGGACAACAGCTTGCCGGATTCTGCGTTCAACGCGGGCTTCGGATCGAACAGATCAACATGACTTGGTCCGCCCCACATGAACAGAAAGATAACGCGTTTCGCGCGGGCCGGAATATGAGACAGAGGCAGCGAAGATCCGTGCGCTTGTGATGTGTCTGCTGCGGTACGCTGCGCGGCCATTGCCGCAAACGCCAGCTGACCGAAACCGCCCGCACTCGCCCGCAGCATGTCACGCCGTGTGACCGTGGGAATGAATTGATGACATCTCATCACTTACTCCACTATCTGAAAACGGCTGGATGCGAACAGGGCGTGGCAAACCATCGACCACACCTGAATATCGGCATCCGCGTTGTTGTCGTCGCTGAGACTTTCCCGAGTTTCGCTGATAAACGTCAGCAATTCGTCTCGTTCTTCCGCCGTGGGAACTTCATTCAGAACAAGTTCAAACAGACGATCCATCTTCGTACCAGAATCTTCAGACGATTCGTCGTCGAGCAGCTGTCGAGCAGCAGCTTCAGCGGCGTCCATCACCTGGGCATCGTTCAGCATGAATAACCCCTGTGTCGCGACCATTGTCTGCGGTCGCATGCCGGTTGCCGCGTGCGGGTCCGCGAAGTCAAACACATCGAACAGCTCGGGCAGATCGTTTCGAATCACCGGCAGGAAAACACTACGACACAGAAAATCGGTGCGCCTTCGATTCTTGTTCTCCCCGACGGCAGTGGCCTGATCTCCGAGATAGGACACCGTGGAACCCATCGGCGTAACATCCAGCGTTCCGGCTGCCAGCAGCATTGCATCTCTTAGTGCTTCGGGCGTCAGACGACGTCGGTGAGCTCTCCAGAGCAGACGATTTTCCGGGTCCACCCCGTGACTGGCGTTATCGTGATGACTGCTCATGGCAAACGTCCGACTCAGAATGATTCTCCGCACCAGAGATTTCAAAGACCAGCCGGAATCGATCACTTCGCGAGCCAGGTGATCCAACAGTTCCGGATGACTGGGGGCTTCGCCGGTGCGTCCGAAGTTATCCACCGTTCTGACGATGCCGCGTCCGATAAGATGATGCCATACTCGGTTGGCAAGCACTCGGGCAGCAAGTCGGCCGGCCCCGTCATGGACATCCGTCAGCCAGCGAGCCAGTTCCAGTCTGCCGCTCTGTCCTTCGGCAATCTCGACGGCGTCATCGTTGATCACACTCAAAAACCCGCGCGGCACTTTTTCGCCCAGCCGATTAAACTGTCCTGCCAGTCGGATGGATTCGTCAGCCGGTTTGTCTTCGTCGGCAGGAATCATGGCTCGCGGCGGAATCGCCGGTGGTTTGGCTACCGCTGCGTCCACGTCTGCCACGAACATCTTCTGGGCCGAGATACGCTGTTCTGTTGGCTGCTTTGTGTCTGCTGCTGCTTCTGCCACAGCATTCTTATGTTTGGCCACGAACGCATCAAAGGCGGCCACGTCACCTTTTTCAAGCAACTCCAGAGCCAACCGGGCGTGCTTCTGTTTATCCACCAAATTTGGCCTCTCGCGCCAATATCTTTCATAGGCATCGTTGGGCGCATTACCGTCGGGGCCAAGTCCGACCAGGCGTTCCATGACTCGCTGCTGCCCCAGCATGTAACGCTGCTGCATGACCTGCGTTGACGTAAAGATACCGGCCAATGCGTAGTAGTCGGCTGTCGGAACCGGATCAAACTTGTGATCATGGCAGCGGGCACATCCCAGAGTCTGCCCCAGCACCGCTCGGCCAATTGTTTCGAGCAGTTCGTCAGCGACATCCATGCGTCGTTCTTTCGGATCGTTCCCCAGCAGCACTTTGGGGCCCATTACCAGAAAACCTGCCGCGATCCGCTGGCGGTCTCGCTGTTCGATTGAATCGTGCGGCAGCAGATCACCTGCGATCTGCTCAAGCAGGAACCTGTCGAAGGGCACATCGGCGTTTACAGCATCGATAACCCAGTTGCGGTATCGCCACGCTTCGCGAAACAGAAAGTTTTCGTCCAGGCCGTTGGAATCGGCGTAGCGGGCCAGATCCAGCCAGTGTCGCCCCCAGCGTTCCCCGAATCTTGGCGAATCCAGCAACCGGTCAACCAGCCGCTCAAACGCATCAGGCCCGTCATCCTCAAGATAAGCTTTAAGCTGCTGTGGTGTTGGTGGAAGGCCAATCAGTTGCAGATAGACCCGCCGCACAAGTGTTCGGCGGTCAGCGTCACAAGTCGGCCGCAGGTTTGCCTGCTCCAGTTTTGACATAACGAACGTGTCGATGGTCGATTGCAGCCAGTCAGTCGCCTTAACAGCAGGCAACGCTTCCTGCGACAGCGGTTGAAACGCCCAGTGCTCTCGACCAGCAATCGGATCCGACGGATCCTCACTCGGCGTGACTTCCTCCGTCACGTGGTCGCGAGGATCCGGAGCACCCATCTGCACCCAGCGTTCCAGCAATGCAATCGCCTCCTGCGGAAGTGCTCTGTCCGGTGGCATTTGGCGGTCAGGGTCTTTGTACCGCACAGCCTGAATCAACAGACTGGCGTCTGCATTTTCAGGCACAACGGCCGAACCACTGTCACCGCCAACATTCCAGCCAGATCGCGTATCCAGTGCCAGGCCGCCCTCACGTTTCCCTGCTCGTGACGAGTGACAGGAATAACAATGTTTGGCCAGAAGAGGACGAATGTGTTTCTCAAAATACTCAACGCCACCGGCCGGTGCTGAGTGTGCTGAGTCAAATGTCCACACGGTTGCCAGCAGACAGGCCAGCCATGTCGCTAAGAATTTGGGCTGAAGCGTCTTCATCACATGGATCGTACCCGGGAATGCCTGACGGTACAGCAGGAAAAGAGACTGATCTCGGAATGCGATAAACATCGCCAAAGGTACGATAATCGGGAACAGTCTGCGGCTTGAAGATCGTGGGTAGTCGAGACGCCCCGGCCAGGCAGTTATGTCGCCTGAAATCATTGTCCCGGGGCTAACCAGACTGTGGTACGGGACAGTGGTCACATCTTACGGTCGTTAAGAATCTCCTTCACAGGACTGCCCGGCGAACGGTGCGTGTAACGTACAAGGCCACGCCGATACCTCCACGTCGGGAAACTGCGATTCTGAACCAGTCTGCAATAATGTCAGACGCGATTTCTCATGACCAAAAGCTGCAACAGCGCGGAGGCATCGTTCAATAGCTGAGTCACCGGCAGGGGTATGGTCGACAGGAAACAACACTTCGTCCATTGTGACGTCACCGGTGTAAAGTGAGACACATCCGCGACTATCTTCGGGAACAGACAAAGTCGGGACCTCCAGTTTACGCGCCGCCTGCTGCTGCTTCAAAGGCCTCAGCCACGCCGACAATCCACTGCAACCTTCCATGTGGAAAGAACCAGCAGATCGACGGGACGTTTGATATCAAAACCGGCGATGGCGCCAGCGATGCCAAGCTCTTCGGCGATCACTTTTTCAATTCCAACGCCGATTTCAGGAACGTCTGCGCGAGGTGCCTTAGAGCTCGGCGACTGCCGAACGCCCGGAAATCAATCCCGTTCGGCATTCGTATCCCTGCCACATACAGAATAGAAAGCAGAGCCTTGTTCCTGAGTGCAACTCGCAGGGAATGACCAAACGCCAGGTCCGCATCTGGCGACAAATCCATCGGATGCAGAATTCACTGTGCGGGATGACTATGAAATACCGGTGCTTCTGGCTCTGCCATTTCGCTGCTCTGTACCAGAATTTGAAACATGAGAACATGATCACCGATCTTTCGTCAGCTCTTGTACACCCCACGCCAGGCATAGAAAAGCAGAATGCGGGCAGCTGAAACTACAACACCGGATAGCCCGACCACTGTCCGGGCTATCCGGTCTGCACAATGGGGAGACGGGAAGACATCTCTCTGTTTGGGCTGCCGGCTTGCCGACTGGACAAATGCAGACAATGATAGTGGGCTGTAAACGAGGTTGGCGGCCATGCCAATCTGTTTCCCGATCAAACGTACCCGGCTCTACCATCCCTCCACCTGAGGTTTCCGCATGACTCACAGCAACCACACTTCCCGACGTTCCTTCCTGAAGTCATCAGCGGCCCTTGCTGCACCCATGATCATTCCGGCCACGGCTCTGGGGCGAGCCTCAGAGCGAACTGCAGCCAGTGAACGTCTTTCGGTTGGCCTGATCGGAACGGGAAAGATGTGCAGTGGCTATCACATGAACACGCTGCTTGGCTTCGACGACGTGCAGGTCACCGCCGTATGCGACGTCGACACCACCCGACGGGAAATCGCCAGAAAACGAGTCGCCGAAAAGTACGGGGCGAAGACGGACAGGGCAGGCTGCGACGCGTACAATCATTTTCGAGACATCATTGAACGCGACGACATCGACGCCGTCCTGATCGCTGCCCCGGATCACTGGCATGCGATCCCCATCATTGAAGCGTGCCAGGCTGGCAAAGACATTTACTGTGAAAAGCCACTGACACTTACGATCCTGGAAGCCAAACGTTGTATCGATGCTGTGCGCAAGCACGGCCGTGTTCTGCAGACGGGAAGTCAGCAGCGCAGCAGTGTCTTCGGACCATTCCGCAAGGCGTGCGAATTTGTCCGCAGCGGACGCATTGGCAAGATTCAGAAGGTAACCGTTGGCGTAGGCGGTCCCAGCAAATGGTGTGACCTGCCGGAAGAAGAACTGGAACCGGGGCTGGACTGGGACATGTGGCTGGGGCCTGCAGCAAAGCGACCGTACAACGCGGCACTAAGTGCACGAGGAGGAATTTCAAAACCATGGGGACAGTGGCGGCAATATCGCGAGTATTCCGGTGGTGGTCAGACTGACATTGGCGCTCACCACTACGACATCGCTCAGTGGGCGCTGGGCATGGACGAATCCGGCCCCGTGAAAATCAATCCTCCTGCAGATCCTTCCACTGGAACGGGAGCACAGTACATCTACGAAAACGGGATCGAAATGTTTCATGGTGGTCCCAGCGGCATCACATTTCATGGCACAGACGGAACGCTGCGAATCGACCGTGGTCATCTGAGTTCGGATCCCGCTGATGCGACGAAGGAACCGCTGGGCGAAAACGAGGTCCATCTCTACAACTCACCGGGACATCATCGAGACTGGCTGAACGCCATTCGCGACCGCACTCGTCCAGTCGCGGATGTGGAAATCGGTGCTCGCAGTGCAACCGTCTGCCATTTAGGGAATCTGGCGTACTGGCACGGTCGCACTCTGAAGTGGGATCCGCAGAACTGGAACTTCGGCGATGACAAAGAGGCCAACTCATGGATGGACTACGAACGTCGTGATCCGTGGCAACTGCCAAAGGCCTGATGAACAGCTTCAAAACCGTTAGCAACCCGATACGTGAGTCAGCAGCCCGCGACCGGGCAAAACGCTGTTCCGGCACGTCCCGTTCGCCGGATGGCACAAAAGGCTGCAGGTGGAACCAACGGAGGTCAGATAAAGAACCAGGCACGGGACTCATCTTGCTGCGCACCCCCCGGCGGCAGGCAACCCGGGGCACGACGCTGCGTTGCATTCATTGCATTGCCGGAACGCCGCCGCTGAAGCTCCTGGGTACCGACATACTTTGGTCCCGGAGCGACCGTCGCACGTAATCACCGGCAGCGCAATGGGCTGATTGTCAGGGAATTACAATGCCGGACGCTGCCCGCTCCGGACTGTGAACACAGGCACCGTACACCACTATTTCCTTTTTCGTTTCGCTCTTGGTTTTGCGATGGGTTTGATCATTACGATTTTCGCATCATTTTTCAGGCGAGCACCGGTTGTTGATCGACCGTTGCTGATTATTTCGCTCAACATGTCCTTCATGTTTGTGACGCGATCCGGATGATCAGCCTGCAGGTTGTTTGTTTCACCGGGATCGTGCGCCAGATTGAACAGTTGAATCGGCGGCATCTTGGTCATGTCCAGTCGTCCAGGCCGAGGTTCGCTCCATCCGCCCGAACCGGGACAGAGACAGAGTTTCCAGTCACCATCGCGAATTGCGAACTGGCCGCCAATGGATTGCGAAACGATCGACGTTCGCAGTCCCCGGCGAGCAGCAGTGCTGTTTTCCCCCAGCAGCACGGGCAGGAACGAGACACTGTCTTCGCCTTCGTCTTCAGCAACCGTTGCCCCGACAATCTGCGCCGCAGTTGCCAGCAGGTCAAGTTGCCCGACCAGTTGGTCCGTGCGCGAACCGGGTTTCACTTTCGCGGGCCAGCGTGCCACGAAGGGAACCCGATGTCCGCCTTCGAAGATGTCTGCCTTGTGACCGCGGTAAATGTAATTGTGGTCATGACCGGCGGCTTCAAGTTCCGGAATTTTTGCGGCAGGTGAGCAGCCGTTGTCGGTCGTGAAAATTACGAGAGTGTTTTCGGAAATCCCGTTGTCGTCGATCGCTTTAAGAACCTGCCCAACCGTCCAGTCAACCTGCATCGTAAAATCACCGTACCTGTTGATGCCACTTTGTCCTTCCCATTCCCCGGTTGGCACGATCGGCGTGTGTGGCGCGTTCAATGGAAAATAGACAAAGAACGGGTTGTCTGATTCTGCGTTCTCGTCGATAAACTGCACGGTTTCTCTGGTAATTGTCGGCAATACATCCACGGCCTCAAATCCTGCGGCCGCGGGCCCTTTTCGGTGAAATGCTTTTTCCACCGTCGCCGGTTCCGTAGGTGTTCGATTACGGACGTACACGTACGGCGGCATGTCCAGCGAGGCACTGATTCCAAAGAAGTAGTCGAATCCAAGATCGCAGGGACCATTCTGAATCTTTCCCGTATAGTCGACATCCCACCCAGCCTTGAAGCCACCCGAGAAATCACCGCCATCATTCGCCGTTCCGCCGGCCTTCAGTGGCCAGTCCCAGCCAAGATGCCATTTGCCGATGCACGCCGTCGCATAGCCGTGTTGCTTAAGCAGCGACGCGACTGTTAATCGCCCGGGCGAAATCAGTGGTTTGGAGAAACCGCCCAGAACCCCTTTTTGCAGATGAGTTCGCCAGTGGTATCGGCCGGTCAACACCGAATATCGCGTGGGCGTACAGACGGATGAAGAAGAATGACCATCAGAAAAGGCCATCCCTTCCTTGGCAATTCGGTCAATATTCGGAGTTCGAATCTTCGATTCCTGATTCAAGGCAGAAACATCACCGAAACCCTGATCATCCGCCATGATGAAAATGATGTTCGGGTTCGTTGCAGCAGCGAGATGGCTCGTGGGTACAGCACAATACAGCACGGCGCAGAATACAGATCGGAAGTGTCGCATAAGGAATCTCATAAAGTGTTTATCCGTGAGGCAATTGTCGCTGGATTCTAAAGACTCGTCGCTGCAAATGGGATCATAAAGACAGAATTGTCCGCGTCGATTTTCGCGAATCGCCGGCACCTGTGAATTGATTTCAATTCGATTGCAGCCGGTAAGCTGTCGTCAGGTCAGTATGTGCAATCGAACAAGTTTTTCCATATTCAGGCCGTCACGGGATGGTATCTTCTTCTGTAGTACGAATCGCCGGGGCTCTGCGGGACACGTAAAGACGATGTCGTTTCGGCCCGGGTCGATGGGATCTTTACAGAATACGATCGGGCCGATTCAGCCGGCTGTGCCGTCGGTGTCATGTGTCGGGGAGAACTGATCTACAGCAGAGCCTTTGGCTCGGCCAATCCGGATTACCAGGTTGCCAATCCGCTGCAGACAATCGTTGAGATCGGTTCGTTTGCCAAGCCGTTTACTTGTGCGTGCATAGCAATCCTGCTGGACCAGGAAAGCATCTCACCGGACGATGACGTTCGTCGCTACGTACCCGAATTGTACAACTTCGATCCGCCCGTCCGGATTCGCCATCTGCTCCGCTGCCGCAGCGGCATCTGGCTCAGTGGCATATTGCCCGGCTGGCACGATGGTGCGTCGAACTCACCGAAGTGCCGTGCACGCAGAACGACATGATGACGCTGCTGTCTTGCAGCATTCGTCAAATTTTTCAGAACAGAACTTACGACGAAACGTGCATCGCAGCGTCTACATCTTCCATCCCGACGCTCCCTTACTCAAACTAAGTGCGATCAAACTCTGAGTCGCCGTAGCAATGTGCCGAAAACAGTAGTTCCAGACTACGCCCGGCAGTATCCTGTTTTCGATGAAGCTGTGTGAATTCCCGCCCCAAGAGCCACCCTGTTATGCACAACACCATTATTCTTTCTTTATCTGTCTGGATGTTTTTAGCTTCCGCCGTCGCCGCGGATCCGGATGCGGGCCGCACGAATGTCATTTTCATCATGTGTGATGATCTTGGCTATGGAGACATCCGTTGCCTTGCTCCGAAAACCAGCCGGATTGCCACACCGTGCGCCGATCAACTCGCCCGTGAAGGAATGATCTTCACAGATGCTCATTCCGGATCGTCGGTCTGCACGCCCACTCGCTACGGCATCATGACCGGCCGCTACAGCTGGCGAACGCGACTGCAAAAAGGTGTCGTCACGGGCTTTGCTCCCAGCCTGATTGCCAGTGACCGGCCGACAGTTGCTTCGTTCATGAAGCAGCAGGGTTATCACACAGGAATCGTGGGGAAATGGCATCTGGATTTTCAGTATCTCGACCCGAATTCCGGCGAAGCGTACACTCAGAAACAGCACAAGACGCCGCCGGTCGGCGCAAAGATACCTGACGGGCCTGTGCATCGGGGGTTCGATTACTACCATGGTTTTCACCACGCGCGGAACATGGAGGCGGTGATTGAGAACGACGAGGTAATCGCTCACGACGCCACGATCAACATGCTGCCGCGACTGACTCGTAAGTCTGTCGAATACATCGACGCACGCGCAAATGACAACAAACCGTTCCTTCTGTACGTGCCGCTCGGTTCGCCACACACTCCCATTGTTCCTTCTCAAACATGGCAGGGGCGCAGCCCGCTGGGCGCATACGGCGATTTCGTGATGGAAACTGATGCGGTGGTCGGTGAGATTTCGAATGCGCTTCAGCGACACGGCATGACGGACAACACTCTGGTGATCCTCACCAGTGACAACGGCTGCTCGAAAGCGGCAGGCATCGACAAGCTGGCGGCGAAGGGCCACAGAGTCAGTGCTCATCTGCGCGGATCGAAGGCGGACATCTGGGATGGCGGGCACCGCATCCCCTTTATTGCTCGCTGGCCGGGCCACATCAAACCGGGGTCAACCAGCACGCAGCTTATTTGCCTGGTGGACCTGTTCGCGACTGTTGAAGAACTGACTTCCGGCCGGGTGGAAGGCAAAGGCTGCGAGGACAGTGTCAGTTTCCTGCCAGCTCTGGCCGGAAAGCCAATAAAATCGACGCGGGACGGGGTGATTCACCATTCGATCAGCGGTCACTTCGCATATCGACAGGGAAAGTGGAAGCTTTGTCTGGCCAGAGCGTCTGGTGGCTGGTCTTCACCAAAGGAAGATCAGGCGCCCGGTGACGGACCACAGGGGCAACTTTATGATCTCCAGGCGGATCCGTCAGAGACCACCAACCTGTACCACACAAGACCGGATGTTGTGTCGCGGCTGGCCAGTCAACTGAAGGCAGACGTGTTGCGCGGCCGCAGCACGACAGGCCCGCGGGCAAAAAACGATGTTGAGGACATCGTGCTGTGGAAGAGTGAACGGCAGCCAGGTCGTACTGGTGACACACAGAAAAAGAACAAGAGAAAGAAATGAACATAAAGTGCAGTCTGATCCTGCTAATTACCACGTGCCTGACGTGGCCTGTCGCGGCTGTCAACACGCAGCCGCAACATCGTGTTCATCCTTGCCGATGATTTGGGCTGGAAGGATGTGGGTCTCGCCGGTGCGGAGTTCTTCGAAACACCGCACATCGATACGCTGTCCGCGCAGGGCATGACTTTCTCAGCCGAACATTCGGGAGGACCAGACTGCGCTCCGCCCCGTACCTGCCTGATGTCCGGCACGTACACGCCTCGGCACAGGATCTGCACACCGGGTGGTCAGTCCAAGGGTCAATATTCAGTACATGCGGCTGCTGGTACCGGCAAAGAACCGCAAAGACAGGCCCCTGCAGAAACGGGCCGCATCTCAGTTCCCGATCAGTAATTCTGTTGATCTGAGGTATATCTGCATTCCCGAAGTGCCGAAGCCTGCCGGTTACATGTCAGCGTGCTTCAGCAAGTGGCATCTGAGTGATGACACGCAGGGTTTCGACATCAGCAGCGCGAACCGGAAGGAAGACCCTGGTAGCAGTTTTTATGGTCATATCGACGCGACTGAACAGCTGACAGACGGAGCAGCTGACAGACGGAGCACTGGGGTTCATCGAAGACAGGAAGAAGGGACCGTTCTTCCTGTAGCTGACCCATTGAAATGTGCATACGCCTCATCGTTCACGGAAAGCGATTGCCGCTCGCTGTACGAGAAAACATGACAAACTTCCTGACTCCGGCCGTCGGAACTTCACTCACGTGTCAATGGCAGGAAAACGGCCTGACCGCTGTCTGCGCTTTGTGCGACAGCTTCGGTGAATTCCATATACCGCACGCCCGTCGCAAAGTTCGTGAATTCGATTGGCTTGTTACCGCGAATAGCATCGATGAAATCTGCTTCAACGCGCCAGCCACCCTCCTTTTCCCTCGGTATAGAAATCTCGGTCAGTTCGCCATCGTCTGTGTGACCACCCAGCAGCTGATCGTCAGCACCGCACATGTACTGCAGAGTACCGTCACTGCCGAAGATACGAATCTGCAGCGGTGGTGCATGATGAATGACACTGCTCAGATGGTAAATCCCGCGGACTCCTCCAGGCAGTTCGGTCAGCACGTGAACACTGTCCGGCGTACCAACGTCAACGGGTCCACCAGGATTTGCGGGCGGTCGCTGTGTGGTAAATATCTGTGTTTGCGCGAGTACGCGCACCGGATCGGGCACCCAACGAATCAGTGTTTCGTGCAGGATTCCCATGGCCAGCATGTTCAGACCGCTCAGTTCTGCAGATTGACGCCAGTGCAGCGGTGTCGCTGGATTGGCGTTTGCCGCGCTGCACCCCAATACAACAACCTCACGCAAATCGCCCACATATCCGTCGGCCAGCAGCTCTTTCATCTTCTGATGGACTCGCAGACCAAACGGGCTGGGAACTATTTGTGCGACAAGATCGCCATGCTGTTGACTTGTTTTGAGCATCTGATGCGATTCAGCGGCGTTGCGAGCCATGCGGGCTTCCACAAGAACGTGCTTCCCCGCCTGCAGCGCCGCGACCGTGATTTCACAGTGCAGATTCGGCCACGTACCGATGACCACAGCGTCAATTTCTTGGTCAGCGACAAGATCCTGCCAGCTGCCAAACGTTTTGGCGATTCCGAATTCGTCAGCGGCGGCTCTGGTTGATTCCGGACGGCGGTTGCAGACGCTCACAAGTTCGACACCATCACATGCTCGCAGTCCTGGCACATGCCGCAGCCGTGTATTCGCTCCCAGTCCCACAATTCCGATTCGAATCGTATTCACTATTTCACCCTGTTGTTCGATTGTGCCACCTCACCGACCCGAAAATGTCAGCGAGTGAGTGCAGGGATTGTTCCCCGAACGACAATTTATTTTCAACTGTCGTCGGCCGAAAAACAGTTTCGCCGGCTCTGACTTCCCTGCAGTTGCTGTCGCCCATGTCGCAGCTTTGGTATTACTAAGGGTTGATTGTCAGGGCTGACGCCCGCCGCTGCAAGCGGACGCTCCACCGGAATATCCTGAACTGCGCAGAGAAGACCACCATGAATCGAATTATCGCATGCACCGCCGGTCTGTTGATTATCGCATCTCATGCGGTGTCGATGCCGTCCGTAACAGCTGCAGACTGGCCGACATGGCGGTCAGACTCACGAAGGAGTGCCACCACTTCGGAGCAGTTGACGGAACACCTGCATCCCCAATGGACACTGGAACTGCCAGGCCTGAAACCCGCCTGGCCGGAAGATCCACGTTTGCACTTCGATGCGAATTATGAGCCGGTGATTGCAGGGTCGACCTTGTACTACGGATCGTCACGAAGTGACTCGGTAACAGCGGTTGATCTTGTCACGGGAGAAAATCGCTGGCGGTTTTTCACAGATGGCCCGGTCAGATTTGCGCCGCTGCTATCCGAAGGGAACGTCTATTTTGGTGCGGACGACGGGTCTTTGTATTGTCTGACGGCTGACAGTGGAAACCTTGTCTGGCGATTTCGTGCCGCGCCCAACGATCGACACGTCATCGGCAACGAACGACTGATTTCTGTATGGCCTGTCCGGGGTGGCCCGGTCCTTGTGGATGGCCAGATCCAGTTCACGGCCGGCGTCTGGCCCTTCGAAGGCACTTTTCTGTATGCCGTGGATGCGGCCACGGGCGAGTTGGTTGATTCCAAACCAGCAGCGAAATCGCCCCGGCACGACGTTGTCACTTTAAACGACATGACACCGCAGGGTTATCTTGCCGCTAATGACGACCGAGTATTCATCCCCCAGGGGCGATCCGTCGTCGGTTCTCGGAATCGAAAGAGCGGAGAATTTGAAAAATTCCAGTATTCGACCAGCGCTGTGACGAACTACCACGTGGCCACGACCGGACAGTGGCTGTTTCATGGAACAGTTACGTTTGATACGCAGGGTAAACGACAGCTGGGAATGAGTCTCCGCACGCCCGTGCTTGGAGAGGACATGATTTACGCCGGCAGCAATGGAACAGTGGTGGCGTACGACCTGACAGATCCTCAGGAAACCGAACGCACCGATCGCCGCGGAAAGAAGACAAAGGTCACCGTACTGACCCGGACATGGTCACTGCCCAACGATCAGATTCTGGAGCTTCCCGAGACAGACTACGACACGTGGCTGGCCACCAATCCGCTGCTGGTTGATATCAAAGCCGGCGAACGCGTTTACGGGCATCAGGGGAAAACAGTGTTCGCTATCGATCTGCCATCCGCCGACACGCCTGCGGCTGTCTCATGGACGACGGAAGTCAGTGGAACACCGGCCTCCATGGTCGTGGCTAACGGATACCTGGTCGTCGTGACTGAAAATGGTCACCTGCACTGTTTTGGTGCAGACGCAGTTGAGCCACGCCACAGAAAGGAAGAATCACAGCTGATCAAGAAATCGCCGGACTGGTCGGAGCGTGTCGCTGGACTGCTCAAACATGCCGATCCGGGGGACAGCTATTGTGTGGCGATGGGCATTGGTTCCGGCGGCCTGATCAGCGAACTGGTGCGGCAATCGGAGCTGCGAATCTTCGTGATCGATCCGGATTCGCAACGCGTGCAGCAATTACGACAGCAGTACGATGAAGCGGGACTGTACGGAATGCGCATCGTAGCGCACGCCGGCGATCCTGCGACATTTAATCTTCCGCCGTACATGGCGTCAGTCGTCGTATCCGAAGAACCACAGCGTTATGGTTTCACGGACAGGCCGGAATCACTGCATACGCTGTTCGCCTGTCTGCGTCCGTACGGCGGAACTGCGTATTTGTCAGGCGATGACGACCAGCACGCATCATTCGCAAAGCTGGTCACCGACACAAAACTCGCAAGGGCCGAAGTTGCTCGATCGGGCGACTATTCGCTGCTCACACGAAGCGGGGCTTTGCCGGGTTCGGCCAACTGGACACACGAATACGGCGACGAATCGAACACGCTGATGTCGCATGATCAGCTGGTGAAGGCACCTCTGGGAGTTCTGTGGTTCGGCGGGCCGGCTTCGGATGGCAGCCTGTTCTACAACCGCCACTTCTGGGGGCCCAGTATGGCCGTGATCGGCGGTCGAATGTTCATTCAGGGGCCTGGCAAGATGACGGCCGTCGATGTCTACACAGGACGAATTCTCTGGCAGATCCCCCTGAAGGACGACGACGATTATCGGGCAGGCCGCCGTGGTAACGACTTTGAGAAACATCTCTCCGGGTTTCATTTTCTGGTTGTCGAAGATTCAATTTATCTGGTTCACGAAAAGAGCTGTCTGCGGCTGGACCCGGCCACCGGAAAACAGCTGGCGGAATTCAGGCTGCCCGACCCGGCAGACGACTGGGGACGAATAAGAGTAAAAGATGATCTGCTGATTGCGGTTGTCTTTCGCACACTTGATGCCGACAAAGAAAAACTACCTGATGCCCGGAAGTTGCTGGCCGGCCAGAGATCCCCGGTTGAGATCGTGGCGCTCAATCGTCACGACGGCAAACGTATCTGGTCTCATACAGCAGAGGCCAGCTTCCCTGTCATTTCTGTCGGTACGGATAAAATCTTCTGCTTCGATGGTGCTCTCGAATCCTTCTATCAGGACTGGAAACGTCGAGGTCTGATTCCCAAGGCTTCCGACATCCGTCACCTCAAAGCAATCGATCTGCAGACGGGGAAGGAAGTGTGGAAAGAGTACACCGACATCATTGGCACGTGGGTCTCGTATTCTGCGGAACATGACGTGCTGCTGCTCACCAATAAGAAACACGTCATGGCCTACCGTGGCCAGACCGGAAAACTGCTGTGGAAGCAATATGCGGAAGGACAGGGTTTCAAAGGACATCCGGAAAGTTACTGGGACCGGGTCATTATCTGGAACGATCGAGTGCTTGATCAACGTGGGCCCGGTCTGTCATGGGATCTGGAAACCGGCGATGCCGTGCCTCGCCTCCATCCGTTAACCGATGAAGAGGTCGACTGGCAGTTCACGAAGGCCGGACACCACTGCAACTATGCCATCGCCAGCCCGCATCTGATGACCTTTCGAGCGGCTTCGGCTGGTTTCTGCGATATTGAATCGGGAGAAACATCTCGTCTGAATGGATTCCGGTCCGGCTGCCGCAACAGCCTGATTCCCGCCAATGGTGTCCTGAACGCTCCGAACTTCGCCCACGGTTGTGTGTGCGGCTACTCACTGTTCACCTCGCTGTCGCTGGTTCATCTTCCGGAATCCGAGGTCTGGAGCTACAGCGCGTTATCTCTGGATCCAAAGCAGGATCGAATTCGGCGTGTTGGAATCAATCTGGCGGCACCTGGCGACCGAATGGCCGACAACGGCACAATGTGGTTTGATGCACCCAGCGTGGGTGGTTCCTCACCCAGCATCCCGGTGGATGTGAAGGGAGATCAACTGCGGAAGTTCCGCCTGCATTCCTCACTGGTCAGCGGTGCAGGAAAACCCTGGGTCGCCGGTTCCGGGGTTGAGGGACTGACGTCGCTGACGGTTGGTCTGGGCAAGAGTGGTTCAAATTCGAAACGGTATACCGTGCGTCTGCATTTCAGTGAGCCCGACCCGGTTTCTGTCGGCGAGCGGGTCTTCAACGTGTCTGTTCAGGGCAACACTGTAATTGAACAGCTTGATGTTGCGAAAGAATCTGGCGGCCGTAACCGGGCGATCGTCCGAGAAGTTCGTGGTATCGAAGCAGATTCCCGCGTACGGATTGATCTCGAGCCTGTGCGCGGACGTGCAATCCTGTGCGGCGTGGAGATCGTGGAGAATGATTCCGAGAAGAACCGCTGACCTCGTCACTTATGGCAGAAGCGGCCCCTGCAGCAGGGTCATGGAACTCCGAAATGCTCAGTTCTCTGTTCTTCGGCGGTCGCACACGTTGTATACGCACCAATGGCGTTTTTCGGAAACGCCGTACTGGACCAGATCAGCTGGCATTATTTCATCCTCAACGAAAGCAATTATCCATGGTCCGTGGATTTCTGGTGTTGTTCACTATTACGTTTGTCAGTGCGGCTATTCCTGATGGCGTCCGCGGGCAGCAGGAGAGTTATCCCGTTCCTCCGGAAGCTGTTGTCAACGATGACACTCCACACGGCAGGATCGATGGTCCGCACGAATTTCGCAGTACAATCTTCCCAGGGACTGTCCGCCAGTACTGGGTCTACGTTCCGGCACAGTATGACGCCGCGAAGCCACCGTGCCTGATGGTCGTGCAGGACGGATATAACAAGGCCAAAGGCTGGCGACTGCCGACAGTGCTGGACAACATGATTCACGACGGCGACGTTCCCGTACAGCTCGGGGTGTTTGTGACTCCGGGCGTCGTTCCTGCTGCCGGCGAAAACGCTCAGGCTCGCTACAATCGCAGCTTCGAATACGACGCGATGGGAAATCGCTACGCGCGTTTCCTGCTTGAGGAACTTCTTCCCCAGGTCGCGAAGACATACGCGTTCAGTGACGACCCCAACGACCGATGTATCGCGGGCAGCAGTTCAGGCGCTATTTGTGCCTTCACCGCAGCATGGGAACGTCCGGACGCATTCCGCCGCATCTTCAGCACAGTCGGTACGTACGTCGGTCTGCGGGGCGGTAACGAGTATCCGGTTCTGGTACGTAAGACAGAACCCAAACCATTGCGAATATTTATGCAGGACGGCAGCAATGACCTTGATATCTATGGTGGCAACTGGTGGAACGCCAATCAAACCATGCTTTCAGCGTTGCAGTTTTCAGGTTACGACGTAAAGCATGTGTGGGGCGAAGGCGGACACAACGGCAAACACGGTGCTGCCGTAATTCCGGAAGCATTGAGGTGGTTGTGGCGAGACTATCCGAAGCCGATATCCAACGTTGAAGGCAAAGCTCGGCGAACCAATCTGCTGATCGAAGGTGAAGACTGGCAACTGGTCAGTAACGGCCACAGATTCACTGAAGGTCCGGCCGTCAGCGGTGCGGGTGAAGTCTTTTTCACTGACATTCCGAATAATCGCATTCACAGGATCGACAGTCAGGACCGGGTGACCGTGTTCGCAGAAGACAGCGGAGCATCCAACGGTCTGATGTTCGGTCCCGACGGTAAACTGTACTCCTGTGAAGGTAAAACCGGACATGTCGTACGGTATACACCAGACGGCCGCAAACAGATCTTCCTGCGTAACATCAAGGGCAACGACATTGTCGTTCTGCCGGACGGGAGTGGCTATGTCACCGAACCATCAGCCAGGAAAGTGTGGCATTTTACTCAGGGTGGTGACGCCACGGTCGTCGACACCGGCATTGAATTTCCCAACGGAGTGATCACCTCAGCAGACCAGACCGCATTGACCGTATCCGATACTCGAGGCCGGTTTTGCTATTCGTTTCGCATCAAATCAGACGGCACGCTGACTCACCGACAGCAGTACGGCTGGCTGCACGTCACCGATCAGCTGCAGTCCGGAGCGGACGGTATGACGGTTGATACAGAAGGGCGAACATATGTCACGACTGCACTGGGATTACAGATACTGGACCAGCCAGGTCGCGTGCATTTTATTATTCGCAAGCCGAACAACGGCTGGCTCAGCAATGTTGTTTTTGGTGGAACGGATCGCGACATTCTGTATGTCACGTGTGGAGACAGCGTCTACAAACGTCGCATCCTGGCCACAGGTGTGCACCCGTGGGAAAACCCAGTGAAACCGCCAAAGCCGCGACTTTGAGTTGCGGTGGGATCACGTTACGTCTCAAATAGCACATGTCGGACGAGTGGATTTGAAGCAGCGCAAATAGAACAATCTGCGCTGCCACAGTTTTAAGAGACGTCGGAGGTCCGGTTCATGAAGGTGTATATTGCACTATCGCTGACACTATTACTAACCTCAACCGTGATGGGGCAAAACAAAACTCGGGAGCAACAGGTGCGTGAAGATCGTGAGCAGGTCACGGCCGATGGGTTCTGGCTGTACAATGATCTGCCTGCGGCGTTTGCCAGGGCCAGGGAATCCGGAAAACCGATCCTTGTTGGTTTACGCTGCATTCCGTGCCACGAGTGCGTAAAACTGGATGACCATCTGGTCGACACTCACCCGGTGATTCGCCCCTTGCTGGAACAGTTCGTGTGCGTGCGAGTCGTATCGACCAACGGGCTTGATCTGTCATTATTTCAGTACGATACGGATCAGTCATTTGCAATGTTTATGTTGAATGCCGACCGCACGATTTACGGACGGTTTGGAACTCGTTCTCATCGTACAGAATGGTTTGGCGACGTCAGCCTGAAAGGTCTGGCTCAGGCGCTGCAGGCGGCACTGGATCTGCACAAGGACTATCCGGCCAATAAGCATGTGTTGGCAGCCAAGACTGGCGAACCGCTTGAGTTCTCCTCGCCGGAGAAGTACCCCGCACTGAAAGACAGGTTTACGAACAGTCTGAATTACAGAGGAGAAGTCGCGAAAAGCTGCATTCACTGCCATCAGATCGGCGATGCTCGGCGAGATTTTTATCGTCAGCAAAAGAAGCCGATTCCCGAGCGATTGCTGTACCCATATCCTCACCCAAAATCGATTGGATTGGTTCTTGATCCGGATCAGATGGCTACTGTTAAGAGTGTCACTTCTGATTCGCCCGCGGCCGCAGCAGGTTTCCGTGCAGGGGACGCCATTGAATTGCTGGATGGGCAGCCATTGCTGTCGATCGCCGATGTCCAATGGGTACTGAACGACGTCGACCCGACCGGAACAACGGTCAAAGCCGTCGTCCGTCGCAACAACGGAAACCACGAATTGACAATGGCTCTTCCCCGGGGCTGGCGGCAGGCCGACGACATCACGTGGCGCGTGTCGTCATGGGGACTGCGGCGCATGACGACGGGGGGAATGAAGCTGACAACACTTTCAGACGAGCACCGTAAAGAGCTGAACATCGGCACGCGATCAATGGCATTGCTGGCCGAACATGTGGGTCAGTACGGTCAACACGCCGTCGCCAAACGAGCTGGATTTCTAAAGGGCGACGTCATTGTTTCATACGACGGCCAGACCGACCTGATGACACCTGGTAGCCTGCTTGCGTATGGTGCGCGCCACACAATTCCCGGGCAGAAAATTTCCGTCACCCTGTTGCGTGACGGAAAAAAGATGAACAAACAGCTCACGATGCAGGACTAATTGCAGAATATGCACCAGATTCGATACATCATGGTTGGCGGATTTCTTGGCGCCGGCAAGACAACCACGCTGGCCCGCCTCGCAAAGACTTACATGGATCAGGGTCTGAACGTCGGCATCGTAACGAACGATCAGGCGGACGATCTTGTCGACACGAACATGCTGCGGTCGTTGGGGTTTGATGTCGGTGAAGTTGCCGGCGCCTGTTTTTGCTGCAACTTTGATGAGCTGATGTCGACCGTTCACCAGATCAGTCAGCAACAGCGTCCTGACATGATACTGGCCGAACCTGTCGGCAGTTGTACCGATCTGGTCGCCACCGTAATTCAGCCGATCAAAAAACTGTTCGACGCGGAATTCGTGATTGCCCCCTACGCCGTGATCCTGAAACCATCGCATGGTCGTCGAGTCCTGAAGAATGAGGCGGGTACCGGGTTTTCCCCAAAGGCCGCGTACATCCTGAAAAAGCAGATCGAAGAAGCTGATCTTGTACTGATCAATCGATCTGATGAACTGACCGATGCACAGTGTGAAGAACTTGAATCACTGATTCATCAGCACATTCCGGAACGCCCGGTCCTGAAGATGTCGGCCAAAACGGGGCAGGGGTTCGACGCACTGACGGAATGGCTGGCGCAGGACGGAGATTTCGGACGTCGTGTCCTGGATATCGACTACGACACGTATGCTGAGGGCGAAGCGGAACTGGGCTGGCTGAACAGCAGCGTTCGCGTCGTTTCCGAGACTGAATTTAACCTGGACCAGTTGCTGCTGGACATCGTGGCCCGATTGAAGAACGTGTTGGTTGAGGAGTCTGCGGAGGCGGCGCATTTAAAGACGATCGGGCTGTGGGAGGGATTCTTCGGAGTTGCAAACCTGGTGAGCAGTGAAAATGAGGCAGAGCTTTCCCTGGCGTCCAATTGTCGTGTTAAGGCTGCAGATGTGATTGTGAACGCTCGGGTAGCATGTGACCCGGAATTATTGGAAAAGCTTGTGACGGAAGAGGTTACAAGAGCAGGGGCCGCCATTGGTGGCACCGTGGAGTTTCGGCGAACTCAAAGCTTCAAGCCCGGTCGGCCGGAACCGACCCACCGCATGACAGCCCCGTTTCCAGGCGGCCATCCGCCCGAATAAACCCGGAATATCGCCGGGAAAGTTGTTTTTCGGCAGCACTCCGGTAAGTCTGTGGTGTTCTCACACAGCAGCCCTTAAACGTTGTATCACAGAATTCAGTACCTTTCTGACCCATTTCAGGAGTCACTCATGAGGACCGTACGTTTCCTTAAGTTTTCAACAGCTGTCTGCATGACGGCAATGTTTCTTTCCGCGATCGCAGAAGCTCAGCCGCCGCAGCGTGGCCAGGGTGGTGGTCGACAGCGTGGCGGTCAGCAAGGCGGACAACGTGGCGGCCAACGTGGTGGGTTTGGTGGTTTTAGCGGTGGACGTGGAGGACTTCAGTCGTCGGTCAACAGAGCTGTACTGTTGGGTGTGGAAGACATTCAGGACGAACTGGACATTGACGACGTCCAGCAGACAACGATCACCGCTGCTCTGGAAACCTACCGGCAGGAACGTGATGATTCGCGTCCGGATCGCAGTCAGTTTGATCGCAGCCGGTTTGAAAACGCAACAGACGAAGAACGGCAAGCGCTGCGTGACAAGATGGAAAAAGAAAGAGATGAACTTAACAAGAAAAGGGACGCTCTGAATAAGAAGACTGACCAGATGCTGAACACGCTGCTGGAACCCGAACAGGTGAAAAGGCTGGATCAGATCGCGTTTCAGATACGAATGCGTTTTGGGCTGACTGCCATGCTGAAGAGTGACGAGATGCGTGACAAGCTGAGCATTTCAGACGAACAGATCGCAAAGATCGAACAGGTGGAAGAAGACGCGGCGGCGGAGCGCAGAGAGCAGTTCCAGAACGGGGGTTTTGGTGGCGGAGGAGAACGGCCCGACTTTTCGAAGATCCGTGAAATAATGGAGGAAGCACAAAAGAAAACAGAAAAGAATGTGATGGCCGTCGTGACGGACGAGCAGAAGGTCATCCTTGCCAGCATGAAAGGTGAAGCATTTGAATTCGACATGCGTGCTCTGCAGCGTGGTGGAGGACGTGGTGGTTTCGGCGGCGGAGATCGCGGCCGAGGTGAAGGCGGAGGAGATCGTGGTCGAGGCCGAGGTAATGGCGACGGCGAACGACGGCGACCGGCAGCGGATTCAGACGACGCGATTTAGAGCTTAAAGCTAGCTGTAACAGTCGGACAAAAGAATTAGGCGGCGGCGTTATGCCGCCGCTTTTCATGCGCGCCAGAGTGTGAATCAATGCCGAACTAATATCCCGAGTTCTCCTGCACCACATTAGACGTGACGATGGTTTTTGGTGACACTGCGTGAACAGTGTTCTCTCAATCGATGGCTGAAGTCATTGTGTCACGTTCAGCCGTCAGAAGACATCAGCTTTTGGCTCTGAGCGGCAGCTCGCTCCGTCTGAGCTGCTGGCCTCAAACGGACCGCACCGCTTCTGAACGATGGACGATTCATGACGGCAACTCGCGTACGCTTCCAACTTTCGGTCTGGCTGGCCATTGCCGCTGCCCTTGCTTATGCCTGCCGGGTCAGTATTTCGGTCGCAGAAAAAGCGATTCGCACTGATCTGGGAATTTCAGAAGACGCGATGGGGTTCATTCTGGGCCCCGCATTTTTCTGGTCGTACGCATTGGCTCAGATTCCTGGTGGCTGGCTGGGGCAGCGTTTCGGCTCACGGCGAACGCTGCCGGCACTTGCCACCGTATGGTCCGCTGCGACGATCCTGATGTGTTGTGCCAGCGGGACGGTCATGTTGCTCATCGGTCGCGTGCTGGGCGGTATCGCTCAGGCGGGATTGTTTCCGTGTTCCGCGTTGTGTATTTCGCGGTGGTATCCACAGGTTGAACGGGCCCGCGCCAGCGGATTCCTGGGTGCTGCGATGTCCGTGGGGGCGGCGGTTAGTGTCGCGCTGACCGGTCAGTTGCTGGGTACCTTCAGTTGGCGCTGGATTTTTGCTGCGTTTGCCGCTCCAGGAGTGTTGTGGGCGGTTGGCTTCTTTCGCTGGTTTCGGGAAACTCCTGATACGCATCCGGCTGTCAGCGAAGAAGAAAAACAGTGGATCCGTCATCAGCCTGATGCAGACGCACAATTGTCAGCACCGCCCGAGCCTTCGTCGGACAGCAGGGCCTACGCTGAAATTGACAACACGGATTCTCGCTACGCTGCACCGTCGCATCAGGAACCAGCCGTTGCTGAAGATTCGACAGCTGTTTCCTGGGTCGAACTATTTTTGACTCCGGCGATGTGGTTGATTTGCAGTCAGCAATTTTTTCGAGCGGCCGGATACGCTTTTTTTACGAGCTGGTTTGCGACGTATCTGCAGGAAACACGAGGCGTTTCGACAGCACAGTCCGGATGGTTACTGGCCGTGCCACTGATCGCGACGGTGGCGGCCGCTTTAATTGGCGGTACCGTATCGGACTGGCTGTTTCGTTCGACAGGAAAACTGAACGTGGCCAGATCGGGTTTTGCGGCCGTCAGTCTGCTGGCCTGCACATCGCTGGTGTGTGCGGCTTTCTTTGTGGAAAATGCAACAACCGCCACCGTGATTATTGGAGCCGGCGCATTTTGCGCGGGCGTTGCTGGGCCCTGCGCCTACGCAACCACGATGGACTGGGGCGGCGCCCATGTCGCACCTGTCTTCAGCACCATGAACATGGTCGGCAACTTCGGTGCCGGTCTGCTGCCGTGGTTCGTACCGACGTTCCGCCGCTGGATTGACAGCAACCCTTCATTGCTGCAGCTTTCGGCCGACAACAGCTGGAACGCAGTTCTGATTCTGTTTGCGGCGATGTACCTGCTGGCTGCATTTTCCTGGATGCTGCTGCGGCTGGACCGACCATTCGAAGCACCTGAGTCTTAGATTCGACCGCACCCGTTTCTGTCAGGCGTGGGGTTGCGCGTGCCATGACAGGGCGAAATGTCATCGACGGTGACGTTCCTTAACCGCACATCACGCAGATTCCGACAGTCTGTCCTGAGAATTTCCGGTTTTTCGACAACGTGTTTTCGGTGTTGCCGGTATCATTAGCAGTCCGCACTGTTTGTTTCCACCCGCCTCGACGACATCCTGTTCCATGAAGCCTTTCGTTTTCAGAATCTGCCTTTTGCTGTCCGTCGTACATCTGTCGCTTGCCGGAGCGGATGACGCAGCAAAGCTGGAATTCTTTGAGTCCAGGATTCGTCCGGTTCTGGTTGAGCACTGTTACAAGTGTCACGCCGTTAATGCAAAGAATGTGCGCGGGGGTCTGCTACTGGATTCAAAAGCGGGGGCGTTGGACGGTGGTGAATCAGGAGCCGCTGTCGTGCCTGGTGCGCCGGAAGAAAGTCTGCTGCTGTCGGCTCTGAAGCACGAGTCCTACGAAATGCCGCCAGACCGCAAACTTCCGGACGCCATCGTCGCCGATTTCGAAAAGTGGATTCACGATGGCGCGGTCGACCCACGCATCGGCGGCAAGGCGATGAAGCGGACAGCGATTGATCTGAAGGAAGGCCGCAGGTTCTGGAGCTTTCGGCCGGTCCGCCGACCTGATGTTCCAAAGCTTACGGGGGGGTGGGCAAAGACTGACATCGATCGTTTTGTGGCTGCCAGGCAAATGACGGCCGGTTTGTCGCCCGTTGACGATGCCACCGCAGAGCAGGTTCTTCGTAGAATTCAGTATGCACTGGTCGGGCTGCCACCAACGCCAGACCAAATCGCCACTTTCGCAGCAGCGTGGTCCGTGGCCCCTGATGCAGCAATCGATGCACTCGTCGACGAACTGCTGGCGTCGCCTCGATTTGGAGAACGCTGGGGACGTCACTGGTTGGATGTCGCCCGATTTGCGGAATCCAGTGGCGGCGGGCGTAGTCTGATGTTTCCCGACGCATGGCGTTTTCGAGATTACGTGATCAAATCGTTCAACGACGACAAGCCGTTCGATCAGTTGGTCCGGGAGCACATCGCCGGTGATCTGCTGCCCCATGACAGCGATGGACAGCATGACGATCAGGTGACTGGAGTCGGTTACCTGACGCTGGGGCCGACCAACTACGAACAGCAGGACAAGGAACTGCTGCGTATGGAAGTGATTGATGAACAGGTCGACACAATTGGCCGCACATTCCTGGGTTTGACGCTCGGGTGTGCTCGGTGCCATGACCATAAGTTTGACCCGATACCCACCGCCGACTATTACGCGATGGCCGGAGTTTTTCGCAGCACAGAAACTCTGCTGCCGGGCAACGTCAGTACTTATGTGACGACCAGTCTGAAGATGAATTCCGAGCAGCAGGTGCTGGCCGATTGGAAAACGAAGGAAAAGTCGCTGCTGGCCGACATCGCCGAACTGAAGAAAAAAGTGAAGGGGCAACGGCCAGGCGTGACCTCCCGCATCGACGCCGCATCACTGGCCGGGGTCATTATCGATGATACTCAGGCAAAGTTTGAAGGCGAGTGGGTTCACTCAACGTCTCTCGCTCCATTTGTTGGCGAAGGCTACCGACATGATGATTTTCTGAAGACCGGGAGAAGCGTTCGTTTCGAAACGACATTGCCCGAATCCGGCATGTATCGCGTCCGCCTGGCTCACAACTATCAGACATCACGCTGCAGCCGGCTTCCCATTACGATCACCCATGCCAAAGGCTCGACGATTGTCGAAATTGACCAGCGAAAGACTCCGGTCGATGGTGTATTCGCAGAGCTTGGAACATTTCCGTTTGTCGCAGGTTCGAAAGCCGTCGTTACCATTGATGCAGAAAAATCGGGGAAAGGCGTTGTGATCGTCGACGCCGTGCAGTTCCTGCCTGATACCGTTGCCGATGTTGTTGTCGTCGCAGACGAACAGCGGCAGCAACTGGAATGGTCCAAACGTCTGACATCACTGGAAGCTCAGCTAAAGACGCATAAGAAGGCCCGGCCGGACGTGCCGAAGGCGATGGGCGTTCGTGATCAGAAGGAACCGGCTGACTGGCACATTCATGTACGAGGCGGCATTCGCAATCTGGGGGCGATTGTACCACGCGGATTCGTGTCCGCGGCCAGCCCGGTCGACCAGAACGGAGACACGCTGCCTTTCAACCTGCCGCAGGATCAAAGCGGTCGCCTGGAAATGGCGAATTGGGTGGCATCACCCGCGAACCCGTTAACGTCGCGCGTCTTCGTCAATCGGGTATGGCTGCATCTGATTGGTGAAGGCCTTGTTCGCACGCCTGACAATTTTGGAAAAATGGGACGTCTGCCAACACATCCGGAATTACTTGATTACCTGGCCGCAACATTTGTGGAAGACGATGAATGGTCGGTCAAGAAGCTGATTCGACGAATCGTTGTTTCACGCGTGTTTCGACTTTCCTCGTCCGCTATGTCGACTGAAGATCCGGACAACGAATTATTGACTCGAGGTTTTCGTCGCCGACTGGATGTCGAATCGTTGCGCGACTCACTGCTGCAGATCAGTGGTCAACTGGATCTGAATCAGGTGGGCGGTCGCACGATCGAAAAGGTCACTCAGTATGACAACGCGTACGACCACGACCAGTTCAGCCGAAACATCCGCAGCGTTTACGTTCCCTTCTTTCGCAATTGCATGCTGGAGATGTTCGAAGTCTTTGATATCGCCAATCCCAACCTCGTGACGGGCCAGCGGACCAGCAGTACGCTGCCAGCGCAGGGGTTATTCCTGTTGAACAGCCCGTTCATGCTGGAACAGTCAAGAGTTGCAGCATCGCATTTTCTGGCAACTCAGTCTGTCGATGCCGCGGCCGTTGGCGTTATGATTGAAGACGTATTTCGCCGCACATTGGGCCGGTCGCCCACTGCGGCCGAGTTGAGTTCTTTGCAGAGTTATCTGGCTGAAGAGGGAGCGGACTCCGCTGATGCATGGGCTTCTGTTTTTCAGGCCCTGTTTGCATCTGTCGATTTTCGCTACATTGACTGATTATGTTCACTCACAATCGACGCAGTTGGTTACAGAAATCCGCGTGCGGATTTGGTTCGCTGGCACTGGGTAGTATGTTGGCAGAACAGCATGCCACCGCTGCGCCGAAGGCGACCTATTCACTGGCACCCAGGCAGCCAATGCTGCCTGCGCGGGCAAAACGCGTCATCTTCATTTTCATGCAGGGCGGTCCCAGTCACGTCGACAGCTTTGATCACAAACCTGAGCTGATCAACAGTGACGGTAAGTCGATCGACTTTACCGGTGTTCGTTTCGGTACGTTCGGAAAAGTCAGTCAGCGAGCTCTGATGAAGCCGCTGTGGAAGTTTCGCCAGTACGGTGATTGCGGTCAGCACGTCAGCGAACTGTTTCCACAGATCGCAGAACACGTCGACGATCTGTGCTTTCTGAAAGGCATGCATACCGAAGGTGTCGCCCACGGGCCGTCGACATTGTTTATGCACACCGGCGCGACAAATCTTGTGCGACCGTCGTTCGGTTCGTGGCTGATGTATGGCCTTGGCACGGAAAATCAAAGTCTGCCGGGGTTCGTTCAACTGCAGCCTTCGGACACAAAGGGTGGCCCGCGAAACTATTCGAATGCTTTTCTGCCGTCGGTGTATCAGGGCACGGCGATCGGTCGGGCAAATCGTTCCATCGATCAGATGACGATCGACCACATCCGAAATCCACAGCTGAGTCCTGAAGATGCCGAAGCACGCTTCACTCTGATGCAACGGTT
Source organism: Fuerstiella sp. (assembly GCA_029245955.1). Classification (GTDB taxonomy): domain Bacteria; phylum Planctomycetota; class Planctomycetia; order Planctomycetales; family Planctomycetaceae; genus Fuerstiella. The sequence goes on along the minus strand of JAQWOH010000010.1, from coordinate 26,938 downwards.
GAACAAAGCTCAGATTGATCGCCGTCCCGACGATGACAGCCGACTGGAAGCTGTAATCAAAAGCTATGAACTTGCCTGGCGAATGCAGACGGATGCGCCAGCCATTCTGGACCTGTCGCAGGAGACCGAAGCAACGCAGCAGATGTACGGTCTTGGTACATCCCAAACGGACGCCTTCGGACGACAGTGCCTGATGGCCAGGCGTCTGTCCGAATCCGGTGTCCGATTCGTACAGGTCAACTACGCCGACGAATCACCGAATCCCCGCTGGGACCAGCACAGTAACATGCCGAAGCATATGGAGCATGCGACCGCGACGGACAAGCCAGTGGCTGGATTGCTGGCCGATCTTAAACAGCGAGGCCTGCTGGAAGACACGCTGGTGTGGTGGGGGGCTGAATTCGGACGCACGCCGTTTTCACAAAGCAATAACGGCCGCGATCATAATCCTCGTGGGTTCACCGTATTTCTCGCCGGCGGTGGCGTGAAGAAGGGATTCAGCTACGGATCTACGGACGAAATCGGTCATGAAGCGGTGGAAGGCAAGGTGCACATGCACGACCTGCACGCAACCATCCTGCACGCTCTGGGCCTGGACCACGAACAGCTGACGTATCGCTACGCCGGACGAGACTTCCGACTGACCGACGTCTATGGTCGAGTCGTGAACGAGGTGTTCGCCTAGCGGCGGCTCATCAAGGGTTACCGTTCGACTCGCGTAATACGGTGGAAATGCAGTTCCACTTCCCGATCGACAACTCGTCGAACGCCTTCCAGAAGGCAATTCGGCTCGTGATCGCTCTCACCCTGTCGCTTGATATCCGCCAACTGGGTTCCGGGCTGAACGTTGAACGAACCCTGGTGAATGATCTGATTGCCGGCATCCAGTTCCGGCACGATAAAGTGGACCGTGGCTCCGTAGCACAGCATGTGATGCTGGTGTGCGTCTTCGTAAGGACGAAACCCCGGAAATGACGGCAGCAGACCATGATGCAGATTAATGATGCGGCCACCGGCAAACTTCCAGCAGATGTCCGCGGGCAGAACTCGCATGTACCGGGCCAGAATTACATAATCAATTTCGTTCTCATCAATGAGCGCCTGCATCCGGGAATAGTCAACATTGCCGGAGCTATCGCCGATGTTGTGCCACGGCACATCGAACTGTTCAGCCACGCTGCGACAGGCATTGCGATTTCCAATCATGACGGCTGCTTCTGCCTTCAGTCGTCCGTCACGGAGTGCTCGCAGAATGGCCAGGGGCGGTTCTGTTCGATAAGTCGTGCAGATTGCCAGTCGCGGCAATCGCTGATGTTCGTCGCGCGCCCAGACTCTCACCTCCAGACCTCGCCCGGAACCGATCTCCTGCAGGTGACTGCGCAAAGTAGCAACGGACACTGAGTCTTCGGGCCATTCGATTCGCATCAGCATTGCAAACAGATGTTCCGTGTCGCGGTCATACATCTGGATTTCGTGAATATTCGCACCAGCCCCGGAAACATAGTGGATGATAGGATCAGCCAGTCCTTTGTTGTCCGGACCGACCGCAGTGATGGTAACCTGCATGACTTACTCCGTTATGATGCGCGGACACGATCGACGATCGATCGCGCCTCGGCAGCTCGTCGAGTTACTTCAGCCCAGTCACCGGCGGCAACGACGTCTCGCGGTGTCAGCCACGAACCACCAACCGCCAGCACGCCCGGATTCCTGAGCCATGATTCCATGTTGCCCGCGTTGACTCCGCCGAGCGGCACGAATCGAATTCCCAGGTGCGCGTACGGTGCTCTGATACTGTCCAGCATCTTCTGACCGCCGCTCGGTTCTGCCGGAAAAAATTTCAGCTCACGACAGCCAAGTTCCAGTGCTGCTTCAATTTCAGACGGCGTCATGACGCCAGGCGCAAACGGCAGGTTCAATTCCTGAGCCCGCTCTACAACGTCAGGATTCAGTCCGGGAGAAACAGCGAAGTGGGCTCCTGCTGCAACGACCTGATCAACCTGTTTGGCGGTGAGCACGGTGCCGATACCCGCCAGCATCTCCGGGACGTGTTCGCGAATCTGTTTCAGTGAATCGATAGCAGCGCCCGTCCGCAGCGTCAACTCCATGGCGTCGACGCCACCGGCGAGCAACGCTCTGGCGAGCGGGACTGCGTGAGCGACGTCGTCGATGATCAGTACGGAAATGACGCCCGTGCGTTCAATTCGCTGTGCCATTTCCAAAGGAAATTGAGATTCCAAGAGTAGCTCCTGAGTCTGTCCTGTCTGGCTTGTGGCGACCAAACGATACCAAAGTCGCCATCGCACCGGATGCTATAGCAATGCTTCAAGCTGAACAGCCACATCGGACGTTTTTGCAAAAAGAATGCGGGCGTAAAGGGATATGGAATGCCACGGAAACCGCCGGGTGGCACTGGCTCTGCCAGTGCTGTGTGCCGTAGCATGACCAATACTACAAGGCCACTGGCAGAGCCAGTGCCACACTCTTTAAACGGAATAGTTCACGTCACCGAGTCGTCCTGTCTGGCAGCCGGACCATCCCATTCTTCGGGAGAAAGACGTCGAACGATTTTTCCGCAACGGGAGTTCCACCCATCTTCAGCGTCAGATGCCATTGCCCCAGTTTGTCGTTGATCGGGTTCCATATTGTGTCGCCCAGGAAGAAGTCCCAGTCGTTGGTTTTGACGTAGACCGTTCCCGTGAACGCAGCTCTGCGGTTTCCTTCGTCATCCAGAATGCCAGGATGATCGATGCAGTAATCGAGCTCCTGGTTTTTCGCCCCCTTCACATTGACCACGAATCCGAATTCGATGTCCACTTCTGCCGGCACATGAGTGGTCACCTGACCGATCTTTGGCAACTGTTTTGAGTCAGAATCCCACTGGGAATAGATTCCCCAAGTTCGCATTCGGATTTCCGGTTTTCGTCGGGCCATGATCAAATTGCAATCGGTACGTTTACCGCTGCATCCCGTGTAGCTCTGGTCGATTGCGGGGTGCCACTGGCTTCGCCAGTGCTGTCTTCCACGACTTTTGCGTACCGACGCACTGGCAAAGCCAGCGGCACTCAATCAGAAACATCGTACGCTGAGTGTGAGTTTCGTCTACTGTGAAAGTCGGTCCAGAATGTTGCGAGTAATCTGCATCACGGTAGGATCTTTACCTCGCAGTCCGTGAGCCCAATCGGTGGTTCCGGCTGTAAACACAGTGCCGCCTTTTGTGTAGACACCCATCACGGCATTGCCGACTCGGTCCTTCGGAAAACGGTCATACCACAGACAGTCACCGGGAGCCCAGCGGGCCGGACATGTGCCCAGCACGACAAATGATTCAGGTGTGCCGTCATCGCACGTCGGCGACGGAACGCCGTCCTGCCACGTGAGTTCGCAACCGTCGCATTCGTAACCGACAATCGTGTCGTTGCCGCCAAACCGGTCGCCCTGTTTCATCTGCGTTCCGCCGAAAATCCAGTGGTCCGGGCGGTGCACGCCAAACGACGCGTCGCCGTCCATGAATTGACCGTGACTGCGGTGATAACCGCCCCACAGGAATCCGACGCCCGTTAACTCATTCTCGGGGCGCTGCACCAGATGATGGCTCCACGCAGTCGCCAGCAACTTGTGATCGCCGGTGCGAAACAGCGGGTCGACGTTGTACCACTGTTTCCAGCACGTAAGAGCTCGGCCGCTGTCTTCACTGCGAACCTGCCAGCAACAGGTGTTGCCGCTGAAGAACGCGACGTTGCCTCCGCCCGCAATAAATGTTTCCAGATTGTCACGCATCGGTGCGGACCAGTATTCGTCGTGACCAACACTCAGCACCAGCCGGTAGTGCTGTAGCAGTTCGGAATGAAACTCAAGGTCACTGTTGACGGCATAATCGATGTCATAGCCGGCAGCTTCCGCCCATTTGATAAATGGTTCTTCCCAGTTGCCGAACTGCGACCGCAATGGCCGGTCGAACGAGACTTTGTGCCCCTGCAGTCCGTCGCGGTCGTGATACGAGTAAAGGCTGTGTCCGCCCCAGTTGTTGTAGGCATTGTATGTGTTCGTCGACAACTGCAGCAGGATGTTCGTGTTCTTCCCAGGGGCAGCAGACCGCACCACGAAAAACAGCGTTGTCGCAGCGTCGCTGTCGGTGGCAGCAACGGTTACTGTATAATAGCCGGACTTCCAGTCATCCGGGATTTTCAGTTCGCAGGCCACGGGCCACTTGCAGCCATCGGACGCGGCTCGGTCCGGAATCGGGTGAGCATTTGCCATAACGTCGGACTGTTTCCAGACGTTGACTCGTTCGTGTCCAGCACGTGCGACGGTAATCGAAAGTTTTTCCGCGGTCGTTGAAAGATGAAACGAAACCGATTCTCCGGGAACATAGCTCAACTGGTCTGTGTAGCCCTGGACATAAGGCGATGCCGGGGGCTGCAGATCAGCGAGAACGCAGACCAGCGACGGAGCTGTGACAGCACTGATCAATAGTGCAGTACGGAGTATTGTCTTCATCGATTTACTGCCTTTCTTCGTCACCACGTGGACGTCAGCGTTTGGCGGCCTGACGAAACATGCGGGCGACTTCGTCAAAGAATGCTTCCATGACCAGTTTGACCGGAGATGAACCATCGATCTGTCGTGAGGCGGTGATTGTTCGCTCCAGCATGGGCGACAGCAGGTCGAGCCCGTTTTTAGCGCCCATCCGTTGCGTCATGGCATCCGATAGATCCCCCTTTGCGAGTGTGCGCAGGCGTTGCTGGATGGCGTCCGCCACGAACCGCAGCAGCCATTGAGCGTTCTGACGCTGCTCCGCCGCGCTGGATGACATTTCTTCGATGCCTGAAACAACTGTGGCGGCCACCTTCAGCGGCTTCATGCCTTCCATCTGCTCAAGCTGCGCTGCCACCGAATTTTTTAGTTTTCGCAGCTCTGGATTCAGTAGTTGTCGAGCAGTTTCCAGGCTGCCTTCACACAGAGAGGCGATTGATGTGGCGTCTTCTTCAGATTCCACGATCTCCTGGGTGAGCAGGATCTGTTGCACATCGGGCTGGCTGAGCGGAAAGAATCGAACGATCTGGCAGCGAGAACGAATGGTAGGCAGCAGTGTGTCCGGGTTGTCGCACACCAGTACAATCAGCGAATGCGCCGGCGGTTCTTCCAGGGTCTTCAACAGGGCATTGGCACTTTCCGTATTCAGCAGGCCGGCATCATTGATCACGGCAACTCGGCGATCAGACGCCTGCGGGGCCATTGACAATTCGTAGCACAGGCCTTCACGACCACGTTTGCCGTCTTCTCCGGCAATCGCTGAGATGGGAATGGTGTTTTTTCCGGCAGGCACTCCGACTTCAATATAGTCGGGCCATGAATTTGCGACGAAGGCGCGGCACGCCCGGCAATCACCACACACCTGCAGTTCGGAAAGCTCATGATTTCGGCAGAACACTGACTGCGCCAGCAGATGAGCGAATTGACGCTTGCCGATTCCTTCGGGACCGGCCAGCACGTAGGCGTGGGACAATCGTCCACGCTGCAGCGAGCGTCGAAACAGCTCGCGCTGTTCATCATGCCCTTTCAGTTGATCCCACGAATTTGTCATGAACTCAGTTCTGACAGCTGCGTTTCCGCGACATAGATCGCTTTCAGCATGGCCTTGGCTTTGTTCAGCGTTTCTTCGTACTCAAGTTGCGGTACACTGTCTGCCACGATGCCGGCACCGGCCTGAACATAAATAGTCCCGTCGTGAATCACGAGCGTCCGCAGGGCAATGCACGTATCCATGTTACCGGTGAAGTCGATGTAGCCGACAGCACCGCCGTAAGGGCCGCGTTTGTGTGGTTCAATTTCGTCAATGACCTCCATCGCTCGTACCTTGGGTGCGCCCGAAACTGTGCCCGCCGGCAATCCGGCTCGCAGCGCTTCCACGGCGGTCATGCCTTTCCGCAACTGGCCAACGACGTTTGATGTGATGTGCATAACGTGGCTGTAGCGTTCCACGACCATCACGTCGCTTAACTCAACTGAACCGAATTCCGCCACTCGACCCACGTCGTTGCGGGCGAGATCAATAAGCATCACGTGTTCTGCCCGTTCTTTCGGATCAGCCAGCAGTTCATCCGCCAGTTCTCTGTCTTCCTGTTCCGTACGTCCGCGACGCCTGGTCCCGGCCAGGGGGCGGATCGTAGTTTCGCCATCTTCCACACGAACCATGATTTCCGGAGAACTGCCGACCAGGTGCAGTTCAGGCGTCTGCAGCAGAAACATGAACGGACTGGGATTGACCATCCGCAACGAGCGATACACGTCCACGGGTTTCGCTTCGCTGGCTCGCTGCAGTCGCTGGCTGAAGACAACCTGAAAAATGTCTCCGGCCTTGATGTATTCCCGACACGTCTCTACGCACGTTTCAAAATGGTCCTGAGTGAAGTTGGATTCAATTGGCAGATTGGGTTCGACAGTCAGGTCAATATCCGTCAACTGCAAAGAATCGTTTCCAACGGCCAGCCGAGCACAAATCTGTTCCAGGCGTTCTTCCGCGACTGCTCGAGCAGCATCCGGATCGCAGGCTTTTGTATCAGCCAATGCCACTGCCAGCACAACCTTGCGAATGTGGTCGAAGACGACCATGCCGTCATACAGCGCAAAGCACATGTCGGGCAGACCGCGATCATCCTCGGGCACATTAGGCAGGTGTTCGCTGTAACGGATGATGTCATAGCCGGCAAACCCCACGGCTCCGCCGCAGAAACGGGGCAGACCAGGAACAGGCACACATTCGTATTCGGCCACTAGCGCATCAAGATCTTTCAGAGGATCTTCGCTGTCCCATTCCTTTGTTGCCCCGTCGGCACCACGAATCTGAACTCGCCTGCCCCATGCGGTGATTGACAAAAACGGGTTGCTGCCTACGAAACTGTACCGACCGATCTTCTCGCCCCCGACCACGCTTTCAAACAGAAACGACCACGGTCCGTCGCACAGTCTTTGGTATGCCGTAACAGGGGTCAGGGTGTCCGACGTCAACTGACGAAATACGGGCACAAATCGCGCCTGTTCAGCGTACGTACGGAACTCTTCGGGTGCAGGATGGCTGACGACGGGCATGTTATTGATGCGGGCTGTTCTTATTGAGTTCGATCACGTGTCATCGTTTGCTGTGGCCAGTACTGACAGCTGGCCTCCGCAGATCGTCCGCCGTGGAACGAAACAGAAACCCTTGAAACGCCATCCCTTTTCGACGCCAAAAGCTGCAGGACGACAACGGCATGATACTCCGACACTGGTGGTTCAGTCCATCAAGGCGGTCGCACGCACCGATTCCGTCATCTGGTCAAGAACAGGACGCAGTTCATCCAGTTCAGCACTGGTCGCCTGCCACCAGACCAACAGCGTGAAATCGGATGTTCGGACACTGCGCAGGGCGGCCGTGTTCAGCAGTTCCATGCAGAAGAACGAGACGTCTCGGGAATAGGCCGGCATTTCAGCCAGTGCCGCGTTGACCTGCTCGACTTCCGCATCCTCATATTCTTCCTGAAATGCTGTGACACACGATTCCACGGCCTGCGGCGGCGCCGGGCTTGTCTGAATAATTCGCAGCGTCCAGAAACAGGTCCCGGTACTGGAGACGGTAATAATGACGTCTTCGCCGTCCGTTTCCTCCTCAACCTGCCAGATGTCCGGGTAAAGAAACACCACGCCATGCTTGTTGTAGGGAACGATGCAATCACTGAAGTCGAGGTTCATAATGACGATAAACTGTGTTGAGTCATGGGAAAATGGCTGTTCGAAGTAAACGCACTCTGTCGCTCAGTCAGCGGTCGCCGGCAGTGCCGGCCCAAGCCATGGAGTATATATGCGTGCTTGAGCCAATGGCATTCCAGAGTAAACTGTTTGCCTTGGTCGTGACAAACAATATGACCATACATCCAGAATCTCGTCTTCCTTCGTCAAGAGCATCGAAATGACCAGCACAACTGCCACTTTCACACGCACAGCAGTCCACGTGAAAGTGGCCCTCAATTCCTTTTCGGAATGCCACTCAACAGAACAGAAGCCCTGTACCACGCTTCGTGTGCGGACGCAGCCCGTTCGATCACTGAAGAAACGCGTTTCCGGTATCGCAACGGTTCTTTGTCTGCTGGTGTCCTGTTCGTTGTCTGCAACCCTGTCAGCTGCAGACAAACGTCCCAACATTCTATTCGTCTTTTCCGACGACCACGCCCTGCAGGCCATTGGTGCATACGGTTCGAAAATCAATAAGACACCACATCTGGACCGCATCGCCAGTGAAGGAGCCGTGTTCGGCAATTCGTTCTGTGCAAATTCCATTTGCGGACCTTCACGTGCGTGCATCCTGACCGGGAAGCACAGTCACGTGAACGGGTTTCTGCGGAATGGAAACAGGTTTGATGGTACGCAGACGACATTTCCCAGACTGATGCAGGACGTTGGCTATCAGACAGCGATTATCGGCAAGTGGCACCTGTCCACCGATCCCACGGGGTTTAATCACTGGGAGATACTGCCGGGGCAGGGCAATTATTACAACCCGGACTTCATTCAGATGGATCGTACACGGAAACGTCGCGAAGGTTACTGCACAGACATCATCACTGACCTGACACTCCAGTGGCTGAAGGAAGAACGCGACCCGGACAAACCATTCATCATGATGTGCCAGCACAAGGCGCCGCACAGAAACTGGTCACCGCCAGCTCGTCATTTTTCTCTGTACAAGAACGAAGACGTGCCTGAGCCAGCGTCGTTGTTTGACAACTACGAAGGTCGGACAAAACTGCTGCTGCAGAACGAAATGTCAATCAAGGATCATTTCCACTGGGCTCATGACATGAAATTTCACGGAGACGGGCAGTTTCCAGAGCACTTTCAGAGCCAGCATTCCAACCGCGAGTACGCTCGCATGACCGAACAGCAGAAGGCTGCCTGGGATGCTCAGTACGAACCCGAAAATGAAGCATTTATCGCGCAGATGAAGGCTGGCGGACTGAATGACAAACAGGTTGTCAGCTGGAAATATCAGCGATACATCAAGGACTACCTGCGGTGCGTGCAGGCCGTCGACGATGGCGTTGGTCAATTGCTGGACTATCTGGATGATGAGGGTCTGACAGACAATACGATCGTGATTTACAGCTCAGACCAGGGTTTCTATCTGGGCGAACATGGTTGGTACGACAAACGCTGGATGTTTGAAGAGTCGCTGCGAATGCCATTTCTGATTCGATGGCCTGGTGTTATTGAGCCAGGTTCGAAAGCATCTGCGCTGATTCAGAACATCGATTACGGTCCGACGTTTCTGGACGTCGCGGGAGCCGATGTGCCGAAAGAAATGCAGGGCCGTAGCATGGTACCGGTTCTCCAAAATGCGGGGCTGCCAACGGCGTCATGGCGCGACGCCATTTATTACGCGTACTACGAGAACGCAGCTGTGCACAATGTCCCCAGGCACGATGGCGTTCGTACCGATAGATACAAGCTGATGTTCTTTCCGCGGACTCGCGAATGGAATCTTTTTGACCTGCAATCTCATCCGGAAGAGATGACGAGTGTCCACGGCGATCCTGCGTACAGGTCAATTCTGGAGGGGCTGAAGAAACGTTACGTTGACCTGCAGGACTTCTATAATGTCAACCCGGCCGCACTTCCGGCGACTCGGGGTGACGAAGCTGGCTGGCGGGCGAGAGACGCTCAACTGACAGCCAACGCCAGAAAGGGAGATATTGAGCTTGCCTTTATCGGCGACTCCATCACTCAGGGCTGGGAAGGACGTGGCAGGAACGTGTGGCAGACGTACTACGGCGACCGCAAAGCTATCAATCTGGGAATCGGTGGCGACCGTACCGAGCATGTGATCTGGCGATTAACTCACGGCAACCTTGCCAGCATCAAGCCCAAGGTGGCGGTTGTGATGATCGGCACCAATAACACCGGCCATTTTCTGCAGAATCCTCAGCAGGTCGCAGAGGGCGTGGAACGTATTCTTGAAATCATTGCCGAAAGGTCACCGAACACAAAGGTGCTGCTGCAGGGCATCTTTCCCCGCGGGTCGTCGATGCTGGACGTCCGACGTCTGAACAACATTGCCATCAACCAGAGCATCCGACGTCTGGCAGACAATCAGCGAGTCCATTACCTGGACATTAGCGACGTGTTCTTGCAACCTGACGGTACGATATCCAAGGATATCATGCCAGATGCTCTGCACCTGAGCGAAGAAGGCTACGAACTCTGGGCGACAGCGATCGAGCCCTGGCTCAAGGACGCCGGCATTTAGTCTGTACTGTACGAACGCGCAGTGAGTGCGGAAACCAATTTCAATTTTCCGCGGCGCAACAACGCAAGGTCGCACTTCAGAGATGTACGACCTTGCGACTCCCTTTTCCTAAACTTCTTTTGAGTCGATCCACGTCATCATGCGGCGGAGATCCTTGCCGACCGCTTCGATCTGGTGCATGCGTTCACGACGGCGAGTTGCATAGAACGATGCCTGACCGGCTTTGTTTTCCAGCAACCAGTCACGAGCAAATCGGCCGGACTGAATATCGTCCAGCACGCGCTTCATCTCTGCCTTGGTTTCTTCGGTGACGATTCGCGGTCCACTGCTGTAGTCACCATATTCAGCAGTGTTAGACACGCTGTATCGCATATAATTCAGGCCGCCTTCGTAGAACAGATCCACGATCAGCTTGAGTTCGTGCATACATTCAAAGTATGCCATCTCTGGCTGGTATCCGGCCTCGACCAGTGTTTCAAAGCCAGCCTTGACCAGCGCGGAAACACCGCCACACAGCACGACCTGTTCACCAAACAGATCAGTTTCTGTTTCTTCGGCAAATGTGGTTTCAATGACGCCACCCCGAGTGCCGCCAATTCCCTTGGCATAAGACAGGGCCAGTTCCCGTGAGGTTTCGGAAGCTCCGTCGCTGAGTGCGATCAGGCTGGGGACTCCCCCCCCTTTTTCGTACTCACTGCGGACCAGATGTCCAGGGCCTTTAGGAGCAGCCAGGGCGCAGTCCACGCCCTCGGGAGGAACGATCTGGCCGAAGTGAACGTTGAATCCGTGTGAGCACATCAGCAGATTGCCTGAGCTCAGATTTGGGCGGATGTCGTTGCGATAGACGTCGCCCTGCACTTCGTCCGGCAGCAGAATGTTAACGAGGTCGCCCGCGGCCGTTGCGTCAGCCGCAGACATTGGCTCAAAACCATGGCTCTTGGCAAGATCATAGTTGGGGCCGCCAGGCCGCTGACCGACAATCACGTTACACCCACTGTCTCGCAGGTTCTGGGCCTGAGCATGTCCCTGGCTGCCGTAGCCGATGATGGCGATCGTTTTGTCTTTAAGCAGGCTCAGATCTGCGTCGTCGTCGTAATAAACTTTAGCTGCCATCGAATTGACCTCGTTGAGTGTAAGGTTCTTGGTATTGAAGATTGAAGTTAGAGACGTTTGAAGTTCCGGGTGCGTCGTGCGACGAGCAAAGCCAATACCGGCTGCCTGGGCCGCAACCGTCGGGAGGTCACCGCTGAACAGCCTGCAGACTGCAGACTGCCAGAACATGCGTCGCCGCACTGATTCCGGATGCCAGAATACAGCACGAACTCGGCAAGATCAGGTCAGGACGCGGATGCTTCTGAACATTCCGGAATTACGTCCGCAGGCAGATCCTGAGTGATCGTTTCGTCACGCAGCATCGCGACTCGACCGGTTCGAACCATCTCCAGAATGCCGAATTCACGCATTCTTCCGATAAATGCCTCGATTTTGGTCTCCTGGCCGGAGATCTCGATCATGACATGTTCTGACCCGACGTCCACAATTCGGCCACGAAAAATATCCGTCAACTCGCGAATTTCGGAACGTCGCCCGTTTGCCGTGCTGACTTTAATCAGCATCAGATCACGCTCAACAAATTCCCGTTCGACATAGTCCTGAACCTTGACTACGGTGACAATCTTCTCCAGCTGCTTGCGGACCTGTTCGAACTTCTTACGGTCCTCTCTCACTACGAAAGTGATGCGAGAAAACTCTTCATTTTCCGTGGCGCCGACAGCAAGACTGTCGATATTGAACGCTCGTGAAGCAAGCATTCCGGAAATGTGGGCCAGGACACCCGGCTGATTCACCACCAGCGCAGAAAGAACGTGTCTCATCTCACGGGACTTTGTCAGAAAACCAAGGAAATTGCGGCAAAAACGAATTCTCCGCAGCGAGCGACGGCGTTGCATCGGCCAGTCTACGGGCACCCGCCGCCTCGAACAACCAGACACTGCCAATACCAATGTGGTTACGACCTACTTTGTCGTTTCGGCGACAGTTGCAGATGCGACCTCGCTTGCCAGACCCCGCGGAATCGTCGAATTGGCAATTTCTCGCTCATTCTCAGCCGACTCAGGTGGCAGTGTTGTCCCACCACTCCGCGTCGATGCACTCCTGAGCGATGCGAGTGAGAATGTCGGACGGAAGGGCATTTGCTGCCGCATTTTCAATCATTAAGACAGCGGCATCAGCAACGGGTTCGGTTCCGGGACCGGGCTCCGGAATATCACCTTCGTAGGCTGATGGTTGTTGGGAGGGCAGGTCATCGGGGACCCATTGAGTGACGGAAGACATTTCCGTCTCAGTCAAACCCACTTTGACGCTGGCCAGTAACTTCGCCGGATACTGAGATTCCTGGTTGTCGAAAACGATACCGCCGACGAAGGTCACAGGATTGCTCCATGGGCCTGTCGTGTTGTCGGCAAAGATGGCCCGCACCCAGATTCGGTAGTCGCCATTGTTCAGGGGCTGTGCATTGGGGTCCTGCGGGTCGATGGCGGTGTAGCTGGTCCCGGTGATGCCGTCGACATTGATAAACGTGAAGTCGACTCCCATATGGGCGACCCAGATTTCGTACGAGGCTGCTCCATCGACAGCCACCCACGTAAAGACAGGAAAATCAACTACTTCCGATTCTGTCGGCGAAGTCACCACGGGGCGTCCACCTGTGGCTGTGATTGTGAATGGATCACTCCACGGAGAAAAGTCACCGCGCGTGTCGACAGCTCGCACCCAGATCGTGTACTGGCCCTGTGGCAGATCTTGAGTAAACGTATAGGACGTCGAAGTACTTGTTGCGTCAAGAAACGGCGGACGTGAATTGAATTTGTGAACAAGGATTTCGTACCGCGCCGAACCGTGAATTGACGTCCATTCAATAGTCGGCAGCGCTGCTGTTACAAATCCCTGATCGGATGTCGGTGCCGTGATGGTTGGGCCCACAAGTGTGCTGAAACTGGTTGTTGAACTCCAAACGCCGTACACCGTCGGCAAGCCTTCCCCCATGTTGACGGCTCGCACCCAGAAGTTGTAGTCGCCATTTTCAAGCAGATAGGGAATTGGGTTCCCGTCGGCGTCAAGGCTCGGGATTTCACCGGCCGTCAGCACACCGTCTCCGTTATCAACAACCGGTGTTCCTGCCTGAGACTGCAGAATTTGAGTTGAGTGCGTCGTGGCATTGGCTGTCGCCGGAAGCGTATACCGAAAGTACGGTCCGGCAGTACCGGGCCGGGAAACGTAGACTTCATAATGAGTCGCACGGTTTACCGAATTCCAACTGAGCGGCGGCGAGTCCCCAAACGAAGGAGCATTGGGCCACAGGTTCTGCGGCATTTCTCCGACGTCAAAAGAATAGGCCACACTCCAGGCGGAAATCCGACCGCTCAGGTCGACGGAACGGATCCAGATACGATACCGGCCTGTCGCCAATTCACGTTCTTCACTGGTCGGATCACTGGGATCCTGAGTCAGCACGAACGAACGAACTTCCTGATAAGTCGGGTCACCGTAGACATCCAGTACGGGATCTCCATTGGCGTCCAGGACCGGCGTCAGATTATCCACCGTATATTGTTGAGCATACGTCGACGGATCAACGGGTTCCGTCGAACCGGCCGCGGTCGCCGCTGCTTCCGCGACGGCCTTTGCAGTCAGGTCCGTGACCCAGATCTGAAAACGATCGGCAGCCGTACCAGATGTCCACGTAATTTCCGGAGTGCTGTCGGCTGTCAGATGCTGAGGTCCCTGACCAGCCGGACCTGTTACGACTGGTGCAGAGCGAATAATGGCTTCTTCAGCAGATGACCAGGCGGATGTCCCGCCGCCCGTCAAATTGGCCCGTGCCCAGATTCGGATCTCGCCCACGGACAAATCGGTTGTGGGAGTAAACGAAGTTCCCACAATGTCTCTCTCGACGATGACGGTTTCATACGTTTCCAGACTTGTCACCCACAAGTCATAGCTTTCGGCGTTGGTGACGGCTTGCCAGGTGAATTCGGGCGTTGCGTCCGTAATCGTTCCTGTGGGCGTCAGAATCTCCGGCGTCGTCAGCAACAGGCGTGCCTCAAGCATTTCGATTTCGGCAGGGCTGCCCACCTGTTGACGGCGTCGAGCTGCGGAACGAATTTTTGATCGCGATGTAAAGTTCATCGTTTTTCCAGTTATTGAAACCAGCGGGTAAAGGTGGTATCCCCCAATCCGTATCGCCTTCATGGCGACCGGAAGTAGACGGCGCCACCGGCCCACACGTTGAAACACCCGGATTTCCGAAGGGGGTGCTCGCCAGCTCGCAGCCAATTCGCTGAATTGCCCAGTCTGGACATCCGGAACGATCCGCATCGTTCCACCTTCAACTCCTTCTCCGGACAGCGCAACGGCAGCAACTGCCGAAGTAGGAGACGCAGTACGAACCGATTTCCAACACCGTCAACGCAGTGCAGATCACTGTCACAACCGTTGCAATCGTTATACAGCAGGACAGGAGTATGCGAAGCGACCCCGGGGATTCCGACATTCGATCATTTGAGTATTCGCCACATTCCAGTCAAGATAGGGTCGACGTGAGCCGTTCTTTGATGCGTTCAGCGCACCTGCGGGATAAAATCTGAATCGCCCTGTCACATCGACCTGACCGTTGACCACTGCAGTTCCTGGTCAATGCAGATCTCCCATCAAATGATCTGTCAGCTGCGTTTTCCGGAACACGTGCCCGGGCCTGTCAGCTTACTTTGGAAAGTTATTGTTATGGATTTGCCAACATGCCCTTCGTGCGGCCAGTCAGTACTGGATGACGACGCTCAGGACTGTCCATTCTGCGGTTCCGCGATGGATGGGTCTTCAAAGAAGGCGGGCAACCCAAAAGCAACCAAACCGGAGAGCAGGAAACCGACCGATCCCGCTGGCGACAGAAGGAAACCTGCGGCAAAGCCGGAAGCCCCTGCCAGCGACGACCCGTTTTCACTTGCTCAAAGTCCAACTGCGGCGAAGGCGATTCAATGTGCTCGCAGGCCGGTGAAGGGGCGTCTGCATCGTGTTGTCTGTCCCATGTGTGAAACACAGGGTTTCATCCCCAAGGCGGCCGTCGGCAGACAGGTCAAATGTGCAAATAAAGAATGCATGGTTCCCCTGTTTACCGCGACGGGTGAGGAAGCTGCGGTCAAGCCCCGAGCCCCTGCGCGAATCAGTGATGAAGCGCTGGCCACTGAGAAAAAATTAACAGAGCCCTCATCGGCGAAAAATCCGATGGTGATGTACGGGATTGTTGGTGCAGTTCTGCTGGTGGCAACCCTGGGGCTGGTGTTCGTTCTGAATCGTCCCTCCGATGACGACAAGAACCTGCAGCAGCCATACGACATGTCCAAATTTGATTCCGTCGACGTCGATGATGCCGAACCGTCTGACAACGGTAAGCCAGTTGTGGAAGATCCGGACGCACAGCAGGCGACGGACTACCGAAGCAAGGCGATCGAGCTTGTTCAGGCGATGGTCAGAACGTCGCGTGAAAACGGCAATCGCGACAAGGCGTATTGTCGACGACTGACAGGTGATGCGTGGCTTCGTCTGGGAATGCCGAATAAAGCGAACACAGAATTTGCACAGATGAAAGTTGTCGCGGGTCAAACTCGTCGGAACACCGCCTATTACCGCATCGGACCGTTGACGGCCGAATACTGGAAAAGTCGTCTGGCAGGCGACGAGACAGCCGCCAGCAGGTCTCTGAACGATGCAAAGTCACTGGTGGGCGGCATTCCGCAGTCCGGCGGCGTTGCCCTTGAATCGGCAATAGCTCTGGCCGCCGTGCTGGTCGATTCCGACGACACTGCCGGAGCTGCCGCACTGATCACCAGGCTGCAGCGTGACAAGTCGGTTTCTTCGCAGGTTGATGCAGTGCGACATGCGGCGTGGGCATCTACTGCGTCTGCTCTTTGTGATGTTGAACAGCTGCCCTTGCCGCCATTGGAGATTTTCTCATGGAACGAACCCATGATAACCGCGGTGGGTCTGCACCTTGCAACGCTCGGCCAATGGGAATCCGCAACTCGATGGGGCGCGTCTCAGAACGGGCTCACGGCCGGCGATACATTCGCAGCTGTTGCCCAACAGATGGTGGCTGTAAACGCAGACAATGCGACAAAAGAAGCTCTTGTCGCAGCGGCCGTGACCAGTGGTGCGGACCAGGCGTTCAGAACGAGAGCGGTACTGTCGATGGACGCCGCTGCCGACGCGTTCTGGGCGAAAGCGTCTGAGGCCGCATTCGCTGTCTCCGGCACGACGATGCCCATGCCTGATATGGCCGCAGTTATCGCCACAAAAACTCCGGATCTGTCCGCCGTATGGCTTCAAGCCGAGGGCGTGGCTGACTTCGCAGCAGCCTGTGTCAAGAGAGGCGATGAAGCTGCTGCCATAAAAAACATTCAGACGATCTACTACCTCGTGACCTCCACACTGCCGCCCACGGCTGACATCCGAAAGGCGTCAACAGAGATTGAAAAAAACGAAAGACGCGTGCAAGAGCAGATTGAACAGGAGCTTGGCCTGTCGGATGTTGGACAGGTGAAAACAAAATTCATTGCTTATCGCCGCGGTATTGACCGTTTTTCACGAGCTGCTGAAGAACGACGACTGCGTCTGATTGCGATGCTGGCACGCGTAGTCAGTCGTCAGGGAGCGGCGGCCGTCCAGCAGGCGATGGCGGCCAATGATGGTCTGCGGCAGGAAATCGGACTCGACGGACTCAGCGGCTTGTTATTTGTTGCTGCCGCCTGTTCCGGTCAGGACCTGCCTGAGGCATCGACTGTGGACCCCGCGATTGCCGTACTCATTTCCGGGCGGTCGGACGCGGTAGCGGAATTTGCCGCTGTAGATGGCCTGGTCGCTGCTGCCAGGACCTGGCACGATGACGGGACAGCGAAAGGTGTGGCTGCGCTGGAGAAGGGGACAAGCGTGCCGGGCCTGAGGGCCTCGACGGCTGTGTATATCGTAGCGTGCGCAGCCGAAAAGTCCGACACTCCCGAAGGCCTGCTGACGACGATCGGTGAGCTGAAAACGCCAACATGGCGAGAGTCCTGTTACGAGACCGTCACACGAAGAATGACTCGCCGAGGAATGCTGAGTGAGGTTCTGTCCGCCGTGAACGCAACAACTTCCACGCCCACACAGCGAGTGGTGGCCATGTACGGCACTGTCCGCGGCAGTCTTGACGTTCTTGCAGCAGCTGACCAGCCATAGCCCGAAAACGTCACAGATTATTCTGCCATCGCACGACAAACCCGCTGGCTGCACTGGTAACATTCAGAGTCCATAGACCAGACGATTTCAGATAGAATTCCTGCCGCTGCGACACCCCGCACGGTCTATTTCTCGAAAAGGCGACCTATGAATTTACCCATCGATCGACGTTCGCTTCTCGCATCTTCTGCAGGTGCTCTTGCGGCAGGTCTTGCGGGGCAGACTGCTTCGGCAACCACAGTCGTAAACAGACGCAGCAACTACAGAATCTCCCTCGCACAATGGTCGCTGCACAAGGAGCTGAACGCCGGCCGACTTGATAATCTTGACTTTGCCGCAACGACAAAGAACAGATTCGGAATCGAAGGGGTCGAATACGTCAATCAGTTCTTCAGGGACAAGGCCGAAGACAAGTCCTATCTTGCAGAAATGAATAAGCGAGCTGCCGACAACGGCGTCACGCAGCTGCTGATCATGATTGATGGAGAAGGGCAACTGGGGGCAGCCAGTCTGACACAGCGAGTCAAAGCGGTTGAGAATCATTACAAGTGGGTGGAAGCTGCCAGGACGCTCGGATGCCACGCCATCCGAGTGAACGCGGCCAGCTCAGGCAGTTATGAAGATCAGGTCCATCGAGCAGCCGACGGCCTGCGAACTCTCTCTGAATTTGGTGACCAGCATGGCATTGACGTGATTGTGGAGAATCATGGTGGCCTGTCATCCAACGGCAAATGGCTGACGTCAGTCATGCAGAAAGTCGACCACAAGCGATGCGGAACGCTGCCGGACTTTGGCAACTTCGGCATCGACCGAAACAAGAACGAGTGGTACGACCGCTACGCGGGCACCAAAGAACTGCTGCCATATGCGAGAGCTGTGAGCGCCAAGACGTACGATTTTGACGAAGCACGCCCGTTCGTTACCGTTGACACCCGCTGGGGCAAGGAGACAGACTACAAGAGGATGATGAAAATCGTTGTCGAGTCCGACTACGAGGGCTGGATCGGTATCGAATACGAAGGGGGCAAGCTGGACGAGTACGCTGGTGTCAAGGCCAGCAAGGATCTGCTGGAACGTTCCCTGACGGAAGTTGGTTGATGTCTCCCGCGCGAATCTATCTGGACAACAATGCGACCACTCAGATTCTGCCTGAAGTAGCAGAGACGATGGCCATTACATGGCAGACGGCATTTGCCAATCCGGGAAGTCAACATAGCTTCGGCCGCGACGCACGGCCGGTACTGGACCGTTGTCGGGATTCGATCGCCGATATTCTTGGTGCGGAGCCGTCAGAAGTGATTTTCACGAGTGGCGGTACTGAGTCTATCAACGCAGCCATCTACGGACTGACGCTGGGACGAACGGGAGCAATAGCCCTCACGTCCGGCGAACACCCGGCCACGACGGCGGCGTGCGAGCGCGCTCGACAGACCGGACTGAAGCTGATCACGCTGAATGTTGATGCCGCCGGACGGTTACTGAACGACCAGTGTGATGACCTGCCATGGGACGAACTGAAGCTAGTAAACGTAATTCTGGCTCACAACGAGACTGGCGTTCTTCAGGACCTCTCGAAGCTGTCCACGCTGTGTGAAAAACATCAGGTGCCGCTGTTGATTGATGCAGTACAGGCGGTGGGCAAGATTCCTGTCAATTTTCGCGAACTGAACGTCACAGCTCTGGCATTCGGAGCTCATAAGTTTCACGGCCCTCGGGGCGTCGGTGGTCTGTTGCTGCGTCGAGGCGTGCAGCTGCCACCATTGCTGGATGGGGGTCATCAGGAAGCCGGTCGTCGCGCCGGTACGGAGCCTGTGCCCCTGATCGCAGGAATGGTCACAGCCCTTGAATCCTTTGCAGCCGATGCGACGACGCACATGAAACACGTTCAGACATTGCGCGATCAGTTGCAAAGGCACCTGCAGCAACACTGCAGCCCAACGGTCGTTCATGGTAGTGATGCACCACGACTGCCCAACACACTCAGCATCGCGTTTCCCGGGCTGAGCGGTGAAGCGATACTGGTGAATCTGGATCTGGAAGGGGTGGCGTGTTCCCTGGGAAGCACGTGCGCCAGCGGCTCTGCCGAACCGGCTCCCGCGCTGCTGGCCATGGGTTGCGCCGCTGACGTCTGTCTGAGTTCAGTGCGGTTTTCCGTCAGTCGCCAAACCACGTCAGAAGAGATTTCAGAAGCGGCTCGCCGAATTCAGGGCGTTGTTGAGCGACTGCGAAGTCTTTCACAGCAGAACAGACCGTAGCCGCTCAGAACGTGCCGTCTACAGTTAGCCACCTGACATGTCCGTCAATCCGCATGTCAAAGCCGAACTAATCGTCTCTGTCGCTTCCGTTGCCGGTTTCATCCCAGTTCGTTGTTTGAGGACGCGGCGAACTTGAGACGTTGCTTCGCAGCCCGTGGAATCGACAGACCAGCTGAACACCCTGCTCTGCGGGCATCGTGCAACCAATCTGCTGTCCCTCACCGGTATCCCGTCCCCATCGGAGACGTATGCTCAGCTGGAAGGACGAGTGCTGCCCCTCGGCAGTAGTCACGTGTTCCTTTCCATCTCCACGGGTTCTTCCATCACCAGCCGAAGTCCGCTAAACGACGAGTCGGCAATCCGTCTCTTGATATCATGTTCAGCGTCGACAGAAATCGTAGCGGGAAGACAGACAGGAAAGCGAATATCACTCCGTATGTCCGGGACAGTCCACCGCTGTTCGGCCTCGCCAGGTGATTCCAGGACGAATCCGGCGATCATTGGATTGCCATTGATGATGCCTGCCGAGTGTAACACACACTTTTAAGATCTCACAATGTGCCACTCACCGCAGCATACCGGGACTTCTTCAACGTGTCCGCGTACCGACACGTTGTATGACATGGAACATGTCATACAACGTCATGTTCGGTCAATGCGCAGGTAGCATTCTTGCAACGTCGCCCCACCTCAGGAAAAGCGGCAGCGATCAGCGGAACGAAAGTTCAAGGAGTCCCACCTGTCACGAATATGCCGTTTGCCACATGTGGGATCCTGCCACGACACGTGTGCGCGCGAGCCGCACTGCAATGCGTCTGCGTTCAGTTCAGCCGGTTGTCAGTGATTCCCGAGCAACACGCATGACATTGCCACCCAGTACCTGGCGGATATCGTCGTCACTGTAGCCGCGCTGTACCATTCCGACAGTGAACAACGGCCAGTTCGTCCAGGCGATACTATCTGTCATTGTTGCAGTCGTTACGAAGTCATCCTTCGGCCACAACGATCGGAAATCAGGTCGCACCTTTGGTTGACGTGGTACTTTTCGGCGTTCCGCAGCGTAATTCTGAGACGTGTAAGCCACGTCTGTGCCAATAGCGACACGGTCGATGCCGAATTTTCTGACGACATAATCGATATGGTCCAGCAGTGCAGCAATGTCTCCGGTGCCACGCAAGTAACGAGGAACACAACAGATGCCGATGAATCCACCGCTGTCAGCGATCGCCTTAATAACGTTATCCGGCTTACTGCGAATATGAGGATAGATTCCGCCACAGACGGAATGACTGGCTACGACAGGTTTACTGGACACCTTCGCTGCTTCAAGACTGGTCTGCCAGCCGGAATGCGCACAGTCCGGTATAACACCGACGCGATTCATCTCCGCAATTGCTGTGCGCCCGAAATCGCTGAGTCCGGCATTTGATACTTCACCACAACCATCGCCAATCATGTTGCGCCGCTGGTAAGTCAGATGCATCATCCGGATTCCCAGGTGGAAGAAGACACTTACGTATCGCAGTTCGTCCTCCTGAGACACCCACTCCTGAGTGAGTGGTACGCCATTGCCCGTCATGTACAGACAGTGTTTGCCCTGTGTCTTCGTGTCATGAACGTCATCCGGAACAGCTGCTTTGACGACAAACTGTTTGAGCATGTCAGTTGCATAGGTAAAGTGGCTCAGCCGCTTAATCAGTCGCTGCGGGTCCTGTCCTTCTTCGCCGGCATTCTGAAAGATACACGTTACCCCTGAGGCTCGCCATGCATCCAGATACTCGCTTTGCTCCTGTGGATCACTGACACAACGAGTCATCGTCATGTCTTCCCGCATGTCCTTCAGTTCGGCAGCGGATGCGCCCGATTCAACAGCGGCTGTCAAAGCATCGCCGTCCACGGCAGCGCGAGGAGAAAATCCGTAGGCATCGAAGACCAGCGATTCAGCATGCAGACGAAGACCGTGTTCCAGCTCTTTACTCGTCGGCTTAAGAATTCCCAGCGCCACGTCGCGAGCGTGCTGAATCTTCGGATTAAGGTTTGATGTCAGCGTTTCGTCTGAACCGCCAGTCACTGACACAGCGGAAACACCGCTGGTCGTTGCGGCTGTCAGTAACGATGATGCCTGCAGAAACGTGCGGCGGTCCATAAACAGATCCCTGTTGCATTGCCCGTCTGGGCAGGGAAGTCCTGTACAAAGACGGCCGAACCAACGTCGGCGTAATCCGTCGGAAAGACCTGACAATACGTCTGACTGCCATCGGACCGGCCAGGTGAATCAGTCCCCTTCGCGAGCGAGGTACAACCTCTGAATATCTTCCAGCATCACAGTGATCGTGCGGGTGAAACCGGTATGGCTGCGTTCGTACGAAATATTGGTCGCGTTCTGCGGACTGTTATGAATTGTCGTCGCAACCCAGCGACGGTCTTCTTCTGACAAATCGCCCACGGATGGATCCCAATTGGTTCGGGTTTCCATCACCAGATCGTCAATTCGAGCGTCAAATTTCTTGGCCATGGGTTCCACCTTCGGTGGTCTGTCCGAACCAGCGTTCGGAATCAATCATCTAATGCTCTGTTAAAAACTGTTTCAGCAATCTAATCGACTGTCGCCATACTGACCAGCTTGCGGGCTCTATCCAGTTTTCCGGCCAGCGAATTGAGCTCCTCTTCCGACGTGGCCTTTTCGGCACGAGCCTGTTCCAGCTCCGCCACTGCAGACGCACGGCTGATTTCTGAGGCCGGCATCGCTCCGTTGGTCAGAACAGAAACCTGCTCACCCTTCACCTGAACAAAGCCGCCTTCCACCAAGTACGACTCGCTGCCGCCGTCCGTACCATTGAGCACTAATTCACCAATGCCCAGGCGTCCGACCAGCGGCGCTCGGGCGGGATAGATCCCGGCGCTGCCGTCAAACATGGGAACGCGAATCGACGCCACAGGGCGATCGAAAAGAGTCTTTTCGGGTGTTACAAGAATTAAACGAAGGTCCGCCACGGTGGTGTCCTGTGATTACTTGGCTTCCGCCTGCATCTGTTTGTACTGTTCTTCAGCCTCTTCAATCACACCCACGTACATGAAGGCGGATTCCGGCAGGTGGTCCCACTTGCCGTCACACAGTTCTTCGAAGCTCCGAATTGTGTCATCCAGCGATGTAATCTTCCCAGGCTTTCCGGTAAAGACTTCCGCCACCAGGAATGGCTGTGACAGAAAGCGTTCAATTCGACGAGCTCGATGCACAACCAGCTTGTCGTCTTCGCTCAACTCGTCCACACCCAGAATCGCGATGATGTCCTGCAGTTCACGATAACGCTGCAGAGTCTGCTGAACGCGACGAGCGATATTGTAGTGCCGCTCCCCAACGTATTGCGGATCCAGAATTCGACTGGACGAACCCAGAGGGTCGATCGCAGGATAAATACCCTTTTCTGAGATCTTTCGTTCCAGGTAAATGAATGCGTCAAGGTGAGAGAACGCTGTTGCCGGTGCCGGGTCAGTCGGGTCATCGGCAGGCACGTAAACTGCCTGCACGGACGTGATCGCCCCTTTACTGGTCGACGTAATGCGTTCCTGAAGTTCGCCCAGCTCGGTGCCCAGGGTCGGCTGATAACCTACCGCTGACGGCATTCGCCCCAGCAAAGCGGATACTTCTGAGCCCGCCTGCGAAAACCGGAAAATGTTATCCACAAACAACAGAGTGTCAGACCCGGTCGTATCGCGGAACCATTCGGCCATTGTCAGAGCGGACAGGGCAACTCGAAGACGAGCACCTGGTGGTTCGTTCATCTGACCGAAGACCATGCACGTCTGCTCAATGACCGACCGCCCAGTGTCGCCGATCTTGGCTTCCTGCATCTCCAGCCACAAGTCGTTACCTTCGCGAGTTCGTTCTCCCACGCCGGCAAAGACTGAGTAACCGCCGTGGGCACTCGCAATACGAGCGATGAGTTCGGTCAGAATCACGGTCTTTCCGAGACCCGCACCACCGAAGAGGCCCGCTTTACCACCACGGACAAACGGAGTCAGGAGGTCGACAACCTTGATACCGGTTTCGAAAAGTTCGGTCTTGGAGGAAAGGTCTTCCAGCTTTGGCGGGTGACGATGGATCGACCATTTTTCATCATGTTCAACATCGCCGCGACCATCGATCGCGTCGCCGGTCACGTTGAAAACCCGGCCGAGCGTTCCTTTTCCGACAGGCACAGACAGCGGGTTGCCTGTATCGGTAACGGTCATGCCGCGTACCATTCCGTCGGTACCGCCCAGAGCAACGCACCGGACTTTGCCGCCACCGAGATGCTGTTGAACTTCGCCGGTGACATCGATCTCGACGCCCTTGACGGTTTCAGCGATCTTCAACGCATTGTAAATCTCGGGAAGCTTGTCTTCCGGAAACTCTGCGTCAAAAGTTGAACCGATGATTTGACTCACCGCACCTGTATTTGCTTCGCTCATTTTGCTTTCCCTTGCTTACGCTTCGGGTTGTTACGTTGTCACTCAGGCGGGAACACGCGGATCACTGTTCCCGCAATATCGTTGGTGCCGAAACAGCGTAGACTGACTCCGGCGTACTCTTGTGTTACTTATTCCAGCGCGGCAGCTCCACCGATGATCTCCGCCAGTTCGGAGGTAATGGACGCCTGACGTGCCCGGTTGTACTGCTGTTTCAGGGTACCGGCCATTTCGTCTGCGTTCTCTGTCGCCCCCTTCATCGCAACCATTCGAGCAATCTGCTCGCTGACCGCTGCATCCAGAAAACACTTGAACAGTTTGGCACGAAACGCCGCCGGAACCAATTCCTCCAGAATCTCCTGAGGAGACGGCTGAAATTCGTAGTCAACGTTTCCGCCTTCACCTTTGGTATCGCTGTCACCGGCCAGACTGGACAGAGGCAGGATCGATTCGACAACGGCTTCCTGCCGGGAAATGGAATCAAACCTCGTGTAAGACACATCAAGCCGATCAATACGTCCCGCGATGTAGTCATCGACAAAACGCAGACCCAGTTGGTCCACTTCCGCGAACGTTGGTCGGTCTTCAAAATGGATATATGTGCGGTCGAGTTCAATCTGTTGAAAGTTCAGGAACTTGATACCGCGTTTCCCGGAGACTTCCAGTGAGAATTCGATCCCATCTTCCTTAAGCTGCTGGACATGACGCAGAGTATTGCGCAGAACGGCCCCGTTATAGCCCCCACAGAGACCTCGGTTCGAAGTCAGCACCAACAGGACAGAATTCTTTGTTTCCGGTCGCTCCTCCAGCAGCGGGTGCGAAAACTTCAGATCAGCTTGACCAAGATCGCCAACGATCTCCGAAATCTTCTTCGTGTAGGCGGCCGCTTCTGTGGCCCGGTCCATCGCCTTCTTGAATCGACCGGTCGCAATCAGCTCCATCGTCCGCGTAATCTTGCGAATGTTGCGGACCGACTTGAGTCGTTTTACAAGTGAGCGTGCGTTAGCCATGAGTTACGTCAGACTGACTCTTCTTTTCGATTAACCGCATGCCCAACGGGCTGCGAGAACTCCAGGCTTGCGGGCCGCGGCCTCCAGCAGGCACAACCCAACAAGCTAACACCAAAGACACCTAGGCACTCGCCCGGCGAGCGTTAAAGGCCTCCAGAACACTCTTGAGCGCGTCTTCGACTTCCTGCGTCAACTCCGCGGCCTCAATCAGCTTGTCACGCATATCTGCGTGTTCTGTCTGCACGAAGCTCAGCAGCTCCTTCTCCGTAGCCTGAACCTCTGCCACCGGAACGTTATCGAAGTAACCTTTTGCACCGGCATAAATTACGATCACCTGATCCGCGGCGTGCAGCGGTTCATATTGAGCCTGCTTCAGCAGCTCCACCATGCAGTAACCACGATCGAGCTGCAATTGTGTGGCCGCGTCAAGTTCTGTACCCAGCTGAGCAAACGCTTCCAGTTCGCGGAAGGCTGCGAGGTCCAGTCGCAAAGACCCTGCAATCTTCTTCATTGCCTTCGTCTGTGCATTCCCGCCTACGCGGGAAACACTGATACCGACATTGATCGCGGGTCGAATGCCCTTCCAGAACAGGTCGGGCTCAAGGTAAATCTGACCATCTGTAATCGAAATCACATTGGTCGGAATATAGGCCGAAACTTCCCCTTCCAGGGTCTCGATGATCGGCAGTGCCGTCATCGAACCACCGCCAAGTTCGTCGCTCAGCTTGACCGCTCGTTCCAGCAATCGACTGTGACAATAGAAAACGTCTCCCGGAAACGCTTCACGTCCCGGTGGACGACGCATCAGCAATGACAGCTGACGGTAAGCGATCGCCTGCTTGGAAAGGTCATCGTACACAACCAGCGTGTCTTCACCGTTGTACATAAAGTGCTCAGCCATTGCCGCACCGGAATACGGAGCAATGTACTGCATCGGAGCCGGGTCAGCGGAACTGGACGATACCACAATAGTGTAATCCAGTGCCCCATGTTCACGAAGAACTTCGACCACACCGGCAACAGACGCGGCACGCTGACCACAGGCCACGTAGATACACTTAACACCGGTGCCCTTCTGGTTCAGAATGGTGTCGATCGCAACAGCGGTCTTCCCGGTCTTGCGGTCGCCAATGATCAGCTCACGCTGACCACGGCCGATCGGCGTCATCGAGTCAACGGCCTTGATCCCGGTCTGCAGCGGCACTTTCACCGGCTGGCGACCAGCTACACCCACGGCCTCATGTTCAACCGGGCGCGTTTCGGTGGTCATGATCGGGCCTTTGCCGTCCATGGGGTTACCCAGTGGATCAACAACGCGCCCCAGCATAGCTTCACCCACAGGCACTGACAGCAGCGCACCGGTGGACTTCACTTCGTCGCCTTCCGTGATTTTGAGGTAGTCCCCCAGAATCACCACACCGACGCTGTTTTCTTCCAGATTGAAGGCCAGACCACGAATCCCACCGGGGAACTCGAGCATTTCGCCCGCCATTGTCGTAGACAGACCGGTACATCGAGCGATGCCGTCCCCTACTTCAATCACGCGACCAACTTCTGCGGTCTGAATCTGACCGCGAAAGTCTTCAATCTCCGTCTGGATGACTGAAGCGATCTCGTCCGCTTTGAATTTCATTTAATGTTCTCTCCGTCAAACGACCCGCCAAAGTTTTGATGCG
>JAQWOH010000074.1 GCA_029245955.1 Fuerstiella sp. | reverse complement strand
AAGGGGGCGACCCATATTTTCAGACAGCACGTCTGGTTAACCTTTACCACACCCTGGAAAGGATCGTCGAGGACGCTGGATACGAACCATGGCCGAACCTGATCAAGAATCTCAGGCTGAGCTGTGAGAACGACTGGCCGGACGCTGGTGAAGCTCCTGCACACGTCATCGCGGCGTGGAT
This sequence comes from Fuerstiella sp., assembly GCA_029245955.1. Lineage (GTDB taxonomy): Bacteria > Planctomycetota > Planctomycetia > Planctomycetales > Planctomycetaceae > Fuerstiella. The sequence continues at coordinate 307,795 of JAQWOH010000074.1, read as the reverse complement.
CGGTCACAGCGTGACCGTTCAGAACAACGCCTATGCCATCGTAAGCGACGGGCACTTTGAACAGTTCAATTCACGGCGGGTAGATTCTGACAACAATACTGACAACAAACCGCCGCGTATCAACGCGAATGACGACGAATCGATGTTGCCACCGAATTCGTCGTCGCACGATAAAACGCTGAAAACCAGCAAAAACACTGGGTTCCAGCGATCAGACCGTTATTTCATGAAGAAATCGGTTGGGCCGCGCGTCGTATAGTACGGATACTGATACACGGCAGCTGGCGTGTCCTGCTGCGGATAGGTCAGCCCCTGCGGCACGTCATAGGTGTGGAAGTTCCGGTGCACCGGATGAAACGGCAGGTTCATGCATGGGGCACGCCCGGGACCGCAGCTTCGGCAGGCACCGTTGTCGCAGTGCGCTGCAGACGCAAAGCCGCCGTCACAGACTTTGCACTGACTTGCGGTGGCTTTCGAGACCTGAGTCGCATCAGGGCTCTGGGCTCGCATGGTCGGTGAAATGGATGCACATCCGGTCGACAACAGTCCAATCGCCCCCGAAAGTAACAACATTGATGTTCTGCTACGCATCACCAGACTCCCTTCATCCCCTGACATTGATTACGAATCACAGCTCGAAGCCTCCGAACACGAAAGGCGGCAGAAACCGCCTGTTCCAGGACTCGCGAGTCGCGTTGTTATCGTTATCGGCTATCCGACCGTCGAAACGTGCAAAATCCGTCTAATTCCTCCAGATGTTGAAACAGGGAGTTTGAGAGGTCTTGCGGAATATTCCGTGCAGAAATACATTTGCGTATCATTGGCACAGTTTCGGACGGAGTCGCCCGAATTTTCGGTGCCGGGTATCAATCTAAGGGAGTAGTCACAGTGCAAGTCGCGGCCTCCACGCGAAGCCTTTGGGATATGCCGTTTTCCGCTGCGTGCGGGCAGTTGCAGGATCTGGGCTTCGACAAAGTGGAAATCTGGATCAACGACCAATTCGATCATTTGAAGGTGAATGAGATCGTTGACGACGTCGAAACGGCGGTGTTCAACTTTCGCGAATCAAGTCGACTGAGTCCTGTTGGCATCTTCCTGGACGAAGAGGTTTCGCTCGACGATTTTCGGAAAATCGTCAGCTTTGCTAAACACCTCAAGGTCGCGCAGTTAACGATTGAGGCGTCTCAGCTGGGCACGCCGTTCAATTCAGAAATCGATCGCCTTCGTGAACGCAACCACATGTGCATTGAAGAGGGAATTGGTCTGTCCATCCTCACAAAAACGGGCCTTCTGACAGAAGATCCACACACAGCAATTGAACTCTGCCAGTCGGTCAAAGGGCTCGGCGTGACGCTCGACCCCAGCTATTTTCTGTGCACGCCGAAAGGCTCCATCGATTTCGATGTTGTCTATCCGTACGTTTCTCACGTCCAGCTGCGTGATACGTCAAAGACGGAACTGCAGGTACCTGGCGGACTGGGCGAAATTGACTACAACCGCATCATTGCCTCCCTGCAGCTTGAAGATTACGGACGCACTCTGAGCGTTGACCTGCTGCCACGCACTATGGAAGGCGAAGAGCGACTGCTGGAAATGCGAAAACTGCGGCTGCTGCTGGAGTCGCTGCTGTAAGGTTGCGTCGAGCCTGCGAATTCGGACCAGTTCGGCATCGTATTTTTCTGCCAGCCGGGTTGATTACGTCTCGCTGATTTCCGGCAGGGACGCGCAGTGCAACTGTTCGTGCGAGTCGTGAGGATGCACCTGGCGGCGGCAAGCTGAACGGTGGTTCTAATCAGCACGTCAGGGAAGTGCTGATTAGAACCGGGCCTGCCGCTGATACAGATATTCCGTCAGCGCCTTATCAAACGGCATGCTGGTGTCCAGTGGAACGTAGTCAATGCCCAGAGCAAAACATTCCTGGCGATATCGCTCGCGGAGCTCATTCAGTGCTTCGATGTAGTCCGATCGAATACCGGCGGCGTCGACGATCTGATGATCGCTGGACTCCGGTTCAATCAGGTCTACGCTGCCGGAAAATGGAAACGTCACTTCTGCCTCATCCAGCACATGAAACAGAATAACGTCGTGTCCGGCATATCGCAGCATGCGCAGGTTGTCGATCACTTCGTCCGGATCGGTAAGCAGGTCGGACATCAGCATCAGCAAACTGCGGTGACGAATCATAGACGCTACCTGTCGCAGATTGTCGCCAATGCAAGTTTCGCCTTCAGGTTTACTCTGCTGCAGAACTGCCAGAATGTTTCCAAGTTGTGAGCGACGACTTCTGGCGGGCAGAGACTGTCGCAGTTTTTCATCAAATGTGATCAGTCCGACGGGATCCTGCTGATGAATCATCATGTAGCTGATGGCGGCCGCAAGACAGATGGCATAATCAAACTTCGTCAGCGTCTGACGATAGGTGTAAGCCATGCTGCGGGACATATCCATCACCACGTAACCGGTGATGTTGGTTTCGGCCTGATAACGTTTAACGTAAATGCGGTCTGTACGAGCAAAGACCTGCCAGTCGATATCCTTCGGATCATCACCAGGGTTGTACCTTCGGTGTTCACTGAATTCGACACTGAAGCCGTGAAACGGACTGGTGTGCAGGCCGGACAGAAAACCTTCCACAATGAATTTCGCGCGCAGATCGAGTCTGGCGATATTCTGAATCACTTCCGGCTTGAGATATTGTTCGGCCGATGACACCAGGGAAATCCTTTGTTGATCATCACTGACGGATGATCATAGCAGGCGAACCGCAATACTGCACCGGACATATGGTCGGTTGCCCGTGAGCCCGCGATCGTCCCGGCCTGGTATGGTCCACGTTTCGGGCTACAATAAGCCGCTCATCCGTTCCGCCATGTCCATGACTCCGTTTCTCCCCAACGCCTGATGACTCGACTCTTTGCCGGCACGCCGTTTGACCGTCCTCCGGAATGTGAACGTTGTGGACAGCTTGAGGAGAAATGTGAATGTCCGCCGCCGGAACCGTCCCCGCCGACGTTTGCAGCTCCCGGGACTCAGACGGCACACCTGTCCGTCGAAAAACGCAAACGCGGCAAGGTGGTCACCGTAATACGCGGTCTGGCCGCTGACGAAAACGATCTGCCGGCCCTGTTGACAAAATTAAAGACGTTCTGCGGGGCAGGCGGTACGCTGCAGGAGGCTTCTATCGAGCTACAGGGCCGCCACGTGGATCGCCTTCGTAACGAACTAAAAGCCATCGGCTACAAAGTAAAAGGCTGAGTCACACCGTGGGGCACGGACTGCCCTTCAACACAGTATCCCGATCGGCTGTACCGTCAGTCGCGATAGACTTTGTGGCACTGAGTGCACGTTCGTTGCAGGACCTGAATTTGTGGACGTACAGCCTCGTCCACGCCCGACTGCAGCGACTCATAAACGGCCTTCGCCGCGGCACCGGACTGAATAAGCCGGATGCGGAAGCTGCGGTCGTGTTCGCTCGACAGATTTCGAACCGCCTCGTGCAAAGCTTCGTGCAGCAGCAGCGCGTCTCGCGCTGAGCTCTGGCAGTCGCGGGCGGCAGTGGACGAAAGCTCGGCCGCGGTGGATTCTTTTAGAGCTTCCAGCCGCCGACTGACCCGCGACATCGTGATTGTGAACGACTCCAGCTGGGCGACTTCGACAAGCGGCGGCAGTTGTGCACGCTTGTCCGGTACGACAAACTCACTTACGTCGCGATACAGTCCGGCGTACTCTCGACTGGTGCCGGCCCGCAGCATGATCTGCAATGCCCGCTGTCTGTCGGCGGTTCGTTCGACCTGACAGGCAATAGCCGCCGCTGCGGGGCCCCGGTGTTGTCCATGGTGGCAGTGAATGTAAATTCGTCCTTCTGTTTCCCGGACGACTCGAGTCAGTGAATGTCCGGCTTCACTGGAAATTCCGTCATAGCCGACTGGAATGTGCACGTAACGGAGGTCCGCGGCCTTCGCGAGACTGAGTTGTGGTGCGGCACCATCGACACTGACAATCGTCTTCACCTCCAGCTTCTTCAGTGTTTCAAATGCTGACGGGCCTCGTGGTTCACTGCCGCACAGAATCCGATTCGAAAGGTGCAGGACATGCTTCAGCTCTGGCGCCGTATCGGCCCCGTTGACTGAGTACATGCTTGCGGCAGACAGGAATACGGCCGGCACGGACACTACGGCCATGATGGCCGGCGGCATCATTCGGCCGATTCGTCCGGTCCTGAGACCGCGAGAAGAGCTGCTGTCTTTGAATTTCCGGGTTTTCACTGAATAGTATGGCAGATGTCAGGAAATATTGGTGCAAGCCGGCAGCCAGAATCGTTTCCGGATCCATCGCAGGGCAACAAGCAGACAATACTCAGAGGGCCTTTTGTCTGAATTTTTCCCGAAGGAATGAGAAGACGTGCACCAGGAAGCACCGGTTCAACACTTTCGCTTTCTCCACAAACGTCCCGGGACCAAGTTCGTTCATTTTTATGAAGAATGCGACACACCTCGAGACGTCGCCAGTTTTGTTTGACGTTGCTGCGAAGCCGGACGAGTTCGGAGAACTGCGGACGAATACGCTGAGCAGGACGTCCTGACAGGTCTTGATTGAAGAGTGCCTGAGTGTCGGTCACACTATCCGCTGAGTGTCGGTCACACTATCCGGATACCCAGGATGCCGGCACAGGATCCATACGCAACCGACATCGGGTATCAATTCCGTCACCCTCTGTAAGAGCAAGCCCACATGCTGCGACGAAATATCTTCATTCTTCTGTCAATCGCTGCTGTCGGAATACTGACGGCTCTTGCACAGCCACCTGGAGGCCGTGGCCGAAGGGGTGGGGGCCAGGCATCGTTGAAGGAGCCGTTTCGCGGAATTGCCGCCGGCGGAAAGATTGAGGCCGGCCTGTTCAAAGTCAAATCCACCGGCGTCAGCACTGAACCTGTGGTCAAAGCAGCAAAAGCCTTCCTTGCCGGCCTGACAGAGGATCAGACACTGAAGACAATATTCCCGGTCGACGACATTGAATGGCGCAGCTGGGACAACCGTCATTTTTACAAACGCCGCGGTGTTGGCTTTGATGAGATGAATGAACAGCAGCGCGAGCTGGCGTTCGGCCTGCTGAAAGCGAGCCTCAGTGCGAAGGGCGTGAAGCAGTCGCAGGACATCATGAAACTGAACGGCACGCTGGCAGAACTGGCCAACAACTTTGACGAATACGGCGAGTGGCTGTACTGGATTACGATCATGGGAGACCCTTCACCGACAAAGCCGTGGGGCTGGCAAATTGACGGCCACCATCTGATTATTAACTATTTCGTTCTGGGTGATCAGGTTGTCATGTCACCTGTCTTTGCAGGCAGTGAACCGGTCCATGCCACCAGTGGTAAATTCAAAGGCACCCTTGTGATGCAGGACGAGCAGGCCAGAGGCCTTGCCGTAATTCAGGCGTTGAGTAAAGAACAGCAGCAGACTGCAGTCCTGTCGTCGGTCAAAGACGGGAACAACGCTTTGGCCCAGGCGTACAAAGACAACCTGGACCTTGACTATGCCGGGTTGCCCGCATCCCGAATGAACGACAAACAGAAATCGCTGCTACTGGACGCCATCCATGAATTCGTCGGAACCATGAACGACGGACATGCGAAAGTCAAAATGGACGAAGTGCAGCAGCATCTGGACAGGACATACTTCGCATGGGTTGGAGGTACAACTGATAACAGTGTCTACTATTACCGTATCCACAGCCCGGTCGTTCTGATCGAATTCGACCATGAACGACGCGTGGCTCCCTTTCGTTCACGCGAACCGACGCGAGAACACATCCACGCGCTTCTGAGAACACCAAACGGAAACGATTACGGCAAGGATCTGCTGCGACAGCATTTCGAACGGAATCACAAAGCGGCTGCCGCCGCCAACTGAAGCCGGCAGTCGACACAACGGATAAATTCATCAGTCAGCGACAGCGAAATGGTGGGCCTCGTGTTCGTAATTCCTGGTCCTGATTGTCTTCAAACAGTTGAAGTACCACACTGGGCGAGGGACAATTGACCGCATGAAAACTCTTCAGCGGCTTTCCGTCTTGATTCTGTCGTGTCTGGTACCGTCAGTTTCTGCTTCAGAAATCGATTTCAGCCGCGACATACGACCGATTCTTTCGGACAACTGCTTTCGCTGTCACGGGCCGGATGCAGAAAACCGCGAAGGCAATTTGCGACTGGATCTGCGCAACACATCCATCGAATCAGGTGCAATCAGTCCTGGTGAGCCCGGGGCCAGCAAAATTATGCAACGGATCCTGTCTGACGACGGTGATACGGTTATGCCGCCTGAGTCAACGGAGAAGAAAGTTTCCACGGATGAAGTGACATTGCTGCGAAAATGGATCGCAGAAGGTGCAGAGTACTCGGAACACTGGGCTTTCGTTGCACCTCAGCGGCCTGAAGTGCCGGGCCTCACCACAGACAGGCCAGTCCGAAACCCGATTGATAGTTTTGTCGCAGCAAAGCTGGCGATTCACAATATTGAATCAGGACCGCCTGCGGACCTGGTCACTCTGGTCAGGCGGGTGTATCTCGACATGCTGGGGTTGCCGCCGACTCCGGAGCAGGTTGACGTGTTTGTCACAGATCAACGCGACGACGCGTTCCAACGGCTTGTGGAGCATCTGCTGCAGTCACCCCACTTTGGCGAACGCTGGGCTCGATGGTGGCTGGATGCGGCCCGTTATGCAGATTCCGATGGCTACGAAAAGGACAAACAACGCAGCGTGTGGTTCTATCGGGACTGGGTGATCGGTGCCATGAACGCCGATATGCCTTACAACGATTTTATAATTCACCAGATCGCCGGAGACCTGGTGCCGGACGGCGGGCAGTCTGCGCTGGTGGCCACCGGCTTTCTTCGCAACTCGATGATAAACGAAGAAGGCGGCGCCGATCCGGAGCAATTTCGGGTCGAAGGCATGTTTGACCGAATGGATGCCATCGGCAAGGCGATTCTTGGCATCACCACTCAGTGTGCTCAATGTCATTCGCACAAGTACGACCCAGTCAGTCAGCGCGAATACTATCAACTTTTTGCCGCATTGAATGATTTCCATGAAGCCACGGCAACAGTTTTTACGCCGTCGCAGCAGCAGACGCGACAGTTTGTTCTGAATGGAATCGCTGACCGTGAGGCTGAGATCAAACGACGCACACCTGACTGGCAGAAGCAAATGACGAAATGGACGCGGAGCGAAGCCGCCAAACTTGTCGAGTGGCGAACTCTGGTTCCAACAGACCGTCCATATGAAGGACAGAAATTTCGCTTGCTGGAGGACGGTTCGATTGTCAGTGAAAGCTATGCGCCTACGAAAGCCAACAACACGTTCAGTCTGAATACAACTGCGGACAGGATTACTGCATTTCGTCTTGACGCGCTGATGCACCCGCAGTTGCCGCGAGGCGGCCCCGGGCGGTCAATTTACGGCACCGGAGCGCTGTCGTCGTTTGAAGTTTCGATTGCTCCGGCCGATGACCCCGGTAAGAAGCAGAACATCAAATTTGTACGAGCCCGGGCGGATGTTAATCCCGAACATTCGAACCTGCCGCCCGTATATCGCGACAGGGATCCGGAAAAGGACACGCGTGTGACCGGTCCGGCCGACTACGCCATCGACGGCGACAACAAAACAGCATGGACAACCGATGTCGGACCAGGCCGACGCAATCAAGATCATCACGTGGTGTTTTTTCCGGAGACTCCTGTGTCCATGCCGGGGCCGGTGATTCTTTCCATAACACTGCGCCAACTGCACGGGGGCTGGAATTCGGATGATAACCAGAACTATCTGCTGGGTCGCTATCGTTTCTCAGTGACGGACAGTGAGGCCGTCGCTGAATCGAATCTGCCGTCACCAGTCGAGACAATACTCGGGATCCCTGAGGCGGAACGCACGGTTTCTCAAAACAGTCAGCTGTTCAGTGCGTGGCGGAAGACTGTGCCGGACTTCGCCGACGATAACGCTGCCGTCGAAAAACTCTGGCAGGCTTTTCCGGAAACTGATTCCCAGCTGGTGGCGCAGCCACGGGCAACGGCACGGACGACACATGTGTATATGCGAGGAGACTTTCTGAATCACGGTGAACAGGTTTCTGCCGCAGCGCCGGCATTTCTGAATTCGTTCCCGCAGTCTGATGAGCCTGACCGATTGCGATTCGCAAAATGGCTGGTTGCTGATGATGCTCCGACAACCGCTCGAGTGATCGTGAACAGAATCTGGCAGTCCTACTTTGGTCGAGGAATTGTGACAACTCCGGAAGACTTCGGTTTCCAGTCTCCCGCGCCGACTCACCCGGAGTTGATAGACTGGCTGGCTGTGGAACTGATGGAAAACAACTGGAGCCTGAAACACATTCACCGACTGATTGTGAACTCCGCAACGTATCAGCAGGCGTCCCTGATGCCGGCGGCGTTGCAGGACAGCGATCCTCTGAATGAGCTGTTGAGCCGGGCACCACGATTTCGTGTGGATGCGGAGGTTGTACGAGATATTGCTCTGGCAGCCAGCGGATTGCTTAACGCTGCTGTTGGTGGCCCCAGCGTTTATCCGCCGGCTCCGGACTTTCTGTTTCAACCGCCAGCCAGTTACGGCCCCAAACAGTGGCGCCGGTCTGCCGACGGTCAGCAGTATCGTCGCAGCCTGTATGTTCATGGGTATCGAACTGTACCGTACCCGACGCTGCAGGTGTTCGATGCGCCAAAGGGTGATGCCGCCTGTGTTCGCAGACAACGCAGCAATACTCCTTTGCAGGCACTGGTCATGCTGAATGAACCGCAGTTTTTCGATTGTGCCCGGGCCATGGCGACTCGCGTCCTGCGAGACAGCAGTCCGTCCGATCACGATCGATTGCAGTATGCTCATCGATTGTGTGTCAGCCGCACCGCCGTTCCGGATGAACTGCAGATCCTGCAGACATTACTTGACCAACAGCGCGAACGAATATCAGCGGGAGAAATTGACGTCGAGAAACTGGTCGGCGTTGCGACGAACACATACCAGCAGCTCACCGGCCGATCGGCGAAGGAATTTGCACCATGGATCGTGGTCTGCCGCGCGATTCTGAATCTGGATGAGACGATTACAAAGCAGTAGAAACAGTTTCTGTTAACTGAAAGGCTGCCACAGGAGATGAATCATGCAAAATTCGTCACACAGCACTCGCGTTGCGACGCGTTCAGCCACGCTGACCAAACGGCGCTGGTTTCTGCAGCAATGTGGACTTGGCGTGGGGCAGATGGCACTGGCGGGACTGCTGGCTGAAGGCGTCAGGGCCGACGCACAGGATCCGAATCCCCTGTCCGTCAGACAACCGCATTATCCCGGCCGCGCGAAAAACGTCATTCTGCTGTTCATGGGGGGCGGGCCCAGTCAGTTCGAGATGCTGGACCACAAGCCGGCGCTGGAAAAACTGGACGGCACTCTTCCACCGGCCGATCTGCTGGACGGATATCGAGCTGCATTTATTGATCCGAATTCCAGACTGCTGGGACCCAAGTACAAGTTCGCAAGGCACGGTGAGTCCGGAGCAGAGCTGTCCGAGATGTTGCCGCATACGGCGGCTGTCGCGGATGATTTGTGCATCATTCGATCAATGAAGACCCATGCCTTCAATCATGCCCCGGCACAACTGCTGATGAGCACTGGTTCGCCTCAGTTCGGCCGTCCGAGCATGGGGTCATGGGTAACGTACGGTCTGGGCAGCGAATCGCGTGACCTGCCGGCATACGTTGTCTTCAACAGCGGGAAGAAAGGCCCCAGCGGAGGTAATGGAAACTGGAATTCCGGTTTTCTGCCGACTGTTCATTCCGGTGTGGAATTTCGCAGCAGCGGTGACCCGGTGCTGTACCTGTCCAATCCCGACGGGATTGACCAGACAGTTCAGCGGCAGACGCTCGATGCCATCAATCAACTTAATAGCGGGCGTCTGAACGTTGTCGGCGACCCGGAAATTGCGACGCGAATCAACTCTTATGAGATGGCGTTTCGAATGCAGTCGAGTGCGCCGGAAGTCATGTCGCTGTCGACAGAGCCGCAGCATATTCTTGAGATGTACGGGGCAAAGCCGGGTGAGATTTCGTTTGCCAACAACTGCCTGCTGGCGCGGCGACTGGTACAGCAGGGTGTAAGATTCGTGCAGTTATTTCACGAATCATGGGATCAACACGGCGATCTGAAAAATGGAATCGCCAGAAACTGCAAAGACACGGACCAGGCTGCGGCAGCGTTAATTAAAGATCTTAAGCAGCAGGGGATGCTGAAGGACACGCTGGTAATCTGGGGCGGAGAATTCGGTCGCACGCCGATGGTGCAAGGCGGCAGCGACGGTCGTGATCACCATCCAAACTCATTTTCCATGTGGCTGGCCGGTGGCGGAATCAAAGCTGGCGTCACCCATGGTACAACAGACGACCTTGGATTCGACGTTGCCGAAGATCCCGTACACGTGCACGATCTGCATGCCACAATACTGCACCTGCTGGGATTCAATCACAAGCAGCTGACGCACCGTTTTCAGGGCCGCGATTATCGCCTGACAGACGTGCACGGTGAGATCGTACGGGACATTCTGTCGTAGCTGCAGGTTTCGCCGCTGCGATCAAGCAGCCAACGTGGATCGCGGATCCATGATGGTCGTTATGAGTTTTTCGGTTCGTCCGATTCCGGCGTGGCGGCGGGTTGATTTGAGTTGGCTTTCCTGCCGGGCCGAAAATAACGTTTGGACTCGTTGACGGCCGTACGACGAGTCGCCAGTCGCACCAGAATGGTCATGATGTAGTCCTTCCAGTTGGTGACTACGAACTGCCGACGTTTTTCCAAAGCTGTCAACGCCTTGCGAACGACTTTAGCGGGCGTCTGCGAGGAATGTTTCTTTAACCATCCCGGTGCTCCGGCCACGTCAAAGAACTCGGTTTCAGTGACGCCCGGGCACAGAGCCAGGACCGTCACCCCGCGACTTCGTGATTCGGCCCACAATGCCTCACTGAGGTGCAACACGTACGACTTGCTGGCGGCGTACGCTCCCATATAAGCAACGGGTTGAAAGGCGGCCACGGACGAGACGTTAATGATGGCTCCGTGCCCGCGTTCCAGCATGCCGGGAAGAACTCGATAGCTCAGATCCGTCAGTGTGTTTACGTTCAGCTTCAGCATCTGCTGAATATCAATCGGATCCGTCGTTGAGACCTCACCAATCAGTCCCACACCGGCGTTGTTAATCAGCAGCTCAATATCAACGCCCAGCTTGTTAATCTCGTCAATCAGCTTTGCGCCCGCATCTGACGTAGACAGGTCGATGGCAACGATGTGGCATTTCGTTCCGTGTTTTGTCTCCAGGCTTTCAGCGAGCTCGTTCATGCGGTCAGCGCGTCTGGCCGCAAGAACCAGATGCATGCCTCGACCTGCCAGCCGCGCAGCGAACTCGGCTCCAATGCCGGAGGAGGCCCCCGTGACGAGAGCCCAGCGATCGTTAAAGGAATCTAACAAGGACTTCTTTCAACCCTGTTGCAGGTAATTGGTCGGAACGACGCCAATCAGTCTTTCACACACATCTGTCGAGCACTGCCGGGACTTCTGATGCCGCTGCAGTACTTGTCGTAAATTCACAAAACGTCGACAGTTGAGGGTATCTTACTACTTTTCTACCACTCGTCATTCATTCTGCGTATTCTGCAGACTGGCGGTCACGAATTGAACATTCAGCCCCGGATAGTGACGCCGAACACTCAGATTTCCAGTATTTTCCTCTCGAAGTTAACCAAGGTCCGCAAAGACATGACCGATTATCCTGTTCTTTCCCGTGACCAGGCAAGACAGGTGGACGCGGCCGCGATGGAGCATCTAGGCCTGCCAAGCCTGCTGCTGATGGAAAATGCAGCTCGAGGTGTGACCGAGGTGCTCTTAAGAAATGGGGAAATCGACGGACAGATACTGATTTTGTGCGGGCCGGGAAACAACGGCGGTGACGGGCTGGCCATTGCCCGACTGCTGGCGTCAGTTGGTGTTGCGGCAGCCGTTTACCTGGTACGGACAGGCAAAGCCCTGACTGACGATGCAAATCACAATCTTAGCTTTCTGCTGGCATCCGGGGGAATCGTCAAAGAAGGTAATACGGTAAACGACTGGGAACAGCTTTTCTCTGAATTGACCGACAACGACTGGATTCTGGACTGCCTGCTGGGCACAGGAGTGAGTGGCGGTCCACGCCCACCGTTTTCGGCGATTATCAAAGCAGTTAACGGTTCGTCTGCCCGGGTTCTTGCGGTAGACGTGCCTTCCGGCCTGAACTGTGACACCGGGGTGGCGGATGGCATCTGCACCAACGCCGACGCAACCGTCACATTTGTCGGCATGAAACAAGGGTTTCAGCGGCCTTCGGCCAGCCAGTTCACCGGTGAGGTTACAGTGGCTCACATCGGAATTCCTCTGGCGTGGGTGCATTTCTGGCTGAGCGACTGCGATCACTGAAGCATCACTGTGGCGGTCACAGCCACAATTGGTCATGGCGCCTTTTTCGATTCAGATTTCACCTGTACCAGGTCGGCCAGCTGGACGCGTGCCACGTGCCACATGTAATTCGGGCCGAAGCCGCTGTCGCGTGGCCATTTCCGTGAGACTGCCAGACGCAGATATTTTTCAGCGTCAGCGTGTTTCCCCTGTGCTGCCGCATACACGCCGATGTACAGCTCGGTGTAGAAGAGTCGTTTCTCAAGTTCCTTCGCCGGCAGGTTCCGGGGAATGCTGCGCAGGGCGGCCTCAGCAGAAAATGAACCGTCGAAAAGTTTATAGACAGCGGGGAACGGCTCCCGATCATCTTTTTCGTAACGCAACAGTTCCTTCCTGGCCGTTGCGGCGTCGGTAGCTTTCCGCTGCGACAGATAACGCCAGATTCCGTTTTCTCGATCCACGTTGTCGAAGGAATGATACTTATCGAACTGCGCGGCAGCGTTGGCAGGCTGGCCGGCAAAAAAGAGTGCGATGCCAAGTCGCCAGTGGGACGCATCAAGCGACGGATCCAGTCTAACCATCGCCTGATACTCAACCACCGACTCCGGATAGCGTCGCAGAAAAAACAGAGCATCTCCGCGTCGTGAGTGCACCTGCGTGGCGTTAGCGGCGCCGTCCACCGGTGCCGGCGATTCTACAAGTACAGTCTTGAATCTCTTCGTAATTGCCGCCCGTTCATCCGGACTAAGTGGGTACTGCTGCTGCGCCGGCCCAATCGAGGGCAGCGAGAGATTGACGCCTTCGTCGGCGACCGCTGCAAACAACGGTTCGTGCATGCTGACACAGAACACGAACAACAACAGGATAGCTGAAAAAACATTCATAGCGGGATTCTAACATTGTGTGGCGAACGTGTCGTGAAGATTCCTCACCGTCTGCCTGGTGTCTTTTCAGTCTCGAAACGACTCTGTACGAAGCCGTTCGATCACTGCATCTCGCATGATGATCGCCCGCTTCACCAGGGCCTTTATCAATTGGGGCGAATCAGCGATAACGACTGCACCGGACCGGCTGAGCGGCTTACCAACAGCAATCTGATTCACATTCTCAAATGTACAGTCCTCACACGCATCAGCCATGTCTAACAACACACGACCACTTGCTGAAGTGGATGCAAGAACAAGACCGGTCTCCAGTCCTCGAGCAGCCATCTGTTTGAGACGTCTGCTGGTTTCCGATTCACTAAAGGCGATCGTATTGCCTCCGACAAAGAAGACGAAGTCGTAGTTTCGTGGAGCAAACTCATCCAGCATCCTGTCTGCAATTCGGTTGACGGTCTGATCGAGAGAATAAATCTGTCCCCATCGTGACGACGCGACTTCGAATCCAATCGCGCGTTCGCCGAGCGCTGCGACAAGACTCTGGAATTCAGTCTGATCAAATCGGTCGGGCAGGACCACCAGAGCTCGGCCAGGAAACCCGTTGGAACGCGTGGCCACGCGGCCTCCACTGGACATGCCGAATTTGCGACCGTCACCTGTTTCTTCACACAGCTGCTTTGCTTTGCGCACCAGCGCCTTTGTCTGCACGGCACTTTGTGAATGTACGACATACCCGTCCAGACCCTCCGGACTGCCGGACGTAACATGACCATCAAGTTCAGGAGCACACTGCGAATAGAATTCAGCGCCGACGATAGCCTGCAGCGATTCCCGGGAAAAAGCTCCGACGACCAGTCCCTGACCGATCGCTGTGTCAATCAGTGGATCAATCGTCTGAATCCCGGCTCTGGACTGAAACTCGGCGGTCGACCCGCTGACAAAAAAGATCATATCGAAATTGTCAACACGGACTTCCGCCAGCGGAACCGGAAATCCGATTTGAAGTTCTTCGTCATTTGTCGGCCGGGGCTGTTCGCCACGAATCGTTGCCACAGTCAGGTCAATATTCAGGGTCTCAAGTTGCCGTTCAAGTGCCAGGTATTCTGTCTCATTAAATCGTGCCACGGGCAGGACTGCGAGCGCCCGACCATCGCCTCCATCCAGCAAACGATTGCCACCTCCGAAGGTTGCCGGAAATGCCAGTCCTGTTGCTGCGAGTTCCTGATCAACAACCGGCCTGATTGCCATGTTGTTGCCGACGGTCGACACACCATTGCCTGCCGGACGTGGCAGCCGCATTGTGGTTCCTACCTGATCGAAAAGAGCCAACCAGATGCCTGCACCAATAAGACAGATCGTGACAAGAATTCCAGCCCAGGCGGCGTAGGCTGGTCGTCGGCGGCGCCGCCCACGACGCGGGTCCAGGATCGAGTCCTCATCCTCAGGACAGATTTCGACGGCCACGGGAACCCGCCCTGTAAGAAGAGCATTAATGTCAGCCGCGACTTCTGTCATCGTTTGATAGCGACGCTTGGGTTTCTTGGCCAGCATACGGTTAAATACAGCATCCAGACCATGCATGGCGCCGCTGCATTTCTGTTCGATTGATGGGACCGGAATTTCGCGATGAGCAATCAGTCGCGCCATGACTGTATCGCCTTCGAAGACCGGCCTGCCCGTCAACAGATAATGCAGCGTGCACCCAAGACTATAAATATCTGAGCGGTTGTCCGCATCGCGACTTCGCAGTGCCTGTTCCGGAGACATGTAGTCGACGGTACCCATGATCACCCCGGTGTTGGTCATGGCTGCGTGCGTCGCTGTATCCGGGTCGTCGTTCAGCACGGAATCGAAGCGTGCCAGCCCCATATCCAGTATCTTGATGCTCAGCGAGTCAGAATCAGAATCTTTCGACAACAGCAGATTGTGTGGTTTTATATCACGATGCGTAATTCCCCGGTCATGGGCGTACTGCAGAGCTTCAGCAGCTTCGGCCACAAGCTCCAGCACCTGCGTGACTGGTAACGGGCCATGAGCAGCCACATGCTTCGCAAGGTCGCTGCCTTCAATGTATTCCATGACCAGAAACGGAACACCTTCGGCCTCGTCTGCGTCATGGGCCACAACAAAGTTTGGATGACTTAATGCCGCGACGGTACGTGCTTCATTGCGAAACCGTTCCATCATATTGGGTGACTTTCGCCCTGCGGAATTCATCACCTTGACACAGACGACGCGGCCCAGACGACGGTGCTGTGCTTTGAAAACATTCCCCATGCCACCCTGGCCGAGCTTGTTCAGCAGCACGTAGTTGCCGAGAACGAGCCCCTTCCAGCGACCTTTCAACAGAACGCGTGCCTGAAAGGGCGTCAGTTTTCGTTTCCTGATCAGCTGCCTGGCCATTGAACTGCTGTCATCGGCCTTCACCTGGTTCAGCAGGTCGTCCACCTCCTCGGCAGGGAACAGCCCGCACCGCCGCAGTCCGGTGACAAAACTGTCCACAGGTACTGCCTCCTGGGGCAATGAGGCAGCGACACCTTCAGACGCACCCAGATTCTGAACTTTACGAATCAGTTTCTCAAGCTGTGGCTGATCCGACTTGTTCTTCGGCCTGTTCCGGACAGAAGCCAATACACCCGTAGCTCGTCGTTCCAGTTCGTCCACTTTGTTCTGACAGAAGTCGCAGGCTTCAAGATGCTGAAACAGATTGTCGGCACTTTCCTCGTGCAGACTTCCGGACACCAACTGGTCCAGAACATCGTTCGGCGGGCAGGTTTGAATTCTTGTTGGTGAGATAGCCATCTGAATTCTGTTAACGGTTGACCACAGCATCAGGAGTCAGTTGCGACCTGAAAGCACGAAGTCTCTGTATGTCACTGGTAATCTGTATTTCCTTCGTCCGCCGTCGGATTCTACCCATCATTTGTATCACAAGAAGAACGTATCCGGATAACGGCTACTCCACCAGATCCTCCAGGATCAGACGCAGCCGTCGCCGTATTCTGTAATTTGCCTGCCTGATCGTCTGCGGGGTGACGTTCAATTCTGCTGCTACATCTATGGCCGTACGGCCCTGCAAAGCAACCTGTTCAAAGGCCGACCAGTTGCGGGGATTGAATTCGCCCTGAATCAGATCCATCGCCCGATGCACAACCAGCGCATCATCCGCCTCAGCTTCTTCATCGGAATCTTCGGCCAACGGATCCGGAAGATCGGAAATTCGCATTTGCGCGGCCGTTCCACCCGCCGCATCCGCATGACGTTTGGACTTTCGCAGGTAGTCAATCGTACGGGTTCTGACAATCGTTTTCAGCCACGAACGAAAAGAAGCAACAGACCGTCCCGGCACAAAGTCACCAATATGCCGCGCCACTGTCTTGAACGTTTCCTGGAAGACGTCGGCGGCATCCTCTGCCCCCAGTCCATAACGACGACACCACTTTTCTACCAACGGACCGTACAAATGCACGACCTGATGCCAGGCGTCTTCATCATTAGACTTCGCCCGTCCCAGCAGGGTGAGCGATGTGACGTCAATTCCGTCTGCCATAAAACTTTTCTATTCGATCACGCAGGGTCCTGACAGCTGCAGTTCCACGATACCGGCATTGTGCGAAAGGCTGAGTCCGGCCGGATAACCGGCCAGCCGGCTGAAGATGAAACGCGGGCCACCACCTATGGATTGTCGCGAAGTCCCCCACTGGTATCCAGCGCCAGCACAAGGAATGCGGCGTGGCAGGGCGATCGGGAGGTGGAAATACCGTCCTGAATCGATTAACCGATCCCTGACAACGGCGGTTTTGCCCGGAGCGGCGTGCTTGAACATGCAGCTCACAAACCATACCCTCCCTGCTCAACGTTGTTAACGACTGTCAAAAGGGGTGGATCGTCATCGGATTTCGCAGCGGAAGCGACTTGCCTTATGATCTCAAACGCAGTACCGCCAGAACCCCATAAATCCATGATCTTCTGTCAGATGATTCCTCATTCGTTTGTTTCGGCGGAACTTTCATGATTCTCAGCGGCAGCGAAATCAAGTCCCAGCTCGGCAGGAACCTCAACATTGAGCCCTTCGATGAGGAACAGCTGAATCCCAACAGCTACAACCTCACACTGCACGATGAGCTTCTGGTGTACGAAGAAATCGTTCTGGATATGAAACGTCCCAACCGATTTCGACGGATTACGATTCCGGAAGAGGGAATGGTGCTGCAGCCCAATCAGCTGTACCTTGGGCGGACGATCGAGTATACCGAAACGCACAATTACGTACCGATGCTGGAGGGGCGGTCTTCCATCGGTCGGCTGGGTCTGTTTGTGCATGTCACGGCAGGTTTTGGCGACGTCGGGTTCTGTGGATTCTGGACACTGGAAATGTTTGCCGTGCAGCCTGTCCGCATCTATCCCGGCGTTCAGGTGTGTCAGATTTTCTATCACTCCGTTGAAGGTGACGTCACCGAATATCGAAGCAGCAAGTACCAGCACAACACGGACATTCAGCCCAGTCTGCTGTTCAAGGAGCTCGGAATTCGGGACGAGCACCAGATGAAACTCGCTTTTGACGAACAGTCAAAGTCCGCGAACGAGGATTGACATCAGAGCGAGCAGTACGAAGAGTTCCGGTAGACCTGACCGCCTGACGCACATGAGCCCCGATGCAGTCAAGCCTATTTCTCAGGTGTCATCGTACCAGAAGTCCGGCTTTGTACGATCTGAAAGCGCGCCGCTGCGGGTTTATGCTTTGTCTGAGATATCAGACCGATTCCATGCCCCGTCCCAGCTGATCTGATCAACGGCCCGGTAGGCGGACTGTTTCGCTGCAGCGATGCTGTCGCCCATGGCTGTAACCCCCAGTACACGCCCGCCGTCCGTGAGCACCTGCATGTCTTTGCCCGTGGTACCGGCATGAAAAACTTTGGTTTCCGTCAGCCGGTCAGCTTCGTCGACTCCACTAATCACTTTTCCCTTCGCATAGCTTCCGGGATACCCGTCGGAAGCCATAACGACACATACAGCAGGTCGTTCATCCCATTCCAGTCCCTCAAGCTCTGCCAGCCTTCCAGATGCGGCCAGCGACAGAATTTGTGCCAGGTCCGTCTTCAGACGTATCAGTACCGCCTGGGCCTCCGGGTCACCAAAACGCACATTGTATTCAATGACTTTTGGCCCCTGCGCTGTCAGCATTAAACCCGCATAAAGGACACCGGAAAATGGATGCCCCTCCACGCGCATCGTGTGAATGGTGGGAACCAGAATTCGACGAATGATCTCATCCATGATTTCATCAGTCACTAAGGGAGCCGGGCTGTAGGCTCCCATGCCGCCGGTATTCGGACCCTGGTCACCATCAAACGCCCGTTTATGATCCTGAGATGTCTCCAGCGGGATAATTGTATCGCCATCCACAATCGCCAATATGCTGGCTTCGTGGCCGTCCAGGAACTCCTCAATCACGATGGTCTGTCCAGCCGTACCAAACAAATCATCCTGCAGCATCTTGGTGGCAGCCGCCTTGCCTTCCGTACAGTTCCTGCAGACATGAACACCTTTACCGGCCGCCAGTCCGTCTGCCTTCACTACAACGGCAACGTCCTCCAGAGCATCCAGATAGGCGTGTGCTTCCTCAAGTCTCGTAAAGCTTTTGGAAGCCGCCGTCGGAACACCGGCCTTCTTCATGATCTCCTTTGAGAACGCCTTACTGCCTTCCAGGCGAGCCGCGGCTCTGGTTGGGCCGAAGATTTTCAAACCATGCGATTTGAATTCATCGACAATCCCTGCCACGAGAGGGACTTCCGGGCCGACCACGGTCAGGTCAATATCGTTGTGTTTGGCGAACGACATCAAACGTCCGAGATCATCCGACGCAATATTGACGTTCTCGCCGTCGACAGCGGTTCCGGCATTCCCTGGTGCACAGAACACTTTTTCGACACCGGGACAGCGAGCGAGCTTCCAGACCAACGTGTGCTCGCGACCACCCTGACCGACAACCAGAACCTTCATCGATAACTCCGCACTTGCTAAGACAAGAATCCGAACGAAACAACGTCGAGGTCAGATGACTCATACTCAGAACCTGAAACCAGGCCGCACTCGTTGTTCTGCCGGACTCACGGATGGGGTTTCCAGCGAAAAGAAGCCCGGCGCCCGGCAGCATAGCCAACATCAGACGCATTCAAAGCCCGCCGCACAATCCGATTGCAGTTTCTCTTCGGGGCGTCCATACAACAACCTTCGGAGCAGCTTCATAATTTTCAACCATCACGCCTTATGAACACAAATCCGGCCGAAATACTGCCGGACTTTCATTCACGCCGAAGCAGATTCCCGGACGTGAGAGCGGGACGTTTCGGGGACGGCCGTACGGTCGCTGGCGGCGTTTTCCCGCAGACATGATCTTAGCCGCCGATTGAATACATTGGACGGTCCGGCTGCACGAAGGTCGCGGAGTTAATTTGGTGCCCCTCGTTCTTGGATGCAATGGACGCCACCATTGCATCCGCGACTTCAGCATCCGCACCACCATTCCGCAGTATTCCCCTTATGTCCACCTCCTCGAGGCTAAACAGACAGTTCCGCAATTTACCTTCAGCGGTCAGCCGAAAGCGATTACATGTACTGCAAAACGGCTGGCTCACGGACGCAATCATTCCAATTCTCCCCACGCCGTCCGCAAACCGAAAATCGTTTGCTGGCGCATTGGGGTTCGCTGACGGAACGGGCTCCAACGGCCCGAACTCAGCCTGCAGAATCGCCACTATCTCATCGGCAAAAAGCACCTTATCACGATCCCATTGACTGTCTGCATCCAGCGGCATGAATTCGATAAAACGCACTTCCGTATCGGTCTGCCGAGCCAGTTCGGCAAAGGGAATAATCTGGCCCTCCGTCAAACCTTTCACAGACACGGCGTTGATCTTAATCGGTGAGAATCCGGCAGCTCGTGCGGCGGCGATGCCTTCGATAACTTTGTCATAGCTGTCACGACGCGTGACCCGTTCGAAGATCTCCGGGTCGAGCGCGTCCAGGCTGATGTTCAACCGCTTAAGTCCGGCGTCCCGAAGTTGCTGCGCCTGTTCGCCCAGCAGGATTGCATTTGTGGTTAGCCCGATATCCACAATCCCCGGGACATTCGCAAGTCGTTCGACAAGCCGATGCAGGTCACGACGCACCAGGGGTTCACCCCCAGTCAGTCGCACACGATCAATCCCCAGGGTTGTTCCAATCCGAACCAACCGCTCGATTTCCTCAAACGACAGCAAATGGTCGCGAGGCATAAACTCCACGCTTTCAGCGGGCATGCAATAGAAACAGCGTATATTGCAACGGTCCGTCACGCTGATTCGCAGGTTGTTGTGCACTCGCCCGAAGCGGTCGACCAACCGTCGTGTCGGCTCTGTATTCTTAGAAGGACTCATGACTCGGCTCCTGAAAGATCGGATTCATCGGCAGTCGATGTTGCAACAGTTTGTCCCGACGAATGCACCCATTCAGTTTCGCCGTTCGCGTACAATTCCTTCTTCCAGACCGGAACTCGCACCTTCAGTGTATCGATCAGCCATTGGCCGGCGGCAAACGCTTCGCGACGATGTTCTGAACTCACGGCCACGGCCACAGCAATATCGCCCAGTTTCAAAGCGCCTGTGCGATGAACAATGGCCACATCAATGACCGGCCACTTCTCCCTGACGTCGGTCTCCAGATGCTGCAGTTCCTGCTGCGCCATCACGGGATAGGCGTCGTATACCAGAGCGGATGTCTGCACACCGCCCGTAAATTCACGGACAGTCCCGAGAAACAGGACAACAGCGCCCGCGGCATGTGAACGAACCGATTCGGTTATTTTGTTATAGTCGATAGCGTCTGTGGTAAACTTAATCATGGATCGCAATATCGGCGCTGAGTCGGGAAGGGAGGGGACGTGAGCACTGACCTAGTGTATCCGGAATCTGACACACGCCAAATAAAGACGATCGCTAAACTCATAAGTCTCGGATATGCACTTCACGAGGGCTCCCTGGTCGTGAAACGGTGTCCATTCGCAACGCACATAATATTCGCACTACTGCCGCAGCTACCCGTGAAGAAACAACACACGACAGAGGGCAATGGCCCTAAATCCTCGGCCGTACAGGGCCAGCACCTTCAGATGCACGGCCCGGCTCTAATGCTGAACAGGCCGCAATACTAGTGACCAGGTTAAACGGATGCACCGCAGCCAGCACAGCAGCAGTGGCCGTCTCACGTAAAGTGTTTGAGGCCTCTGATACGACTTAGTGTTCACCAGTCGGGAAGTGGACTGCGCCTGGCCCGCACGATCTACTTGCCGGAGATCTGCATTTCCCTGTACCAACACACAGTCGTACGCGATCCTGAGCGGAACACCGCGAGGAACGCAGGCTTCCGGCTGAGGTTAGTCAGAGGCGGCGAACGTGTTGCTCAACGGTGCACCGTACGCGCAGCAACATGTGCTCTCTGCCAACCCAAACAGCTTCCGTCAAATTCAGAAGTCCCAGATCAATGAGGCCCAGTAGTCGATGTTATTCTTTCGGTCGCCTGCGTCCGAAAGACTGTCGTAGCGATCAAACGCGCTCAGGCCGAGCTTGACGGTCTTCTCGTCATTCATTGCGTATTCCCAGCCGGCCCGGGCATTAAGCCGAAATTCTCCGCTGTTGCCAAAGTCCGGAAAGAGGACTGACCTGACATAAAAATCCTGGCGGCTGGTAATCGTCTTTTCCCAGACCGAGCCGAGGAAACCTTCCGGCCGCCAGACAGTGTCGGCGCCTTGGAACTCTTTTGATGTCCCAACTCCGATCAGACCTTTAAACAGAGACTTCTGCGTCTTCACCAGCGTCACGACTCCACCGGCGTGAAGCCCCAGGCGGGCTTTAAATGTCTCGAGTTCATCGTACTCAAACCATCCGTCTGCGAACGTGCCCCAACTGGAATTCGGGCCCTCACGTTCCAACCGTGTCAGTGAATAAAACCGGTTCTTGGTCGTCTGTATTTCGTCACGTGAAAACAGATAGTCAACGTCAATCGTCAGTGTGTCGTTACCGGATGTCTGTTTCGCATCGAAGCCGGTGACGAGGTTAATGTTGCGACTGTTTCCTTCGGCACCGTTCAGGCCGATTTCCATTCTTCCATCCCAGATATCCACCCAGCGATCATTGCCGCAGCTGCATGACCGGTCATTATTGCCGCATTTACTGCAGCTCACAGGAACGATCAGAGGATCAGTACAGATCTCAAGCTCGTCCCTCCAGGACGCTGAATTCACTCCCCCAGCGACATCGGCAAATTTCGCCGATTCCATCTGAAGGAAGTCCTCAGTGAACGCCACTGGTGTCGCTGTCAGCAATAACGCAAAGATTGCGAAGCTGCGGCTGAGTACTGCCGGCTTTATTGCGGCTTGAAATCTGCGAACAAACATCTCTTCAACTCGTAGGATAAAGTGACTGGCCGGTACAAGGTTAAATTGTCGTCCGGCGTCTCCGTCGGTAATAATCGTAACCTTGATAAATTGCCGTATGACTCGGATCATCCGAACAGGTGGCAAAGTCAGCCTGAAGCGCCAGAACGGGCGGCCGGGAATGTGGGCGTTTTCCTTCCACGCCCGGGGAGTTCGCTTTGCTCCTCACATTGCCCCTGTGTTTTACTGAGGCGACGAATTTTTTGTTGTATTTGCAACAGTGGCTGAATCTGCGGTAATCTGCGGTGTGCACCGGCAGTTGATGAATCTGATTGATCTGCGAGAGACAAAATGTGTCACCAAGTTACATGGCCGCTTCTGAGCTGCATCGGACGCTATTGCGGGACGATGGTCGGCCTTTGGCTGCTGGCTGTCAACTCCATTTCTGCTGCCACAGCTGCGGATTTTGATACTGATGTGGCACCAATTCTGATTGACAACTGCCTGGAATGTCACAGCGGTGCTGACCCCAGTGGCGGACTGAGTCTGGCAGACGTCGAATCGGCGCGAAGAGGTGGCGAATCAGGTGCGGCGATTGTGCCGGGAGACTCAGACCGGAGTCTCTTGTGGAAACACATCGAATCCGGCGAAATGCCGCCGAAGAAACCGCTGGGCGATCAGGAGAAAAAGGCGGTGCGAAACTGGATCGCAGGTGGTGCAAAGTGGGGCACCAGTCCGATTGAGCGGTTTCGCATCACCACGAAAAAACGGGCAGGTACCGACTGGTGGGCTCTGCAGTCAGTCGAACGTCCCGAGGTTCCCGCCGTTGAACAGAACCACAGGATTCGAAATCCGATCGACGCATTTGTACTGCGGAAGCTCGTCCCCCGTGGACTTCAGCCGTCACCGGAAGCGTCACCTCGAGTATTGCTGCGGCGTTTGAGCTTCGACCTGACCGGACTGCCGCCCGCACCGGACCAGGTGCTGCTGTTTGAACACGCGATGCATCAGTCCGGTGAAGCAGCGGTTGGTCACGTGGTGAACCGTCTGCTGGATTCGAAGCATTTTGGAGAACGGTGGGGGCGGCACTGGCTGGACGTCGTTCGTTTTGGTGAAAGCCAGGGATACGAGAGAGACAAACTGCGAACGGATTCGTGGCACTACCGCGACTGGGTGATCGATGCATTCAACAGCGACATGCCCTATGACGAATTCGTCCGCCTGCAACTCGCCGGCGATATTCTGTACCCCGAAAATACGGGAGCGATCATTGCGACCGGATTCCTTGTGGCCGGAGCATGGGATGAAGTTGGACAGAGTCAGCAGAGTTCCGCGATGAAGGCCGTCGTGCGACAGGATGAAATCGAGGACTACGTGGGAACGATTTCGCAGACGTTTCTGGGCCTCACAGCTAACTGTGCCCGCTGCCACGATCACAAGTTTGACCCGATTTCCCAAAAAGAATACTACCAACTGGCGTCGGCGGTGGGGGGAGTCAGACATGGCAGCCGTAATGTTCTTGCCGGGAATGAACAGAAGCCGTTTCCCGTATATGCTGTCAAGCCGGGCAGCGCGGATGTCACCTATGTGCTGGCGCGCGGCAACCCGGCGGTTCGTGGCGAAGTTGTGACACCAGGAGGTGTCGCCGCCATCGCCGCAGCCAACTCAACGTTTGGACTCACGGCGGATTCCCCCGACGCAGCCCGGCGTCGAGCGCTGGCCGAATGGATTACACAGGAACAGAATCCGCTGTTTGCACGCGTGATCGTGAATCGATTGTGGCACTACCACTTCAGTGCCGGCCTGGTCGCAACACCAAACGACTTCGGGTTCAACGGTGGGCGTCCCAGTCATCCGGAACTGCTTAACTGGCTGGCATCAGAACTTATTTCTTCCGGCTGGAGCCTGAAACACATTCACCGCCTGATTGTCACATCAGCAACTTATCGACAGTCGTCGCGACATCGCCCGGAATGTGCCGCCGTGGATGCAGACAATCGTCTTCTGTGGCGCAAAAGTCCGGTGCGACTGGAAGCGGAAGCCCTGCGTGATTCGATTCTCAGCGTGACCGGACAACTGAATCTTCAGTATGGTGGTGCGCCGTACCGCGACTTCACCACGCACGTCAAGAACACGCAGTTCTACACAATGACCGATCCTGACAGTCCGGATGTCTACCGTCGCACGGTCTATCGCACCTGGATTCGTTCCGGACGAAACCACCTGCTTGATGCATTTGATTGTCCGGATCCGTCCACGACTGCGCCTAAACGAGCGGTCACGACGACGCCGATTCAGGCTTTAACACTGATGAACAATTCGTTCGTACTGCGCATGGCAGATCGTTTCGCGGAACGAGTTACTCGGGATGCAGGAACAGATATTTCAACACAGGCGTCACGTGTTTATCAGCTGGCCTACAGTCGTTCCCCGAATGGGGATGAAGCATCGCGGCCTGAGCAGTTCATAAAGAATCATGGGCTGCCGGCACTCTGCCGGGTGGTCCTCAACAGCAATGAGTTCATCCATGTTGACTGAGAAACCGTCAATTCCCGGTCGTCGGGACGTTCTTTCGTTTGCTGCCTCCGGCATTGGTGCAGTGGCGCTCTCGGAATTGCTGGTGCGTGACGGCGCCGTAAGGGCCAACGTCGTTCCCGGGCAGGGAACGGTACCGTGGCCTCATCATGATGCTCCGGCAAAGCGAGTGATCCACATCGTCGCCTGCGGCGGATTCAGCCAGGTGGATTCGTTCGACTACAAGCCGGAACTGGAATCGCTGCACGGCAAGTCACTTGTGTCGGATGAGCGGCCGGATGTTTTTTTTGGTAAGGTCGGGTTATTGCGGAAAAGTGACTGGAGATTTCGACAACGGGGACAGAGCGGCCTGTGGGTCTCAGAATTGTTTCCGCATCTGGCCCGGGTCGCCGACGAACTGACTGTCGTGCGATCCATGTTCGGGGAAACATCCAACCATACGCCGGCAACATTCCAACAGAATTCCGGTTTCCGACTGAACGGTTTCCCTACAGCCGGCGCCTGGCTGTCGTACGGAATGGGATGCGATACTGACGATCTGCCGGCGTATGTGGTGATTCCTGATCAGCGGGGTGTGCCGGCGGGAGGGTCAATTAACTGGACCAACGGTTTTCTGCCGGCTCAGTTCCAGGGGGTTACGATGAGCAGTTCAGGCGTGCCGATTCAGGACCTCTTTCCTGCACGCGAAGTTGCAGCCGGCACAGAAACGGCCAGTCGAAATCTGTTGGCTGAGCTCAATCGACGCCATCTGGCAGAACGCGGCCGGAGTGATGTTCTGGCGGCACGAATTCGCAGTTACCAGTTGTCCGAACGCATGCAGGCTGAGCTCCCGCAGGTGGCTGACCTCACGCGTGAATCGCCAGCAACACACCGCATGTACGGTACGTCGGTAGAGCACACGCAGGCCTTCGGCCGCAGTTGTCTTTTGGCACGACGACTGCTGGAAAAAGGGGTTCGTTTTGTGCAGATGTTTTCCGGCGGGGCTTTCGGCTCACCCAGGATCAACTGGGACGGCCACGAGAATATGATTCAAAACCACGGTCGAGAGGCGCTGCGCGTCGACAAACCGATTGCCGGACTGCTGCGTGACCTGCGCCAGCGTGGCATGCTGGACGACACGCTGGTGATGTTTACGTCAGAATTTGGCCGTACACCGTTTACTCAGTCAGCCGCGAATGTTGTCGGGCCTGGTCGTGATCACAACGAGAAGGGTTTCAGTGTCTGGCTGGCTGGCGGCGGAATGAAATCGGGCATCACTTACGGTGCAACCGACGACATCGGGTGGCAGGCGGTGGAAAACCGAGTGCACTGGCACGACTTTCACGCGACGGTACTACACCAGCTGGGTGTAAATCATGAACAGTTAACCTTCTACCACAATGGTATCGAACGTCGCCTGACGAATGTCCACGGCAAGGTCATTCACGACATTCTGGCATGAGGCGTCACGCGGGCACCGTCGCCAAATTCCCAGAGAATGAGTGGTTCATGATATGACAGACACGCATACGGTCGGTGTTCGCACAATGCGAGAAGATGACCTTCCGGCTGCCGACAGACTGCGGGCAATTGCTGGCTGGAATCAGATGCCGGCCGACTGGCTGCGGGTTCTCCGATATCAGCCGGAAGGATGTTTCGTCGCCACCATCGGCGAAGCTGTAATGGGAACGGTGACCACCACCAGCTATCCACACAATGTCTCATCCGGCGATTTCCGCCCGCTGGGATGGATTGGCATGATGCTGGTTCATCCGGATCAGCGCCGCAAAGGAATCGCCTCGGCGCTGATGCAGCGTGCTGTTAAGCATCTGAACGACAGCGGCGTGGATTGCATCAAGCTGGATGCCACACCGGTCGGCGAGCCGGTGTACGCCCGGCTTGGTTTTCAGCGGGAGTGGAGCTTCAATAGATGGCAAAAGTCCAGTGAAGAATCACCCGCAGTTGTCCCCTCACCCGACACCGGTAGCATGGCCAGTTCACTGGACCTGGCAGCTTTTGGCGTGGATCGCGGAGTCTGGCTCAACATGCTGGCAAAGGATTCGACAGTCATTGTGAACGAACACGGATTCGGCATGCTGCGAACAGGACAAATCGCGTCGTATCTGGGCCCCATTACCGCAGACGGGCCGGAAGCGGCTGGTGAAATCGCAGACCTGCTGTTGAAAGAAGTTCCCGGCCCGATCATCTGGGACCTTCCCTCACCAAATGCAGCCGGCGAACAGCTGGCGCGAGAACGCGGTTTCGAACCGGTCCGTGATCTCACTCGCATGTGGATGGGAGAATACCTGGTCGCCCCCGAGTTAAAATATCAATTTGGCCTCTCCGACCCGGGAACCGGCTAGAAGCAGTTTCAAAAGGAAGCACGAGTGAGTGGGTCACTCGTGCTTCGCAAAAAAACGGAACGCCAATTCGACTGTTCGCGCTACGTGCTGATGTGAAATCCCGTTCCGTGGCCTCAATCGGTAAAGGCGACATGTGCCCCCGGCTGCAGTACATGCTTTGGCATGGGATGGTCTTCATCGAAGACGCGCATTGTTTCGACCGATTCGATGACGTTTGCGGATTCGTCGAACTTTAATGTCGTGTCCTCAACAATGCCGCCGGAGTCCAGACCGA
The DNA here is from genome assembly GCA_029245955.1 of Fuerstiella sp. Taxonomy (GTDB): domain Bacteria; phylum Planctomycetota; class Planctomycetia; order Planctomycetales; family Planctomycetaceae; genus Fuerstiella. Next base: position 279,870 of record JAQWOH010000074.1, on the reverse strand, counting down.
AGTGTTTAACCATGAACGGATACATGGCCTGACGTTTTTTTTCCTGGTAGCCATGCTGCTCCTCCGGGAAGTGTGTATTCTCGACAGTCGCAGCCGCCTTGTGCAATTTGTAAACGCTTTGGATGTAAGGAAATTCAACCTGAGGTGTATTCTTCGTCCAGTCGCCCCCCACGGACACCAGCAACATCGGACGTGGTGCCGCCAGTGATGCAATTTCGCAGTTGTTGGTTTCCAGTGCGGCGGTCTTGTGAATCGGCATGCCGCTCTCGCAGTGGCATCCTCCGAAAAAATGGGCAGAAACCATCACCACGGGAACCGCAACCTTAACACGCTGATCAATGGCTGTCAGCAGAAAGGTCTGAGTACCGCCTCCCGAACATCCGGTCACACCGAGTTGCTGATCATTAACGTCAGCCAGTGATTCCAGAAAATCCAAAGCGCGAACGCTGCTCCACGTCTGCAGGGTCAGAACCTGCTTATGATCGTGATTCCAGCCATAGTGTTCGGAATCACCGAAGCCAACCATGTCGTATGAAAACACAACGGCTCCCATGCGAGCCAGCGTTGCGCAACGATGTTGCTGGTCCGGACGCAGGCGTCCGCCTTCGCGCCCCCGCGCGTGACCATGCGGACACAGGACTCCCGGAAACGGTCCCTTTCGCCCCAATGGTCGATAGAGACTGCCATAGACCATAAATCCCGGCCGTGCTTCGAACGCAGCAGATTCGACGGAATACCCTTTGTGTTCTCGCTTCTTGTGAATGATGGCATTCAACGGCGTTCGGTCAGGCAGTGGATTCAGATTCATCCCGGTGAGGATCTGCTGTCGAATCCTTTTTGCCCGTTTCTGCCACTGTTCAAGATTTGAGTAGGTCGCGGAAATGCGTTCCAGTTGACGGACAGCGTCCGCCTCAGAATGGTAGTTACCGACGCACAAAGTCGGACCGGCATCCTTCGCAGCGGGCTTGTCGTCGGCCCCGCGAACAGCAGTTGCAGTTGCAGTTAACAACGCAAGGAACACGAATAACTGATAACGCATCTCGGTTCTCCGAAAGATTTCCGCATGAAAGGCAGGCCGGATGCCCGCACAACCTGACTCACCCTATCACACAGGTTTTCAACAGGGCAAGCCAGTGGCGTGTTTGATACAAGCCCGAACTGCAACCGGACGGTTCTCGTGCGATAGCGCAGCACACTTACCTGCGCTGCGTACTTGTATTGCTTCGCCTGCGGGAGTCATCCGCAATCCCCCGCCCCAACGAAATTCTCAGATTACATGTCGGATTGGCACTTGGAAGTTGTCGGGTTATTCGTCAAAATAACCTTCCAGTCTGTCACCCCGCCTGAAAAATCACCACCTTCCTCCCTCCTGCGACGACCGTCATGTTCCGACTGTCACACATCGCTATCGTGTTTTCTGCCCTGAACGCTGATCTGCCCTCTGTTTCTGCAGTTGAAGATGAGTCTGCGCCGCGGTTTGAGACGCATGTGCGTTCCATCATGAAGACACACTGCTGGGGGTGTCACGGAGAAGAGGCGGAGCCTGAAGGGAAACTCGATCTGCGACTGGTCCGATTCATGGCTAACGGCGGTGAATCCGGAGCTGCAATAATTGGCGGCAAACCGAATGAGAGCCTGCTGTATCAGCGTTTACGTGATGGTGAAATGCCGCCGGACAGCAGCAAATCGCTGTCCAAGAAAGAGCTGGAAATCATTCGCAACTGGATCGCGGCCGGTGCAAAAACCGTTCGTCCGGAACCGGAATCGCTCGACGCTGCGGCCTTCATTACAGACGAAGAGCGAGCTCACTGGGCGTATCAGCCGATCGTTCGTCCTGCAGTGTCCCAGGTCAGGAACACCAAGTCTGTTATCAATCCGATCGATGCATTTCTGTTAGCACGGCTGGAAGAACGCGACTTTACGTTCAGTCCCCGCGCGGCGCCGCATACTCTGATACGTCGTCTCTATCTTGACCTGCATGGTCTGCCACCGTCACCTGAAGTGGTTGTGTCGTTTACTGAGAACAATGACACCGACGCATGGCTGCAGTACGTTAATCAGTTGCTGAATTCGGATCATTACGGTGAACGCTGGGCCAGACACTGGCTGGACGTTGCCGGCTACGCCGACAGCGAAGGCTACAACGACATCGACGCCGAAAGGCCTCATGCGTGGCGATATCGGGATTATGTCATCCGTTCGTTTAACGCCGACAAGCCGTTCGATCAGTTCATCCGTGAACAGCTCGCCGGAGACGAAATGGTGACAACGCCACGTAACAATCTTTCTGCAGCGGATGCCGAATTTCTGGCAGCGACCGGGTTCCTGCGAATGGCCCCGGACGGCACAGGCGGCGCTGTGCCTGATGCGCAAGTGGCTCGTAACGATACGATCGCCGACACAATCAAAATCGTCTCGTCATCGCTGATGGGTATGACGGTCGGATGTGCTCAGTGTCACGACCATCGATATGACCCGATTTCTCAGGCAGATTACTATCGCTTCCGAGCCATCTTTGAACCGGCCTTCGACTGGGAGAAGTGGCGCAACCCGACTCAGCGGCGCATTTCGCTATACACCGATGATAACCGCGCAGAGGCAGCGCGAGTGGAAGCTGAAGCCAAAAAGATCGACGTGGAGCGATCCAAGAAACAGTCCGAATTCATCGCAGCTACATTTGAAACTCAACTGGCAAAGCTGCCAAAGAATATCCACGAAGCGGCGCGAGCTGCCCACAAGATCGACGCAAAAAAAAGAACGGCCGACCAGACCGCACTGTTCAAGAAACATCCTAATCTTAACGTGACTGCAGGATCGCTTTATCTATACGACAGGAAAGCGGCGGATCAGCTGAAGAAGATGGCAGACGATGCCACGAAGATTCGGGCAACAAAGCCTGCCGAAGAATTTGTCCGGGCGTTGACTGAGGTCGCCGGACGTGTACCTGCGACAAATCTGTTTTTTCGTGGCGATCATGAGCAGCCAAAACAGGAACTTCCCCCCGCAGGGCTGACTGTGATTTCGGAAACGGCCGCTCTGGACGAAATTCCGGCCAACGACACAGATATCGCAACAACAGGTCGTCGAATGGCACTGGCCCGACGGCTGACCAGTCCATCGCATCCTCTGACAGCTCGCGTGATCGTGAACCGCATCTGGCTGCATCACTTCGGCCGTGGGCTTGTGGCGACCCCCACTGATTTTGGAACGCTGGGACAAAAGCCCAGTCATCCGGAACTGCTGGACTGGCTGGCCGCCGAGTTCATTGAAAGTGGATGGAGCCTGAAGCATCTGCACCGATTGATTCTCACTTCAAATGCGTGGCAGCAGCAACTTCGCCACAACGTCGACCAGAACTTAGCTGATCCGGACAATGAATTATATGGTGGGGCACGCCTGCTGAGACTGGACGCGGAAGTGCTGCGTGACAGCATGCTGGCGATTTCCGGCAAGCTGAACCAAAAAGCCTTTGGGCCAGCGGTGCCGGTCATGGCTGACCGAGTCGGACGCTTTGTGATCGGAAAGGAGAACCTGAACGCCGGTCGCCCTGGTGCGAAGATTGAGATGAAAGGCGAAGAATTTCGTCGTAGTATATACATTCAGGTTCGTCGCAGTCGGCCGTTGTCTGTGCTGGACACCTTTGACCGACCGACGATGGCTCCCAACTGCGACATGCGACGTCCATCCACAGGATCCACACAGTCGCTGTTGATGATGAACAGTGACCTGCTGCTGGATTATTCGCGGTATCTGGCGGCACGCCTGGCTGCAGATGCGGGTGACGAGATGGCAAAGCAGATTCAGTTATCATGGAAACTGGTTTATGCGCGATCGCCTGAACATTCTGAGTTAGCTGCCGCCACAGAGTTCCTGACTGAACAGGCCGCAGTCTTTAGTGATCAGGCCGCCTATAAGCCAAACGAAAAGAAACCACCGGCGCGTACGGCCGGTGAGGAAGCAGTGGCCCTGATGTGTCAAATGCTGTTGAGTTCCAATGAATTTCTGTACGTCGATTGAATCGCCATGAATAAGCAACCGAATCAATCTGCTCGTCGACACTTTCTTGCCTCCAGCGCGATGAGTGTCAGTTCCGTGGCTCTGGCGTGGCTGCAGGATAACGAACGTGCAGCCGCTGAAATCAAGAAGCCGGATCTGCAGCGACAAAGTTTTGACACCACTCCCAAAGTGTCTGCGGCGGAACCCAAAGCGCAGTCGATGATATCGCTGTGGATGCAGGGTGGTCCCAGTCATCACGACATGTTTGATCCGAAGCCGGAAATGGCGAAATACGATGGTCAGGTGTTTCCCGGTGAGATCAAATACGACAACGCAGCTCAGGCCAGTTCAAAAGTCTTCGCATCCCCCTGGAAGTTTCGTCCCCGCGGTGAGTGCGGTATGGAACTGTCGGAACTGGTTCCTCACACCGCTACCGTCGCCGACGACATCTGCCTGATTCGATCCACTCGGACGGGTGTCAACAATCATGGGCAGTCGATTAGAGCACTCCAGACCGGACGCACTGTAGAGGGGCGACCTGCGCTGGGCAGCTGGCTGACCTACGGTCTCGGTTGCGAAGCTGATAATCTTCCGGCGTTCATGGCATTAATTGATCCAGGCCAATTGCCGGTCCTGGGTGTTGAGAACTGGTCAAACGGCTGGCTGCCATCGATCTATCAGGGCACAGTCATCCGACCGACGGAACCAAGAATTCTCGACCTGACGCCGCCGCCTCACTTGAAAGGCAGGGCCCAGAAAAAAGCACTGGAATTCCTGGAACAGTTAAATTCACGCCACATCGCTGACCGCCCAGGCCAGCTGGACCTGCAGGCCCGCATTGCCAGTTATCAGTTGGCTGCAAAAATGCAGACGGCAGCCACCGATGCCCTGGATCTCAGCAAAGAAACCAAAGCCACTCAGGACATGTACGGCCTGAACCAGACAGTAACGGCCGAATATGGAACCCGTTGTCTGATTGCTCGTCGACTGATTGAACGTGGCGTTCGGTTTGTGCAGGTCTACACGGCCAACCAGCTGTGGGACAGCCATGGCAGTATTCTGAGTCGCTTGCCGGCCGCCTGCCGGAAAGTGGATCAACCATCCGCAGCACTGGTAAGGGATCTGAAGGAACGGGGACTTCTGGATTCGACCGTCGTACACTGGGGGGGCGAAATGGGACGTCTTCCAGTCATTCAGAATGATGCCGGACGCAGCAAGATCGGTCGCGATCACAACACCTACGGATTCAGCATGTGGGTGGCTGGTGGAGGATTCAAAGCGGGTCATGTGCACGGTCAGACGGACGAATGGGGCCACGAAGCGGTCGAAGATGTGGTGAATCATTTCGACTACCATGCCACCCTGCTGCATTTATTCGGACTCGACCACGAACAGCTGCAGTTCCGCCGCAGCAACCAGGACCAGACACTTACGGACGGTCAACCCGGTCACGTCGTGCCGGAGCTGTTGGCGTAATATGCCCGGAATGTGAATCGTCCTGAGACTCCGCCGCTGAACATCGCGGAGGCAGCAAGGTCGATCGAGAACAGGTATGTTCCGGGTCTCGATGGCAGTTGCCGGTGCACCGTCGATTCAAAGTTGCTGCGGAAACGTGTATCCTCTGCGGAATGTCCGGTCCGTCACTCATCCAGCGACTCGGCAATCGTGTGCGGAATACGGCACGAGATGCCGTCATCACCCATCACAAACGTTCGCGCGCCGTCTTATTCAGCGACACAACGCTGCGAGATGGCGAACAAATGCCGGGAGCGACGCTGGACCCGGATCAAAAACTACAGATCGCGCTGGCGCTTGAAGCCGCCGGAGTTCATTCGCTGGATGCCGGCTTCCCGGCTTCCTCCGAAGCCGATGTCCAGGCAATTCGCAAAATGATCGGTGTTGTGAGAAAGCCCGTTCTTACAGCTTTGTGCCGCACGCTGCCTGGCGACATCGATGCTGCGGAACGAGCTCTTGATGGCAACTCCGTACACAAACGGGGGGTCAGTCTGTTCTGCGGTACAAGCCCGATTCATCGCACCGAAAAACTGGACAAGAACAAATCTGAGATCCTGAAGATCATCACAGACTCTGTACAGTATGCCGCAAAGTCCTTTCGTATCATCGCCTTCAGTCCGGAAGACGCCAGCCGCACAGAGATGAATTTCCTGTGTAAATGTTACCGGGAAGCCATCGATGCCGGCGCAACCACGATCGGCTTTCCCGATACCGTGGGCATACTGACTCCGGAGAAATCGGCCGACTGCATCAAGAGCATCCAGGACGGTGTGCCGAATATTGATCGAGCGCTTCTGGCCGTTCACTTTCACAACGACCTTGGACTTGCAGTGGCCAACACTCTGGCATCCATTCAGCAGGGCGCCAACGTAGTTCAGTGTACGGTCAACGGCATCGGTGAGCGGGCGGGCAATGCGGCACTGGAAGAGGTGGTAATGGCGCTGGCACTGCATTCTGACCAGTACCAGCGAACATTCAGAATCGACACAACGAGACTGTCTGCCCTTTGTCGACTGGTTGCAGAACTGACAAGCGTACCCATTTCACGAATGAAGCCGATTGGTGGTGAGAATATTTTTGCAACGGAAGCAGGAATTCATCAGGACGGACTGCTGAAGAACCCTGACACCTATCTGCCATTCCGCCCCGAAAAGGTCGGTGCGGACGGGATACAGTTGGTCCTTGGCAGACACAGTGGCCGCAAAGCGGTCTCTCATCGTCTGGATCAGCTGCGTGTTTCGGTGTCCGAAGGCGCGATCGAACAGGTCGTGGAGCTAATCAAACGACAACCTCGAGGCACCGTCGTTGATGACCACTTACTCACAACACTGGTAAATGGTCTGGCTGATGAGTGACCCTTGCACCGGTGCAATCTACCTGGACAATGCCGCCACCAGTTTCCCCAAACCGGAGTGTGTCTACTCCGCTGTTGACACGTATATGCGTCAGATGGGCGTCGCCTTTGGTCGCGGCTCACACACCGGAACATCCGATGCTGCACGTCTGGTAGCACAATGTCGTCAGCGACTGGCCAGAATCCTGGATGCGGAATCCGGTGACCGCGTGGCTTTCACATTCAACTGTACGGACGGGCTGAATCTGTTGTTACGTGGTGTGCTGCGGACCGGCGACCGAGTCGTAACAACCACACTGGAACACAACTCAGTACTCAGGCCGCTGCAGCAGTTGAAGTCAGAACTTCAGTTGGACGTTGTTCACGTGGATTTCGACGCCGACAGCGGGCTTGTCAACGCCGAGGTATTCGCCCGGGAACTCCGCAGTCAACATACTCGACTGGCCTTACTTAATCATGCCTCAAATGTGACGGGAGTCGTGCAGCCAGTGCGGGTGATCAGCGCCGCCGCACATGAAACGGGCACGTTGCTGATGCTGGATACCGCTCAGACTGTGGGCCATATTCCCTTCAGCGTACGGGACCTGAACATCGACTTACTGGCATCTGCCGGGCACAAAGGACTGCTGGGCCCGCTGGGAACGGGAATTGTCTACATCCGCAACGGACTGGAAGACGAATTGCTGCCCGCGCGCTGTGGCGGAACAGGGACGGACAGCGAGTCACTTGTTCAGCCGGCGGTTATGCCGACCAGGTTCGAGAGTGGCAACCTGAACATGCCTGGACTGGCTGGCCTGAATGCGGCGGCTGAGTGGATTCTTCAGCAGTCGGTGGACGGCCTGCACTCAAGAATCAGCCAGCTCTCGACGCGTCTGTCGGACTCGCTTCGAGGAATTCCCGGAGTCACGGTTTTTGGTGGGGCTGACGTCCAGAATGTCGGGATCGTTAGTTTTACTCTGGACGGAATGGACAGCCAGGACGTGGCCGCCGTGCTTGACCAGAGCTTTCAGATTCGCTGCCGTGCCGGACTGCATTGTGCACCGCTGGTCCACAGAAGACTCGGCACGATATCCGCCGGCGGTACTGTGCGACTGAGTCCGGGACCGTTGACAAACCAGGCCGACGTGGATACGGCGACCGAAGCGGTCACGCAACTGGCTGCCTCACTTTAAGGACGAGTAAGTACTTTCCATGTCTGATCCCGACCTGGTCCCAAACAGAGTCAATTCCGGAACGGAGGCGAACCGCCGCACGGATATACAGAGGCTCGGAACCAACCCTGTATTTGGCGGAATTCTGTCGACGCAGTTTCTGGGAGCGTTCAACGACAACTTCTTCAAGCAACTGGTATTGCTGAAATGTACTGAACTGGCAATCTCCGCCAGCCACGACCTCCAGCCACTCGCACTGGCCGCTTTCGCGATGCCGTTTGTTCTGCTGTCGGGACTTGGAGGGTATATCTCGGACCGTTTTTCCAAACGGACTGTCATCGTCTGGTGCAAAATGGCCGAAGTCGTGGTCATGGCCGCTGCTCTACAGGTCCTGCTGCTGCATGACCTGGAAGCGTCAACACGGTTGCGTCTGCTGATTGTGGTACTGGCGTTCATGGGCGCACAGAGCGCAATCTTCGGCCCGTCCAAGTACGGAATCCTGCCGGAACTGTTCAGTCCCGGGAAACTGTTACCTGTTAACGGCGCGATTCAGATGACGACGTTTCTGGCAATCATTTTTGGTATGGCCGGTGCCGGTATCGCGCTCGACAGTCTGGGGAATTCTCTGTGGTTCTGCAGCATGATCGCTGTCGGAATCGCAGCGGTCGGTACGGGTACTTCGCTGCTCATTCGCCCCACACCAGTTGCAAAGCCGGAACTGACGCTTAAGCCCGGAAACATCTTCATTCCCGGCGACATCTGGAAACTGCTTCGACGGGAGCCACAACTGGCACGGGCGATTCTGGTCATGATGTTGTTCTGGTTTATCGGCGGCGTCACTCAGCCGGCCGTGAATACGCTCGGCGACAATGTATTCCATCTCAGCAAGACCCGTACCAGTCTGATGGCCGCATCCATCGGCATTGGAATCGCTCTTGGTTGTGTTGTCTCCGGATTTGCCAACAAGAGCGGAGCCGCGGACGGCACACGCTGGACTACCCGTGGTGGCTGGATGATTGTCGCATCACTTTTGCTGATATCGCTGCTCGCGACCGGCCTGCTGGGGCGCCCCGCGGAAAGCGCAAATCAGATTCAGGGGATGTTGCAGAGCGTTGGCACTGCCAATGGAATTGAATGGTCATTGCGATTGAGTATGCTTCTACTGGGCGTTTCGGCCGGAATCTTTGTCATTCCCATTCAGGTTTACGTACAGGAAACGCCACCAGCAGATCAAAAAGGTCGACTGATCGGGGCCATGAACTTCGCCACGTGGATCGGCATCCTGCTGTCAGCGTTTTATCTCACAGTCATGAACTCTGTGACCGGCCTTCTGAGCAGAAGTGGCGAAGCATTTGAGTTTCAGTTTGTTGTATTTCTGACGTTGGCAATTTTGATGGCGCCGGTTGCGTTCCTGTATCGACTGCCGCCTTCAGAAGAAGACAGTGACAATCCTGAGAGGGAGAAGGGCAACCAATGAAGATCGCATCCATTGAGACTGTTTCCGTTCGGATTCCACTGCGACCGGAACGGCGGATGATCTCTGCACTGGGTAAGCACGACGTTTCTGAGTTCGTGCTGGTGCGGCTGACCACTGACGACGGTATTGTCGGCGCCGGGGAGGCAACAGTCACGGCTCGCTGGAGCGGCGAAACCGTATGGGGAGCCCACGCAATCATTGAAAATATGTTTGCTCCGGTGGTTGTCGGTTGCGATCCGCACGACATTGAAACGATTGGGGCTCGCATGGACGCGGTGGCCGTAGGCAACTGGTTTGCAAAGGCCGCCATCGAAATGGCCTGCTGGGACGTTTCCGGAAAGGCCGCAGGCCGGCCGGTCTATGAACTACTGGGCGGCGCTGTGAGGCCCTTGACGATCAGGAATCGCTTTTCCCTGGGAGCTTACGAACCAAAAATTGCCCACGAACGGGCGCAGCAGCTTGTGGCCGCCGGTTTTCAAACTATCAAGGTCAAAGTCGGGACCGACCCGTCCGAAGATGTTGCACGCGTGAAGGCAGTTCGTGAAGCTATTGGCGGCGATACGGAACTGACCATCGACGCCAACGGCGGCTGGAGCTTTGAGCATGCAGCGGCCTGCCTGTCGCAGTTGACAGAATGCAATGTGGCACTGGTGGAACAACCTCTGGCTCGAGGCGACTACACTGAGACGAAGCGACTTCGTGACGAATTCGGCATTCGGGTTCTGGCTGACGAAAGCTGTTTTGACCAAGTGCATGTCCGTGAACTCATTGAGCGTAAATGTTGTGACGCGATCACTCTGTATCCCGGTAAGCAGGGAGGCATTGCCAAAGCCAGAATCATGGCGGCTCAGGCGGGACAACACGACATCCCCTGTACCATCGGCTCTAATCTGGAATGGGACGTGGGAGCCGCCGCGATGATGCATTTTGTGGTTTCAACGCCTAACGTTCAGATCGAAAAAATCCCCGGCGATTGTCTGGGGCCGAGCTATCACGAGTTCTCAGTTGTTCACGAACCACTGCTGATTGACGGTCCGTTTACCACACTTCCGAAATCTCCGGGCCTTGGTGTGGATGTTGACTGGGATCTTGTGTCCGAGCATGCCGTCGACGGGTGAACAACGAAAGACGATCCAGCGGATCGACAACGTTTGCCAAAGCTGCCGGCAACACAGCTCCCGACGTCGTGCCAATACCTTAAGTGCCACGATTGGTCGACTGACTTCACCACTGTGCCACTTGAACGAACGCTTGAAACCGAAGTCATGGACACCGTTCAGGAAGCCGTCGACTATGATTCCATAAAGCATACGGCGTTGAGCCGAGCATGCGTCTGTCATCCGCTGCAGTTGACAGCCGAAACCCGTTCAGACACCTGGGGCACCGACGAACGGGAAAAGTTTAGTCCTGCGCTGACTGACGCAGTAATCGACCTTGGCGGCGGCACAGCTTTGATTCCGCTGGAACGGATTCACACTGTTCCACAGGTCGCAGCGATGAGCGCAGTCGACCGCTCTGTTAAAATGCTGCATCTGACTTCGCGACCTCTTCAGCAGCAGGTGTTTTGCCAGTCGCTGCATGCTGGCCTGACGGTTGGCAAGGTGCGCAGCCTGCGTGGTCGCACGGGCTTCACCACGGCCAGTGTTAACGCCACCAGTGACCGACACTGACAGTCATGACCCGAATACCACAACCCGGGTGAACGCTCAGGGTCTTTCCACGGCCACTGCTTTTGCTGAACAGGACGCTGCGACAACGGTGCTGCAGGTGAGCTGAAATGTGCTGTTTTCGGTATCCCGCCACATGCAGCAATTATCCTGATGCTGCGGCCGTCACGTTTGAGATTCGTTGAAGAATCGGCTGGCTGTCTTCATACGGAGTCGTCGACAGGATGACGGAGTATCGGTCGGACGTCATGTCCATCCACATCATTGTTCCCGTCGCTCCCCAGTGGCCGACGGTTTCTGTCGACACAAAGTCACCGAACGACGCACTGTGCGACGGCCATTCCCGACGCCAACCGAATCCCCAGGCCCGCCGCAGCCCCGCATAGTCCCGCTGAGCAGACAGTGCAGCCGTCTGGTCGCTGACCGCGGCCAACACGGCCGACTCCGGCAGCAGTTGTCTGCCGTTTCCGTCGCAGCCGCGTCGCAGCATCATTTCGGCATACCGACCAAGATCTCTGGCGCTGGAGATCATGCCCCCCCATGGCGCACCCAGGGTTCTCCAGTAGTAACTGTTCCAGCCCCAGTCCTCGGCGTCCGGTTGCCACTCCGGAAGAATGGACGGCAGTACAGTCGGAAGGATCTTTTGCGCCTGCTGCGTCGACATGCCCAGCCACGTATCATTCATCTGAAGAGGTTCAAAAAACTGGCTCCGCAGAAACATTCCCAGACTCTGCCCTGTGATCACTTCCACGACGGCGCCCAGCAGTAGAAAGCCGACACTGGAATAGCGACAGTCTGTTGCGGTATGGAAATCAAGGTCAGCATCGGCGGCCTGACCGACGAACTCATCAAGTGAAGCATGTTCCGCTCGAAGTTGGGTGTTGTTCGGCAGCATGTCCGGAAAGCCGGATGTATGAGTCAGCAGATGTCGCACAGTGGTTCGCCGCAGGTCTGCTCTCTTGAAACCTGGCAGGAATGTGTTAAACGGTTCTGCCAGGCTCAATTCCCCCTCCGCCGCCAGTTTCACGATAGCCATGGCAGTGATCGGTTTCGTGAGCGATGCGACCAGGTAACGTCGTTGGTCATTAAACACACCCGAGGCCGCGTCGCTGCTACCGCGTGTAAACTGACAGACCTGTGATTCTGAGGCATTTCCAAAGCACAAATCTGCGGAGACCAGTCCGCCGGCACTGGCGATCGTGTCAAGTCGTTGTAGCGTGTGCATGCGGGCAGTATTCTCAAGGTCTCAGCAAGAATTTGACGTCGTCCTGAATGGTGACAGGAGGTTACCACAGAACGACCTGTGTGACACTTCCTCAGCCCGGCAGCTGCCGCTGCCGAAATCAGGAGTTACCCGGTCAAATGTGTGAATTCTGAGTCATGACATTAAGAGATTGCTGTATTTTCGGCTGCTATAGGTCATAGTTTCGGCTTCGTTCTGCCACCACACCTTCCGAAAGCTCCTCCCATGCGTTTGCTTGCCACGTTGATCGTCCTGACCGGTATTTCCGCAGTGGCCTCTGCTCAGGATAAGCCTGAACCAGTGGTTGAACTTAAAACGGCAGGTGACAAAGTCAGTTATGCTGTTGGCCTGAACATTGGCCGCAATCTTAAACAGCAGGGACTTAATGTCGATCTTGAACTGCTGACTGCCGGGATCAACGCAAGTCTTGCCGGTACGAAACCCGCAATGACAAACGAAGAGATCCAGGCAGCCTTCCTTGAGTACCAGGCCGAGCAGACGAAAGCCAGCAAAGAGGTCATCCGGAAGTTCATGGAGAACAACATGAAAACGAAGGGGATGCAGCAAACCAAATCCGGCATCCAGTACCTGGTTCTGCGTGAAGGGAGCGGAGAAAAACCGACGAAAAAAAGCACTGTCAGCACTCACTATCGCGGTAAACTTGTGAATGGAACCGTGTTTGACGAATCCTACAAGGGTGATTCTCCGACAGAGGATGAACGTCCCGCATCCTTTGGTGTAACTCAGGTTATTGCCGGCTGGACGGAAGCGCTGCAGATGATGAAGGTCGGCGCCAAGTACCGTCTGTTCATTCCTCCCGAACTTGCCTACGGTGATCGGGGACAGTCGACTATTCCGCCTAACAGCCTGTTGATTTTCGATATCGAACTGGTCGGCATCCAGTAAGCCTCTCTGTGAAACGGATTGCCCGCTGCCTTTGCAGCTGCATACAATATTGTTGCACCGCCGATCGCGAATGACTCCACTCAACCGCCTGTTGAACGTTCGCGAGTGAGGCGGGTAAATCAGCGGGAGTTCGTTCATGCTGCGTGCGGCCGTTAAACTTTCGATTGTCATCACGTGGTGCGCTTTGATGGCTGTTGTCGTGATCGCCTGTGGTCCGGCAACCACCAGTGCTGATGAGAAAGCGAATCCCGCAGATGTACCATCAGCGAATATCGAACTGAAGGTCACAGCGGTCAGGGTGGGCAGCGGCAGACTTGACAGTCTGAATGGAAACCTGGCGCTGCGTGTTCGTTTCACGAACAGATCGGGGCGTCCGCTGAAGCTGGCAAACAGTCAGTTTACATGCACCGTGGATTCAAGACCTTGCGATTTGAAGCTCGGGGGTTCGGACTCACTCCTGACCCGTGACACGTCTGTTCCGTCCGATCAGAGCCGTGATGGATGGCTGGCCTTCGAAGTTAAGCACACCGGTACCAGCGAGCCCGAAATCCAGCTGAAGTGGTCGCCCGGAAAAGAAAAGGACACCGGCGAAACCAACATGGTTTCGCCGGTGTCTGTCAACGAAGCAGTGCGGAGGCAGGCCAATATCCGCTCACAACGTATTGGGCCCCACAACAGCGCGGCTGTCGTTGAGATTCATCGGACGATCGACTTTCTTTCGATTGGCCCACTGACGGAAGAACTTGGCCGGTTAAAACAGAAGAATGCGCGTCGAGTGGTACTGGACCTTCAGGGTGATGACAGCGCGGCTTCCATGTCCTCAGCGGGCTACGGCTGGCTCGCATCTGTACGTATCGGTGGCGATGCTTCGCGTTTCCCGGTTCGGCAGCAGATTTCGTCTGCCGTGCAGTTTGATGAATTTTACGTAGCCGGTCTGAAATCGAGTTCCAGCTACAGAATGAGAGCTCCAGGGCTGTTCTATGCATCACGGGCTGAGGCTGTGGCAGCTGCAATTCGTCCCCTCTACGAGCAGGTTCCGTTGCAGCAGGCGCTGGCTGACCTGAACCATCCCGAAGACGGCATTCGACAAGCCGTGCTGGAATCCAATATCGACCGCCTGAATGCCGCTGAACTCAGCATGGTAATTGCTGAGTCTCGCGAGCACGGTGAAGACGATCTGTCACTTGTTGCAGAGAATCTTCATCGCGTGGCGCTTTCAGGAGTCATAACCTACCTGAACGAATTAATCCGGGATGACCGGACAAAAGTCTCTGCGGCAGCACTGCGTTCTCTTGTGCAGTCCGTGTCGCCCGGCGCACGCGGTGCCGTACGGACCTATTGGCGTGAAACCAAAGACGACCCGGAACTTCGACAACGCATAATTACGGAACTGATGAGGGTCAAGGACCGTCGGTATCCGGATCTGATAGCTGAGTATACAGAGTATCAGCTGATGGCATATTCGAATGCGTCTGAGGATCATGCCTTGACCGAGACATCAACTGCTGCCCCAACGCCTGCTGCTCCCCAGCGGGCCGTTACTCCTGCAGATAGAGAAACCATGAAGGCTCTTCTGCACCTGCTGCAGGCTCAGAAGAATTCCAGTTTTGTCCACGCGGCCAGAAGAGAGCTGTTGGATATTTCAGATCCCGGCATTCAGGATCTGGTGGCTGAGTTCGTGCTGACTGCCGGTCAGCCGGCAGATGCAGAACTTATTCGACAATACATCCTGCAGCGTTTACCTGCCGCGGTACCATCGGCCGACGGACTGACCGAAGAACAACAGGCGCGACTGGTCCAGCGGTACGGCCCACCTGGTGTTGCCGTGAAGACTCGATTCACAAAGCAGTTAATGGCAACCATCAGAATGCACCCGGAGTCCTCTTACACTGAACGGCTGCTGGAACTATCGCAGTCAAAGGCCAATACCGGCACCATGCGTGGGGAAACATTCAGGACTGCAATTGCATGTGCGACAGACCGGCAACTGCGCGATGTTGTCGAACGCTTCGCTTCGCTCGACCATAAACAGAAGAGTTACCTGCTCAAGCAATACAGCACGAGAAAAGACTCACGGTGGCTGAGCCTTGCCAGGCAGACGCTGACATCCGATCCATCGGCCCTGGTCGAAACTGTAAACCTGCTGCGAACTGATGGTTCTCCCGAAGCACTCCAGGTGCTGATTGACCACCTTGAGGAAGTGCGTACGGCCGCAGAAGCTGCGACGACCATTGCCCCAAAGGATCTGAAAACGACAATGCAACTGCTGGTCACGATCAACGCGTCCAGCTACCCGGCAGCCAGGCGGTCTTTCAATCGCTGTGTCACCTCGTCCGTGAAGCAGATTGCTGAACTGACGCACAGAACGTTGGCTGCCTCTCGCGCCATTCCGGACCGCCAGCACAGAGCCCAGATTCAAGTTGCCCAGAAGCTGACACAGGAGGGCAAATATCCTGACGCACTTGAAAAGCTGAATTCGATTCTGATCGACTATCCATGGAGCTACAGCGCTTACATTTCGCGGGCGTCACTGCATCTTCGCAACGGAGCTCCGGAGCTGGCAATCATGGACCTGAAAGAAGCAGATCGTCTGAGTCCTGAGGACCCCCTGATTCAGAGTTTGACAGCTCTCACCGATGTTCGACTGGGACGACCGGCCGCAGGGATAGCGGCGGCCGAAGAGGTGCTGCGTTCAGTACCTGACCTGCCGACATTTATACGCAGGTGGACCATCTACAACACTGCGTGTGTCTACGGAAGAGCCGTGGAGAGGGAGCAGGCGGGGGCCAGGAAAGACGAATTGACCAGGCGTGCGATGGAACTGCTGCGGGCGGCAGCCGTTCGTGACGACGGTATTGACGATGTTGATCACGTTCAGAACGATCCGGATCTCAGCATGTTTCATCAACACCCGGAATGGCAGAATTTTGTGGACATCGTCACCCGAAACACTCAGAAAAATTCACAACTGAAGCCGTGACACAACCGCAAAGATCCATCGCACGAATTCCGATTCGACTTCCGCAGCAGCACGACTGACTTCGTTGTGGTTCAGCGGCTGGTCAGTCAGTCCGCTCGCGAGGTTCGTAATGCAGGAAATCCCCAACACGTCCATGCCGGCGGCAGATGCGGCAAGGGATTCCGGCACAGTGCTCATACCGACCGCATCCACGCCGAGCGTTTTCAGCATTTGAACCTCGGCTGGCGTCTCGTAGTTTGGTCCCTGCATCATGGCATACACGCCTTCGTGCACAGACAAAGACGAGTCCACCGAGCGTGCGACGTGTCGCAGCCGGTCGCTCCAGAGCTTCGTCGCGGGCGTTCGGCGGCTATCGACGGCCGAGTGTTGCACGTTCAGAAACGTACAGTGGCCCTTCAACAGCATGAGATCACCAACTCGATAGCTGTCGTTAATTCCGCCAGCCGCATTCGTGACCAGCAGCTGCCGGACTCCCAGCAGCTGCAGCATGCGGACCGCAAACGTCGTACGATCCAGCGAGTGCCCTTCATAAAGATGAACTCGCCCCTGCAGTAGCAATGTGCCATCCACCTCACCGGTGCCCAGAATTAATCGACCGGCGTGGCCACCTACAGCCGGGCAGGGAAGATAAGGAACCTGATCGTAAGAGACCACGACTCCACCAAGGTCCTCTGCCTTTCTTCCGGCAGCCCCCAAACCGGAGCCGAGGATAACGGCAGTCTCAAACACTGTTGCAACGCCACAGCGTGCCGCGTGGTTGCGGATGAATTCAGCAGCTTGTTGTTCGTCTGTCGTGCTGATGAACGTGCTCTGGTCGATCTTCAGATGTCATTGAGAATCGCAGGTTCAAGCTTAACGCGATCGCTATGCTTTAGCCGCCGCCAGCGCCGCGTCATAGTTGGGGTGCTCAGCGATTTCTGAAACATATTCCACATGTTTCAGATTGCCATCGGCTGCCACCACAAAAACTGCTCGAGCCAGACAGCGATCGAGTGGGCCGCCCTTCACCAGCACACCATAGTCTTCGCCAAAATCTGAACAGCGATGGCTGCTGAGCGTCTGAACGTTCTCGATCCCTTCAGCACCGCACCAGCGCGACTGCGCGAATGGCAAGTCCATGCTGACAACCAGAACGTCCGTATTTTCAAGGCCAGCCGCGTGCTCATTGAACTTTCGAGTCTCCTCGTGGCACGTTCCCGTGTCCAGAGACGGCACTGTGGCAATGATACGAGTTCGGCCCGCGCTGGCAGCCAGAGTCACGTCTGCCAGATCATTGCCCTGCAGCAAAAATTCAGGAGCCGCGTTTCCTGCTGTTAAAGCCGCACCGGCCAGATCAACCGGATTGCCTTTGAGTGTGACCGCACCACTTCGAACGTCAGACATATCTTTTTCCTTAAATGAATCAGGTATCACGCAGGGCCGTAGTATGTCAACCATACACGGGGTTGCAACCGGCAATGTGCGACTGCTAAGGAAACATTACGACCCCGCCTATCACCGCCATCAGGCCTGCCAGTCCAGCCAGTGCTGTCATAGGCGTGATGTATTTCAGTCCTTCACTTTCAGTCATGCCGCTCATTCGCGTAATCACCCAAAACCCGCTGTCGTTCATCCACGCGATAGGCTTGGAACCGCACCCTACAGCCAGTGCGACGTACAGCGGGTCGACCCCTGCCGCTCCACCCGCCACGATACCGCCAAAAATACCGGCTGAAGTTATCATTGCCACGGTGGCAGATCCCTGAGCCGTACGCACCGCGGTTGTGACCAGAAAAGCAGCGACAATGATCATGACTGGCGAAGTTCCGGGCAGATCATTCAGCAGTTCCGCCACACTGGTCTGCCGCATCATTCGCCCAAACGCCCCACCTGCGGCTGTTACAAGGATAATGGGGCCTGCACTGGCAATCGCATGCTGCAGTGACTCTGAAAGTTGATCCTTTGAGGGACTTTTTACACGAACATACATGACAACCGCAAAAGCAGCGGAGATCAGCAGTGCGAGATTCTTTTCGCTGAGCATCCTGATCGTCCGGGCTGCACCGGAAGAAACTGCGAATCCCGCAAATGTATCCCCGGACTTGCTCAACATCGAACCGCCGGTTATTAAAATCACCGGCAGAACAATCGGTACCAGCGATACAAAAATGCCCGGTCCACTTTTATCGCCGGGTTTTGCGGCCGCGGGAATGTCTTCGACATCCCTGAGCGGCAGTTCACAGCGGCCGTTAATCCAGAATGCGTAGATCATTCCAACAGACGCGCTAAACAAACCCACGACACAACCGCCCAGAATCATTGAACTGATCGACACACCAAATTCTTCAGCGATAAACAACGGCCCGGGAGTCGGAGGGACCAGGGAATGGGCCATCGTTCCGCCAGCCACGATGGACAGAACGTACAACAGGTAGTTCTTGCCCGTGCGTAGACGCAAAGCCTTGCCGAGTGGAATCATCAGGTAGAAGACCGTGTCGAAAAACACAGGGATGCCGAGTGTGAATCCACTGAAGACAAAGGCCGCAGGAGCCATTCGTTCACCCAGCAGGTTCAGGGTGCTGTTCACAATTCGGTCTGCGGCTCCGCTGTCCAGCAGACAACGCCCGATAATCGAGGCGGCCACAATCAGAATTGCCAGCTTGCCGCAGTATTCCCCAATCGTCGTCGTAATGCGGGATACGAAAGTGCTGCCAGCCAGTTTCTGCGCAGCTTCGTAATCGTTACGCGAGACCACGATCAGCTGATCTACCGGCGGTAACGACGCAGCCTGCGAACTCTGTCCTTCCCGAAACTCAAGCTGCCGCTTTCCGTCAGCCAGCAGTTGGATCGAGGCGGCATTTGTCATTGAACCCGTACGGCCATTGTCGAGCAGCAACACGGCGTCATCTGTCTTGGCTCCTGCGACAAGCTCGATGACGCCGTCAGCAGTCACTGATTCAACACCGATCGCAGCTTCCAGAATGGCCGAACGTTCGACCAGCCTTGCTGGTGTCAGCAGTGCCACTGTCATACCAGCCAGAACAAGGGCGATAAAGGCGTGCAGACGCAGGCCAAGAATCCCTCCGATGACAATTGCAAGGCCGAGACCCAGAATACACAGCGTCAACATTGAACAGCCCTTCTGATGCGTGCGGGACCGCAAGCCAAACACGAGTTAAGCCTCAGGACTCGATGAAATGCACCGGTCGGGGCAGAACAGCTCACTTCCCAGAACCCGAAAGATTGATGAAGTCCTGCGACAATATCGTCAACAAACGATGGTAAAGAAACGCCCGCGATAAACAACCGATCTGAGCCAGGGGTACGCAAATACGAGAACCAGTTCTGCCCGCCCTTGCATGGACTGACAATTCCTGACCACCATTCTGCAGTCATCAACCAGACCGGCTCCCCGCGGCATTGGCCACTACGGAGGAAGTGAGTGTTTACACGCATTCAGCAGGAAACACTCCGCAGCACAAAGCGCCACCCCTCAACCGCGAAGCAAGTTCAGCACGAAGCACATTGCGTGACCGGTCTAATCATCACGACCGGACCCGTGTTACGCCGATGCATCTACAGGAAATTTCTATTAGACGGTCTGCGATGACCGTGGCGCGATTTTCAAAACCGGAGTTACGAGCTTCAACGATGGCAGAAGAAGCAAAAAAAACGGACGAAGAAGTCGGCGCCGACAGTGGTGGCAAAGTCAGCCCGTTGCCATGGATTCTGGTGACGCTGCTCTGTGGCGGAATGGGAGTGGCCGTCCCCTACATCCTGCCGTCATCGGGAGAGTCGCCCACAGAGACGCGGGAACCGAAACCGATATTCGAAAATCTGAATCCCGAAGACACTGCGTTTGTTCCGTTCGAAGAGGTTGTTGTCAATTTGAATGAAGGACAGCTGACACGATACCTGCGAGTTGGAGTGACACTTCAGGTACCGAAGGAGGCCGAGCGGGACATCATCGCTAAGATGGAGGAAAAGAAGGCCCTTCTGAAAAACTGGTTGCTGAACAAGATTTCCGACAAAAGCCTGGAAGAGATTCGTGGAGGTGCCGGTCAGAACCGGCTGCGTCGTGAAGTCCGAGACCAATTCAACTCCGTCCTGTTCCCGGACGGCTACGATCGAATCTTCAACGTACTGTTCGACGAGTACAACGTACAATGAGTCAATCTGACGCCAGTCCAATCAACATCTTCGCTCAGGCTCCTCAGCTGACGAGTGAAGCAAATGATGCGCTGATGGCATGGCAGGGCACAGTGACGTCGATGCTGCAGGAAAACTGGCAGTCACTGCTCGGCACAGACATTGCCATTTCACTGGGAAACACCGATTCACTAACGGCTATCAAGGCCGTTAACGATCTTGCGGATCCCGGCTACGCAGCTCGACTGCAGATCGGCCCGGACTCTTTTCCCGGTCTCTTCGCCTTTTCGTCGCGGATGGTACTGCTGCTGGTAAACGACATGCTTGGGACGCCCTGCGAGGAATGGCCGGAAGTTCGCAACTTGACAACCGTTGAAACTTCAATGGTCGAGTTACTGATGGGAGAGGTCACACGAGCGATCAGTCACGCCTGGCCGGAGATCCACCCATTGGAGTGTGAACAGGACTGCGTCATCGCTCGGCCGATGCGGAGTCGGGTTTTTCCTCCCGATGAAGTGATGGTCAGAAGTCAGGTCGTGTTCGAGACAAGCCTTGGGCAGGAGGAAGCGATTTGGCTGATGCCTCAGTCCGGGCTGGCAACGATCGGCATCGACGACGTCACAAGCGAAGAGGTACACGCTGAACCAGCGCCCCAGATACGAGCTCTAGTGGAACAGATTCCGGTAAAGATGGTCGCGAGACTGGGTGACACGACCATGTCACTGGCGGAACTCGACTCATTGAAGGTCGGCGATTACCTGACACTTGACCAATCCGTTTGTCAGCCCATGGAATTGACCGTCGATGGGCGCCTGCAGTGGTTAGGGCATCCGTGCAGACTCGGAACGCGACAGGGATTTCAGATCATCGCGTCAAGCAGAGAGGGAGTCTCATGAACGAACCAGTCAAAGAAGAAGACGCTGCCACGGCGACCGACGTAAGTGAGGATGCCGAAACAACTGACACTGACGGCAGTGATGCTGCAGAGCCGGCATCAGAGATGAACGCGCCCAACGCAGAGACCGCAGCGGTACACCCTGCGGAGTTTCCGGAAGCGGTGTCACGTCGCAATGTCAAACATTCAACACTGGAACGTTTTTCAGACGTTCAGGTCGACATTTCAGTGGAAATTGGTCGCGTCACCATGGGGCTTGGCGAGCTGCTGCAGCTTGGCGAAGGATCCGTTGTGGAACTGAATCGGGAATTGAATGATCCCGTCAGTGTGATGGCACAGGGTGTCCAGATTGCCAGCGGCGAAGTTGTCGTGATCAACGACCGTTTCGCCGTTCGTGTGACCGAAGTGGCATCCGTCGACGGTCCCGGCTCAGAAGAACAACCGACTGCTACAGGAGCAGTTTGATGTCTGGTTCATCCGATTCAACAGCATCGCACGGGGACCTGTGTCCATTACCCGATAAATGCCCGCCACGTATTTCAGTATTCTCCGCCAGCGACGGCCCGGCCTGTCGGCGACACGGCATACGGCCAGGACCGGACGTTCGAAAAGACATGGTACTGGAGCGGCAGAGGGACCGTTGTCAGCATGGTACGCACTGCATATCGCTGCGTATCGTCTGCGTTCTGGTCATAGTGTCAGGTACGTCTGTCGCACCGGCGGCTCAGGGACAGTGGGTACAAAAAAATGCGGCCACGCAGGCAACGCTGACGCCGCACGTCCCTGGCCATGCGGCAACCGGAACTGTCGTACCTGAAGCCTCCGCATACCTCGATCAAAAGATTCAGAAAGTCTCCGAAATACGGCAGGCGGGATATGCAGCTGCCAGCATCACTCAGGTTGTGGAAAGTCAGCCGCTGTCCGTAGAGACGTCCTCGGTGACCACAAACACCCCATCCCCCCCTCCTTTTATCGATCTTACGAATGAGACTGCCGAAGTCGCGGGGGGGGGTGACGCTGAACCAACTCATACCGACATGCTGATTCGTTTGGCAACATGGACGGTCATCGTCATGTGTCTGTGCGGCCTGACAGTGTTAGCGATCCGTCGCTGGCAGACTAAGCACGGGCTGCTGGCTGTGGCACGAGGACAGTCGCAAATTGTGGAAACTGTAGTTCTGGGGCCGAATCGTTCCGTCTCACTGGTGGAGCTTCGAGGCGTCCAGGCCCTCGTGGGCTGTGACGCTGGTGGCATTCAGAGCATCGTCCCGGTCCCACCGGCATTTCCTGATATTCTGGGAAGCGACACAGCGGATTCCACATTGTCACAGACCTCGGATGCTCATATCGATTCGACATCATAAAGCCCCCCTCTGAATGGATTCCGCATCGACATTACAGCAGGTCGTAGAATCCGGCGCGTTCCAGGAACTTTCGCCGCAGCTCAAGGTTGCGCTGTTTCTGGGGGGAATGGCTTTCCTGTCGTCGGCTCTGGTGACAATGACCGCGTTCACTCGGATCGTGATTGTCCTGTCGTTTGTGCGTCGAGCGCTCGCGACTCAGGAGATTCCTCCGACGCAGGTGATTCTGGGATTGTCACTGTTTCTGACCTTCTTTGTTATGGGTCCGACGTTTTCGACGATCGAAACAGACGCGATAAAGCCCTACCTAGAAGAAAAAATTGATGGCGAAGTTGCATTCCACAACGCATCGAACGCGGTTCACGGCTTCATGCTGGCTCAGACCAGAAGAGACGATATTGCGCTCTTTGCAAAAATGGCTGAAACCGGAGACATCCAGACGGCCGCGGACACGCCAATGCGAGTGCTGGTTCCGGCCTATGTAATCAGTGAGCTGAAGACCGCCTTCATCATGGGTTTCTGTCTGTATATCCCTTTCATGCTTATCGACCTTGTGGTCTCTGTCATTCTGATGTCACTGGGAATGATGATGATGCCACCGATGATCATATCGACACCGTTCAAAATACTGTTGTTCGTGATGGTTGACGGCTGGATGCTGATCGCCCGCGTCCTGAGCCTCAGTTTCCACTGACGAGGCTCATAACGTACACGCTCTCAGCCATTCAGCAGATGAAAGCGTGCAAGTGTAATTGTTCATCACAAGCAGCGAGCTGTCTGAAGTCCGAAAAGCAAGATTATGCCAGCATCTCCTCCCACAAACAGCATCGCCGGCCCCAACGGGCTGCTGCAGAGTGAAACTCTGCTGTCGATGGGTATGCTTGTGGGGCTGATCGTCATGCTGGTGCCGCTGCCTCCGGTGCTGTTGGACGTTCTGCTGGCGGCCAATCTAGGCACAACGACGTTACTTCTGCTGGTAACGCTGAGCGCGAAACGTGCACTGGAACTATCCGTGTTCCCATCGTTACTGCTGCTGCTGACCCTGTACCGTCTGTCGCTGAACGTGGCCACCACACGACTCATTCTGCTGAATGGAGACGCGGGAAACATAGTCACAGCTTTTGGCAATTACGTCGTTGGTGGTCAACTCGTCGTGGGCCTGGTGATCTTTCTGATTCTGGTCACCATTCAGTTTATGGTCATCACAAAAGGGGCCACACGTGTCTCAGAAGTTGCCGCCAGATTCACTCTGGATGCGATGCCCGGCAAGCAGATGGCGATCGACGCGGAACTGAATGCCGGGCAGATTGATTCTGTTCAGGCACGAAAGCGAAGGGACGAATTGTCGCAGGAAACCGAGTTCTACGGAGCGATGGACGGTGCCAGTAAGTTTGTCCGTGGGGACGCAATAGCGGGACTGATCATTACCGCAGTGAACCTGGTGGGCGGTGTGATCATTGGAATGACCAACGGCCTGTCGTTTGTGGATTCCATCAAAACCTATTCGATCCTAACCGTCGGTGACGGTCTTGTTTCTCAAATACCGGCGCTGGTCATTGCAACAACGTCCGGTGTGCTGGTAACGAAGACCTCCTCCGAAGACAGTCTGGGTGATGAAATCCGCGACCAGATGTTCAAGAACGACCGCCCCATATGGATTGGAGCGGGAATCCTGGCTGTCGTCGCCATGATGCCTGGTCTTCCAAAGCTGCCTTTCCTGGGCGTTGCTGCCGGACTGCTGCTGTTTCTGGGGAAAGGTGGTCAGAAGTCCGAGGCAAAAGGCGAAACGGCGGCAGACGGTGAAGCGACCTCTGACGAATTTGATGACACGCAGAACCTGGATGAATTCCTGTTGGCTGATCGCGCCGTTGTGGAGGTGGGTGCGCGACTTGTACCGTCTATTACAAGCAATCGCGTTAAAGGTCTGTCCGAGAGAATCACAGCTCTGCGACGGGAATTTTCCCGAGGCAACGGCAGCTGGATTCCTCCCATACAGGTGCAGAGTAATCTGAATCTGGAATCCGACGAATACCGCATCATGATCGCCGGGCGCAGAGTGGCCGGAGCTGAAATCCGTATCGAGCAGCAGTTGGCGATTTACCCGGAAGGAAGGGAAGTGACCGTACCGGGGGAACCCGCTGTTGAACCCGCGTTCGGACTCAGCGCATCATGGATCTCTCCTGAAGCGCGCCGGGCGGCAGAACTGCAGGGCTGCACCGTTGTGGATCCTCTCAGTGTCCTGATCACTCATCTGGGTGAAGTGCTGAAACGACACGCTCATGAACTGCTGACTCGCGAAGCGTTGAAACAAATGCTGGACCGCGTAAGAGAATTTGCGCCGACCATCGTGGACGAAATCACACCGGAAACAATCCGCATGGGGACGCTGCATCAGGTTCTGTTGCAACTGGCGGAAGACCGCATACCTCTGGCCGACATGGCACTGATACTGGAGTCGATCGTAAATCATGCGCCAGATTGCGAAACGGCGGAAGCATTAACGGACAGGGTGCGGGTAGACCTGGGTCGACTGGTCTGTGAGCCATTCCGTAACAGTGACGGGCTGCTGAGAATCATTGCCCTTGAACCACAGCTGGATGCACAGTTGAGACAATCAATTCATGATGGCACGCTGGCGATAGGCCCGGAAATTCTGTCGCGACTCATCGATCACGTCAAGGTCGCGTTCGCCGATGCAGAGCGATTACATCTGCCGCTGGCAATACTGGTTGATCAAAAGCTGCGGCGGCCGATCAGGAAGTTGCTCGCACGTGCCACACCCGACCTGGCGATTATTGCCTATCAGGAACTTCCCGGTGATATGAATGTGGAAACAGTTGTGGTACTGCCTTATCAGGAGATCATCGGGGTTGATGCGATACAGCGCGCCGAACCGGCTGACGGTGCCACATGGCCAGCGACAGAGAACACGGAGGCTGCGTGATGGCTAAAGCAAAAACGGTCGCTGCTCCTCCGTCCCTGTCGCGAGTCTTTGGATTTTCAATAGGCTTTCTGACGCTTGGAGTTGGAGTGTTGCGCGGTGTCGGACCATCGGAGGTTCTTCTGCGAGGTGCGGCTGCCGGTACCCTGGCGTGGATGATCGGGCGCTGCTTCGCACAGATCTGGGGCCGAATGGCTGATGAAATTCTGGAGAACGACGAGTGAACAGGAAAGGTGGTTCGCAATGACCGGAACTTCAGGAAAACGTGTACTGAACGAACATCAGGTTCGCGTCAGCAGCGCACCGGTTCGCGTGGGTACGAATACGGCGGCCCCCGGGCCAAGGGACAGCGGAACCGCGAATATCAACGAAGTCCGTGATCAGACCGGAAATCTTGTAGAAATTCACGTGACGTGTGACTGCGGAAAGACTGTCGTTATCGCGTGTGACTATTCGTAGTGGAGAATCCAATGAACGTCATCAAAAGACATACTGTCAGCGTGCCCCCGGCGTTAAACCGCCTGCTGGAGATCGCCGTTCTTTTGGCAGCTACAGCAAGTACGGGCTGTGCCGTCACCGAACAGTTCGCTCCGGCGAACTCCGCAGCGTGCCGCTGCAGAGAAGACACATGCAGCCAAAGCCGCAGCAGTTGCGAAGCGGCCGCAGCACTGGAATTGAACGCTATGTCGCAGATCAGATACCCCCAGCAGTTTTCCGGTGCTGCGGATATCCTGCCCCCGGCTGAGGAATCACATGCAGATCTCTTTCCCGCTGAACAGATACTCCCCCAGCCGACTGATAATCTCTCCTGCGATGCGCAGGTGCAGGAAGTCAGGCAGAACTTCAGTAAGCAGTTGATATCTCTGGAGCAGCAATTCGAGGAACAACGTCGTGAGAACGACGTCATGAGCAGTCAACTGCTGACACTGAACGGGAATGTTGAACGACTGTCTGAGGATGTGGATTACTGGAAGAACGAACTGAGCCGAATCGCTCGCAGAGGCGACTTGAATCACCGAAAAAATGTGGAGCAGCTGCAGGCTATATCGGAGCTACTCGACGAAATCACTCCGGGAACAGAAACCGCGCCGGAAGAACAGACGACAGGCATCCAGACGCAGTGATTCATGGTGCCACACCTGAATTACGCGTTGCAGAATCCGGAACGTTCAGCGTCGGCATCTGCAACAGTGACTATTGATGGTGAACCACAATCTTCCGTCTTAGCAGTCGAATACCACTGCGGTATACATCCATCACCGACTGCAGTTCCGAATCATTTGCAAACGCCGCCTTTTCGCGAATAACCTGCAGACTGTCTTCAATCTCGCCCACCAGCTGCAACGCGATTTCCGGGCGAAAAGGGCGTCGTTTCCGATATTCCACGTAAATCGGACTGGTGTGTCCGTATATGGCCCGCCCGAATTCGTTATCGGAGCTTTCAAGCGGTGTGCGAATCGCCAGCCAGCAGGCCTCATTCAGAAGAACCGATTCGTTCAACGCCGCGGTGAAATGTCCACCCTCAGGTCTGGTCTGTGCAGCAGCGATCACTTCGCCATTTCGAATCAGTTCGAGACTGCGAAAATCAACACGGCCCACTGCCGACGCTTTCACCTGAAGTTCCCTGGGGGACGAGATCTGCAGCGTATCCCCGATGCTTCGACCATCCACCATGAACTCAAACAGAGGACCGTTCGTGATGAACGTTCGCCCGGCTGCCAACTGCTGCAACCATGCTTCGCTGGTGAGTTTACCCGGGAGTGGCACAAAGACTCGCGAGAAATCATCGATGAACCAGTCAGTGCCGGTCGAAAAAGGAACGCGCAGGCCAATGTTCAGATATCGATAGAATGAGTGACGGTAGCTTCCACGATTGCCTCCGTCGAAGATATTCTGTGCATCCAGTGTGCCCGAGACCCAGTTGGGGATGTCTTCAAAACCGTTGGCATTGTGACACCAGATCACTGTTGCCCCATCGCGACGAGCTTCGCGAATACCGCGTTGCAGCGGGACACCGTCGGTACCGCTGCGCATAATACCGGGGCCGATGCTTACCGGGCGTATCAATTTCGCAATGTCCAGCAGCATTACATGCCCGAACCCTTCGCCGCCCCTTCCAAAATTGTGGCGATGTTCTTCTCCTGGCCGGAACAGCACGTTTCCGTCAGACAGTCGTTGGAATGTGTCATCGGTCAAGCCCTGCTCGACAATGGAGTTCGAGATATAGGTCTGTTCATCGGGTATGCGTCGAAGGTGCGAAAGGTAGACAAGATCGAGATCGTCGGATTCAGGGACTTCACGCAGATACCGCTCTGTTTCTTCTGGAGTGCGTTTCATGATGTGCAGATGTGTGTTTCCATTCTTCCACCCCCGCCTGGCCACGTCGTGAAAACGTCTCAGACTTAACGTCACTGTCTGATTCCGCGCCTCTGTAGCATCAATCTCGACGCGGGCGAGTTCCGTCTGCAGTCCGCGCACCGCTTCGATCGACAGACGGGTTGCAGGTACAGAAAACGAAACGACCGGTACCACCGTGTACCATCCATTCTCACGTTCGATAAGTTCGGGCAGCCTGATCCGCTGGCCATTCGATTTCTGTACGACACGAATGACACCGTGCAGGGGAGCTTCAGTATCGGCATCGACCAGACGAATCGTCACACGAGCAGTGTTGTCCGATTCTGTTACCCTCGCTGCAGGCTGCTTGCCGGCGACACTGTCTTTCGTGGGCGAATCTTCAGAACACCAGGCATACCCTGCGGTGGTCTGCAGACAGCACGCAACAACAATTGCCCGAGCACGCATTCTTCCGGCCATGTTCATGTTCATGTTCATTCCGGAACAGAAATTACTTCAGTGTGGAGGTACGGAGCAACACCCTTTACAATCACGAGAACGTGTGAGAATGTCCAGTCACTCGTTCGTGGCTGCTTTGCGGCATGCCCGGTCGAGCCCATGGTCAGTTCCTGTGCCACACAAGTTTCCTGAGAAAGCCACCGCGAGACAATAGTTATGACAATAGAAACCAAACCGCTTGCGTCGCAGGTTGCATGGGTCACGGGTTCGTCACGGGGACTGGGAAAGGTCATGGCCGAAGAACTGGCTCGGCTGGGAGCGAAGGTGGCCGTGCACGGCAGTCGGTCGGACAGCCCACGGACCTTCGACGAAGGTGGTACAATGCAGGAACTTGCTGCTGACATTGCCGCAGAAAACGACGCGGAGATTATGGCAACCTGGGGTGACGTCACCTGCGAAGAAGATGTCCTGCGTGTTGCTGATGAAATACGGGCGAAGTGGCAGCAGATTGATATTCTTGTCTGCTGTGCCGGCGGTGACATTGGAGCGGGCGGCACGGCAGTCGGTCGCGGGGGGCGCCCGGACGACGATGACTGCCTGAAGATCTCAGTCGACGACCTGAAAAGCGTCATGGACCGCAATCTACTGGGCACAATGCTGTGCTGTCGGGCTGTGGCACCGGAAATGATGGCTCGCAAACAGGGACGGATCATTACGATCGGCAGCATCGCCGGCTGCATCGGTCGACCGCAGGGGTCGATCTACAGCGTTGCCAAGGCCGGAGTTCACGCATGGACGCGATGCCTTGCAGAACAGCTGCGTCCACACAACATCCCTGTTAACTGTGTGGCACCGGGCGGCACAGTCACAGAGCGATTTCTGCGCATACACGAGATCAGCAAAGAACGGCTTGCTACAGATGGAACACTGGAGCGGTACGGTCGCCCGGAAGAGGTTGCTTCCGTCGTAGGCTTCCTGTGCACGGACGCGGCCCGATTCGTCAGCAGTCAGATCATTCGGGTTGACGGAGGCGATCAGACATTTGCAGGATAAGAATCCCGCATTCGGCAGCGCCGACCGCTACAGATCGGCGGCCCATGGAGCCTCACATTCGCATCTGCCCGCCAGTGGGAAGATCTCAGCAGACGACGGGAACGCAGCACAGCATACTTGCTATTGGCTTAATACCAGCACTCAGCGCCGGCACGTGAGTGACCACTCTGGCTGTTCACGCGTTTTGTTCATCTTCTGTGGTTGTGAAACCACTCCTAAAGTCCCAGAACGTCTTTCATGGTGTACAGCCCGGCTCCCTGTGTAACCACGAACTTCGCAGCCGCCAGAGCACCGTAAGCGTAGCTGTCGCGAGTATGGCCACGAACGGTCAGATCAATTGTTTCGCCCAGCATGCCGAAGACAATTGTGTGTTCACCGACGTTGTCGCCGGTCCTCAGTGCATGGTAGCCGATTTCGTTGCGTGGTCTTTGCCCAGGACGCCCCTCGCGGCCATGAACGTGATTTTCCTGCCCCATCTGTTCCGCGACGATTTTCCCGAAGTGCAAGGCTGTGCCGCTGGGAGCATCCTCTTTGAAACGATGGTGTCGTTCGATGATTTCAACATCCACGCCATCAGTGTTGTCGCGCAGAACCCGCGCTGCATCCTCTACCAGCTTCATAATTAGATTCACCGCCATGCTCATGCTGGGGGCCATCACGACGGGTGTGCTCTGGGCCGCTGACGCGATCTGCTCGCGTTGCTGGTCGGTGTATCCTGTTGTCGCGATCACCAGAGGAATTCTGCGTTCCTGGCACGGAACAAGGATTGAGTCCAACGCTTCGGGCAGCGAGAAATCAATCACCGCGTCCACTCGCTCACTCAACTCTGATGTGACAGCAATCCCGCAATTTCCGGCACCGCAGATTTCGCCCGCATCTTCGCCAATCCGGGAGTTACCGGAGTGTTCGAGAGCCGCAGAGAGCTGTAACTCCTCATCGGCGATCGTCAACGCAACAATGCGCTGTCCCATGCGTCCGACGGCACCGTTAACGGCAATATTCAGAGGAGCGTCTGCCATATGCTAACTGACGAATCGTTCTTTGGTGAAGTGATCTGAAGGAGTTCCATCGCAGCTGTCCCCGCGTGCGGCGGACTCATCGCACGCGGAACCGCGGAAAACGATGAGCGATTTCCGTCTATCCGCGTTTATCGGTATCGACGTAATCTCGTTCCGTCGCTCCTGTGTAGATCTGGCGAGGACGATAAATGCGTGAATCCTCGTCGCGAAGTTCTTTCCAGTGAGCCAGCCAGCCGGGAAGTCGTCCGATGGAAAACATGACGGTGAACATATTTGTCGGAATGCCCATCGCGCGATACAGAATGCCACTATAGAAGTCGACATTCGGATACAGCTTGCGGCTGACGAAGTATTCGTCTTCCAGGGCGACCTGCTCAAGGTTCTTGGCAATGTCCAGCAGCGGATCCTCGACACCCAGTTCTGCCAGCACTTCGTCGGACATTTTCCGAAGAATCGTTGCGCGAGGATCGAAGTTCTTATAAACGCGGTGCCCGAATCCCATCAGCCGAAACCCGTCATCCTTGTCTTTGGCCTTCTGAACCCACTTTTGATAGTCACCGCCGTCGTCGTCAATCATCTGCAACATCTCCAGCACGGCTTGATTCGCTCCGCCGTGGAGTGGCCCCCACAGGGCACAAATGCCGGCTGAAATTGAAGCGAAGATGTTGGCTCGACTGCTGCCAACCATTCGCACTGTCGACGTGCTGCAGTTCTGTTCGTGATCTGCATGCAGGATCAACAGCATGTTCAGAGCTTTGGCCAGAATCGGATTGACTTCATAGTCCTCGCACGGCACGGCAAACATCATGTGCAGAAAATTATCGCAGTACTTCAGCCTGTTCTGCGGATAAACCATCGGCTGGCCGATTGATTTCTTGTACGCATAGGTCGCCAGCGTACGTACTTTGGCAATCAATCGTACAATATTCTGTTCATGGTTCTCGTCTTCGGTTTCCGGATAGTACGCCGAGAGAGACGCGACCATCGCCGACAGCATAGCCATCGGGTGAGCATTATTCGGGAATCCTTCAAAGAACTTCTTCATGTCCTCGTGGATCAGGCTGTGGTATGTCAGCTGAGCGCGAAAATCATTCAACTGTTCAGCGTTTGGCAGGTCCCCGTACAGCAGCAGCCAGGCCACTTCTACGAAATCGGACTTCTCTGCCAGTTGTTCGATGGGATATCCGCGATAGCGCAAGATTCCCTTTTCACCATCGATAAATGTGATCGCGCTGTTACAGGCTCCGGTGCTGGTGAAGGCAGGGTCGACAGTAATGGCTCCGGACTGTGCTCGCAGCTTGCCGATGTCGACGCCCGTCTCCCCTTCACTACCGGTCACCACCGGCAGCTTATAATCTTTTCCATCCAAAGAAAGATTGGCTGTTGTCATGAAACCCTTCCCAAATCAAATCGAATTAGCCGCACACGGGTGGCGGAACCGACGTGGTTCAGACGACGCACCCCGACATGCCTGCCTGGAACAGGCATCCACAGGACGGGCCGCGGCAACCGTCAGCGGTTTACCTGTGCCCGAGCACCTACGGTATCACGAGACGGCAAAAAGTAAACTCACCCGATTCCGGGATCGGGGGGGATCCCGGCGGATTCTGACAGAATCTCAGAGAAGCGAAGGGGGATGAGTCAGTGTCTTCCAAAAAAAGGGACTGTGGGAAAAAACAATGAGTTTTGCCCGGCTGGCCAGTAAACTGCTGCGTCTCCCCCATCACCACAAATCACCGCCGATCAGACTTGTAATCTTTCAGAAATTCGTATCGGAAACGAAAATTGCTCTACCCGCAGCACGTGCATCTCGCTTCCTTCCATCTGCGCAGACGACACAGATCATCATGAATGTATATTCTGCTGGCCTTGCCCTGGTTCTATCCGTAATCGGTGCTGCGTCGACGCCGGCTCAACAGGTTTCTTTTCAACGCCAGGTAAGAGGCATTTTGTCAGATAAGTGCTTTCGCTGTCACGGGCCGGATGTCGCGAAACGACAGGCCGGACTACGTCTGGACCTTGAAACCGATGCGAAGAGGCTTCAGGAAAGTGGCGTCCGGGCCGTTGTACCGGGAAATCCGGCGGACAGCGAAATTGTGGCGCGCATCGTCACAGCGGATCAAGACCTGAAGATGCCACCGGAGGATTCCGGTATGACTCTGTCGGCAGCGGAACAGGACGTGCTGCAGCGCTGGATTGCTCAGGGCGCTCCATGGGAAACTCACTGGGCATTCACTGAAGTGAAGCGTCCAGAGCCACCGGAATCGGGCGATTCCACTGCCGGAGTTTCTGAAATCGATTCTTTTGTGAGAGCCCTTCTCGCCGGCAAGAGACTGACGGCAGCTCCACAGGCTGACCGCGTTGCACTGATTCGTCGAGTGACGCTGGATCTGAACGGCCTGCCGCCGACAATTGCAGAAGTTAATGCGTTTGTCGCTGACAAGTCACCAGGGGCATACGAGACGGTTGTCGAACGCCTGCTCAACTCGCCTCGTTTCGGAGAACACATGGCGCGGTACTGGCTGGACGCTGCTCGATATGGCGACACACATGGCCTGCACCTGGACAATTACCGCGAAATGTGGGCCTACCGCGACTGGGTTGTAAACGCCTTCAACCAGAACAAGCCGTTCAACGTATTTACGATTGAACAGTTGGCGGGGGACCTTCTTGAGAACCCGACCGACGATCAGATGGTCGCTACCGGATTTAACCGTTGTCATGTCACGACCGGCGAAGGCGGTTCCATCGCGGACGAAGTGCACGTTCGCAACGTAGTGGATCGAGTCGTAACGACCGGCACCGTGTTCATGGGGTTAACACTGGACTGCTCAAGGTGCCACGATCACAAGTTCGATCCTCTTTCAATGAAGGATTTCTATTCGCTGTACGCATATTTCAACAGTATCGACGGAGCACCGCTGGATGGCAACAAAAAAGATCCGGCGCCTGTGCTTAAGGTCCTGACCGGCCTGCAAAAGCAACAGGTCGCGGATCTGGAGGCGAAGAGCACAGCTGCACGACAGAAGCTGACACAGTATCTGGCATCAATCCAATACGTTGAACCGGAGTCACCACAGTCGCCGATTCTGTCTGAGCCGAAGGAATTCGTGTGGATTGACGATTCTGTGCCATCGGGCGCGAACGCTCAGGGCAATACGCCATGGAAATTCGTAAAGTCACCCGCGCCTGTCTTCAGCGGACAGTTCAGCAGTACCCGAACGGCCACCGGCTTAAGTCAGCACTTCTTTGACAGCGCACCTGAGCCGCTGAAAATTGGTGCAGGTGACGTGTTCTTTTGTTTTGTCCATCTGGATCCGAAGAACCCACCAAAGGAAATCATGCTGCAGTGGAACGACGGCAGCTGGAACCATCGTGCCTACTGGGGCGGCGACCACATTGACTGGGGCGAAGCGAATTCTGTCAGTCGCAGGCGAATAGCAGACCTGCCAGCCGCTGGTGAATGGGTACGGCTGGCAGTGCCTGCTGCTGATGTCGGATTCAAGCCCGGCAGCGAGATCAAGGGGTGGGCATTTTCTCAGTTCGATGGCACTGTGCACTGGGACAAGGCTGGTATCGTCAGTCGAATCAATCAGCAGCCTCTGTACGATTCCTTCGTTAGGTGGAAGAAGGATCAGCTGTCTGCCAAAGGAAAATCACTGCCCGGGAACGTGCTTGCGGTTTTGACAAAACCCGCTGACAAACGGACCGAAACTGAGGAAACGTCGCTGAAGAATCACTTTCTGGAGTTTAGCTATGTTGCATCACAGAAAACGGTGAAGCCGCTGCAGAAAGAAATCAAGGCGACCACCGAGCGCCTCAAGACCATTCGCAAGTCCGCCTCCACGACGTTGGTGTTTCGAGAGAAAAACGAGCCCAAACCGGCCCATATGCTGGCCCGCGGTGAGTACGACCGGAAAGGCGAACAGGTACCACGTGCTGTGCCGACTGTGCTTCCTGTAATGCCCCAGGGGGCACCCAACAACCGGCTCGGCCTTGCTCGGTGGTTAACAGCCCGGAACCATCCACTGACTTCACGAGTCACCGTCAATCGTATCTGGCAACAGTTTTTCGGTACAGGTCTGGTGAAAACTGCAGAAGATTTTGGTTCACAGGGCGAGGCACCAACTCATCCCCTGCTGCTGGACTGGTTATGTGCAGAGTTCATGACACCGCAGGTTGCTGGTGCGCAGCACGACTGGGACGTCAAACACCTGGTCAAACTGATTGTCATGTCGGCCACGTACAGGCAGTCCGCCAGGCTGGCCCCGGCGGACTACGAAAAGGACCCTGAGAACCGTTATCTTTCGCGGGGGCCAAGATTTCGAATGGATGCAGAGCAGTTGCGCGATCACGCCCTGCATATCGGTGGGCTGTTATCAGAGAGGATGGGCGGTCCAAGCGTAAAACCGCCGCAACCAGACGGACTGTGGTTTGCAGTGGGCTATTCCGGATCGAATACCGTTCGCTTCAAAAAAGACGAAGGCAGCGACAAAGTGCATCGACGAACTCTTTACACGTTTATTAAGCGAACCTCTCCGCCACCGCAGATGAGCACATTCGATGCCCCCTCCCGCGAAGCATGTGTGGTCCGGCGCGAACGGACAAATTCACCACTGCAGGCATTGTTACTGATGAATGATCCGCAATACGTGGAATGTGCACGTGGACTGGCCGAACGCTCGTTCAGCGAAGCGGGCTCGGCACCTGCCGAACGTGCGGCGTGGATGCTGCAGCAGGCCGTACTGCGAGAACCTTCAGAACCTGAGATTCAGGGACTTGTTTCTGACTACAGGGCAAACCTGGCCGACTACAAAGCTGATCCTGATGCCGCCCGCAGACTGCTGCAGGTAGGTGAAACTGAGGCCAGAGAAGATGTCTCGCCGGAAGAATTTGCCGCGTGGACAATGGTTGGAAACTTGATTTTGAATCTGGATGAAGTGATTAACAAATGAGTCTTTCGCGACAACACATGCTGGCCGAAACTCGACGTCATTTCTTTGCCAAAGGAGCGATGGGACTGGGAACGGCGGCCCTGGCAGGCCTGGATGCTGAAAACGCCAGCGGCATGGCCACCGGCGAAGTCCCGGAGTTCCTAAGGCAGTACGCTCCAAAAGCCCGGCGGGCGGTCTGGCTGTTCATGGCCGGAGCCCCCTGCCAGCAGGACACATTCGACTACAAACCCAAGATGGACGACTGGTATGACAAGGATCTGCCGGAATCTGTGCGTAACGGCCAGCGTTTGACGACAATGACCTCGAAGCAAAAACGCTTTCCCATCGCTCCTTCAAAATTCAAATTCGCCCGGCACGGGGAATCAGGCACATGGGTCAGCGAACTGTTGCCGTACACAGCAAAAATGATGGATGACCTGTGCGTCATTCGTTCCATGCATACTGAAGCCATTAACCACGATCCGGCTATCACATATATCTGCACGGGACATCAACTGCCGGGAAGACCAAGTCTGGGATCGTGGCTCAGCTATGGTCTGGGCGCAGAAAATCGTGAACTGCCTTCCTTCATGGTGATGACGCCCTCGTGGTCGGGACGACAGACAGCTCAGGCGCTGTACAACCGTCTGTGGGGAGCCGGGTTCCTGCCCAGCCGGTACTCCGGTGTCGGTCTGCGAAGAGAAGGAGACCCGGTGCTGTACCTGTCGAACCCGGACGGAGTCAGCGACACGGCTCGCCGTCGGATGCTGGACCGTCTGGCAAAGATGAACCAGCAGACCCTGGATTCGGTGGGAGATCCGGAGACTCAGGCCAGAATCGTACAGTATGAAATGGCGTTCCGCATGCAGACGTCGATGCCGGAACTGATGAGCATTCAGGGTGAGCCCAAAAGCGTTCTGGAAATGTACGGCCCCGAAGTCACTCAACCTGGCACCTTTGCGGCCAGTTGCCTGCTGGCTCGTCGTATGCTGGAACGCGACGTCCGCTTTGTGCAGCTGTTTCACCGCGGCTGGGACCAGCACGGCAATGTTGCGAAATCGCTGCCCGCCCAGTGCAAAGACATTGACCAGCCGTCGTGGGGGCTGGTTCACGATTTAAAATCACGCGGTCTTTTGGACGACACGCTGGTGATCTGGGGCGGCGAATTTGGTCGCACGGTCTACTGTCAGGGGAAACTCAGCCGCGACAACTATGGTCGAGACCATCATCCCAGATGTTTCAGTATCTGGATGGCAGGTGCCGGCATCAAACCCGGCACGGTCTACGGGGCCACGGACGACTTCAGCTATAATATCACCGAAAATCCGGTACATATCCACGATCTGAACGCCACTATCCTGCAGCAGTTGGGCATCAACCACGAACGGCTGACGTATCGTTTTCAGGGACGTGACTTCCGTCTGACCGATGTACACGGCGAAGTGGTGACGGACATTCTGGCTTAGCTTCAGCTGCCGCTGAGCCAAGGCAGGCTGGCGCCGGCCCGTGGCAACCGCACGATCTCCACACCACTGACTTCTTCGTGACTCGCAACTTCCGCCAGTGCAGCAGCGGACGGTTCGTTGTCCAGATTGAGGACAGCGACTGAGTCTCCCCCTGGCTGGTTCGCTTCACGCCCCAATGCCATGTTGGCAATGTTGACGTTGTGCTTGCCCAGAATCGTGCCGATGTAACCGATCAGACCGGGAACATCATGGTGTCGATAGACCAGCAATAATCCGTCCAGAAAAGCTTCGAAGCAGTACGACCCCAGCTTCACAAGCCGCAGAAACTGATGCCCGAAAATGGTGCCCGCTGCCTCAAACTCTCCTCGGTCTGTGGTCAGCTTGATGGAGATCATGGACGCGAAGTTCTCAGAACTTCCGCTGGCCGTTTCCGTCAGAGCAATACCGCGAGACTTGGCAACGGACGTAGCGTTGATGATATTTACGTTTGCGTCCAGCGCTGCTTCCAGCAGTCCGACGGCAAATGCAGACGTCATCAGTCTGGTTTTCCTGTCCGCCGCTTCGCCTCGGAAGTCGATTTCCGCCGCCTGCAGCGCCTGCCCCTTTATCATCTGGGCTGACAACAGCCCCAGTCGATAGGCGAGGCTCAGATAGTGCTTCAGGTCTTCCATCTCGGCGCCGGACACCGGAGCCATGTTGATGGCATAGCGAATATTATTGTTCACCAGATAGTCAGTGATAATGTCCGCAGCTTCGACGGCCACCATTTCCTGTGCTTCGTCGGTGGAAGCACCAAGGTGTGGCGTGGTCACCACCTGAGGCAGGTCGACCAGCCGACGATCCACAGGCGGCTCCCTGGTAAATACATCCAGCGCGGCGCCCGCTATGTGGCCTGATTCAATGGCATCGGCCAAAGCTGTCTCATCGACAATACCACCTCGAGCACAATTAATGATGCGGGCGCCCTTCTTCATGGCGGCCAGACGCTCAGCATTGATGATGCCGCGAGTTTCATCGGTCAGCGGTGTGTGCACGGTCAGGAAGTCGCACTGCGACACGATCTCGTCGACATCACGGTAGAGTTCGATACCGTACTCTTTAGCTCGTTCTTCAGACAGGAAGGGGTCATAGCCCAGAACTTTCATTTCAAATGCCTGAGCCCGACTGGCAACTGTCAGTCCGATTCGCCCCAGTCCGATGACGGCCAGTGTCTTCCCCGACAGC
Organism: Fuerstiella sp.; assembly: GCA_029245955.1. Lineage (GTDB taxonomy): Bacteria > Planctomycetota > Planctomycetia > Planctomycetales > Planctomycetaceae > Fuerstiella. The sequence goes on along the minus strand of JAQWOH010000074.1, from coordinate 241,764 downwards.
TGAGTCCCCTGAAACATCTTCTTGTCCCATTTTCCGGCTCGCATCGAAGCGGCGGCTGGAGCAATGTTTCTCGACAGAGCCATCATCATGGCAAATGCATGTTCTCCAGTGCTGGTGGTGTTTCCAGTGGGGGTATTCATGACCAGAATACCACCCGCTGTAGCTGCGTCGAGACTGATGTTGTCGACACCCACGCCTGCGCGGACTGCAACCTTCAGTCGTTCCTGACCTTCCAGCATCTCCGGCGTCAGCTTGGTTTTGCCGCGGACAACAATGCCGTCAACATTTTTCAGTTCCTCGCGAAGCTGGTCGGGCGAAAGATCCGGCATAACGACCGGCTCAACGCCTTCCGTCTGCTCCAGAATCTGCATACCCGCAGCGTGCAGACCATCGGTGATCAAAACTCGATACACGTGAAGAAAGCCTTTTTGCTCAGTGTGGAATCGTACTTCGTCGTCGCTACACAGGGCGGGACGAACGACTCTGTCCCCGTATGCCGGCAACGAAACGAATCGCCCGGCTGTTCCGAGTGATTCTGCGAGAAAGTGTGCATGGTGTTCTAAGAAACGTTTCTGATGAAAACAAGACGCGCCCGCCGGTGAGCGGTCGTATTTGCAACATCGCGAAAATCAGTCTCGGTCAGCGAAGCCCTAATGACACCACCAGACCAAAGTACGATGAACGCTCACACTTGAAAATACTGATTTGCTTCGTCCGGAGTGCTCTGCACGCGATTCGTCTGAAATCTGTCCAGTCGTGTCTCGTCAGATACAATTCGTCTCCGGATACGGGCTGTCAGATGCTGGAATCCCGTCTAGTATCGCGAACGATGCCTGCAGACGGCGTAATCGTCAGATCCCCCCCATGGGGGTGAAGATAGGTAAAGCCTTTCCGTTGTGTGGTTTATGCTGAATTGTCGCCGTAGGAAAACCTTAACGGAAACAACCGTTTGACCACCTCCAAAACCCGCCGTATATTCGACTTGTGCTCACCGCGGGCGACATACGTCATTACCCTGGTAAGTATGGTTTTGAATCAAAGGCCTTGTAAACGATCAGTCTTGCTGCCCCGGCGTAGTCTGATCGCAGGAAGAACGGCGTCTTCTGTGCAGTGCCCCACTCCGGTCGGCAGTCGTGTCCGACAGGAGCCACACATTCGAAATCATGGAAAGTTTTTACGCTGTGGCAGTCTGCCATACAACGAACACAGAGGAAAGACTTCGGCAATCGACTGAGGATCGCACACGGAAGACACCAGACGCGGCATGATGCTCGCCTTATACGATGGCTGTGGAAGTCAGTCGAATTACGATCCGTCGCTGCTGATCGGGTTCGATGTGAGGGGAGAATCAAATGGAGCGATCGAGACCGAATTCCGCTTATCGATGGGCGTTCATAGCAATTGCGTCGGTAACGTTGGGGATGAGTTCCCCGGTGCTTTCAGCAGATGAACAGACGCCCAGTGGCATCATCGACGCTGAGCGAATCTCGGAGAATCTCAAATCAGTAGAAGAAGGCCGGGGGACCGCGTCCGAAGCTTTCCGATTTGGTGAAGAACTGGAAAAACTGCATCAGCGTGCCGAGGCCATTCGTCTGTACGAAGCGGCTCTGAAACATTTCCCGGAAGACGGCAATCTGAACTACGCTCTGCGCCGCACACGTATTCATTTTGCCATTGACCGACGCTACTCCGATCGCAGTTTTCAGCAGAAGCTGCTGAGGCAGCGGCGTGCTGAGGCGCTGGACCTGATGGAAGACGTAATCACACGCGTGCAACTGGAATATGTTTCAAACGTTTCTGCAACAAAGCTGATCGCCCACGGCACCGAGAGCCTGTATATGGCTCTCGGCAACGAGCGTTTTCTTGAGACTCATGTCAAGAGTTCGTCTCGTCCCGCAGCAGAGAAGCTGCGACGCAGGCTGACCGGCGAATACTGGAATCGTCGAGTCGCCAGTCGGCTGGAAGCTCGTATGGTCGTCGCAGAGGTTTGTGATATTGCCAGACGCGACGTCGGCATTCCGGATGCTGCCGTAATCATGGAGTATCTGTTCGGTTCCTGCAACGCTCTGGACGATTACAGTCACTTCCTGACGCCCGATCGCTACAACGATCTGTTTGGCAGCATTCAGGGTGAATTCGTCGGCATTGGAATCGAAATGGAAGGTGAGAAAGGCAAGGGAATGCATCTGGTCAATGTCCTGCTGGACAGTCCTGCGGAAGAAGGCGGACTGCGGCCTGGCGACTTTATTGTCGAGATCGACGGTCACGAGTGTCGTGATCTGACCACCGACGAAGCGGCCGGACTTTTGCGCGGCCCCCGGGGCAGTCAGGTTGACCTTGCCTTTGAAACGGATACGGGAAAGATCAACCGCAGTGTACTGACACGTCGACCTGTGGTTGTTCGCAGTGTGACCAGTTCGATCATACTGAATCAGGAACAGGGTGTCGGCTACATCCGAATGACCGGATTTCAGAACTCCACGGAAGAAGAAATGGATGCGGCTCTGCGTGAGCTTGAGAGTCGCGGAATGAAATCGTTGATCTGGGATCTGCGGGACAATCCGGGCGGACTGCTGGATACCGCCGCTAACGTCATTGACAGATTCATCGATCGAGGCGTGCTGGTGTCAACCGAAGGCCGTTCATTCGACCAGACGCAGACGTTTCGAGCCAACACATACAACACACGCAATATGCCTCTGATTCTGCTGGTCAACGAAAACAGTGCCAGTGCCAGCGAAATTGTCGCAGGTGCCATCAACGACCACCGCCGCGGCACAATCGTGGGACGTAAAACATACGGCAAGTGGTCCGTGCAGAGCATCATTCATCTGCCCGGCGGCACTGGCTTGAAGCTGACGACCGCCAAGTTCTTTTCACCCGAACATCAGAACTATGCGGGTACAGGAATCGCTCCCCACGTGAATGTAGAGAATTCGCACCGCACTCTTTTTCGAGGCCGCACAAGCGATGAAATCAGTGCCGATCCTGATGTTGCTCGAGCACTGGAGGTACTGGCACGTCGGTTTACTCGCAGCAACTGAGTCGGCGGATAACCGAAGTGCTGTTCCACGACAATGGAGATTGACGGTTTGCACCGGCTCCGCATTGCATTCGCAATGTACAGCTTCACAACGCAAAGATTCGGCAACGCCCAGCGGTGTAAACACATTCTCAGTCAAGCTCGTCTCGATATTCACGTTGACTTTGTGCTTAAGCAGCGGTTTGCCGTATCAACCTGGCCCGCCCGGCACGCAACAAACAACGTCGTGAAGCCGCAAGTGTCAGCGGCATCAGTATCCGTCCCGGCCATGAGCAGGAGTTCCACGACATCGGTGTTGCCATTCTGTGCGGCAACGCCAGGTGAGGTGGTAAAATCTCGCGTTCGGATAATGTCAACATCGGCCTCGTGATCCAACAGGAGTCTGACGATCTCAGCATGACAGCCCCGAGACGCCATTCGTAGTAATGACATGCAAAGCTTATCGACGGAATTAACATTGGCCTCTGCCCAGGCAGCATTTCATCAGCATTGAGACGACCATCTTCCCATGCCAGGATCAGTAATGTGAAAGTTCGTTCGAAACAGCATTGACGTCAGCTCCCGCACCCAGACGCAGAGCAGCGACATCGCTTCGTCCCTGTTTCGAAGTCTCTCACAACAGCGTTAGTCCTGGTTTTCCGCTACCAACAGTCTCGGTGGTTGCTTCCGGCAGCAATTCAACGATCTGCAGGTGGCCGTGCGCCGCAGCTGCATCGAAAGCGGTGCTGCCACCATTCGCGTGAGCTCAGTGAGTATTCTCGCCATGATTCAGCAGCGTTCAGACCATATCGACATGCCCATTCTGCGACGCTATTTGCAGTGACATTAAGGCACACCTGCAGACAGCATCGACATGCCCCCTCCCACCAGAAGACGCGCAGCGATCTCTACGTGGGCGTTTTAAGCTGACATCATCATTGGAGAAACTCTGCCTGTCGCTGCGGACTCGATGTCAGCCCCGGCGTGCAACTGGATCCTGGCAACCTCGACATGCATTCTTCTCGACGCCTCCCACAATGCTGTAATCCCGTAACTGGCGTCGGCGGAACGCTCGGCGGCTTCGGCGTCCGGTAACAATCCGGTGACCTTGACATGACCACGGTGCAAGGCCACACACAGCGAACAAAGTCTCTTACTGCCAGTGACCTTAACGTCAGGCCCCTTCCTGCAGGCGGGAGCTGGACAATCTGAGTAACCATTCAATGCCCCTGCGAAGAACGAAACTGTGCCTTATCTGATCTTCATGTCGACATCTGCGCCGCTGGCGATCAGAGCCCGGATCTCAGAAAGACCGTACGCTTCCATCTTGCAGGAAATCCTGACCAGGTTTTTTGTCGGGTTCTGTTCCGCCGGCACGCCGTCGCATATTCCTGTTACAAAAATACAGCATCATGAAGCGACGAAAACTCCGCGTGACTGCACTGAGTGTTGACATGCCAGGTTCTCTGTCCATGGTGTTGCAATATGAAGTCCCGATGGCCGCGCCGGAAATGCTAAAGCGTAAGTTTCGTGTCCACCTGTACCAGTTGCTGGCAGGGACAGCATGGACTCGCTATCCGATGAGCAGGTTCCGCAGGTCACACGAAACACGACACGCCAAACGCACAGACTGAGAGACTGCGTCTGGTCTGTCGACGCGTTTATCAGGCGACCTGCTGCAGGGTTACAGGCGGTGGCGACCGATCACCGTGAAATCGTCCGGCAGAGCGCTCCAGCCCAGAGCCCCAAGGCATTTGCGGCGGAACTACCGGGGCGTCGTCTCGAGGTCGATGCCCTGATATCACCTGCGATCAGCGAATTCACGGTTGCTTCACGCGGTTTTTCAGGGTTACGTTGCACACGCCCTACGTAAAGTCGGACGGATTACCGAACAGACCGCTGTTGCCGGACTGACCACCCATGCCTCCCCGAAGATCGGGGTTCGGCGTGCGTGGCGGACGGGATGGTTCATCGGCCGAATCCTTCCTGGGAGATTCCGGTTTCTTCTCCAGCGCCTTCAACGAAAGACTGACACGTTTTCGCTTCTGGTCGACTTCCAGCACCTGAAAATCGCGTTCATCGCCAATTGACAGAATCTCACCGACACTGCCAACGCGGCGCCAGGCCAGTTCACTGATGTGCACCAGACCTTCGACCCCGGGTTCCAGCTCAATAAAGGCGCCAAAGTCAGCAATGCGAGTGACTTTGCCCGAAACAATCCGCTCGGAAGGATATTTTTCACCAAGTCCCTGCCACGGATTCTGTACAAGCTGTTTCATGCCCAGGCTGATCCGATTCTTTTCCTTATCAATCTTCAGAATACGAACCTGAATCTCCTGACCGTCGTTCAAAACTTCGTTCGGATGACTGATCCGCGACCACGAAATTTCGCCAACATGCAGAAAACCATCGATCGGACCGAGGTTCACAAAGGCCCCGTATTTCTTGATTGTCTTGACGGTTCCGGTAAGGTCCTGTCCGATTTCGATTGATGTCCAGAAGTCAGCCTGCAGTGATTCACGTTCGGCCTGCAGCAACGCTCGGCGGCTGACGACAAGATTCCGTTTCTTGGGTTTGACCTCGGTGATCTGCACCGTCAGGGTCTGACCAACATATTGTTCCAGGTCCGCAACAAATCCCAGATCAACCTGACTGGCGGGAAGAAATGCCTTAAGGCTGCTGACCGTGACCTGCAGCCCACCCTTATTTGTTCCAGTGACCTGACAGTCGACGACCTGGCCAGCCGCAAGGCCATCCCAGTTACCTCCGGTTTTCGTCTTTGCTTCCGGCAGGCGGGCGCGGAATAACCCATCACCATCGATGGATTCGATAACGACACGCATCGTGCCGCCAACTTCAGTTTTTGCACCCTCCGGAATATGTTTCAGTGACAACAGAACGTCTGCCATCAGACCAGCGTTCAGAAACACGTCATCGCCATGAATCTGCTGGACCGTACCTGTCACCACAGACCCCGGACCGATTTCTTCGGGCTCATCCGGGTCCGCAGGAGCATCGGCAGCTCCTGTTTCAGCCGCCGATGACGAAGGCGTTTCAGTTGCTGCAAGCGCCTCTTCGCCCAGCGCTGTTTCAATCTCAGCCTGCAGCGTTGCATCCAGTTCATCAGCCTCAGGAATATCCGTGGCCACTGTATTCGTCGGCGTATCAGGTCGCTGAGTCTTAATGTCCTCATTGCCGAGCGACTTACCCTTGGACTGTGAACCCAGTTTTTCTCGCACACGGGCTGCCGAACCACCAGTGTCGGCGGGCGCAGCGACATTGTCTGATCCGTCAGTAGCTGCTTCTGCTGCTGGTGAAGTCGCCTCCGGCTGAGGCACGGCTGAACAATCAGCAACAGGCACCGCCGCAGGGGATATCGCTTCCGAAGTTGCCGGCGTGGCACCGGGCACAACGGGATCGATATTGACTGTTACGGGGGGCGTCGGCGCCAATTCGGTTGTGGCGGGCGGCGGAGCGGGCGAGGCTGCCTCCATCGCTGGCGTGGCAGCCACTGCCTCAGCGGGGGCCGCTGACGGCTCCGTCGTGACCAAGGGGGCCATTTGCTCGGTGGTCGCTTCCTGCACCGCTTCTGTTTCCTTGATCGCGGCGTGTTCAGGTACTTCAGCTTCAGCTTCAGCCTGCGGAGAATGTTCTTCCGTCGTCATGATCCCGGGTCCTGTTTGGTCACATCAACCAGTCGGATGTGATCCGTTCAATGCTTCGGTGCGTTTCGTGGTTGGGGGAAAAGCGTCAATTTGACCGCATAGACACAAGTCTCTGCGCGGCACCCCCAAGAGTCAGTGTTTGAGGATACCCGAAGCACGTGTGATTCGCTACTACTGCTGCCGCGGATTTCAGGGTTTTGCTGGCCCGCCAATCACACACCGAAACCCGATTGCGTCACTCCTGGCCTTGTCGGAAATTTCTAGATAGGCGGATGAGGAAAGCAGCGGGTGTTCGTCTTTCCAGGAACCGCCACGGATAATTCGCAGGTCGTCATCCTCCGCGTTTTCTTTCTCGGGGTCAAATGCATCAGAGCCACGTTCGTCTGACACAAACTCCCAGAGATACCCATGAACGTCGTAGAGTCCCCAGGGATTCGGCTTCAGCACGCCAACTGCGGGGTCATTTCCGGCTGCGTTGCCGGTATGCCACGCGTGAGCATCCAGAATGGATGTTCCACTGTCTTTGCCGCCGGCATTGTCTCCGAAACTGTATTTAGTTTGTGTGCCGGCGCGGCAGCAGTACTCCCATTCCAGGGCTGTCGGAAGCCTGACGATTTCATCAGCAGCGATCAGCTTTCGATTTCTCAGAATCACAGTCAACTGTTTGCAGAAACTGACCGCATCCTGCCAGCTCACATTTTCTACAGAATTGCGAGGCCCCTTCCAGCGACTGGGATTCTGCTGCGTGACAGCCTGATAAAGTTCCTGAGTCACCTCGAACTTTGAAACCCTGAACCGGTGTTTAATGCTGACATCTGTGCGTGCCCGTTCATTCGCTGTCGGAGCTGTGGCGCCGATGACAAACTTGTCCGGATACGGCCCTTCACCGGGAGTTATTGACAGACACTCTTGAACAAACCGCCGGATCGCTTTCTCCGGACTCTCCGAAGGGACGGCTGTCGCCCTGTGATCGTCATTGTCCATCGTCGCGAATGCATTACTGACTATGAGTGCACAGCACACACTTGTGATTGAAACCTGATTCGGCATTTCTCAACAGTCCAAAATCAGCTGACGATCGATGTCGTCGGCTTATGCTGCGGTTGTTTACGAAAGAAAACGTCCTGTCAACAGTTTCTTACCAGTTTCGGCCGACGTATAAACATTTAACGTGGTTGACCTGTGGGATTGTCATTCATTCTGAGACTACTGCAGATCCACACCATCAACCTGGCCATCAACGTCTTCCGATTCAATCAGTGACTCGTCACTGCCTTGGGACTGAATGTACGATTTTTCTTTGTAAAAGTAACCAACGGGTACGAACAGAACAGAAGTCACCAGAATTGTGAAGGTCCAAAACCAGAAATAGTCTCCGCCCTCCATGGTATCCTGTCCGCCGACGGTGATGGAATGGTTGATTGCCGTTTCTGCGATGTTCCCTCGAGCAGCCTCAACCGAAGCTTTCCCCTCATCTCCGCGAGCGGCGATAATGCGTTGTTCCAGCCAGTCGTAAGGCTCGTCGCCTGCAGATGAGCCTTCATCTGAAGCAACCCGACTGACTGTCGCGCTCAGGATAATGTCCCACTGTGTCTGGTTGATTCCATCAGGGCCAGACGAAGCAATCCTGTAGTCGTTCTTTGACTGCTGGCTGTACACGAACGCATTTCCGTAAGAATCCGTCAGCCCCGCAAGTAATTCCTGTCCTTTACTTTCCGTCGGCAAAGCTTTCTCCGAGTCGTCCCGTGGATCAGAGAAAAACGCCTGTTCGATGATTTCGGACGCCTTTGCAATCGACTCGTTATCCGACGTCTCAACATCTTCCAGAATGTTGTACTGATTGAAGTGCATCACAATGTCATCCGCTGTATCAAAATCCCCGTCGACCCCGCTGATGGTAATCGTTTTCCCGGACTCTTCGCTCCCTTCCAGTGACCGGCCGGATGTACGAAATGTCCACGTACCGATAGTGTTCTTTGTATCCGGCGACTGAGATTTCGCATCAGCCGCCACCTGACTGATCCCCGGCACCTGAATAGAATGGTTCACGACACTTGTGAAGATATTGCCAAGCGAAACGGAGAACAGCCACACCGCCATGATCACTGACTTCATGGTTTTGGGGGCCTGCGTGTAAGAAAATTCCAACCCGGTAATTGAGATCAGGACCTCACCGCTGGTCAGCAGAACGTACGCCCACAATTGCCAGGCGATGGAAGGCGTCGCACCGCCGTCAATCAAATCCTGCGCCTTCGCGACCACCGCAAAACTGGCCGCCGTAAGAAAGAAGCCGATCGAAATCTTGCGTATGGCTGTCAGCCGAAAAACGAATGTGTCCACGAACGGGTAAATCACGAGCTGAAACAGAGGAATCAGAATCATGACCAGGATAGGGTTCAGTACCTGTATCTGTGACTGTAACCATGTGATCCCCAGGAAGCGTCGATCCATGTTTTCAGCCTGAATCACCCACGATGAACCGGTCTGATCAAACAGGCCCCAGAATACGGCGACGAACGCATAAATGGTCGACAGCTTCAGCAGCGCAACGACACCATCACGACTGAAAGTTTCACGGAAAAAGCGGCTGCCGCCGGGCGGGACATGGATAAAGACGTTGCGGCCCATCCAGAACATCAGGGTGGCTATCGCCATCAGAACGCCGGGCACACCAAACGCAATGTGCGGGCCGTACCATTTCAACAGAAGCGGTGTCATCCATGTGGACGCGGTGGACCCGAAGTTGATCGCGAAGTAGAACCACTGAAACACTTTCGTCATCAGATGGCTGTTCTTCGTTCCGAACTGATCACCCACGTGAGCCGACACGCATGGCTTGATCCCACCACTGCCCAGTGCAATCAAGAACAGGCCTGCCATCAACCAGCTTCCCGGCGCGAGCCCTGCCCCACCCATCAGCGCCAGCGACAGGTGGCCCAGGCAATAGACAATTGAGAGCCACAGAATCGTCCGATACTTGCCGATCAGAATGTCCGACAGGAACGACCCCATGACAGGAAAAAAATACGTTGCCGCCACAAAATTGTGGTAGTACTCGTTGGCCTTCGCATCACTCATTTCCGTGCCGACTTCGCCGTCGACCATATAATGAAGATACTTGGTCATAAACACGACAAGGATCGTGCGCATGCCATAGAAGCTGAAGCGTTCGGCAGCTTCGTTGCCGATGATGTACTTGATCCCTTTCGGAAGACCTGACGTTTCGTCGGGGACGCTGCGGTATTGCTGTTTCGCCATTTGAATTTCACTTCCTGGTGTATTGCAGTCGCGTGAGCAACGGCCTGCGGTCAGGCTGTTACGAGAGTGGCCACGCGTCGCCCAGCGATTCTTTCTGGATCGCTGTCAGCTGAGCGACTCCGTGCTGAGCCAGAGAAAGTTCCTGTTGCAGAGTCGCCAGATCAAAGGGTTCGCCTTCGGCTGTCCCCTGCACTTCGATGAACTTCCCGCTGCCTGTCATGACGACATTCATGTCCACGTCAGCTGTGCTGTCTTCCGGATAATCGAGATCAAGGACAGGCAGTCCGTCGACCACCCCCACGCTGATAGCCGCCACATTTTCTTTGATGATGCTCTGCTTTGACGGCAGTCGTTCGTCTGAAATTGAGGCGATCGCATCACATAATACAATAAACCCTCCGGTGATGCTCAGCGTTCGCGTTCCGCCGTCTGCCTGAAGGACGTCACAGTCAATCATGATTGTGTGTTCACCAAGGGCTGCGAAGTCTACAGCTGCACGCAGACTGCGCCCGATAAGCCGCTGAATCTCAGTCGTTCGACCGTCAACTTTTTTTCGATCTCGCTGCTTGCGAGGTGACGTGCTGCCAGGCAGCATGTTGTATTCTGCGGTGACCCAGCCCTGGGCGGTATCGCCCTCGTTGCGGGGCATCCGCCAGGGTGGCACCTTGTTTTCAACACTGGCGGTACACAGGATCATCGTTTTGCCCGCTTGTATCAACACACTGGCGGTCGCGGTTTCAATGAAACCTCGCTGAACGGAGATCGGACGCAGTTCATCAACGGCTCGGCCATCGTGGCGAGTCATACATAGGGCCTTCAGCAGCAGGATTTCGTTTGGGATTCCGAGCTGGCCCGGGCTTCCCGACGCACAAGTTGTCTCGAATGTTCGCGTTCTTCGCAACCGAACCACCCACGTTGGATCGTTACCATTCATTTTTGACTGAATTTTTCGACGTCCGGCGGCGTCTGACCGCCCCCATACTATAAGAAATACAACTTAAGCATCTTCAGATTGTGTTCTGTTGATGTCTCGCAAATTTCGCTGACGAATAGTTGCGGACTCGTTATTAATGACATGCAAAGACCGTCCACAACGTCTATGCTCCGCATCGTGTTTCACGCCCCTACAGATTTCAGGTTTAAGTTATGAACGCACCCCTTGGTCCCGCTCTGCAGCAACTGATTGCCCGACAGGATCTGTCGTCCGATACAGTGCAGAAATGCGTCGGAGCAATGATGGATGGTGCCTGCGAGGGCGTCGAGATGGCGGCATGGCTGACAGCCATGGCCTGCAAGGGGCCAGCGGCCATCGAAGTTGTCGGTGCTGCACAGGCTATGCGTGATCGGGCGGCCAGAATCGCCACACAGCGGCAACCGCTGCTGGACACGTGCGGAACAGGAGGCGACCAGCTGCACACGTTTAACATCAGCACAGCTACGGCCATTGTGGCGGCGGCCTGTGGGGTCAATGTGGCGAAACACGGAAACCGAAGCGTGTCCAGCAGCAGCGGCTCTGCGGATGTTCTGGAAGCACTGGGCGTTAATATTCAGCTGACTCCTGATCAGGCAGCAAAATGTCTTGATGAGATTGGCATCACCTTCTGCTTTGCTCCGCTTGTGCACGGAGCAATGAAGCATGCCGCCCCGGTTCGCAAAGCACTTGGAATTCCCACGATCTTCAATCTACTGGGGCCGCTTACAAATCCCGCCGGAGCCGAATACCAGCTGCTGGGGGCCAGCAGCAACGAACGAGCCCGATTGCTGGCATCAGCACTCAGCGTACTGGGCTGCCGCAAGGCGCTCGTCGTGTGCGGTAACAACGAGCTGGACGAAGTCTGTCTGTGGGGGGCCACAACGGCTTACCAGGTCACAAACGGACGGACGGATGAACTTACCTGGACATGCGAAGACTTTGGACTGCCGACGTGCGATCTCGAACCGCTGCGAGTCACTTCTTCAGCACAGAGCGCCGCTGTGATTCAGTCTGTCCTGGACGGCGTAGATTCTGCCGCAACAAACATCGTTATTGCTAACACAGCAGCAGCCCTGCTGGCTGCCGAAAAGGCAGCGACTCTGACTGACGCCGTGACGTCCGTCCGGCAAGTACTGCTCAAAGGAGTTGCCGCGAGCAAACTTAACGACCTGAAAGAATGGACTCAGGCAGTGGCCTGACGCGGGGCGACCCGCGAGCCGGTGCGAAATCAGTAAACGCGAAATTCATCGAAGAGGACGGGAAAGAATATGCCGAAGGCCATCCGAACTGATTCTGAAAACAACCGCACGACAGGCTTCGCGATCCCGGGACTGTACGGCGGCAAACCGGGTACGGTCGTTCAACAGGTGCATGACGGCGACACCCTGAACGTTGTCCCGAATGGAAACATCGGGGTTCGTCTGCTGGGCATCGACACTCCGGAAATCAGTTTTGCATTTCCGGGTCCCCGTCTGCACTTCATTAATCTGCACGATGATCGATGGAATGACTTCCTGCAGAGTCCGTTCAACCCGGAATGGGGTCAGTTTTCGACAGCTGTGCCGGCCGCACTGAAGTCGTGGATTCAGTCGAAGCTCGTTGGTGAACCGGGAACCGTGCATCACGACCACGCGGAGGCTGCAACAAAGGAGCTGCGTTCGTTAATCTCGCGGGACATGGAGATCATGGGCCAGGATCTTTCCACATTCGGGTATTACCTGGGCTTTGGGTTTGAGGTAATGGATGTGTACGGACGGTTTCTGTGTACCATCAACCGAAATCAACCGGATCGCGAGATTCCCACTCCCCGCCCGCCGACCTACAACCTTCGACTACTGGAACGTGGACGTGCGTTTCCCTACTTCATCTGGCCCAACATAAACCCGTGGGCTCGGCCCGATTCTGTAACAAAGGCCGTGATTCCTGCAGGCAAGGCAAAAGTGCTTTCGGAAAACGATCGCGAACTGCTCACCGCCCGCACATCTGTGCAGACAGCGCGGGCACAGCATCGCGGCATCTTTGACGCCATGAATCCTCTGCTTCTGGAACCATTCGAACTGCGTTTTCTCAGTCGTCGTGAACTGCCGAGCCGTTATGTGATTGACCTGACATCCGATTCGAACACGTTGATTCATCCCCACAACTACTTTCGAGTGCCGCTGTCGGAAGATCGGCTGTGGATTCCCTCGGCATACGTACCGCTGTTCGAAAAAGCGGGCTGGCAGAGCGAGACACCTCCCGCCTGATTGCCGTTCTGCCGTCACACCACGCGCATCGCTGTACTTTCACGCATCAGCGAACGCGGAAAATCCGGTGTCCCGTAAGTACCTGTCCATTCGGGTTCGTGCAGCGGACATGAATGGCATAGGTTCCCGGCGGCAGTTCGCGTGGCAGATCCGCTTTCCACAGATGGGGCGATTTCATCGGTTTGGGAATTTTTCTCCACGGCACATCCGGCAGTCGTTTCTGTTCGTCTTCCCATCGCTTCAGAAACAGTGGATCTGCCTCAGACGTTTTTTCCATTATCTGCCACTGTCCGTCATGTCCCAGCTTCCATTCGACCGTTGCCTCCGGCATAGCGTTAAATACGTTTGCATGAAACAAAGGTCTGTCGTCCTGATATTCCTCGGCCGCCATGACCCGCACCTGATAGTTGGCGCTTTTGCGAGCGGCTCTATATTCCAGCAGATATTCCTGTCCGTCAAAATGCATAACAGTGTGACCATTGGGCGTGCCATCAGCGCATAGTGTGTGTGGTATGTCATTTTCATCAGGACGTCCGGACCACCACGATCCGGAGACAGTTACGTTAATAATGTGATGATGTGGCTGTGGCTTCTTCCAGCCCAGACTCTCGTCGATCATCACGTGCTCATGATGATGGGTATGACCAGCCAGAGAAACGCAGTGTTCGCGGGATTCCAGAATCCGAAACAGCCGGTCACGTTTGGGCTCCAGCCACGGTGTCGACTTAACCAGCGGGATGTGCATCATCGCCACAACGAGTCGGTCCTGCGGTACGTTCTTTAGATCATTTTCGACAAAATCCAGCTGTTTGTCACTTAACCCTGACCGATAAAAACGACGCTCTCCGTCCGTCATCCAGTGCACGTCGTCAATCACAAGAAAATGAACACCGCCGTAGTCGAATGAGAAATAGGCGGGGCCGTAAACACGTTCAAATGTCTCATCACTGAGTTCGTCTTTGTCGGTGGAAAAATTAATATCGTGATTCCCGATAACGCTGTACCACGGAATGCCGATGCGACCAACCGTCCGATTGAAGCTGTCAAACAGTGTCAGGTCGTCAAACAGAATATCACCGAGTGTCACTCCGAAAGCCGCATTCGTACCGATCAGTCCTTCCACGACGTCATGAGCGATATAGTCAATTTCCTTCTGGTCCCGGGGTTGCGGGTCGCCAAAAAAAACGACATCAAAAGCTGAAGGCTCATCCTGCTTATACAGCGGAAAATCGATGGTACTCGGCAGAGGACCGGTCGGAAGCACTCCTGGAAACTTAAGATCTTTCGGCGACCCGTGCGGCTTGTGAATGTAATAGAAGCGGGAAAGATGGTCCCGGTCCATTTGAGTCCGATAGCCTGTCGGTTTCACCACAAAAACGATCGTATCGTCATCCACATCAATGGAGTATCTGCCAACTCCGTCGGTGACGACCACGTTTCGGCCATTGGACACCGCGACACCGACCAGAGGATGTTCGCCACTGTCCAACATGCCGTTCTGATTGGCATCCACAAATACAGTACCATGTGCAACCTGCTCATCTCCGTGCGATCGGTCGATTGCGACGGCAAAAAACAAGAAGACGACCGACAATGAGTTCAGATGCATTGGGATTTCCTGCATACCTGGGGAAAGATCGTATCCTGAACAGTATACTTTGCGACTTGAATCAGGTCAGGGCAGTTTAGCAGCAATTGGTCCGCAGTGCAGGCCACAACAAGGCTGGACATAATCGGGCGCGATGTGTGTGTCCGTATCTGGAGTCGTTTCTAGTGCAGACTCAGAAGTCCATCTGCTGACAGACAGACGACCGAGCCATTCGTCCGGCTACGATGCAGCGGGGCTGGTCTGATTTTGACGAGCCGTATCGGCATGACCGCGCAGTACCAGCCTGCGCGTCATCCACACCTCAAGCATCAACATGCCGAGAAATACGAACAGCAGCAGTCCCCAGAGTTCGCTGCGAGATTCTTCGCCGTACATCTGCTTTCGAAGATTCTCCATCGATTCAAGGAACGTCATGCGGTTATGCACAATTAATCTTGCATGGTCGTCGGCAATGAGTTCAGCAGGATCGTCTTCCGTGTGATCATAGTTCACGACAAACGAGTCAATGGGTCTGGCCTCCATGTTCTGATCAGCTCGCAACTCATAGTTACCCGGCAAACGCGTAGCAGGCAGCCGAACCAGCCATTCGCCATCGCTGTCAGCAGTAGCAGCTTCCGTACTGAAATCAAAAGGGCCGGAAAAACGGAACCCATCGCCCTCGCGCGGATCCTCGTTCTTCGGAAGAATCGATGCCAATGGCTCACCAAAACCGACGTTGCGCCGAGTCCGCGACGAGGCCATCTGGAACAGTGCTTCATGCAGAAACGGTACATAGTCGGGCCGCGTCGGCAGCCCATTCCAGGCCGCATCGATGTTACTTGTCATTAACAGCACACTTCCTCGGCCGTATGGCATCTGCAACAACAAAGGGTCCCCCGACGTCAGTTGCGCTATTGTGATCGGCGCAGTCCCTGCTGGATCTGCATTCGCCCCTGCAGCATCCGCAAGACCTTTCTGCCCGTCCGCGGGCGGTAAGTCCGGCTCCCGCCCCTCGGGGGCCGCTTCCGGTAATCCCGATGTTGCCTCGACCAGCCACCAACGTTCAAATGCAGCCGTCAGGAACGATGCGCCGTCGCGTTCCCGAAAACGATTCAGCCACGCAGCTTCAAGGCTGTACGGCGCAACTGTGGTCGGAGCCACGGCATCAGGATCCGCCCTGCGAACACGCTTCAACTTCAGGCGGGGAAACACTCTGCCATACAGTTCACGAAATGATTCGGGAGACGACTTCGCTCCCAGAGTGACAAACACTCCCTTGCCGCTGGCAACGAATCCGTGCAGAGCATCTGCCATTCCCTCCGGCAATTCCACCACATCCGGCAGAACGGCAGCGGCGACATCCCGCAGATGTTCCGGTGTCAGGTCGCGTGCCCGGACGGTTTTCGTCAGTATCCAAGGAGCTTTGTTACCAGGAGCTGTCAGCGCCAGTTGCGCAAAAAAGGTGTTCCACTTTGTCCTGTCCAGGCTGCTGGAGCTTTCGACCAGCAGCACCGGAATGGCGGTTGTTACACGAACCGCCGCATGACTTTCATTGTCTGCCATCACGGAATCATCCGGCAGATCAACTTTAACCGTGATAAGATTTGTCCCCTCCATCGAAAAGCGAATCGAACGACTGAACGTCGTTTCTGATTCTGCCGGCACTGACACCGTCGCATCGAGATTTGCGACCCGCTGTCCGTTCAGCAGAATCTGCAGCGGAACGTCAGTAGTCCCTTCTCCGGCGTTGCGAACTGGCACCTGCAGACTAACGGGGAACCCCGGGACGGACAGGTCCCGGGAAACGTCCAGTCGTCCGATCGAAATGTTCTGCCGGATCGGAGCCAGCCCGGCGCTCAGGTCAACGACCCACAATGAAGGTCTCACCGACGGGAAGTTCAGCACGTCATCAAACCTGTTCCACGCAGCCTCATCTCCCACAGACCAGCTGGCTCTCTGACGGTCTGTCAGTACCACAATTTCCCGCGAGCCATTGCTGCAGCGTCCCAGAATCCCAACCGCTTCTTCACACGCCTGGCGCAGGTCTGCCGCGCCGGCCGGCGGAGGGATTCCGTCAAGTTCTTCGCTGACAGCGCTGAGATCCTGCAAAGGGGATTCAATAATTCGTACCGGGCGGTCTCGCGCGTCGATCAGCGCTACAGTATCACCGGGCTGCAGAGTCTGCAGGAACTCCTGAGCGCGTTGAATCGCTTTCTGATGCAACGACACCAGGCCGTCACTACGACCCATTGAATTGGAACCATCGATCACCAGAACCACGTCACGTGAGCCGGCCGAACTGTAGCCCATCAGAAAACCACTGTTGATCCATGGCCGTGAAGCGGCAATGGCGATCAGGCAGATGGCAGTAATACGAATCAGCAGCAGGAGCAACTCTTCCAGCTTCATCTTGCGGCGAGTTTTGCGGCTGGGATCCAGAAACTGCATCGCTCCCCAACTCACCACATCGTATTTACGACGACTGAGCAGGTGAGCCACAACCGGCAGCGTCACTCCCGCCAGACCCAGCAGCATCATGGGATTGAGGAAAAACTGAAGCATGCTAGTTCAGCTGCCGACTGCGAGGAAAGACGGTGCTACCGGGGCCACTCACACGCCGATAACGACGGCACTGCTCTGTCCCATGCGAGTCACGCTGGTTTTGAGGAACAGCTTATTTTCCGTCGCAAGATGATCGTCGGCAACGACGTTCAGACGTGCATCATCATCGGAGGCACGAAAGTTCAGAGTCTTCGGTACCACACCGTGCTTCAGGCCAAGGATCGATACAGCCATTTCCGCCAAACCGGATCCACTGCCCGCACTTCCGAGATAGCTTTTGGGAGCAGTCACAGGGACAACGTCGACTTTGTCTGCCAGAACGCTGCGGATGGCTCTGCTTTCGAATCCATCACGTTTCAGGTGACCGGATGCGCACATATTCACATGCCCCAGATCGGCAGCACTGACGCCGGCCCTCTGCAATGCTGCCTCAGCTGCCCGTTCAACTGCCAATTGCTCATTGGCACGGCCGTTTTTGTCAAGTACGCAACTGGCTGCAGTGCTCAGCAGAGTTCCCAGAATAGTCGCTCCCCGATTTTCTGCATGGGTGCGCGACTCCAGTATAAACGTGCAGGCACTTTCTGCCATCACCTCACCGCGTCGGTCTTTATCCAGCGGGCGACATCGTGCGTCAACCGGCCCGTCGGCCAGCGTGTCCCACAGCGAATGCTGGCAGGACTTCACAGCATGAAGACGCGTGCCCGTTGTTCCGGTGATCATGATGTCGGCACGGCCACGTCGAATGATGTTGGCCGCTTCTGACAGAACAAGTCCACCCGATGCCTCGTCATGGGTAATGGAATTATTCGGCCCGCGGGCATCAACCGCAATGCCGATGTGACAGCCGGGCATGTTCGGCAGGTATCGCAACAGCCATAACGGCTCCATCCCCTTGAATCGATCTTCGCCGCAATTTCCCCACCGGTCATAAGAGAAGGTCGAGCCGTCACCTTTACATGCAACCCCGGCGTCCAGCAACACGTCGGGAGGACTGGACATCAGGTTCGCACCAAAATCCACGCCGATACGTTGCGCCGGCACACTGCCTGGTTCGATTCCAGCATGTTGCACGGCCTGAAGAGCCGATGCGACTCCCAACTGAATCTCACGGCACATAACCTTGATCTGCTTCTTGACCTTGCTGAGATGTTCTTTCCTGGCTGATTTGGCCGTGAAATCGGTGACTTCTCCACCGATACATTCCGGGGTCCCCACATGGCTGAGATGTTCCACCTTGCGGAAGCCACACTGGCCCGCGTTCAGACTCTCCCAGAAGGCATCCTCGCCGATGCCAATGGAAGACATGAGTCCAATGCCAGTGATAACAATGTCGCCGGAATAACTTTGAGACATGAGTGCTGAATCTTGTCGATAGGTTGACGTTAGGGCTGTCCGCGTGGCGACGTTCGTATTACAAGTTTTTGCCTCGCCGGAAGCACAGGTCGGCAATTCTACTCACGCAATGTCCGGAATGTCGTGACGTTGCGGGGTTTTTCGTGTTTGCGGCGAAAGTGACGATTATTGGGTAGTCTGCGCAAAAAAAACGCTGGACTTAATGTCCGACAGCGAAGGCTCCCGAACTACCGCGGTTCGGGAACCGCCTCCCCCGCGGAAGATGTTCGTCAGGCACTGGTGAAGACACAATTCGATTGTTCACTAGAGTAAGATCGGGCCGAGTGAGAGGACACTCAGAACGAGTATTCCGCTCCGGGCTCTGCGACGACAACCGGTGAGTCGGAAATGGCCGAGAAATCACCGAGAATTTCTGCTCGAAGTGTGGACTTAAGATGGACTGCGAACCAACTCACGTCCTTTTTCAGTTTGGCCTGTTCCCGTACAAACGTCGAGGGTGTCAGGTGCATCGTGTGCTCGGCCAGTCCGGCCATTGACTCAGGAAAACTTAGCTCCAGGAACACCGCGTTCAGATTTGGCTGGCGATTCAGAAAGTCCCACGCCTGAGTAACAGGCGCGGTATCAGACACAATCGCGACCGCACTGCTTCCATCGTCAACAAGGAACCCGAATGTCGGAATCAGGTGATCGAGCGGGATCGGAGTGATGGACAGACCGCCAATCAGAAACGTTTCGAACTCGCGAAGCGTCTGCCACGTAAAGAACGGAGCCTCAGTCTGAGCAATTCGTACCAGATCCGGCCAGATTCGATCGTTAAAAATGTGCGATTCAACCGCCCGCCTGGTCTCTTCACCTGCACACAGGACAACGGGCACGCCTGTTGTCCTGTAGACATTCTCAAGGAAAACCGGCAGTGATGAAATATGATCAAAATGCGAGTGTGACAACACAACGTGACTTAATTGCCGTTGCCTGGCAATGGGATACATGAATCCTATGCACCCGGCATCAATCGCGACCGTATCGTTGATCAGATACGAGACTGCGAACTGGTGCTGTGCGGACTGACCGACTGCCGACTCAACAACCTGAATCTTCATTGTCTGACTCGTGATCACGTACTGACGTGCCGCTCCGAACACGGCCGACACATACGAACGTCGTGGAAATAACGATGGTTGCAGTGAACAACGACAGCGGGTCATCCTGCATCGAGCGTCAGCTCGAATCGACCAGCCCCCTTTTCTTCACTACGGACCATGAACATGATAGTTGTGACACTCAAGGCATCCGTGGGATGCTGTTGATTCGTTGTGGCAGGATGCACAATGACTTCGCTTAACTGGTCCCAACCCACTGGTCAATGGACACGATGTCTCTGGCTGTGGCTGCCAGAGACCGAGCTCGTCGCGCCTGAAATATTCCGGCCGGTAAAAATCCAGTTGCTGTTGATCGTTGAGAATCTGATGACACGTCAGACATGAATTGGCCACGTCAATCTGCGTATGAGGATCGTGCCGAAACCTCGTGAACGCGAAGTAGTCACCGAGTACTTTTGTATTCCAGTTAACACGCAGAGTTCCGTCCCTGTCTGTGCTGGTCGTATGGCAGGACAGACATCGGCCGGTCGCCAGCGGACCGCTGCGATGAATTTCTCCGGATCCGGATGGATTGGACAACGCCGTGAACAGTTCCACCAGTTCCGTCGAAACTGATTCCTGGCCAATCCGTGGCACCAGATAATCCAGCAGACGCCGCAATACCGGGTCCGCGTGCGCTACGGGGCGATATCGGATCGTGCGGTCCCCGTCAGAGATATACCATCCACGAACAGGTGGCATGGCCTGATGCTCAGGTGTCGCAACGTCCGGAAAATTCGGAAGAGGCTGTTCGGCCGTGTGAGCGGCTAACTCGTCCCTGAGTCCGGGAAACCAGGATGACGACACAGTGATCAGCAGCGGAGCAAGTTCGCAAAGGATTCCGTGCAGCAGCGAATGTGACTCCGGCACTCGTTCTGCGAGCGCAACCTCACCGACATTACGGACCCTCAGCAGCAGCTCCTTGCACTGCCAGATTAGTTCAGGAGTCATACTGAGGGAACCTATGCCAGCTGTGTCCCCGTGTACCAGCAGGGACATTACTGGAGGCATCTGACGCAATGAAGATTCAGTCACTGGCCACTGACCGTACACCGAAACTTCATCCTGTTCTGTATCCGAATCCTCCGCGACCTGTGTTACCGCAAAGAAAGGGACTCCGGGAAACGGAAGATCAACGATCTGCGATTCGTGGCAGCCGGCACAGGTATGCTGAAAATCGGCCGTCAGCATCATTCCCCCGGCGGCATCCTGCTGATGGCACGTCGAGCAGGCCGTCAACGAATCCTTATCGAGGGTCTGCGAGGGCAGATCAACGGCAGCAAAATACGCGTTGATGTGCCTGGCGTGATCAAAGTATATGTTGGGCCGCGTCTCATGCGGGAAGTTTTCAAATTCCGGATGTCCGTGGGCAAAGTCATCAAACTGCGTCTTGTGGCACGTCTGACACTGCTGGTCCGACAGCTCTGCCAGATCAAACGATCGTCCATGGTGTTCCTGATGGCACGTTGCACACGCCAGCTGCTGCCCCGAGTGGACATATCCGCCCGGTTTCCCTGAAACCCCGAATGAATTCGAGCTCACCGCAGCGTTTGCAGTCGACTCGGCCAACAAATGTCCGGCCACACTGTGTGGAGCCCATGGTGCATCGCCGATGTCCTGGTGACACTTCAGACACTTCTCACTATCGGCCAGCGAATTGCGCGAAAGGAAAGCATTCGACAACAAGCCACTGTGAGCCTCTCCGGCGACATGACAAGCAGTACAGTTTGCTTCCAGAGCAGCATGAGCGGAAGTCACTTTTCCTGGCGACACCAATGTCAGAGGCGTCGAATCCGAAAACAGGATCAGACAAACTGCCAGTGATATCGAAGCGCAGATAACTCCCGCGATTTTTCTCCGCTTCATCAGACTCATTGCAGGCTGACACGACTCGTCCGCCTGGCAGCACGTGCCGTCCGGATTGGGTCCGTCCGCACACTTCCCGCCGTACAGAACCGACCGCGTACACCGATAACGGTCGCCGATTTTTTCAGGCGTGCACTGGCTGCGAACACTGCACTCACCATCTGCACTGGGTCCCAGACGACAGGGCGCGCCAGCGCACGCTCTGCCACAGACCCACGCGTCCCCCGGACGTTCGTAAGAACTGGATTTCCAGTCAAATTGTTGCAGAGGGTCCGTCATGGAACTTACATTATCGACTCGTGAATGCCATGGCTGTGACAACATGGCTGCAGGTAAACACGACCAGGCCCCATGTCAGTGGTACATGCAGGAAAAGCCAGTACTTCAGCAGTGACTGCATCGCATATTGATAGTCCAGATCGTCTTTTCTTCTGACACACGCCGCCAGCTGCTCCATCGTCTGTTCGTGCTGAGTGTTCAGGAAACGTCGCGTATCGTCCAACGCATTCAGCAGTGCCGTGCGCGGCTTTGTGGAATGAAATACGTGCGAAACAAAATTCTTCGGTCGCTGAAAAAAAGAATGCAGGTGGTTCAGATATACGTCGCTCAAAACTTCTGAAGGCGCTGCGTTCTTTGCCCCGGCCACGGATGCTTCCGCTTCTTCACGCAGGATACGTATGAAAACCGGAATGCGTTCCCGGATAACCTCTTCGCCCCGATCCGTCAGTCGTGGTGGAATCATGCGGGTCAGAAACAGCCCAAGGATTCCCGTGCAGAAAACCGTGAGAAACAGCACTGCTGTGACAACTTCGATCCCCCCCCCCGGCCACCGGGCACCAGTGTGCAGCAGAAACACAGGAGCGGACAGCAGTCCCACGTAGATATGGCACTGCAGCCACGCCGCGGACGCCCCCAGAGGCAGCATCGCCAGCTGTTTACGTAAACGGTACGATGCCAGAAACAGCACGATCACAACAAGCACCCAGCCCAGCCACGTACGCGGGCGAAGCAAATTGTCTTCCATCAATCGGGTGGCGGCGGTCAGCAGCAGGCTTAACACCACGACCAACGTGAGTCCGGTAATTCTTCTGCGGACGAAATGTGTCATCTGGCAATGACACCTTCCAATTCAGACAGACTCTGCAGATCAATACGTTCCAGCGCATCGTGCGGGCAAGCGCGCTGACATGCCGGGCCTCCCGGCTGGTCGTGACACAGATCACATTTTGTAGCCTCAAGTATCGGGGCATTCTTTGAGTCAACCAGAATTGCTCCGGATGCGTTTCTGGTCTCAACCATCCGAATGGCATCAAACGGACAGTTACTCGCACATTGAGCACAGCCGATGCACGTCTGATCGTTGATCAGCACCAGCCCGCCCAGAGTCTCTCGGTGAATTGCCCCGGTGGGACACTCAATCATGCAGACGGGGTCGAGACAGTGCATACAGGCATTTGCGACCATATGCCGCACGGACACCGGACCATGCCGAATGAAACGCGGGTTATTGTCGTGGGTCGTGGCACAGGCCCGCACACAGTCGTCACAACGAGTGCAGCGGTCCATATCAATGACCATCGTTTCCGTGCCCTGCACATACTTTCCGTCTACCAGAAAGTTCAGGAGATTTTCGTCAACAGCATCGTGAGTTGCATGCACGGCCGGACGACAGGAGTCTTCCGGATCAGAAATCGCTCCGCTGCGCAACAGGTCTTCTACGATTGATGCCGGAATGACAACCGCGTTCAGATATCCAATAGCCGACAGCCTGGCCTCGTATCCCGTCGAGCGACCTGACCGAAAACCCTGCAGCACTTCCCTCAGACCGAAGACCCGACCGGGATTCAGATAACCAACCGTATGCCGACCCGCATGGTGTTTCTGACTTAACCGGGCGACGCCGGAACGAATCAGAAAAACGGCGTTCGGATAGTCTCCCTGCTCTGCAATTAACGGCTCGTTCTTAACCGAACCCGCGTTTTCTCCAGACAGCTCACGGAACGGCTTTGCTGTGTCGTACTCGCCGAATGTTTCCAGACGGCAGTGGGGCATCAGATCGGCCATCTCCTGATCGCTGATGTCCGCGAACAATCGCTCGGTTCTCAGCAACGAAGCCATGGCTCGTTCGCGGAAAACGTCCTCAATGTACTTTTTCAATCCCTGATCGCGATCAAAACGCAGAATATCCCGCAGCCCCTGCCAGCGAATCTCCAGCAGTGTTGACGTTTCGTCGGCGAAAACCGTGGCCACACGTGGCGTCCGCCCGAGGGCAGCCAGTTCACCAAACCAGTGTCCGGCATCCATGCGGGCCGTTTTGTGCTGTTCGATGACTGCAGAAACATCTGAAATGTAGACTCGAGTGACGCCGCCGACAGAACGAAGATTCCCGGACACCGACTGTTTTGCATCCGGATTGCGGAATTCTGCGTGGTGATTGTTCTGCCACAGCTGTGCCAGGGACCGAAAGAATGTCTTCCGCGGCTTTTTCTGACGCCCCTGTATCAGATCACTGGAAGCATCGTCGCCACGGTCGAGTTCGACTCTGACCGCTCCTGACAGGACAAAGAATGCGGAACTGCCCCAGTCCCCCTGCCGAACAATCACATCCCCCTGTTCAAAATCGACAATACGTACATCGTTGCGCAGAATTTCCCGCAACGGCACTGAGCGTTTGAATCCAGCCGGATCAATGCGGCTGAATGCATCATTCGCCAGCAAAGAATCAATGTCAGCGTCCGTCAGAACAGAATCGTGCCCTGCTTCCTGCGAAAAAGGCATATCCCAGCGACGGGGACGATCCATCGAACTTTGATTCACGCTGGCCTGGCTCACGTTTTCCGGATTCTCCCTGATTGACAGTCATCAGCAGTCATCACGCCGAGCTTACGGCCGCTCAGTTCTCTTCTCCATATGTCTGTTTGTACTGCTGAGAATAATAGGCCGGGGTTTCCTCAATAATCTCATCAAGGTCGGCGAACGTGCTTCCGTCATAGGCCTTCACGAATGCTCTTGCATGTTCGGCAATTTCGTCTGCCGCCGAAAGATATTCTTCACTGTCTTCCGACTTTTTCCCCGTCCGTGAAGGCACAAAATCTTCAACCAGTTCTCCGGCCTCCAGTGTTTCAGGGGTGTCAACTTCCTGCAGCAGTTCCGCCGCGTCACGCAGAGGCGTCCGGAACTGTTTGATCACGGCACCTTCACTGGCAGGAGCCAGCAGACGCAATGTTGCTTCCACCTGAGCAAACATGCCCAAGACGAATTTCATCCGACGTCGGTTTGCCACCGTTCCTTTCTCAGATTCCATCCACAGCGATGGCGCAGCGGCGTTCACTTCCTTATTCATAAAGAAGTTATGACGAACTTCGCCGGTGGACCATGACACGAGGTCGAACACACTTGCTGCCTTGTGACCGGCCGCAACCAGTTTTTCATTTCCAATCAGATGACAGCCATAACAGTTTTTAGCCAGCCCGTAGATGTCTGTGGAGCGAATCATGCCGGCGGTATCGCATTTCTTGTGGCGGGCCGCTTTGTGCTCGTCGGTTTCCTGTCCTCGAGGAATCTTCATCGATGCATGGTACGACTGGTGAGCATTCAGCCAGCCATCTTCGCCGCCAGCCGCACCATGGCAGGACTCGCAGGAGACGCCGGAAATGACGGTTTTCTGCCCTGCCTCAACGGCAACTGTGCCATGACAGTCCGCGCAAACGGACGTCGACAGAAGCTCCGCCTGCTTGATTCCGAGCGCGTCGGCGTACTTTTTCGTGTTCCCGGTGAACTTATACAACCGTTGTTCGGCCGAACGAAAGTGAACCGTCTTCATAGCTGCAGCGACTTCAGACACATGGCATTTTTTGCAGTCCGCCTTTGCTGTCCCCATCACCCGAGTGTGGTCGGAAAACTTCGTGCCGGCAGAAGCCACCGCCCCGGTAGCGGGCTCGGCTGCTGTCGCCGTCAGAGCAGAGCAGTTCGAAAATGCTGTGCCTGCTATGACGATGCCGACAAACCGCCACATGCGAACCCGGCTGAAGCGGTGTTTTATCATCGATGACTCCATTGTTTATTTTCCGACACAGACCGGCACGTCGTCCGCATAACTCCGGGAAGCACCGGAGTCTCCTGCGGCTAAAATGGCACTTGCAATACTTTTCTCAGAGCGAAATTGCCAGCGAGAAACACAAAACTTTTAACAGTGAAACGATGTTACTGCTGAACAGTCCGCAAAATCCAGATACGAAACGTGGTTAAACTTTAACCACATCAGGCGTCAAGGTCCAGTTGACCGTCAGGGATCGCAACGCACGGAAGACAGGTGTTGTCATCACACGAATACCCGGGAGTTTCCAGATACTTCACGCATCCCGAACGAATGGCAGTCACACAACTGCCACAACTTGCCGCCCGGCATCCCGCGTCGATGTTTATGTCGAGTGACTCCGCAAACAACAGCAGGTTGGGTGTCGCATCGTTCCATGTCCCGGTTTTGCACGACTTCAAACAATTCACCGAATGCCCGGCAGTCACATCCCCGCTGTTCCGGGATTCACCCTCTGTTTCTGATTTCATGGCAGCGCTGAGCACCTGCACGGAACTGGCGCCGAAAGCTTCGGTGTGGATAGATGTCGGCGGCACGCCCCATTCACGCAGATCGGCCACCAACGACTTCATCATCGGTGGCGGGCCACAGATATAGAAGTCATAGTTATTCGAAGCCAGTGTACGATTCAGGTAGTCAACCGAAATACGTCCCTGAAAGTCGGTTGCTGCACAGGCGTCCCCAGAGCTGGACGTTCCCAGTCGAAGATGAAGGTGCGGATTATCTTCAGTCAGGGCCCGCAGTTCGTCTCGCAGCAGAAAGTCTGCGGCCGTCTTAACGCTGTAGATCAACCATGTTTCCGCGACCGCACCGGCACTTGTCATCGAGTAGGCCATACTCAACAGCGGTGTGATGCCCACGCCGCCGGCCAGCAGCACTGTCGGTCTGTTGTGAGAAGGTTCAATGCAAAAATCACCCCGGGGAGCCATGACGTCCAGTAAATCACCAACCTCGACGCTTTCATGCAGAAACTGTGACGCCACGCCGCCTGCGACCTTCTTGACGGTGATGCGATACGTCTCTGTATCCGGCACACTTGAAAGCGAATAACAACGAACGACCGGACGCGACTCACCAGGAACATGCAGCCTAAACGTAAGAAACTGTCCGGCATGAAACAATGGCAGAGGTTTGCTGTCGTGCGGTTTCAGATAAAACGAAGTTGTGTCGCGCGATTCGGCAACCTTTCGATCGACAAGAAACTTACGCAGACCGTTCCAGTGAAGATGTACCTGCTCCCGGTCTGACTGTTCCGCCAGCGCGGTTCGCAGGCGGGCTTTCAGCAGATCTTCCGACAGGCGATCGATTTGTCTTCGAGACAGCACACGGCTGATTACACCACAGCCAGCGACCAGCAGATAGACACTGGCCATGATTCCTAACATTACTCCTGCAGCCAATCCGGTCTCTCCTGGTTTGTTGTTTGGTGATCCCCGGACCAGCTACAGTTCACGAGTGTTTGAGCCTATGCTAAACTCGTAATGCCCTCAAGACAACCGAAACAGACATTCCTGCAGCACACTGCAGGTGACCAGAAAACAACATGTTGATTCTGACAGCGGAAGGTGAAAGTCCCGATCACAACGATACCTGGCAGGTCGTTGTCGAGACGCCGATGGTCCTCGGACGCAGCGCAGACAACGATTACGCCGTTCCATGGGATCATCTGGTGTCGCGCAAACATGCCGAAGTGACATTGAATGGACAGTCACTGTCTTTGCGGTGTCTGCCGGGAACACGCAACCCGATCTGGTATTGTGGACGATCACACCAGGAAGCCACGATTGCCGCTGGCGAATCGTTTCAGATTGGTCGCACTCGATTCACCCTGTCGACCAGTGTCCGTCCACTGGCAGCATTGCAGCTTGTTGATGCGGGAGAGGGACAGGAAGGGCACAAAACCAGCACTCTGATGAGTCCTTCCGACATCAGGATGGCTGTTGTTTCACAAAACGCGACGGCGCTCTGGATGGCGACCGACGAAAAGGAACTCGCTCAGCAGGCGCTGCTTGTCCTGCAGCAGGTGTTAACCGGCGCAGATCTGCTGGTCACGCTAAACTGTGAGGACGTTCAGTCGGCGAACCGCCCCCGGATCATTCACTGGCAGAAAACGGAAAGTGGTCTGCAGGCATCGATCAGTCGAGATCTGATTTACCGAGCCATGAAAAACGATGAGACTGCAATTCAGGTGGAATCGGATGCAAATGGCGAACCCGTGAAAACCGGCTGGTGGTCGTTCTGCGTGCCCGTCCGCAGTGAAGCCTCCACACCGTGGTGCATATATGTCGGCGGAACATTTGGAGGGCCAGTCGAATACCCCGCCTTTCTGAAGCCTCAGCAGCTCAAACCAGATGCCGGCGTTACGGAATTGGTGGCCCACCTGATGGGTGCAGTTCGCTCAGTCCGTGCGCTGGAAAACCGCTTTGAGGGGATGCGCCGTTTCTTCTCCCCCCGGCTGCTGGACGCTATTGCCTCAGACGGCCCCGATGGCGCTGACCTGGCCCCTCGGGAAACAGATATTGTTGCCATCTATTGCGATCTGCGCGGTTTTTCCCGCATGGTGGCAAAGTCGACGGACGATCTTCATGGCCTGCTGCGACGTATCAGTGCCGCACTGGGCATCATGACTCAAAGTATTATCGAGCAACAGGGTGTGATTGCGGACTTTCAGGGGGATTCTGCACTGGGGTTCTGGGGCTGGCCGATTGCACTCATGGATGGCCCGGTTGCGGCATGTCGAGCGGCATTGCAGATTCGTCAGTTTTTTGAACTGGCAGCAGACGACGGCGACGCTGAACTTGACGGGTTTGAAGTGGGCATCGGGATCGCAACCGGTCGAGCCATTGCCGGACGCATCGGCACACGTGATCAGGCCAAGATCGGAATCTTTGGACCGGTCGTCAATATTGCCTCCCGCCTCGAAGGCATTACCAAGAAGGTCGGCGTCGCAATTTTGATGGACGAATCGACCGCTTCGGCGGCACGCAGATCGCTGCCCCAAAATGAGGGGCGCTGCCGCCCCATCGGAGTCCTGCAGCCAGCCGGGTTCGATCAACCGGTCGCGGTCAGTGAACTGCTTCCACCTGTTTCTCAGAGCATCATTTCGGACATCGACGTGGAAAACTTTCGAAACGCCGTGCAGGCCTTTCGGAAAGGACACTGGAAGCGATGTCGTAAGCTGCTCAGCGAACTGCCGGCAGAGGATAAAGCCCGCGATTTCCTGCTGGTCGCAATTGCTTCGCACAACTATCAGCCGCCTGCCGGCTGGTCCGGCATCATTACCATGGACTCCAAGTAACGGCCGGCGCCGAGGGGCGGCATTTGCCGAACGGCGGGCGAGTCGGCATTTTACGCTGAATCAGTACGGGGCGTTCACAAAGGTACGGGGGGTGACGCAATTTCGGTGGCGTGATACCAGGTGGACCGACGTTTTTGCGAACATGCGACCATTAATATCCGCCGCAATCCCTGGGCTGTCGATAGATCCAACATATTCGTATCCGTCGGCACTTCGTGAACGAATCACACAATGGACGATCGAAAACAAACGAGGCACGGATGCCATCAGACGCGAACATCCATGAAGTTCGCCATTTCCTTCGCAGTCGTAATGTCGGGTATGTTCTGCACCAATGCCGGGCGATCACTGGCAGACGAACTTGTGGTGACGGCACCGCCGTCCGACGCTGCCCCTGACAGAACGTCAAAAACAACGGCGGTATCGCACAATCCCGCCCATGTGCTGACTGCAGCCGTAGACCAGGCTCACTCAGAGTGTTTTCGCAGTACCCCGTTTCCGTCAGCCGAGGCCTGCGGAAAATGTCACCCGCAACACTACCGCGAGTGGTCAACAAGCCCGCACGCTTATGCCCAGATGTCGCCGGTGTTCAACGCAATGTCCAATACACTCATTAAGCTGACAAACGGTACGCTGGGAGACTTTTGTATCCGCTGTCACACGCCGGTGGGGATGGCAACCGGCGAAGCCATCAACATGAGCAATCTCGACCGCGCACCGGCAGCTCGAGAGGGCGTCACCTGCATTGTCTGTCATCGCGTCAATCAGGCCTGGGGCAAAGGAGCCGGCCGAATGGCGCTGGTGGCCGGAGATCTAAACCAGGCTGTCTATGGCCCAATTGGCAGTCGCGTCCTGAACGAAGTCATGTCCCACCCGGACGAGTACGGTGCGCTCAGGACCGTTCTTAACTCTGAGGAACGATCAAGCCCCGTTCATGCACGTTCATATAGATTTTTTCAGCAGACCACTTCCGGTTTTTGCGGAACGTGCCACGACGTCTTTGCCCCCAATGGTTTTCGCCTTGAGGATGCGTTCAGCGAATACAAACAATCCCATTCAGCCCTGGACTGTGACGAGAACTGCCAGGACTGTCACATGGGTAAAGTTCCAGGCAAAGCGCTGGGATATGACTTCGCTCCGGCTGCAGTCATGGGGAATCGCTCAACTCCTCCGCGCAAACACACCAACCACATGATGGCGGGACCGGATTACCCCATCATTCATCGCGGTCTGTTTCCTCACAATCCAAAGGCGATTCTGGAGGAACACCAGCCGGATGATACGGGGCTGGCAACCATGCGACAATGGCTGTACTTCGATGACGCCGCCGGCTGGGGGCGGATCGATTTCGAAAACTCAGTGGCGGAAGATACTGAGTTTCCGTCTCCGTGGGACGATCAGGTAATGAGAATCAAGGCACGCCGAATTCTGGATGAACAGTACTCCCTGCTGGCGGAACTGCACACGCAGAGACGCCAGGTCCTGAGAGCCGGATTTCATCTGGGGGACATCTGTATCGAAGAGGCGTCCTGCGACGGGATTCGTTTTTCCGCACCGGTTTCCAACATTACTGCCGGACATGGCGTTCCCACGGGCTTTGACGCAGAACGTGTCGTTTTTCTGCGAACGTCCGTCTGGGACGCCCACGGGCGACAGGTGTTTCAGTCGGGCGATCTTGACCCGAATGGTGATATTCGCGACGCACACTCTGTCTACGTTCACAACGGAAAGGTCCCGCTGGACCGACAGTTGTTTTCACTGCAGTCGCTGTTTATCACTCGTAACCTGCGTGGTGGTGAACGCGAACAGGTTCTGAATGTGCCGTATTCAATCGACCCGTTGCCCTATATTCGGCCCGCCACACGACCGTTCACCGTTCTCGGTCGGCCCATTGGTGCCCGCAAGCACAAGAAGGTGCTGGAAGTCGGTGGCGTTCGACAGGCGTGCTACGAAGTAACGCCCAATCAGCTGCGGGGAGCGGGAACGTATACTATTCGGATACAGCTGATCGCCGGTATGGTGCCCGTTAATCTGATTCACGAAATTTCAAATGTCGGTTTCGACTACGGCATGAGTGCCAAAGCGGTCGCTGACGGAGTGGTCGATGGCCATATGATTCTGTACGACCGTACAAAGATCATACGGGTACGCTCGGGCCGATGAGCATAGATGCGGAAAATATAGTGAAGCCGAACAGACCTTAGTAAAAAGTAATCTGGCAGATGTTCACTACGGTCGAACAGAACTCAGTTGACACGTTCAAACGTCATTCAACGCAGCGGACCGGGCGCTCGGTTGTATCCCCACAATCGAAGCTGCGACTGCTGGGTCTGGCATTCCTGCTGTTGCCACCCTCAGTGACGGCGGAAGACGAGGCTGAGAATCAAGCCGGCGTGTCTCGATTGAACGACACTCTGATCCTGGCTGACGGATCATCGCAGCCCCCTCTTCCACCATCACCTGTCGTTATTCCTGACGAAGGAGTCATCCTGCCGATGGTGCCGGTGGTTGCTGAAGACTCAAGCCACATGGTGGCAGAGGACATGGCTGACTTTGTACAGCTGTCTGCTGTCCCGACGGTCATCAACCCCTACGCTGATCGGACGACGTACAATCCCGAAATCGCAGAACCACAGACCCAGTCTATCGGAGCCGCGGTTGCCGAACATATCCTTGAAATACTTCAAGGCCCAGCAGATCCACTGGCACAGTTCGTCTCCGACCTGCTGAGAATCAGTCATGATGAAGTCACTGTCGACCTGCACCACAACCCAATACCACTGCAGCCGATTCCCCGGCGACCTCAACTGCTGATTGAAACGGATAATGACCCGTTCCTGGCACCGGGCTGGCTGAAGCAGGGAATCGAGACACCGACAGGTGCCATCTGGCGGCCGGCTCTGTGGGTGTTCGGGACATACCGCACGGGGATCAACTATTTCGACAATCGTTCCACGACAAATGTCACAGAATGGGCCAACCGTCTGGACCTGTTTGGTCAGCTCAACCTGACAGGAACCGAACGGGTGGTCGTTGGTGTCCGTCCGGTTGACCAGGAACAGGCAAATCGCAGAACATTCTCAGGATACGATCTGCGCAACGACAGGGTTGACGACGCGTGGAATATTGATGTGCAGACCCTGTTCTTCGAAGGAGATTTTGGCGAGATCTTTCCACGTCTCGACCCATACGATGGTCTCGCACTGGACTACGGTTTTTCTGTGGGTCGACAGCCGATGTCTTTTCAGCAGGGACTGCTTCTGAACGAAGACATCATTGACGCAGTGACAGTGACACGAAACACATTGAGCGGTAACGGAATTCTCAACCTGCGGACCACAGGTGTCTATGCCTGGAACAGTATCCACCGTAACAACAATATGCCCGATCCCGATGCGCAACTCGTCGGACTGTTTACCGAAACAGACATCGCGATGAGCACGATCAATGCGGACATCGCTTACGTTGATTCGCAGAGCATCAACGGCAGTCTGCTGACAGTTGCTCTGAGCGGGATTCAGCGCATCCATGGTATTCACAACACCTACAACAGCTCGTTGCACGCACTGACTTCCATTCCCACAGGAGCGGAAAGCGCCGCGTCCGGTCAGGGTGAGTTACTGTTCAGTCAATTTTCGTGGACGCCCCATCATACGAATGATGTGATCTACCTGAACACCTTCTGGGCCATCGACCGTTTTACCTCAGCCGCGCGAGGGCCCCTTGCGGGCGGGCCGCTGGGACAGACGGGCGTTCTATTTTCCGCCGCAGGGCTGGGAAACTACGGCGCTCCGTTGAGCAATCAAGCGACGGAAGCGATTGGGGCCAGCCTGGGGTATCAGATGTTTTTCTGCGGAACACGTCGACAGATCGTCTTCGAACTTGCCGGACGGCAGGACACGAACCACGTCGATCAGGCTGCAATAGCCGGCGGAGTCCGTTACCAGCAGGCCTTCGATCAGCACTGGCTGATGGTACTTGATGGATTTCTCGCCAAGCGGGAAGCAACGGGCCTGTCGCCCGGTATCAGAATGGAACTTCAAATGAAGTTCTAGAACGACGAGTACCCCGTGCGTTGAAGAACCGAATTCCGGGAAGCTGCTCCCCAAGGGGCGCGTGAATCATCGGCAGATTTTCAGAGTTGCTCTGAAGTGAGAGCCGTGACTGCCTCGTCACGAGTCCGGAAGTGTTTCAGGTATCCGGCTGAGTCAGAATTTTTCTCCAGCAGCATCAGCTTCTTCATCAGTTCGCTGAGCTGTTCGGAAAGGCCACACAGGGCAAATTTTCCATTCTGACGGCCAATGGTGACACTCAGTTTCAGAATCATGCCGACAAACAAAGACCCGAAGAAAGTCGTTTCAGTCAGGTCAATAATCAGAGACTGACCGTCTGCCTGACTCAGTCGTCGACAGATTTCGTTGTAATCGTCGCGAAAAACTGAATAGAAGTGTGTCGAAATCTCTCCGGTAAATGCGGCCACAAGACACCCGCCCTCGTCTGCGAGTTCGAAATGATACTGATCCACTCTGCGTCTCCAGGAGTCGATGTGTATTGTTTACGACGACACATTCAGACGTTGCTGAAACCACTGCGCCGTCTGCTGGAGACCATCGTTAATGCTCACCAGCGGTCCTCGTAATTCGATCAGGCGATCCCCATCCAGTAACGAACGCTCGATGTCGCCCGCTCTCCTGTCGTGAGGTTTCATTTCGACTGTCTTACCAGTCTCTCGCTGCAGTATCTCCGCGAGTTGCTGTGTCGTGGTTTCCTGTCCCGTTCCGACATTCAGGATCGGATCCGGAATCAAACCTTCCAAAGCGGCGATGTTTGCTCGTGCAACATCTTCAATGAAGACATAATCGCGAATACAACCAGCGTCTCCGACATCGCGTTTGGCATTAATCAGAATACTCTCGCCGGCAAGGATGCGATTGCAAAAAATGGCCACGACACCCGCCTCTCCGTGCGGATCCTGTCGAGGCCCGTAAACGTTGGCGTATCGCAGCACTGTGTACTTGAGTCCGTATTCAATGCAAAAACACTCAAGGTATTTTTCGACGGAAAACTTGCTGCATGCATAGGGGCTGATCGGTACCGGAGCAAAATCGACGCCAGCACGAATTCCCGCGGGAACTTCGCCGTAGATGGCCCCGCCTGTACTGGCAAAGACCAGCGTTTCAACGCTGTGTGCAACGCAGGCAGACAGAATATTCAACGAGCCGATGATATTGACTTCCGCATCCATTTGCGGCTCACGGACGCTGACCGCAACACTGGCCTGGGCGGCCTGATGGCTGACCGCCGTGGGTTTGAAGGCAGCAAATGCTTGCTCCACCGCCGACGAATCCCGAATGTCGCATTCGAAAAACTCAGCAGCGGACGGCACATTCTCACGACGGCCGGATACCAGATTGTCCAGTACTGCAACGTCCCAGTCTTTGGCGATCGCTTTATCGGCAATGTGACTGCCAATAAAACCTGCACCTCCTGTAATCAGTAACCGCATCAATTGACTCTCTGGTTTGCTCAAAATCGGCCTATAGCGAGGAACTTACGGACGTGAGCAACTGTAAAGCCCTTGCCCCCGCTGCCTCCCTGAATTTGCGACCGGAATCATAATCAATTATTCCTGAACGCGGAATAACGGAATTCAGGGATCGTCGACGGTCATTCGCGACAGGTCACACTGTATCGGTCACAGGCATTGTCCGGTCAGCAGTTTGGACCTCCTGCAGCATCGGTAGACGGACTCAGGTCAGCCGTCTGAGTTCTGTCGAGCGGTGGAAGGGCGTCTTCCAGCACGCCCTTCACCCTCGGCAACAGCATCAGACATTCGGCAACCATCCACGCCTGCAGTCCCAGGATCGTGACGCCGAATCCCGTCAGCAGATAGTTCGGCTGTTCGCTGTTCAGCCAGCCCCCCTGGCGAAACATATTCCAGCCAAGCGCGTATGCGGGAATGACAGTCATCATCAATACCGGAATGACAGCAAACTTGACACTGCGACCTCTGCGGGCAAGAAAGAAGATAAGTACCATGAAGGCCAGCCCGGCCAGCAGTTGATTTGTGGCACCAAACAGCGGCCATAAGATAAGGCCCCCTTTTCCGTACTCACCGCTCGCGTTGGGAATCATGGCCACCAGAGTTCCCAGCACGACCGCCAGTAGCGTTGCACCGTATTTATTGGTCAGCGGTTTGATGTGAAACGACGCCCCCAGTTCCTGAACCACGTAACGCTGCAGTCGAGTGGCAGTGTCCAGTGTCGTGGCGGCAAAACAGGCTACCAGGACGGCAATGATGCCAATGGACAATTCCAGGGGAATGCCCAGTGAACCAACGAAGTTGGCCCCTCCTTCAACGAAGGCCCCGACCGTTTGGGGAAGCTTGAAGTTTCCCCATCCGCCCTCTACCGAATAGCGAGACCTCCACGCCGCTTCGCCGATCAGCCTTGCACCGGAAGCATCGACGATGGGCACGAGTGTTCCGGCAGCATCCTTTTCAAATCGCCCCATGCCCACACCGGCACAACAGGCCAGTATGACCAGCACTGCCAGAGCTCCTTCCATCAACATCGATCCATAGCCGATGAACTGAGCATCTGCTTCTCCAGCAATCTGCTTGCTGGTTGTGCCGCTGCTGACGACACAGTGGAAGCCACTGCAGGCACCGCATGCAATTGTGATGAACAAAAACGGCATAATGGGGGGCGCGTCAGCGGGAATGTCGGCCTGGGCCACGATCGCCGGAGTGCTCTGCGAAAGGTCCGCTTTGCCGGTCAGTCCTGCCACGGCAAGTCCTGCCACCAGCAGAGTCAGAGCCACCACCAGTTGATGACTGTTAATGTAGTCACGTGGCTGCAGCAGTAGCCAGACAGGCAGCACTGAGGCAATGAAACAATAAATCATCAACACGATAGTCCAGGTGACGATCGGCGATCCGGCAATGTGTAACGATGCAGGCAATGTGATCGGACAGTAATAAACCCCCAGATATACGGAAGCATAGAGAACGCCCAGTGCCACCAGCGATGGCAGCAGCAGTGACGCAGTCTGGTTTCGATAAACATAGATCCCAATGGTGACGGCCAAAGGCATCGCAACCCACACAGACAGCACAGACTCCGGATACAGAGAGAAAATAATCGCAATCACAAGTCCAAAAATGGCCAGAACGACCGTTAGCGCGAAGAACAGAATCAACAGAAACAGCAGTCGTGCCCGCGGATTGATCAGTCGGCCGGCGACTTCTCCGATCGTCTGCCCTCGATTTCGAAGTGACACCATCAGTGCACCAAAGTCGTGTACGGCTCCCACAAAAATTGATCCCAGAACAACCCACAATAATGCCGGCAGCCAGCCCCAGAATACGGCAATGGCCGGACCGACAATCGGCCCGGTGCCCGCAATGCTGGTAAAATGATGGCCAAACAGCACCTGTCGCTGCGTGGGGATGAAATCGACGTTGTCACGAAGTTCGTGTGACGGCACCGTCGCCGTGTCATCGATGCGGAAAATCTTCACTGAAAGCCAGCGCCCATAAGTGTGATACGCCAGAATAAAGGCGACAAATGAGCCAAGGGCGATACTCAGGGTCAGCATTTCGGTCCTCCGGAACGGAGTTATTCCCGTTCATGGTCGTATTAGTAATAGCGTGAAGACTAGTTGCCTTATTCACGCCAGGCAATCGTCATCTCTGAAAGTGTCCGTCCATCATCGATGGCGATATAACCGGTGTGATCGCGTATCTCCACGTTAAGTCGCCGCAACGCCGTGAGATTCTCCTGTTCGCCTGATCGGAATCGCCTGCCAGGACGATCCTGAACTGCACAAAGGCACGGTACGCCACACAATGATAAGCAGTAACGACGCGGCAACTGAATGCGGTCGCTCCTGTTTTCCGGCTATATCCGGGAGATATACAGGAGTCCCGATCAGGAACCGAAGGAATACACACACGGAGGAACAATCGGATGCTGGTACTTTCGCGTCAACGCGACGAAACGATAGTTATTGGAGATTCAATTCGCATCACAATCGTCGAAGTACGCGGCGATAAGGTGAGAATCGGGATCGATGCACCGAAGGACATCACTGTCCATCGGCAGGAAATCTACGACGCCATCAAACGGGAGATGGAGGGAGCAGGTCCACCGGAAAAATGACCTGCCCCACGCCCGACACAATAGTCAATAAAGGCCAGCTGATTCAGCTGGCCTTTATTGTTTTGCGGCATCTCGAGCGGCTGACTCTTCGGCTCTGATTCTTCGCGCCGAAATGCTGCGAAACTCCCACGGCAGTGATGCGTTGCCTGGCAGCCCGGACAATACACCTGACAGCCGGACGAAACTTTCTTCAACCTGTCGCCGCTTATTGCTGAGGCTGTGTTGTTCCAGCGGATCTTCGGAAAGATCATAGAACTCGCCGGATGAATAGAGTTTAAACCTCTGATCGCGTACGGCCCGGGTCTTGTAGTACTGCGTCAGACACCAGCCCCTGGGAGAGACGTCGGACTCCTGTCCCAGAATTTCCGCCGCGAATGACTGACCGTCAATCCGAACTCCCGCCGGCAACTCTCCGCCGCCCAACTCCGCCAGTGTCGGCAGAAAGTCAGTGGCATCGACCAGTGTGTCGCTTTCACGGCCACCGGGCACCAGCTTCGGGCAGTTCACAATGAGCGGCATGTTGATTCCACGTTCCGTCAGGGAATAGATTCCTTCACCTGAGATCCGCCCGCCGATTCTGCCGCCCAGACTCTGGAAAGCGTTCTGATCCGTTCCATTATCCGTGCCGTTGTCGACCACGATGAAAACGAGTGTATTGTCTCGCACACCGGATTCGACGAGGCCCTGCTGCAGCCGTGCGATCAGGTGATCGGCGTAATTGAGCATCCCGGCAAACAATTCACGAGACGACAATTGCTGTCCACGATTATGAGGTGTATGCACAACGGGGATGTGTGTGAGAATCGTTGAGTAATAGGCGAAGAAAGGTTTGCTCCGCGGCCGCCGAAAGAAATCCATCAGGTGATCAGCGAAGATGTCCGGACCGAATTTCCCCGCGGTATCCAGCAACTCGCCGTTGCGAATCACGTAAGGATCCCAGTAACGCTGTTTATGAGCCGGGTGTCCTTTTCGGCCTTCCGGAAAAATACAATAGTCGTCGAAGCCGTGCCTGTTCAGTGCGTCCTTCTGCTCCGGGTCGAACAGATCGTTGATCTGCCACTTGCCGGAGATACATGTGTCATATCCGGCGTCACGCATTACGCGGGCCATGCACACTTCGCGTTTCCAGTCAAAGTAGCCCCCTCCGTAGATGGCCGGATCGTGGTGAGTATGCCATCCGGTGGTGAACGGGTAGCGTCCCGTAAGCAGCATCGTTCGCGTCGTGCTGCAGACAGGTGTGACATAACAGTTCCGGACCTTCAGCCCGGTCCGTGCCAGTTCGTCGATGTGCGGCGTCTGATTTTCCTGGCTTCCGTAGCAGCGAAACCAGTCCTTGCCGACGTTATCCAGCAGGATGAACAGTACGTTGGGACGAGCGTCAGCGTAGGCGAAGGACGGTGTCAGCTCACCTGCCCCGCAGAACGCGACAATACAGCCAATGATCAGACAGCGGGCCACCCCACGTAAGTTTCTGTTCGATCGCATCACATGGCTCCTGTATCCGGCTGTCATGAGCGCGGTGTGCAAGACAAAGGCACAACCGTTCCGTGACTGTCACGGCTACCACCACCGACCGTATAGCCTAGCTGTGCGGTTCTCATGATGCCACTGCGCCACGGGATATTCGGAAGGGACTCAGGCCTGACCACCTGCGGTTCATGGATCGTCCGACACGCAACCATCGACAGCCCCCTGAAGCAATTCATCGATCACTTCAGGCTTCAACTGCAGTGGCACTACGTTATCTGACACACAGATACGTACGCGTTTGACGCAGTCGTCGAACGCAGTGTTGGACATGGAAGCGACAATTGGAGAGACGTCCCTGAGTGGTCGATAGGTCTGTTCCGCCGGGAAATAGATATCAACTTTGAATTCGACTTCTCGATGCAGCGGCGGCGCATCGATCAACACGTCCACCGGACTTAACGAAACATTGTGCTCTGAACTGATCGATGCGGCCAGGCGATTCGAACACCTGACCAGTTCATGGTAAGGCAGCCCGCGCAGCGTGCGGTACATCTCTGGTTTTTGAAAAAGACTGTATTCCACCAGACGCTTATGCAATCGCCGCGTGCCCCCGAACAGACCGTCCGTGAGCTGTGCTGCCGGCTTGTTTCCGGAAGCATCGCACAACGCACGAATCATCTGCGGCTCCGTCATCCGAAACAGGTCTGCCAGATTAAGAGAGTCGTGAACGTCATAAAATGCCCTGGCAAACATCGTGGTGGCCGATCGAACCGCATGGTGCCAGTAAACTTCACTAAACATCACGTACCGCGCAAACACCATCATTTCCGCGGCTGTTTTCCCCTTTGACGTAATCGCCAGTCCGTCGCCCGCCCCGTTCAGCACCAATGAACTAATCAGCCGCTGCCGATCAAAGTTACGACCATAAGGAACTCCGCAGTGCTGGCTGTCGCGGCCAAGGTAGTCCATCTTATCAATGTCGATGGGTCCGGACAGAATTGACTGTCGCAGTTGCAGACTCGAATCGTCTGACTGACCGGTCAACACCTGCAGAACTTCATCCGCGTCCACATTCCACTGGTCCCGCAGGACTCTGGTCAATTCATTGTTCGGCCCCAAAAACTCCGATGCAAACGCCTCATGGGGAGGCATCTGTTCCAATGCCAGATCTTCCACAGGGTGGCAGAACGGCCAGTGACCGATGTCATGAACAAGAGCCGCCACGATCAACACTTCCGCCTCGTGCGGCGAAACGACTGCAGCGAACCTGGGATCGTGGCCCAACTGCCAAAGATATTTCAGAGCATTGTGATAAACGCCCAAAGCGTGCTCAAAACGGCTGTGAATTGCACCGGGATAGACTCGCGACGCAAGTGCCAGCTGGGTAATCTGCCTGAGTCGCTGAAATTCACACGTATCGACAATCGCACGCACTCGGTCGGTGAACGGGACGTCCTGTTCGACCGGAATACGAACGACACCGCCCGCAGAACGATGGCCGGACAGTTCCGGGATTTCCGTATAGGGATGAATCATCTTCGATTTCACTAACCTGGCGGCGATCCGCTCCGGGTAACGATCAGAACTGAAATACGCGCACGAACGGTAAGATTTGTCTCCGGAAGACGCTAAATCATGTCGATTGGAACCTCGAAACTGAAATTCCCTGTGCCAAGCGGAACGGACGGTCTTCCGATTGCCCGGAAATTAGTGCCGCACCCGCGATGTAAGCCGAATTCCCACTTGAGTTTCTGTTGCAGGAGTGTAACGATTCACCCTTCAGCTGACAGTTGGCACGTCCGATTCATCGGAAGTGCCTGTTGATCCGGGTTTCCACTGGTAACCAGAGTGTGGTTTTACCAACATTCAGTGGTCTCTCACCTGACTCCGCCGTGTGGGGCAGGCTACTGTTTTGGGCTTGAGCATTGAGTGGGCCCATTCATCGTTCCTATTTCTAAACCCAAACACAGGTCTGTTTCGCGACAGGGAAAAGCAATCTCAGAATGGCGAAAGAAGAAGCAATTCAGGTGGAAGGTAACGTTGTCGAAGCACTTGCAAACACACAGTTTCGCGTGGAGCTCGAAAACGGTCACTTGGTGATGGCGCACGTTGCTGGGAAGATGCGCAAACACTTCATCCGTATCGTTCCGGGCGATCGCGTTGTTGTCGAGGTGTCTCCGTATGACCTGAATCGCGGCCGAATTGTCTATCGCGAACGATAGAGGCATCTGTTCTCACGCGTCAGACGCAGCTGACTCAACGTCGGTGCAGTCGGCGGACTGGACTTACAGTTTCCTATCTACAGCTCCTCTTGGGTTGCGGCCAGGCCGCGAAACGGTTGGCATTGAGTTCTGTTGACCCACCACTTCCATTCGTTCGAATCTTCACTGACGGTGCGTGTCGTGGAAATC
Organism: Fuerstiella sp.; assembly: GCA_029245955.1. GTDB lineage: Bacteria > Planctomycetota > Planctomycetia > Planctomycetales > Planctomycetaceae > Fuerstiella. The sequence goes on along the minus strand of JAQWOH010000074.1, from coordinate 200,655 downwards.
CCGGTCCCGGCGGCTGGGCCTGTATCCTTCGCCATCCCGCCAGTGGAAAAGAAAAGGAGTTTAGTGGGGGCCATCCGGAAACCACCAACAACAGGATGGAATTACAGGCGGTGATCGAGGGCCTCCGGCAGCTGAGTCGCCGTACGAAAGTGGAGGTCATCACGGATAGTACATACGTCGCTCAAGGTTGTCAGTCGTGGATGCCCGGCTGGAAACGCAATGGCTGGCAGAGAAAAGCGGGAAAACAGCTGAAGCCCGTATTGAACGTGGAATACTGGAAAATACTTGACCAATTGCTGCCCCGGCACGATGTAAAATTCACGGTCGTAAAAGGACATTCCGGCCACCCTGAAAATGAGCGCTGCGACGAATTGGCGGTGGCGGCCGCAGAAGCGGCCCGTTGAAACCACACGGTGACAGCGGCGCCGTCAGTGCGCTGGCCCACCAATCCCGCCAAACTTCTCAGTCCCCGCAATCCGTCTTGGCAGATTACGCAAATCCGATAGACTTCTGACATGTCAAACAGTTTTCGAGCAGGACACCGCACTCGGCATCCCGCATATCTGTGTCTTTTGCCTCAAGTCTGCTCGTCGAATTAACGTCAAGGCGGTTTTCGCTTCGGCCTGTTGGCAAGCTGATCTGTCGGTGTTCGATGGTTCGGCGGGTTGCTCATGTCCTTCAACAACAAGCGCTCATCAAGGATTGATCGTGATGAAGTTTTCGTGGCTCTCTTTTGTTCTTCTGCTCTGCGGAAGTCTGTTCGTCGGATGCGGTGAAGCTGACACAGGGACCTCTGGTACCGGCACAGCGGGGGCAGATGCCTCCACCACCGAATCACTCGGCACACCCACTCAGGCACCACCGGCTACGGCTGCGCCCGTTGAGAATGATCCGGTGATCGCCGGCCTGACTGAAGAATTTGAAGACCTCTCCAGCGAGTTCGCTGCGGTGAAAACAGCGTATGAAACCAGTCCAACCGATTCAGAGGCGTTAGGTAACTATATCGGCGCCCTGCACATGATCGGACAGACTCAGCAACAAAAGAAGAATCAAGATGCCGCTGACCTCTGTTACGTGCGTGCGGGTGACCTTCTGGCCAAAGCATTGGCGGACAGCGTGAGTGACCCACTGGCCGGAGGTGCTCCCGATGTGTTTTACAATCACGCCTGTGCCCTTGAAAGACAGGGTAAAGCGAAAGAAGCATTGGCTGCCGTGACTCAGGCAGTGGAGGCGGGGTTCCGGGGCCCTCGCCAGGTCGATTTGGAAAAACTGCCGAATGATACGGCACTGAAATCAACCGTTGGGTTGCCGGAATTTTCAGGCAAGCTGGCAGAATGGAAGATTCAGGACGCCGAACTGAAGAAGAAACATGCAGAGATGCTCGTACAACACGCCAAAGAAGAACTCGCCGCCGGGACCGGCTTCCCCTTTGCATTCGACCTGACGGATGTCAGTGGCAAGCCATTGAGCCTGGCGGCGATGAAAGGCCGTGTTTGCGTCGTCGATATCTGGGGCACCTGGTGTCCGCCCTGTCGGCAGGAAATCCCCACGTTCGTCAAGTTGCAGGACAAATACGGCGACTACGGATTTCAGATGATCGGCTTGAATCAGGAAAACGGGCCAAGCGAAGAAGCGAATATAAAGACAGTGACCGAGTTCATGGCCAACAACAGCATGAACTATCCGTGTGCCATGGTCCCGGAAGAAGTACTGGCTCAGGTGCCCGAATTTAATGCGTTCCCAACAACACTGTTCGTTGATCACCATGGAAAGGTTCGTCTGAAGTCCGTCGGATTTCACGAATATGACTACATGGCGGCCATTGTGGAGACTCTGCTCCAGGAACAGGCAGCAGAAGCCAAGGCTGCCACCACAAACTAAAGCACTTTCCCAACGGACATGCAGGCTCTCCATTAAGTCTCGTCCAGTGGCCGACTTCAAGAGTCATGCCGTGCCTGCAGGTCCGAGCAGGGTCGCTCTCACAGAGTGATGCGTTGCTATGGCAATCAAAACCTGCCTGTTCGATATGGGCAACGTTCTCGTGCATTTTTCGCACGACAAAATGTGTCGAAATGTGGCCACGGTGGCCGGTGCACCTGAGGCTCAGGTTCGTGATCTGCTGCTCCATTCCGGCCTGCAATGGAAACTGGAACGGGGCGATATTTCAGAACGGGAGTTTCATGATCGTTGCCAGCAACAACTTAGGGTTGCTGTTGATTTTGATTCCCTGAAACACGCTGTGGCAGACATTTTTCGGCTGAATCATTCAATTGTTCCATTGCTTGCTGAACTGAAGCAACTGGGCCTCAGGCTGGTCCTGCTGTCAAATACCAGCATTACGCACCTGGAATTCATTCAGGAAAAATTCGGCGTTCTGAAGTCGTTTGATGCGATCACAACCTCGTACCAGGCTCGAGTTCTAAAACCCCATGCACGCATTTACGAAGATGCCTTAAGCAAAGCTGATTGTGAGCCTCAGGAATGTTTCTACACAGACGATATTGAAGAATACGTAGTTGCTGCACGAAACTTTGGCATCCATGCCGCCGTCTATTACGAAACGACCAAAACACGGGGCGCACTGCAGAATTTGGGAATCCCTGTTTCTTCGTAGCAGTGGTTTCATAACCACAGGATACAAGCGCGAGTAAGTGAACGAAAACCAGAGTGTAACTCACTGACCGGGACTGCGTGCTGGTATTAAACCACAGGTAGTGTTTCGGTTTTACACATTGGCGAATCACTGACCTGTGGAACGCACAATGAGTTTCTCGACGGGTGGTCGCGCGCCAGTATGCGTTCTCCCGATTCACACTGGCCTTCTGCCAGCATAGTGCTCGCAGATGTCACGTTTTATGCATGCAGCGTCTGCTGATATCTGCTCCGCCGACAGAGAGATTCAGTTATGCAGAGTGGCAGCATTCCTTAGACCTTTCGAGTGAACTGCCGGCGGGCCGCCCGCAGTAATGGACTGTGGGTAAAAGACTCACGTGTACATTTTCCAACAAGGGAATTCCCCCACTAGCCAATGAGGGAATGCCCGCGTTAGCCAGTGAGGGGATGCCCGCAATGGCCAATAAGGGGATGCCCGCAATGCAGTGCAGGCTGATCACGATACGCGTGTTTGGGGGGACTGCCCTTCGAGCAATATTCTTGTGTTCATCGAAATCTCTGAATCCGACGCAGGTCCACTCCCATTTCCTTCGATCCCATTAACACGTAGGCAGAGAGTATCGTGACTCCCGTGACGATGGAGATTTCCGCAGCAATGACCAACACCACGCAGACAGAACCAACGTACCAACTCAGCCACGAAGACGTGATGAGAACGGTAAACGCGATCCCTCCACTGCCACCATCAGTTGTACAGCTCAACAAGATTTTTTCTGATCCGAACTACGAGTTTGCGGACCTAGTTCGCGCCGTTGAGCTTGATGCGTCTCTGAGCGGCAAACTTCTGCGTCTGGCCAATTCTGCAAGGCGCTGTCCAGGCGGAGTGGGATCGATTCGAGAAGCGGTGGTTCAGCTTGGCAGTGGAACCGTCAAATCGGTCGCTATGGCACATTGTGTGCGACCTCAGCCAGGCATGGATCTTTCGGCCTTCGACATGACGCCGGAATCCTATTGGAAACATAGTGTGACCGTGGTCTGCTACGCTGAGGAGCTTATGGCACAGGGTGTGGCCCAATTCGGTGACGAGTTTTCGGTCGCGGCTCTGCTCCACGACTACGGCAAGATCGTTCTTGTAGCACACCTGACGCCGGAACACTGTAGTCTGCTGCATCAGATTGACCTGGGCATCTCTGCCCCTGACCTCGAAAGAGCGATTCTGAGCATTGATCATGCCGAGGTCAGTGCTGTCGTCGCCCGGGAATGGAATCTGCCCGAACAGCTGGTCAACAGTATTCAGCATCATCACCGCCCGAATCTCTTCGACCATCCGCTTTGTCACGGACTAAACGTCGCCAATCAACTGGCACAGCATCTGGAAAGCACAGATGACGATCGCCGACCTGAAACGATCGCCCGGTGTTTGTCGACAGAGGCGCTGCGACTCACCCCGGACAGGCTGAAGGACGTCTCAGAGCAGGGTGCCGTCCGTCTTAAGCAGGCTCTTGAAGCATACACATGACGCAGCATGCCGTCCGTATCAGCGGCCGCCAACATGCGGTTCCAACAATCTTCCCGCAGTCTGTCAGCCGCATACTGATCCTCAGCCGTTTAGTTCGATGAGTTGATACCTTGCAACACGGGCGATGCTGTCTCGGCCACATTTTCGTGTCAGATACCACCATCCGTCGACGCAGGGCGACCGCCTCGTCCCGGGCGCCGGCCACCTTTCAGTTTCCGGGTGATTCGTGACTCTTAACGGCGTTGATTCCGGGTACGTTCTGCCCGGGAACACCGGTATGCGACTCCACAAGTCGGGCGGCAGCCAGCAGCGTGGCTTCGTCATGCAGCCGGCCGGTCAGGGTGCCACATGCCGGCTGTCGGGTTTCGCCATCCCCAGCCATCACTGCCGGAATGACAACAGTGGGATGCCCTGTCAAATTACAAATCCCCAGATCGCCGCCACCGATGTACAGATCAACCAAGCGAAACACGTCCGACATTTTCTGCATCAGTCTGCTACGAAGTCGGCTGGCATGCAGATAATCAACGGCCGTCATAAAGTGCATCTTCCGAAAGATTTCGGGCCACCTGTTCAGACCGTCTGTATTCTTTGTTGCCACAAGGTCGTGAAAGATGGTGGCGGCCTCTGCGTCCAGCATCAGGCTCACAGCCCATTCCGGAAACTCGTCCGGTAGTGACACCGGAATGATGTTGGCCCCCAGTTCTTCAAGAATCCCCAGAATCTTCTGATCCGCGGTGGCCAGTGGTACTCCTTCGACACGTCCGATTTTCAGTTGGCGGAGGTCGACCTGCATCGGCCATTGAAACCAACGCTCTACAGATGTGGGGTCGCCACTGTCTGCACCGTGGATCGCGTCAAAGACAAGTCCGCAGTCGTCGATGTTGCGGGCCAGCGGTCCGATCTTGTCCATCGTCCACGACAGCGCCATGCAGCCCTGTCGGCTGACTCGGCCGAATGTTGGTCGCAAGGCGGCAATCCCGCACCTGCGACTGGGCGACACAATACTGCCGAGCGTTTCACTTCCCAGAGCGAAGGGTACCAGTCCGGCAGCGACGGCGGACGCGGATCCGGCCGACGAACCACTGGACCCCTGTTCCGGATTCCATGGGTTCCGCGTCTGTCCGCCGAACCAGCGGTCCCCCATTGCCAATGCCCCCAGCGACAGTTTTGCCACCAGCACGGCGCCGGCGTGTTCCAGCTTTTGCGCAACCGTCGCGGTCTGCTCAATCACTCGCTTCGTAAACTGGGGTGCCCCCCACGTAGTGGGATAGTCGGCAACGGCAATCAAATCCTTGGCGCCCCAGGGAATGCCGTGCAACGGACCGCGATCCTGCCCCGCGGCAAGTTCTCGATCTGCCTGTTCGGCCTGACGCATCGCCAGATCTTCGGTCAATGTCACCACGCACTTCAACACCGGGTCGCACTGCGTCAGACCGTCCAGACAATATCGGGTGAGCTGTACTGCTGAAACATCCCCGGATCTGAGCGCCGTCCCCAGCTCGCGAATAGAGCGAAATGAGAGGTGTTCAGAAAGACCCGGCTTATCGGGAACCACAGGATCAGAAGGTGACAGACACTTCGGGCATTGATTCGCACGAACGCAAACCTCCGCATCGAACATCTCCGGGTCAAAGCGAATCGCAGGCACTGTATCATAGCCGACTGCGACAGCTCGCATCTGTTCGCATTTTCGCAGCACACCCTGCACGGAGGCGGCTGCCGTCTTCCTTTCTTCCTCTGACAGTTCAATGCCGGCTACCCATTCCGCGTTGCGAATGGATTCTTCATCAATTCCACCGCTCTGCCGGACCGTCTGCGCGACCGCACGTCGGAAGGCGACTGTACCGATCCCGGCTGCGGACAGCGCCGCCAGCAGCTGACGCCGTGTCGGCATGACGGATGCGTCTGCAGGCGGTGCCGACAGAGCATTGTCGAAGTCATTATCCATCAGATATTCTCGCTGTCCGGTTACGGTATGAACGACGTGTCCTCACCCACTGCCAGGCAGAACTGTGCAAGCAGTCGGGCCGACTGTTCCAAGTCGGACTCCGCCACAACTTCGACCGGGCTGTGCATGTATCGGTTGGGCAGTGTGACCAGCCCCGCAGCACAGCCGCCGCGGCTGACCTGAATGGCCGCTCCATCATTACTGGCCGGGCGTCCAAGTGCATTTATCTGCACGTCGATATCATGCCGGGCGGCAGTCTTCAGCAGCAGATCAACAACGCGGGGATTGGCATTAGCACCGCGTACAACCACGGGGCCTCCTCCGATTCTGATGTTACCGAACTGATTCTGATCAATTCCAGGGCAGTCAGTCGCATGAGTCACATCTACGGCGATCGCCACCTCGGGGTTCACGTTATACGCACTGGTTTGAGCACCACGCAGCCCAATCTCCTCCTGTACCGCAGAAACCGCAAACACCGCGGCCTTCGGACTCTGCTCTGAAATCATCTTCAATGCGGTCATGATGACCCAGATTCCAGTACGGTCGTCCATCGCCACTCCGGATATCCTTCCGTTCATCAGTTTTGTCAGCGAGGGCTGCGGTGTGACGGAATCACCGATGTCCACAAGGGCCGAGGTCTCATCGGCTGAGGCCGAACCGATGTCGATCCACAAATCATGAATCTTCGGCACCGTTTTTCGTTCCGTTTCATTCAGAAGATGAATCGGTTTTCTGGCAATCACACCGGGAATGGAACCACCGGTCGTATGCACCAGCATTTTCTGGCCCAGCAGAATCTGCATATCCCATCCGCCGACGGCGCTAACACGTATAAATCCCTTGTCGTCGATGTGTCGCACAATCAAGCCAATCTGATCGCAATGCGCATCAAGCAGAATGCGCCGGCCGCCCTCCGGGTTGACGGCGGCGATCAGGTTCCCATGGACATCGGTATCGACCGAATGTGCGAAACCGCGGGAAAAATCGCGAACGACTTCCTGGACATCCTGCTCGAATCCTGAAGTACCGGGAGTTGCCAGCAATGATTCTAAGAACTCGTCTGCCATCAAAGCCTCACTGATGATTCGTGGTTACGAACAATTGTTAATTTCTACTGGTTTGATACCACAAAAGACGGACAAAGATAAGCGACGGTCTGATGTCAGCAACATGCGGGTTTCCGCCTGCGCCACGAACCGATAGACTTCCTGTGGCAGCAACATGGTCTCGGGGATGTGAACTTCGGCGACCGACTGGGCGGTGTTCAACGCTCGAACATCGAACCTGTGGTGTGAGACGCTGTGTCAGAACGGCTTGAGCTTCGCAGCGCTACGGAACAACTGCCGCAGAAACGGATTTTTGGCAAAAGCTATTCAGGAACACTCAGTGGCCTCGTCATCGCCGCAACCGGCCTTACGTCCGGAAATTGATCGGATCATTGAATCTGGTCGGGACACCATCGGCACCCAGTCGAAAATGTCGGCCAGCCCGGTGTTCTGGTTAACGACGTTCAGCGGCGTGCTGCTGTGGGTCTGCTTTACTCCCGTGGACTTTGCACCAGCTGCCTGGGTTGCGCTGGTGCCGATGTGTCTGTTGCTGCGGCTGCCGAGTCTGCCGCGATTGAGTTATCGCATCATTACCGTCGTCGGTTTTTGCTGGGCAATTGCAACCCTGCAGTGGATGCGACTGGGGCACTGGACCATGCATGGTGCGCTGGTCGCCCTGTCGTTCTACATCTCGTTCTATTTCCCCGCGTTCGTCTGGGCCGGTCGAAAAGTTATCCGCGGGGGGCTGCCACTGTATCTGGCTGTACCGATCGTCTGGACAGCTCTGGAATACCTGCGGGCCTATCTGATGACTGGATTTTCCTGGTATTATCTTGGGCACTCTCAGTATCAATGGACGTCACTGGTTCAAATCTGTGACATCACCGGCGCCTATGGAGTGACGTTTCTGGTAGCGCTGACGTCCGGCGCATTGACAGAGTGCATCCCGCCAGCCTGGCTGGTGAAGGCTGGTCTTGCGGAATCCGCGACAACTGTACGGACAGCCTCAAAACAGCGGCAGAGCATCTGCGTTTCAGCTTCAGTCGGGCTGGTGCTGCTGAGCTGCCTGTATGGGATGCAGCAACAGGCAATCCCTTCGTCCGCCCCCCCCGGGCCGATCGTGGCTGTTGTTCAGGGAAACTTTACTCCGGAACTGAAACATGACCCCAACACGTGGCTGCGAATGGTGCATGAGCATGACCTGCTTTCTCGCCGGGCGGCCGGGTTACGACCGGACCTGATCGTTTGGCCTGAGACAATGTTCCCGGTACCTGATCAGATTGTTTCTGAAGGCGTAACAGATGATGACCTGATCAGCATGCTGCCGCTGCACGGAGCCGCCACAAACAGTGAACTGGCTGAAAATGAAATTGCACGATGGCACAGTGGTCGGGCCAGGGAACTGCTGACGAATCGCAGCCAGGAATCGGGTGCTGCGATGATGGTCGGCCTGCTGACGGAGGTCGCAAAAAAGAACGGACGAGAACGTTTCAATTCAGCAGCCTTCATTCGTCCCGATTTCGGCTACGCAGGCCGCTACGATAAGATGCACCGAGTTCTCTTTGGCGAGTACATTCCGTTGCGATCGGTTCTGCCATGGCTGGCAAAGCTGACGCCATTCAACGCTGGCTTCGGTATCGATGCCGGAACCCGACCCGCTGTTTTTGAATATGCCGGTACCCGATTTTCACCGATCATCTGCTTTGAGGACACGGTGCCTCATCTGGTCCGCGATGTGGTAAGAACGCGCGATACGGCGGGTCGGACGCCGGACGTCCTGCTCAACATGACCAATGACGGATGGTTTCGCGGCTCCAGTGAACTGGATCAGCATCTAATTGCCGCGACGTTTCGTTGCATCGAAACGCGTCGCCCGATGGTCCGTGCTGTCAACGCGGGAATTTCCGCATTCATCGATTCTGCCGGACGGATTCGACAGCCGGAACACTTTCTGCTGATGAACCAGGAATCCGCAGGACTTGTGGCAGAATTCGAAAAGGCCGAATCGATGACGGACCCGCTCACCGGCCAGTGGTATCGACAACGTTCTGGTGTGATGGTTGGACAGGTCCCACTGGATGGTCGCCTCTCGATCTATGTCAGATTCGGAGACTGGTTTGCCATGCTGTGCAGTGTCGGTGCCGCAGTTTCAATGGCGGCGGGCTATCGGAAACGTCTACCTGGACAGGGTGGGCAATTCAAAACAGGCGGCTTCGATTTCGCTGCGGACCAGTAATCGGTCGCCGTGAAGACACAGCGTGTTCCAGCAAACGCCGGAGATCGTGGGAAATGAGCCGAGTTCCTGATAGCCGTCCGGCGTCGCATTGATGAGATATAGTGTGCCGCTTTCGCCGTGCAGCAGAATCCGGTCGTTCACAAGCAGTGGCTGACCATGGCCGAAACGGCCTCGTCGCTTCCAGATTCTCGCCCCGTCCGATAGTCGGGCACACTCCAGAAAACCGTTGGACAGCGAATATGAGTAACCATTTCTTAACACGGGGCTGGTCATTTTGGTTTTCAGCACACGACTGCTCTGCCACTCAACAGAGGGCGTGATTTCGCCGCCGGCGTTCGTCAGTCTGATCAGCTGCCCTCCGCCGTCAGGATACCCCTTCGATGTCAGAACGTGCGACTCTGACACCACCATCACCTGTGATGTGTTAGCGCCACCATTGGATTCACCGGACCGAGACAGGCTCCAGAGCACTTCGCCTGTGTCAGGGTCAAATCCCATCACCTTTGTTTCGGCGATCAGGAAAATCTGTCGCTTACCGGCAACTGTCGCCAGCACGGGAGACCCGTATGCGATCATCTCACGACCACCTCGCCAACGCAGCTCTCCGGTCCGACGGTCAAATGCCAGCAGAGTCGACACGTTGCCCGAAGGGCCTCCCCCTGGCACGACAACCAGGTCCTTCACAATCAGCGGCGAGCCGGAACGTCCCCATGACAACACGGTGTTTTTCTCGTATTCAAATGCGAGCCCGTCAGAATCGGTTTCACGGGCCAGTTCAATTCCCAGAAGTTCGTTCAAATCAATCCGCCAGACCTCTGTCCCATCAGAACCGTTCAGGCAAACGAAGTTCCCGACGGCTCCGACAGCGTATACATGACCGCCCGAAATCGTCGGCGTAGCCCGCGGCCCAACATGACCAAAGTTCATCTTGTCATGGTGTCTGGCTGTGTGCTGGTAGTGCCACTGCAACTGCCCCGTTGAAATACTGTAGCAGGTTACGCATTCCTGCTCGTCACGTTGCTCCATAGTAACGGCGTAGCCATTCCGCGTAACGAAGCCAGACCACCCCCTCCCGATCGGTTGTTTCCACACCTGAGTCGGACTGGAAAACTGATCCGCATCAATTCGAAAATCGGTCATTACGGTCCCATCCGTGCGACTGCCCAGGAACATTGGAAAATCCTGCGGCGTCTCTGTGCTCAGATCCACCTGCGTCGGTTTTGTATCCGTCGATATCGACGGAGGCTCCGGCGTGGACGTCCATATCGGTTCGAAACGAATGATACTGACGTCACCACCGTGAATTGGCCGAAAGATCGACGCCAGCGCGAACGGCAGTGCGACAACACCGATACTGGCCAGAACTCGGTTGTGCCATTTCCAGCGGCTGAATACCAGGAACCATCCGACCCACAACGCGATCATAAGAGCGCTGCTGAAAATCGACGCCACGACCACCACATCCAGTCCGATGCTCAGCAGATCCTCAACGTCACTGATAAAGGTAACGGCCAGAATGATCAACATCACCACAACGGCAGTAACGGTCAGCATCTTCTTTGGCCATCGACCCCGAATCCCTGAGTTCGCTGTGTCCGGGCCGGTGTATGGATCACCGCCGGGCTGTATGGACGAATCTGCCATATCTTTCATTGAAAATGATCCACCATACCGAACATTGAGAAAGTGCAACGGAATTTGAATACGTCGAGTGATTGTAGACGCATTGGCGCCAATTACCCATGCCATCCAGCCTTCGCCACATTCCAGAGCCCGATCAGCCACCCGATCGACTATGCACACACAAATCAGCATTTCCTGCCGGTTCAACTTTACCGATTAGGGTGACCTGTCCCGTTTTTCGGTTCCGGCAAAGTTTGACGAATGAATTGACGATACCGAATTTGACGGCACATCGTATCCGGGAGTCCGTCCCGGCTGGTGGTGGAAATACAGCGGATGGCGGCGCACGCTCTCAGTGCAGCGTTGCGAAGCAGGTCACGTCGCAAAAGCGGCGCAGGGGGGGAACGTCAGAAGTGCATACGCTGCAGAAAAGAATGACCGCCACCATTATGCTGGCATCAATTCTGCTTCAGGGCTGCGCGATGCAGCCGCTAAGCCTGCAATATCTGTGGCGGCAGGACGAAGGTCTTTCCTACTACGAAGACGCAACATCTGCCATTGAATACCCCACTGAAACGGAGCCACAGGCTGCTGACCCGACATTGTTTGCCGCGCCTCGCAACGTTCGCAGCCTGGATGAAGTGGAATCACGAGAAATCACGCTCAGCGAATGCGTGCGAATGGCGCTGGAAAAATCCACAATTTTGCGGGACAACGCTGTTGCACGAGGCGGGCAGAGCCAGATTCTTGTACAGCCGGGTGGAGTGACATCGATCTACGATCCGGCTCTTCAGGCAACGGGGTTTCTGTTCGGCAACCGAGGTGTTGAGGCGGCTCTGGCCGACTTCGACGCCCTGGCAACGACCAGCATCACGTGGGGGCGGGACCGTGTGCCACAGAATGCAGGGACTCTGGGACTTGCCAGCGGTCAACCGCAAACTCTGGAAACAGCACAGTACCAGGCTCGACTGGAGAAACCTCTGGCCAACGGTGCAACTCTGGCGCTGCAGAATGATGTCAACTACGAATTGAACAACCGACCTGCCACAGTCCAGAGCTTTCCATCGTCGTTTACGAGCGTCATTCAGGCAGAGTATCGTCAACCACTGTGGGCCGGAGCCGGCGTTGAATTCAATCGCATCGCGGGGCCCCTGAGCCAGGGCCTGCGGGGCGTGTCCGGTCTTTCGCAGGGCATTCTGATTTCCCGCATTAACAATGACATCGCTCTGGCACAATTTGAATCACGTGTGAAGACTCTGGTCAAAGACATCGAGGACCAGTACTGGGATCTGAACCTGGCGCTGCGATTATATCAGTCGGAAAAGGAAGCGTTCACAGACCTGTTGGCCTACTTCAACCGGCTGCGGGGGCGTTCCGCCAGTGGTTTGGGACCGATTCTGCAGGCCGAAGGAAGAGTCTTCGAAGCCGATGCCCGAATTCGCGGATCCCTGGCAGACGTGCTGGAGGCGGAGGGTCGCCTGCGCCGTCTGTGCCATCTACCGTTGAACGACGGTACATTTCTTTATCCTGTCGACATGCCATCAGAAGCAAAGGTCGAACCTGACTGGCCTGCATCGCTGCAGGAGGCGTTCAGTCATCGTCACGAACTGAGACAGCAGAAATGGGAGGTCAAAAGTCTGGAACTGCAGTTGAGGGCTGCCCGAAGTCTGACTCGCCCCCGACTGGACGCTGTTTCACAGTATCGACTGAATGGACTTGGCGACAATCTGCTGGGGAATCACGACTTCGCACTCGACACCGCACTGGGTGATGTGGCGCGAGGCGATAATCCAGGCTGGAACCTGGGCCTGCAGATGGTCCTGCCCGTCGGTCTGCGATCGGCGCGCATTCGCGTCAGAAACCATGAACTTCGCCTTCGCAAGAACCGCGAAGTGCTGAGCGAAATGGAACGAGAAATTGCTTTCGAGTTGTCTGGTGCCATGATGGGCATGCAACGATGGTATGAGCTGGCAGACAGTACAGTTCGCCGGATTGATTCCGCTGAACAGCACGTCAATGCAACAGAGGAATATGTCCGATCAACGCCCAACGTCGATCATAACCTGATCAACCTGCTGCTACAGGCCAAGATTCAACAGCGCGACGCTCAACAGGCATACATGCGGAGTATCATCGAATACAACAAAGGTCTGAATGCATTGAGATTCGCCAAGGGAACTACTCTTGTCGACAACGAGATCTACCTTGCAGAAGGCCAGTGGCATCCTGCATCAGCTCCGATTGCTCTGCAGCGAGCAATGGGCCGCACCTACGGCAAGGATCAGCACAAGCTGCGAACTGAGCCAATGGACTTCGTCGGTGCACCGGCTCCCGGCAGCTGGGAGTCACTCGGGACGGATTCCCGACCATGGATTCCAGGTGAACTCGACCAGACCAGAACTGGCGACGTTCCCGGACTGCCGACGCCGGTGCCGGGGATTCCGCAACAGAACGGACTGCCACGCATACATCTTGTGCCCCCCGCCGTGGAGCCGCCCGGCGATCTGGAACTTCCACGCCCCGTTCCCGCGGTGAAAAAAGACCTCACAGGTTTCCGACCGTGGCGAAACGCTCTGGACAATTCTGCTCTCGCCCCGGTTGCCAGTGAAATCGACGAGGCTGGTCGCGTCAGGTTCTAAAGAATTCGGGAGACTCATTCCCCTTTATTGTCCGCCGTCGGTGACAGTAATCGAGGCGATCGATGGCCGCATCAGATAAGAAATCCGTGTAATAGAGTTCCCCGCCCGTTTGATCGGGTGTGTGTTGTGCGTAGAATTCTGCTCGACGTGAGGAAGCCCTGGTAACCGCGGCCGTACATGTGCTGCACTTCGGAGTACTGGCTCAGTCCATGGTGTGCTGAGCTCTCCAGCTTGCTGTTACTGTCCCCGGTAATTCGAAGGATGAACAACGTTCAAATGGAATTAACGAACCCCACACGTTTCCAGATGTTCATGTTGGCGGCAGTGATCCCCTTGTCCGGCGCTGCAGGTCATGCTGCCGCTCCCGACATTGGCGACAAAGCCCCGGCGTGGCGATTTCTGCAGGGAACCGACGGTTTGCTGCACAGTCGAAAGGACCTTGACAGTTCAGAAATTCTGGTTGTGGCGTTTCTGTGTAATAAGTGTCCGTGTGTTAAAGGTTATGAAGCCCGCTTTAAGCGGCTGCAAAAAGAATTCGGTCCGCAGGGCGTGACGTTCGTGGGCATCAACAGCGCCATTGGACCGCTTGAGAACATGAATGAAATGAGACGGCGAGCGGCCGACGCTCGCTATAATTTTCATTATTTGTTTGACACTTCACAGCAGGTCGGCCGGGGCTACGGAGCCACCTCGACACCCCATGTTTTCGTGCTGGATCAGAACCGTCGCATTGCTTACAGTGGAGCATTTGACGACAATCGCAACGAGTCACTGGTGAAGCACCATTTTGTCGTCAATGCTGTCAGTGACCTGCTGGCCAGACGCCCGGTGGCGGTCACCAAAACCAAACAGTTTGGTTGCGCGATTAATTACCGATAGTCATCCGTGTTTTGTGCCAGCCGATCTGAGATCGATGCTTTGTGGGCGGAATACACACGACCGAAATTTCTGAATAATTCACGGCCAGGTGATTATGCAACCGGACCTGAGGAAGAACCTGCTGCGTCGAACTTTTCTACACCGTGCCGGACTGGGAGTCGGAGCCACGGCATTGTCATCTCTGATGAATCCGGCATCGGCAGCCGCTGATTCGGTATCCGCACTGAATGCCGGCCAGCCTGGTATTCCGAATCTGCCCGCACGTGTCAAGAGAGTGATTTTCCTGTGCATGGCCGGAGGTCCTTCACACCTTGAGACGTTCGACTATAAACCGCAGCTGGCAGCGATGAACGGCAAACCCATGCCGGAATCGTACACCGCCGGGCAGCCCATTGCCCAGCTGCAGGGGCAGCAATTGAAATGTCTGGGGCCGCTTGTCGGCTTTCGCCCCTGTGGTGAAAGCGGTACGCTCATCAGCGACTTTATGCCGTGGCACCAGAAAATGGCCGACGACATCTGCGTCGTCAAATCAATGGTCACCGAACAGATCAATCACGATCCTGCTCATACGTTTATGAACACAGGAACGGCCATCAGCGGTCGTCCGTCCATGGGCTCGTGGGTAAATTACGGACTGGGCAGTGAATGTCAGGATCTGCCGGGGTTTGTGGTGATGACCAGCGTGGGCGGGCGCAATCCCCAACCGATCGCCTCGCGACAGTGGGCGGCTGGTTTCCTGCCCAGCCGTTATCAGGGCGTGGAATTCAACGCCACCGGTGCGCCGGTCCACTACCTCAACACACCTGCCGGCGTTTCTCTTGAACAGCAGCGGCATCTCATCAATACCGTGCGGACGTTGAATTCTCACCGAAATCTCACGCTGAAAAATGCAGAACTGGATACGCGAATAGCGGCCTACGAGATGGCTTTTCGAATGCAGATCTCCGTGCCGGAGCTGGTGGATATGTCGGACGAGCCGCAGCACGTTCTCGAGATGTACGGAGCGACTCCCGGCGATGGTTCATATGCCTCGAACTGTTTGTTGGCCCGACGGCTGGCAGAACGAGGTGTACGATTCATTCATTTATACCATCGTGGCTGGGATCATCACGGCGGACTTGTCGGCTATATGAACAAGTGTTGCGGACTAACCGATCAACCGACCTGGGCACTGGTCCGGGATCTCAAGCAGCGAGGGATGCTGGACGACACGCTGATCGTCTGGGGCGGCGAATTTGGTCGCACACCAATGTTTCAGGGCAAGGGCGGAGCCGGGCGCGATCACCACATCAAAGGGTTCTCAATGTGGCTGGCCGGTGGTGGCATCAAGGGCGGAATGTCTTACGGCAACACAGACGAACTGGGCTACAGCTCGGTAGAGGATGTCGTGCATGTACGGGATCTTCATGCAACGATGCTGCACTTACTCGGCATCAACCCGGAACGATTTACCGTCAAGCACCAGGGACTGGATATGCGTCTGACAGGGGTGGAAGATGCCCGTGTTGTGCGCGACATTATCGCTTAGTTTCGATGGTCTCCGGTTCGTCACGGATACCGACGGCGATCGGTATTCGTACCACAGGTACGAACCACCGTTAACACGTCCGGCAATAGCCCAACAGCGCGAGAGCCTCCATGCTATTTGTTGACGATATTGTCCATCAGCTGAATGCCGGCCGGTCCCACCAGGATGACAAAGATGCCGGGAAAAATAAACAGGACCAGGGGAAAAATCATTTTTACCGCAGCTCCCTGAGCTTTCTCTTCGGCCATCTGACGTCTCTTCGTCCGCATACTGTCTGACTGAACTCGAAGTGCCTGAGCAATCGACGATCCGAAGCGGTCTGCCTGAATCAGAATTGCGGCGAGCGAACGCATATCATCGACTCCCGTCCGAATGCCCAGATCACGCAGGACTTCTCGTCGAGGTCGCCCCATCTGCAGCTGCATATTGGCATTACCAAGTTCCTGGCAGACCTCGGGAGCTCCGGTCGCAAGTTCTTCGGAAACTCGACGCATCCCTGCGTCCAGCCCCAATCCTGCTTCCACACATACGACAAGCAGATCAAGGGCATCGGGAAGCTGCAGAAAGATTTTCTGCTGGCGCGACATTTTCATCAGTGCCAGCACAGACGCCGGAAGGTAGAAACCTGCGCCGCCGCCAATGACAAATGCCATCCACGAATTCCCCGAGACTCCCATGTTGGCAAATCCGTATACGCCGCCGAACATAACGCCCATGATCAGACCGATCAGCTTGATGGCCAGGAAATTCCGAGTGGCGTTGGGGCCGCTGAAGCCTGCATTGGCAAGGCGAACTTTCAGATCACTTTGTTCCATCTCCGTCTTAGGTTCCAGTGCCTTTGACAGCGCGGGCGCGGCTTTTTCAAACATGCTGTTGACTGCACCGGGACTGGCGTCGTTTCGACGTTTTCGCGCGTCCGGGTCGCGAATTTCTTCCAGCCGTTCGGCCGTTCGGGTTTTCTTTCCCGCAACAACATTCAGAATTGCCCATGCGCCGCAGGCAATGGAGGCAAATACGGCCAGCGAAATAACGACTTCTGGTTGCATCGAACTAACTCTCTGTCGTGAATATTTTTCAGGATTCGGCCAACGCTGCCCAGGCTATTCGTCCCGCGGGGCCCCTTACTCACACCTTTATGTCGATAATCTTCTTGATGCAAATTGCACCAAGAACCTGCATGAAGCCAGTCGCAAACAGCATCTTGCGACCCTCTTCACGTTCAAACAAAATCATGACGTATTCCGGATTCAGATAATAAACGGCGACAAACAAAGCGGGCGGCAGCGCCATCAGAACAATACCGCTGATGCGGCCCTCCCCCGTCAATGCCCGCACCTGTCCCAGAATCTTGAAACGTTCACGAACAAGCCCGCTGATCTTGTTCAGGATTTCCGCAAGATCACCGCCACACTGTCGCTGAATACAAACCGCAATCACAAAAAACTGCAGGTCCATATTGGGCATACGCCTCAGAAGATTCTTCAGGGCCTGGTCGATCGAAATACCAAGATTCTGTTCTTCGTGTACTTTTCGAAACTCAACAGATATCGGTGCCGGCATCTCAGACGCAACGACGTTAAGACCGGACACAAGACTGTGCCCGGATCGAAGTGCTCGAGCCATCAGTTCCAGCGCTCCGGAAAGCTGTCCTTCAAACTTCTTGAAACGACTGCGACGACGCCACCACATCCAGATCCACGGGCAGCCAAATCCACAGATGGCAGCCACCGGGATCAATGCCGCCGGAGATCGGATCAGAATCGAAATCAGTCCGCCTCCCGCCGCTGTGCCGGCGCACAATAGAATGAACTGTTCGATGTTCAGCGGTGATTCCGCCTGCTGAAAGAACATCGGCAGATTATTGAATCGTCCCAGCAGCTTCCCGACAAACCCTGAAGCAGAACTGAGTCCGTCGCGGACAATATCGTCCGCGATCTGGCCAGTCGTCGGATTAGCGTTGTTCGTAAATGCCGCCAGACGTGATTCCGCCTGAGTTGCCTGGCGTCCGTGCAGAATACTTCCAACCCCGAATATCAGCGCTCCGATACCCAGAAAGGCGGAAATCAGGATGAGTGTCATGGGATCCATAATGCTCTGCTCCGACAGGACGAACGTCCTCAGACCGAATTGTGTCTTGGTATCCTGCGACTAACCGCGCAACTGCCGTTGTGAGAAAATACTTGGTGGTAGTCGTACGCCGGACTGCTCCAGGTGTTCGATGCACTTGGGTCGCACTCCGGTTGACTGAAAATGTCCGGTCGCCTTACCGTTTCCGTCGATGCCGTCCTGAACAAATCGGAATATGTCCTGCATCACGATAGTGTCCTGTTCCATGCCCACGACCTCAGTAATGTAGTTCACTTTTCGTGGTCCGCCCTGCAGGCGGCTGGCCTGAATAATCAGGTGCACGGCCGATGCGATTTGCTTTCTGACCGCAGACAGTGGCAGCTCCACGCCGCTCATGTTGACCAGCGTTTCGATACGTGAAACCGCATCACGCGGGTTGTTTGCGTGGATCGTAGTCAGAGAACCGTCGTGACCGGTGTTCATCGCCTGAAGCATGTCAAGAGCTTCACCGCCACGACATTCCCCGATGATGATCCGATCGGGCCGCATACGTAAAGCGTTCTTCACCAGATCCGTTGCTGTGACCGCCCCATTGCCTTCAATGTTGGCAGGTCGAGTTTCCAGTCGCAGAACGTGTTCCTGCTGCAGCTGAATCTCCGCCGCGTCTTCAATTGTAACGATACGGTTTTCATTGGAAATGAAACTGGACAGCGTATTCAGCAGCGTCGTCTTACCAGAACCGGTACCGCCGCTGATAATCAGATTCAGTCGCGCCTTCATGGCGCCTTCCATGAACATAACCATTTCGGGCGTGAATGCCCCGAATTTCAGTAAGTCTTCCAGAGTCAACGGATTGGAGCCGAAGCGACGAATTGTCAGTGACGGCCCATCCAGAGCCAGTGGGGGAATAATCGCATTCAGACGCGAACCGTCCGGCAGTCTGGCGTCCACCATCGGCGAAGTTTCGTCAACGCGCCGACCAACCTTGGATACGATGCGATCGAGAATCTGCAGCAGGTGATCATTATCCCTGAACGTTACATCCGACTTGATGATCCGACCGTCTTTTTCCAGAAACACGTGCTTCGGACCATTGATCATGATGTCCGCAACGCCTTCTTCCTTCAGCAGCAGTTCCAGCGGACCGAATCCGAACGCTTCATCCAGCACTTCTTCGACAAGACGTTCACGTTCCGAACGGTTAAGCAGCGGATTTTCCGTGTCGCAAAGATGTTCAACGACAACGCGGATTTCGCGGCGGAGTGAATCGCCTTCCAGTTCTGAGAGTCGTGTCAGATCCAGTTTTTCAACCAGCTTGCCATGAATGTGCTCCTTGAGTTCTTCAAAGTCCTGAGTATTCGATCTGGATCGCGGCGGGGCAACCATTAGTAACTCCCAACATCTGTCTGACTGTACTTCCGTGGTTGATGGCCGAGGGCCCGCCATCGCGCAAAACTTCTATTACCGTAAAACTAGGTCACACACGGCAACTCTGCGGGTGGAAAGATTCCGGAATGATGTTGAAACGCGACATTGCCTCCCAAAGTGAACCGCTAAAGGTTCCGGTTGTGCCGATTCTGCTTATTTCTCAGGGTCAGATGCACCACGCACATTCAGAATTGAGATTGCGAATTTCAACAGTCCCTGCGGACCATTTCGATTTCGAGGGCAGGTGCTGTAGAGTCCGTAGTAGCGAAAGCCCCTGTATCGCCCGGACCTTCCGACACGTAGTCGTCCCTTTGGGTTGGGCAGGGTCAGTCACCCCGAGTGTTCACGTCATGAAGACACTGGTCCGGTTACGAAACTACCTGCTGATAGCTGCTGTCACCGCGGTTGTGGTGTCAATTCCAATTTCCGGACGACTGAAATTTGACCAGCGCATCGAGTCATTTTTTGCGAACGACAATCCTGATATCAGAATTCTCCAAAGAAGTCGGCAGGACTTCGGTGGCGATGAGTATGTTGTCGTGGCATGGACCGAAGACCGACTTCTCAATATCGATGGTGAATACCCCAGATCGCTGGCCGCAGCTCTGGAAGTGGACGTACTGCATCGCGTGGCTGATGATGCAGCAAAGCGAATCCGAGACGTGACTAAGGAATTGAATCAGATCCCGGGGGTGAACGCTGCCAAGACTCAGCAACTGCCCGACCTGCTGGACGCTGCTCTCCGCTTAAAATCGAATCGCAGAGCTGTGCTGCGTCTTTTTGAAGGTACGCTGATCGGGCGTGACGGACGCACCACGAGTATCGTTCTGGAACTGGTGCCGGAAGCAGAATCCCGGATTTCTCGTGCTGATACACTGGCGAGGATCAGAGAGGTGGCAGAATCGATGCCAGCAGACGTGGCTGTTGCGGGGGAACCTGTTCAGGTGTTTGACATGTTTCGGCTTGTGGAAGAGGACGGACAGATTCTGTTCCTGGTATCGCTGGTGATTCTATCAACTGTGCTGGTGGCCATGTTCAGCAGTCTGCGCTGGGTGCTGGCACCAGTGGGACTTGTTCTTGGATCCGTCGTTGCCACTCGCGCCATACTGTATCTGGTTGGCGCACAGCTTAGCATGGTTAGTTCAATGCTGAACTCTCTGGTCACGGTGATCGGAATTGCGACGTGCATGCACGTGATTGTTCACTATCGAGAACTGCGTCGCGGTCTGTCGTTGCAAATCGGAGAATCGGAGCAGGCCCCGGACTTTCCTGCCGTGGCGCAGCAAACGCTGTCGGAAATGGCAGCTCCTATATTCTGGACGTGTGTCACAACCGCAGTGGGATTCGGTTCACTTCTGGTAAGTCAGATTACTCCCGTACGTAGTTTTTCAGTGATGATGTGTTTGGCCACCGGTGTAGTGCTGCTCGGCTGTTTTTGCATTTTCCCGGCAACTCTGGGTTCGGGATCACGGTTAACGCCACCTGCCAGCGTTCCCATGGAACGCTGGCTTGATCGCGCCTTACAGTTGACGTGTCGAGTCGTGGAGCAAAAACCACGGCTCACCGGCCTCATCTGCGTGACACTGTTCGCAGTCGCACTTCCCGGTGTCTTTCGACTGACCATCGAGACCGATTTCAGCAAAAATTTTAAAGAATCCTCGTCAATCATTCAGTCACTGAGATTTGTAGAATCCCGTCTGGGAGGGGCTGGCAGCTGGGAGGTGTCCTTCGACACCCCCGAGAATCTAACTGATGACTTTCTTAACGTCATCAAGGAGTTGACTGAAGAGCTGCGTGAGTTAACAACCGCAGACGATTCGATTCGTATCCTGTCGTTAACCGACGTTTCCAGCCTGCCTCCCCGCTTCCTTGGTCCTGTTAAGACACTTGAAAAAGCAACCCGAAAACAGCCTCGCCTGATCGAAAGCTTCTACAACCAGAAGAACCGACGCATGCGCATCGTACTGCGGTCGGCAGAACAGCAGCCAAGCAAAAATAAAGTCGCTCAGATTTCTAAGATTCGCACGTGCGTACGTGAATTCTTCACCGGACGACCGGAGCTGCTGCAGACGTCTCAGCCCGCCGCGTCGGGCATGTTTGTTCTGCTGGCTGAGCTGATTCAAAGCCTGCTGACTGATCAGCTGCGGGCATTTATCGTGGCCACAGCCGGAATTCTGGCGTGTATGACGCTTGCGTTTCGCAGCCTGCGAATCGGCCTCATTTCGCTGCTGCCGAACGTCTTTCCTGTCGCGATGGTGATGGGCGGCCTGGGCTGGATTGGTATGCCGGTCAACATCGGAACGGCCATGATAACCAGCGTTTCGATGGGATTGACGGTGGATTCGACCATCCACTACATCACTGCATTCGAACGAGCTCGCAGGACGAACAGTATTACCGAAGCACTGCATATTGCACACTCAGGAGCCGGACGAGCCGTTGTCTTCGCATCTCTGGCTCTTGTGGCCGGATTCATGGTACTGACGGCGTCACGATTCGTGCCGCTGGTGTATTTTGGTGCGTTGTTGAGTGTTTCGATGATTGGTGGGATATTCGGAGACCTTGTATTGCTTCCGCTCTTGCTCCGGTGGACAACGCCGGTATCCTCACGCGATATTGCCGCGCCGGTGGAAATACAGCAGATCAACTAAGCCATTGAAAGTGAGTGTCCGGAAACGACTGCTCGGTGACAACCCTGAGTGACTCTGCGTCGTAAGTTTGCGATTCTCAGCTTTTCTTCAGGGCTGAAACGGGGGCCAGCTTCTGGTTTCCGTACCAGAGGCTGCCAACGGTCCTGTGGTCCACACTTTTCAGTTTCCCGCAGTTGCAACGCACATCACGTCCAGTTTGCGTGTCTCTAATCTCATGACAACAGAATCCAGCACTTCTCCGGCTGCTGATGCCCCAGGGTCACACACCCTGAACATCTCTGCCTATAAATTTGTGGCTCTGGACGACCTGGAGAAACGTCGCCAGTCGCTTCGTTCAAAGGTACATTCGCTGAATCTTCGCGGAACGATCCTGTTGAGTCCTGAAGGCATTAACCTGTTTCTGGCAGGGCTGCGTTCAGCAATTGATGAGTTTCTCAAGTTTCTTCGTGAGGATCCTTCGTTTGCCGATCTGCAGGCAAAGGAAAGCATCAGTGATTACCAGCCATTCAACCGAATGCTGATCAAGATCAAGTCAGAGATCATTGCGTTCGGTGTTGACGGGGTAAATCCCATACATCGAAGTTCTCCTAAGTTAGCGGCCACCGAACTGAAGAAGTGGCTGGATGCGGGAGACAAAGTGCATCTGCTCGATACTCGCAATGACTACGAGATTGAAGTTGGTACGTTTGATCACGCGATTGTGCCGGGCATTCAGCATTTCCGAGACTTCCCCGCTGCAGTCGATCGACTGCCCGAACGAATGAAGGACGAACCTGTCGTCATGTTCTGTACGGGGGGAATCCGCTGCGAAAAAGCGGGGCCGTACATGGAGCAGGCAGGGTTTCAAAAAGTTTATCAGCTTGAAGGAGGCATCCTGAGGTACTTCGAGGAATGTGGCGGCGCGCATTACAACGGCGACTGCTTCGTGTTCGACCAGCGAGTCGCGGTTGACGCTCGCCTGGGGGAAACTAACCACACTCAGTGCTACGTCTGTCAGGAGGTCGTGAGTCCTGACGACCAGCAGTCAGAAAAATACGTCGCAGGCAAATCGTGCCCGCGTTGTTACACAGCACCAGCGGATCAGATGGCACTCCAACTTGAAGAAAGAAACGCTCGGCTGCAGAACGTCATTTTGCCATTGCCTGGCAGTCAGCCGTATTTCAATATGCGTCCGTTAAATGTGCCTGCCCGATTCGACGGAAAAAGTCTGGTCGATTTCCTGACAGACTGGCACCCTCAGGTTCCACGTGAAGAATGGCTGGCACGAATTGCAGACAGTCGCATCGTTCCCGGGCAGCGTTTCGGTCGACGCCGACGCAGAATGAAGTCCGCCGTGGAAAGTGTTCCTCTGTCACCGGATCGCAAGGTTCGAGGCGGGGAGCGGTTTGAACATCTGCTGCCGGAAACCACAGAGCCGGCTGTCAATGGCCACATCGAGATCGCGTTCGAAGATGACCAGTTCATCGTCGTCAACAAGCCTGCTCCGTTGCCGCTGCATCCGTCCGGACGTTTCAACCGAAACACGTTGCAGTACATCATGGACGAACTCTATCGGCCTGAGCATCCGTTGCTGGCGCACCGACTTGACGCGAACACCTCCGGGGTTCTGCTGATGTGCCGAAAACGCAGCGTCGCAAGGCAGATCCAGCCGCAGTTTGAAAATCGCACTGTTGGCAAAACTTATCTGGCACGAGTTCATGGTCATCCGATCGACGAACAACTTGACTGTAGCGCTCCGATCGCGACCTGCCCCAAAGAGAAAGGACTACGACTGATCGATCCGGAGGGGCACAGTGCGGAAACCAATTTCAAGGTTCTGCGGCGTCTTGACGACGGAACCGCCATTCTGCTGGTCACCCCGCTGACAGGGCGAACCAATCAGATTCGACTGCATTCATGGCATCTGGGATTTCCAGTTGTCGGCGACCCCGCTTACCTGCCAGGCCGAAAGACAGATAAAAACAGAACACTATCCGTCGACGATGCGCCGATGTGTCTGCATGCGCTGAGTTTGTCGTTACATGACTGCAACGGCGAAATGCGAGAGTTTTCCGTGCCGGCCCCGGAATGGGCGGAAATTGCGGAGTGCTGAACGTCATGTGGATCAAAATCTGCGGAATCACTCGTATCGAAGATGCACAGGCTGCAGCGGCCGCCGGCGCAGAGGCCGTCGGTCTGAATTTCTATCCGGGCTCCAGGCGATTCGTTCACCCAGATGAGGCGAAGGAAATCGCCGAGGCCGTGCCACCGAGTCTGGACGTCGTGGGAGTGTTCGTGAATTCATCTGTTCAGGATGTGATCGGTATCGTCAGGCGTGCTCAGCTGACCGCGGTGCAGTTTCACGGGGATGAAACTGCAGAATCCGTCGCAGTCTTTCAGGAGGCGTGTCCGGAGGTTGCCGTTGTGCGTGCATTTCGCCTGCGAACAGACGCCCTGGAGCAGGTCATTAAGTCGATCCACGAACTGCGGCAAAGCGGTGTGGTTCTGGCGGCCGTGCTGGTCGATGCCTTCGTGGCTGACGCGTACGGCGGCACTGGTCATATGATCGCCGCTGATCTGTTCGAACAATTCAGAAAGTCCCTGAACAGACTTGCTAACGCATCGGACAATTCAGAATCAGGTCAGTCCTGCGTGCGGCCGACACGTGTGATCCTTGCCGGCGGACTGACACCGGAAACCGTAGCGTCTGCAGCAGCCGCTGCTCAGCCCTGGGGCGTCGACACGGCCAGTGGTGTGGAAACCGCTCCGGGCCTGAAATCATCCGAAAAGATTCTCCGGTTCGTAAAGGCCGTTCGGAAAGCAGAGCCGGTTGAGTCGACGGATCGACTTTGACAGACGTTGTTTTCATTTGCCAGCTGTTGCCGCTCGAAGATCGAGCCTACAATCCTTTAGTTTCCGTCCATTCCTGTCATCCAAGACATTGAATTCGTTTGAATATGCCATCCCACAACCAAACGCCGGATGACCGGCGCATTTCCGGATACAAGGTGGTAGCGGCGATGTTCACGCTGGGAATCGTGGCCAGCGGTACATTGTGGTACTTCTGGAACCTGCAGATGATGCCCTTCATGCCGCTGCAGGATGCGCTGGTGGCGGAGTTTGAAAACTGCAGTCCGCGTGTTGACGGGGGACGCCTGAAGGGAAAGAAGAATGCCCCGAAGATCCTTCGCGTGATTATGCGGGTTCCATTTGACCCCACCAGCTCCAAGCCGTCGGCCCAGGATCAAATTGAGACTCGGCTGAACAGAACTGAGAAGCTGGCGCAAAAGTTCGTCGTGGAGGATGACTACGAAGTGCTGGAACTGCACCTTTTCAGTGAGCACCAGGAACAGGCACTGCGACAGAAGACATTTACACGACAGTTCGCCGGCACTGCCCCGTGATTCCGCCAGCCGCGGAATCACGGGGCAGTGCGTCTATGGTGTTCGTGATAGTTCGTAAATGACGAGCGATTCCGCAGCAGCGTTGGCAGCCGGGTATTGTTTTCGAGCCAATCCGAACGCCTGCCCGCGAGCGTTGTCGTCGGGCTTGTATTTCTGATGAAGCCGCTGATGTTCGGCCGCCAGTTCTGTGTCACCGAGATGAGTATACAACTGAGCCAGATTGTAATGTGCGTCGACGTTTTCAGAATCCAGTTCCAGCGTTCGGCGGAAGACGTCGGCAGCCTCCTGCAGCCGTTGTTTTCGTTCCGGCTCACGAGCCTTGCTGCGCGCCTGCAACGCCAGGTCGAATATTGTCTGCCCCAGTGAATTGTTAACCACGTAATCCCGACTGAAGTCGAAACGTCGGCGAACCGTGTCGGCGGTTTGGTACTGCAGCACCTGGCGAAAGTTTTCCTCGGCTTCCTTCAGAAAGCCCTGCTGTCGGTTCAACTCGCCGCTCAGCCATGCCAGTGTCCATGGAGGAGCCGCAGGGCTGGTGTGCGCCGCCGCTCGCCGGGCCGCTTCGACCGCTTCGTCAAGTTGTCCGTCGCCCCCTTCTCGCAGAAGAACTCGGGCAAGATTCATCGGGCCATCATAACGACCGAGTTCTTCCACCTTTCTGAATGCATCTGCAGCCTGCTTCAGTTCGGCTTTGCCCTTCAGAAACATCCCGATTCCGTAATCATTCCAGCGCTGCCATTCAGGAATATCGCGAGTCGCATTGGTGACTTCGTCGTTCACTCCCTGCACGGCAAATGTCACTGAGTCCTCGCCCAGAACGGTAATCGGCAGTTCATTTCGATAGGGGACACCGTCCCTGTGTCCACGAATAGGTCGGCCCATCTGCGCCATTTTTTTGTCGACGTAGTTCATATAGGTCGAATCGAATTTTCGGAAAAGCAGACGTACCTTCACTGTGACCGGTCCGGCAACGTCTTCAGGAACCTGCAGAGCGTAGTGGACTGTCTGGCCGGCTCCAGGCGGAATCTGATGGCTGTACAACGGAACAAAGATGTCCTGTGCATTTCGGCGATCAATACGGTTACCGTTTCGATCCAGCACAAAACTGTTGACAAAGTGTGACCAGGGATCAACGGAGTTGTCGTCCTGAAGAAGTCCGCTGGCACCGATTCGTCGATCACCGACATCCGCTGTGACTTCCAGCCAGATCTCGTTCGAATCGGTCGTACCCTGCGTAAAATGGTGTCCCATCTTGACCGTGCGGATCACCGTTTCCAACAGGTATCGGCGGCCCGGAGTCAGCACAGGAACTTCCGGTCGCAGGGGAGCCGTAAGCTGTCCATCAATCGTTCCCTCCTGACGAATTCCGAACACGTCGACTCGCATAACTCCGTTCAGAAATTCCTGATGAGCTCTGGTGATCTCGTCACGATCACGTAGCCAGGAAATCCCCGTATTGGCGGACGGGAACAGGTGATCGTGAATCTTCAACTGGCCGGAATCATCGACAGCCTTTGCACCGAAATCGGACGATTCATGAACCGGCATGTGGCATTCATTGCAGTTCGTATCAGCCTCTGGCGGGTAGTAAAAGCTGCGGGCACCGTGTCCTGAAACACCACTCAGCAGCCAGCTGTCATAATGATTCTGGCCTCGCAGCCATTCACGGTAGTGGTTCAATTCGAAAGGCAGGTTGACTTTGTGGCAGCCGCTGCAGAATTCTGCGGTCTTATGCAGTGGCTTGAGGAACGTCTTTTTATGGAATGAAGGCTTGGCTTTCACAAGCTGATTGTTCATCCACTGCAGCAGCGGATTCGTACTGTGGGCAAAAGGATAATGCTGTGGTTCTTCAATCGTAAAGTCGGCGTTTCCTTCGCTGCTGTTGACGTGAGTGATCACATGACAGACCGTGCAGGTAATTCCGGACTGCGAAGTCGCGTGATTCAACATGTCGAATTTCGGATCATCGAAGGCTCCGCTGAAGAACGGCACGGGATCATGACAGCCTGCGCAAAAACGTGATGCCTTAACATTGTTGTCCCTGGCCATAGCGACGTCACGAGTTTCCACAACGCTGGCAAGGTATGTCGGATTATTGAATGAACTGAATCGGTGGACGCTGTCGGACCATTCCCGATGTGAATCCTGGTGACACTTCAGACAGTACTCGTTCATGTCCAGCGTCTTTGCCGGAATGAAGTTGCCGGACGATGTGCGGGCCAGTGACGGTTCAAAGTACTGCGTACCTGAGGCCGGGCCAACCGCGTTCCATCCTCGGGGATCCTGTGACTGCAGCAACACCATGGCGGCAGCAGCTGCTGCCGCCACTGCCGCGTATGCCAGTCCCTTTTTCCACTGCATTTTCGGCCCGACCAGACGGTGCAGCCAGTAAAGCCACAGCCCGATCAAGGGGGCAACAACGTGTATCCAGTACACGACAGACCGACTGGCAGGATTTTTCAGATCCAGCAAACCTTCAATCCGGACGAGGGCTAAGCCGCTCAGCAGAATCACCACGCACAGGCTAAAAAGCGTGTAGCCAATTCGCACTGTTCGACGAATCTTTCGGTCCTTCGTATTACGCATATGCAGGATGCCGAACGCCAGAAACGGAACAATAATCAGGATTCCGACCACGATGTGCATCAGAAACATGCAGATATAGAAGTAGTCCTGATATGTCTGAGCCGTCCACCATTCCAGTGCTTTGACACCAGTCAGGTAAGCACTGTTCGCGCCGATCAGTGCCAGCAGAAACAGCATGATGTTAAAGACGATGCGCAGCCGAGGTCCGATAGCTTTCCGAACGACTTTCTTTTCCATCACAGTCGATTCGCCTGCAGCTGCGGGGGATTGAGAATTCATGAGAATAAGCAGCCGCGGCGGAGACCGGTGTTTTCGGGGAGTTCCAGCGGCAGGACGGGATAGAGGATTCTTGAGGTACGGCGCGGATCCGCGATGACGAATCCCGGTTTCGCACACTTGATCTTACGACGACGGCTCTGCTCGTGCTGGAATATTCCAGGCCCGCAAAACATTTGTTTCACTGATATTCACTGTACCCAGCGACTGACCACAAGTCTGTTTAACCACATTTGCGGGCGCCGGGACAGTTTACCGTCACTTCCCTTGACTCTGACCGTTAAGTATTGTGCGAATAGATTCAAACAGGTCCCTCAGCTGCGACGTTTCGTGCGCCGCCGTCAAGCTGAGTCGCAGTCGTGCAGTCCCCTTAGCGACCGTAGGCGGACGAATCGCAGGAACGAACCAACCAGCATCCTGCAGATCGGTCGAGACGCGTACAGCCAGATCCTCGTCCCCAAGCAGAATCGGTACAATCGGTGCCACTCCGCCCCTGACGTTCTGCAGACCAAGCTCGTCGATTTGCTGGTGAGCAAATGTTGTCAGCATCGCCAGATGCTGACGACGATGTGGTTCTGCCTGAATAATTTTCAGTGATTCCAACATGGCAGCACAGATGGCGGGCGGCAGCGCCGTAGAGAAAAACTGCGGTCGCGCCGTATTCCGCAGCCAGTCAACTGTTATCCGGTCCGCAGCCACAAATCCGCCCAGTCCACCCAGGGCTTTGCTCATCGTGCCCACTCTGGCAAGGACGCGCTCTTCCACGTTACTGAAATCGCAGACACCACGACCGTGAGCACCAAGAACGCCCGTTCCGTGAGCCTCGTCGACAATAACCATAGCATCGTGTCGCTCCGCAATTTCACAGATCAAGGGCAAGTCGGGCACGCAACCGTCCATACTGAACACACCGTCGGTTACAACAAAAACCTGTTGGTGTTCGCTCCTGCGATGCTTCAGGGATTCGTCCAGAGAATCAAGTCGGTCGCGACGGTACACCAGCATTTGTCCGGCGCAGTCCCGGCAGGCGTCGACGATACTGGCATGGTTGTCTCGATCGCACCAGACGGCGTCGCCAGGCTGAACCAGGCTGCTGATAACTCCAAGGTTGGCCGCAAATCCGGTGGGGAACAACAGAACGGCCTCAGTTTCTTCGAAATCTGCCAGTGCATTTTCCAGAGATTCGTGCCATTGACTTCGTCCACACACCAAAGCACTGGCGGTTGCTCCAACCTGCCGGCGGAAAACCTCACGGACCCCGTTGGAACCACCGATCTCGTGCGCAAGATTCAGGTAATCGTTGCCACCGAAGTTGACCAGTTCACGCCCGTTGATACGACACGTCCCGCCGGGAAGACTGTCCACCGTGCGGCGACAGCGTCGTTGTCCGCGTGCATCCAGTTCGGCCAGGCGTTGCTGAAGCAGTTGCCGAAAATCCGTGTTACTCATTCGAATCGCCACTCCGGTGTCGTCGAATCGAACCTGCGGCATCGTGCACTCGTAGCCACATCACAGTTAAACAGTTCGTAAATTCGTTCTTCCGGGCCGTCACTGCAGACTGAGAATTCACCGCTGGCGACGCGGGTCACCACACCGCGATTGTTGCTGACGGGGCCTTCGTAATCCAGGTAGATCAGACGATGGTCCGGCAATGCTTCAGCAGGAATCCAGCTGGTGGTGACCATCGGACTCAGCAGGCGCCACGCAGCCAGCGCCCGCCCCTGCTGCAGCAACAGATCCCAATGCAAAAACGGGGAATCGTGCTCCAGAATTACAAAACGAAAACGCTGAGTTGCCGACGTCATGCTTAAAAAAAAACAGCCCCGGCCGTTTGGACCGAAGCTTATTCTTTCAGGCCGCGAACTTTGCTAAACGAGCTCACGAATGGGATCACGCTTGTCCACCAGGAACTGCGGACGCCCGGTTGGATCGCTGAGCGTGGTGTTCATCGTATCGATTCCCAGGTTGTGATACGCCGTTGCGACCACTTCCTGCATGTCCACGGGACGACTGACGGGCCGTTCCCCCAGACGGTTCGTGGCGCCGATTGCCTGACCGGTTCTCATGCCGCCACCGGCCATCAACGCACAGCTGACCTGCGGCCAGTGGTCACGTCCCGCCCCCTTGTTGATTCGCGGTGTCCTGCCGAATTCGCCCCAGACAACAATCGTCACATCATCCAGCATGCCTCGTTCGTCAAGATCCTGAACCAGCGCACTGACGGCCTGATCCAGCTTCGTGCCGTGATCACGCACCAGATCAAAGTTCGCACCATGACTGTCCCAGCGACCAAACGACAGGGTGACAGAACGCACACCCGCCTCGACCAGCCGACGAGCCATCAGGATATGGTCGTTACAGGTGGGAGCTCCATCGTACTGATATTTATAGGGCTTGCCGTTGCCATAACGTTCGCGAATTTCAGCCGGTTCTTGAGATATGTCCAGGGCATCGGCCAGCTTGCTGGAAGTGAGCACGCCGAAGGCTGCCTGAGTAAACGCGTCGACGCCGTCCATGATTCCCGTCGCGTCGGCGTTTCGCTTTAACCCGTCAAGACCTGTCAGCAACTGTTCCCGATCCCGCAGTCTTTCCAGGGTGACTCCGTTGAGCTTCAGATCGTCCATTCCGTCACCGCTGGGACGAAACGCCTGGTAGCCGGCTCCCAGAAAACCAGCTGCGCCCGGTTCTGACCAGGGAACATGTTTTGTCTTGCTGGCCAGTGCAACTGTCGGCGGAATGGCCGGATCAGACGGACCACGAAGTTTTGCAAGACAACTGCCAATACTGGGACGCCCGCCGACGGAAGCCAGGCTGCGACGATCCCAGCCACTGAAACACTGAAACGCGTCGTGTCCACCGGAACAACCGACAACGGATCGGATGACCACAAGTTTGTCCATCATCGCGGCCAGTTTGGGAAAACACTCGCCAATCTGGATGCCAGGCACGGCCGTACTGATGGGAGAAAACTCACCTCGGATCTCAGCGGGAGCATCCGTCTTGATTTCCCACATGTCCTGGTGAGGCGGACCGCCACCAAGAAAAATGTTAATGATGGACTTTTGAGTCTGCGGCGCGACCGCAGTGGATTCCGCTCGCAGCAGGTCAGTCAGACTGGTACCACCAACCGCCCCCATCGACAGTCCGCCGATCTTAAGGAAGCTGCGGCGCGACACGCCGTCACAGTACTTCGTCCTGTTTCCAAGAATCGTCAGCATCTGGCACCTCGTAGATACCGATTGATAGTGCAATCGTGGTGGTAGGAATTATGGCGGCAGGAAGGAGTGTCGGCTGAAGCTTGTCGACCGGTATGTCTATTATCGTCGTCGCGAATCCAAGGACTTTGACCGCATAACGATTGGCGGAAAACCCGTCACAGAAAGCCTTTACGGACAACCATCCGTTTAATATTCTAAACTGGCAGAAACTGCCCGTCAAGAACATCCACTGCGGTTCACGGTGTCCCGAGAAGTTTTGTCAGCCAGAATCAGACTTAATCGACCACTGCAACTTTCTGCCGGGGGGTTCATGGCTTGAATATCGTGACGGTGGGGCTTGGGCGGGACCTGTCTATCACCCCTCATCCGCAGACCGCATTTGACCGCTTGACGCAGCGTTACGGGCGGGTGGCGGCACGACTTTCGACATGCCCGGTATTGATCTTCAGATTTCAGTACACGTTCGTCTGACAACCGGTCACAATGGCATTCTGCGTCGTTATACTGCCGAACCGAAGACCAGCGGCACATGTCATCGGCCCTGTAACAGCGCTCTGTTTTCCTTGATCTCTGGCGAAATTATTCATGTCCGACCGACGAAACCTGTTCAACAAAGTATGGAATCTTCACGACGTTCGCACTCTGCCGAACGACCAGACTCAGCTGTTTATCGGACTTCATCTGATTCATGAAGTCACCAGTCCGCAGGCGTTTGAGATCCTGCGGGACCGCAACCTGAAGGTCGCTTACCCGAATCAAACGGTCGCCACGGTCGATCACATCGTCCCCACGTCCGATCAGTCACGACCATTCCAGGATGGCCTGGCCGAGAAAATGATGTCCGCCATCGAACGGAATTGTGACGAGTTCGGAGTGAAATTACTGAACCTGAAAGATGGCCGCCAGGGCATCGTACACGTTGTTGGGCCGGAGCAGGGGCTTACGCAGCCTGGCATGACCATCGTATGCGGCGATAGTCATACCAGCACGCATGGAGCCTTCGGCGCCATCGCGATCGGTATTGGTACCAGCAATGTGGCACAGGTACTGGCGACTCAAACGATGTTCCTGAGTCGCCCGAAAGTGCGGCGAGTTGTGGTCAATGGTAATCTGGCGCCCGGCGTTTACGCGAAGGATGTCATTCTGTATATCATTCAGAAACTGGGCGTGCAGGGGGGCGTTGGCTACGCGTACGAATATGCCGGCACGACGTTCGATGCAATGTCTATGGAAGAGCGGATGACCGTCTGCAACATGAGCATCGAAGGCGGTGCTCGTTGCGGCTATATTAATCCCGATGAAAAAACGGTTGAGTATCTGCGTGGTCGCCCGTCCGTTCCGACCGGAGACGAATTCGAACGAGCCGCTGCATGGTGGCTGACTCTGGCGTCGGGCGATGATGCGGAATTTGACGATCAAGTCGTCTACAACGCTGCAGATATCGAACCGACCGTCACGTGGGGTATCACGCCGGCCCAGTCTGTTGGTGTAAGTCAACCGTTACCGAACGTGGCAGACTGTGATGCCGGAGAGCAGACTCTCATTAAAGAGGCTCTGGACTTTATGGGACTTGCGGAGGGCGAGCCGGTCAAAGGGACTCCGATTGATGTTGCATTCATTGGATCCTGCACAAATTCACGGATGTCGGACCTGCGCGAGGCTGCTCGAATCGTCGAGGGACACAAGGTCGCTGACAGCGTCAAGGCCATCGTTGTACCGGGCTCACAACTGGTGCGGCAACAGGCGATGCAGGAGGGACTGCATGAAGTGTTTGAAACGGCGGGTTTTGAGTGGCGTGAAGCGGGTTGCAGCATGTGCCTTGCCATGAACCCGGATAAACTTCAGGGGCGCGAGGTGTGTGCGTCCTCCAGCAACCGAAATTTCAAGGGCCGTCAGGGCAGTCCGACGGGGCGAACGTTGCTGATGAGTCCCGCCATGGTTGCGGCAGCAGCGATCGAAGGTCGAGTGGCAGACATCAGGGAATTTGCAGGCGCCACCGTATAGAGGCATCCGGCGGCTCCGTGAGAAAAGGTAAATCACGTCAACATTGCTGCGAT
Organism: Fuerstiella sp.; assembly: GCA_029245955.1. Taxonomy (GTDB): domain Bacteria; phylum Planctomycetota; class Planctomycetia; order Planctomycetales; family Planctomycetaceae; genus Fuerstiella. Next base: position 166,952 of record JAQWOH010000074.1, on the reverse strand, counting down.
CGATCGCACTGAACGAACCACGCCTTTGCCGATCTCTTCAATGCAGATTCTCCCGGCATCCTATTCAGCGTCTGAAAGAACATAACGATGACAAATGAAATCAAATCTGTAAATGGCACCGGCATTCCCCTGATGCTGGACGATATCGACACCGACCGCATCATCCCGGCTCGATATCTGCGATGTGTGACGTTCGACGGACTGGGTGACTATGCCTTCGAAGACGATCGTCAGCAGGATCCCCGGCACCCGTTTAATCAATCAGAATTTCGAGGGGCCAGTGTTCTGGTCGCCGGCAGAAACTTCGGCTGTGGATCGTCCCGCGAACATGCACCTCAGTCGCTGATGCGGTGGGGGATCAAAGCTGTAATCGCCGAATCATTTGCGGAGATTTTCTTCGGCAACTGCTGCTCACTGGGCGTAGCGGCCGTTACCGCATCGCGCGATGACCTGGATAGGCTGGCGGCTGCGGTCGAAGCTGCCCCACCCCTGAACATCGTCGTTTGCCTGGAAAGCCTGACTGCTACAGCAGGGGATCTGAGTCTGTCTGTGGAGATGCCGTCCAGCGCTCGCGAGGCCCTTGTCTCCGGCGAATGGGATTATCTGGGGCAACTGCTGAGCGCCTCATGCGCTATCAGAGAGCATATCACAACAGTGCCCTATCTGAACGCGTTTTCGGCGTGATGCAGCCAGTAGCTCAAGCTGCCTGCGGCAGCATTCGAGCCGAAATCCGCTGCTGCGGCAACTCCGTTTGCAATTGGTGACCTGGTGAATTCTCTAACAGAAACTTCAGGCAATGAACGTGACGATGTCCGTCTTCGCGACGAACGGCTCGCGAAAGTACTGGATCGTCTGATTAATGATTCACAAGGCGATTCTTCGGCAGAGCTGCTGGATCATGCCGTTCACGACAATCCGGATCTCGAAGCCGACATCCGGGAACTGTACGCGACGGCGATGATCGCTGCCGACGTGGCGTTGCTGCAGTCCGATGAGTTAAACCACATTACTTCCAGCGAAACATCCGAGCCCGCAGCAACGCCCCTGACCACGTCCCCCGTTGGTTCAAGAATCGGCGAATACGAGCTCCGTGAAGAAGTCGGCCGTGGCGGCATGGGTGTCGTGTATCGAGCTTATCAACAGTCGCTCGACCGTACGGTCGCACTAAAAATGATTCCTAATGCCGCGTTCGCCGCATCTCAGGACCTTGCCCGCCTGCGTGCCGAGGCACTGGCCGCGGCACGGCTCAGTCATCCCAGCATTGTCCCGGTGTATGAAGTCGGTGAGCATGACGGGCAACCGTGGTTCAGCATGCAGTTTGTTGAGGGCACGACTCTGTCCCAGCGACTGGCCAATGGGCCAATGACCGCAGAAGACGCCGTTCGCCTGCTGCTTCCCGTCGTCGAAGCCATCAACTCTGCTCACCGAGCCGGCGTTCTACACAGAGACCTCAAACCCTCTAACATTCTTATCACTCATGCGGGAGAGCCCTTTGTCACAGACTTCGGTCTGGCCAAGCGTGTTCCTGCGTCAGATGACTCTCTGATGATCAGGGGTGGCAGTGCCGATGCAAATCTGACGCAGAGTGGAGCGATTCTGGGCACGCCGTCCTGGATGTCTCCGGAGCAGGCGGCCGGGCAAACCGAAGCGATCGATGTCACGTCAGACATCTACAGCCTGGGCGCCATACTGTTTGCGATGCTGACCGGCAGACCACCATTTCAGGCGGCATCTGCATTTGACACATTGCTGATGGTGATGGAACAGGACCCGCCGGCAATTCGCGTTCTGAATTCGAAAGTGGATTCTGATCTGGAAATGGTGGTCCTGAAGTGTCTTCAGAAACCCCGTGACCTGCGATACGCTGCGGCCGGGCAGCTTGCTGACGATCTGACGGCCTGGCTGAACAAGGCGCCCGTCAGCGCTCGTCGATCCACAATCATGAACGTAATTTCGCGACTGATGCGTGAATCACACCACATCACTATTCTGCGTAATTGGGGACTGCTGTGGATGTTGCACAGTATGGTCCTGCTGGCACTGTGTCTATTAACAAATGCTTGCCAAATCGCAGGTGTCACGTCGCGGATGCCGTACGTTGGACTCTGGGTTGTTGGCCTGGGATTGTGGGCGGCAGTGTTCTGGAACCTGCGCAGCCGGTCCGGCCCGATTACGTCCATCGAACGACAAATCGCTCATGTCTGGGGCGGCAGCATGATCGCCTCGTCAATGCTGTTCGCGGTCGAATCCGTGATGGATGAACCCGTGCTGACGTTTTCACCGGTCCTGGGCTGTATCGCCGGTATCGTCTTCCTCGCCAAAGCGGGAATGCTGTCCGGCCGATTCTACATCCATGCAGGCGCCCTGTTTGCCACATCAATTGTAATGGCAGCCATGCAACGGCAGGAAACACCAAACTTCAGCATTTCACTGTTCGGCGTGGTCTCCGCACTGGCCTTCTTTCTGCCTGGCTTCAAGTATTATCGACAGCAGAAACAACCGTCAAGACGTTAGCGAGCCTCGTCCTGCAGCGAGTGTTCCTCGATCTTCTTGTGTAAGGTGTTTCGGTTGATGCCCAGCCGGGTCGCGGTCCGCGTCTGCACACCCTGACACTGTCGCAGAACCTGCAGTATGACCTCTCTCTCAATACGACTGACAACTGCACCATAGAGCTCGTTCGATTCGCCACCGGCCTTCGAGATTCCCATGCTGACAAGCGACGTACACACCGCATCAATACTGTTGGTGTCCTTCCGACCGATTCGTAATGGCGCCAAACCACGGACATGCTGGGGCAGATCTTCCACGTCCACTTCTCTGGATGACGACAGAACGATGGCCCGTTCGATATAGTTCTGCAGCTCACGAACATTGCCAGGCCAGTCGTACTGACTGAGAAAATTCAATGCGGCCGTCGTGACTCTGGTGTCGGGAAGTTTATTCTGCTCAACGTAACGCGTCATAAAAAACTGAACCAGAGCTGGTATGTCATCCGGACGCTCCCGCAACGCCGGCAAATAAATCGGAATCACATTCAGGCGATAATACAGATCGTCCCTGAAGCGACCCGCTTGAATTTCGTCCATTAGGTCCACGTTTGTCGCAGCGATCACACGACAGTCAACGCGGATTGTTTTCGTGTCCCCCACACGTTCGAATTCCTGCTCCTGCAGTACCCGCAACAACTTCACCTGAAGCTGGTAGCTGACGGAGTTGATTTCATCCAGGAATACGGTGCCGCCATGAGCCGCCTCAAACCGTCCGGTGCGAGTCTCGTGGGCACTGGTGAACGCACCTTTGACGTGTCCGAACAATTCGCTTTCCAGGAGACTTTCGGAAAGCGCCCCGCAGTTGACACGCACAAACGGACCTGTGGATCGTGAACTCAATTCATGCAGGACCCGTGCGACCAGCTCCTTGCCCGTTCCGGTTTCGCCGGTCAGCAACACCGTGGCTGAGGTGGGAGCCACCTTCCGCGTGACGCGATACACTTCCTGCATCGGAGGGCTCTGCCCAATGATTCCATCCATTCCATCACTGCTGGACATCGAATACTCGCTCTGGCAGTCGGAATTCTGTCCACACTGCACCTACGTTGTACAACAAACAGCCACAATGCGCAACAATCAGCCACAATGCGCAACAATCAGGCACATCAGGCATGGAGACCACCAGCCGCTGTTTATGTACGGTATTATAGCCTGACAAGACGCTGACCTGAAGAGTCCCGCGTCAAAAAGCGGGCAACTAGTGCCAAAATATTGGGCTGCAATGAATTCGTGTCGATCATTAGTCAGCTGCATTCCGTCCGCGTTCACACCTGCTATGATCGCGGCTGAGTTATGCCAATGAATTTGTCGCTCAAACGGTGCATTCAACATGATGAGTCAGGAAACCAAAGACGTTGTCGGTCCGGTTCTCGGACGCGTTCCCAGTGGCGTCTTCATTCTCGTTGCCGGGGATGGCGGGAAACAGAAAACCGGCTTGCTGGCCAGTTGGCTTCAACAGGCTTCGTTTGAGCCGCCGCAGGTAACAGTGGCCGTCAACAAGTCACGGTATCTGAACGACTGGCTGACTGACGGATGCCCCGTCACCATCAATCAGGTCGCCAATGGTGACGGCATTCTGTTTAAGCACTTCGGCAAGGGCTTTGACCCTGATGCTGATGCCTTCGCCGGCGTCGAAATTCTGGAAGGCAGGAACGGACTGCCCCTGCTGAAAGCGGCTATGGCATCAATGGAAGGCAGGATCGTTTCGACCATGGAAGCGGGCGATCACGTCATCTACCTGGTGGACATCATCGCAGCAGCGGCCCATCAGGACGCATCGGAATTCGCCCCGTTCGTTCACATCAGAAAGAATGGTTTCAGTTACTGAAATGATTGCGTCGCAATGCGGATGTGTCCCTGAACCGGTGACATTGTGTTACTGCGGCGTTCACGAACGGGCGTTCCACAGCGTGGCTCTCCTTCATTTGCAGATATTCCCATGACCACTGCGGACACCGGCACCACCAGTTGCGTCATTACTGCAGATTTCCTGACGGAACTGGCAGCGATTGTGGGATGCGCGCGTTTACTTGACTCCAGGGACGAGCTGCTCGTCTATGAATGCGACGGTTATGTCGTGGAGAAAAGCGTACCCGACGTTGTTGTTTTTCCGGAAGACGCAGCCGAAGTCGTGGCGATTGTTGCCGCCTGTGCGAGCTATAACGTTCCGTTCGTTCCGCGTGGCGCAGGCACAAGCCTGGCGGGCGGATGCCTGCCAGTTGGTGGCGGAGTCATGATCGCCCTGACAAAAATGCGTCGGATTCTCGAAATTAACCTGCGGGATCGATACGCCGTTGTCGAACCGGGCGTCGTTAACGTCAATTTGACTCGGGCTCTTGCCGGAACGGGGTTTCACTATGCCCCCGACCCGTCCAGCCAGGGGGCGTGCACAATCGGCGGCAATGTGGCTACAAACAGCGGCGGACCTCACACGCTGAAATATGGTGTCACAGTTAATCATGTGATCGGAATCGAATTCGTCTCGCCGCAGGGTGAACTGATTGAGATCGGTGGTCCGTGCGGCAAAGGCAACGGATTCGATCTGCCAGGTTTGTTTGTCGGCAGCGAAGGAACCTTTGGAGTTGTAACCAAAGTCTGGGTCAGGATCACACGCAACCCGGCTGCCTACCGAACGATGCTGGCGATTTTCGATTCTGTAGACGACACGACTCAGGCCATCAGCAACATCATCGGAGCAGGCATCGTGCCAGCCGCTCTGGAAATGATGGACAAGGGAATCGTGGGCGCGCTGGAAGAAGCCTTTCATTTCGGTTTTCCGCTGGACGCTGAAGCTGTGCTGCTGATTGAAGTGGACGGGCTGGAAGTGGCCGTCGATGCTGAAGCCGAAACAATTACCAGACTCTGCAAAGACTCCGGGGCGCGCGAAGTACGATTGTCGCAAACCGAACAGGAACGGGCGTTACTGTGGAAGTGCCGTAAACAGGCATTCGGGGCAATCGGCCGGCTAAGCCCCAGCTACTGCACTCAGGACGGCGTGGTTCCGCGGACCAAAGTGCCGGAAATCCTTAGATTCATCGCAGAGGTCAGCAAGAGGCACGACATTCGTGTCGTGAATGTGTTTCACGCGGGTGACGGTAACCTGCACCCGATCCTGCTGTTTGATGAACGCAATACCGAACAGGTGAAGCGGGTCATGCTGGCCAGCGATGAAATCCTGGGGAAATGCATCGAACTAGGTGGCAGCGTGACGGGCGAACACGGTATCGGAGTTGAAAAGATAAGTTTCATGAATCGCCTTTTCACAGACGAAGATCTGGCGGTGATGGAAGACGTGCGGAAAGCATTTAATCCGCAAGGACGCTGCAGCCCCGGTAAACTGCTGCCAACCGCCGGTGCCTGTGGCATGGAACACATCGAGAAAAATCTTCCTGGACGACAAGCCGCGATGTAACCGGGACGCTCCGGCCAGCGGTGCCGTGGAAGGTCGGCCGTGCCTGTGTCGTTCCAACCGCTGAGACTCTTGAATGAGACAACGGACAATCAATGAGTGATATTTCTCCCGAACAGGTGGTAACACCGGCTTCCGCTGAAGAAGTCGCGGAGATCGTGCGCGCAGCCATCGCAGACAGGAACCAAATTAGCACCAGATACATTTCCCCTTCCGACGGGAACTCCTCGTCGGATGTGGTAAAGCGTGTTAATTTGCAGAAAATGAATTCAGTTGTTGAATATCCGGCACGAGACATGACCGTGACGGTCGAGGCGGGCATGCCTGTGTCAGAATTAGGCGGAATTCTTGCGGAGGAAAAACAACAGCTACCGATAGACGGCTTCGCCCCTTCCATCTCAGTCGGGGCCCTGGTGGCAGGCGACGCAACGGGGCCACGGCAGTATGGTTACGGTACCCTGCGAGATTATGTTATCGGAATCGAAGCTGTCGACGGCCAGGGCCGGATCTTTCATGCGGGCGGACGAGTGGTCAAGAACGTCGCCGGATATGACCTGTGCCGCCTGGTGGTGGGCTCGCGTGGATCGCTTGGCATTCTGACGCGGATCACCTTCAAGCTGAAGCCGCTGCCCGCATGTTCGATGCTGCGGAGCTTCCGTTTTAGGGACACGGCAGGGCTGGACAAATCGCTTGGCCGGCTAAATGTCACAGCTGCGAATCCAGTACTGCTAGACTTTGACTTCGGTGCCGCAGCACCCATGCAGCAGCAAACCGATGGCTCGGGCAGCGGTAACGAACATTTCCCGCAGACGCTGCACATCGGCGTGGAGGGTACAGAAGCGGCGTGCCGCTGGCAGCTTGATGAACTCAGGAAAGACTGCGCCGAAGGCGAGCAGTTTGAATCTGACGATTCGGCGTCGGCTGTGGAACAACATTGCCGAAACGCCGAGTATTGCTGGAATGACAACGTTATTCGAATCCGGACAATTCCGTCAAAACTTGTTACGGTCGCTTCGGAGCTTGCGGCCACCGGATATTCTTCTCAGGGCCATGCCGGCAATGGCTATGTGTTCGTGAAGAAAGAGGCTGGCGACGGACGCATCCGGGCTATCTGTGAGGAAGTCGTGTCTCGTCATAGTGGAAGCGTGTCCCAGTGGTCTGTCGATCATCCGGCAGACAGCACGGATGTGCTGTCGCTTCGACTTCGAAACACGTTCGACCCTCATTCTGTTTTTTGCAACTGAGTCAGCCTTGAAACTGTTGGCACTCCCACATGTCGGAACCTGAATCACATCCCAACGCAGCTGTCATCGGACGGACAATTCCGTACGAACGTTTTCTGGATTGCGTGCACTGCGGACTGTGTACATCCGCGTGCCCGACGTACGTTGAAACCGGCGACGAGAACGACAGCCCTCGTGGGCGCATCTATCTGATGCGCTCTGTCGTAGACGGGCAAATCGACCTGACGGACAAGGTGAAAGGGCATCTGGATCTTTGTCTCGACTGCCGTAGTTGCGAATCAGCCTGTCCTTCTGGAGTTCAGTACGGCAGGCTGATTGAACCATTTCGTGTCGAGATGCACGAACTCTCCACAGCCGCCCCCACACCAGTCGAAACTACGCTGCCCGCTTCGTCCGGGCCCGACTGGTTTCATCGTTGGATTATGTACGGACTGTTCCCCAACCGTGAGAGAATGGCACGGGCCCTGATTCCGGCGCGGTGGATGCAGCGACTGAAGCTGGATCGTCTGGCTCAGGCTGCTGGACTGACTCGCCTGCTGCCGGAACGTTTGCGGCGTATGCAGGAACAACTTCCGCCGCTCGGAAAACGGCTGCCACAGCTGCCGAGTTTTCTGCCAGCGAAGGGAGAACGTCGCGCAAGAATCGGGCTGTTCCTGGGCTGCGTGGCAGACGCAATGTTCCGGCAAGTTCACTGGGCCACTGCACGCGTCCTGCAGGAAAACGGCTGCGACGTCGTTATCCCCGGGGATCAGGGATGCTGTGGCGCAATTCACTATCACAGTGGGGCGTCCGACCCCGCGGTCGAGTTAATTCGTCAGAATTATGAGGCATTCAGCGATGACAGTCTTGATGCGATTATCGTCAATGTCGCCGGTTGTGGGGCAATGCTGAAGGACTACACCCACATCCTGAAGGAAGTTGCCACGGACTCAGATCTTGATCCCGCGAAGTTCGTTTCCCGAGTGAAGGATGTCTCTGAATTTCTTGCCGAGCTTGGACCTCGCGCCCCAGAGGGACCCATCAATGCGACGGTCGCCTATCAGGATGCCTGTCACCTGCAGCACGCTCAGCAGATCCGTGAACAGCCACGCCATCTTCTGTTGATGATTCCGGGTATTACGCTGCAGCCGATTGCAGAAGCAGAACTCTGCTGCGGAGCTGCCGGCAGTTACAATCTGACTCAACCGGACATGGCAGACAGCCTGGGCCAGCGGAAGGTCAGCGAACTCATGAAGGTTCGGCCGGATCTTATTGTGACGGGCAATGCCGGCTGTTCGCTTCAACTACAGGCTCAACTCACAAAGGCCGGCCACTCGGTGCCAGTTCTGCATCCAATGGAACTGCTGGATTTGAGTTACCGAAACGCACCGTTGAATGAACTGACCTGATGTTTTCCGATTTCCCGCCAATTGAAGCTGTCGTCTTTGATCTGGACGGCTTGATGCTGAACACTGAAGATGTGTTTGACCTTGCCGGAAACGAACTGATGTCGCGTCGCGGTATGCAGATGACAGACGACATTCGTCACCGCATGCTGGGACGGCGACCGGACGAGGCGTTCCAGGCCCTGAAGGATTTGTCCGGCATCACCGACGACATCGCAGACCTGAAGCAGGAAACACGTGATCTGTTTGCGGAGATCGCTGAAAATCACCTTCACGTGATGCCGGGACTGTTGTCGCTGCTGGCGGAAGTCGAACGGCGAAAAATTCCCAAAGCCGTGGCGACGTCTTCGCCACGTGATTACATGTCTCATCTGCTGGAAAAATTCCAGTTACTGCACCGATTCCAGGTCACACTGGCGGCCGAAGACGTTACTGAAGGGAAGCCTCACCCGGAAATCTATCTGGCTGCGACGGGATTACTCGACGTTTCCCCGGAAAACACAATGGTCCTGGAAGACAGTGAGACCGGCATGCGGGCTGCAGCCGCTGCCGGCACGTTTGTCTTTGCCGTTCCCAACCGACATACCCGTCATGGAGACTTTTCCCGAGCTTCGCGAGTTGTGTCGAGTCTGGCCGACGCAAGTATTCTTGCGAGACTTGATGGCCGTGATCATCCGTCCGCTGTCGACTGATGTACCGTACAGCGTTTCACGCTGACTTGTGGCCGCGCAGAACGTTTTCAATGGCAGTTTGCTCACTCCCACGACGCAGTATCGTCTGTGACACTACGCAAACTGTGATAACATGAGGCCCTGCCCTGATGTCGACATGGCCCATGCATTTATGCCGCACTCCGGGGCGTGTCTTCGCAACCTCAACATGCAGCAAGAGTGGCTTGGGGAAGACGACATCATATTGAAAAGAAACACGAGCGTACGTGCTATCGGGATTTCACATAGAGGACGCCGAACCAGTGCTTTAAAAGTTATATTGCTGAAGATCAGCCTGACTGAAGCCGCGACCATCAGACCAGATGGCGGACGAATATCAGCAGGCCGTCCGGCCATTGATTCAATCAGCGTCTGGCGGCAATGACGAAGCCAACCTTGTTGATCAGTTGCGCGATAACAGGTCCGTTGTGGCGTCCCTCGTAGCACTAACGCGATCGGCAGATCACAGGACACATCTGTCCAGCCACATTTCGATTATCACAGACGATGGTCCGTTAAGTGCGGTCTCAATAGTAGTTATCCGGACAAGTCCATGCGCAGTAAAATTCCTCACACGTGATCTATACAATCCGATGCAGCGTCCACCAGACGCGCCGTAATCGGGTGCTGCTGAGGCGTTCGGGGAATCGCAATGCTCGGCTTACCGGGCACGACTTGAATCAATTAGCCAGCAGCTCTCGGCGTCAATGCAATTATTTTGCGGCACTGCATTTCATAATGGAGTGATTGACCTGCCCTCAATTAACCGCGACCAGACTTTGAACGGTAGACTCAGAGTTTGCTCATAGAAGACGGAGGCGGTAAATGCCATGATTCAGCCATCCGAAAAACACAGCCGTTGCCAACACTGCATCTGAATCCCGCCCTGCCTGCGAAAGCAAGCAGGACCCTTTCTTTGCGATACGGAGGGGAACGCCCGATTGAGGTGTCCCCGCACACGAAGTACACTTTGCCCCTGATGACCTCACCGTTTCAACAAATACAGGAAGCAGACTGGGTAGCCGCGAATGACGTAGCTTTTGCGATACGCGATGGCTTTCCGGTGACGCCGGGGCACACACTTGTCATGACCAGACGTGTGGTACCCACTTGGTTTGAGGCCTCTGCAGACGAGCAAATGGGGTTAATGCAGCTGGTCAACGATGTGAAGCTGCAGCTCGATAAAGAGCTAACTCCGAAGCCCGACGGTTACAACGTTGGCTTCAACAGTGGAGACGCGGCCGGGCAGACGGTGCAACACGTTCACATTCATGTGATTCCCCGCCGCAAAGGTGATATGGCTGATCCGCGTGGCGGGGTTCGGCATGTCATCCCGGAGCGCGGCAACTATCTGATCGACGCGTCGACAGAAACGAAGGAAGATTCTGCCGAGCATAAGCTGGAATTGAGTGCTGGACATCCGGATTCACCTCTGTGGGATCATCTGTCATGGAGAATCGCGGGCGCACGTACGGTTGATGTGCTGGTATCGTTCGTACAGCGGTCCGGACTCGACGTGATCGAGAATCGATTGTTCGACGCGATACGTAATGACGCATCCGTTCGAATTCTCGTGAGCGATTACCTGTACATATCGGATGTACGGGCATTGCGACGGCTACTTGGGTGGATGGTTTCCGCCGCTGACGAGTTCGAAGACGTGCGTTTGTCAGTAAAGCTGGTCGAACTGCACCGTCTGCCATCCGAACCCCAATCATTCCATCCCAAGGCATGGCAGATTTTAGACGATCGCGGCGGTTTCATTGCTGTTGGCAGCAGTAATCTGTCCGCTCCAGCCCTGCAGACCGGCGTCGAATGGAATTTGCTGTCGACTCAGTCTGTTCCCTCGTCGGCACATCAGCAGGTTGCTGCTGAATTTGCTTCGTTATGGGACGTTGCCTCGCCACTCACCCCCGTACTCATCGACGACTACGCGAAGCATGCCACGGAATCCCGTCAACAACACTTTCAGCCTGAAACTCACGATTCGCGTGACGAACTGTTTGAGCCGCGTCCATGGCAGGTGGAAGCGCTGGAGAGCCTGAATCGCATTCGAGCGGCCGGCTATCAGCGAGCACTGGTCGCTGTAGCGACGGGTATGGGAAAGACGTGGCTTGCCGCGTTTGATATCAGGCAAGTCGGACAACAACTGGAACGCCGCCCCCGTGTTCTGGTGATTGCTCACCGAGCCCATATTCTTGCACAGGCCGAGGCGGCAATTTCACGCGTGCTGGACGCTCAATTCGACGAAGGAACAACGGCATGGTACCTCGGTAGCAGTGGAGAACTTTGCGGAGATCTCGTGATCGCATCCGTTCAGAAGCTTTCGCGACCGGAAGGCCTGAACCAAATTGCTGAAGAGACGTTTGACTACGTAGTGATGGACGAAGTGCATCACGCACACTCCCCCAGCTATCGCAGAGTCCTGTCACAACTCCGGAGCAACTTCATTCTGGGACTGACAGCGACTCCTGAACGTTCAGACGGCTACGACGTCGCCACGATCTTTGATGACAACCTTGCTTACCATGCGACGATCGGTGACGGTATTAGCGATGAATCGCTCGTTCCGTTTCATTACGTTGGCATCAAGGACACTGTCGACTTTCACCAGATCCCCTGGAGGAACGGTCGCTTCGATATCGCGGAGCTTGAGAAACATGTCGCACAAAGTGAGCGTATGCAACGGCTCGCCCTGGCGATGAAAGAACATCCGGCGAGCCGGACGATTGTGTTCTGTTGCTCGCAGCGTCACGCCGTATTTGTTCGCGACTGGCTTCGTGAGCGAAACGCGACTTCTGCCGCTGTATTTTCCGGTGATCGCAGTGACAGTTACGCCGAGTCACTTAACGGACTGCGTTCCGGCCAGCTTCAGTACCTGTGCGTTGTCGACATGTTCAACGAAGGCCTGGACATCCCCGCCGTCGATCGCGTCATCATGCTTCGACCGACCGAATCGAAAGTCATCTTTCTTCAACAACTGGGGCGCGGCTTGCGGGCCAGTGAAGGCAAGACTCATCTACTGGTCATGGACTTCGTCGGTAACCACCGAGTCTTCGCTCAACGCATGATCCACCTGTTATCACTACGTTCCACGGCTGCAGGTTGGAAAGATCTTAAGAAGTGGCTGAACGGTGAACCGCCCGACCTACCGGAGGGATGTTTACTGGACGTCGAACTGGACGCGAAAGATGTGCTGAAACAGTTCCTTCCGAAGGGCAAGCAGGCGGGAGTTGAAGGATATGGTGCGTTGCGTGACGAGCTGGGCCGCCGGCCGCAAATGATCGAGTTCTACAATCGAGGCTATCTGCCAAAGACGGTAACAGTCGCGGAAGGAAGCTGGTTTGCGTTCGTAGACAACGAACATGACCTGCAGGAAAACGAAGGTTCAGTCGCCTCAGATTTCGCGGACTGGCTGAAAGTCGTCGAGTCAACACAGCTGAACAAGTCTTACAAGATGGTCGTGCTTCGAGTGCTTCTTGATCAGGGAGCACTGTTTACCGGAGTCAAACTCACGGCGTTTTCTGCAGCTTGTCGCCGCTTCATGCAGAATCATGATGTACTGCGGCACGATCTTTCCGGGCAAAAGCATGCCGTCGATCATGAAGCGGCAAGCGACAGTGAATGGGCCAGGTGGTGGGTTAAGTGGCCCATCAGCAAATGGCTCGACAAACAGGGAAGCCGTAAATGGTTTGTTCGCGAGGGTGATACTTTTCGACTTGGAGTTGATTGTGCTGTCGCTAAGCAGCCAATTCTCGAAGCATTGACTGAGGAACTTGTCGAATACCGACTGGCTCATTACGCAAAGAGCCGCCGTCTGGTTGAACCGGAAGCTGGCGAGAAGATATTCGAGGCCAAGGTCTCTCACTCCAGTGGGAGAGCAATCCTGTTTGTTCCGGAAAAGAGCAAGTGTCCACACAGGCCGATTGGGTTGACTTCGGTTCACCTTCCCGACGGCAGCCAATGGGACTTCAAATTCGTCAAAGTCGCCTGCAACGTGGCCATGCCAGCGGGCAAAAAGGCGAATCAACTCTCGGAACTGCTAAGGAAGTGGTTCGGGCAAAACGCCGGACTGCCGGGGACGAATTTCACGGTCCGCTTCGAAACGAAAAACGACGAATGGCAGGCCACTCCAACGTCAGTTACTTCTTCGAGCGTTGATACCGTAGAACCAGCTCCTGACAACACGACTGACAGAATCGTATCATCGGTGAAACGCAGTCAGCAGTTTACGACCCACGTACCCGTCTATGATGTTTCAGCAGCAGCGGGAGACTGGGGCCCGGAAGGCGTGCCCGAAGCGATTGGCTGGATCAATGTGCCAGATCAGAATCTCGCGAAAGGCATGTTTGCCGCTCAGGTTATTGGTCATTCCATGGAGCCAAAGATCGCATCCGGATCGTGGTGCCTGTTCCGCCCCTGCCCCGCGGGGTCACGAGAAGGCCGCCTGCTGCTCGTACAGTGCAACACGCATCTCGACCCAGAAGACGGCGGCCGCTACACCGTGAAGCAATATCATTCGGTCAAATCGAAATTAGAAGAAGGCTGGCAACACGGTTCCATTGAACTTCAGCCATTGAACCCGGATTACAAAGTGATCCATGTCACACCCGAGCACTCAGAGTCTATGCGCGTCGTTGGTGAATTTGTTTCGACCGTGGAATCGTTTCGAGCGGATCTGTGATGTGACCTGCCCCCCAGGAATGGTGCCAGATTCTGACTCGGATCCGGCTTTAGATTCATTGCTGATAACACGGCATCCGGGGCTGGTGGCCGGTAGCCCAATGAACTGCGTGGGCAAACCACATTGTAATGACGTCTCCAGCCTTCTGGCAGCACTCAAGCCTCCAGCAGAGTGTCTTTCCGTTGAAGGATTCTGATAAATCCGTTTCCCCATGGACTCCCTGGTTCAATAAACAATGTCCGCACGCCGACGCGACCCAGCCAGTCCCGAACGCGTCGCGCCGTAAATTCCGGACCATTATCGGAACGAATGTACTCTGGTGTCCCCCGTGTCACGAATAGATCGCTGAGTCATTCCACAACATCTTCACTGGTCAGGCGTCGAAACACATCAATGGCACGGCACTCACGAGTGAACTCATTATGCAGCGTCAGCATGCCGGATCGGCCGACCGGCATGTGTGAGACTGAACACAAAATCATACGTCCAGACATGATATCGGTAAGCCGGACGAAGACGCACATGCTCCACAGTACGACGACGCTTCAAAGGGCTCAGAAGTTTCCCGACGCCGCCTTCCGCAGAATCGCCTTGTCCAGCTCTGCCTCGGCCACCAACTTCTTCAGTCGAGCGTTCTGCTTCTCCAACTCCTTCAGACGCTTCGCCTGGTCGGTCCTTATTCCACCGTGTTCTTTTCGCCAGCAATAATAGGTGTTGCCGGACACGCCGCCGCAACGTTCTTTCCCTGCGACAGCAGGACTTCCGCTTCCCGAAGCTTCTGGATAATCTGTTCTGTCCTGAATCGCTTACGTGGCTTTTGATGCCTCCCTCTTCTGTGACCAAAACCTGAATCTACCACTCAAAGTCTGGTCGCGGTTAGTGGGAACAGGTCAGGGTACAGACGCCCCGATTGCCAAGTCCAACGATCACTTCTTAAACGATATTGACATCCCTGAGCACGAACGCGACAGTCATCCAGTGAGCTAACAGAAACCATCGGAGTCGCCGATCCGGGGTTTCTGAATGGACAGCCACTTGGCGACACCCCGCTGATGGAAGCCGTGAAAACACCCAAATGACAACTCAAGACAAAGTCCTCATTGGACCGCGACATTTTCAGTGGAATGCGGGCGGTTGGTTCGGTTCGTCGCTCGGCAGCTCGTCATGGATGCTGATTGCATCCTGTTTTCTTGTCTTTTGCAAACAGACGGCGCTGGCGTGGGTCCCGGCATTTACATTTGCCATTATCGTTACAGTCTCAATATTTCTTTGGAAACGCCGCGGTCGCATCTACCCATTCACAGCATATATGGTCCTTCTTGGACTGCTTGCGATTGTCATACCACTGGTTTACGGAATTGTTTTATTAAATGCTTCAGACGCCGCCATGTCCACAATGAACTGGTCTCGATCAATTAGTTTATTTGTCGCCGCATCGGGAATTACTCCGATTTTGATTGTCTGGTTTCTTTTTCTTGAGCGATCTGCGGACCCCAATAATGGACTAAACTCTACACCCAACCACACGGACGAAGCATAATAATGTGGTGAACCGGAGTCGCGGGCGGTGCCCGACTTCACAATTGAACGTTATCGAACGCTGCCCGGTGATTGCAAACTTTATCCGGCAATTGCGCCGTTCAGTCTTGAGCCAAATGGAACAGCCCCAAGAGAACAACAACTCGAAAGCGGTTAGTCGAACGGATTGGAAATACTTCGGTGTCTGGTGGATTTTCCTCGTGTTAGGATACTGCTACGTCGCCAACATTCTCTGCCAAAGAGAAAATCCGCTTCAATCGGGTAATCCTGGTTTTCGCGATTTCGCTGTCGTGGCGTTGGTTGGTCCCCTGCTCTACCTTGTCGGCCCAAGACACAACTGGAAACCGTCCACCTCTTCTGCCACACAGATTATCCGGTGGAACGGTCTGTGTTACCTGGTTCCCTTCTTTCTCGCCCTCCATTGGGAATACATCGGAGACGCGATTGGTGCTCACTTCTCGTTAAGACCTGCAGATCTGCAATCCCTTGATTTGCGTTCGATGGCAGCGTTAGCCGTTGGGGTTTTTATCATCGTGGTGCTTCTAAGTTGCCACTTCGTCTGGGCACACCATGCGAAAATTCTGTATCCGTATCTTGTCGTCCTGTGTGGCATTCCATGCGTCATCTGCGCTATGATGTTTTTTCTCGCGGAATCGCATTACATCCATGTGCACCATTACTGTCTGGGTGCATTCCTCTTCCCCTTTTTTCGGTTTCGCAACCGCCCGTCGCTCGTCGCTCAAGCTACATTTCTTGGCTTGGCAGTTGAAGGAGTCAGCCGCTGGGGTATGGACCCACTGTGGTACTCGACGGGGGCCAGATAACAAAATAATGCAGCGGAGTTGTAGGGTACTTGAAATCTGAAAAATCAGGATCAACGGCCACACCCCGCTGATCATTGCCGTTATGCAGCAGAAAGGTCGGAATGAGAAACTACTATCGATCGGTGAAACAGGTTCTCGTTGTCGCCGTACTCACCACGATCGGAATTGTGGGATGCGGCGATTCAGGAAATTCATCGAATGGTGATACGAACACCACAGTACCCGGCACGACGGCTCAATCACAGCCGGAATCAGCCAACGGCTCAACGCCGGACTCGGCCAACGGCTCAACGCCGGACTCGGCCTCGACAACTGAGTCCGAATCGGCGTTGGTTTCAGCGCCGGGGACACCCCTGACAGATGCGGCCGTTGCGGGAAATATCGAAGCGGTCCGGCAGCATATCGCAACAGGCACCGATCTGAATGAACGAAATCCTGAGGGCGGTTCCACCGCGCTTATTGCTGCAGCAACGTTTGGGCAAAACGAAACCGCATGTCTGTTGATTGAAGCCGACGCTGATCTGGAAGTGAGAAACAATGACGGCAGCACTGCGCTTCATACGGCCGCTTTTCTGTGTCGCGAGAAAATCGTCAAAGCACTTCTCGCAAAAGGCGCGGATCGGAACGCGCGGAATAACGCAGGTTCAACCGCCCTTGATTCTGTCGCAGGGCCTTTTGATGACGTAAAGCCAATCTATGACCTGATATTGGTAGTTCTTGGTCCTTACGGTCTGGAGCTGGACTACGAGTTCATTAAGGAAACACGTCCGAAGGTCGCCGAAATGCTGCTCGGAGAATAGCGAAGACTGCACACCAGATAGATGCCCCGGAGTCGCATGCGGTGCGCAAATGTTCATTTAATCTTGACCGTTTTCTGCCCCGGTAATGTTTGGCGCGATGCGGCAAAGGCGACACACTGAAGCAACGACAGAATGGGGGGGCTCGAGCGGTTTTCAGTCTGTGTCAACTTCTGTAAGTGTAATGGGTGCTGGTGACGGTTGTTTGAGACAGCCATTCTGTCTCGGGTAGATGGCATCTGAGGCACTCACCGGACGTTTACGCCACGCGTACAATCCGCTTCGACTTACCTGCAGCACCATGCACATCCAGGCGATCGGTCACTCGTCGCTTATTCAAAAAAGAAAGGCCTTCTTTTCTTCTAATATGTCACGTTCCATACCAAGACGAGTGTTCTCCTTCCGCAGACGATCCGGATCCTTCTTTTCCTTTTCGGAAAGCTCGACGATTCGGACGCCTCAGCCTCCGTTCCAGCAGCACACGTCCCTACGAACCTGATTCCCATTAACACCGGACTTAAGAACTCAGGCAGTGCCCCGTCCGCACAAGTCATCATGTAGCTCCGGTCTTCCGACATCGAATATCGCGTTTCGACAAAACTCGTCACAGTGTTCACGACGAAGTTTCCTGAGTGATTTCTTTGGCATTACAATTGTTAATTTTGCGTTGCTCGTCACAACCGAGTCACGCAGTACGTTTATGTCGCAAATAAACGGAGTGTACGAGACAATGAGCAATGTCACATATCCATCCCTGGTGACGATCGCGTTCGCGATGTCGTTTGTGTCCGGTGTCGTGCGAGCTTATGAGGAAGGATTAGGGAGCATCGAACAGCTGGCTGCAGCCGATCCGAAGCCGTTTGTGCTTGTAGAAGCGATCGGTGAGGGAAACATAATCAGAGGACAGGGAGTCGTAATATCAGCGGAAGGGCACGTGCTTTCCGCTGGACATGTCAGCTGGGACGGGAAGAACGGGCGCTTCGCTGACGAGTTCCGGATCAGCCTGCGAGGCACTGGCGACGGGTTGCCGAAGGGGGCTGTACACATCCACAAAACCGTGTACAGCGATCGTGAGGACGCAGTTTTCTTTGAACACTACTATTCCGCCAAACTGCAGAAACAGCACGGCTCACGATTTATTGGCCAGGGCGATCTGGCGTTGTTTCACATCAATGCCGACGGGGATTTCCCAAAGATCGACTTTTACTCAGAGAAGAAACCCAGAATACAATTGGGAGATGTGTTTCATTTGTGTCACTTCAGTTTCCCTCACAAAGCTGCGGAACCGACGTTTCTTGTCAATCCGGTAAAGATCGTAGGTGTTGTCCAGACAACGAGCGGGATTCAGTATCTTGCAGAGGGGTACTACCGAGTCGGTTCAAGTGGTGGGGCGCTTCTGAAAGATGGACGCCTGATCGGAATTCAAAGTGCAGCCTACACGGTTAACGCAATGGACATTGGCGAAATACCAATGGGTTTGATCTCTTTTCAACTGGTGTGGGGGGACATGGTTGAGAGTCACCTGTTCCGCCCGGCAGACGATCCAGCGAAATAGAAAGCGAGCCGATTCAGCAGTGATGCAGACCGCCCTTTGCGATGGGGCTTCGTCAATCTACTTTGTTGTAAAAGAGATTGGATCCACAAACCAAAACGGCGAACCGGAGCTGGCATGCTTTCCGGTCTGTTGACGTCGTTTCGTTCGTGTGCAATTCCTGGTGTTTCGTGATTGACTCAATTGGTTCGTCGCCTCGATGACCTTGGGCGTCTTCCCGATCGATTCTTCATAGAAATCACCGGATGAACGAGAAGCAACTCTCAATAATCTTTTCAGACGGATTGATCTGTTCCCATCAACCGCGACCAGCCATTGGCGGTAAACTCAGGGTTTCATTACATGAGAGGGAGCCATCAGATCCCACATCAGCGTTGTAAGACGGAAGAGATTATTCAGAAACTTTGGGAAGCGGATGTCTTGCTTTTCCTGCGCCCGAAATGATCTGACTTCAGTGAGCTGGATGAACTGCCGGGGCGACAGCTGTTCTTGCGAATGATTGATCGTGGCAGGAATTATCACCTCTTACGATGCGGGCCCATCGCACGGCAATTTGATTGGACGGAGTGGCCGTTGAAATGCGGCACAGTTACCGTTCTGAGAAGAGCTGACGTAATTTACTTCTTGTGGCGTCGAGTAGAACATTCATGCAGGTCAAGCTGTCGCTCAATTTTCGAGGAAGCACAGAAGCGGCAATCACGGCTGTGGCCATGTCTTACAGTTTCTGCGGTCTGCTGACGACTGTTCTTCCGACGCTGCTGGCCGTTATCGTCCTCAACAGCGTCTGCGGGAGTGCTGACGATGTGCCGCATCAACCCGTGCCGGCGAAAATCACTCGGCGATGTTGGCGTGACAAGTGAAAACGCTGTCTGGTATTGCGCATGGGGGATTTTACTGACATTTCCAGCTGTCAAATCCGGATAAGAGAGATCATTAACAGCAGGAATCCGAGCTTTCGTGAGGTCGTGGGGGGCCCTGAGATTCTGTGAACGGGCTGATTACGGCGCAAAGTTCCGGCCGTGCTGATGGCCGACGCTGCCAGTACGTGGGCGCTGCTGTGACGACTATTCTTTTTTGCGACGTCGCTGAGCCGTTGCATTGATAGGGGATGTTCGCAGTGTAGTTGCAGCGAAAGCCCGTGTTGCAGTCTTTCGTTGACATGCTTCAATCGCGGCTGCCAGTAACGACTGTGGTTTGCCACATTTGTCGATCTGCGGGCCAAATAGTGGCATCACTGAACTGGCGACGACGTAGTGTTGATTCTGCAGGCATCTCCACATGATGTGGCCATGCGTCGAAATCGTTCGATGTTGAGAGCGCCTGGTCCAGCATTGCAGACAATCGGCACGGCCGATTCCATAATCAAAATCCGAACGTCCGGAAAGAAACATCGAAAATGAAGATTTTGATCGGTGATGACAGCAAGACAATGCGAATGATTGTCGCTCGAACTCTGAAACGAGCCGGTTTCGGCGACCATACAATCGTCCAGGCGGGGAACGGAAAAGAGGGGCTGGCTGCGGTTGAGGCAGAACAGCCGGACGTGATTCTTTCCGACTGGAACATGCCCGAAATGAACGGGCTTGAGTTTATGAAGGCACTTCGTGCAGGTGGTAATACGGTGCACTTCGGTTTCGTGACGTCTGAAAGTACGGACGAAATGCGTCAACAGGCGACGTCTCGATGATTAAACAGTGTGAACAGAACAGCGGAATCTGTGAGTCCTCAGGGCTGACTGGTTCCATGACGTCTGCTGCACAAGAACGGAAGGACAGGGTTGCGTGGCGTTGTTGGTGCCTGTTTCTCGTTGTCCTCTGTGCGGCACCACTGGCAATGATGGGGCTGGGGGCTGACTTTGCGAACGATTGTGTGAGGCCTTCACAGCCGGTGTCGTCAGAGGAATCCGTTGAAACAGCTCATATTGAACTAAGCGGAAGCTACACACACACACTTCTGGAATGGTCAGCAGTGAGTGCAGCCGCGTTTGTCGCTATGTTGTGCTTCGCGCAGTATCGCCTTGCGAAGGATCCCTCACTGCTGGTGATCGGCGTCGCGATGGTTTGTGCCGCCGCGATGGACGGGGTTCAGACACTTGCCGCCGACCGTTTGTTTTCGGCCACAGCCGAAAAGCACGAACTGATTCCCTTCACGTGGGCTCTGTGTCGACTGTTTAATGGCTGCATTCTGCTTGCGGGTATTGCGATATTCGGCGTTTTTCCTGGTTCCAGACGTAATCACAGGGCAGTCAAAGTCGTCGGCATCTGTATCGGGTTTCTGGGCATCGCCTTCGCGGCTCTATATGCGTGCGCCGTATCCGACTCGCTGCCGCAGACGATGTTTCCGGACAGACTCATCAAACGCCCCTATGATCTTCTGCCGATTCTGCCCTTCGTGGCCTGCGGCCTGCTTGTGTTTCCATCACGCATGCGCAGATATCAAAGCATGTTTGCGTGGTCGCTTCTGTTGTCGTTGATTCCGCAGATCGCGACTCAGCTGTACGTGGCGTTTGGCTCAGGTCACCTGTTTGATTCCTGCTTTAACGTTGCGCACGCTTTGAAAGCGGTAAGTTATGTTGTGCCGTGTGTCGGGTTGCTGGCGGAATATGTCGCCTCCTTTCAAGCATCCAACAGGAACACGGCTGAACTCAAGCGTGCGCGAGCTGCCGCTGACCTGCAGGCGAAGTTACTGGAGGTTCAGAGGGACACACTTGTTATACAGGCTGCCGAACTGGAAGAGACATCTATTGAACTTCGGTTGAAATCGCAGGACATCACCCAGAAAAATGAGGATCTGCGGCTGGCAAACCGTGAAATCGAGCAATCCAGCGCTTACAAGTCGGAATTCCTGGCAAACATGAGCCACGAAATACGTACGCCCATGACTGCCATTCTGGGCTTCGCGGACGTGCTGCGGGGTACTGTTACGGAAGGACCAGATATCGAATCCGTCGATGCGATTCAGCGGAACGGACAATACCTGCTGGGTATCATCAATGATATTCTCGATCTGTCAAAGATTGAGGCCGGCAGGATCGAACTTGAGCATCTTTCGTGTTCGCCATGTCGAATCGTCTCTGATGTTGTGTCTCTGATCGGGGTCCGCGCCGCGGCCAAGAACATCAGCCTGACTGTCAAGTTTGACGGACCGATTCCCGCGCAGATCCGCTCCGATCCGACACGCATACGACAGATTCTGATCAATCTTGTCGGCAACGCCATCAAGTTTACTGAGGTCGGTGGTGTCTGTCTGAAACTGGAATTGGTGCAGTCGAACTCCGAGTATCCGAAACTGAAGTTCTCGGTGATCGATACGGGAATCGGAATGGATGAGGACCAGATAGCTCGTCTGTTTCAGCCCTTCATGCAGGCAGACAGTTCTACCAGTAGAAAATTTGGTGGGTCCGGGTTAGGCCTGGCTATCAGCCAGCGTCTGGCAGAGTTGCTTGGCGGGCACATCACCATCACTTCGAAGCCGGGCGCGGGCAGTACGTTTGCATTCTTCGTAAATATGGATTCGATAGATGTCGGCGAACTGGTCACAGTTCCGATTATAAATTTGGCGGATAGTGAACGCGATGATGAATCAAAGAACACGCCGAAACTCAACTGCCGAATTCTGCTGGCTGAAGATGGTCCCGACAATCAGCGATTCATTTCGCATGTGCTGAAGAAGGCCGGGGCCCGTGTTGAAATTGCTGAAAACGGCCAGCAGGCCATTGATAAGATTCTTGGGCCGCAGGCAGCTGAATTCGATTCTGACCTGCCACAATCAGCCCGCTACGACGTCGTTCTGATGGATATGCAGATGCCGGTGCTGGACGGCTATGCGGCTTCGCGTCGATTGCGTGAGCTTGGTTATTCCGGTCCCATAATCGCGTTAACAGCTCACGCCATGAGGGGCGACAGGCAGAAATGTCTGGACGCTGGCTGCGACGATTATTCAACCAAACCACTCAACGCTCCTGTGCTGATCCGGATGATCGACCGATTTGCGCGAGCATACTCTGTCCAGCCCGCGATGTCAGCGGCACACGAGTGAGCATAAAGAAGACTGCTCGACGAAGGACAAATCCTGGATACTGAACTTTACAGCACGCCAATCAATGTTGACTGAACACTCTGATTGTCCTGGAAATTAGAGTAGAGGTAAAACAATGCCAACGATTCTGGTCATCGATGACTCCCGCCTGTCACGTACTATGGTTTCGGATGCATTGCTGGAAGCCGGGTTCAATGTCGTGCAGGCACGAAATGGTCAGGAAGGGCTGGATAAACACGCTGAATGCAACCCCGACTGCATCATTGCCGACCTGCTCATGCCAGTCATGCCCGGACAGGAGTTCATTCGCGTACTTCGCGCTAAAGATTCTGCAGTGCCCGTGCTGGTACTCACTTCGGATATTCAGGAAACATCAGAAGCCGAGTGTCGGGCGATCGGGATCAGCTGGTTTCTGCACAAGCCGGTTAAGGCTGACCAGATTGTCAATGATGTACGTGAACTGATGACACTTAAGGAAGTATTGCAATAATGGATTTTTCAACAGACCAGATTGATGCGCTGACAGAAATCGTCAATATCGGCATGGGGCGCGCCGGCAGTTCTCTTAGCCGTATTGTGGGTGAACGTGTCGAGTTGACAGTTCCCAGTATTCATATTGGTAAGTTAAGCGACGTGTCGTGGCTGATCGGTGAACCTCAGGGCAATCCGGATACGACGATTATTCAGGATTTCGAGGGGGATGTCAGTGGCCGTGCGCTGCTGGCGTTTCCTCGCACCAGTGGGATTTCACTCGCGCAGATTATCTCGGGCGTCGACGGAAATGTTGATAAACTGGATATTGATATTGGAGGCGCCCTTGAAGAAATCGGGAATATCGTCCTGAACGCCGTGCTTGGTTCCATCGGAAACATGACGAACTCAGGAATGGTCTACAGCGTTTCGGAATTCTATCCATGTACGCCCCCCTTGCGTCTGATCAAGAATCGTCGCAGCAAGGTGGACGAAGATTGCAACTGTCTGCTTGTGGCTGACGCGCAGTTCCGCATCAGTCAGCATGACGTTACCGGTTCGCTGCTGATCGTATTCGATGCGGGGGCCATCGACCTGATTCTGTGTACGCTGCAACCGGCGGGAGTTGAGGAATGACAACTGCTACGAATACGTCGCCAGCACCGGGCATTGACGTCGCCGATATTGTGGCATTGGGAATCTGTGTCATCGACTGTGACCTGAACGTGGTGCAGTGGAACCGGACGCTGGAACGATGGACAGAAATCGCCAGAGACGATGCCGTTGGTATGAATCTGGGAACACGCTTCCCTCGGCTGAGCAGTCCAATTGTTCGCGAACGTCTGGCTAATGTTTTTGAAGCGGGGCATACAGCAATCTTTTCGGCCGCCTTGCACAAACAGTTCCTTCCCATTCCGGATTTCTCCAGAGCGACGGGGGAGCAGATGGTCCAGCGGGCCGTGGTCCGCCCGATGGATCACAACAGGCAGTATGCTTTGGTGATGATTGAAGATGTTACGGCCCAGTTTCATCAGGTGAATCAGTTGAGAAAGGAAAGAGATCTGCTGCAGAAATCGGAGGCGATGCTGCAAACGAACCAACGGAAACTGAGACAAGCCAAACAAATTTCAGAAAGGGCACTGCGGGCGAAAGGGCAGTTCCTGTCCAATATGAGTCATGAAATCCGCACACCACTTGGGGCGATAATGGGCTTTACAGACCTGTTGACAGACACCATTCACGATGCGGAAACTCTGGCAACGATAAATACGATTCGCAGGAATGGCGAACACCTGTTAATGATCGTTAACGATATTCTTGATCTCTCCAAGATCGAGGCCGGCATGCTGGTGGTGGAAAAACTGGAATGTTCACCTCATGATGTCATTGAAGCGGCTGTTTCACTGATGCGCGCGGCGGCCGATGCAAAGGGCCTGCAGCTGGATTCCAGAATTGTCGGGAAGATTCCCGCACGAGCTGAAACTGACCCCACTCGTCTACGACAGATCGTGCTGAATCTGCTGAGCAACGCGATCAAATTCACCGCATCAGGGAGTGTGCGGGTAACTACGGAAATGGACCAGTCCGGGCGGCTGTTGATTCGCGTCCTGGACACCGGTCGCGGAATGAGCAATTCTCAGATTGAGCGGATTTTTCAGCCGTTCGAACAGGCGGACTCGTCGATGGTGCGAGAGTTCGGAGGAACCGGGCTGGGACTGTCAATCAGTCGGGAACTGGCGGGAATGCTCGGCGGCGCACTTACCGCCGAAAGTGAACTCGGACGCGGCAGCTGTTTTCAGCTGACCACAAGTCTTGGTCAGTTTGACGCGGAGAAGATGCTGCACGAATCGTGTCGAGTCGTACCCTCGTCGGACCGGACTGAAGCGATCAACTACGTAGCCGAATCCGGTAATTCTGCCCCGTTATCTTGTTGTCGTGTACTGCTGGCCGAGGATACGCGGTGCATGCAGCACCTCATTGTGCGGCTGTGCCAAAAGTTCGACGCCACGGTCGTGTGTGCAGATGACGGCCATACAGCGTACGAATTGGCAACTCAGGCACAAGTCGACGCCGAACCGTTCGATGTCATACTGATGGATATGCAAATGCCGCTCTGCGACGGATATTCGGCCACAAGGAGGTTACGGAATGATGGTTACCACGGAACGATCGTTGCCCTGACGGCACACGCTCTGGAAGGTGACCGCGAAAAGTGTCTGGATGCCGGATGTAATGATTATTTGACCAAACCGATTGACAGAACGATCCTGAGTTCTGTGTTAAAGAAATATGCACCAGTGCCATCAGCGTGACGTCAGACCACTGACATGACCGCAACGGAGTTTAACTCGCTGCCACATCAACAAACCACCGGTTTTACCTGTCGCCCCGAACGGAAACTCTTCATTCTCAATAAGAACGACAGCTGAAAAGGGAAATGATGGAACCTCAGAACCAAAACCCGAAATTGCTGCTTGTGGACGACGACCCGAACATGATTCGTCTGCTGACGAGTGTCATCAGTTGTACTGCAGAAGTCGATTTTGATGTCGAATCACTGACAGATCCTGTTTGTGCCAGAAATCGAATTGAAGAAGGCGGGGTCGATATCCTGGTGACCGACCTTGAGATGCCAGCCGTCAATGGTCTGGAACTCCTGAGGTGTGCCAAACGTCGTAACGCTGCGACACAGGTTCTGTTTATGACCGGGCACTCAACACAGGAAGCTCTACTGTCTGCTCTGGAACATGGAGCATCAGACTATCTGTTGAAGCCGGTCAACCAGCTTGAATTGCTGTCGCTGCTGCGACATGCGTATGAACGGCAACAGCGATGGAAGAAGGCATTGCTCGGCACATGGCGTGGCCGTCACGTAACTATGCCAGAATGACATTCCGTGATCCGCGGGGCAATGGCCTGTACGGTTTACCGTCACACCGTGTCCCATACATTTCATGGCAGCCTTCATACCAGGGCGAGCCGAACCAAAAGAGACTATATATAACTTGAGGAGCGGGACATGACCCACGACACACTGCAATCTGAAGCAATCTATTCCAGCCTGGCGACAGATCCGGATCTGTGTGAACTCGCTGAGATGTACGTGGACGAGATGCCTGACAAAATTGTCGCACTTGAAACCGCGTTTTCGTCCGGCGACATGGAGGCTCTTCGTCAGAAGGCACATCAACTGAAAGGGGCCGCGGGCAGCTACGGTTTTGATCAACTGACGCCGTACGCAGCCGCTCTGGAAGCATCGATACGCAATCAGCAGCCCCCGGATCACATATGCGATGCTCTTAATCAGGTGATCACACTTTGTCGCCGGGTCAGAAGCGGTCAGCCACAGTAAAAGTGGCTGGCAGGTTGTTCGGCTTCCGTTATCGAAGAGCCCAACAGCAAGGTATCAGAATATTAATCGCGTGCGTGTCGCTGCTCAGATGTTGCAACACCAAATCCTGCGGGCGTGGGCGATTTGAAACATCAAGGACCGTTCCGTCATGAATCATCCCGTCCCATCCGACACGCCCGCAGCTCTTCATACCCGCATACTGCTTGTCGAAGATACAATCGATGATCAGCGACTAATCCTCAAATTACTGGTAAATGCCGGGGCCGAAATAACCCTGGAATGCAACGGGCAGGCAGGCGTTGAGCGGTTTCTCAAAGCGGCACAAGAGGGTCAGCAGTTCGATATTATCATGATGGATATGGAAATGCCTGTTCTCGACGGCGTTGCCGCAACTCGGCAAATCCGGAAGCTTGGGTTTCAGAAGGCGATCATTGCCGTAACCGGACACGATTCACCTGCCCTCAGGAGCATCTGGTCGGCTGCCGGCTGTGACATGTTTCTGGCAAAACCGTTTACGCCGAAGGCTTTGATTGAATGTGTGGCCAGTTTTCAGAGGGAAGATACCGGAACGTTGTAGGAGCTGCCTGACAGAATGACCGAATACCGGCAGTCGATGTTCAGGATTGTTTCCAAATCATATTTGCAGAATACTTTCTTCCGATCGCAATCTCCATTACGTCGGCGAGCGTCTCAACCCCCAGCTTGCTGTAAACTTTGCGGCGACGATCCTCCACTGTCCGCATGCTGACATCCAGTTCTTTTGCGACAGTCTTGTTGGACTTGCCCTGGGCAATGAGATCAAGAACCTGGAATTCGTGAATCGTCAGCTGATCCAGTCGTTTGCGTGCTTCCAACGAGTGTGCCCGATCCAGCCGCACTTTGACATGGCGTCTTCTTGCCTTCGCGCTGGACTCTGCCAGCTCTTCCAGGCTGAAGGGTTTGGGCAGTACTGTCATGGCCCCGGACTTCATTGCCTGCACTGTAATCGGCACATCGACGTGGCCGGAAACAAGGATGACAGGCAGCGTGTGCCCGTTGTAGCACAGCGTCTGCATCAGTTCCAAGCCGCTGATGCCCGGCATTTGCATGTCTGTAATCAGGCAGCCTTTTCGCCGGGTGTCGAAAACGTCCATGAACTCCTCTGCGGAGGTGTATACTGCAGTCTATTCCCTCACGCCGCAACGCCAGCTGAAATGACGCACAGCAGTACTGACTGCCACGGTCCGAGTGATGTGTCAGACCGGCCACGTCACCCCGCCGCCCCAACGCCATTTCCAGAGCCGAGTGAAACACATCCGTTGTCATTCTGGTATTCATCGACCAGCCTACAACCTTCCGCGAATACAGATCAATAATCACCACGAGATACAGCCAGCCGGATTTCGTGGGGATGTAGGTCAGATCCGACACCCACACGTCGTTCGACCTGACTCGGTCAAACTTTCGATTTAATGTGTTTTTCGCGACCGGATGCGAATGGTCCGAGTCCGTTGTACACACTCGAAAACCACGGTGCGTCGACGCCTTCAAGCCCTCTCGACGCATCAATTTCTCGACCGTCGTCCGGCAAATTTCGAAACCACGGTCAACCAGCTCTTCATGCATTCGAGGACTGCCGTAAACGTTTTTGTGACGTTCCGCATGAATGCGCAGCTACCTCGTCGCCAGAATGGGAAAAATGCGCGGCCTGCCACAGAAGCTTGGGAAGGTGCTGAGCTTCTCGCACAACCACGCTGAATCGGCGATGGATCAGTACGCTGCCCTACAGCAGGATGCCGAGCCGCAGGCGCTGGAAACCGCGCGGCCAGTCATTGAGGCGGCCTGGGGCTGTCCTCTGGGAGACGTTCTGGCCAGTATCGATCCAGCCCTGGGCCAGGTTCATCGCGCGACCATGCTGGACGGGCGCATCGTTGCCATTAAGGTGCAGTATCCCGGCGTTCGCGACAGTATTCCAGCCGATCTGAAGATGCTGGGTTGGCTCAGTACACCGTTGGGGAATCTACGGCAGGGGTTCGATCTGGCCGCCTACCGCGAGACGATTCTGGAAGATCTGAACAGAGAGTTCGACTACGAGTACGAGGCGAATCAACAACGGGGGTTTGCGGCGTGGGCGGCTGTCGATCAGTCTCTGGTCGTCCCTGATGTCGTTGACGAGCTGAGCACGAAGAATATACTGGTCAGCGACTGGCAGCAGGGTGATCACTGGGCTGACGTATGCTCAAACTGGACTGACGCACAGAAACGCAGTTTGTCGAATGTAATGCTGCGGTTCTTTCTCACGGGCATCTTTCAGCAGCGGAGAATGCAGACAGACTGGCACCCGGGAAATTTTCGCTTCTGTGCTCATGGTGATAAGGCTCGATTACTGCTGTATGACTTCGGTTGCGTGTTCAAGCCGTCCGAAACGGAACAACTCGGACTTGCCCGGTTGATTCAGGCCGCCATGGATCACAGCGAATCGCCGTGGCCACTATTTCTTAAACTGGGATTTGAGCGGGAGTTCCTTGAGCCACTGGCGAGCAAACTACCAGCTCTTTGTCGCGTCCTGTTTGAACCATTCTGCTGCGGCTATCTCTATGACGTCAAGGACTGGAATCTGGCCGAGCGTGTGACTGATCTCTGGGGGAAGACCGCTGGAATTTTCGCATCGCCGGACCTGCGCGGCTGATATTCCTGCTGCGAGCGTTTCACGGGCTATCCTATTATCTCACAGGGTTGGCGATACCGATCTTTGGGGAGCATGTGTTCGCGGCATCCATCAGCAGTATTTCCGCTGACATGAATAACCTGCAGATTCTGCCGGAAAAAGTGCTGGACTGTGGTTTTGACAGGTTGGCCCGCTACCTGAAGATTCGAGTCGTTGAAGATGGCAGAACGAAGGTTCAGCTGACGCAGTACGCTTCCAGCATTGAACATCTTGACGAACTACTGGACGAAGATGTAAAACGCCGGATAGACCACCAGCAAATTTGCTTGAAACAGATCGTCTCAGAGGTTCGCGCGCGAGGGTGCACACCCGCCTCATTGTTCTGTCTGACAGAAGGAGCCAGGCAAATCGATGCGTGGCTGGAGTAACTAAGCCGAAACCTTCGGCTGTCGGCAGTGCATGAGTCTTTTTTTGGCAGCCGTTCGTCTCTGTTGACTGCGTTTGCGGTAAGGAAACCTGTGATGGATTATCCGGGCCTTGACGGCTTCCTTGGGAACCGCGCCTCCTTAATGCTGGATATCGTCTTTCTGGCGATGTTTGCGGTCATCCCGGTGATGGGCTGGAGCATCTATCAGGTCCGACAAAAACGCTATGTGCTGCATATGCGAGTCCAGGTCGTGTTGGGAGTCGTCCTGGCTGCAGCGGTCACATTGTTTGAAATTGATATGCGTGTAAACGGCTGGCGACAGCGTGCTGTGGAATCTCCCTACTACTCAGATGATCTGCTGAGTGGACTGGTGAATTGTTCGCTGTGTCTGCACCTTGTGTTTGCTATCTCCTCATTTGTGTTGTGGGTATATGTGATTGTGCAGGCGTTGCGGAAGTTGCCTCGGCCACCGGCGCCAAACGAGTACGGGCCGCAGCACCGATTTTGGGCGAAAATCGCAGCGGTAGATATGTGTTTAACAGCAGTTACGGGATGGGTTTTCTACTACCTGGCCTTTGTTGCAGGCTAGTGAAGTGCTGCTGACGGTTGATGGATCATTGTCTTCTGGATTCCCGGGTTCGCATCCAGGCGGAACATCGGAAGTCGAATGCACGAACTCGTCATGACAGTCAGTCCGGCTGATACTTCATGCTGATGCTGTGATCATGTCATTGAGACGCCCGGAGAGCGTCGCAAAAGAGGTGCTTCTGAAGTTTCGCAATGACCGTCGTGGCATTGACCCTTTCAGACTACGCAGCAAGTCTATCGAAAAGCGTTTCCTGATGCGGGAGCAGGCGGACGATCTGTCAGATGAACAAGCGGTGGACCTTGTGTCCCATGCCGGGGTTTCCACGGCCGAGAAGAAGTCGGATATATCCGGGGGAGGTGTTTGGCTGGACATCGTCCAGCCAAATATGAGAAGTCATAGTGATGACATTCAGGTGACGTCAAACATTGAAGAAACGATGTTTTGAAGTGCTGAAATTCCCTTGCAAAAAACGTTTGTCGCAGTGGATGGACTGCTGGTGAGTTAGGTCGGCAGCAACTTGATTCTGCCCTTTGAATTCATACGTCAGATTTTCGAACTCGACATCGAACAGGTCGGAAGTGTTCAGGGACGGCAAGTCGCTCAAATTCGCGGTGAGCGACTTGCCTTTGTGTCATTGGGGCAGCGACCTGGCACTGCACCGCCGGACGATCCTGTCGGTGATTCGCTCATACAGCCCCTTGAGGCGTTCATGTGTGATAAACAGACTGGATACATCGCCGGTAAACGCTTCCAGATGCTGTCTTCTGACGCTCAGAAAACGTACATCACTGTTCGTGGAATTTACGTAGTCGGCACTCGCCCGCGATTCGGGCTGCGGCGATGGAACGATGGCTGGAGCCAACGAGGCGGCGACCGAACTGCAAATCTTCGGGGATGAGCCTTCTTGTCGTTTTACCGCAGGAAACGGGTTGCAACGGCTGTTCGTTACAAATTCTGCACAGGCGATGGAGCCACGGTTCGACTTCCGGAACGACAGCGACAGACATCTCCTGAATGACTTCGCTCAGTTCCGTCTGCGCCGACTCAAGGGCGACCGGAAATTCCTGCAGGACGTCAAGCGAACTGCCGAAGGACGCCCACAGCTCATCGTCAGTCAGTTGATCGGAATCTTCCGGCATCATCCATTATCCACCGCTGCACCACGCATCTCATGTACGCAGCGGTTCCTTAAACCGCTGCGCATTGTAGTCAGTAAGTGACGTTGCGGACCAGAGGCATCTCCAGATGCCTCTGGTCTACCATTTCCGGAGTTCAATTATTGGATTCCGAGCGTATACGCATGGATCATCCGCAACACCCACTATCCCTGCACTGTTGGACTGCGGAGGTCCCCCCTTCGGCAGTTCTGAAAGTTCCTCGAGATGCCAAGACGTCAGGCCAGGTGACCACGAACACGACGTTGCCGATAAAATGCAGTGAGTGATGTTGATTCGTGGAAGAATCGGCAACGTTGGGAGCAACATGATGAATTTGAAGGTTGTTATTCTGCAGACAGTTGTGGTTGTGTTCCACACCTGGTTACCCCGATGCGTCGCAGAGCACACGCTGTTAAAGGACAACTTTGACGATGCTTCTATCCGGTCTGTGGCAGACCCTGAGGCTGGCGAAGGAAGACTCCCGAATCCACAACGATGGTCTTGAACTGCGTGTTGCGCCAGGAAAACTCACAGTGCTGAACCGATTTTAATCGGCAACATTCGTCTGATGCTTTCCCGGCAGTGTTTTCCATGTCACAGACCGAACACGAACACACGTCAGGCGGAATTGCAATTTGAACGCCACTATTATGTGGTCCCACGCCGATCGCCAGGCGAGTTTCGGTTCTTAACAGGAGCCCGACCCCCGGTGGTCAGCGAGGTGCCATGCCTAAAACTCCGGCGCCTGCCAGTCGGGAATCCCGCCATCGCTCATTTGCTGTTCGAACAGCACGTGAAAAGGGCGGACCGGTGACATTGGAGCCGATTCATTGACCATTAAAGGCCGGGTCTCCTGCCACCATGAGTCGTACACGGCACGCATTTGTTTAACGATCTGAGGATGATCGTCGATAATGTTCAACTCTTGAGACGGGTCTTGTTTCATGTCGTACAACGCGTTGTTGTCAACAAATCGATACTGCTGGTTACGTACGGCGAACCCGCTCCATTGATGATCGTCCGGATTGGCACCCGTCTTCCAGCGTCCCTTGTGGGTGAACAGATATCGGTCTTGCCAGTGGCGGCCTGGTTCTTCAATAAGTGGCAGCAAATCTCGACCTTCTACCTGATCTTTGGGTAATGCTGCGCCAGCCAGAGATGCCAGTGTGGGCAGTAGGTCGATATGAGCCGCGACTGTGTCCACGTCCTGGCCCGGTTTCACCTCTCCGTCCCAGCGGACAAAGAATGGTACTCGGCAACCGCCTTCGTCACTGCTTCCCTTCTGCCCCTTCATGCCCGCGTTGTATGGAAACAGTTTTTCGCCATCTTCGCCCGTACCGATCATCCGGCCTGCCCGACCGGATCCGCCGCCCGTCATGCCATTGTCCGACATAAAGATAAGCATGGTGTTGTCGAGCAGTTTCCATTCGTCAAGTTGGTTCACCAGCCGACCTACGTTGTCGTCGATATTTTCGATCATGCCGTAGAAACCTGCCGTCTTCTCCTGAAAGCCCATTCTTTCGAACCGTTCGCGACTTTGGGGCGGAGCAATAAAAGGTCCGTGAGGCGCGTTCGTTGTGATGTATGCAAAGAATGGCCGGTCGTCGTCTTTAACATCTTTAATCCAGCCCATGGCTGCAGTATAGAACAGGTCGGTACAGAAACCCTTCGTCTTTACAAACGACCCGTTATGGCGGATTACAGGATCGAAATACTTATTGTGGGGAGCGTCCGCACAACTGCATTGGTAAGCCTGTCCGATTCCACCAGCCCCATGAATAAACGCTTCATCGAAGCCGCGACGATGCGGCTGATAGGGTTCTTCATCACCCAGATGCCATTTTCCGAAAATACCTGAGGTGTAGCCCACGGTCTTCAGGACCTGCGGCAGGGTCACTGCGTCCAGTGTCATGCGTTCTCGTTCCAGAATTGTGTGAGTAACACCGTTCCGCATGGGATGCCGCCCCGTCATCAGGGCCGAACGGGTGGGTGCACAGGTGGGGGCGACAAGATAACGCGTGAATCTTGTACTGGCATCGTAGATCGCATCCATGGCTGGTGTCTTAATCCAGGGGTGTCCGTGTCTGCCGACCGGACCGTAGCCCTGATCATCCGTGATCATCAGGATGATGTTGGGCCGTGAACCAGCAAGCGGCTCGGCCGAAACCATCAGGCCCGGGTGGATGAAAGCAGTGGTTAAGACCAGCAAGGCGGCGTATCGCATAGTGACGTTTCCAATAAAACGAATATTTGACCGACGCACAAAGCCTAAGCGACATGGCGGCTGCAGGCAACTCATCATCGAGCCGCCGATGCTTGATGGGGGCTGTTGACCTGCGTGGATTGTCCGAATCGATCCTTACATCCGTTCCGTCCGGTGGCCGCGTCGTATTCTTTGAAATCACAGGCGAACCTGGCACGTGTCTGTCGCGTGCAGTGGCGTCTTGGGAGATGATTACGATATTCCGGAAACAGGAATGACGAAGTTCATTGGTGGCAATGGTTGATCGACGCTGATCAGGGCCGGCCGCTTGTCCATCCGGACTGAATCAGACCACTCAAGACATGGCTGGCAGAATTGCAAATGGTATTTACAGAAAAGACAAGCGATCGTCGTTCACTGTCATCGCCGCAAACTTCTATTAATAACATCCGGCCACGGGCTGTTCTGGTTCGTGGAGTGACTGCGGCATTCCTGATGTGTTCAATAACTGTTGCCGCCGAGCCTCCGCAGATTGAGCGTCTGTTTCCGCCGGGGGGCCAGCGCGGAACAGCAGTCGAGTCAAAGGTGACCGGAAAACCCGGAGATGGTCCCGTTCAGGTTTGGTCAGGCCTTGGGCAGCTGGCGTTTTCATTTTCAGAAAAACAGGATACTGTAACCATTACTGTACCTGACGACGCGACGCCGGGCCTGCACTGGCTGCGGTTCCACAATGAACATGGCGCCACCGATCTGAAGCCTTTCATTGTAGGGCTGATCAATGAGGTTGCGGAAACGGAACCGAATAACAAGCCTGGCGAAGCACAGACGGTGCAACTGCCTCATGCCACGGTGAACGGGGTTCTGGAAACATCCGGTGCGGTGGATACATTCGCGGTATCCCTCAAGGCCGGTCAAACGCTCATCGTTTCTGTACTGGCGAACCGTGATCTGGGTTCTCCAATGGATGCCGTGCTTCAGTTGCTGGACGCCGCGGGAACAGTTGTTGCGCAGAATGATGATGACCACGGTTTTGATCCGCAACTGGCGTTTGATGCCCCCGCAGAAGGCACATATTTCGTGCGCACGTTCGCATTTCCATCAACGCCCAACAGCACGATCAGGCTGGCAGGTGCAGCGACATATGTTTATCGCCTGACGATGACAACAGGGCCCGTGATTGATCACACAGTCCCTGCGGTCGTCAATGCCGACAACGGTGCTAAAGTGTCCGTTCATGGCTGGAATCTTGCCGAGGATCAGAGAATCTTTCATATCCCGAAATTTCAACAGACGGCATTCATTCTCTCTGACGGTCTGGCACTGCCAGCAAGTGTTACTGCCGTCAATCACGTGAGCGTCGCTGAATCCAGTGATCCGCAACAACTGCAGATACCGTCTTCTGTGACCGGCGTTATTGCGGCTTCTGGCGAAACGGACACACATCAGTTCGTGGCCACGAAAGGACAGAAGCTGACGTTTCGAGCACAGGCACGGTCCATGTATTCGCTGCTGGATCCTGTGCTGAAGTTAACAGCGGAAGACGGCAAAGTTTTGAAGGAAGCGGATGACGTGAGTCGCGCGGATCTGGACTCAGCAGCACAGGTGAATGTTCCGGCGGATGGGATCTACACTGTTTCAGTGACGGACCGATTCGATTCTGGTGGTGCCAGGTTCGTCTATGTGCTTACGTGCACAGAAACGACCCTCTCATTCAAGGCGACTCTGAAAAGCAACACATTTGTGCTGACTGCTGATAAGCCGCTGGAAATTCCGGTGACCATTGCTCGCGACAAGGGGTTTGCAGAGAAGATTGCCGTGGCAATCGAGGGCCTGCCTGAAGGTGTTACCTGCGAAACCATGCATTCAGAAAAGGACGGCGATTCCGCAAAAGAGGTGACATTGAAGATCATCGGAAGCGAGGCTGCGGCCGCGTTCTCGGACCCAATCAGGATTGTCTGTACGCCCGAAGAATCCAAGCCGGCCGTGACCGCTGTGTCGCCCATTCAGAACTCAACAACAACCACCAGCAGCGTCTGGTTGACAGTGATCGCCGCCTCGGCCGAAGAAAATGCATCGACTGAACAGAACGGGGACGCCGCAGCGAAAGAGTGAGAGTCGGGTACGGCCGCAAAAACCTGTTCGTGCGGGCTTCCGGTCCTTATTAATCCGTCTATTTCTTCGTCTTCTTACTTTTCTTGGCAGCCTTCTGTTTTTTTCGAGCCTTTGGCTTTCTTGTTTCCGCAGATGTGTCGTCACCGGAAAAAACGCGGTCCCAGCCAGAGACGAACTTCTTGGATGTGCCAGTGTGAACCGTATAGCCGGTCATGGATTTCCTCAAGTGTGAAACAGAGATCAGCGGTTGTAAATGTTGGCTGCAGGTTATCGCCAGCGGACGTGTTACGCAACGACATACCGGGATTGATCAATCGAACGAAACTGAATGCCAGAAACGAAAACAGCCCCGCAGAGCAGTTGCTCCGCGAGGCTGAGAATTCGGCGCGGATCAGCAGGCACGTTCACGCGAAAAACGAATTCACAGCTTCCGCCTTAACCAGTTCTCGCGGCTGTTTCAGGTGGTTGTACACGATGGTTTCCGGGGCAATGCCAAACGAGTGGTAAATCGATGCCAGGACTTCCTGGGGATGTACAGGATCCTCCAGCGGAGCCGAAGCTGTTTTGTCGGACTTGCCGTGAACATTGCCCCGTTTTACACCGGCACCGGCCATGATGCCGGTGTAGCAATATGGCCAGTGATCGCGACCATCGTCGTTGTTGTTGTTCCCGCTGGTACTAACGCCACGCTGAGGGCTACGTCCGAACTCGCCGATCACAACGACCAGCGTTTCGTCCAGCATGCCTCGTTCATCAAGGTCTGAAATCAGCCCTGAAACGGCGCCATCCAGCATCGGGCCGGACTGCGTCTTCATTCGCTTGGACAGGCCCACGTGGTGGTCCCACGAGTGATTATCGGAATTGGCAACCTTCGGCCAGACGACTTCGACGACTCGCGTCCCTGCTTCGACCAGACGTCGAGCCAGCAGACAGGAATCACCAAACGTATTGCGTCCGTACTTTTCACGCATCGCATGGTTTTCGGCAGCCAGGTCGAATGCCTCTCGAGCACGACCGGAAACGATCAGATCCAGTGCTCGTTCGTAGTACTGGTTCAGGTTCAGGTTCTTGACCGCCTTGTCGATTGTCGGCATGCCTGCGTTGATGGTATTTCTCAGGTTGGCTCGACGATTGAGACGTGTTGAGAAGACTTCCGGTCGCAGCTTCAGGTCGTCGACCTTAATGCGAGTCATCTTCTTCATGTCCATGTCATCACCGGTTGGGTACAGCGTGTATGGATCGTAGGCTTTGCCCAGGAATCCCGCCGTTCCCCCTTTGCCGACAACGTTACTTTCCTGCAGCGGTCGAGGTAGCATCACAAACGGAAGCATTGGGACTTCCAGTGGACGCAGACGCACGATATTGGAACCGAAGTTCGGAAAATCCTTAGGGCTCGGTGGCTCCAGTTGTCCGGACGGGCTGACTTTATCCGTCGTGTAACCGGTCATCATCTGATAGATGGCCGCCGTATGATTGAACAAGCCATTTGGCGTGTAACTCATCGAACGGATCATTGTGAACTTGTCGTTCACCTGAGCCAGCTTAGGCAGGTTCTCCGTAAACTGGACGCCCGGCAGTTTCGTGGAGATGTTGGTGAAGACACTCTGCACGTTATCCGGCACATTTTCCTTCGGGTCCCAAAGGTCAAGGTGCGACGGACCTCCCTGCAGATAGCACATGATGATGCTCTTGGCCTTGCCCCAGCCCGGGCCACCGGATATGTCGGCTTTGTTGGAAGCACTGGCGGACTGCAGCTTCAGCATGTTGGCCAGTGACAGCCCCAACATGCTTGAACCACCAACCTGCAGCACGTTGCGCCGCGTTCGGCCGACAGCCTTATCACAAACATCCGTGCCAGCTTCACCTTTGATGTGCAACATAATTTGGTTCCTGTGGACGAGCCCTGCGTATTATACCAAGGGCTCTGAATGTTAATCAAAGTCCATTAAGTGTACTACAAATCCGTTCATTTATGTAGTTTTCCTGTCTGACGCGAAGTTCTGACAGGAAGTTCTGGTCTTCAAATCGACTACCGAAGGATTAATGGTTAAACAGAAAAGCCGGGTTATTGATCAGCGCCCATGCCAGATCCTGAGCTGCTGTCAGACGTTGCGATGCCACCTGTTTGGCACTAAATTTGACATCTTCCCGCAGGCGAACAAGTCGGGTGTCGTCCTTGATTTCCTGACTGACGAATACAATCCGTTCCTTTCTGGAGGCTACACCGGGATCCTGAGGCAATGGTTGTTTTGCCACATTCAACGCATCTTGCTTCGTATGGACTGTGGCGTCGGATTTTTCGAACCAGGCAATGAGCGTTTGTTTCTGAGCGTCCGTTCGCTGATCAGGTGTTGCGGCAGCGATCGCAGTCAGGCTTTCGGGCAGACTGAGTCCGGGGGATGTTTTCTGAGTCACTGAAATTCGAAATCGTGCCAGCAAATGCTCCTTAGCGGCATGGTTCTGGTGGATAACAAATTTCAACACCGTACCACCATCGTGACCAAGCGCCTCCTTGGTTTCAAACGTGGCCCAGTGAGTGACCCCCAGTGCGTTGGCGATGGCCCAGGCATTCTGATTTCCGGCATTGCCATCGATGGCCAGCGCCGCATTGAATCCGGGCTGCAGAAAGTCGGCTTTGGCGTTCTGCAACGCAACCTTCTTGTATTCTGTCGGCATGGAAAGTGGTGCGGCCTGAACTTCAAATTCGGTCACGACGAAGTTTCCATTTTCTGGCAGCCCCGGACCGTTTCCTTTTTTGCCCGGAACCGTCAATGCTTCAACTCGAAAAGCCGCGATGTCCTTAAGTGACGTGTTTACAGTAATCGTGTAGGCACCATTGTTGGCTTTACCTGTCGCCAGGATGGACCGGTCATCCTGGCGTTCCAGAGTGATGCCCTTTGGCGCTGCCAGGGAAGCGGGCTCCAGGAGGAACCATTCTGCGCCCGTGTTATGTTTGGTCAGATAGGTCTCCACATGCTTAGGCAATTCAGCCTTATATTTGTCGAAGTCGGCCTGAACCTTAGCCAGGTTATCGACTCTGACTTTTTCCTCTGCAGCGCGACGCGGGGCGATTTCATGTTCATAGGCAGCGAGGTCGGCATTGCCTGCCGCAATTGCGGCACTTCGAGTCGCCTCGCGCTTTGGACGTTCTTCCTTCCACCATGCTTCACGTTCTGCCAGAGCCGCAATGACCTTCTGATTGTCGGCATTGATTGCGTTCATAGAAGCCAGTGCTGCCTGGGTTTCCGTTTCTGCGGCAGGGCGATTCAGAATCCTTACAAACAACTCATCAACCAGCTGATTGTCATCCCCGATTTCATTCACAAGCCGTGAGATGTCGTTGTTGGGATCGTCCAGCGCGTTACCGACCGTGGGCCCTCCGATCAGTGCCATGATTGGCCCCAACTGCAGTTCGGCGGAACGTTCGCATTCACACGCGCTTTCGCGGACAGGACGTCCCAGGTTGGCCAGGAACCCATCGGGAAGCTTGATGCCGGCATCCGGGATGGCAGCAGCTCGTGTACCTTCCGGGATGCCCGGGATCTTTGATTTTGCACCGGTAACACGATGAATGGCATCGTATAGAACTTCCGCTGGCAACCGCCGAGCAATCGCATGAGAGTAGTTCTGAGCGTCGTCTTCGTTCCATTCATTCGTTTCCAGAGCCAGTTGATAGGTTCGAGACTTACAAATCAGTTGCATTACATGGCGTGCGTTGAACTTGCTGCTGATGAATTCATCGGTGAGGTATTTCAGCAGCTCCGGATTCGTAGGCGGGTTGCCAGCTCGCAGGTCGTCGATTGGTTCCATGATGCCGACACCCAGCATGTAGCCCCACAATCGGTTAACGTAGCTCTTTGCAAAATACTGGTTGTCTGCGGATGTAATCCATGCCGCCAGTTGGTGCCGGCGATTCGCATTTTCCGGTGTTTCATATTTGCAG
The DNA here is from genome assembly GCA_029245955.1 of Fuerstiella sp. Classification (GTDB taxonomy): domain Bacteria; phylum Planctomycetota; class Planctomycetia; order Planctomycetales; family Planctomycetaceae; genus Fuerstiella. The sequence continues at coordinate 127,320 of JAQWOH010000074.1, read as the reverse complement.
TCGTATGGAAAGACCGGCGCGGCGACGGATGCAGTACGAATGTGCGTGACTTCACCATCGTCCTTTTCGAAGACCACTTCGTAAAACGGCTTGGCTCCCTCAACGGCTGTGCCTCCGATTTTTCGCTTGCCACTGGCCGGATCAGCCTTCAGGCCAACTCGGGCAAAGTAAGCTGCGGTTTCGTAGTACTGATCCTGCGTCCATTTTTCGAAGGGATGGTCATGGCACTTGTTGCAGTTGAATCGCACTCCAAGAAATAGATGGGTGGTGTTCTCCATGATGTCGACTGGATTCCGCAGGATCTTGTAATACGAAGCAGCCGGATTTTCTTTGTTTGATCCATCTGCCGTAATCACCTTTCGCACAAATTCGTCGTACGGAGTGTTGGCGTCAACCTCAGTCCGAATCCAGTCGCGAAACGCACTGGCACCCTCTGCGCCCAGAAACTTGCGATTTACCTGCAGCAGGTCAGCCCATTTGTTGGTCCAGTAATCGACGAACTCAGGCGTGCCGATCAGCTTGTCCACAATTTCAGATCGTTTCTCCGATGCCGGACGCTCGTCTGCCAGAAACGTTCGCACATGTTCAGCGTTTGGCGGCAGTCCCGTCAGGTCCAGGTGGACGCGTCGAAGGAATTCAGCGTCAGTGCATAAGCCCGACGGCTGAATCTTCAACCTCTGCCATTTGTCAGCCACAAATCGATCGACGTCGCCCCATGTTTCCGGCGCCTTCCACTCAAAGCCATCGCGATTGCCCATCACTGTGAGCGTGGTCGCTGCATAGGCTCCCTCGTACCTCGCCAGAATCGGTGCTTCACCGCGACGCATGGCAGTCATCAGCCCCCAGCGATTTGTGACCGCGACGTCAGTGTTACCACTGTCGATGAATGCTTCACGAGTGACGTCTCTGATTGAACCGTCGGCATATGTGGCGACGATGCGAACCTGCTGTTTTGAATCGAGTTGTTGAATGGTGGGGTTCTGCGGCGTGATTTCAATCGACGTCACCTTTGGAGTCGTCAGGTTAAGTTTTGCTCCCGAAGTGATCCAGTTGCGAACAATTTCGTAGTAGTTGCTGTCGGGGGCGATTGCCTGGCCACCCACGTGTGGCACGAACCCTGTTGCCTTCATCAGCATCAAACTGTCAGCGGGCGATGCCACGTTCGTTCGGCGAGCGGCAAGGTCATCAGTGAAGGCCCGCAGATCAAAAATGGGATCGTAGCCACGCAGCGACAGCTTAAATCCGGCCTTGCCTTTGGCCGAGCCGTGACACGTTCCCTGATTGCAGCCCACGCGCGACAGAACCGGATTCACGTGTTTGATGAAGTCTGACACAAAGGGCTGAGCCACGCCGGAAACGGACACTGGTACTTCCACGGCTTGTTCGCCGAGTTTCACGAGCAGTTTGCCCTGGCCGTCGGCCTTTGCCTTAACAAAGCCTGAGGCCGTAATGTTGACGACGGCACCGTCATGCTGCAGTTCCACATTCCGCGTGACATCGATGACTTCACCGGTGTTGAGTGTGGCCGAAACCAGAAGTTGTGCGTAGTCGAACGGATTGCTTAACGTCACGGATGCCGGGTGGGCCGTCAACGTTGTGACAGTTGCGCCTTCGGGCAGCTGACCCTTTTTAATGAGTGGCGAATCACTCCAGACCAGGTCGCCGACGGCGGTTGCCCTGGTCTGTTGACTGGATTCTCCCACAGGAGCGGCGGCAAATGTCGTGATCGGCTTGCCGGTTTCGGTCGCAATGAGTCGGATCGTGCCGTCGCCGCCGGCGATCGCAACCTGGCGATTATCCGGGTGAAACGCTAACGCGTAAAGCGGGCTTTCGTCAAGCTTCACTTCCGCTATTCGTTTGATGTCTTTTGATCGGTGGTCGTCAAGTTTTTTCTGTTCATCGGCTTTGCGTTGTTGCACTCTTTTGGCACTGATGGCCTTCAGGTCATCCGGCAGCATCGTGTCAAACTCATAGCTGTAGACTGCCAGTTCGCCTTTTCCGTTCAGCGAACTGACCGCTGCGATTCGTGTTCCGTCGCTGCTCACGGCGACACCGAACACTCGACCGGACATTGGGTTCAGACGCTTGATTAGATTGGAATCGTCGCCGATCTTTCGAGCTGTGATACGGAAGACTCGGTAGATTTTAGGTACGCCATCAGCACCGCCCACGATAATTTCATCGCGTTCCGGATGTCGTACAATCGTGTTGACGCCACCTTTGAGCGCCTTAGGGGTAATGGAGGTGACGTTGTCGATAAAGCGGTTAGTGTTCACTTCAGTCAGCTTCACCGTCATGTCACGAGACACTGATACGACATGCGAACTTTCGTTTTCGATCGTGAACACCGTGTCGCGAACCCAGTCGCTGTGAGCACCCTGAAACATGACCTGATCACCGGTTTCTGCATTGATGGCTCGAACCGAATTGTCCGAACATCCAAACGCGATCTGTTTACCATCCGGTGACCAGCTTGCTCCGTAAAGCGTGTCAAAGGTTACGGTGTGCGACAGCAGCAACTCACGTTTGTCCACATCCCAGACCTGTACTTCTCCCATGCGTCCCGGCTGACCACCCGTTACAGCCAGGCGTGTGCCGTCCGGCGAAAACCGGACTGACTCAATTCGCTCCGAAAGGCCAATCAATCGATCCACGATACCGGAACCGTCTGCTTTGTGCAGCAGGACTTCGTTAAAGCCGGCAACGGCCAGCAGTTGCCCGTCCGGCGAATAGTTCATTGACGTGACGACCGGAGGAAGCGAATACTGTGGTGGATTCTCTCGGCTGTAAACCACCTTGGTGGATGCCGGCGTGTCGTCTTTTGCTCCCTGAGCAACCCAGTTACGAATCAGTTCGATCTCAACATCAGACAGCGGCTTCCCTTTGGGGGGCATCGACGCAGCGCCATCTTCCGGTGTGATCTGTGCAATCAGATAACTCTCATCCGGCTTACCGGGGACAATCGCTGCATCTCCGCTTTCACCACCATCGAACAGCTTTGCGAAATCCGTCATAACGTATTCACCGCTGGCTTTTGCCGGCTGATGGCAGCCCTGACATTGCGCCTGCAGAATGGGTTTCACCTGTTTGTGAAAACTTACTGCCTGAGACGCATTGTTTTCGTCTGCGTTTACGGCGGCCAGCGACGGCAGAATCGCAAGCAATGACAGAGCAGCGAACAGATGAGACAAGTTCATGATGCGTGCCATTCGATTGCGGGCCATGAAAGCGTTTTCTGCTTTGTGATTTTCAAAAATCACCAGTTGTGGGATTCTGTTCGCGGACATTGGTTTTCGAAAGGTGAAACCGCGCGGCGGAAATGCGAGACCGCAGGCGCAAGGCTTGCAGGACTCATGTAACAGGGAGGGAGAATTCCACAAGGAATTCGAGGCGGAGGAGAACCCTAATCGTATCACTCAAAGTATCCGGAAGCAAGTTTCTGCACAGTGGCCGGCCCATCTGCCCTGCTTTTTCGGGTGGATTTCCAGTTATGTGGCGTCTTGTGCATACGCGATGGCTGCCACCGCTACCTCGTGGTCATTTTCAACAGTTGAACCCGACACTCCTATCGCACCGATGACACCCCCATCAGCCGATTTCAGGGGTATGCCTCCGGGGAACGTAATCAGCCCACCATTGGAGTGTTCAATGTTAAACAACGCTCCACCAGGCTGTGACAGCCTGCCCAGTTCTCCGGTTGGCATGTCGAATGATCGTGCCGTTTTGGCTTTTCGGATCGCGATGTCGATACTGCCCAGCCATGCGCCGTCCATGCGAAGGAAGGCCTTCAGGTTATTTCCGCCGTCGACGACAGCGATGTTCATTTTTGTGTTCAGTTGCTCTGCCCTTTTGGCAGCGGCATCCACAGCGGCCTGAGCCATTTCAAGTGTTAGTTCGTGAGCCACTTCCAGTGTTTGCATTGTTCCGGTATTCCTGTATTTCTGAAGTCGCCTGCTCGCGAAGATCACGCGTCAGATCATTGTGTCGTTTTGACGATGTGAATTGTGCGAATGGGGTACGTCTGCGTATTGCAGATTTGACGCACGTTTTTGTAAAATCCACGCATGGTAAAAAAGACTGATTCAGACACTGAAGTCTGGCGGCAACAGTTTTTTAAATCGCTCGGCGAACCACTTGAACTCCTTGAGTTGTTTGAGTTTCTGCCGGAGGTTTACATGTATGTGAAGGACTGTGACGGCAGATACCTGCGTGCGAATCAGGTCGCCTGCCGCGTTGTTGGCGTTGACAGCGATTTGGAAATGATTGGCCACACGGACTTCGATTTTTTTCCACCCGCAATTGCTGCACAGTATGTTGACGAAGACTGTCGCGTCATTGAATCCGCGACACCACTGACCAATCAGGTGTGGTTGGTTCCCGACAATCACGGTATTCCGCAGATTTACCTGTGTAATAAGATTCCGCTGTTTGACCGAAAGCGAAAGGTCATTGGGATTGCAGGTGTCAAACGACCGTATGAACAATCAGCTAACGCAACGACCGGGCATGGTCGTCTGCTGAGGGTCGTTCAATTTGTCACCGCGAACTATGGTGACGAAATCAGCGTGGCCGATCTGGCAGAACAGGCCAGTCTTTCTTCCAGTCAGCTGCATCGCGAATTCTCAAGCCGATTTGGTATTACTCCAAACCATTATATTCGCGAAGTTCGTATCGGTGTTGCTCGGCATTTGCTGGAGTCAGATCAGTTAAGTATGGCGCAGATCGCCAGCCAGTGCGGTTTCTACGATCAAAGTCATTTCTCGCGGCAGTTCAAGAAGTCGACGGGACTGTCGCCGCTGCAGTATCGTCGCCGCTACTGCGTGTAGGAGACTTGTTTGAAAGTCATTACCGTGAATTCTGACGAAACAAAATGTTACCATAGGTTTTGACCGGCCTGTTGGCCGTCCGTGGCTTTTCCGTTAAGCAATGCCTCGACATCCGTGGTGGCGACCTGCAACATTCGCTCGAACATCAAGTCGGCGTCAAGTGTGTGGTAATTCGCGATGTCACCAACAATGCCATTGCAGCCGTGGTCCAAAACATGGCGTTCAAACGCCACCAGATCCGGACTGAGTTCGATGGCTTTCTCAAGAGTCATGCAGCCCGCTGAGATGTCCTGTTCTCGACCTGGCCACCAGTTTCCCTCAAGCAGATCTGCTGCGACACGTTCAACCAGAATCGTTTCCACACCGCCGGCGTGCTGGTCTCCCCGCTCTGATGCGAATTCAGCCAGTGGCTCGTGCAGCCAGCGAAAAGCCCAGTTTGAGAATTTACTCTGTATGAGACCGTCGATGATGGCCTGTCGATGTGTGATCGATCCGTGCACGTCGACAACATACACGGATTCCGGATTCTTCCACTCCGTTACAGCATCGACGTAACCCGCTACGTACTCAGTCAGCAAATCCGTAGTCAGGTCAATACTGAAGCCAAACGGTAGTCCCCATGTGAGTTGTCCGTATTCCAGCGGACGACTGACTTCGAACCCGCTCACGGTGCTTTCCAGTTCACGTAAAACGCTGTAACTTTGAATTGTGTCTGTGCCAAGCGGCAGGTGAGGACCATGTTCCTCCACAGCCGTGTCCACACTGAACGCCAGGACGCGGGGACGCGAGACAGCCTCTAAGGGGGCTGTTGGCAAGTCCACGACTCGCAGACGTGAAGCGTTACCAACATCGTCTCCATACTTTGGAAAGCATCTCAGGATCTGAGCAACAATTCGCTCCTGCAGGTCGCCGGGCATGGCTTCGTGAAACAGCGGAGGAAGAAGCCTGGGCCCGAGATCCAGCAACTGCTTGTAGTCAGTTCCGATGGAACAGATGGGAAGGATGAAATCGGCGTCAACAGGTAGTTTACGCAGTTCAAACAGCGACCATCCGGTAATCCAGGGGCCGCTGTTAATCCTGGAAGGCAGGTACTGATCTAACATGTATCGCTCGACGGTCAGAATATGACGGGGCACAAACGTCCATGATACGATTCTCGTCTGCAGACTGCACGCCAGCGGTTGCTTCAGCCTGTTCGGCTGAGGATCGCCGCTGCAGGAGCGTTTGCCAAACGAAAAAACGGTTTGAGGCAAAAACCTCAAACCGTTCAGGATGTATCATTGGTAGTTCGATCGAACCTGTGCCTGTCAGAACTCGTCACCACCGCGCAGTTGTTCCTGTTCCAGCTGGTACTTCCGAGTCGCTTCAACCTGATTGGTCAGTTTGAATTCAGGCCCTGCCGGGAAATACTGTACGTCGTCGTCCAGATAGGTAGCGGACGGTAATGTCTGCCCGCCAATTGACGTCTGACATCCAGTCAGCACAACACTCGAGGATATTGCTGCCAGAAAGGACAGCAGAATCCGGCTTCGTCCTGCAGTTGCCTTCACGGGTCTGTACCTTCAACATTTTCTTCGAAAGTGCAGGAGCGTCGAATTGTTCAGACACCTGCATAACGACACCGCACTCGGTATCTGTCTGAGTTATCGGCCGTCACTTCCCTGAGAATCTGCAAAACCACTTCAATCGCTAAATCTTTTCCCATCGGAACACTATGATCTGACGCTGTTCCGGCAGGACCTGCCGATAGTAACGGCTTGCAGCTATCGATTACGAAATGCGACGTTCACCCGCGTAGAAGGCAATCATGCAGATTTCAGGCATACAAACGGACGTTACTCTGGGCGACAGGGCCGCCAATCTGCGGCGCATGAAGGCAACCGTTGCTCGCGAAGTGGAACAGTCCAGTCGTCTCATTGTGTTTCCCGAGTGTTTTACGACGGGGTATTGCTTTGATTCCCTTGAGGAAGCGATAGCGGTTGCTGAGTCCGTTGACGGAGAGTCAGTCTCGACCGCCGTTGAAATTTGCAGCAAGCACGACTGCTTCACGGTTTTTGGGATACTGGAACGTGACGGCGATCGGCTGTTCAACACGTCCGTGCTGGTTGGTCCGAACGGCCTGATCGGCAGCTATCGCAAGATTCACCTGCCGTACCTTGGTGTTGATCGTTTTACGACACCTGGCGATCGTCCGTTCGAAGTGTTTGAAGCGGATGGTGTTCGTATTGGAATGCTGATCTGCTATGACGGCGGTTTCCCGGAAGCATCTCGCGTACTGGCCCTGAAAGGTGCCGACGTGGTGGTTCTGCCGACCAACTGGCCGCCAGGTGCGGAATACATGTCGACGTTTTCTGTAAACTGCCGGGCAATGGAAAACGGAATATACTTTGCCGCGGTCAATCGCGTGGGTACGGAACGTGGATTTTCTTTCATCGGGCGAAGTCGAATCTGCGACACGGTCGGTGCGACAATGGATGCTGCCGACAACACTCAGGAAGCTGTCGTCCGCGGCACTGTGGACGTCGCGGTGGCCCGAGAGAAACGTATCGTCCGCGTACCGGGAAAGCACGTCATTGACCGCATGGCGGACCGGCGGCCCGATATGTACGGCCCCATCTGCGAACCTCATTCGCTGCTGCGTCCTGGCCGCGACGAACCCGCATAGAGCAAGCCTTGAAGCTGTCTTCAGGCGTTGAGCGGTGGTGCGTCTCGGAGTAGTTCCAGGACTGCGGATTTCAGCCCCGGCGCAGTCGAAACGCCTTCGCCTGTGTCGATGTTCTCGTTACCTTTCCAGTCTGTACAGGATCCGCCGGCTTCGCGGAGGATCGGAATCAGCGCGGCGATGTCCCAGGGGCTCATCTGCGGATCAACGGAAATGTCCGCGCGGCCGGTCGCGACCAGCATATGCCCGTAACAGTCGCCCCAGCCTCGCGCGATTCTGACTCGGGTACACAGATCCGGCAGCACAGCGCCCCGCCCACAACGGATGTCCGAGGTTGGTTCAGTGAACATCAGGCGAGCGTGTGTCAGATCCGTTTCCGCAGATGCAGAGGCTTGCTGAGCGTCGGCGTTGCCAATCTTCCACCAGGCCCCCTCTGCTTCGGATGCGTAGATCACTTCATCCAGAGCAGGCAGGCGGCACACGCCGGCCACCATACGTCCTTCAAATTCGATGCCCACCAGGGTTCCAAACAACGGCACGCCATAAATGAACGGTTTTGTTCCGTCGATCGGATCCACAATCCATCGATATCCGTTGCGACTTTCAACATCATCGAACTCTTCACCAAGGATGCCGTCTTCCGGAAAGTCAGTGGCCAGGGCATCACGTATCAACTGCTCCGCCCCTTTATCTGCAATCGTCACGGGCGAATCATCGGCCTTGGATTCGACGCCCAGTGTCTGTGATCGATAGTGTTTCAGGATCAGGCTGGCGGCCTGTTCGGAAACAGAAAGTGCGAATTCCAGACGTTGGTGGTGTTGAGTCATCGAAAACCCTGATCCTGGCTTGGTTGAATCGAATGTGCTGAGAGTGGCCGCCGCACCATTCAGGAGCAAATCTAGCGTACCGCTACTGAGGCCGCCAGCCGCGCCGTATTTGCATTGGGCATCGGTGTGGCCGGTGCCATTCGGCGGCTTCCCGTGTCATATCGGCCAAATTGACCAGCTCGCTGCATCAATCCGGCGACTGCAATGCGACGGCCACGCCCATGCCCCCGCCGACACAAAGTGTCGCCAGACCGGTGCGGATGTTACCGGAGGCGATACGATGGCTCAGATGAACGGCCAGCCGCGCGCCACTGGCTCCGATGGGGTGGCCAAGAGCAATTGCTCCTCCGCACGGATTGACACGTGCCGTGTCCAACTGCAGTTCCTTGATGCACGCCAGGGCCTGAGCGGCAAAGGCCTCGTTGATCTCGATTGTGTCGAAATCCTCCGGCGTTCCACCGTGAGTGTCGCAAAGTTGTCGGATGGCATGGACCGGCCCCAGTCCCATTTCCCGAGGATCGCAACCGACCACGCTGCATGCCGAAACAATGGCCAGCACCGTCCAGCCACTGGCCTCCGCCACCGCTCGATTCGCCAGAACCAGCATGGCCGATCCGTCATTGATGCCGGACGCGTTACCGGCCGTGACGGTGCCGTCGGCGGCAAACACTGGTTCTAACTCAGCCAATTGCTCTACTGTCGAACCCGGGCGCGGGTGCTCATCTGTCTGTAATTGATCCAGCCAGGTAACCTCTGAGTCGAATGCTGTTGCCTGCTGAGCTGCGGCATATCGGTGTTGCGACTGCGCAGCGAACGCATCCTGTTCTGCGCGAGAAATATCGTATATGTCAGCGAGTCGTTCTGCTGTTAGTGCCATATGATCGCCGCTGAAGGCATCGACCAGTCCGTCGCACAGGACAGTGTCAAGCAGCTGGCCATTTCCGAATTTCGTGCCGATTCGTGAGCGAGGCAAAATGTGTGGCGCATTGCTCATAGATTCCGTGCCGCCGCACAGAATCACGTTCGCGTCGCCGGCACGGATGGCCTGAGCTGCCAGGACCACCGAGTGCAGTCCGGAACCGCACATCATGTTTACGGAATATGCCGGTGTTGATACCGGCAGCCGCAGGCCTACTCCGATCTGTCGGGCCACATTCATGCCCTGACCGGCGCTTAATACGTTGCCCACGATGACCTGGTCGATGGATTCTTTTGGCAGGTCGGCCAGCACAGCCTGACCGGCATGAACAGCCAGTTCTACGGCGCTATGCCGAGACAGCGAGCCGAGGAAACGCCCGATGGGCGTTCGTTGGGCCGCTACGATACACACTTCAGTCATGATGACACCGATTCCATCACATTTGCCGGACTTTGTTGACCGTCGTCGTGGACGTCACCCGAACCATCCACCGTTAACGTGAATGGTCTGGCCAGTAATATAGCCTGCCAGCGGGCTGCACAGAAACAGAATGGCATTGGCGATTTCATCCGGCGTACCGAACCTCGCCATAGGTATCTGTTTCAGCATCTCGTCCCGAGCAGCTTCCGGAATGGTTTCAGCCATTTCCGTCATGACCACACCGGGGGCTACTGCGTTCACTGTAATCTGACGTCTTGCCAGTTCCTTGCTCAGTGCTTTCGTCAATCCAACGACGCCGGCTTTGGCCGCTGAATAGTTCGTTTGTCCGAAAAATCCGACGAAACCGGAAATCGAGGCCATGCTCACGATACGCCCACCGTCAGACAGGCGAGAGACGGCTTCTTTGCAGACGTTGTAGACGCCCGAAAGATTCGTATCGATGACTGACTGCCATTCGTCATCCTCCATTCGGCCGAGTGTCCGGTCCTTCAGGATTGCAGCGTTGTTCACGACGATGTCCAGTGAACCGAATCGCTGCGCGACCTGGTCCAGCATCACAGAAACCGATTCGCGACTGCGCACATCGCTTTTCACTGCAATTGCGCGGTCTCCCAGTTTCTGTGCAGTCTGTTCGGCGCGCCGCTGATTGATTCCGTCAGCGTCCGCGAACCAGCTGATCGCAACATTGGCTCCGGCAGCATGCAGCGCGGTGCCGGTCGCTTTTCCAAGCCCCTGTCCTCCACCCGTAACGACGGCCGTTTTTGATGTCAGGTCAATGGAAGTCATGAGGCGTAGCTGAATAGAGTCGGTAGACGGCGGCAGATCAACTTCAGGAACTTCTAATACGCTCTCCCGTCATCTGTTACAAGCACGTGGCTCAAGCAAGTGTGTCATTGAACGCATGGTGCCTGAGGCGGCCTGCGTCTTCCTGCAGAGCTGCAGCTCGTATCGGGTGCAGCTCGTATCGGGTGCAGGACGTGCCTGCTTCCCTATATCAGCTCGCTGATGACACTGCCATGGTCGATGGCAGGAACCGGTCGGCCCGAATGGTTCTCAAAGCTGATATTCGGATCTACTCCCAGCACTTTGAAGATTGTATGGTGAATGTCGCCCGGACGCAGCGGGCGATCCTGCGGAACTTCACCCAGACGATTGGTGGAGCCGATAACCTGTCCCCCACGGATTCCGCCGCCTCCCATCAGCACAGACATCGCATTGCCCCAGTGGTCCCGACCCGGCGTACCTTTGCTCAGCGGCGGTCCGCCGTTGCCGCCGTTATTCATCTTCGGCGTTCGACCAAACTCACCCATCACGATAACCATCACCTGATCCAGCAGACCTCGTTCGGCGAGATCTGTGAACAGACCGTGCACCGCCATGTCGACCTTTGGCAGATGTCGTTCCATCGTTGCTTTATGATTCCAGTGGCTGTCCCAGCCGCCGAAGTGGCACGACACAAAGGTTGTGCCCGCTTCGACCAGGCGCCGAGCCAGCAGTGTGGATTGTCCCCACGAGTTGCGACCGTACCGGTCTCGGAGGGCATCGTCTTCCTGACTGATGTCGAATGCAGCGCGGGCATTTGTGCCGGCCACCATATCGAATGCCTGTGCGTCAAAGCGGTCCATGGCGTCGATCATGCCGCTTTTGTCTGCATCTCTTCGCAGTTGATCAAAATGGCCCTGCAGCGTGCGTCGGTCTTCCAGTCGATCAATCGTGAGTTTGGCGGGCAGATTCAGATTCTGCACCTTAAACGTGGCGGCGTTAGGATCTCCCTGCGTCTGGAACGGGTCATGTTCGATGCCCAGATAGTTACCACCGAAATAGCCGGGGCGGATACCAATGCTCATCGCATACGGAATGGCGACGCTGGCGGGCATACCGATCTGGCGTGCGCCAGTCATACGGGTGGCCACGGCGCCAATGAACGGGTACTTACCGTCCTTCATCGCGCCACTAACACCGCCCCGACCGGTCAGCATCCAGTGACCGCCCGTAAAATGATCTCCCGTGTTGTGGTGCACAGAACGCACGACCGAGAACTTGTCCGCAATCTGCGCCTGCAACGGAAACATTTCACAGAAGTCGATGCCCGGCACATTAGTCCGGGTCGGCCGCCAGATACCGGCGTAGTCACGGGGAGCATCCGGTTTGGGGTCGTATGTGTCGTGCTGACTGGGGCCGCCATCCAGCCAGATCAGGATGACCGACGTGTCCTTCTTCGCATTGCCTGACGCCTCTCTGGCCCGCAGTACGGACGCAACGCTCAGCGTTCCCATTCCCGCCATGCCTGTGTGCAGAAAACTTCTGCGGCTTCGACCATCGCAATACGTTGCATTCTGGCCGGCTTCGATTTGAATCATCGTGTGGCTCCGCAGGATCTGCAGTGATGCAAATAAACACTTAAGTCACCTATTCTCCCGATTTCATCAATTATTTCAATAGCTTGTAGTTCTTGAACACAGGATAGGATCATTGTCGCGTGAAGCAGCGCGGATTCCCGTCGGGACAATGGTCTGAGGCCACGTCGCGACGAGGTCTGCGCACACGCGATTCTTTCTCCGGACGAGGGAGAACCGGGCCCGTCGGTTACGGCTGTTCCGGGGCTGCCGCAGTCCCTGCGGATGACGCGACAGGAAGGAATTCCGTCGAGAAACAGGTGGCGGGGCTGACCACCCCCATTTCAATTTCCCCCAGTTGTTCGATCTGTTCGATCAGACTCTTCCAGCGTGCCAGTTCCATGCCGCACAACGGAACGCTTTGAGACGTCGCGCACAGGGGACGCATTGCTTCTGCACCAAAGGCCAGTGCTTCAGGTGTCATGTCGTTGTTGTCTTCATGAATACGTTGATTCACCGGCAGCGGATCGTTCAGATACGAACGCCAGCCGCGTACGCTGGCTGCCACCATCTGTCGCACGAGATCCGGCTGTTCAAGGATGGTATCCTCCGTCGTCACCAGCAGGCTGGCATAGGGATTGAATCCAATATCTGACAACATCAGCACCTTCGGGTCGCCGCCTTTTTCCCGGGCTACGAATGGTTCACTGAAAACATACCCCTGTTGAGCGAAGTTTTTCTTTTCCAGAAACTCGCCAACCAGTCCTGCGTATGGCACCATCGTGACGTTGGTCAGTGGCAGCTGCTTTTTCATCCACAGGGCGAAGGGACGAGTATCGCTGATCGCCAGTTCCACGTCGGTGAGTTGCTGCAGGCTTTCGATGCCGGATGATTCATGGACCATGATGCAGCGTGGTGACTGTTGCAACGGCGCCGCCACAGCGACGATTTTTGCTCCGCGTGCGCGCGACAGGACGACAAGGTCCGCATTCGAAATCGCAAAGCGAATGCGGCCGGCGGCAAGCTCCTGAATAACAAGAGTCGGAGCACCAGGTCCTCCGGGCTGGACGGTTACGTCGATACCGGCTTCGTCGTAGTACCCCAGCTCTTTGGCGGCAACATAGCCGCCATGTTCGGCCTCAGCGTACCAATTCAATGCCAGAACTTCCGACGGAATGGTCTTGGTGGCGGCTGACGAATGCGCCGTCTCCGGTGCGGGCGAACCGCAACCGGTCAAGATGAGTGCGGAGAGCAGAATCTGATATCGCTGCGGCATGGGAGGGACGCTTTCGAGTAAGCTGGGACGTCTTTGAGTGACGTCGCAGCGTATGCCGCACCGTGCCTGCTGCCAATCGTGTTGTCTGGACACCTAGTCAATCGGCCGGAAATTGCTGCCCAACCCTCAGACCTTTCGTAATGCGTGTTTTGGCTTTGTTCGTTTCTGGTCCGGCAATATATGCAGCAGATGGGAATCGAATCTTGCAGTTTACGCCAAAACCCTCAGGATGCTGGAGATCTGCGGCGACAGGACAAAGCGGGTTGTTTTGATGCCTGAATTCCCTGTAAGGTTCAGGAACGCGACAATGTCATAAGACCGAAGCAATACTATACTTAGGGTGGTTCCCGGGCATTCCGTCGGCAGAAGTGGCAATTCCTTTGTCTGCTGACTCCAAGGCCGTGTGTACGGTGCACTGTCCTGCCATCACGAAACAGCTCCACCTGGGTGGTTTCGCAACTGCTGAAAGCTACCTCGTCGGAATTCCTACCATGGTTCGTCATCTGCTTGTATTTACCATCTGTGCGTCTGTGTCCGTCATCGCATCGGGACAGGAACAATTTCCCAGCTTTGGCGGTCCTCTGTCTTTCGGTAGCTCGTCGGAATCCCCCGGCAGTCTGGAAGTGAGTGCCGAACTGATTCCGGTGGATGCAACCACTGCAGACCTTGCTGTGTCCGTACAGTTGCCGTCTCACAACTATATTTATTCCACCGATCCTTCGTTTGGTGCCGCCACAAAGATTGCGATCAAAGAGCCGACGGGGATAAAGCTGGTTGGAAAGATTCGTCCGGATCGGGCGCCGGAATCAATGTTCGACGAGAACTTTCAACAGACCGTTGAAAAGTTCTACGACAAAGTTACCTGGACGCAGCGCGTACAACTGGTATCCGGACAGCTGACGCCGGGATTTGAACTCAGTGGCCAGTTAACGGGGCAGTATTGTTCCGGCGGGGACGGTGGTACATGTCGACCAATTATCCCGCCGGCGAAGTTTACGGCATCGCTGCCTGCCGACTTTGCCGCTGCTGCCCCGACAGCGCAGTCGACGGTTGCAGCGGGTTCAAAATCGACGGTTGTAGTGGTGCCGAAAATGAGGCTGCCGAATGATCTGCAGGAAGCGCCCGTTCATTTCACCGTTTCATTAACACCCCGGGATCCGGCTCCCGGCGAGGACGTGATCCTGACAGTCAGAGCTGACATCGACGAACCGTTTCATACGTATTCAATCACACAGAACCCCGAAGTACTGGGCACTGCACCGACAGAAATCGTGCTGGAAACAGTAAATGGTCTGCAGCAGATCGGCACAGAATTCTCTGTCACGCCTGCCCCGAAAAAGACACCCGGGATTGACGAAGGCGAGATTGTCGAACTGCACGACGGATCCGTCGAATGGACTCGCAGATTCACGCTGGCTGATGACAGTGCATCTGTCGAAGGTCGAATCGTATGCCTTTTATGTGACGATCATCGTTGTCTGGAATTGACAACGGCCTCATTTACAGTGGAGCTGGGCAGCGGTGGTGCTGCTGTGCCGCTCTCCGCGCCGGCACAGCCTGGTCCTGGCGACGTTGTCATCGAGAATGAATTTGGCAACGGAGGGCAACAGGAAGGTCTGGTAGCCTTCATCGTGACCGCTGTCGGCTTTGGTTTTATTTCACTGCTGACGCCGTGCGTGTTCCCGATGATTCCGGTTACCATCAGCTACTTTCTGAAGCAGGGCAGCGAACGCCCCGGTCATACACTCAAGCTGGCCATCATTTACTGCCTGGGCATTGTGGGGGCGTTTACGGTACTCGGGCTTCTGTTGTCGATCCTCTTCGGGCCGACTGCGCTGAATCAACTGGCGAATAACCCGTGGCTGAATTTGTTCTTTGCCGGAGTATTCACCGTCTTTGCGCTGATGCTGATGGGGATGTTCGAAGTGCGTGTTCCGTCGTGGCTGCTGACGTGGACTTCCAAGAAGCAGGAATCCGGCGGGGCGATCGGTGTTCTGTTCATGGCACTGACGTTTACTCTGGTGTCCTTTACCTGCACGTTTGCGTTTGTCGGTCAGCTGGTGGTCCTGGCGGCGAAGGGCAGTTATCTGATGCCGATCATTGGCATGATCGCGTTTTCAACAGCGTTTGCATCGCCGTTTTTCTTTCTGGCTCTGTTCCCCAGCCTGCTGGCGAAGTTGCCCAAGAGTGGCGGCTGGATGAATTCGGTTAAAGTCACGATGGGGTTGCTGGAACTGGCCGTTGTGTCAAAGTTCCTGAGTGTCGCCGATACTGGATTCAGTCCGACGGGCACGCCGCAGTTTCTGGACTATCATCTTGTGATGGCCACCTGGATTTCAGTTTCGGTGGTGACCGGTCTGTATCTGTTGGGCGTGTTTCGCATGCCTCACGATTCTCCTTCTGAGACGGTGGGACCGATTCGCTGTCTGTTTTCTATGAGTTTCATCGGGTTTGCGGCATACATTGCTCTGGGACTGTTTACTCCGGAGGGGCCCGAAGGAGTCGTATGGGAACAGTTGGTCGCATTTGCTCCGCCGCAGATTAATTATTCCAATACTGACGAAGGCTACTTTGTTGAGCATGATGGCCTGCAATACTCGCTGGACTTTGATCAGGCGGTCGAGACGGCATCCAGCAATAATCAGCTGATGTTTCTGGACTTCACGGGAGTCAACTGCATCAACTGTCGCCGTATGGAAAAGGGTGTTCTGGCGTCCAAGCCCGTGCACTCGGTGATCAAGGACCTGGTGCGAGTCCAGTTGTATGTCGACGAAGTTCCCGGTGTAAAAACCAAACCCGATGAACACGAACGTCTGCTGTCTCGTAATCACGGGCTGCAGGAAAACTGGTTCGGCGACGTCACCATTCCGGCCTACGTGATTGCCACGCCGGATGGACAGGAAATCCTGGCGACGTTCAAAGGGCTGGACACCGATGGCGACGAATTCCAGCTGTTCCTGCAGGCTGGGCTGGAACGTTGGCGGCAGCACCAGTCGTCTGCGGTCGTACCCGCGGCCGCCATTCAGAACGCCAGCTTCACCACGCACTGACGGCTGATGATTTTGTGTTACGGGGCACGACTATGCCATAACGTTCTTGAGGCCTCAGGACACACTGCAGACCCAGCGGCACACTGCAGACCCAGCGGCACAAGACGCTGCAGTTGTTGCTGTGCACTATGCCAGCAGTTCAGTGGCAATTTCGTTCCACAGGCAATCGATTCGGGCGGTCGTTTGAGGAGGTCTGCCGGATCTGTTGAACCAATAGCCGGCGTTTCCAATATCGCCTTCGATCAGGTGCAGCAGGGCGTGAATCCATGATCCCATTGGAGTGTTGATGTCCTGAGCGATGTTGTGAGCCGTGTCCCAGTTGCCGGCTTTTGTGTGCCACAGAGATTCCAGTTCAGCACTCAGGTCTGACGGTGGCTGAGTATCAGACTGGGCGGAGGCCAGAAATTCGTCAACGGTCATGTCTTGTGTTTCGTTGTGATCAGAAGATTCAAATCAATCCGCCGCTGTTATTCAGCCAGAGTCTCGAGGTCCGGACAGGTACAGACAAGGTTTCGGTCACCGTATACGTTGTCAACCCGGCTGACGGGCGGCCAGTACTTAAAATCCTTGAGCCAGGCAGCGGGATAGGCCGCCTGTTCTCGTGAATATGAGTGGTTCCAGTTGTCCGCCAGAAGTACGTCGGCGGTGTGAGGTGCGTGTTTCAGAGCATTGTCTTCCCGCGAAACACGTCCGTCACGGATGTCTGTGATTTCAGCGTGGATCAGAATCATCGCATCACAGAATCGGTCCAGCTCTGCTTTGGATTCGCTTTCGGTGGGTTCAATCATCAGCGTGCCGGGCACTGGCCATGACATTGTGGGGGCGTGGAATCCGTAATCCATCAATCGCTTGGCCACGTCCTCCACTTCCACTCCTGTGTCTTGCTTGAACGGACGCAGGTCCAAAATGCATTCATGGGCCACCAGAGAATTTGCGCCGCGATAAAGAACCGGAAAATAGGGCTGCAGTCGGCTGGCGATATAATTCGCGTTCAAAATCGCGATTCGAGTCGCTTCCGTGAGGCCATCGGCGCCCATCATGGCGATATACATCCATGAAATCGGCAGGATACTGGCGCTACCGAATGGAGCCCCACTGACGGGGCCAATGTCATCGTTCAGGTGTATGGGATGTCCCGGCAGGTAGGGTGCCAGATGTTCTGCCACACCAATAGGGCCGACGCCTGGGCCACCGCCGCCATGCGGAATGCAGAAGGTCTTGTGAAGATTCAGATGACAAACATCGGCACCAATCTCACCGGGAGAACAGAGTCCCAACTGAGCGTTCAGATTTGCTCCGTCCATGTAAACCTGACCACCATTGTCGTGAACAATCTGACAGATGTCCCGAATCCCCTCCTCAAATACGCCGTGCGTGGACGGGTAAGTGACCATCAATGTTGACAGATTCTCTGAGTATTCAGCAGCTTTCGCCTTCAGGCTGAGGATATCGATATTGCCTTCGTCATCGCAGTCAATCGGAACCACTTTCATACCGGCCATCACGGCGCTGGCGGGGTTGGTACCGTGTGCGGAGGTCGGAATCAGACAGATGCTGCGATGTCCGTGGCCGTTGGATTTATGAAAGTTCCGGATAGCCAGCAGCCCCGCATATTCTCCCTGAGAACCAGCGTTCGGCTGCAGCGAAACGGCATGAAAACCAGTACACTGTGCCAGCCAGGTTTCCAGTTGCGAAATCATTTCCGCGTATCCTGTCCACTGTTCCGGCGGAGCAAACGGGTGAATCGCATTTACCTCGGGCCAGCTGATGGGCATCATCTCGGACGCCGCATTCAGTTTCATCGTGCACGATCCCAATGGAATCATACTGGTGTTCAGCGCCAGGTCTCTGGACTCCAGACGATGCAGGTACCGCATCATCTCCGTTTCGGTATGGTAGGAATTGAACACGGGCTGCGACAGGAATTCGTCCCGGCGAATCAGTTTGGCGCGGATGTGGAACTGTTTGTCAGATTCTGTATATTTCGCAGCAAGCAGGTGCAGAAGCTGGACGAGTTCTTCGTCAGTCGTATGTTCATCCAGTGCAATCCCAATGTCACCGTTGTCGAATCGCCGCAGGTTAAATCCGGCTTCACAGGCCCTCGTGACGACCCTGTCACTCTCTTTCAAAACCACACGAATGGTGTCGAAGAAGTTCGTATGCCGCAGTTCGTGCCCTGCAGCGGACAGTGATTCTGCCAGGACTCGTGTTTGCTGGTGAATTCGTTCTGCGATCTTTCGCAGACCCTGAGGACCGTGATAAGCAGCGTACATTGATGCCACAACGCCCAGCAGTACCTGCGCCGTGCAGATGTTGCTGGTTGCCTTGTCCCGACGGATATGCTGTTCGCGAGTCTGCAGGGCCAGACGGTACGCGGGTTTGCCGTTGGCGTCTCTGGACACACCGACCAGTCGGCCTGGCAGCTTGCGTTTCAGTTTGTCCGTGCAGGCGATCCATGCGGCATGGGGACCGCCAAACCCCAGCGGCACGCCGAATCGCTGGCTGTTCCCGACGGCGATGTCAGCCCCCCATTGTCCCGGCGGCTGCAATAACGTGAGCCCCAGTAGATCGGCAGCGGCCACGACTTTGACACCTGCCGCGTGAGCGCGGTCTGTGAAAGCTGCAAAATCACAGATGCATCCGCTGGTGTCGGGATACTGAACAAGGACTCCGAAGACGCCGTCGACAAACTCAAAGTCGTCATGGCTCCCGACGACAATCTCAATCCCCAGCGGTTCGGCTCGTGTCTGCAGAATGGCGATTGTTTGAGGATGACAGCCATCGGATACGAGGAACGTTTCTGCCTTCCGATTTCCGGCCGCGCACATGCTCATAGCTTCGGCAGCAGCGGTGCCTTCGTCCAGCAGTGAGGCATTCGCCACAGCCAGTCCGCTGAGTTCGGTGATCATCGTCTGGAAGTTCAGACAGGCTTCCAGACGTCCCTGAGAAATCTCAGGCTGATACGGCGTGTACGCTGTGTACCAGCCGGGGTTTTCCAGAAGGTTGCGCAGAATAACGGACGGCGTAATGCAGTCATGGTACCCCATTCCGATCAGCGAACGTCGCACCTGATTGCGGCTCATGATTCGTTTCAGCGCCGCCAGCGCCGCGGTTTCGCTGTTGGCTAGCGGCAGAGAGAATGGTTGTTGTCGGCGAATACTGTCTGGCACCGCCGAGTCCACTAACTGCCGGACAGAAGCGAACCCGATTTCACCAGCCATCTGATGGGCGACATCGGGAGAGACGCCCAGGTGTCGCTGCTGAAAGGTCGCTTGAGAGGACATGTTTTCTGTTACGTGATCAAGGGTTGTTGACATGGAATAATGTTTGGCTGGCTGCAAAAATATGTCGTGGGGGGCAGGCTGATGTTTTGTGCTCGGTCCCACACTCTGATTTGGGACCGCATATCTCTGGCAGTTCTGCCACGTCGCACGTGCTCAATTTTCCGATGTTCTGATGCGAAGCAGAACTTCGCGAAAATGTGTTCTCCGGCTGATGCCCGAGAACAGAAAAAGCCCGATGTCAGCAACTGTTCAACTGATCCTGCTGGTGTATGCCTCCGCCCCCATCAGGTAATCGATTTCGGACGGGTTAGACAGCTTCAATCTGAAAAGCCAGCCGTCATCAAAAGGAGAATTGTTAACAATGGCTGCGTCGTCAGCGAGTGCTTCGTTGACTTCGACTACTTCACCACTGACTGGAGCGTAAATATCGCTGGCCGATTTGACCGACTCGACAACGGCAATTTCGTCTTTTGCACTGAACTGCTGTCCGACATCGGGCAGTTCAACGTAGACAAGTTCCGTCATCTCCTGTTGGGCGTAATCCGTAATGCCGACGGTGACGATGCCGCCCTCATCTGGTCGAATCCATTCGTGAGATTCGGTGTACTTCAGTGCATCGGGAACGTTCATCGGAATTCCTTTCTTCCAGGGCCGGCATTGTTCTGCCGGTCGCCATTTCGTCGATTGGAGAGGTGCATCTGCGGCTGTCTGCAGCCCGGATTAAATAAATGGTTTCCTGACAACTTCCGCGGGAAATCTTTTACCCCGGATTTCGACTTCAAGGACTGTGCCGATCTTATTGTGACCGGACGTGATGTATGCCATTGAAATTCCGCATCCAAGACTGGGTGAAACGCCGCCGCTGCTGAGTGTCCCCACTTCTTCGTCACCCGAAAACACAACATAGCCAGGCCGCGGTGGCGGGGACTTATTGGTTTGCTTGAGGGCCACCAGACGGCGGTGCAGTCCCTTCGTTTTCTGACGAATCAGAGTTTCCCGGCCAATGAAATCGGGCTTGTGAAGGTCAACGGCAAATGCGAGCCCCGCCTCCAGGGGAGTTCGATCGGGGGCCAGATCATTGCCGTTCAGCGGGTAACACTTTTCCAGTCGCAGAGAGTCACGTGCTCCGAGACCGGCCGGCGTGGCGCCGGCATCGATGCAGCGTTGCCACCAGCGAGGTCCGGTTGCTGACGCACAAAACAGCTCGAAGCCGTCTTCGCCCGTGTATCCTGTCCGGCAGATAATTACATCCCCGTTGTCGGTTGCGATTGTCGACATGCAGAATCGCTCCGGCAGCTGACCGGCCCCGTCGAACATCGACTGGAAAGCTGTCACTGCTTCCGGTCCCTGCACGGCGAGTCCTGCGAAATCATCACTGCAATTTGTCAACACCACGTCGGACGCCGGTAGTTTTTCCTGCATCCAGCGAACGTCCTCTTCAACCATGGAAGCATTAACCACCAGAAAATAGTCCGTGTCGGTCTGTCGATAAACGATCAGGTCGTCAATCACTCCGCCGGTTTCGTTCAGCAGCAGAGTGTACTGTCCATGTCCGATTTTCAGCTTTGCGACATTATTCGTCAGGATGCTGTCCAGCCAGGCTGAGGCGACATCGGCAGTGTCACTTGACACAAACACCTGGCCCATGTGAGAGATGTCAAACACTCCCAGCTTTCCCCGCACGGCCTTGTTTTCCGCAATGATCCCCTTGTACTGCACCGGCATGTCCCACCCGGCAAATGGCACCATCCGTGCCCCCAGTTGCACATGAATGTCGTGAAGAGGTGAGCGACGGAGATCATCCATGATGAGAGTTCGACTTCGATAACAACAGAGTCAGTTGGAGCGGAAGTGCTTTGAGGGTCATTTTTACCAGCAAAACCGTTGACCGGTAGCCAACCGATATTGAATTTCGGGAAGTGGCCCGAAACACGCACGAAGAACTGCCGGAGTGGCGTTCTTCGGCCGACTCCCGGGCTGGCGGCGTGGATGGAATTACAGCACCATTGTCGTTCCCGGTGGAACCGCGGAGTAACTGCCCTCATCCAGTTGTAGAATCGGGCCTGAACATTCCAGTCTTCGGCGTCGGTCGTCAGACGGACGCTGGAACTGAAGGCGTCCTGCCACTGCACTCGCTGGCCGGAATACGTCGCCGTACGGCCCCGGAAGGCGGCCACAGTACTGCCGGCACCGTGTTGGGCTTCATTTTGTGGACGGCCTGATCGAATGGTGTCAAACAGCACATCGTGTTTGACCTGGTGCGGATTCGGGGAACTTCGCTCTGATTTCCAGATCGTCTCCGCTCCGGTGGTCAGCGGACATTGCACGATGCTGAGACTCGCAACGCCGCCAGTTCCGTGAGCAAACTCAGCCACCTGTTTCACGCAGCCTGGTATCTGGCGGCACTGGCTGTACATCATCGTGCCGTCAGCATTGGTGAACTCAAGAGCGTGGTGGTCGAAAATCTGAATGTATTCGCTGCCGTACATACCTGTCGGCCGCCCAGCCCTTCGGTGTCAACGGGGTGTCCCTTCATGCCCCGGTTACACAAGTCCAGGCTGTGAATGTGCTGCTCGCAGATGTGGTCGCCCCTCAGCCGCGTAAAGGAAATACCAGTCGCGAATCTGATACTCGAGTTCCATCAGACCGCCGTCCGGATCGCTGGCCCGCGGATTTTCCCATAAACACCTTCTTGCCAGCGTTGACAGCGTATTTAAAATGGATCGGGCGGGACGCCGGTGGACCGGTAATGATGGCTACGTCGCCATTGACTCCGCTGTCAATGGCTTTGCGACAGGCATCAAGCCCCGCAAACTTCCGCTCTTCCGGCACGTTTACTCGGTTACCGACATCAGCGGCGTCACGGTCATAACGCTTTTCGATCCCGCGGTGCAGACTTCCGTAGCTAACATCCAGTCGGTCTCGAAACGCATCTGCCATGGCCCAAAGTTTGACCGGCCCGATCGTGCTTAACGCCTGAGCCCCAGCACCTGCCCCTCGCCCGCCACAACCGATTAACGAAATTTTCAGGATATTGTCGCCCGTCGCATCAACGGCCGCGTTTAGTGAGTCCGTCGGTGGTGCCAGCGTGCCAAAGGCGGCGGCTCCGGCCGTTGCGGTCCGCAGAAAATCACGACGTATCCGGTGCGCTGAATTCGTTGCTGAATCTGGCTTGTGGCGCCGTTCCTCAGATGAGCCAGGAATGATGCAGTCTGGATTCAATCGAAATTTGAATGGTCTATTCCACCACCGCCGGCTCCGCCCCCCGCAGAAGCAAACCGTGTGGTTTGGCTGCATCAGCATGCAGCCATGTTGATGCGGCACGCGTGATCATTACCGCCAGCGCAGCAACCAGCAGGCCACCAATCACGTCGATGCCGTAGTGCCAGCCTGTGGTGACAGTGGAAATCGCCACACCTGCATTGAGCAGCAGCATGGGACCGAACAATCGTCGATAATGCCTCAGTGAGTATGCGATCAGTAAAGCCCACGTGGTATGAAACGACGGGAAGGTCACTAGCCCCTCCAGATTGTTCATCGATACAACGGAAAAATGACCGGATCGCAATGCATGAAAATGTTCGATAAAGCTTAGCTGAGCCGCCGTCTGTCCGTAACCAAATGTCTGTGCCGGAGCTTCTGCGGGCATCACGAAGTAAATCAGCGTGGTGATCAGGCCCGCCAGCATATAGTGCATCACAAATTCACGCAGTCGACGGACATCGGCGTCCAGCCCCAGCACAATTAACGCCAGCAGCGTTGACGGCAGCACGGAATAGTAGATCAGATGAAAGAACCTGTTCAGTGTGGGGTGTTGCTGAAACCAGTCTACAATCGACGGCAGATGAATTCCCAGCGCCGCGTCGTACTGCATCAGCAGTGAATCCGTCAGCGGCGCATTCAGCGGTGTTCCGGCATACGTCAGAATGGTCAGGAACAGGTTGAAGACCACCATGCACAGGAAGCCTGTCAGCAGGTTCGAGAAATGACGCAGATCGCGTCCTTCGAAACTGACAGCGAACGGCAGCAGCAGGACAACCGTACCCAGTACCGTACCAGCAGAATAGAAATCAAATCGCATACGGTGCCGAATCAACAGTGCGAATGCGGCGCAGCCGGTGACAGAGATCAGCAGTGCTTTCAGCTTCAGATCTCGGTTCCACATGCCCTCAGGCTTTCGGGCTGGTTTGTCGGCGTCTTTCGAACAACAACGTTTTTTCCCGGGACCCCACGGGAACGGGCCACATTTCAGTAAGGGAACGAACCGGGCAGTGGTATCGCGGGTGTTCTTTTTTTGAAACATAGAACGCTTCCGGCGTCGCTGTCGGGGATTACTTGTGCGACGCACGACGTGCCGCCAAAGATCCGTCCCGGGGACGGGACTATTGGTCGTACAGATCTCATATTCGTCAGAATCCGCCGCCGTCTGCGGCATCAACTCCTGTGTCTGCTGAATTGGACGGGCAAATTAACTATTCTGCAAACAATGTCGTGCCGCGACCAATACAAACGAATTCGGACAGATTGACGCTGCGTCGTCTTCAACATGCAAACGGAAGTGCAGTGATGACTGAATCTCACACCACCCCTTTTTTCCTGGGAATCGATGTTGGTGGCACCAACGTCAAGGTGGGAATTGTTGCTGATGACGGCACCGTCATAGCTCGCGCAAGTGTGCCTACCGATGCTGTGAAGGGGCCCGACAACGGTGTCCGCCAGATGGCCCAGGCGTCTCAAC
The DNA here is from genome assembly GCA_029245955.1 of Fuerstiella sp. GTDB lineage: Bacteria > Planctomycetota > Planctomycetia > Planctomycetales > Planctomycetaceae > Fuerstiella. The sequence goes on along the minus strand of JAQWOH010000074.1, from coordinate 102,961 downwards.
AGGCGTTGAAGCAGGCATCGCTGACGACTGATCAGATCTGTGCGGTGGGACTTGCGACGCCCGGAACGATGGATATTCCTGCCGGGCTGCTGCTTGATCCACCGAATCTGCCGGGCTGGCAGAACTACCCGGTCCGACAGAAGGTCGAAGAAGCTCTCGGCCGCCCCACTATTCTGCAGAATGATGCCAATGCCGCAGCCTACGGTGAGTACTGGGCAGGATCTGCCAGCGAGGCCGACAGCCTGGTCTTCTTTACGCTGGGAACAGGACTTGGCGGTGGTTTGATCGTGGACGACACGATCGTTCAGGGGGAACATTCACATGGGTCCGAACTGGGCCACACAATCATTGAGATGGACTGCGGTCGCCTGTGCAAAACCGGGCAATACGGCACTTTGGAGGCCTATTGCAGTGCGACGTCGCTAATCGAGCGTTTTCATGAGGCGATGGACGAGGGCCGTCAGTCGTCGGTATCCGATCGCATGGATGATGTCACGGCTCTGTCTCCCCTGTTGATGGCGGAAGAAGCAGAGAAGGGCGATGAACTGGCCAGCGAGCTGATTCTGGAAATGGCTCGTTGTCTGGGAACAGCCACAACATCAATTGTGCACGTAATCGATCCGACCATGGTGCTGCTCGGCGGCGCAATGACGTTTGGTCGTCACGAAACACGAATCGGGCGGGAGTTTTTGTCACGCGTTCAGGAAGAGTTTCGTCGTCGTGCCTTTCCGGTACTGGCTGAGAAAGTCACGATCGATTACGCAGCGCTCGGCGGCAACGCCGGTTTCATCGGTGCTGCCGGGTGTGCCCGCCGCGCCGTCCTGCGTGGGATGATCTGACGATATTGTCGAACGCTGTTCAACGCGTCGGTAAGTGGAATATTCATCGGTCCCGCATACGAGCTTCTTCAGATGTTAACTGTGCAACACCACGAAAGACGGCCGTACATCAAGCTGCGTTCGACACACATTCTCTTGTCTGACGTCAGAGGCCCTGGTGGTGGCTGTGCACACGAATCGAGTGAATTTCTGACATCCGTCGCAGTCTGCGGAAAATCCCGTAAGAACTGACGAATGATGCTGTTTTTGCTGTGAATTGTTACAAAAAAACAGATCTGTGGCCGGCGGGGAATCCGCCTTTCGCCACCGTCCCCTGATTCTGCCCTTGACGACAGACGCAGGTTTCTTATCTTCGGGAACCACCTTTCATGGTTTTTTTCTTTTCTCTGTCAAAGAGAGCCATTCATGTTCTGATCCCTCCGCCGCACCGTGTGGTGGAAGCCCCGTCTCCTGTCGCTGTAAAGGAATGTCCAATGACCGATTGCTTCCATGTTTCACAAATTGCCACACTCGCGCGGTGCAACGAGTTTCAATACTTACTGCTGGGGGATGTACGGGATTTACTGGAGGAAACTGCCGACGAGTCGACTCGCCGGTGGCTGCTGGTCGTTCTGGACACTCTTGTTGAACTCATGCCCCGCGAACGCCAGCTGCACGCGGACAGCGGCGGTTATCTAATGGAAGTGCTGGAAGAATTTCCCAGCTGGAACCGTCAGGTGATGCGGCTTCATCTGAAGACGCTGCATCTGGATTACGCTCTGAGATCATTGCGAAACCGCATCCGTGAGGAAAAGTCATGGTGTGCCGTGGCCGACCAGCTGGGCTGCGAACTGCGCGACTGGATGCAGTTGTTTACCGATCTTCACCGCGATGAATCTTCGTTGATGCTGGAGGCCATGCTGCTGGACATCGGTCCGGGAGACTAGAAGTGGTTTCCATACCAGCACCAGCAAGTGACTTCTGAGGGTGATCTTGCCGCGATTTTGATTCACTCGCTTGCGCGCTGCGCGGGTCTTAATTGGTCCTGAAACCAATTGTAGAGCGGTGTTCAATAAGATGCGGTCGTGAGGCTCGTGCAAAATCAACGCTCGTATGAGGAATAACGCTCGTCGTGGCGGCCAGTCAGTGTAAAACGCCGGCATGCGTTCTCTGTATCTGTTGGCTGCACGCCGCTGTCTGAGCCGACGTCCCCCGCAATCAATCGTGAAGCACGGATTAACGCCTTGACACCAATTCGATGGACATCTGCTCCATTGGCACGCCGTTGGCATCGTGTTACCCGGTAGTATTGAGGCCGGTTTACTTCGCCTGAACCGCCCCGCTATCTGTCCAGTTCGATGTAGAGCGGCAGGTGTCGGTAGTAGACTTCCAGCATCAACAGGTTCATGCAGGTCACGTAATGCCGTCCACCGGACTGGCCCCACGCGTCCCGAGTCGGTCGTTCGGAGCTCCAGCTGCCGCGTACGGGGCCACCTTTTTCCTGCGAGTCCACCAAAGTGTCGCGCAGCGCTGTGTTCCATTCTTCCCAGTATTCGCCCTGCATGTGAAACATCACCTGAGTGGCATAATACCAGTAATAGACGTCGCGGGACTCGGAACGAGGCAGTCGCTGCCGCAGATAGCTGGCACCGGCCTGTACGGCGTCATTGTCGCGACGAGCACCGAGATACTGACGCATCAGCAGGCCTTCTGCCGTCATTGACTGTGTGACTTCTTTGGTCGGATGATACGAAAAACGTCCCGCGTCTTCTTTATCTTCCACGGTATCGAGCCATGTTTTGACTCCGGCGTATGTGGCGTCCGCAATGTCCAGCCCGGCCATTTCGCCGCTCTTGAGTGCCATCAACTGCCAGCCGGAAACGGACGTATCCGATTCAAACTGTGACTGATAACGCCAACCGCCAAATTCCGGGTGTTGTGAATCTGCGATATAGCCGAGTGCCTTCTGTGCGGGGCCGCGAAGCTGTGGGTCCTTAGTCATTCCAAAGGCTTCGCATAGTGCGATCGCGGCAATGCCGTGGCTGTAAAAACCAGCGAACTCAGATTCTGCAGCAAACAGATCACCCTGCGACGTCTGCCGTTCAATCAACCACTTAAGTCCCCGGTCCACCACCGGTTGGTATTTGCCGCTCACCTGTGTGTTGCCGGCTCCCAGAAACGCCAGCAACGCCAGACCCGTCGCTGCGGGATCGGCCTGATAGCTGCCGTGTCCCGCGCAATCATGACCTCGACAGTTCATGTCGTGAATACTCCAGTTCCCGGCGGCATACTGATGAGCGGCCAGCCATTCAAGTCCCCTCTCCACTGCGGCTTCCGAAACGTCGTTTCCGCCAAGTTTGCGGACCGCTTCCTGCCTTGCTTCTGGTGTTCTCATTGAGAAGCCGGCACTTACACGTTCTGAAGCGATGGCACTGATCCCTGGAACCGTGCGCCGAATCATCCCAGCTACGTCACTTTCAGACGCCAATCGCGGACGACCTGTACCTGAGACAGCACGCGCCGGTAAGCCAGCCTTGCCGATTCCGCCTGGCAGGCTACTGCGCGTACGGCCGATGCTGGTCGAACCGCCACGGCTCATACCCGGCAGTCCCGCTGAACTTCGAGCCAGTGACGCGACGCGTGGACCATCAAGTCCGCCACTTCGCCCGTTCACACGGCGACTTTCTGAACCGCTGCCCTGTGCCTGGGGACCAGCGACGACAAGGGCACCCATTTCCTCTGCAGCCAGTGTGCCTGGGGGCAGGGAAGCCTTAGTTGAGTTTCGGCCCGACGATGCCCCGGTTGTTCCACGTCCCCCCAGAATGCCCTCGAGTTTCGCATTGGCTGATCTGCCGCTCAAGCCACCGCGACCTTCTGTGCGGACGGCCACCGACATCCTACGGCCGCGCACCCCGGATGCCGCTATTGACGACGTGTTGCCGGAACCTGCAGTGGCACTGGTCGGCAGTCCGCCACTATTGCGGGACACGGTGGACGCAGACGCCGCCGGCTCTGAGGCGAGAACTCTTCCGGCCCCTTGTGAGCTGCCGGTAACTCCGGCAACCTGAACCTGTGCCGCCTGAGCTCCCACCGCGACAAGCTGACCCTGCGGCGTGCCGCGCTGTCCGCTGCTTCCATCTCCAGCCGCGGTGGCCACAGACTGGCCAAGTTTTGGACCGGTGGCGGTGCCCCGCCCCCGTCCGATCGTTCCGGACTGCAGCGCCGTAATGCCGCTGGCTGACGATCGCATTGACAGGGCCCCACCGGCACCCTTACTGCCGGTCGGCACAGATGACCGGCCTCGTGTAACGCTGGATGCGGACGCAGCAGCCGTGAGCTCTGGCGCCCCGGACCCCGCTGCCGTCGCAATGCTGACCGCCTGTGCGGAGGTATCTGTGGCAATGGTGCTTTTCGCTGCAGTCGTGTCACTTCTTTGCAGTGACGTGGTTCCTCCACTGGAGGGGGCGGTTTCCAGTGTGGTCACAGCTGCCGAGGTTGTACGTGTCGGAGCGAGACTCTCAATCTGCATCTCTGACGATGATTCCGGAGTACTGTTGTTCGGACGCTGATTCATGGCCAGGTCAGGCTGTGACTGTCGCTGCACAGTCAGTGACTGAGGATCTGCAGTCATCCGCTGAGCCTCAGCCGCCGCCGCCACGGCGACACTTTCTGCCGCGGATGCGGCGATTGCAGCTTCTGCTATGGCACGCTCCGTCGGAGCTGTTTCTGCGATCTGCATGTCCGTGGGCTGCACCTGAGCACGGAATTCAACCGTCACCTGACTGACCGTTGCATTGTTAACGCGTTCGACGGTTTCCATGCGACGCTGGCTGTGTTCCAGACTGGCGTCCATCCTGCTGTGCCGGCGGGCTTCCAACTCCGGCTGATGTGGCTGCTGTGTCGTTATCTGCGGGCTGTTCACCTGCTCGGGAAAATTCGTTTCGGCCTGCTGCGTTTGACGCTGCAGCTCCAGTTTCTGTTCCTGCTGCATTCGTTCCTGTTCCCGCTGCTGCATGGGAACGTCGACGGCCGCAACATGTTCCTTACGGTAGACCTGTTCCGGCCGAGCATCGATTTCAATTTCGGTATCCTGGCGATCCAGCTGTTGTTGTTCGGATTCCTGAATCTCAACATCTGTCGGCCGCTCCCACTGCTGCTGTTCCTGCGACGTCAGCGATTCTGCGCCGCCGTAGTCGGGCACCGTGAATTCCTGCAGCGGAACATCGGTGGTGCCGATTTCTGCTGCCAGCACGACGGGAACATTCACCTGAACATTCCGCAGCAGCATACACAGAATCAGATGAATCAGCAGGCTGAGCAGGACGCCCCACTGCAGGCGTTTCATCAAGACGCCGCGCACCAGCCACGCAGCGACAATCATACTGACGCCCAGAGCCGATGCCAGGACACACCGGCCGGTCAGCGTGTCCATACCGGCCAGAGGAACTTCGTCGCCCGCAGAATATCTCAATGCCATGCCGGCGAACGCCAAAACTGATGTGGCTACAGCAAAACTGAAGGCAGGCAGAGTTCGAAAACCGATTCCGGTTTCGAGCTTCGCCAGCTCTGCTTCAGACATCCGCAACACACTTTTCATTATCCGTCTTCCGGAATCACGGCGACTCGATAATCCTGGATTTCTGACTGGTTGCACAGGCTCATCACTCGCGCGACGAACTTCCAGTCGGCTCCCTGACTGCCTCGAATGACGACTGAATTATTCCCTGGGTTATCGGTCTGAGCTCGCTGCAGTCGAGTTGCCAGGGCCTCTTCCGTATGCAGTTCTCCGTCCAGATAGAATTCACCAGTGGAATCAACGTTGACAATCATCTCACGCGGTTTCATCACCATCGGCATGGCTGAAGTGACCGATGGCAGATTGGCTCCCAGTTCACCTTCGCCGGAGACTCGAGCCTGCTCCTGAAAATTGCTGGCGACCAGAAAAAATAACAACAACTGAAACACACAGTCAATCATGGGAGTCATGTCGACTCGCCGCTTTCCACCGGTTTTTCTGAGTTCGAACTTCACTGTCCGCCTCCTTCCGCCGATTGCTCTGTCTGAACGCGATCAAAGTTGGCTCGCAACGAGCCTGTCTGCGAGGCTTCACGTGCGGTGGCCATCACTGTCCCGTTCGGCGGTGAACGAGTTTCTGCGCAGTTGCTGCCCACATCACTCAACAACGCACCAGTAGCGTCAAGTTTTGACGGCCGATTCAATTGAGTCTGCCGTACTTTCTGACGTTGTACTTCTGGGGGGACAACCACTTTTCGCGGCTCGGCTGTCTCCGGTTTTCCGTTCTGCTGCTGGCCGTTGTGCTGAACTGTCTTAACGCGAATGCCCGGCTCACCGCCAGATGTCGCTTCGGCGATGCGAATGCGTCCTTCGTAACGCTCAAGCTGCGGCAACAGGTCCAGAAAGATCTCTTCCATCTGCCGCAGCAGTCGTTCGATGCGGCCTTCCAGAAAATTTGCCAGCACCACAGAAAATACAGCCACGCTGAGGCCGGCGAATGTTGTGACCAGTGCAGTGTAGATGCCATGGGCCAGCTCCTGTGCTTTTGCTGTGCCGGTGGAAGACGTTGTACTGGTGACCATGAATGCCATGATCATTCCCTGTACAGTTCCCAGCAGCCCCAGCAGGGGAGCGATACTGGCGACGACGTTGATGGGACGCATGTTTCGAGTCATTGCCGCCGTCTCACGTCCTACCGCATCTTCGACCGATTTTTCCAGTTCGGCGTGAGGGCGACCGGTCTTCAGAACGGCCGCCTTGACAACATTGGCAAGGGGCGAACGGTGTTCTTCACATGCTTCCCACAGACGTCGAGGGTCCATGCCGGAATCGGACATAAGTTCTCTAAGTTTATGAATCAGGTTCCGGGGGAGATTTCGGCCGCGCCGCAATCCCACCAGACGCTCCATAGTGAATGCCATGGTTACGATTGACGCGACCCCGATGGGGATCATGAACCAGCCACCCTGGATCGCCAGGTCCCACAGGCTGGGCATGGGAGGGGCCGCCGTGCCGCCGACATCCGGTCCGTCCTGAGCCAGTGCCACGGCCGGAGACAGCAGCAGAGCAGTACCTGCCGTCAGCAGCTTGTACGTGGATGTATCGGTAAATGTCATTCTGTGAATTCCTGTGCGGGACGGCTCGCAGATCGATTCGAGCGATCGCTCAAAAGACGATGGGGGGCTCCCGTGTGTCGGCGCAAAAAGACCTGCAAGAAATATCTGTCAACTTCAAGTTCCGTTCAGTGCCATAAGTCTTCGCCGGGCGTCTTTGACTTTTGCGTGCTGAGGATATTTGGCAATTACCTGCTGGTAACAGTTTTCAGCCTGGTCGGTGTCCCGCAGCACTTCAAAACAGCGACCTGCTTCAAAGTAGGCCATAGCCGACCATTCCGGGTGGTTATACAGAAACACCGTCTTCAAGAAGTGTTTAGTGGCGTCCTTGTGTTTCTTCTGAGCAAAGCAGCACTCGCCGATCATGAAGCGTGCCTTGGCGGCTGTTTCTGTGTTACTTTCTTCAGTGACCTGTTCATATGCTGCAATTGCGTTATTCAGTTGCCCTTCATTCTGCAGCGCCCATGCCACTCCGTAGCGAGCTTCCGGACGCATTTCGAAGTCAGGGAATTCGGCCAGGACCTGTTGGTGCAGGCGTCGGCTCGAATTCCAGTCTTCCAGTGAAGCGGCACATTCTCCTGCATGAAACATTGCCAGTGCCACATAACTGCTGTCGCGACTGGCGATGACGTTCTCGTAGGCTGCCCTTGCTGCTGGCCAGTCTTCTCTGCGGAAATGACATTCCCCGGTCAGAAAACGCGCGTCTGCGGCCAGTTCACCATTGGGGTGTTGGGTCAGCTGGCTGGCGAACGCTTTGATCGCGGCTGCGATATCTTCGGACTTCAGACAGCTCCAGCCGAGCTTATGCAGCGATTTTTCACCGATCTCTGTCGTCGTCGCCTGTTGTGCAGATTCCTGATATGCGGCCGCTGCCCGGGCGAAGTCGGCTGCGTCGTAGTAAGCTTCACCGGCTCGGAACAGGCTTTCTGCGGCCAGCGGGCTGTCTGGCCAGTCTTTGGCAAGCCGCTGAAATACCGCGACGGCTTCATCCGTTTTCCCCAGTTCGATCCAGGCCCAGCCAAGTTCGTAGGCTACTTTATCAGCGGTGGCGTAACTGTCAGCTGAGGCAAGGATGGATGTGTACGTTTTTGTCGCAGCCTCAAATTGCTTGAGTCCGGCCTGGGCAAGTCCCATGACATATTGTGCATCCAGTGCATCGCCGGGCTTTGGTTTCGTTGCAAGAAACGACTGCACATCCGTGATCGCCGCGGGGTATTCGCCTAACTGATAGGCCGCCATCGCTCGAACATACAGCCCCTGCGCCCGAACACTGGCTGCTTTGTATCGGTCAACCAGCGTTGTCATGGCGGTCGACGCCTTTCGATATTCACCGACGCTGAACCACGTCCACCCAAGGCCGTACTGAGCATGTGGAGCAAAATCACTGTCAGGCCAGTTCTGAGCGACATCAGCATATTTTTTCACGGCGTCGTCAAATCGTTCTGCAGCAAAGGCCGCTTCGGCGATACGGTACGTTGCTTCTGAAAGCAACGGGCTGTCAGGGTATTGCGTCAGTACAGTCTGCCATTGCTGTTTGGCTGCATCCGGTTGGTCAAGCTGATTGTAGGCATCGGCCAGCGCCATGATCGTTTCGTCAGTTTGTGGATGCCCGGGGTCTGTACGGACAGCGTTCAACAGCGAGTCCTTTGCGGAAGCGATCTTTTTCAGAGCCAGTTGGCTGCGGCCGACAAGACTAAGAGCTTCACTTTTCAGGCCGCTGTCTGAAAAGTGCGAAACCAGTGGCTGTAGCCAGGCAACTGCATCCGCATACCGCCCTTCCATGTAGAGAGCGACGCCTCGTCTTACCCGCGCCTGCTGTGCGTTGCCATGATCGGAAGCCAGTCGCAGGAATTCACCGTACCGCTGTTCAGCGTTTTCATGCTGCCCCAGCAGCAGCTGGCTTTCCGCAGAGATGAACAACACATCCGGCTTAAGACTGTCACTTGAATAGTCTGACAGAAACGTTTTGCAGTATCGTGCAGCCGCCGCGTAGTCCTGATTGTCCAGAGCTGCCAGGGCGGCCATATACTGCGCCTGCGGTGCCAGTTCATGCTGAACATTCCGACGGACGAAGTCAGCGTACAAGTCTGCTATATTTTTCTTTCGCTCTGGTATTTCATATAACGCGTCGATGTGCACCAGTTCCAGTTCAGGGCGATAAGCGTCACCTCTGAAACGCCGCAGGCCTCGCTCCGCGACTTCACGAGCCATAGCAGCGTTGTTCTCTTTCAGGTGCGTCCGCGCCAGCCATTGGGTGGCTTCTGCGGCTTCCGGAACGTTGCGGTCAGCCAGGCGTTCGAATCCCGTTCTGGCCAGCTTGAACTTCTCTTCCAGAAAATAGCACTTCGCCCCGGCAAGGATGGCAGCGTCATAGTGCTTTGTCTGCTTGAATTCCCGGGGAACATTCCAGTACAGCCTTGCGGCTTCATCGATCCGTCCCTGTTCGTACAGACAGCGGGCATGTCGCAGCATTGCCACATCGGCCAGCGCAAACTCACGGTTGCCTGTGACGGATTCAAAAATGGGCAACGCCTGAGCAAACTGATTTCCGTCAAACAGCAGTTCTGCATGTCGCATCTGCACTTCCGTGAGGAGTGCGTGTTGAGGATATCGCGATGTGAAGTTCGCATATGTTGTTCGGGCTTTCGCTGACTGATTCAGCATTTCCTGAGCCGTGCCCAGAGCATAGTTGGCGTCAGCAGAGAATTCGTGTTTCGGATGCTTCTGCAGAAACTCAGCGTACGCTGCGGCCGCATCCTCAGTACGTTCCAGCTGGAAAAGGCACTCGCCGCGATAATACATCGCCCGGGCGGAGTACTGGCTGTCTTCATACTTCGTCAGCATTGCGGCAAACGCCTGTTCCGCCTTGATGTAGTCTGAATTCTTTTGAGACTGCTGTGCGTTGCCATATAAGGCAATGCCCAGATTCATCATCGACTGATCCATCAGTGGCAGCTCGGGGTACTTCGTCACAACGGTCGTGAAGGCGGCAATGGCATCGGTGTACCGTTTTTCCTGCAGGCAACAGGTTCCCAGATAATGCTGTCCCCGCCCCACGCGAGGGTCATTGGGGAATTTTTTCAGAAAGGTCTGCCACTCATCGATGGCCGAATCAAACAGTTTCTGGTTCTGAAATCCCACTGCGACTGCATACTGTCGTGTCGCAACTTCCGTTTCCTGAGCCGCACAAGTTGGCATTCCTGCAACCCACAGCACGATGCACGATAGAATGCCCATGCCAAGACTCGTTATTTGACACGGCAACGCCGGACTTTCTTTTCGGTACACCGGACCGGACAGGGCTGCGAATGGACAGGCCTTGTGTGCGTAAACACCACGCCACTTCATTTCAGACTCCTCAGATACATCGCGAGATCGCGTGTGGTCCACGGAGACCGGCTCAGGATTCCGGCCCCGGGAACTTCGCTTCACTTGTTGAACGTACAGGGATAACAACAGACTTAAAGGAAAGAAAGTCGTCTGTCAGGAATCGCTGGAATTAAGTGACTGTGGTTTGAGGCACTATTCGATACGCTGACTGCGTTGTTTTCAAGTGTTTGATCCCGGAATGGCCCCTGCACGCGGTATCCGCTGATGGCCCGATCACCATTTTGCTCGGAATTCACCTATGACCAGACCTGCTCCTGAACCTGTCGATGTGCAACGCCTGCCGGAACTGGCACATGCTGTTCTGCAAGCGGATCATTTTCCGTATCTCGCATCCATGGACGGAGATCAGCCTCGTCTGCGACCGGTTTCACCGGTGAGGACAGCTGGTTTTACCGTTTACGTGGCTAACCTGCGCGCTTACCACAAGACCATTGAGATCGCGGCGAATCCCAAAGTCGAATTGTGCTACCTCGACAAGACTCACAACCAGTTGCGTATTACCGGAACAGCGGTGCTTGTGGAGGATCGTCAGGTGCTGGAAGAAATCTGGAGTGAGAATCCGCTGCTGCGACAGTATCTCGGCAGCGTTGATAACCCGGACCTGATCGTTTACCGCATCGACCCCAACTGTGTCCGCTATATGCGTGAGTGGGCACTTGAGTATCACATCGTGCCGCTGGAAACCTGAGGCCGTCATCGACGGCGCCAGGCGATCAAATGCAGACAGGGTACTGCGGGGTGTTGGACGGATGCAGTCTGTCAGTGCCCAGTATCGTGGTCGACTAAACCGAACAGCGTCATATCCGTGAACGAACAGCCTCAGATTCGCATGTGGGCCCGCAACCCCGGAACAACTGCGGAGTCAAGACGCCGCACGACCGGGGCAACGGCCTGCAGGTCAAAGGTCAGGTTAAACCATGGTGTAACCTGAGCACTGTAGTAGACCTCACCACCATGAGGATCTTCGACAGGCATGAAAGCGGCGAACGCACTACTGAAGTCGTCGTTCAGACCATTATTTATAAAAGCAGGTAATTCCCGTGCGGTCATTCGAGCGACTGTTCACCAGACCAAATGCCTCAACGGAGACTGAGGTGGTAACGATGAACGCATGATTTTCCCGCTCTGAAAATCCGACATAGCCAAACAGCTTTGCGTATTGCTTTGCATTGCGGGAATCAACCCACAGTCTCTGTTCCGCCAGGTAGATGGCCATCCACGTGCCGGTTTTATTTTCCGGAACAACACTGCCTGAGGGGAATGTATCCCATCCGGTCGTGTGAAACGAAGTGATGTCGTCCGTTCCGAAGGTTTCGATCAGCTTATGAGCACCGGACAGCCCATCAAAATCGGTGTAATTCCTTGCCAGACCGAGCAGTGTCGTGCCATTTTGAAATTCCAGTCCGGTGGTTGGTGAGTTCTGATTTTCCACGACGACAAAACCACTTTCCAGCCCTCGTTCTCCCATCTTGAAAATCCCAGTCACGTCCGAAACGACTGGCAGAGTCATGGCTGTGTTGAGCGGTATCAGTGTTGAGACGTTCGTGCAGTCATCGACTCCCCGGCCATAGTCGGGATAAATGTCGCCCATAGATCAGTGGCGTTGTATCGCCCCGCTGCTGCAACCCGGTCAGATCGCATGTCGGCGTGATGCCGTGCTGGACGCCGCCGGTATCCGTTCGAGAAAGCCGTTGATCGGGCTGGTCCGGCTTAGTAGATCGCCACAGCATCCGCTGTTTCTGCAATCCGATTCGCCACAGGAAGCGACGCTGTCCCCGCAGGAAGCGTCGTCAGTACATTGCAGGCTGACCGGTTGTATCCACAGATCAGTTTCCGTGAACAGGCGAACTGCCGGCGTCAGGGACGGCGCTTCACAAAGGAGTTCTTCGCCGGACGCTGCCTCAGAGACAAGAACGCTCGAACACACGCCGATCGAACATAGCCAGCGTCTTAACGTTCATTGTTTCATTGTCTTTCATCCATGAAAGGCAATTTTGTTTACGGCGTGAGACTGGCGATTCCTGCGAGGTATCGACACGTGCGATTAACCGCACTGTGTCGGCATTGCTGTTTTAACGCGATACAGAAGCGAGAACCCGCCATGAATGCCCCGGGCATTGGGTACATCTGTCAAATCGAACCCACTTCACACAAACGTCAAATATGCCGAGTGCAGTAGTGTCATAGCGCATGAGTCCATGTTGAGTCATACATCGGCAGTCGAAGCAGAGCGGTGCCCAAATGCCTCTCCGCAACAAGGAGCTGGTCATGCACCGGGCGTGATGCCCCCCGGCGTCAAGCTGCGGCCGGCAGGATCTCTGCAGCCAGTGATTCGATGTCACTGGCTGTCACTTCTGACAGTCGGTCAGCGTAGCCGACCAGCAGCGCCATGTCGCACAGGCGCTTTACGCGTCGCGGGTTTCCAGCGCTCAGTCGCGAGATCGCCTGAATCGCATCGGCAGCAAAGATGCTTTGTTGCGCTCCGGCAGCTGTCATGCTGACATGGATATATTCAGTTATCTCACTTTCAGTGAAACCATCCATGGTCGCAGTAACGGCAACGCGATCACGCAGCTGAGCATTTCGGGCGACGTGCGCGGCCAGCGATGGTTGTCCGGACAGCACTATTGTCAACGAAAGTGTTGCGTCCATGTCAGCGACACTTAGCAGAGGCAGTACGACCTGGTTCAGTGCATCGTTTGTCAACAGATGAGCTTCGTCAAATACGACGACAGGATGTCGGTGCTCCGCAGTGTGCCGCCGCAGCGACTTTCTCAGTTCCGCAAATATCGTGTCCGGCGAGTCCTGGGTGTCGACCGAAGTCGTTTCCAGTACTTCTGCGGCCACCACGCGCTGCAGTTCTGCACACGACAGCGTCGGATAAACAATATGAGCGAAGGGACGCAGAGTCACATCGTCCTCGGCCAGCCTTCTTAATACGCTTGATTTTCCCACTCCGGACTGACCGATCAGGAGTGCGGCGCCACCGTTGTTGCGAAAACAGTACTGCAGTCTCAGTGACGCGCCCCGCAGAGACTGCGACGGATACAGTTCGGCCGCCGCTGTGCGGTAAGGAAAAGGCTTTTTACTCAGTCCCCAGTATTCCTGATACATTTGAAGCTCGCGTTCGATCGATGTTGACTACTGAATCGGCTGAATATTGCCCGTGAACCGGATGCCTGTCACTGACGCACGATGACCAGGGCGTGGCGAACCCGATCCGTACGGACTGGTGCCTGGAAAACGTGATGGCAACAACGGGTCATCCGGGTGCACACCCGATACCTCAGTATCGGGTGGCTGCGGAAGAGACACGTTCCTGACCGGGATTTCTGTCGTCATGTCCATGGTTGGAACCAGTAGTGGCGAGGGCTCTTCCAACGCCACGGGCTGGGTCCTGACTGTGGGCTCAGTACGTTGTGCGTTCGGTGCTGCTGCGTCGCTGCCGAAGTCCGCCAGCATCGACTCCAGTTCCGAAAACTCGTTAGGTTCGTGACTGTCCGGCTGATTGGAATCGCTGCTGCTGAAGATACTCAACACATCCATATCCAGGACGACACCGCCCATCGTCAGGATTGCAACAACGATGGCCAGTCTGCGACGCTCAGGAGTCACAGATGGCTTCGGCCCGGGCTTCTTCTTTGTGAATTTGCGTACACCCATGACGTCTGTTCCCTCTGAACGACACCTCGATCTGTCCCCGATGCGGCCTGCGATTACGCGGGCCGCACAACGTCGTGCGCACAGTCCTGCTGTTTATAGAGACAGAATCGGCCTCATGTCGTGAGGAACTTTACCCTTCTCGCCAAGCGGCAGAATTCGCTGATCGAAGGCGTGCACCTTCGGCCTGCATCCACACTCAACGGATGAGAACGGCTGTTTTCACTGCTCGCGATGAGCGGCGCCGTAGTGCGGACACGCATGGCGAGAAGCACCGATCGACGCGGCACAACAAAGCCGCAGGGCAGAGACCGCACAATGCTTCCGGAGTACGAACAGCGTTGCCGGACAGTCGCAATGACAGGCGCTGCGCCATAATATTGTGTTTAAGATTGTCGATCCAACAACTGCCGGAATTCAGTTCATGCTCACCAACGAACAGCTTGCCGCTTATCAACGTGATGGTTTTGTGACGCCGGACTATCGTGTGCCAGAGTCTGTGCTGGCTGACATTCGTGCATCGCACGAACGACTGGTGCAAAGCTATCCGGAGTTCAGTGACTACTGTTCGGCGCTGCTGGCTTATGATACATGGTTCCTCACGGTCGCCAGGATCCCGCAGATCCTGGATATGGTCGAACAGGTCATCGGCCGTGACATTGCTCTCTGGAATTCCAGTTTTTTTGCCAAGCCCGCCCGAGTGGGAACGCGAACGCCCTGGCATCAGGATGGAGAATACTGGCCGATTGAGCCACTGGCGACGTGCACGGTGTGGATTGCTGTGGATGCGTCGACCCCACAGAACGGCTGTCTGCGAGTCATTCCCGGATCACACAGATCGCAGCGTCTGGCAAGGCATAACAAAAGCGATGCGCCGGGCATCGCATTGAATCTGGAGCTTGATGAATCGGAGTTTGACGAATCCACTGCGCAGGACATTGTGCTTGAGCCCGGGCAGATATCACTGCACGACGTGTTTCTGTTCCACGGGTCCGAGCCGAATTATTCAGATGATTCTCGCCGAGGCATGACCCTGCGATATATGCCGACGACTTCCGTCTACCGTCACGGTCAGTCAACGAAGTTTGATCGTGACGGTGTGCTGCTGATGTCGGAACGCACGCTGTACCTGATGCGCGGCGAGGATGCGTCCGCCGAAAACGATTTTCGCATGCGGCATTGATCATTGTGCACCCCATACTGCCGATCCCGGTGTGTTGAGGATCAGCAGAGTCGTGACGCCCACGTTCTGACGCGACTGCCGACACCAACGGGTTTCCCTGCCCGATCTGTTAACGTTGCGTCAACACTTCTCAGTGCTGCCACAAATTCAGCGGCCGATCGGTATCGTCTGGCGGGAGCTGCGGCCATCGCTTTCTGCAGGACCAGTGAGAAACATCGAGGCATACTGTCACCATCCCGACGCAGGAAACGTCGGGACTTCGTCCATGACCTGGCTGCTGTCTGGCGCAGTGGCTGCGTTTCGGCAGTTGCAGACTGAGTTGCCATGATCAGGAGCGTGGCGCCGAGCGAGTAAATATCAGAACGTTCGTCCCTGGTCCCCTTCAGGCACTCGGGAGCCACGTACAGTGGTACCACCGGAGCATTGCTGTTGAATTCATCCCTCAGCTTAGTCTGAGCACACTGTTCATGTCGAAAGTTCTGCAGTCGGGCGTTGGCGGAGCGGGAGACGAACACGTTGCCCGGCGGAATTTCGTTGTGCAGCGTCCCCCGTTCGTGCGCATAACTCAGAGCGACTGCAAGCTGTGTGCCGATGTGGGAAAAGGTCGCCCAGTCGCCATGCTCGATACGGCGCGATCGTTGGGCGCCGGCGGCGGAAAAATGCTTAATCAGTGCTGCACCGTCAGTTCCCCTGCTGTACGGCGTGACAAAGAAGAAGTAACCGTTATCGCACCCGACATTCAGAACGGGCATAATTCCGGGCTGCATCAGCCGTCGCGCGACGGTCGTCTCGCGTTCGAACTGAAGCTGCAGACGCGGAACAGTGTTTGCTTTCCACGGGACAACCGTGATGATTACGAGAGTCGCCGTTGGTACGTGAACTGCGCTGTAGACGATCGAGGTCGCCGATCGATTCGTTTCTCCTTTCAGTTGATACGACCCAAGTCTGGTGATCGGCAGACTGCGCGGGAAGTTCTCGTTTCTTCTTCGAGATTCGCTGTTGTCTTTTTCCTGTTCCAGTTGCAATAGAATGGGAAATACTTTTCGAATGGCATCAGCCCGGTCACGGCACAGGCGAGCGTAGTCTTCGATCGGGGGATTCAGAAGTCGACGGCGGCCTTCCAAAAACCTGCCGGCAACAGCCTCCAGGACATCCCAAGTCGTACCGACGTCCGACGTGACGGGGCTCAGGCCATCCGGTACAAGATCCAGATTGTCAGGCATGTGCTGCGATTCCTTCGCTGGTGGCAGATAACCGTACATCGTGATATGCATATGCAAGTTCGTGAATTGCCGCCATGTACCGGTGCTGACACCCTGGGGCGAAATGCCCGTAATTATGGATATTTCCTGGTTGGTGAGCTCTTCGAGGTGGCGCAACAGCAGAATCTCGCGATCGATATCGGCCAGTGAGTCAGGAAAAACGGCGGAAGGTATTACTGCCGTCGACGACAAATCCTGTGCGAAGGAATCCGATACCAGTCGTTTCTCAATGCAGTCGTTTCTCAATGACGTGAATCGTCCGCAGCAGGATGGTTCTCAGCCATACGAAGTGTGGCCGGGCTGCCGCCACTGCGAATTCCGTCTGTCGACGAATGGCCTGCATCCGCGCTGCCATCAGCAGATGGTTGACGCCCATCGTCCTGCGCAGTTCACTCCGCATGCGAAGCCCTGCAATCCGAGAAAGTCAACCGTGGGACAGGTCAAACAGCGTTTCCTTAGCAGTCCCGTCGCCGCGCACCACCCTTGTTTCCAATTGCCGAATCTGCTGTTCACTCAGTGTCGCCATCATTCGTAACATTCTCTCCTGTATCTGCTGCATTGTCTGTGTGAGTTTTCGTGACATGTGATTTCGGGGACCGACTCTGCCTCCTTGTGGAAACGCAATCAACTTGGCGATATAAGCTGCTGAATTCAGAATTTCGTGATGTGCGGTACAGATTCACTTTTCGAATTCACTTCGTGACAGCTCACAATGCAGTGGCTGTCGAGTACCCGAAATGCTCAGCGTCAACCGGCATCTTACAGATTGACCTCATTCCGAATGTCAGACCACCGCGTCCCCGAGACTTTCTTGTTCGACAGCGACAGCGAAGGCGATACTGACCTGCTTGGCCGACGGCTGGGAGCGGTTCTGTCGCCGGGCATCACTGTAGCTCTGGATGGACAGTTAGGCTCCGGGAAGACGTGTTTTGTCCGTGCCGTGTGTCGCGGACTTGGTGCCGACGGCTCTCAGGTGAACAGTCCCACGTTCGTGCTTATGCAGACCTATACTGACGGACGGCTGCCGGTGTTTCACTTTGACACTTATCGATTGGGCGACGTTGATGAATTCCTGGCAATTGGTGCGGAAGAATACCTGCTGGACCCCGAGATTGTGTGCTTTGTGGAGTGGGCGGAGCGGGTGGAACCGGTGCTGCCGGCGGATCACCTGGCGATTGCTATTGAGCAAACGGGGCCAAGCTCCCGGAGATATGTGTTCAGCGCGTCGGGCGTTCGATGTGCAGCAATTCTGCAGCGTCTCAGTCGGGCAGACTGAAATTGCACCGTATCAATAATGCGGCGGCTTCTCATTTTCCGGATCACGCACGTCGCTTTCTTCTGCCATTGATTCCAGTTCGTGCTCGATGCGAGTAAATCGTGCTTCGAAACCCTGCATCCGTCCGAAGTGCATCGTCAACGATGCATTCAGTTCTTCAAGGTCGTGCTGCAGATGGGCCAGGGCCGATTCAATGCGAACCAACCGCTGTTCTACCCTGCCGGTATCGGAATCCGACATTACATCTCCTGCCCGGTCAGGCGAGCAACTTCGTTGACGTCTTTGTCGCCGCGCCCGGATAAACAAACCACGACGACTTCCTCTTTGCTTCGTTTCGCGGCGGCCTTCATGGCGTAGGCAATCGCATGCGAAGTTTCGATGGCCGGAAGTATACCTTCTGTTCGTGCCATGACTGTGAAAGCATCCAGCGCCTCTTCGTCACCCGCGCTCACATAGTCGACTCGACCGGTGTCCTTCCAGTAACTGTGTTCCGGACCCACTCCTGGATAGTCCAGGCCCGCTGAGATCGAATGCACGTCAGATGTCTGTCCGTCGTTATCCTGCAGCACGTAGCTGTAGCTGCCGTGAAGAATGCCCGGCTGGCCATAAGTCAGCGTACTTGCGTGTTCGCCAGGTTCGTTGCTGCGACCGCCGGCTTCCACTCCCGTCAGAGCGACAGCTTCGTCGTCAACAAACGGAAAGAACATGCCGGCCGAATTTGAACCGCCACCCACGCAGGCGATCACCTCGTCCGGCAGGCGCCCGATCATTTCGAGTGACTGTTCGCGAGTCTCACGTCCGATAACCGACTGAAAATCCCGTACCATCATCGGAAACGGGTGTGGTCCCACCACGCTGCCGATGATGTAGTGGGTGTCGCGAACTGATGCCATCCAGTCACGCATCGCTTCATTGATGGCGTCTCGCAGAGTACGGCTGCCAGTTGTGACCGGGCGCACTTCGGCGCCCATCGTTCGCATGTTGAAAACGTTCAGCTTCTGGCGACGCACATCTTCTTCCCCCATGTACACAACACACGGAAAGCCGAACCGGGCACAGGCCGTTGCGGTGGCCACACCGTGCTGACCAGCGCCGGTTTCCGCGATGATGCGAGTTTTCCGCATTCGCATGGTCAGCAGTGCCTGCCCAATGGTGTTGTTGATCTTGTGTGCACCGGTGAGATTCAGGTCTTCGCGTTTGAAGAAGATCTTCGCGCCGCCGCAGCGTTCCGTGAGCCGTTCGGCGAAATACAGCGGATTCGGGCGGCCGACGTAGTTTCTCAGCAGATCGCGAAATCGTTCGTCGAATGCCGGATCTTTCTTTGCGTCCTCGTATGCCTGAGCAAGTTCGTCAAGGGCAAACATCAGCGTCTCCGGAACATAACGTCGTCCGAAGTCACCAAATCGTCCCCGTTTATCGGGTACGGCACTCAACGGAGCCTGAGTCGCACTCTCTGTGGCCATAGCGGCTGCATCTCTTGAAAAGTTGTTAAGAACGGAGAATCCACACAATTCTATCGACCCACGCAGGAAATCAAGTTGCCACCCCATTCATGCACAAATTGCCGGGACAAACATTTCTCAGGCAGCGTACTGCACGAACAAGCAGCTTTGTCTGAGGGTTCACGGGCACTTCCTCAGACATCACCCCATACGCCGTTGCTCTGACTGCCGAGTTTTTCCTAGATTTCCACGGCACCGGGAGAAATGACAGCCTTCCTGACACAGTGATCACAGAACAAACTGCGGAATCTGCGGTTTTCACGCAGCGACAGGTCTGTCAATTTGGCGAGAAACGAATATGGAGGCGAAGATGACTCGAAAGTCGTTCCGGCAGCGGCATCTGTTAATCTGTTCCGGACTACTGGGCGCGGTCGTGGCGGCCTTAGTCTCCATTGGATGTCAGTCAGTCCCGGTATCAGAACGTCGGCAACTGCTGCTCGTGTCCGAGGCTGAGGAAAACCAGCTGGGGCTAACGGCATATCAGGAAGTTCTGAAAAGCGAACCGGTGACCAGCAATGAGACAGCTGCAGATATTGTTCGGCGTGTTGGTCAGCGGATCGCAGCTGTAGCGGACCGGCCGGACTTTGACTGGGAGTTCAACGTCATTGAGGCAGAAACGCAAAACGCATTTTGTCTGCCGGGCGGAAAGGTAGCGGTATATACCGGCATTCTGCCGATCTGCCAGAACGAAGCCGGCCTGGCGGTTGTGATGTCTCATGAAATCGGACACGCCATCGCGCGTCACGGTGGAGAGCGGATGACCCATCAGATGGTGCAAAACAAGGTAAAGGATGGTGTGGCGTTCCTGATGCGGGACAGAAAAGAGACGACTCAAAAGATTGTGCTGACGGCCTATGGCGCCGGGGCTCAGTATGGTGCGATTCTGCCCTACAGCCGCAAGCATGAACTGGAGGCCGACCAGATCGGGATCATGATGATGGCCCGAGCCGGCTACGATCCTTCCGAAGCTCCTGCATTCTGGGAACGATTTTCCGGACAGAAGGACGGAGCTG
The DNA here is from genome assembly GCA_029245955.1 of Fuerstiella sp. Classification (GTDB taxonomy): domain Bacteria; phylum Planctomycetota; class Planctomycetia; order Planctomycetales; family Planctomycetaceae; genus Fuerstiella. Next base: position 82,729 of record JAQWOH010000074.1, on the reverse strand, counting down.
CTCCTATGGAATTCCTGTCCACACATCCATCAGATGCACGTCGTTCCTTCGCGCTGCGTGACGCTCTTCCCGAGGCGATGGAAATCTATGATGCCGCTGCGGAGAAGATTGGAACGGGCCAGTCGCTGGACGGTCTGACCGGTGCAGAAGCGGCGAAGGTGGACGGAAAGGACATCTAAAGCAGTTTATTTTCTGCCGTAGAAAAATCTGGCTCGCAGGAGTCACGAAACTGATACTAAAAACGTTCTTCGCAACCACAAGTCAGCGTGAAGCGGTGTTACGACGTTGATGTCCAGACGTTTCGGTGGCGAATGGCTCGCCACCTGCCCCCTACTCAGCAGATTTGCGGAATCGCAGGAACAATCCGCTGCCCAGATCGGGAATCGCGACTTCTTCCACGTAGTCAAAGCCGGCTTTTGCGATTTCCGCACGAATCTCGAGGCTGTTGGGTTCGCCAGCAGCATCTCGGCCACCGGATTCCGTCAGCTCACCGGATTGAGCTGACTCAACGAGAATCAGTTCGCCCCCCGGGCACAGGCTTCTACGAATGGAGTTCAGCATTGTCGCCTGATTTCGCAATTCTCGGTAGTCGTCACACACAAAGACGCGATCCACCTGGTTGTTGACGAGGGCTAGCGATGTGCCGTCGTTGCGAACGACAACAACATTGGTCAGCCCCTCAGCCACAACCCGTTCTTCGAGATACTCGACAAGTCGAGGCGAGGCGTCGATCGCATAGACACGGCCCTCCGACCCTACTTTCGCGGATAACAGGTGCAGGAACAGTCCCGTACCGCTGCCAACTTCCGCGACCGACATCCCTTCTGACACGCCAATCGCGTCAACGATCGGCAATAACGCAAGTGCGGCCTCTTCGGGCTGCAGCGTCAACGTGTCAGGGCCGGCTTGCGGTTCCGGCTGTACGTCCCGAACCATAACGCGATCAACGCTGGCCGTATCGGCCAGTGCTGTTGTCTCTGTTGTGACTTCCTTCGCGGATTCGATGACACGTGTCGTAGAGACCGACTGGACCGGAACCGTCGCGACTGTCATTCCCTCAGCCTGTTCGGAACTATCCTGCTCTTCGGTTGTCGCATCGTCGTCAGCGGTCGGTGCTGACGGATCGTTCGTGCCATCCAACTGGTCCTTGCTCGCGGACGCCGGCAATTTCTTAAGTTCGTCGTCGCCTCTCGCCGCTTCGTCCGAAATGGCAGTGCGGCGTCTGCTGGGCGTCGCCTTCCATTTTGACGGATCGTTCTCGGTGTCAGCATTCGTCGGCTCCGGGACGGACTGCGGCGATTCGGCGGCCTCGGGTACTTCCCGCAAAGGAGCGGCCTGAGCCCTGTTTGGTGTCTTGGGGACATTGTCGCCTTCCTTCGACGGTACCGTTGCCGATGATTCAGCCCGGTTGTTTTCGACCGTTTTCTTGTCCGGAACCTTTTGACTCCTGGCGATACTGGTAACCGGGACCGGCTTAAGCTGTGGTTGGTCTTTCGCTTTTTTGCGAGGAGTGAGTTTGGCTGTCCTTGCCTCTTTCCGGCCGGACGCAATTTTGTTCGAAGGTACCTTCGGATTGACTCGATCAAGATAGATGTTGAGCGCATTAACGGAATGATACAGCGGCGAGCACTTTACATAAGCCTTGCGGTTGTTCAGCAGGTCACTTGCGGTCGCTTCGATTGCTCGACGGACCCAGCGCTCACCGAGTTCATTCTGTGGCAGAGCGATCATCAGGAATTCCAGAATATGGCCGGCACTTGCCATTCGCTTGTTGAAGTCCGGGTCGTACTCTTTACTGCGGAAGAAATTTGACGACAGTGTTCCGTCGGCGTTCTGCTGCATGCGGGCCGTATTGATATGTTTGCGAATCTTGTATTCGGCCTGCAACCACACGCCACGCAATGGTTTTTTCTGCCGCAAATATACGTTTCTGGCATGAGCCAGAGCAAACAAACCATGAGTTCCACCACAGGGAGCGCCCTGCATTGGCTTGGCTGTCTGGTCCTGAACCAGCTTTTCAATACTCCACGATTCGCCATCTTCGTTGCGCCATCGAGCAGATGAGGGCAGATAGCGACTTAACGCCCATAACGTCCAGGTCGGTTCGTCTTTTTCCGTTAATGTCTTCTGAGCGTTGTTAATCATGCCTCGCATGGTTACCGTGCCAGTCGATGTGCCGAACTTGCGATCCAGCTCAACGCCGCACATGGACAGAATGGCTAGAAACTGATTGGCATGTCCTTCGAACGCGTATGGTCGACTGTACGGGTGAGCACGCCCGCCGTGGCGGGAGGACTCAAACCAGTATTCGTCGTCGAAGACCTGTCCCTGTGCGACCCAGTCCAGTCCGGAGATGGTCTGACCCTCGTGCTGAATCTGAAAGTCATGGCGCAGGGCCAGCAGGCCATGCATGATTTGCCATGGGGTGTGACTTTCAGTCGACAACAGGCGACGTGCCGTCGTATCCACAGACTCTTTGCAGAGTTCGATCAGAGCGTCGTTCGATTTCTGTCTTGATCGCGACACTGTGAAGAATCGAGACCTGCTTTTCACTTCCGGCAGGGCAATTCGTGGTTCCTCTACGTCGGAGTTAAGTTCATTGGGAAATCCTTCGTTCAACTCCTGTCCGTTTGCGCCTACATCCAGCAGTGCAGCAGACACCAGCAGAATAAGCCAAAAATGAAGGGTCAGCCTTTGCGGTTGCATCAAGTGGCTCCGGCGGTTGATGAAGATTCAAAATAGATGATCGTGCCCGCAGCAGGGCAGGTCTCTCTGATCTTCGGCCAGCCATTGATGCGGCTTGACGCTCTCTACATCCGACAGAAGGCAAATATCCGTTACAACACAATCTAATTCCGGCCCGGTAAACCGGGTAACCTTTGACGCTTCTGCTGGACAAACTTTCGGACGGCAGATTCTTAGCGGATCTCCTCAAAAAACCTACGCATCACGGGAAACGGCTAATGTTGCGATTGATTCCAGCAGCCGGCGATCGGGGCATGCAGGAAAACATGTCAGGTCCGCAATCGCTCGGGATGTAAGGACGTCTGCGGTTTCGAGTGCCGATCTGATTCCGGACTGGATTTCCCGGTGATTAATCAGGTGTCCCGGTGATTCCTCAGCCAGAATCCGTCTGAGTCGCGGTCGTTCGCTTTCGGGTACCAATCGCATCGCTCGAATAACAGGCAGAGTCTGCCGGTTGTTTTGAAGATCGTTTCCGGCATCTTTCCCCGTCACTGCTCGAGGCCCGTTCAGGTCCAACACATCGTCAGCAATCTGAAAAGCCATGCCCAGCCGCAGACCGAACCGACGGGCGGCCCTTTGTTGCCTGTCGGTTCCGCCGCCGGCCCGACTGCCCAGCAGGCAACTTAACCCAAACAACTGGCCTGTCTTATCACGGACGATCCGGAAGTAGTCCACTTCTGACGTCAATTGTCCCAGTCTGGCCGCCATCTGATTGAGTTCGCCTTCACATGTGCGATTTGTGGCAAGACCGATCAGTTGACATGCTTTGGCGTCGCCTGTGGAGGCTGCCAGCTGAAAAGCACGAGAAAACAGATAATCACCCAGCAGCACGCTGGTTTCTGTATTCCACCGACGATGAACAGTAGCCACGTGTCGGCGGGTCTCTGCCTCGTCGATCACGTCGTCGTGTACCAGTGTCGCCGTATGAATCATTTCAACGGCCGCAGCCAGCATGCGAGACTCTCTGGTGGTCCCCTGCTCTGTCATGCGTTGAGTCAGCAGCAGCAACGTCGGCCGAAGTTGCTTACCGCGGTAACGCGAGACATGTTCTGTGATGTCAGAGACAAAGGCGCTGGAAGTACGCAGTTGTTCCGCCAGTATTTGATTGACGACATGCAGATCCGCTGTCAGGTGATGACGAATCCGGATCTTCAGGTCCTCTGCTGACAATGAAGTAACAATCATGGTGAAGATTCCGAATGGGACAGCATCGCATGGTCACTCCGACCAAACGATGCCGGATCCGAAATATAGAACCGCAGCTGCCCGCGCATTTTAACCGTGGTATATGCCAAACAGGGAGTCAGCACCTCAGATCGTGACAGTAACCACCCGGGACAAGGAACGCGTTTCCGGAAATCGGTAGATCCACTGGTCGGCAACGCATTCCTGTCCAGACATCATTGATCAGGAGGCTTCGCGAGCGTACTCGAACATTGGGGTGGACAGATATCGCTCACCCGAGTCCGGCAGAATCACAACGATTGTCTTGCCTTCACTTTCCGGTCGAGCGGCCACTTTAAGAGCTGCCGCCATCGCGGCCCCGCAGCTGATTCCGGCAATAATTCCCTCTTCCCGGGCCAGTCTTGGCGCCATTTCCAGAGCTTCTTCTCCCGAGACCTGTACAACTTCGTCAATGATGCTGGTATCACAGTTGTCGGGAACAAACCCTGCGCCAATCCCCTGAATGGGATGCTTGCCAGGATCTCCGCCCGACAGAACCGGACTCGTGGTGGGCTCGACGGCAATCGTCTTCACAGGAAGTCCCCGGTCCTGCTTCAGAAAGCGGCTGACGCCGGTGATCGTTCCACCCGTTCCGACTCCTGAAATAAAGATATCCACGTTCCCCTCTGTGTCCTCAACGATCTCAGGCCCCGTGGTTTTCTGGTGAATCGCCGGGTTGGCCGGGTTTGAAAACTGCTGCGGCAGGAACGCGTTGTTCTGTTCAGCGATTTCGGCGGCCTTATTAATAGCCCCCTTCATTCCTTCGGCGCCTGGTGTGAGCACAAGACTGGCGCCAAACGCACGAAGCATAACCCGGCGTTCTACAGACATGGTGTCCGGCATTGTAAGGGTCAGCTTGTAGCCTCGTGCTGCGCACACATAAGCCAGCGCAATGCCCGTATTTCCACTGGTGGGCTCAACCACCTCCATGCCCGGCTTAAGCACTCCGCGTTCCTCAGCATCCCAGATCATCGCCGCGCCAATGCGGCACTTGACACTGTAGGCCGGATTTCGACCTTCAATTTTGGCCAGCACTGTGGCATTGAGACCTTCTGTCAGTCGGTTGATTCTGACCAGAGGAGTACGACCAATAGAGAGAGAATTGTCCTGGAGGATGGGCATCCGTCCGCCTTTCTGCGACGAGTCTGGAGAAATGATAAGATTTACGAGTACGTCAACTGCCGTTGTTTCATCGTACTCACTTCTATGGTGTAGCAGATTCTGCAGCGGTTGCTAAGGTCGGCCGCATACTTGGTGCAGGATTCATCTGTCACCAGCAGCATATAACTCTGTGAAAACGACTCATGTATTTGTCAGTATGTGCATATGGGATGTTAGTGGTGAATATGTAAGCTTCATGTTGCAGGCCACGAATGTCAGATCAAACGGCTAGGGCGGTCAGAGGATTCGGGCCGCAGACGGCCTTCCCATCGCATGTGGCGGTAACCGATCTTGCCACTTCGTGACTACAGTTGCTCCAGTGCCAGCATCAATGCTCTCGAGTCAACCAAATGTAGTTTCGCCGACGCATTTGTTGCGGCAAAGACGCGGGTCGCCACTGATTTTTTCTGCAGTCCGGCGATGGAAATGTCATATGGCGCGCACAGACTCAGCAGTCCGGTCACGTCGAGATACTTCACAGCACCGGACACGAACATGGGGTCATCGTGGCTGGTGATTCCGCGAAACTGAAACCCAGCCAGATCCACGATCGTTGTGTTGACCGCATCGGCCGCCTGGCTGCGTGCCGCCAAAGCGATGGGGCCCGCTGTCCTGTCCAGGCCAACCAGGTGGATGTTCTGTTGCCGCGAAAGTGTGGTGGCGTACTTGATCAGCGAAAGAACGTCGTGGGTGCGTTTGACAAACATCGAATGATTGTAGCCGTACGTGTACCCGGCAAAGCGTTTCCAGCCGCTGTTACCGTCTTGCTGATACCACATTCGTTGTGCTTCCAGTGGAACGTCGCTGGCAAGGAATTCGCCCTGGCCGGACAGGTCCGCGGACAGAACTGTGTATCCTTTTTCAAGCAGTTTCGCGACTGGCATAATCACTTTGCCATCCTTAATCAGATCGGACTTGCCGGTTTCCGTCAGCCAGATGACCACGCCCTTTTGAGATTTGCTTTTGCCACGCAGCTTCATCGCTGGAAGCTGTTCAGACATGGCAGCATGATTCAATTGCCCCAGCGTCAGGGCGAATTCTCCATCCGCGACTTCCTTCGTGTGGGAGAATTCGATCTCGCCGACCTGATCCAGTCGGCGATCAAGAATGGTCGCCCAGGCAGCTCCGACAACGTTTTGGAACCGTTCCGGACTCTGTCCGGAACGCGGAACAACAGAGGCCAGTTGTTCGTCGGAGTCTTCCGTCGCGAGTCCCAGCAGAGAGATTTCATGCGCATCTCCGACATCGCTGCCCGACGGGGCAAGGTGCTGGTCGTTCCAGACCGAAAGCTGCTCCTTCGATAACAGCTCAAAGTCACTTTCCAGCACAGGTTCGTTCAGCCCAAGCTTAAAATGCCGATTGAAAAAACTGTACATCACAGTGCGGTTCACATGGTTGTAGTTGTGTGGAAAGTGGGTGTGAAAAACAGCTGTCAGCCGGTCTTCATATCCCAGCATCGCGTATAGATTCTGCAGAGCCGGATACCCTTTTGTCTCCAGTTCCTTGGTCCAGTCGTCAGCAGCGGTCAGTCCCAGGGGGCGAGGGGCGACTGCTGCGGCGATGTCGATGTTGCCCTGGCCGATTCGCATCAGAGGTGCATTTTCACACGTGCACCCCCCCTGCATAGCTGTCGAAACCATTACGCAGGGCATCGCGGCTGTGACACGGTCGTCAATCGCTGCGATAATCATAGACTGAGTACCGCCTCCGCTGGCGCCTGTCACACCGATGCGTTTCGTGTCGACGTCCGACAGTTCCGACAGAAAATCGATAGCGCGGACCGAATTCCAGGTCTGCAGCCCCATCATATTCTGCAAACGCAATTCGGCCTGTACGCTCAGGAAGCCCCAGTGTTCCGGTGTGTCGAGGTGATCCGACCTTTCGGGACGATGGCCGATTTGAATCGAATCGCAGTTGCCCGTCATATCGTAGAAGAGCGCGATACACCCCATGCGAGCAAGCTGTACACAGCGCGCCTGAATGTGATTGCGCGCCGCGTTGAGAAAACGCTCGGCTCCGCTGGCAACGCTCCTGCGTGCGGCGGTATCGCCGGCATCGTAGAAACGTGCGTTTCTCCAGTGGCCGTGAGGGCACAGAACTGCCGGGAACGGACCTTGTTTCCCCTTCGGTCGATACAGGCTACCGGTGACGTAATGGCCGGGGATCGATTGAAAATAGACGCATTCAACCGTGTAGTCGTCATGTTCCACCCGTCCGTGAACTGCTGCCTGCAGATTCGTTTTGGTCGGTTCAGGCCACAGACCCTGTGAGATCAGGATGCGACGTTTGATCTCCATCTGCCGCTGCTGCCACTGTTCTTCATTCCGGACAGCGGTGAACGGGAAGTAACTGTTCAGCGTTCTGAGTTCGCTGAGTCGCGCGTCTGCGGGCAAATCACCCGCTGGAAAAACTCGAGGTATCTGAGCGACAATCCGGCTGGTACCGCAAGCCAACAACAGGAATACGATATTGCGCCGCATAAAAAGCTCCGCAGGCTGGAAATGGTAGTGGCAGGGAAGTCACGACTCAGTTCCACATGATAGAAACACGCTGGCTCAAGCTCAACGCTTCACACTGTTACACTTGCGGATGAAAGTCGTTACGGTTCGCGTTGTGTAATGAACTGACGAACCGACTGCGTGTGCGTCGCCGTTGACACCGCGGAAGCCCCACTGAGAATCGTATCGATCACCACCAGTGAAGACTTTGTTGTTCAACCACGAAGCGATGTTCGACTGGCTTCGCGAGGCCGGTCACGGTGCGTGGGCCGACCAGCTTCTGCAGGCCTGCCATCAGGTTATCGATGTCAATGGTCACGGCCACCTTGAGCACTGGAGACGTTGCTGGCAGGCTCTGCCGGAAATCTGTGGCCGTCTCGCTGCTGCTGACGACGGCAGAGTGGCGGTCAACGGACCGATTGCTGCCGAGGTTAGAGATCAACTGCGGTCGGACCTGATGACGTTTCGTCCCTGGCGCAAGGGGCCGTTCGATTGTTTTGGTATACACATTGATACTGAATGGCGTTCGGACTGGAAGTGGAATCGCATGCGCAATCACGTGGAGCTGCGCGATCGCACTGTGCTGGACGTCGGTTGTGGCAACGGATATTTTGGCTGGCACATGCTGGCGGCGGGAGCCAGTCGGGTTGTCGGGCTGGACCCGTTCCTACTTTTCGTGATGCAGCATGAAGTGATCCGGAAATTATCCCGGAGCGACGTGCCCCACGATGTGCTGCCCCTCGGCGATGACTGTCTGCCGAAACGGTTGCACGCGTTCGACGTTACAGTCTCAATGGGAGTGCTGTACCATCGCACCAGTCCGATTGAGCACCTGCAGTCCCTGTCCGGCAGCCTGAAACGTGACGGGCAACTGGTTCTGGAAACGCTTGTGATTGATGCAAAGGGTGAGCAACTGCTGATGCCTGAGGGACGCTATGCGAAAATGAGAAATGTCTGGTTTATTCCTTCCGTGGCGCTGCTGACGAAATGGCTTCGCCGCACCGGTTTTCACGAGGTCAAGGTGGTGAATATGACCGCCACCACGACCGCGGAACAGCGCAGTACGGAGTGGATGGCATTCGAGTCTCTGGCGGACTTCCTCGATCCCGAAGATTCGTCGAAGACGATCGAGGGCTACCCGGCGCCTATCCGAGCGATGCTGACAGCGCGACGCAAACAGATCTGAATCGGCGCAAGCCGACATCTGATTCGATCACGGTACAAGCCGGCTGTGTTAACGATTCTTAATGTGAATTTTCATGTAACACAGCCTTGCCCGGTCACGGTTCTTTCGGAAGTCGTCCAGCATGTTCCTGACCGAAGCCACGTAGCGTTCCACCTGAGCATTGCGACCTGCGACTCGAACTGTAATCTTCTGTTCCAGGTCCAGCCCGGCCATGTCCGGCGACAGCCGAATGGACGCTTGTTTTGTTGGCAGCGACGTAATGCGGATATAGTTGCCATTCACCTCGGCATCAATTGTTCCGGTTGGACCGGCGGGGCGATCATCATAGCCGGTAGGGTACTCAAACTGCGCGAATCGCTCCGGCAGCGAGTCGAGTTCAAGCCAGAACCAGCTCGTGTCACTTGTCCGGAGTACTTTCGCATCAATCTTCTTTGGCAGTGCCGGTCGAGACTGAACGTTGAACCAGCGAAAAAGGTTGGGCAGCTCTTCAGCATATGATTCGAATCCGCGTTCTGTGTATCGAACAAACAGCACATCACAGAACTCGCGATTGGTGTCGCTTCTGCGGAACAATCTCTTCAGCAGTGGAGTCATACGACTGACATAGTTCGGCTGACGCGATCCGACCACAATATACCACGGCAGTACAGTAGAGTTATGCGCCGACCATGTCACGTTTCGTCGCCCCAGACCCGCAATGGAAACGATGCCGGCGAACAGGTCCGGATGAGACGTTCCCATGTCCATCGCAGCTTCTCCGCCGATACCATGCCCGGCGATGAATACCCTGTCGTCGTCAACTGAAAGCCCACTCTTCAGCCGCTTCAGCAGTTTCAGCAGTTGTCGATGCTGTTCCGCAGAGGCATCGTATCCTCCCGCTCCGGCAGGATACAGCTCCGGCACCACCAGTATGTAGCCGTTGCGTTCCGAATTCGTAGCCCACCATGCCAGCGTTTCCTCTGCGGTTGCACCTGCGCGGGGCAGCGCAATCAGCAGCGGGTGCTTTCGCGTCTCGGCATATTCACGTGGCACGCGACCGATACAGCCGGCCGTAAGGTTATCGCCTTCAAGCCGGAAATTACCCGGCGCCAGCGGCGTCATCTGAACAATCGTCAGAGTATCTGAAGGCGGCAGATGTCTGATTAGGCCTGCTACCCGATCTGCACTGAAGCCTTCCAGTCCGCGAATTTCATCCAGTAGTTCGTTTCTCAGTCGGTCTTCGTCGTCCGTAGTCTGTACGTAGTCCTGTAAGCGGTACCGAATCTGAAACAGTCCGAATGTTTCTGCAAAACTATCGATCGCTTCGTTCGCTCCCAGCATCCAGCCGGATGCTGCCAGAGCAACTTTTGTTTCGGGAGTTAGACCGTCATCCTGCGCCAGTAATTCGAAGGCTGAAAAACGCGGCAATGTGTTGAAGTCGATCCGGCGGTCAAGCTCGTTCCACATTCTCATGGCCTGACCACGATGTTCGTCATTCTCGATACGACCCACGATGTCCGGCAGTCGTATTCTGAGATCGTCGATTCGTTGCTTTGTTTCGTTGTGATCGTCGATCATCTGCTTGGCCCGAACTCGCAGTGCGGGGGCCAGTTTTTCGTCCGGATACGCACGCCCGTATTTCACGGCCAGTTGATGTTTTCCGCTTTCCTTCAATGCTGTGACTTCGACCATCAGACGATTGCCGACACTTTCATTCCAGCTGTCGATCAGCTTTTCAGACAGGGGCGCCAGGTTCGGAAAATCCACGGGGATATCCTGCAGCATACGCTGGGCTGCGACGTATTTTTCGGCTTCGATCAGCATTTGAACCAGATTTAGTCGTGTTTCTCCGTTCTGGTAGTCAGCCACCTGCGTTACCAGTCCCCCCTTCTGTCCACCGGCATACAGAAGGTCGTCCGGAATAGCATACATCGAAACGCCGAATTTCCAGTTATGTGTCAGTCCGTCTACCGCGGCCATTCGTCGATTCAGCGACGTGATGCCGACCGGCAGTCGCGTCGTCCTTCCTCCAGGTTGCTTCAGCGTCACGTCTGCCTGACCATTCATCAGGAACGGTGAACGCGTATGCAGCCCAATCAGGAAGTTCATGGGGTGACGTCCGGTACGCCGTTGCACGATCAGGAACTTCTGATTCGGTACCGCCCGCGCGTCACCCACCTTTGTACTGCTGCGGCGAGTTGATACGAAGTATGTTCGAAAACCCTGGTCGATCTTCCGCAGTTCCAGATGCTGGTTTTCCCGAAACGGATCCAGTGTGTTGCTCAGGTCGCACAAGCCGCGCAGGATCATGCCATTGTTCAGACGCACTGCGCCAGGACCGGGCGATATCGGTTTCTGTGCCACGGTTGACGAGAGGTTGAAGTTCACTGTTGCCAGACACCACAGTATTGCGACAGCCATTGCTCTTGAACACGTGGCAGTCTGGAAACAGTGCAAATGAAAACGACGCGGCCTCACAGTTGGGTTTGCTCCTTTGGAAACGACTACCAGCTGTCGTAACTCTGCTGTATTCCGTCACAAATCGCAAGACTGCTGAACACAGGACGAGGAAAGACTGCAGAGCGTTTTGGTGAACAGCGGGTGGCTCGCTGAAATTCATGTATTCTGACGAACACATTTCGATCCGTCAGATAATGCTGAAACCGGGGGACAAGCACTGTTAACGGGCTGTCACGATGCTCCTGGAGCGGCAGTTCCTGCTGCTTTCCGCATATGTCATGCGATGGGCATGCAGAAGCATTCGGCTCGTCTGTGATGTGTCGTTGACCCTGATTTCAATTATGCCTTACGGTGAGGAATAGTCGACCAAAACCCTGGCTCCACATCTCTGTCCGGGCGCATCGGATTCATGACTGGTGGAGCAGGATGAGCTTTTCGATTGCTGACAGGTCGGCAATCTGAGGTTTGAATTTACAGAACCGACTTTCGTGGCAGACCGCCGCCTCAAACAATTCAACACGACTTCGATGCCGCACTTTGGCAGCGACCGAAAGTAGTGGGCTGCGTCGAATGAACTGGTCGCTGGACCCGACCTTCTGAAGAAAATGGTCAGGAGCTGAGTATGTGTGGCATCGTAGGATATGTGGGATTTCGATCCGTTTCGGAGCTGCTTCTGGAGGGACTTCACCGGCTGGAGTATCGTGGCTATGACAGTGCCGGCATCGCGGTAATGTCGGACGAAGATATCGTCGTCCGCAAGAGAGCTGGCCGAGTCAGCGAACTGTCAGCACTGTTGTCTGAACAGCCCGTCCCGGGATCAATCGGAATCGGTCATACACGGTGGGCGACGCACGGAGGGACCACCGACGAGAATTCTCATCCACACATTGGCGGCAACGGCGAAGTTGCCATCGTACACAACGGAGTGATTGAAAATCACACTGCCCTGCGAAATCAGCTGCAGGAAATGGGGTACGTCTTTCAGTCACAGACAGACACAGAGGTTGTCGCCCATCTGCTTGCTCATCATCTGAGTGAACAGAGGAAACTGGACAGTGACGAACCCTGCATAAAAACCTGCCTGAAAGCGATTAACCTGACGCTGGACCGGCTGAAGGGAACGTTCGGGCTGTGCGTTCTGTTTCGAGACTGTCCGCAGACAGTCATTGCTGCTCGCGCGGGAAGTCCGCTGGTGATTGGCGTGGGCAAAGACGAATACTTCCTGGCCAGCGACGCCAGCCCGTTGATCGGCTACACAAAAGAGGTCGTCTACCTTGCTGACAATGAAGTTGTTGTGTTGCAGCCGAGCGGTATTCAGATCACTCACCGTGCATCAGGAAGTGTTCTGCCGTCTATTCAGACACTGGACCAGGTGTCGTCAGACATTGATCTGGGCGGGTACCCACACTATATGCTGAAGGAGATCTTCGAGCAGCCGCAGACGATCGAAAATGCACTGCGTGGCCGCCTTAATGATGAAGAAGGTACGGCCGTCATCGGCGGACTGAACCTGACCCCCCAGCAGCTTCGCAAAATTGATCGTGTGGTGCTGACAGCCTGCGGAACAAGCTGGCATGCGGGTCTGGTGGGTGAGTACCTGCTGGAAGAATTTGCACGCATACCGACCGAAGTCGAATACGCCAGCGAACTGCGTTACCGCAATCCGCCCATGACTGACGGAACACTTGTGTTTTCGATCACTCAAAGCGGAGAAACGGCCGATACGTTAGCGGCGATGCGCGAGTGCAAACGAAAGGGACATCCGACTCTGGCTCTGTGCAACGTCGTGGGTTCAACCATTGCCCGCGAATCTGACGGGGGCATTTTTCTGCACGCCGGGCCGGAAATCGGCGTGGCGTCCACTAAGGCGTTTACGTCCCAGGTCACGGTCCTGACCCTGCTGGCCCTGTACCTTGGGCGGATGCGGCATCTTTCTTATCCAGCGGGCAAACGAATCATCAGACAGCTTCGTGATATGCCGGCGAAGATCGAAGAAGCTCTGGAGTGCCACGAAAGGGTGCAGGAAGTTGCAAACAAGTACACGAAGTATGACAATTTTCTTTACTTGGGACGCCTTTGCAACTTTCCCGTCGCCCTGGAAGGTGCCTTAAAACTGAAGGAGATCAGCTATATTCACGCAGAAGGATATCCGGCGGCAGAGATGAAGCACGGGCCGATTGCCCTGGTTGACGAACACACGCCCAGTGTGTTCGTTGTGCCAAGATCCGGAATTCAGCCCAAGGTGATGAGCAATATGGAAGAGGTGAAGGCGCGCAAAGGTCCCCTCATTGCCATCGCCTGCAAGGGAGACAACGCTGTTGCCGAAATTGCAGACGATGTGATTTACGTGCCTGATGTTGAAGAGTACCTGCAACCTCTCGTGTGTGCGGTTCCGCTGCAGTTGTTCAGCTACCACGTTGCGCTTTTAAGAGGCTGCAACGTCGATCGCCCCCGCAATCTGGCTAAAAGCGTCACGGTTGAGTGATCAGGCGAAATCTCAATGAGCTTAAGGTCTGCGTTCCCGAACTCTGCATGGGGGATGCATCCCCATGACGCTCCGCTTCGACAGTCCGTCTCTTGGCGTTACGCCCCGTGAAAACTTTCAATTTCCAGGGACGCTGTTCGCCTACTGCAAGCTCTGCATCCATGCCACCAGGTCCGCAATCTGCTGTGGCATGATCTGTTCATCCAGTCCTTTGGGCATAATCGAAACGTCGCTGGGTACCAGTTCGTCGACGTCATCGCGGGCCACCGTCACCGGATCACCTGTGGTTTGCTGAATGGTGACTTCCGTGGCAGTATCACGTATCACAAGACCGGAATAAGAGCGACCATCGTCAGTCACCAGAGTGTACGGTTCGTACTGTCTCACCAACGTGGATGACGGAAATACGATCGATTCCAGCAGGTCCCGGGGAGATCGATTGGCGCCAATGGTTGTCAGGTCCGGCCCGATTCGTTTGCCTTTCGTGCCGACGACATGGCACGCTGCACATTTCGCTTTTTCACTGAAGAAAACGTCCTTCCCACGGACAGCATCGCCTGTGTTCAGCCCGGCGACCAGTGAATCCAGCTTCAGCAGCTTCTGTTGCTCAGCAGCTTTCATTTTGTCCAGCAGTGCATTGGCCCGGGCGTGCAGTTCCTGCGGAAATCGTTTCACAACTTCTGACACATCGATCATCGGCAGGCTGTTCAGACTGCGCGCTCGTTCAATACCAGCGAGGAATTCTGAGGCCACGTCCGGCGTCAGCGATCGCTTGAACAGCTTCACCAGATTCACCAGCTGCTGCGGACCGGTTTCCTGCAGCAACGGAACAACCTGTTGCAGCTGAGTCGTCGTGAGTGAAGATTGTCCCAGCAACTGTGCGGCGACCTGCTGTTCTTCTGCCGTACCCCCCTGAATGCGGCTCAGCAGCAGCAAAAACATGCCGTCCCGGGCCATGGCATTCTCGCTGCGCACGGCAGCCTTCAGGGACGCCAGTCGTACGAGCGTCGGTTCATTCTGATCGCTGGCCAAGGGTAGTAAGTGCTTGAAAAACTGTGTCGCGGCCAGCGAGCCGGCAGCGTCAATGGCCGCCACTCGTTCTGCGGCGTCTGTGGCTCGCATCGCGGTTAGTATCGGCTCTTTCCATCTCTCATGCAGCGGCAGGGAAGAATTCCCGGCGATTGCCTGCAGCAGATTCGTTCGGAGCATGGCTGACGATTCAGGAGCCGCAAGCGGTTTTCCGATCGCCTCGGCCATCTCCTCGGACGCTCCAAAGCTGTGGACCAGAGTTGCCAGCTGCTTTGAATTCTGTTCGATATCGTTGGTCACCAGTCGTGTAACCCGCAGAGCAGCGGCTTTGTGAAGCTTCTGAATCTCGTCCTGTGGCCACTGCCCATTTGCAACTCGCTGTCGCGCAAGGGCTGCCGCCGTTTTGACGACTCGTGGATTACCTCTTGAGATGCACTCATTCAGAACATCCGCCGGCAGCCCGTCGGGCGACATCTGGTCGAATACCGTCACTGTTTCTGCATCGTTGTGAATTCTTGACAGGAAATTACTTCTTACAGGTTCCTCCGCAGGGATTGTCCATTCATCCCCCGACTCCAGTAAAGCATAGTTCAACGCATGCCTCTCTTCCCGGTCACGCGATCCATCGTACGTTGCCGTTTTATGGAGTCCATAATCCCTGAAGAATCCTTGTTTCCTGAGTGCGGCGAAGGTCGCAAACGCTTCACGACGAACGGCCGCAGACGGTTCCTGTTGCCACAGTCGGTCGCGTGCTGTCGTCCACAGCTGCTGATCTGACTTCTGCAGCCCGTTGGGCGGTTGGGTCGACAACATCCCTGCCGCGCCGAAGGCATGCCATGCGGTCTGACGGATACCGGCGTCGCGATCGACCAGTCCATGCAATACTGCTGTTCTGGCTTTGGCGCTGGACGTTTGCTGGAAGATTCTGGTAGCCGCCCAGATCGCATTTCTGCGGGCGAACACATCTGCACTGCGGACCGTACTGATTAGTCGATCAACGACTGTCTCGGCACGTCTTGTACATTCCTGAACCGCCTGTTCGCGTACTGCGTACCGGGTGTCCTTCAGGTCCCGCATCAGCTGAACGCTGGATCGGGCGGCCCAGTCGATTCGCAGGCCTCGCGGGTCCGCCTGTGTCGTCATGCCATCACGTTGAATCCTGTAAATGCCGCCAAGTACGTCCGGCCTTGCAATCTGCGATGTCGGACAGCCTCGATAAAACCAGCCTCCCGTGTCAATCACCAGCAGGCTGCCGTCGGCATCTTCCAGCACATCGGTGGGATGGAAATCTCGGTTGTCACAAGACAGAAATTCGCGTTCCGTAGTCGTGTAGGTGCTGCCGCTGCGCTGCAGCTCCAGTCGAACTACCTTTCCCAGGTTGAATTCCGTCGCAAAGAAATTGTTGCCCCAGCGATGATCCATGACGCCGCTGCGATAACGCATTGTCCCGGAAATTGCGACGTGTCCGAATTTATGAATCGGCCCCAGCAATTCTCCCGTGACCTTCAATTCGTCCAGCACGGCCTCACGGTGAGGATACGCTCCGCCGTACTGCCAATGCACCAGGCAATCGATTCGCGGCCGGGTGTACAGAATGTTGACGGTACCAATCAGATCGCCTTCTTCCGTGAAATCCACTTCCACAGGATTGTCCATGCCGCCGCCGCAATGAATGCGGACGTCGCTGCCGTCCGGCCAGCAACTGAAAATATAGGACCCTTTACGTTTACTGACCACGTTGCCATCGTCGTCTTTGAATTCGTGACCGTGGTAGCCGTCACACCAGTACATCCGTCCGGTGGGGCTGAAAAAGCAGCCGTGAATGCTGGCGGCGTTGCCCGTGTAGCCGAAGCTGTCCACGACAATATCCCGCTTATCGGCCACACCGTCGTTGTCAGTGTCTTGCAATCGCCAGATGTTCGGGGGTGAAGCGACGTACAAGGCGCCGTCGTGCCATGCGCCGCCCATGGGGAACGTCATGTTGTCAGCAAAGACCGTGGATTTGTCAAAGACACCATCGCCGTCCCGGTCCTCGAGCATATTGATTCGGTTGGGCAGATTCTCCTCCAGTTCTGCCGCGGACATGTTGACCCCGGCACCGTCGCAGACAAACAGGCGGCCCGTATCATCAAAGCAGCCCATGGTTGGATGAGTCACCAGCGGTGATCCTGCGACCAGCTCCGCACTGAAACCCTCCGGCAGTGTGAACAGCTGCGTTTTGAAATCCGCTGGCAGTGGCGGTGGTTCGATCGTGCCCGCCTGAGCAGTCTCCTCTTCGACGCCATCGTAAATAAATGTCTGCGAACCGCCTCTTGCCCACAGGTCATACTTTGGCAAAGCGTGTTCTGCGTAGAACGTATTCAGGCGATTCTTTAATTCATCGCGCTTCTGTGTGTGCTGTTGGTCGTTGATCAAATTGTTGAATTCGTCCGGATCCTGCTGCAGGTCGTACAGTTCATGTGGGCCGTTAGGATAACGGTGAGTGTACTTCCAGTCGTTTGTGCGAATACAGCGGAGAGATTCGAATTCGTAGAAGACGGCGTCGTTGACGGCTGCTGGTGTGTTGTCAGCCACGGCTGTGTCCGACTGCAGCTCTGCTCCGAAACTTCGCCCTGGTGAAGCGGGTTCCAGCGGCTTAGCCTCATTCATTGACAGATGGTCCAGAAGTGTCGGCATGACGTCGTAGTTGGCGATAAGCTCGCGACTTCTGTGTCCCGCAGCGATGCGGCCGGGTTGTCGCCAGATCATCGGAATCTTCATCATGCCGTCGCGTGCCGTGACCGGACGGGTGTGGTCCCCCATGCCGAAGAAACCACCGTGGCCGCCCACCCAGCCCTGGTCGGCCAGGAAGATGACAACGGTGTTTTCATCAAGGCCATGAGCTTTCAGCGTCTCCATTACAGTGCCAACTCCATCGTCGACGCCGCTGACCTCGGTTGCTACTCGCCGGATGGATATGGGATTGTTCTGGTAGTCCCGGTTGTGAAGTTGCCACGGATGCGCCGCTTCGCGCGGAAACGACGGCAGCTCTTTGTCGCGGTAAAATTCCGCGTGGCGGTTCTGACCTTCGCGGAGCAGGAGTCGGCTGAGCGAATACGGGCCGTTATAGGCCAGAAACAGAAAGAAAGGCTTATCCTTCCGCTCGGCTCGCTGTTCAATGAAGTTAACCGCATGTTTTGTCCAGAAGTCAGTCAGGTACTCGGGTTCCGTTCGCTCTTTGCCGTTTTCAATGATCTTTGCGTCGTAAAATGTACTGGTGCCACCGTGAGGCATTGTGATCCAGTAGTCATCGAAGCCTTCCTGCGGAGTCATGTTTGCACCCAGATGCCACTTGCCCACGAGACCGCAACTGTAGCCGGCATCCCGAAGAATCTCAGGAATCGACGTGAATTCATTCAGCGTGCAGCGTGCATCCGGCCCGACCTGAAGATGTCCGCCGCGCAGAAAACAGTGAACGCCGTGTTGCGACGGAATCAGTCCCGTCAGCGTGGTGGCTCTTGTTGGAGAACACACCGGGTTGCTGGCAAATGCGTTGTCGAACAGCGTTCCTTCCTGGGCCAGCCGGTCGATGTGGGGCGTCCGTATATCTTCATTTCCATAACAACCCAGCGTCCATGCTCCGTGGTTGTCGGTCATGATCATCACGACGTTAGGCCGGTCGTGGGCACTGGTTGTGGCGGCGACGACGGCGGAGAAGAATGCGACGCTGCAAACGTGGTAACACAGGCGGGACACGAACACGGGCGGTCTCCATTATCCAGGGTAGTGAAAACGTATTCTGACATGTGCCCCCCCGATTTCGCAAATGACCGCCCTGATTTGCCTTGGTAATCGCCTGTGACATGCCAATCCGCCTGGTGG
The DNA here is from genome assembly GCA_029245955.1 of Fuerstiella sp. GTDB lineage: Bacteria > Planctomycetota > Planctomycetia > Planctomycetales > Planctomycetaceae > Fuerstiella. The sequence goes on along the minus strand of JAQWOH010000074.1, from coordinate 64,101 downwards.
GCCGCCCTGATGTTTGTTCAAAACACTACGAGCTGTTAGAAAATGTTCTGTGTGATTGCCAATTGACACTGAAGAAATCATTGATTGGGCGAGGTGTGGCGTGAGAATTATTTCTCTGACAATACTGTTTCTGACCATGGTGGTCACCTCGATGGCCGACGAAGCAGCGCCCGCTGCACAGATGTGGCAGGCCGGCGCCGCAAGCGTAAAGATTACGCCGGAGCAGCCTTTGCACATGGCTGGTTATGCCTCACGTAAAGAACCTGCAGAAGGGACTAAGCAGGACCTGTTCGGCAAGGCGCTGGCGATTCAGGACTCCGCAGGAAATTCCGTCGTCATCATTACTCTGGATTTAATCGGGGTTGTCGCGCCGCTGCGTACGGCAGTCGAGATGCAGGTAGAAGCGAAGTATGGCATTCCGCCTCAATCCCTGCTGATGAATGCCTCACATACGCACTGCGGTCCGGCTTATGCTCGCGATGACGCTCAGGACTACTTCGATTCGCTGACCAGAAAACTGGTGAACCTTGTCGGGGACGCGCTGAAGAATTGTGAGCCCGCATCGCTGGCCTATAGTTCGGCTCGCTGCAGCGTTGCCATGAATCGCAGAACGCCAACCGACGCCGGCTTTCGAAACCACCCGAATCCCAACGGTCCCGTCGATCATACTGTGCCGGTACTCAGTGTTCGCGACAGCGAAGGTGAGCTGCAGTCTGTTATTTTTGGCTACGCCTGTCATAACACAACGATGGGGTTTCGTTACTGGCTGGGTGATTACGCAGGATTCGCACAACAGTATTTTGAATCGGATAATTCCGGCGTTACCGCATTGTTTATGATGGGGTGCGGCGCTGATCAGAACCCCTATCCTCGCAGCGAACTGAAGTACGCCCAAATGCACGGGCGTTCGCTGGCAACATCGGTTGAAGCGGCCCTTGAATACAACCAGAGTAAGCCGCTGCACCAGCGGCAGTTGTCAGGAAACATCCGCACAGCGATGGGGACTGTGGATCTGGAATTCGAACCGGAAGACCGGCCGGACTTTCCGTATCCCGTTCAGGTAATCCGGATCGGCGATGATCTGATGCTGGTGGCCCTGGGTAACGAAGTTGTCGTCGATTATTCACTGCGTCTGAAGGAAGAGCTGTTCCGAGCGGATGGTCCCGCCGTGTGGGTGGCGGGATATTCAAATGTATACGACGGTTATATTCCCAGTCGACGTGTATTGCTGGAAGGCGGTTACGAAGCCAGAAGCCGACCATGGAAACCAGAGCTGGAAAAACGCATCATCGGCAAAGTGCATGCACTGGTGGCAGAGACAGTCAAGGAGGCAGTCGCCCCCTGATCGTTGTTTCTTGCATCCAAGCTATGGCCTCGGATCGAGAAGCAACGGTGACGCCGGGTGGTGTCAGTTCATCTGTCCCTTGATCGTTCGCTGAGTCTCGTCCCAGCCGTCTTCAAGCGCTTTAACGTATTCCGCCGGACTCAGCAGGTCAGCATCCGTTCGCATCGTGTACAGCCAGCCGGCCCCGTAGTTGTCTGCGTTGATTCCCGCCGGGTCATTCAGCAGTTCGTCGTTGAATTCAATAATTTCGCCCGGGCACGGCGTGAACATGGACGACACCGCCTTGGAACTTTCGACTTCGCCGATCTCCTGGCGGTCCTTCACTGGAGTGCCGGGATCAATACTCCATTCCAGAAAGTAAACGTCCTGCAGCAACCTCACAGAATAGGCCGTAAAACCGACTCGGTAGACATCACCTTCCGTCTGCTGCAGCCACATGTGTCTGGTAGAATACATTCGATCGACAGGAATGACGGCCTCGTACTGGCCCATCATAAAGTTCAGCGGTTCAGACATGGATCTTCGATCCCAGGGTGGCGTGGCTGGCAGAAGGAATCGGAACGCAACACCGCCGACAGGTCATCGCGCTCCGGAATATGCCGCTTCAATGCGGTACATCGGACAACAAGCCGTTATTGTCCACCGGAAATTCGTACGGCTCACCGATGAATTCCAGCGTGTCACTCTGTTCAACCAGAGGAAAGAACGCGGCGGACACACGAGTGCGTGTCAGATGCAGTGTGTCGGTGATCTGAATGATTCGTGAATCCTCCGGAGGTGTCATCCCAATCGTCTGCAGGGCGGCTTCGACAGCTTCTGCATCGGTCGGGAACGTGATTGGGATCATGGCGGCCTCCGGATGAATGGCAGTGATGCAGTTGACTCGTGTCTTCACCATATCCAGCTGGTCCACGCAGTGCTGTGTTGTGAATTCAGCCATGCCGATACCGGTGCCGTTGCCGTGAGTTTCTTCGGTCAGTGAGCGAATCATGATTCTGTGGCAGTTCGCCACGTCATCGCTGCTGGCAATATGGTCGTTGAACTTGCGACCCACAATATTCGCGTCCATACCAGCACCGCTGATGTTCTTTCCGATTCTATCAATGATCAGCAGATCTGTGCGGTCAAACGGCAGTGTGGGCAGCCAGTTGACGGCCTGCTTAAGGAGTTCAGGTTCGCGAGTTCCGAAGTCCTGAGGACGAACGCCTTCGATGAGTGCTGTTTCATCAACGGCGTTTTCCAGGATCGCCAGTCCACCAATCACGCTGCATTCCTGCAACACTTTTGTGGCCACGGCCTTGATGATCTCCGGAAAACTGGCCGACAGAATGGCCTGGTGATAGACCTTCGCGCCTTCGTGCTTCCCCAGTCCGATCAGCATCATCTTATGCAGGCCGGATTCAATCGGTCCGACAAATCGAGTGTGCGGTTTGACTCGCCCAACAATCAACACGTGGTCTGCTTCGTGCGCAAAGCGGTCGAAATGAACAGGGATTCCGCTGTCTGTCTCCGCAACAATCACTGTATCCATGGTGGCGCGAATGGGAACTCCCACTGAATCTTCTGTGATTCCCAGGCCATGCAACACCTCCAGCTGCCCCTTGACCGTTCCTCCTCCGTGGCTGCCCATGGCCGGCACGATAAACGGTTTGGCACCCAGGGACTTCAGATGCTGGACTGTCTCATGCAGAATCATCGGAATATTTGCGATGCCGCGGCTGCCTGCCGTGACGGCGACCGACTGACCGGTCTGGATATGCTCGGTCAGATTCAGGCGCTGCATCTGCTGTTGTACAGTCGTGGTGAGGTCATCGACTCGAGGTGAATCGAAGCGCTGACGAACATCACACATCGAGGGAAGGACAGGCACGGGAGCGGCTTTCGTAATCGCAGGTGCTGACAGAAAAGAACGCCTATTTTTCGTCAATCGGCAGTCGGTCAATCTTAGCCGCCAGGATGAAATCGTTCAGCGAAAGGCCTCCAATCGCATGTGTCCAGACATCGATGGTGACATTGCGATAGCCGACAAGATGGAGATCCGGGTGGTGGCCTTCATCTTCAGCCAGTTGAGCGACCCTGTCGAAAAACGCCAGGCCGGCCATGAAATTCTTTACCGTCCACGATCGAGTGATTCGATCCGGCTCTTCCTGCAGCTGCCAGCCGTGCACTTCCTGAAGCTGCCGTTGAGCTTCTTCCGATGTGAGTTTTGGCACGCCCCCTTCGCAGGGTACGCATTTGGTGGAGCACAATTGTTCGGTGGTTGACAAATCTGTCATGACGATCCTGCTGGCTGAGCAAAGTAAAAAAACGCTGACGCCACGTGGCCTCCCGGAGTTTCAACCGGCTGCAGCTTACACGAACCCGACTGGATTCGCTGCCCAGGGACACCGGTTGTGGAAAAATCACGATGTGATGTCAGGAGCGACACGTTGTGGGGGGGCCTGAGGAAACTGACAATACTGCTCACTTCCGCTGAGCGTGACGGAACGGCCGCGCGATCGTTGGCATTCAGGTCTGTCGATTTTCAACCACGGCGGTACTCCGAAGATGCCGGACTTCTGTTCGATTACTTTTCCGCTGCCCTTTCCATATTAGCTTTGGGGTGGCAGGAAAGCTGCTGGTCAGCGTTCGTCCAGCTGTCGGAAAGCGTTGTGTCGCACCGGATCTCGTGATGCAGGGACTCAGGTCCGAATACCCTTAGTACCGCGAAAATCGTCAGAAAAGAAACCGTTTATACTGTGCTTGCGTCGCGAACGGCCCATAAATGCTGCCTGGAGCCGGAACCGATGCGCAAATTTCAATCTGTGGTCATATTGCTCGTCTGTATCACTACGGCGTGTGGCTGTGTACTGGGACCGAAGAGCCTGCAACACAGCCGGCTGAACTAAAATCGCGCCGTTCAGGCGACGCATCGCGAAGAATTGCTGCTGAATCTGGTGCGCATACGATACTACGAGTCCGAGGAGTTTCTCGTAGTTTCCAGCATCACCGGCCAGTACACCTAATCACGCAACTCTCACTGCAGATGGCACCTGACATGCCATCTGCAAGGGATCGGGTGCACCAGGTGCCCAGTCAAAACCGACCATCGTGTACTCGCCTGAGCAGGGCAAAGAGTTCAATCAGCGAAAACTGTCGCCGGTGAGTCTGGAGACGCTGGATCTACTGGCTTCGAAAGGCTGGGCCATCGATCGCGTGCTGCGTCTGACCGTTCGTAATCTCAATGACATCGACAATGCCACCAGTGCCGGTGGCCCCACGCCGAAGAAGAAGCCTGAATTTGAAGAGTTCCTCTATCTGACGCAGCTGTTCCGCCAGTTGCTGCTAGACCAGCACTCGGTAGAGGTTGGGATGGAGGACAGGGTGACGAAGGAAGCGTCCAAGGCCAGCGAAGGCATCTCTCTGGCGCACCTTTCGCTCGACGGAGATGATATGGTGTCGGCCGCTCAGCAGGGATACGAGTTACGAATGTCCGGCGATCACCAGGCGGCGGAACTCTGGAAACGTTCGGTGACGACCAGCGTTCCGGTTCTTCGATTTGCCGGCACAGCCGAGACTTCTCCCGAGGTGGCAGAAATCTGTCAGATACTGGAGTTACAGCCAAATCTTCCCAGCTACCGCTTTAGAATCGACAATGCAGGACAACTGAAGACTCCGCACAGTCGCAGACTTGCTCGCCACGGGCTGGAGCCGGGAACTCCGATAGCGCTGAAAGACGAGGTTACGATGAGTACTCGTTCTTAAAGGAAATAATGTTCTATCTGTCTCATGCCGTGAACGCACCGTCAGAGCATTACCGATGTGGTTACGTGCGGTCGACATTTGACGATTACGGCAAACCGTTCAACTGGAATGAAATGACCTCCGGCCTGTTTCATGTGCATTACAGCAGGAAGCGGCCTGTTGATGCAGACGTTGCCGTCAAGCACCGTGGATACTGGTTCTACATTTCCAACTGTGATCTGGATTCCAAGTCCACATTCAACCTGGTGTCGGAACTCATCAACCTTGAGATCAGAGCGGGCGGCGGTGCCCAAATCCCGCTGCTGACGATTTGAAGCTGCTGTCATCCCAACGCGGGCATGATTTCGGACTTTGTCCGACTCCGTTGAGTGTGTCGGCCCCGTTCTCCACGCCTGCGGCAAACCCGCGGAACGACCTGCTGAGGGTGCTGGCTGCGCGGACGGACACGAAAGATTCGTCAGTGTTCGGTTTTCGCATGGCGGGAAACTGGCTATCGTGGCTATTGTCTTGCCTGCAATGGCTAATGTTTTGTTCCCCGCTGATAGCCTGAATTCATGCAGAGGGGCCTGCTCTCATCAAGGAAAAACATGAAAAGCTCTTTGCTGCCGTGTGCGAAGTTGTTCTGTCTGTTCACGACTGTTGCCTGCTGTAGCGACGCTGTGGCCCAATATGACGGTGCCACGGAAGCTCCTGTACGATTTCGTGAGGGCTTTGAAAGCATCACAGAGGAGGATTCTGAGAGTCTTCTGTCGGTTCTGGCCGGTGCTGATTTTGCCGGACGAGGTACAGGGCAGGAAGGTTTTATGAAGGCAGCGCAGTGGTTCTCGCAGCGTCTGGCGGAACGCGGATTTCAGCCGGCCAGTGAGGACGACAGCTGGTTTCAGTTCCTGCCGTTCAATCGCACAGAGATCGATGTGGAATCCTCGAAGCTGAGCATTGGCGAAACGGCTGTTCTGACCGGCAACGACTTCGGTGTTGAAAACTACTTTGGCACATTTGACGGTAAGCTGCCGGTGACGTTTGCCCGAGTGACGAAGAAACGTCCTGAACTCGAAGACGGTGCATTCGCCGGGCGGTTGCTGGTTGTGCGGTCCGCGACTCGCATTAACGCGAACGACGTGTTGATTGTGAAAGGACGTCCGGCTTGTGTTTTTATCGTGGACCGAGACTCGCGAGTTCGTTCTCAGTCCGTTTCGCAGCTGGAACGGACTCCCGGCACAGTGCCCCTGGCAAAGCTCGGTGTGACAATGGCGAACAAACTAGCCGCCGCCTGTGAAATCAGCGATGAGTTCTTTGCGGAAAAAAATCCGGAAAAGAATCAGTTGATGACGTCGTCGTCTGAAGCAGACGTGCAGTTGAACGTGGAACACGAATCGATTGATGTGCCGAACGTCGTTGCCTGGTATCCTGGCTCTGACGAATCACTGCGGCACGAACACGTTTGCATTGGTGCTCACCTGGACCATCTTGGTTTGCAGCAGGGAAGCGTCTATCCGGGTGCCGACGACAACGGGTCGGGCTCGACGTCCATCCTGCAGATCGCCGGCGCGATTCACACCAACACTCACAAGCCCGAACGCAGCGTACTGCTGATGGCATTTTGTGCAGAAGAACGAGGGCTGCTGGGTTCAAAACATTACGCGGCCCATCCGTTGCGTCCGTTAAAGGATATGGTCTGCATGCTGAACATCGATATGATCGGCCGCAATGAAGAATCCGACAAAGAACCGGCCAGTGAAAACGAAAACACAATTCATTTGGTGGGCAGTAAGAAGATATCAAACCAGTTGCACGAGCTGACCATGGCGGCAAACAAACATGTGAACTTTGTCTTTGAGTACGATCAGGAAGGCGTATACAACCGCAGTGACCATGCATCATTTGCGAAGAAGGGCGTACCGATCACATTCTTGTTTGGGGGCTTCACGCCTCACTATCACAAACCCACGGATACGCTTGAGGGCATCAACTTCAGCAAGATTGCCAATTGTGCCAGGCTGGACTATCTGACACTGATGATGGCGGCTGAGCACGGGCATTTCGAAAAAAATGCCGGTGACGATGCGAAGGACAATCAGTAATCGACAGGCGTTGAGATTGAGGAAAAGGGGGCAGGAGCCAATAGCCGCAACGACCCTGCGGGCGGTTGGCACTATTGGTTCCTGACCCTTTGTTGATCTTCAGTTTTCCAGTTTTTCGATGGCCGCGGGCAGCGTTCTGTCCACGATACCCTGCGCACCGCGACCTTCACTCAATCGATCCTCGACGTCGTACATCGTGTCTTCGTTGTCGATCTTCCAGAACTCTTCCATGGCCTCACGTGACAGCGTTTTGAGAGGACGGATCAGACGGAAACCAACACCGCGAGCCGGATCGTCCGTGTACCACCACGGGCTTTTGGGAAGGTTGGGATCTGTTTCTTTCCATGTTGATGAATCCGATGGGAAGCGGGAGGCGGACCGGCATTCGGTGGCCTCGAACTGCCAGCTGCCACCTCGCACGATGCGCGGATCCAGCTTTGGAGCGCGAACCCAGTCGGTGGCGGCGTTCAAAGTGGCGTCACCGGCAGCATACGGCTGAAACTGATCCAGCACCCATTCGGCAGCATTGCCGTGCATGTCCAGCAGGCCCCACGCGTTGGGCTTCTTCTGGCCCACTTTCTTTGTGCCGTTGTCGTCTGAGTTGCCTTCGAACCATGCGTAGTCACGCAGTTCTGAGGCGTCGTCGCCGAAGTGAAAAGCGGTTGTAGATCCCGCTCGGCAGGCGTACTCCCATTCGGCTTCTGCAGGCAGTCGGAACTGCATTCCTGTAATGGCCGACAACCATTTACTGTATTGCTTGGCGGAATATTGTGTAATGGTGACGGCGGGTTGCTGGTCTTCTTCGCCGTATTCAAATGTAAAGTCAGGTTCGTACAGCGGTGTTGGTGCCGTGATCGCGTCAACTTTGTTTTCGTCTGTGACCGTACGAATGCCCTGCTGTTCAAATTCCTTGAACGCGTCGTATACCTCGATGTACTTCTTGTATTCTGCCCACGTAACTTCGCAGCGGGCCATCCAAAACGGCTCGACCGTGAACTTCCGTTGTGGCCCTTCGCAGTCTTCACGTCCACTTTCAGCAGCCGCACTGCCCATGACGAACTCACCGCCCGGAATCGGTTCCATCTGAAACGTGACGTCCGTACCCGGAATTGTGACGCTATACGACACCATGAAACCACCGTCGACTTTGACGCTGCGTTCGTCAGTCGGCTGTTGCTGGACAAAGCCAGGAGTGTGTTCTGCAGAAAGGATCGGTGTCTGCAGGACTACGATGAGCAAACATGCGAGCGTAATTCTCATCAGCCGGTTGTACCTTTAACGAAATTGATGTGATTGCGGCAGGGAGGACTGCGTACCGGCCCGGATGCCATTCATGGTGCGGAATGGGGGAACCGATCTGTTGGCTACGGGACAGCTTTACGAGCGAATTGACACGGTGAGATGCGAAATATGGACTGGCCAACAGAACCTCATTGTGGCGACAACAGTCTGCCACGACAACAAATAACGTACGAAAAACGGGGAAGGCAGCCTTCCCTCTTAAAGATGGCAGAGGCAGTCCACTCGCATAGAACACGGTGATTTTGGTGCCGGACATCCGCGCAAGTCCGACTATTCTTCCACGATCGACGCGACAGAGTCCACAACCTGAACAATAGACATGTCACTGGTGTCGAGAGTCACGGCGTCGTCAGCCGGTTTCATGGGCGCGTGTTCTCTGCTTTCGTCGCGAGCATCGCGCTGCTGCAGTTGAGTTCGAACGGTGGCCAGGGTCAGCCTGGAGCCCCCGGCAATCAACTCGCGGTGCCGCCGTCGTGCTCTGGAGTCAACTGACGCGGTGACAAAGAATTTAAATTCTGCGTCAGGAAATACAACAGATCCCTGATCGCGGCCTTCGGTGACAAGGCTGCCCTGGTGTCCGACAGCGCGCTGCAGTTCTACCAGACGTGTGCGTACATCAGGATTCGCCGCCACAACGGAGGAAATTGCCGTGACATGCGGTGTGCGTATTTCTGCGGCGACCCCTTGGCCGTTCAACGTAATCGTCTCGTTATCAAAACTGATGTCGGCATCTCGGGCAATCGCCGCCACGGCGCCGACATCGGATTCTTCAGCATCACTCTGAAGGACAGCCAGCGCAACGGCTCGATACATTGCCCCCGTGTCGAGAAAACGAACTTTCAGTCGCTCTGCCAGAAGTTTTGCGACGGTGCTTTTACCGGAACCGGCCGGGCCGTCGATGGTGATGATCATGATCGTACAGGGGCAAAAGGCGATGATGGCTCAGGTGCTCAGTGCGTGAAGGTTTTACACCTCCTGATCCAGGTCAGAAAGTCAGTTCGACCTCATTAATATGAAACCGGCGGAATTCCACAGAAACGCCGTCTTCCAGGACGGGCAGTTCGTGAATGCCCGTTCCGTCCGGGTGCCGCAGTCGCGCACTGACGGGCGGGCGGGCCGTTCGCACCAGGCAGGCGGTTGCTTTCCCTTCAGTTTCCTGCAGCAGCAGAACCAGTCGGCCGGACGACGGTACTGCTGTATCGTCCGAGTCGTCCGAGTCATCCGATACATCCGGCTGCTCGTCGGCCGGTTCCCAGCGAGTTCTGGCGATAATCACATTCTTCGCTGACAGGCCCAGAATCCATGCGGAACCGGCGCCTGAGGGAATACGGGCACTCGTTGTGGCCGGCAGTGGCGGCTGCAGAACTTCCATTGCCGTTCGCATGGGAAAAGGCTGGTCAAAGTCCAGGGAGAAATCGAAACGCCGTTCCGTCTCACCATCCACCAGTAACAGACTGTCCAGCATACGCGGTCCGCTGCGACGGTGGTAGGGGCGTCCGTGCGGCACGATCAGCAGCCGCTGATCTGAGTCAGCGACCTCAACGTAATCCGGAGCTTCAAAGCGTTCCATGCGGAAACCTGAGGCCTGTCCCAGCATACTGCGAGTGATCGATGCGCCGGGGTTGTCCCACGCAAAACGGCAGGCGTAATATGTCATCCACGGATTGCCATCAGGCACAGATGCCAGATCGTCGAATTCGATCTGAATGTGTATCCGCGGCGAAGTCCGTTCCACTGTGACCGTTTGGCGGAACCGGGCCATAACTTCCTGCGTTTCCACGTCGACATTCTCACATGTATTTTCGATCGTTCCGCGAAATGGCCCGGCCGAAACGACGCGCGATGACACCATTCGAACAGCGGCGTAGGGCAGCGTCATTTCATCTTCATTGATAGTGACGGTCTTAGGATTGTCGTAGCGAAACGCCACCTGCTGACTGACGCGATTGGATCTCTGGTTGTGGAAGTTCACTGCAGAAATGCCCCCCGTGGTTTCGCTGAGAGCGACTTCGAAGTATTCGTTCCTCATGATCAGGTCATCGGCCAGCGGCTTACCTTTGGCCGGTGATGCTGTCATGGCCGGATGAGAGGCGTCTGTTTCATGAATCCACGCAAAGCCTCCTGCGGGCAGTTCTGCGTCTATGAGTTGTTCCTGATCCTGACGCCACAGTGCCGTCAGGCAACCACTTTTGGCTGGTGGCTGGTAGTCGCTTGGCCATGGCACGCAGCATCTGCGTTTCCATGGCAGTGGGTTGATCAGCAGAATCCCCTGCCCCACTGAATCTGTTGTCGGCACCATACTGGCCAGCTGACTGGCGGCTTCGGTCTGCTGGCGGGTGATGCTGTCGGTGATTCGACCGAGTCGTTCGGACTGCTGGTCCGGAGTGTCGGGGTCAGATGTTGTCAGATCAATTCGCCGCGACTCCTCGTTGCTCAGTGCGGTTTCCGTTGCTTCAACTGACATCGCGACAGCACGCTTTGGTTTCAGAATACCTCCTAATGCTTGCACGAATGCTGCGGTTTCAAGCTGAGCCCGTTGCTGGTGCAGTTCGGCCGGCGATGTGATCGGGGCTTCTGTTTTCAGCACGGACGACTGAATCAGATACGGACTGAGGTACTCGCCTTCGTCAAACTTTGTCGCGGAGGCCTGGTTGCCGGTCTGGTCGATGAAGTCTGTCATGGTCACAAAACGCCCGAGAACGGGGGCGTAACCCGCAGCGATCTGCATGTCGGTCAGCCAGGGAGACTGCAGCATGGGAAGTCTCGCCAGCAGCATGACGGCAGTCGTATCTTCCTGCATACTTTCGGTGAAGCGATCAGCGAATCGCAGAAACGATGACGCACCATCAATGGCCAGTGGAATTCGGGACACCGAGTCAATCGTGCTGCCGTCCGGTGCCTGCCAGCTGAGTTGTCCGAATTCGCGGTCCGGGTACAGACCGTCGTCCAGGACAACATGCAGGGCTCCACCAAAATTGAAGAGTGACAGTAACGACGGCAGGCTGCTGGTCATGCCAAATCGGCGGCGCGCCCAATATACGCTTCTGTCTTTCAAGTGGTGTCGCCGCCAGTGCTGCGCGGCATGAAGGTCGGAATAGACGGCGCTCAGACTTCCCAGAGAAATCCTGAGTTCGTGCTGGTGTCCCGTCAGCAGTGACAGGCGATCGCTTTCCAGTGCCGATCTGACACTGGGGATGAAATCCGGATCATCTTCGCAGAACTTCCGCAGTTCCTGGCCGCTGCAGACCAACGACAGCGACGGACTCTCTGTGATCAGACTTTGCAGGTCCGCCGTCGTGGACTGATCTGACGGCAGACATACGTCCAGCAGATAGCAGTCCACGGGATAAAACTGTTCTCGACAGTCCTGGAGACATTCAAAACAGCGTCTAAGATGATCCCGCGCTTTGGTTTCATCGCCGGCAACGGCGGCTTCTGCGGCAGCAAACGCTTCGGTTTCCAGCAGATAGCTGTCCGGATCGACGAAATGGTGCATGCGACGACTCAGCAACATCACCTGCAGGTGAGTCGTCCCCAGGGCAAAGAAATCCGCCAGCAGCGATTCCGGAATGATCTCCGCAGCAACGCCAAACTCCTCGTCAATCGCTCTGATCCACTCGTCTCGATCACCGCAACCGTGGAAGACGACGCTGAGTGTGTCCGACAGCTTTTCCTGCCAGTCGTGGCCCATCCAGTCTTCACTGCATTCCGGCACAAGGATCAGATGCTGCCCGGTGGGCAGTTCGGTGGATTCGGCCTGGCGGAATTCAGGAATACGAGCGGATCTGTGCAGCAGCCACGGGTGCCACGCCACGGCAAATGCGTTCAGTAATGAGGCTGCATTCCGCTCGTTAAGATCTGACGGCAGGTCCTCGATCGAATATCCGGGGATAAGAATGGTGATTTCCAGGAAATCCGCACTGTGGGTCATGCTGGCTGTTCGCAGTGTTTTGAGTGTGAAGACGTCTTGTTCAGGCAGCGGTTGTGCTGGGATTCTGTCGTTTCGACGTAGTGACAGCAGGTTTAGCTGTGGCTGATTCTGCGCACCTTTCAAAAAAAAACGAGTTCACGGGAACACGGAGTGGGAAATCGCCGTCAAAACACCATCTCTGTGGCAGAATTCTTCGATTCAGCCGATACAACGAGGCGCGAGTCGGCGGTCAGAGTCAGGGCGATAGGTTTGTAGGCCAATCGGTGTGATTCAATGGTCCAAACTTGCATAAAGTGGCAATTTCGTTGACCATACGTTAATTCCTCTGGTAGTTTTGGGGCGTGAGTCTCTTGGTCGCCAAGAATAGAACAGTAATGCGGCTGGTAACGATTGAGTCGTGGTTGGATAGTGTTTGAGTAATGAATTCGCTGACTCTGTTGCCTTCGGATGTTCTGGTATTGGCCAAGACGTTGGTTGTGAGCTGTTGAATCGGATGGGTTCAGCAATTCTCCCTTCATCAGTACCCGAAGTCATAACTCCGACGGAAACCGGTTTGTTTAAGGTTATGAGGAGCCGTCATGGCAGAATCTCGCAGCGCATGGGGAATCGATATCGGGCAGGCTGGGCTGAAAGCCATCAAGCTGCGCGTTGGGGAAGACGGGCAAAAAGTGAGAGCCGTTGCCTTCGATTACATCCCCCACCCTAAGATTCTGAGTCAACCGGATGCAATACCAGAAGAGCTGATCAAGCAGTCCATCGAGACCTTCATGTCTCGCAATAAGGTGGGCAACGATTTGGTGGGGATTAGTGTTCCAGGTCAGACTTCACTCGCCAAGTTTATCAAGCTGCCTCCCGTTGAACCAAGCAAGGTTTCCGAGATCGTTCGTTATGAAGCTAAGCAGCAGATTCCGTTTGACCTGAATGAGGTAATCTGGGACTTCCAGCCCATTGGTGGTGGCGTGGAAGAAAGCGGTTTCATGCTGGAAGCCGAGGTTGGATTGTTCGCGATGAAACGTGAACTGGTCTACGACGCTATGGAGCCGCTGACCGAACAAAAGCTGGAAGTTGAACTTGTCCAGGTGTCGCCACTGGCTTTGTATAACTATCTGTCGTTCGATGTGCTGGGGTTTCGTCTGGACGGAGAAGATACCGATCCGCCGGATAGCGAAGACTATTATATCGTGCTGGACATGGGGGCCGATAACACGACGCTGTTGGTTTCGAACGGTAAGAACATCTGGATTCGCAACGTACCGATTGGCGGCAATCATTTCACGCGTGCGTTGACTCGCGAAATGAAGCTCACGTTTGCCAAAGCCGAACACCTGAAACGAAATGCGACCAAGGCGCCGGATCCCAAATCCGTTTTTCAGGCGATGCGCCCTGTCTTTAACGATTATGTGACTGAGATTCAGCGTTCGATCGGCTACTTCGGCAGCGTTAATCGCGCCGCCAAGATTTCCAGAGTGATCGGTGTCGGAAACGGATTCAAGATGGCTGGGCTGCAGAAATTCCTTCAGCAAAACCTGAAGTATCCGGTGGAGCGGCTGGATGAGCTGAAGGGAGTTGCCGGCGACGGTGTGCTCAGCGATCCACTGTTCATTGACAATATGATGACTTTTGCTGTGCCGTACGGCCTGGCTCTGCAGACGTTGAAACAAACACGGATTCACACAACGTTACTGCCACCGGAAATTGTGGTTGAACGGACCATTAAGCGGAAGAAACCTTGGGCGGCAGGTATCGCTGCGGGACTGCTGCTGGCGATGGGGATTTCCACGTTTGCCAGTGCTCGTGTCCTGAGCTCGGTAAGTGAAGAGAAATTCAAAGATGGTCATGCGGCTGTCGAGGATCTGGCATCAACTGTGTCCGGAAATACTTCCACCTATGAGACTGAAAACGGAGTTCATGACGCAAATAAGAAAGCCATCGAAGACTTGACGGCGCCGTTGCAGAAGCGGGAATTGTGGATGGAACTGCTGAAAGCAGTCAATGACTGTCTGCCCCGCGATGAAGGTGATGGTTTGGATGTTGTTGACCCGCAACTGCAGCGACAGTTGCGGATTCAGAGTTTCGTGCAGAAGAAGGTAGAGAACGTATCAGAGTGGCATGAGGCACTGCTGGGGGCCAATCTCAAGGAGGAATTCCATGAGGACGACGCGGAAACACCGCCCGATGGTCTTGGGTATATCGTAACGTTGACGGGCTATCACTTCTTCAATCACCCGGATGAGGATTATGCCAACGTGAACCGGGGATTCGTTGAAAACACGTTGATTGCCAATCTGAGGCAGTGGACGTTGGACAGGGGCGGAGTTGAGTCGGCGTCGCTGAACGGGACTCAGAAGACACCGGTAGGCCAACTGGGGATTTCCCACCCTATTGTTGTTTGGGCCTTGGACAATGACGTGACTTATGACCCGAATGCCAGAATCGGCAGCGGGTTTAGCGGCGGTGCGATGGGCGGCGGTGCGATGGACGGCATGGGTCGCGGCATGGGTCGCGCTATGGGAGCTCAGGGTGGCGGTGGTGGTTATGAGGAAGGTGGAGGAGACTACGAAGGTGGTAACAGTGGAGGTCGTGGTGCCACTGGATCAGGTGCCAGGCAGCCGGATGGGCTGACACCTCTGGAAAAACTTCAGAGTGAGGAGTCTGAGGCTCGGGAGATCACAAGAACAGATTTCGTTGTGCAGTTTGCCTGGGTTCCAATTCCAGCTGCTGATCGTACAGATACACCCGCTGCTGCGGGTGCCGCAGAGCCGGATACTGGTGGAGAAGAGCCGGTTAGCGAATAGCAGATACTCCCTGGTTCAGTGTGAATTTGTTGAAAACGTTTTTGTAAGCAGCGACTCATGGAAAAACTTCAGCCTGTTATTAAGCAGATTTTTTGGATTCTTTTTGGACTTGCACTGCTGCTGGTGCTTTTTGGCTGGTGGAGCGCAAAAGGTGCTCTTTCCACTCAGATTGAAGCTCGGAAGGCCGCTGTGAACAAGGCCTTTACAGACGCTCAGCAAGATGTGAGTCTGGTGCCGAATAAGAAGTGGTCGGATGGGGCACACACAAAGAATGAGCTTCACCAGAAGGAATTTGGGGAATCAGCCAAGGGACTGCGGCTGGAGCAACTCAGCGCTCGAACGTATCCGGCCGGCATTCGTAATGAACTTAATAAACTGAAGTACGGCAGTGAGATCAAGAAGAAGACGCTGCGAGAACAGTTTGCCCGACTCTATCGGAAATATTTTTACGAACAAATCAAGGTAATTAAGCCATTCATCAACGGCGAAGGCCTGGTAGATGTGAGTAGCGCCCAGGTCACGCAGGAGGAACCGTCACGCTGGAGAACTGTGCGACCGACGTCACCTGAGATCTGGCACGCGCAGGAAGATATCTGGTTGCTGCGTTCACTGCTCGATTCAATCGCAGCTGTCAACGAGGGAGCCGAGCGAATCGATAAAGCGTCGATACGATCTCTGCTGAGACTTGAGCTGCGGGGTGGAGATCCGGATGCCCCTGTTGGCAGTTCTGCGGGTGGCGGCGCGTTCGGTGGTGGTGGTGGTGGTGGTGGAGAAGGGTATGAGTCAGGTATGGAAGGTGCGATGCAAGGATTCGGCGGCTCCGGTGGCGGCAGTGTTGGAGCCGGCGACGCCGCCGCTGGAGCCTGGAAATCCTTTGAGGGTACTCTGGGTGGGGACTTGTTGACGGAAGAATTCGGCTCGGCGGGTAGTGGCGGCTCGGGTTTCTCCGGAATGAGTAGCATGAGCAGCGGCGGCACGGACAGTTACGAAGATGGAGACGGTAATGACGGGGGAGGCACTTCCGGCGGTGAAGGCAAACGCTATGTGGACGACGGTGATTTGTACCGCAGTCGAGCCTTTCAGTTGGAAGTGAAGATCCTGCAGCAGGAAATTCCTTCTCTCCTGGCCGAACTGACGAACTCCAGCTTTCCCGTTGAAATTGTTCGAGTCGATGCGTCCTTCGGAGATGCAATGTCCGGGGCAGGTTCGCAAATGGGTGGTAGCAACGAGGGCGGTGACAGCTACGAGGGTGGTGGTGGACAGCCCGGCAGCATGGGAAGCATGGGCGGAAGCATGGGCGGAGGAATGGGTGATGCCATGGGCGGTGGCATGGGCGGTGGCATGGGCGGTGGCATGGGCGGTGGCATGGGCGGTGGCATGGGTAGCAGCATGGGAGGTGGTTTGGGGAATATTAACTTTGGTGGCGGTGTCACCGGGTTGGGAACTGGAACAACTCGGAAGGAAGGACGGGCATTGACAAAGCAGAGAGCCATTGGAGAACGGCTGTTGGCTGCGGCCATGGCGGACCCGAATGTGGCGACGGTGCGGGTGGCCGGATTGATGACGATGTACATTTCCCAGGAAGAAAATGAGGCCCAGGAAGATGCGGAGGCTGCTGCCGAAACCGAATCTCAGGAAGAAGGAGGTGTGGATCTGCCACCCGATGAGAGCCTGATCGATGCTGCTCCACAGGACACAGCGGTTGAACCGGACAGTACAGAACGGCCTGGTGACAGTCCGACAAATGACAGTCCGACAAATGACGGGGCATCTGCAGGACCAGCGGGGGCGGAACCCGCCACCGGTAATCCTGAGGCTCCACTTGAAGACCCAACTTCTGACGACCCGTCCGCGGGTGATCCGTCGGCCTCAGAGGCCACCACACCGGATTCGTCTGCAGGTGTACCTCAGGCGGGGTCGTGATCATTCGGTTATTGAGTTCAATCTATCGTTAGTGCATCATTGATCTAAACAGATTTGTATCTCCTTTCCGGAGCTGACCATGAGTAAATTCAATTTCAAGACAATGTTCATGAACCACGGCGAAAAAGTCGTGGCTGGAGTCTTTGGCCTGTTTGGCTTTCTGGCCCTTAGTACGGCTAGCTGGAGTACAGACGGTCGAACTCCGGATGAGATTCAGAGCTTTGTTACTGATGCGAAATCCAAGATTGAACAAAATGCTTGGCCTGAAGATGACGTACAATTATTTGATGATATCCCCGATGTTGTGGCATTGGCGAAGCTGATCAATAAGAGCGATATCGATCGCAGCAAGTTTGTGGTCAGAAAATTCCGCGATGACATCAGACCGCTCAGGGAAAAGCGTTCGTCTGTCGTTGTTCTGGCCCCCGAAGATCCACGAGCGGTTGCAATCGTTTTTCCATTGGCCAAGCCGCCCGAGGAAATCGACGAAGAATTCGAAGATGGCGAAGATCCGACCGACGCAGATGCGGCTGACGGCAGCGAAGAACAGATGTCAGAGGAAGAGGCGGCTGCCGAGATGCTGGCTAAGAAGTTCGGTATTCGTTCAGACACCGGTGCTGGGAGCCAAGAAGGAGGAGCAGGCAACCTGCTTGGCGGGATTGACAATTTGGGTGGCGGTCCTGGCGGTCTTGGCGGCCTTGGCGGGGGCGGACCGGGCGCCGAAATGGGAAACATGATGCAGGGCGGGGGCAGTTTTGAAGGGAGTCAAGATTCCTACGAAGGCGGCGGCATGGACCTCGAGGGCATGTATGGCGGCGACATGATGACGGTCAAGAAGAATATACGTGTGGCTGCCGGTGTTGCCACAACGATGATTGTCGACCTGCAGAAACAACGAAGCGTTATCCGTGATTCGCTGCACCTGTCGGGAGGTTTTCAGGAAGCTCAACAGTACATACAGTTCAACGACATTGTTGTTGAGAGACGTCAGCGTCAGAATGGGGCGGATCCGTGGGGCGCAGAGTGGGAGCCGGTGTCCTCTGAAGATCTGGGAGAAATTCTTAAGGAAGCGCTGGGGATTGATCGTGATATTGTCAGCCCTGCCGTGACGCGCAACACGATTACCATGCCCCTGCCTCGGCGAGCCGCAGGGTTCTGGTTACCGGAGGAGGCGTCGCACCCAAGAGTTGAAGATTTTGAGCTCAGCGCTGAGGAGAAAGAGCTGATCGATAAATGGAATGAGATAGCAACCAAGAGGATCGAAGAAGAGCAAGCCGATCAGCCCGTTATCGTCGAGCAGGGAGGATTCAGTCAGTACGTTCAGACCGCCACGGACATGTCACAAATGTCCATGTCCAGCGGCGGCATGGGCAGCATGAGTATGGGCTCCAACTACGAAGGCGGTGATGATGACGATTCGTACGAGGATCAGTTCAAAAACTTTGAAAGTCAGATGGGGGGCGAATCGTTGACGGATGAGCAGCGTGAATTGCTCGATGCGACACGCGCTACGGCGGATAACCGCCTGTTACTGGTGCGATTTATGGATTTCACTGTCGAACGTGGAAACGCCTATCAATACCGCGTGCGCCTCGAAATGTTGAATCCTAATTACAATCATCCCATTGATGAGCTGGAAGACCCTGCGTTGGGTGTGGAGCCAACGCTGGTGTCAGGATGGAGCGAACCGACCCCGCCTGTCTTTGTCGCACTGGGACACCATACCTATCTGACAGATATCAGTGGCCGACCCGGTGAACATGAGTCCGTTGGAATGACAGTCTACACCGACACAACGGAAACCGGACTGCCGGTGATGGGGGGGATCAAGGTGCTCATGGGGCTTCCCGTCTCAGGACAGGAACGACTTGAAGTGGTTGACCTGACCACAAACCAGCTGGAGTCTCGCGAGATTACGCTTGCGACTGATGAGTTGCTTTCTGCGGCCGAAGCCGTAGGGCGGCTTTCCACAACAGACCACCCGGATCTGAAGTCCATGATTGGGGCAATGGGGCCGAGGCCTGTTCCTGACCAGATTTGTGTTCTGGACAGCAACGGTTCGCTCACACTGCGTTCTGTTGGTGATTCAGGGGCGCAGGAGAAGATGGACAGGATGGAATTTGACTTTATTCTGAAGCAGTACGACGGCTGGAGAGTAACGGAGACTTCGGCAACAGACAACTTCTTTGGTGGCGACGGTGATGAAGGCGGTGGCTCCGAAGGCGGAGGTTCCTCCGGGCTTAGCATGGAATCCGGAAGTTCTTCGTCTGGTGGATATTACAGCGGAAAGACCGGCTCTGGTGGGCGACGTCAGTCATCTCGTTCCAAACGACGGGGCCAGCGTAGTGGCAAGGCCCCGTCAGCTGGTGCCGGTGGAGGTGTCGGCGGAGGATCCTACGAAAATTAGTGACGCTGCGGTTGCCTTACGGTATCGCAACCGCAGTTGACACCAAACTTCTACGCAACTACAAGCTCGGGTTCACTGGTTCTGCCTGCCAGGATCTGAGCTTGTTTTACGCTGTTCGATGGAGCGAACAACGATGCGAAACTATGTTTGGCTGTGTCTTGTCGTGCTGGCTCTGGGTTGCGGTGGTGGCTCGGACGCCTCTGCACCGGTTGCTGCCGTCCCTCTGTCCATAAACGGCCCCTCTCGTGCAGACACTCTGAAACCGGCTGCAGCATCTGCACCTTTGCAGCTCGACGGAAAAACAGATCCGGTCGTTGAACAACTGTTTCAGAAAGCTCAGCAGGCCGCGCAAGCCGGTCGGTATGCGGTTGCCGTGGAAGCGATCAGTCAGGCAATCGGACTTAACCCTGGTGATTTCCGCCTGTTTCGTTTGCGGGCAGATATCTATTCTCTGATCGGCGAATACGCCAACGCTCGCGCAGACTATTCTCTCGCCATTCGTACCGAGCCCGGGAACGCCGAACTGCGGAATATCCGTGGTTACTTTCTGATGTCCAGAGGCTTGTCGAAAGAGGCGGTGGCGGACTTCGACACGGCATTGCAACTCGATCCGGAATTTGCTGCGGCATGGAACAATCGAGGGCTTGTTGATCTTGCCAAACAGGATTACGAAGCGGCCGTGACTAACTTCGACAGGGCAGTGACCATCGATGACAGGTATGCAGATGCCCTTAACAATCGGGGCTTTACAAAATTCAAGATGGGACAACTGCCGGAAGCCCTGGCCGATCTGAAACGCACAGTGGAGCTGATGCCAGGCTATGCAACCGCGTGGAATAACTGTGGTCTGGTCTACATGCAACAGCACAAATACGCGCTTGCCGTGCACGCCTTCAGTCAGGCCAGTGGACTGTCCCCGACGGACGTTCGCTGGCTGGAACACAGACGGGAAGCACTTAAGAGGGACGGGCGATACGAAGAAGCCGGAGCGGACGCTGAGAAGATTCGCTGGTTGAACAGGCTGAGACAGTTGACAAAGCAGGCGCTGAGCCAGCCCGAAGTCTCAAGCACGTGGATGGATCGGGCGAGCCATCTGGTGGACGGTGCCGAATATGATGCAGCCATAGAGGACTATTCACGGGTGTTGACGCTGAATCCTGCCAATCACGAGGCGTTGTGTGGCAGGGCACTAGTCTGGTTGAAAAAGGGAAATCCACAAAAGGCTGTTTCAGACTGCAATGAGTCGTTGATCGCCACGCCTACTGCGTCCGCCTTCTCCATCCGGGGAGACGCATGGTTCGAACTGGCTCGCTACGATCAGGCGATTCAGGACTTTGAAGCAGCTCACCGGTTCGACGAGACCGTAGCGGAAGCATATCGTAAACGCTCAGATGCGCGGCGTGCAGAAGGGAATAGCGTTATGGCGGACGCTGACCGGAAAAAAGCTGACAGTATCTCCGCCGCCCTGAACGGAAAATCGAAGCCTGTGGAATCGGGCAGGGCTCAGTTACCCTTTCCTGAGTAATCTGCGGAATCCGATGCACCCGGTTGAAGCAGCGTTATCGTCCTGATCTGCATTGATCAGGCGTGGGTCTGCCGGGAAGTGGCGCTAATGGTCTGTTTGCCTCCCTATTCCTGCTTGAGTGGTCGCTGCATTAGCTCTTCTGTTGCTCGACCGGGCGACTTTCCGTCAAACAGAACGTCATGAACGGCGCGGGCGATGGGCATGTCGATGTGTTTATCCGCCGCAATGGCATATATGCTTTCTGCGGTATAAACACCTTCTGCGACCGCCTGCGTTGAGTTTTGTATTTCCGGCAGTGTGCTTCCGCGACCAAGCAGTTCTCCGACGCGTCTATTGCGGCTGTGTTGACTGCCACAAGTTGCAATCAGGTCACCGATTCCGGCCAGCCCATAGAAGGTTTGGGCATTCACACCCAAAGCCGTGCCGAAACGCACCATTTCTGCAAGTCCCCTGGTGATCAGGGCAGACCTGGCGTTGTCTCCAAAATCAAGACCGTCTCCGATACCCGCTGCAATGGCAATGACGTTTTTCAGGGCTCCTGCCAGCTCGACTCCTCGCAGGTCGGGACTGGAATACACGCGAAAATGTCTGTTGGAAAATGTGCGTTGGACGATCTCGGCAGCGGCGGCGTCAGCAGAGGCGGCAACCACTGTGGTGGGTTTTCCAGTTGCCGCCTCTTCTGCGTGGCACGGTCCGCCCAGGGCGACCACGGAGCGGCTGCCAAGCAGTTCCTGAATAATTTCACTGGGGCGAACCAGCGTTTCCACTTCGATGCCCTTTACTGCACTGACCAGCAGTGCAGACGCGGGGATGTGTTCCAGCATGGTGTTGAGTGCGTCACGAATAGCTCGTGTGGGCACGCATACCAGGATGATGTCTGCTCCGATGACGGCGCGCGAGGCGTCTGATGTAACATCGACACACTGTGGAATCCTGATGCCCGGGAGCAGCCTGGTGTTCTCACGCGTTTCAGCAATATGACTGGCAAAGACCGGGTTGCGAACCCACAGCCGCACGGCATTGGTCGATTCTTCGGACAATACAATGGAACAGGCTGTACCCATAGCGCCGCCGCCAAGGACACAGATCGACTTTTCTGGTGGCTGCGGGGTTTCTCTGTTCATCAGTTGTCGTCTGACGGCTCCGCTGGTGTTTTGAACTTTGATACGGACGATGTTCCAGGCTCGGCCTTGTCGGATTCGTTTGAATCTGTTGCGGCCGGCCTCGTCGGCGGTACTGTCACAGAGGGCTCCGGCGCTGTGTCAGCGTTTTTCGTGGCCTCCGGTGAATTTTCCTGGTTTTTTGAGGTCGGTGCGATTTCCGCCTCAGGGAACTGAAAATCTTCCCAAAGGTCTGCACGTGCGTCGTCAATCAGTGTGGCCGCGTCGTCGCTGACCTGCCGCAGGTAAACTTCAGCAAGAGGACGGAATCTGTTCTCTCCTCCGTCGCTGATCAGGGACTGCAGCAGGAATCTCGCGTTTGCGATGCTGCCCGATTCAATGCCTGCCATCGCCATCATGAACCTCGGTTCAACCTGTCCGCTTGGCAACGCCGTCAGCGGCATTTGGCTGTTGACCAGATGCGACAACGGCCATGGCGGCACCATAGTTCCGATTCGACTTTCGGCTGCAGGAACGAGCGGCAGTGTCTGCATCAGCGATCGGCCGATTTCGGGATTGCTGCCGAACTGCATAAAGACGTCAACTTTGTCCCTCCATGCATCAACTGCAGAAGGGTACGCTGCTTTTGCAAGCTGGCTCAGTGCGACAGGTGTGTGCCACTGCAGTCCCGCGAACTCAGGGCGCTGCTGATTTTCACGAATGATGGCAACCAGTTGATTCAATACTTCAAAGCCATCTTCCAGTTCGCCTGTCTCCAGGAGCATCTGCCCGCGCAGCATCTCGGCACGAGGGTCGGCTCTAAGCAGATCGATTTTTTCGTTTGCCAGATTGAGCGCCAGACGCAGATGGCCATCCTGGTGCAGTTGTTCTATGACGGTCAGCATCTGCATCGAATATTCCTGCAGATCGTCGGGGGGCTGTTGTGCCAGCAATTCGTCAACTCCCTGCTGTATGGTATCTTTCTGCTCCTGCCACAGTCTTCTCGCTTCGTACATCTGTCGCAGACTTTCCTCCGCATTCGGATCTCTCAGTAATCGATCCTCCTCCAGTTTCAGGAATTCCTCGACACATTCCAGTGCCAGCCCCGTTCGATTGCGCCCCTGATAAAGCTCCATCAGAGCCTGCCAGAGGTCTGCGGATTCCGGTTCCAGCAGAACGGCCTGCCGCAGTGCCATGACGGACTGCATGTATCGCATCGAATCTGCGCTGCCCCCCCCCAAAGCACTTGCGATAGCCTGTTCGAAGCCATCAAGTTGCATGTACGCAAGTCCCAGAAGCCGATACCCATCGGCGTTCTGCGGGTCCGTCAGCAGAGACTCATTGGCATTGCGGATCGTCAGCAGTGGTCCTGCAAGTGCATTGCCGATGGCGTCTGTGAATGCTGCTTCGTCAGGGGCATTTGCGTGGGCCACAGCATTGTTGTACACCAACTGCGCCGATGTCTGACTGTTCATGACAAAGGCGTGTTGTGCGGCCCGCAACGGCCCGCTGAGTGTGTGACGGGTGGTATAAACGTACTTAGTGTAAAAGTCACTCTGCCGAGCGAAGTCGAATCGTTCAACGTCAGCTACGTCCGCACTGCTGAAGACCATTTTCTTCAGGTCTACGGGAACGACATCGGCTGAAGTCCGCTGGAAAAACGCAGCTGACGGCCCGCGTTGTGTCAATGTCCAGTCGGGACTTTGTACGAACTTCATTGTTGTGCTGTATGCGGGAGGGCCCGGGGGTGACAGGCGTACCATCACGTGCGTCAGACCCAGTGCGTCATATTCTTCGTCCCAGTTCGGATCGACACGTTCATCCCGGGGCGGCGGCTCTGCCGTAATGTCAAGGCCACTGGTAATTGAGGGTTCCGGGTCAGGATTCTTCAACAGACTGCGTCGCAGACTGTCAAACCTGAAAATCGGCGATTCGCGGTTACTGTAGTTGCCAAACCTCCGTACTCGACTGTCGATGAAACTCTGATACCCGTGCCAGATCAGCAGGTCTCCCTGACTCATGCGGGTATGAAGAACGTGAGATTCAGCGGGTAGTTCGGCAAGTTGCTTCCCCAGCGTCTCCATCGTCGTTTTCAGATCCGCTTCGAAACCCAGGCCAACAGGGCTTCGTGTCGGCAGGCGGTCGGCAACCGTGAAGAACGCCAGAAAGGCCATGGCGAAGACTGTCACCGCACGGCCACCGCGCGAAAACAGCACCTCCCGGGGATCCACGGTGTATTCCTGACGGAATGACCGAGCATACCAGCGTTGCGCGGACGTTCCGGCGACCACTGCCGCAACCAGTGCTGCGGCCGGGAGTTCGTGAACAGCGAACAGAGCAGCGATAGAAAAACCGATTAATGTCAGAACCCAGGGAACGTCGTCCCGGCTTCTTGCGATAATGATAACCATCACAGCGATGAGCAACATTGCGAGTCCGGTAACGTACGCAAATTCGAAACCCTCCAGCACCTCGGGAACCCAAAGCGGAAAGTACTCGGTGCGACCGTCCAGAAGAACGGCCGGAGGCAGAGTGCTGCCTCCGGAATCAGTCAGCGGTCTCATCTCCGCCATTGACGGATACTCGATCGTGTAGGTCGTTATGATCGACGTCACACTCGCGATGGGAGCAGGGGTTATCAGCAACGCCAGAACAGACAGTCCCGCGGACATCCACAGCGATGCGGGTGACACACCAGGCGCCTCACCGCTGCGTTCTGCCATGACCTTACAGATCTGCAGACCGGCTGCGAAAAGCACAACGGCAAAAATTCCGATGTAGGCGTGCGAATCGAAGTTCGCCCAAACAGCGACGAGTAGTGGTATCTTCCAGTAGGTGCCCGTCGCACGTCCTTCGCTGTAACGGTGCAGATGAAGCAGCACCAGAACCATGCCGACCAGCGTCACGATGTCGGTCACCGGCTGAAAATCGATTGAGCAGGCGGCAACCGCCAGTACACAGCATATTGAACTCCACCAGGTCGGCATACCGCTCACAGAGATCAAAGACAACACGTAGGCTATCACGCCCGCAAGCAGAGCCTTGAACACAGTCAGCCCGTTTGCGCCGCCAACCGAATACACGTAGCTGATCAGATGATCGAAGGCCCAGCCCGACGTCGCGACAGGCTGATTGTCAAGTGAGTAGGAGAGTGTGTCGTTCGTTGACGGCAGGTATCCTGACTCAGCCATCTGTTCACCGGAACGAATGTGGACCAGCGTCCGCGTATCAGCCATCTGGCTGAACCCGAACAATACGGCCAGGAATATGGCCGCCCAGCGCAACATGTAGTCACCGCGGATTGCTTCTTCTTCAACCAGTTCGGGTGTCAGTTCTTCCTCTTCAGGCAACTCATCATCAAATTCCGGCGGATCGTCCGGCGAATTGGATTCTGTGGAAGCAGCGGCAACCGGGGCAATGCCACCTTCCGCTTTGTCTGCATCTTTCGCCGCATCCTTGTCCCCGGAAACCTGCGCGTCCGCAGTTGTTCCCGTTGACGTCTCGTCATCCTTCGGCTGCTGGGGTTGTGTTTCGTCGCCCTGGTCCTGTGAATTGCTCACGCTATGTTCCTCGACACCGCAGAATCCCGCTGCTCATTCGTTTCTGGCAGCTTGTGCTGACGTAACTCGTTTTCCGGAAATCACTTATGAAGTCGGCAGCCGTTCGGCGCGCACGACCCCACTGATTAGCGTACGAGGATCAGATGTGCACCGTTGGCGAAACGTCACAAAGCGAACGGAAGACGACAAGACACCGACGGCTGCCAGATGGTAGTAGCGAACAGGTATGCCACGATGCGGCAGGCTGATCGACTGGTCTGACTACAGTTCGAAGTATTCATCTTCCTCGTATTCTTCCAGCTCGTCCAGTTCTTGAGCATCGTCCGGGGCTTCAGCGTTCGGCACATCCGGGGACTGTTTGTCGGATTGGTCGGGACCGAAATCACCGACGGTGGCAGCGGGCCGTTCAGGTCTGTCTTCTGCTGACGGACGCCTGGTCTCCAGGAATTCCGGTGAAATCACCTGTTCAGGTACAGCGGAAAGTGAGGCGGATGACGTGGGCGGTCGTGAAAGGCTGCCGGCTGTCTGTTTCACCTTTCTGTTGACCAGGTAGATCTTGGCAAACAGGTCGATACCGGACACGATGGCCACGGCAACGGACAGCCAGACAACGATACTGAGAGGAATAACATTCATCAGGACTGCCAGGACCATAATGCCGCAGATTATGGCCAACACCAGAAAGATCGTGGATCGTGTTGCAATACCGCCTTTTTCTACCCTCTTGGCGTGAACCGCAAGAGCATTTTCGACGGATTGAGTCGACAGAGCGCGAAATGAATTCATGTCGTTTCGTAACGCATCAAGATCGACTTTTGTTTTTTCGGCTGCCGGAGTTTCATTTGCTGTCGACGGTTTGACTTCGGCGACTTCTTCCACCGCTCCCGCCGCCTGACTGTCGTAATCTCCCGCCATGTATGCATCGATGAATGAACGTGTTCCGGGGACTTCCGGATCCGTCACGACTGCCGGGACTGCGGTGAGGTTTTCAGACGGGGCGGCCGCCGACGACGAACTGGATGCCTGGACTAATTCTTCGGGCAATGTGCCACCGGCCTTCTGACGGTTCCGAGCCAGTAGCTGTTCCATATAGTCTGCAACAAATTCATCGGCTTTCGTCTGTTCATCTTCACAGGGGACGGCTTCGTCACCCTGCGATTCCAGCAGTACAGCTTCAGGACTGTCAAAGCTCAGGGAAACTTCTTCTGATCCCTCCTGACCGTAGTCCTCGATAGGCACCGGAGTTGACACGTCAACCCCGCGTTCCGTGGCGGGTTCGCCACTCCCCAGACCAAACATCTCTGCCAGTTCAGAGCGTAGTGATGATTGCTCTCCGTCATCGGCAGCATCAATGGAACCCGTATCTGCCGTGTCAGTGACTGATGGCTCTTCATACGGCTCCGCCGGAGGGACCTCCATCGCGGGCTGATGGTCCACCGCGACCTGTATCTCGGCTCGGGCAAGTTCAAGACGCTGGCGTGACTCCAGTAGTTGCCGCTGCTGTTCCTCAATATCCTGTTCCGTATTTTCAATTCCGCGTTGCCGCTCGCGTATGTCCGCGTCACGCTGATCAAGTACAGCGATGCGGTCATCCAACTCTGCATGCTGCAGCTTAATCTGTTCAGCATCCCTGCGAGTTTCTACAGACTCGCCCAAATGCATCTGTAGCTCAAGCAGTACCTCATCCTTTTCTGCGAGCTCTCGTCTGAGTTCTGCGATTTCAGCTGATGCCGCGCTGACGTCCGTTTGTTCGTCACTGTTGCTCTTGGCAGCCACAATCCGGGCGTGTTCGAGTTGATCCTTGAGCTGACTGATGATTGCTTCATATTCGCACAACATTGCCTGTGCAGCATCGTCCGCACCCGATTCTGTTGTCACCTGACTGGAAGCATTATGCCATTCGGCACGTTCACTGTCGAAGTTGCTGACGACTTCCCCCAGGTACTGCTGCAGTTCTTCAATGTCTTTGTGACTTTTCGACAACTGGGTCTGTACCTGATGCAGTTCGTCATTACTGTCTGTGAGCAACTGCTGCTGATCTGTCTCTTCGTATGATATCTTTTCCGCCGCGGATTCCTGCTGGGCCAACAGTTCGTCTCGAACTGACTGAAACGCTCCGCGCAGTTCAGTCAGCGTGGTGGTCAACTCATCACGCTCTGCAGTCACACGCTGTGTTTCCTGCTGTGCATCTTCGAGCTCGGCGACGACTTTCTGATCCGGGACTACCGGATCGGTTGCGGGGGAGTGAGAGGTCGCGTTTGCCTTCGTCAGCCTCTTTAACTGGAGCACGCGAGCGGCGGTTTCCACGTGGCGAGCTTCGAGTTCAGCTTCCCACGCAGCCAGTTTTTCGGCCTGCGTATGTAACGCCGCCTCTGCGGCGTTCATCTGTTCAGTCGCACGAGCTTGATCACCTTCCTCAGCGTTCCGGGATTCTTCAGCGGACGCGATGTCCCGTTCACTCTGGTCTTTCTCGCGTATGGCGATCTTATGCTGTCGCTCCTCAAGAGCCGCTTCCCTTGTCGCCAACGTTGTTTCCCGATCGGTCAGCTGCAGTTCCTGCCGCTTGACGTCCTGTCTCTGCAACACGTTGTCTGCTTCACTGTCGCGCAGACGTTCGGCTTGTTCTTCTACGTCACGAGCCGCCTTTTGAACCGCAGCAGCACGCTCGTCGATCTCAGCTTCGCGAGTTTTCAGAAGTCCTGCCTGCTGTTGGCGATCAATCTCAATGGCATCATCGACTTTGCTTTGGTGAGCAGCCAGGTCGCCTTCCAGCTTTGTAATACGTTTCAGCGACGATTCCAGTTCTGTCTGTCGCTGCGATTCGCTCTGTCGAGCAGACGCAATATCGTTCTGTCTGTCAGCCAGTTGGGTGTCGCGGTCAGCCAGTTCGCCTTCCAGCTTTGTTATGCGTTCCAGCGATACTTCCAGTTTTGCCTGATATTCTGACGCATTCTGTCCGGCGTCGGTGATTGTTGCTTCACGTGCCGCCAACTGAGTTTCACGTACTGATACGGCTTTCTCCATATCAGCAACGCGTACATGTGCTGACTCAGCTTTACGATGCTGTTCGCGTTCCGTTTCCAGCAGGGCCCGGCGGTCGCTTTCTAGCTTTTCTGCGTGTGTGGCCACGTCGTCTGCGGCATTTGCCAGCTGTTCTGCCTGCTGTGTCAGTTCATCCTGTCGAAAATCCAGCTCCGAAGTACGCTGTGCCAGCTCGTGCGCCTGCTCCGCCAGTTGTTTGCTCCGCTGATCCAGGCCGGCTCTTTGCTCTGCCACAGCATCTTCTGTAGTTTCTACCAAACGCTGCTCAAACGCAGCGACGGCGTCTTCGAATTGTTCCTGTTCGTATCGAAGGCGTGATTCCTGTTCTTCCAGTCCACGTCCGCAGGCCTCCAGATCCTGGCTTTGACGGTGCAGTTTCAATTCAAGGTTGTGGAGTCGTTGTGAATTTCCTTCGGTCCGATTATGACCATTTTCTCTATCGGGCGTCGCATCAATGCGTTCCGATCCTGCTGGAACGTCAGTTGATTCCGCTGAAGTCTCTGCTGGTGTCAGCTGCGCCTGGCTCTGCTTTGTCAGTGCACTTATCAGCGGAAGTACGGCCTCCAGATGGCTGGTCTCTGCGGCTTCCAGGCGGCGTTCAAGTCGGGCAATATGTTCCGCGATTTCGGAATGGGAACTGCCGGCCTGCTGTTCCTGCATGGTGAGTGCCGCAGAAACTGTCGGATCCGTCACGGCCGCCTGAAATCGAAATGTCGCGGGACCAATGGCAAGTCTGTCGCCGGAATGCACACGCTCAACGCCGTTGACAGGGGCATCATTCAGCCAGACACCTGCACCGGAAGCGGGGCTTACGGTGATGAAATCGTTGTTTGAGTCGATCAGGCAGTGATTGGTGGCAACACCGTTTAGTTCAATACGAACGTCACAGCTTTCGCTACTGCCACATACAAAACGTCCGGTTCGCGGAACAGATTGAGTTTCTGCAGCGGAACTCCAGATCGGAATCAGGCTGTGGCAATTGAGATTAGAGGCTGCATGCCGAGATACTGAGGAGTGGGGGGACATCAAATTCTCCGTGAGTCAGGCTGAAATTCCGTGGGTGCGAATCCGCAGCCTGGGAAAATCCACCCTGATCAGGCGACCATCATGGGTTGACACGTTGAGGACGGATTTCCTGTCTGTAGTGAATGTTCGGAGAGAAATCGAATGTCGACAT
Source organism: Fuerstiella sp. (assembly GCA_029245955.1). Classification (GTDB taxonomy): domain Bacteria; phylum Planctomycetota; class Planctomycetia; order Planctomycetales; family Planctomycetaceae; genus Fuerstiella. The sequence goes on along the minus strand of JAQWOH010000074.1, from coordinate 34,169 downwards.
TCCTCAACCTATGGATCACATACACCACAGATCCTGCATGGTCAAAATGCGGGACGGTCGTCTTGTCGTAATCCGCGTTTCCGGAAGACACGACTGTAAGTGGTAACAACTATGCAGATTCCCCAGCGTCTGCAAGGAGCACTAACCCTGATCGGATTCTGCAACTAACACCAATTCTTAAGTTTGTGCTGTTCCAGCCGATCGCAGGTGCTAAGAATAGCGGTGTCGCCCCAGGCACGAGATGGCTGCACGTGTGAATCGATTGTGCGGGCAGCGGCCGACGTCGGTGTTCGATCCTTCAGAAGGCTATCGCCAAAACCCCCGGACGCCTTCGCTGCGACGTATTATTTCGGAACGTCACGTTTCGCTCGTTTCCTGCGGCCAGCTGCATCCAGTGAATTCGCTGTTCAGTGGTTTGTGGTGGACGGCGGGTAAATCTGAACGATACAGTATCACTTGTACGCATCATCATGACACTCATACATCTGCGCACATTTCTACAGCGACTGCACGTCACGGTGTGTATCGGACTGCTGGCGATTGTGTCGTGGGCACTGCTTAGCCCCATGCCGTTTGCCACCTTGCGCCACACTCCGCTGTCGGTGCTAAGAACGGTCAGCGACGTGCTGCTGCATTGTGGCGCCTATGGCCTGCTGAGCTTCGTTTGCGGCCTTGCAGTCACAGACAAACGAAACGCCGGGGCCAGCCGAATTCTGCTGGCGCTGCTGATTGCCCACGGCCTGTTCAGCGAGTTGTTGCAAACCATCGTCCCGAACCGGAGCGGCGACGTACTTGACGGTATAGCCAACATGATTGGGATTGCAATCGGCGCCGTTGCTGTGGCGTGGGCACGCCCCATGATTCAGTATGCCCGGGTTGTCATGTCTTCGACAGCAGCCAGCGACCCAATGTCATTGGAAATATGACATGATCGCCCCGGCGCAGCATGGCTCAAAAGGCGTGCTTCCATAGCATGAGCGTCGCTGGCGACGAACGCCAGCAACGCCTGGGTACGCAGTGCCCGTAAGGATTTCCGCCGTTTCAATTCCGCGATCGTGACTCGACCGTTTCGGACTCCGGCGGTCTGATCATAATGACGTTGTGCCGGACGAAAGTGTCTTCCGTCGGTCCCGGCTGCGTAACACTTAGCTCCGATTCAATGAAATCGAACTTCGTGATAATCCGGCCGATTGCTGGCAGCAGACTCAGCACATCCTGAACTGGCTCCAGATCAGGACTGTTATTTCCCTGGCCTGCCATCCCGATGATCATCGGCAGCATGGAACCCACCTGTTGCAGGCCCTGGCCGAACTGTCGAATTGATTCGCCGGTGTTACTGTAACTGATGGAATTCACGTCACCCGTCACCTCAAGCCCGAACTGCGTAAACGTGTCGCTTGTGGCAATGGATTCTTTTTCTCCGTTCCTTGTCGCTAACACAGATTCGATCGCCTCAGCATGGGAGCCCATGGCCATCCAGTCGTCCTGGAAACCAATAGTTGGTGTCATGCCACCCATCATCAGGAAGATCCCGGCGGATAACTCCTCAAACCCTTCCAGACGTGCAGACTCTTTGATGGCCAGACCCTGCGCCTGGACCTGAGGGATCTGCTGCAGAAGCGCGATACCTCTGTGGATCAGAGTTCGAATGCGATCTGGTTTTTCGCAGCGCAGGAAAGTTGCGGACTGCTGAGACGGACCAAACGGAGTTGGTGGCCCCGGAAATGTTACGGACACAGATTCCCCCCCGAATCCCTGCAACAGATCTTCGTCCAGGTGAATGTCATACGTTTCCTGAATAGCCGTCAGCTGGTCAAATGCAGCCTTGGATTCGGGGAATATTTCCGGGACTTTCTGTGTCACCCATTCGTACAGGGGGTGGAGTGTCGCACCGCTGTTCAGAGAGAAACTGCTGGCGTTTGCAGGGACCCATTCTGACCAGTTCTCGAACGGTTTCTGTTTGGCAAACATTTTGCCAAACGTTTTTCCACGGTAGCCGGTGGCCGCCTGACCATAGGACGCCGAGCGATTGGTAAACCCATCCGTGTACTCCACGGACACTTCGTAGTCGATTATTGAAACTTCATTAAGGAGAGACTGCAACAGTTGAGACACACGCAGAACTTCATCGTTGCCGGCACCGACGCCCTGAATGAAGGCCACAAGTCCGTTCAAGTCTTTGAACATCGTCCGCCCATCAAAGAACACCATTGTATCTTCGGCTTCGGGAAGATGTGTCAGAGCTTCTTTGAAGCGAGGGTCATCGAACTTTGATTCTTTGTCTGGGTTGTCCAGCAGTGTCAGACTCTGCTTTACCATATCGGGGTCTGTGCAAAAGAGGAACAGGTCCCCACGAACTCCAACGATGGGAGAAAACGGAACGCCCGGTGGTAACTTCAGAGTTGTCAATTGCGTTTCGCTGTACGTCTCTTTCACAACTGTTAAGTTTCCGCCCGCTGCACCTTCTGCCAGCCGAAACAGATTAACGATGCCCTCGACCAGTGATTCGGCGCCGGCTTCCGGGAAACGCGCCATGACGAGCTGCTGGCTGGAGGTACCTTTAAACATCTGGCAGTAAACCACTTCACTGCAGTTTGCGAGATGTTCCCATTGAATTGGCTCAACCGCAGCTTTCAGCGTGTCCCGTACCGCAAGAAGCTGGGCGACGTCATCTTCTGAGGCTCGAGACTGCACGATTTGTACGGTGCGTTCGATGATTCTGGATTTTTCCACGGCCTCCCAGATTTCGTTATAGTACTCCTTCTGATAATCACGCTCTGGATTGTGTTTTCCGTAGATCGCCAGAAACGTTTCGGGCGGAATCGCATCGCTAAGCTCACCAGCCATGGCGACGGGGCCGACAGCGGTCAAAAGCAATGTGGCCAGAGAGGCTGATTGAATCCAGGTTTTCATGTCGTTCATCGCTTCGCTGAGGCTGCTGAAAAATCAGATGTGGCAGGTCTGTCACTAAATCCCAAGGCCAGACAGGGCACCGTACCGGTGACACATATACGATAACGCAGTTAATTCGCGGTTGACACGCGATTCCTGGCGAATATTTGTAAAGATTAGTCCGAAAACATCGCGGGGTTTCAGTCACCACGTGACAGCAGGTACACCACGAGCCTGGTGATTTTGGAATTCAGTGGCTGAGAATTTACGGCTGACATCAAGGGTGTCGAACGCCCACAGAACTCTCTGAGCTTCTGGGATGTCGACGTTGAATTTTTCGACGGACATTTCGCTGGCGGCCAGAATTCCTGGGGGAACTACGCGATCCAGTGAACCGTACGGGGCGGACACAATCAGGTGGCTCTTCGTGGTGACACACATGTTGCCCCATGTTCCTGCTCAGCCTTTGGCACGGACAGCAGCTCTCTCTGAAAGCCTGTCGCAACCTTCAGGCTTTTGACGGACGTGGCTGTTTGTTCAGTGGAGTGGCCACTGTCGTGTCGTTACGTCTGCCCTTCTTTTTTTGCGGAGCCTTTTACTGTAAGGATCCCTGCCGTTGAACAGTTACTGAAAACCTTCCTGACCGAGGCAGACGGTGAAACAAAACGGTGCAAATATGAGGGCGAGTCAGCGGAACACAGCGGAAGACCTTTGAAACATAGTGCCGAAGGTGTTTTTGGGCGAGGAGTGTCAGGCAGGCACTGATGGTCCGAAGCCGCAGGGGCAACGGTCTCCCGACCACTTCGGACGGCCTCAACATGCCATCAGTCTTACTTTTTTCCGTTCATCCCGGTTCTCAGTGTTTCCGGGCATGCAATCGCCTGGGCATCGGTTAATAATGGCGTCCCCGTCGGTGACTGAAGCCGACGCCGCAAGAAGACATTAATTCCACTGCCACGATGGCGAGTCCGCAGGAAGACCGAAAGCATGCCGATTAAGGTCCGTTGCAAAGAATGCAGCACTGTTCTGAACGTTTCTGACAAAGCGGCAGGCCGAGCCGTAAAGTGCAAACAGTGTGGGGCGCGAGTTTCCGTACCCGCAGCAGGCGGAAAGACAGGTGGCCCCGGCGGAGCTAAGAAGAAACGCAAGAAAAAAGCTCCTGCGCCAGCACCGTCCTTTGATGAACCGGCCGACGATCATGACATATTTGGTAACCTTAACCTGAGAGATGCACATGACGCAGACCAGCAAGTCTGCCCTAACTGCACCGAAATGGTCGATGAAGAAGACATCGAGTGTCCGCATTGTGGCGTTAACCTTGCCACCGGCGTTCTGAGTGAAACGCAACGGAAGAAAAGAGCTCGTAAAGGACCACCGCCCGAGGAATTCTATTCGGTGATCTGGCCGAATGGGTGGGCGTTCGTGAAGAAGCACTGGGGATTTGTGTTCAAGACCGGGTTCCTGTGGGGGTTCTCGCTGTCAATGGCCGTTCTTGCCGCCTTCACGCTGAATTGGTACATCGAGACTCGCAGTATCGAGCTGATTGAGTCGATCGGTGGCAGTGGGATTACTCTTTCCGAGAGCGGAGTCGTCATTGATCTGAGGGGTGATGACGACAAACAGGAGGCCGAATACGACGGCGTCAGATATACGAAAGGGTCGACACGTCTGCGAGACGGCTATCTGCGTTTGCCCCCACCGCGGGTCGCTGCGATGTTTTCTCCCCCAGCTTACTTCTGGTCATTTATCTTTTTGATCTTCACGCTGGGACTTGGTGGATGGGCATGGACGTTGTCTGACAAGATCGTGGCGCTGACGATGGCCGGGGAGAAAAAAATCAAGCGATTCAACAGCGATATGTATGGCAATATGACAAAAGGATTTACGTCCGTCTTCTGGCCAGTCGTTCTGATGTATCCGTTTATCTGGATTCCCGGTGCAATGGCGCTGGCGGGCGTCGCTCCGATCCCCTGTGTGATCACATTTCTCGTCCTGTTCATGGTTCCGTATTTTCTGTTCCTGCCGAATGCGGTCGTACATATGGCGCAGCCGTACAGCTATCGCGCCTGGTTACTTAGCTGGATGAGCAAGGATCTGTTGCACACACTGGCGCCGGGACTCTACGTTGCTGCCATCTTCTTCTTTACTGTCCTGCTGGTTCCATTGGGAATCGCTATTGGCGTCGCGGTTGGTTGGCACCAGTTTTCTGATTTCTATACCGGCCGGATCGAAACGCCGGCGTTGAATGCGATTTCCGGTTTGATACCCGGTTGGATGATTATTCGCATGCTGTTTCTGTTTACGGTTTGTTTTCTTGTCTGCACCCCACTCTGCATGCTGCTTGCCATTCCGGCAGTATTTATGATGAGAGTCTTTGGGTTGTTCGGACTTTATTTTCGTCCGGACATGGAGCTTTGTGCCGAGCAGGTTCCTCTGGCACCGGCCGGGTTCGGCCCTCGGTTTCTGGCAGTTCAAGTGGATATTCTTATCGGTGGTCTGATTGCTCTGGGGGCAGCTGTCGCAGGCACCATGGTGAGCAAATTGGTCAGGCACCTTTACAACAGTGTGAATGCGGAGTACATGTCCTTTAACATTGTCTTATTTGGTGGTACGGCGATCGCTCTGGCATTCTATTTTGCCCGGTGGGAATCAGGTTCTGGCCGGGCCACGCTGGGCAAATGGACCTTTGGTATGCTTGTACTGAAGGATGACAACGAGCCTGTTTCGTTCAAACTGGCTATAAAGCGGTTTGCAATGTCTCTGGTTTCAGTGCTTTCGCTGTCGGGAACGTTTGTTATGTGTTTCTTTCGGTCCGATCACCGTGCTCTGCACGATCTGGCGACGAAGACGAAGGTCGTCTGGCGCGGTGACGAAAATCTATAACGACGGGGCTACCATCAGTTGTTGAAGGCTTCGGTGCTCAGGCGTTTGTACGCGGCGTCCCGTTCGCTGTCGTTCGAGAATGTGTTCCATTTTGGCTGTTCCCTCAGTAACTCTGTGTAGCTTTCACTGAGTGAGTATTGCCAGGCCGTCCATCCCAGCTCCTGGCTTTCGGACAGTTCCTGCCGAAGCTGGTCAAACCGTTGCGACAACATTGCCCGAATTCCCGTGCGAGTATGTTCGTCCTGAGCTTCGCACAGCGGCAGCAGAACCGGCAGAGCTTCAACATCAACTGGATGTCCGGTGATCTGCACAATCGGTGCCGGGGTGTCGTTCAGGATCTGCCGAACGTTGTACTGATGAATCAGCACGTCAACCGGCAGTACCACCAGCACGTAAACGCACGCGGCAACCACCCACAGCTGTCGACGGACAAGCCAGACAAATTGGTAGTGTCGGTTCATCTTGAACAGCACAAGGATGGACCGATGACCACCGACGTGATTCCAAGGAAGCCTACGATCCGCATGCGAGTCATGCCGTTGTAGGCGATGTAGATCAGCAGGCGATTGTACACAGACAGGGCCAGCACACGATTCAACGCTGACCAGATCCATGCCAGCTGACGAAGTCGGGGCAGGCGCGGATCCCTCAGCATGCTGCCGCGGAAAAACAGCGACAATGTCACCGTTGCCAGAGCAAGTGCGACTGTCAGCCATGCGGCTCCTTTATGAGCATATCCGGAGTAATAAAATCCCAGCGGGAATTCTCGGAACCACAACGTCCGGAATTCAAATACCAGACAAACACTGAACAGGCCAATAACCGTAACCAGGGTGTTCCGAAAAGCGGTGAACAGCGGCATTCGGACCTCTCCTGCTGCGTTCGTGTCACGGTTGGTACCCTTCGCGGACGTTCTGACAACAGGACGCAGCAGACCAGCCGTCCACCAGGCAGTTACCACCCAGAAGATCAATTCGACTGCAGAGAACTGAAACAGAAACCGTCGGATAGATGTCACAATTTCACCCAGTGCTGCTGATACGGACATTACCAGTTCCGGGTTGGCCATCACAAAGATGGCTCCACAAAGGACTGCCATCACGGCGGGAAGAGCGATGTTCAGAAAACGCGACATCCTGCCCGCTTCGGCCTGGGCCAGTAATTCCTGGTGAAAACGATCATTCACACACCTGAAGAATTCGTAGCCTCCAGGGATGCACTGTGCTGCAAAAATAAACGATTCCAGCACGAATGGAGTTTGTCGCCGCAGACTGAGTACAAGAGCATTCAGTAACAGGAGTCCGCTAACGACCTGCATCGATCTGCCATTGATCGCCAGACGAACTGATAGAAACAACAGCAGGGCTATCAGCAGCAGGGACATTGGTTCCGCCGATCTGCGGGAAATACCGAGGCTGAGCGAAGCAGTGGCACCGAAAAGAAACGCAGCCGGTCCGGAAAAGCCGTGGGCGCGGTACAGGCACACATCCGCCAGAAGCACCATTGTGCCGATGATCGTCAGGGCAGACCTACCCCGAATCATGAGTCTGATGTCAATCGTGGAATCGTGGCTGATGGGCGATGCCGCGACGGCGGCATCGCTCTCTGGTACGCTATTAACGTCAGTGTTTTTTTTGCACCGACTCATCGCCGAAGGGCACCCCATTCACGTTCAGCCTCCATTTTTCGAGTGAAATTTCACCTGAACTCTGGCCGCGAGTCGTCGGGAATCCGGCAGGAAAATAATACCGCACGCACCCCACGATGACTGGTGCTGCCGGCAACATCCGGTCTGCAGGAACTGGCTGAATGATGCGTTCAGTGCCTGAAAATACGCCCTGAAGATCATAATTGCGGGGTAGGTTCCTGTGATCGTTCGTTGTTGTAAGCACATCGATCGATATGTCGAGCAGACGGCGTGCATTATGCAATCCGGTTTTGCATCGCCATGTGGAATGATTTTTTGATTCACCATCTCTGCGGGTCTGGACCGGACAATACTGTCACGCTACAACCGGATTCTACTGTCACGCTACAACCGGATTCCAAGCAGCAGTCATTCCACCATCATTCAGAAGACAGGTCTACAGGGTGAAGTTTGTCTATTCAAAAAAGCGAGTTGGCGATGTCTTCCTCAATGTTGCGGAAACTGACAGTGAGGAACCAACGCTGATTATGCTCCATGGCGTGACACGCCGGTGGCAGACTTTTCTGCCCGTTGCCAATGCGTTCGCACTGCGACACAGACTGATGCTGATTGATTTTCGCGGGCACGGCGATTCCGATCGGGCCCAGGGCTACGCAGTGAAGGACTATGTGGAAGATGTATGTAATCTGATTCACGATCACATACCGGGGCCGGTCGCGTTATATGGTCATTCTCTGGGAGCGATGACGGTCGCCGGTGTTGCCAGGCGGCTTGGTCGTCATGTTTCGGCAATTATTATGGAAGATCCTCCGCTGGAAACAATGGGCACTCGCATCGGCCATACACCGTTGCTGAACTACTTTGAGGGTGTGTCGCAGTTTGCCGGCAGTACGCTTGATGTGGGGCGTCTGGCACGTCAGTTGGCAGACGTCACCTTTCGCGATCCCGACACCGGAACAGAACTGCGAATCGGCAGTACAAGAGACGCTGCTCAACTTCGATTTGCGGCATCCTGCCTGAAACGTCTGGACCCTGCCGTGTTTGCGCCGATTCTCCGGTCACAATGGCTGCTGGACTACAACATTGACGAAGTGTTCAGTGGTTTGAAATGCCCATCGTTACTGCTGCAGGCAGACTACAAGGCTGGCGGGATGTTGACCGATGAGGACGCGCTGCACGTATGCGAACTGAATGCGGACATCATGCGCGTCCGATTTGACGGCGTTACACATGGCATTCACTGGACGGCCTCACAGCAGCTTCTGAATGCAGCGCTGCCGTTTCTGGAAAGTGTGCAGCGATAAGGCACAGTCTGCTGCTTCTGTCGGACCGTGCCTCCTTCATTTTCGAGGTAACGGGGAAACCGGCATTCTGACGGGGTTGCTGAGTTGCTTGCCCCATTTCCGAAGTTTGCGCCCCCACGACGCCAGACCTTCGCGTATCCAAATGACGGAGAAGGTGCGCAAATACGTTTTTAGCAGTAATTCCTGTTATTTCAGGACATCTGCAGCGGCATAGACAGACCCTGTTTCATCACTTTTGCCGACGTGAAGTTCGTGAATTTATCAGCATCAATTAATCGATTAACGCGACGCCGTTCCTGTTGGTCGGTGACCATCGCACTGTTGTTTATCACCGCCGGAGCGTGTTCCGCCGCTGAACTCAAGTCACTGCGTTTGGGTTATGACGGGGTCGGCAAGGTCGGGAAATGGCTGCCGATCACAGCGGTGGCAGCGGGACTGCCGGCCGGTGAAGACGTCCAGCTGCGCGCAGCTTTCACAGATCCCCGCGGCGATACATGCATTCAGATTGCGGACGAAGGTAAGGTTGACGCGGACGGTTCAGTGACTCTGTCAGGCTGCTTTCGATGCGGCAGAATGGAGGGCCTTGGTAAGGTTTCATTGAATGTGACGGGGGCTCCGGATACCGCGATTCTGCGGACGACCGTCGTCCACGCTGAGGAGGTCCAACAGTATTCCTCAAACGTTCCGGTTCAGCGATCGCTCAAACTGAACAAAGCCGGCATATTGACACTCATGACGGTCGGCGAAGTGGCTGGTATCGAGGAACTTCTGCGGAATACTGAGTTCTATTCTTCGGCTCAGCCCTTGCTGCAGGGCGTCCACATTGAATCACTTCAGCAGTTTCCCGACGTGGCTCTTGCTTTGGAATCCATTGATTACCTGTTGCTGACAGACAACTTCGCGATGTCATCGGCGCAGACGTCGGCGATTCAACAGTGGGTCAGAGTGGGGGGGAATCTGCTGGTGAGCGCTGGAGATTCCGTCACTGACTTCGTCAAAACTGAGCTTGGCAACTGGTTGAGCCCGGTTTTCGGTATTGGCTCGAAACCCATTCGGAACGGAGACCTGACCAGTCTTCAGGGGTATGTGCAGGGGGCAAGTCGCATCGAAGATAACCGAAGGCCGGTACCGATGGCGGAGCTGCAGAGTGGTCAGTCGCTCGCTGAGGTCGAGTCGCTGAGTAAACGTCCGATTATTGGTCGACAGAGTGTGGGTACCGGCGTAGTGACATTGATTGCTGTGGATTTAAACCAACGTCCGCTGAGTCAATGGCCGTCACTTCCGCAGTTCTATGAGACGCTGTTGTTCGGCGAAAAGCTCACCATGCGTTCCGGCAAAACTTCCCGGAATATGCGTATTTCGCAGTCCGGCGTCTCCGACCTTGCGACTCAATTGATGGCCGCTGTGGACGCAACTTCCGACGCCGGACGCTGGTCGACGTGGGGAGTGATGGGCATTATCGTTGTCTGGCTGCTGCTGATTGGTCCGGTTGACTACGTGTTGGTGACCAGGGTGCTTAAGCGGCCACATTTTACGTGGGTTACGTTTCCGGCGCTGATCATCGGCGGTGCGGCTGTCGTCTATTCGTTTGCAACGGACAGTCCATCGTTGCAACTGAATCAATGGCATGTCGTGGACGTCACCGCGGACGAGGGACGCAGCCACATTATGGCCCGGTCGTGGATGAGCGTGTCGACGCCCGCGACGATGCGGACTGATGTGAAGGCTGTCCCGTCACTGCGTGACGATTTTTCTTCAGGACCGGCAACGTTGACGTGGGCCGGTCGCCCCGAGGACGTTTTTGGAGGAATGTACCGCGCCGGCGGCATTGCCCTGGGACGTCAGTCTTATACGCAAGAAGGACCTGACGATGGTCGGCTATTGGGCTTGCCGTTTCTGGAAAATGGATCCCGATCTCTGTTTGCTGAGTGGAGCCGCGAGTCGGACCGGCTGATTGATACACGGCTGTCCGTCTCCGGATTCGGACTGCTGACGGGTACGTTTTCACACAACCTGCCGTTTGCCATTTCTGACTGCGTTATTGCATACGGAAATCGTGTCTACCGCACACGCGGCAGTACCGGTGAAACAACCGTCCTGTCTGCAGGTGATGTCTGGGACTCCGGTTCGCCCGATATTTTTGCTTTTGATCTGAAGACGTGGCTCAACGGATCCAGAACTGTGCGACCTGTCGGTGGTGAGCTGCGTTCCAATCGCGGATCCACCACCGTGAACACGCCGTACGACAAGTCGTCTGTCGATCCCCACTACATCCTGACGATGGCCAGCCTGTTTGACACTGCTGGTGGTTCAGCCTACACCGGACTTTCTCAGGCCCTGTTCAGACAAATGGAATTGAGCGATACCATTCGCCTGAATCACGCCGTGCTGATTGGCCTGGCGGGAACCCCGGCAACGTCTCTCACGGTTGATAACGTGGCCATTGAACCGACCGTCAGTCAGACAGTTGTTCGGCTGGTACTTCCCGTCAACCGAAAGCGGTCCAGGGGTCTTGCTCGGACGAGAGAAGAATTGGAAAAGCGGGACAACAAAGAGTAAGAGGAACATGCACTTGTGATTGAAACTCGCAACCTGACAAAGCGATATGGAAACCTGGTCGCTGTCAATAACATCAATCTGAAGCTCGGCGCGGGTGATGTGTTTGGGTTTATCGGTCCCAACGGGTCCGGTAAGACAACGACGATGCGCATGATCGCGACCCTGTTGAATCCGGATCACGGCGAAGCTTACGTATGCGGTCAGTCAATTTATACGAACCAGGAAGATATTCGTCGCCTGGTTGGTTTCATGCCCGACTTCTTCGGTGTCTACGATGACATGACCGTCATTGAGTATCTTGAATTCTTCTGCGCGGCATATCGCATTCCATCGTCAGCCCGACGCCGGATCTGCGAAGATAAACTCGATCTCGTGGATATGGCATTCAAGCGAGATGCAATGGTGAACGAACTGTCCCGCGGACAGACTCAGCGTATCGGCCTTGCCCGCACGCTGCTGCACGATCCGCAGGTACTGCTGCTGGACGAACCTGCAAGTGGTCTGGACCCACGCGCTCGCATCGAAATCCGATCACTGCTGAAGCGACTTGGGGAAATGAAGAAGACTGTCATCGTGTCCAGTCATATTCTTCCTGAGCTGGCAGACGTCTGCACACGTGTGGGCATGATCGAAAAAGGCAATCTGATCATCGATGGCAATGTCGCCGAGGTCATGAAGCAGGCCAGACAGCGCATCGTGCTGAACATTCGTGTCAAGGACCGCACGGAAGACGCCGCAAGACTGCTGGAACAGTGTAATTCCGTTGAGCGAATTAGTGTGACTGAAGATCAGCTGATGGAAGTGACTCTTAAGGAGGCGATTGAGGACTACAGCGATATCCCGTCGCAACTCGTTAACACGGGATTTGCACTGAAACTGTTTCGTGAGGAAGAGGTCAATCTGGAAACTGCCTTTATGGAGCTCACGAAGGGCCTTGTGCAGTAAAGCGAGTACTGACCGCCCCCTCGGGACGCATCCGGCGACATTCATCAGGTGTCGCAGTCCCAGCCGTTCAGATTCAGGAAACGGTCTTTCCAGTGATAGTGATCCAACAAACCGCCCAACGGACGATTCATGATGTGCAAAGCAGCGTACACCGCTTCAACCGTAGCCAGTCCGCCGGCAGGATCCTCAAACACTTTGGAAGTGCGTGGATACGCCGTTCTGATGAACGGTAAAGTTCTGACGGGGACGTCCTGATAGAAGGGTTCCATCTTCTCAGCCAGTTTCCATGTCCCGTCCAGAACCAGTAATCCCGACGCAGCATCGGCTTCGGTCAATTCTTCACCGCCCATTCCCAGGCGAACGAATCCCTGAAGCGGCACAGTCACCTTGTCAGGAAATGTGAAGAAGGAGAAGTCACCCCGTTCTCGCAACGCCTCTACAGAACATTTGCTGCGTTTTTCGCGCGGGTGGACGACGATGACGGTTGGCGGAAACCGTGGAGATGCCTGTCCGGCAGCACGAGTACGCTCGTCTGGTTCCGCGTTTGGTGCGGTTGAATCCGGCATGTCTCAGCTACTCTTGATTTTCTCAATTTGTGCCTGCATGTCGGTAATTTTTTTCTCCAGACGAGGTACCTCTGCAGGGTCATCCGGCTGATCTTTGGCTGCAGACAGCAGCTGCAGATCTTTTTGAATCTTGTTCTTCAATGCTTCAATCTGTTTCTTTTGTTTCTTATTCAGAGCCATTCGAGTGCAATCTGCTCCGTGAAAGGAGATGTTGTGGACAATGGACGCGCTTCACATTTTACAAGTGTAGTCACTGTGTCCCGGAATGCGAAATATGAGTTCTGCCGGTGAAAAACTAAATCTTCTGATTAGCGACAGTGTCCTTGACGGTTCGTTTCGTAAGGCGGTTTTCAGCAAACCTGTGGAAAAGACGTCCACCGGTCCCAGTAGAATTGATGTTCGCCCGGTCATGTTGAAGGGGGGCGTGAAGCTGCAGGTGACCCGGCGTGTCGGTGCCCAGGAATTTCATGAAAACGTTGACACGAAGGAAGGTGTTGCGCTGATGCAGCGATTTGCCGGCGTCGTGTTTCGTGACGTGCATTACGGGACTTCTGCCGAAAAATGGATCGCTCGCCACAGCAGGAAAGGGAAATGCACACTGACCAGGGGAAAATCAGCAGACCGTCCACCTGAATCAAACACCAGCCATAACAGGAACCGCAAACATCTGATCCCGGACGGTGAGCCCTGTCCTTTTCTGATCGCAACGGGGATCATGTCGGCCAATGGCCGGGTCCGAGCAAAACACTATGCTAAATTTCGACAGATCAATCGATATGTCGAATTTATCCACGATATTCTGGACCGGCTTCCCGCTGATGACACGATTAACGTGGTTGATTTTGGGTGCGGCAAGAGTTATCTGACGTTCGCCACGCATCACTTCTTTCAGAACGTGTGCGGTCGCCAGGTCAGCATCACAGGGCTCGACCGCCGGCAGGACGTCGTGGAAACATGCAATGGCATTGTACGTGAGCTGGGTCTTGAAAATATTCACTTCACCGTTGGCGACATCGCCGATTTTCAGTCCGCCGGACAGGTTCATCTGACGATTTCACTGCACGCATGTGACACTGCTACTGACGACGCTCTTGCGGCTGCGGTTGCCTGGGGTACAGACGTAATTCTGGCAGTCCCCTGTTGCCAACACGAACTGTCGACTCAGTTACCGAAAAATCACCTGCCGTTGTTTTCGGGCCACGGTATTCTGCATGATAAATTCTCTTCGCTGGCAACGGATGCGATACGAGCCGGTCTGTTGGAATGCGCCGGATACGAAACCCGAGTTATGGAGTTCATCGACATGGAGCACACGGCTAAAAACCTGCTCATTCGTGCCATCAAGCGCACCGGCGTTGACACCGCTACGACCGGTCACGGTCGTGAACAGATGCAGGTCTTTTGCCAGCAGTTCTCCATCCCGCCGTTGCGGCTGCAGCAGAAACTGGAAGAATATCATCTCCTCTAGAGACTGCGGTCCTGCAACGATCGTGCAGTTGCCTGCCCACCTTCAGTTTTTCTCAGCGACTTCTGTCTGGCTTTATGAAACGTCTTCTGATTACCGTATGCACATACAACGAAGTTGAAAATATTCGTTTGCTTATTCCGGAACTTCGTTCCGTGGCGCCGCATGCTGACATCCTGGTGATCGACGACAATTCACCAGACGGCACGGGGGCGGCGGTAGCCGCACTGGCAACGGCAGACCGGCAGGTCAGGCTGCTGCATCGTCCCGCCAAGACTGGACTCGGGGGAGCCTTGCTTGCTGGTGTTCGGCATGCAATCAACAATGACTATGAACAATTGCTGAATCTTGACGCGGACTTCAGTCATTCTCCTGCCTATATCCCTGATCTGCTGAAGACTGCGGAAACCTGCGACGTGGCGATAGGTTCGCGTTACGTGACCGGAGGTGGTGTGGTGGGCTGGAACCTGAAACGTCATGTCATGAGCAGGGCCGTCAATATCTACGCACGACTGTTTCTTGGGCTCAGGACACGTGACAACAGCGGCAGCTATCGCTGCTACAACGTTGATAAACTGCGTGAAATCAACTGGGACCTTACCGTGGCTCACGGTTACGCGTTTCTTGAGGAAGTGCTGTTTCGCTGCCAACAGGTAGGTTGCACATTTGGCGAAACCCCCATCGTATTCGAAGACCGCCGATTCGGCGTCACAAAGATCAATTGGAAGGAAGTTGCGGCAGCCATGTGGGTCATCCTTCGGCTGGGGCTGCAGCGTCTGGCCGGCCCGTGAATCGTTCCGCTCAGATGTCAGAAGCAAGTCGAAGTTAACACGTAATCAGCTGAAGAATTCAAGCAGACTGTCGCAACGTTGTTTGCCGGCCAGCACGACGGCCTGATAAGTTTCGTCTTCCACTGACAGTGCCAGCATGGCGTCGGTGATGATCTCGGAATTCTCCGGTGCGAAATCTTTATTACCTGCGTTTTCGATCGCAATCTGATTCGCGAGGATGATCCCGTTGCACATGTCATCGTCCCACTGTGGTGGTTCGTGATGATTCCTGATGGCCCGTACTATCTCCTCCGGCAGATTCCAGTGTTCCGCGACAAGAGTTCCGGCTATAGCGTGATTGACCCCAGAATTTTATTTTCAGCGGCGATCGTTCTGTGTCCGGGGTAAGTGGTCCGAAAGGCCGTCATTTGTTCCAGGCGTTGTGCCGTCATATGCCGAATGAGAATCAACTTGCCAATGTCGTGCAGCAGCGCCGCTGCGCTGAATCCGGATCTGGCCAGCCCGCGCAACTTCAGTTCTTCGGCCGCCGCAACGGTTCCCACCCAGTGCCGCCAATACTCTTTCGTGGTCAACCCGAATGATGAGAGATCGACACCTTCCCGGGTCCAGGCACTGACGCTCAGCGCATAGGCCATGATCGTGCCTGTGCCCAGTCGTACGACAGAGTTCCCTACAGAAGCGGCGGGGCGGCTTGTGCTGTAACTGGCGGAGTTTGCCACTTGCAACAGGTTCGCAGTCAGTGTTGGATCAAGAGTAATGACCTTGATCAGATCCTGTACGTTAAACAGAGGAACGCCAGGAATTGCGATAATCTGAGACGTCACTCGTGGCAGTGGAGGAAGACACTTGGCTGATTCGGCTAATTCTTCAGCGCCAATCCGCTGTAGCAGAACGTTTATCGCCAAGTGTCTCAATTCTTTGGCACAACTGTTGTGAGGCTACGTGAGCGCAGGGCGGCGGGGGAGCTTCGGGCCGGGCAGAACAGCAGGAACAGGTTCCATCATTCTCAACCGACGCTGCCTGGGCGAAATTGCATCTGACGTATCTGAATGAGTCAAGTTCCAGAACATTTGCAGCGGAACATTAGCAGCATCTCTGCCTACAAACGAACCTTGGTGATCTACTGGCCGGAATAGTGGTGGGGAAGTCCCGTGCCGATACGCAATGTCTGTTCTGGAGTGCTCTGTTACAGGTCAGTGTTTACATCGACGGGCAGAGGACGACCTTCATGGCGGCTGGTTCACCTTCGTACAGTCGGCTGAACCAGTTGTGGCCCTGATCGAGCGGTGCTTTGGCCGTGATCATATCTTCGACCCGGATCATTCCGGTTGCCAGCAGATCAACGCAGGCCGGGTACTCGCCGGCTGACGCACAGGTGCCCAACACACTCAGTTCTCGGGTCACGACTGACTGCAGTGGCAGTTCAATCGTCGGGGCAAGATTACCGACAATAGTGATGGAACCGCCCTTGCGAGTGCAGTCGATGGCCGACTTGACTGTCGCCGTGGCGCCGACAACTTCCAGCGCCACATCGGCGCCTCGTCCGTTGGTGAGTTCGGCAACGCGGGTTGCGGCGTCTTCCTCCGACACATTAATGGTCACATCGGCGCCCAGCTTTCGCGCGACCTCCAGTCGTTGTGCATTCAGGTCGGTTGCGATTACCCGACTGCAGCCCTTTTGCTTGATTGCCTGGATCGCCAGCAGGCCTATCATGCCGCTGCCGACAACGACGGCGGTGTCTCCCAGTGATACGGGAGTTCGATTAGCGGCATGTACGGCCACGGAAACAGCCTCAATTAATGCAGCGTGTTCAAACGGCAGAGAATCCGGCAAATGGCAACAGATACGAGCGGGCACGCTGACGTATTCGGCAAAGCAGCCGTATCGGCGATAGTCCTCGCAGCTGACTCCCAGGACCATACGATTATCGCAGAGGTTGGGACGACCACTCAGGCAGAAGTGGCATTTGCCGCACCAGACTGTGGAGTCAAAGGTTACTCGGTGTCCTTCGGCAAATCCCTGGACATCCTTTCCGACAGCCGTCACAACGCCGGCGGCTTCATGGCCCATCACCAGTGGAGGAACTCGGCGTCCGCTGCTTCCATCCCAGCCATGGATGTCGCTGCCACAAATGCCGCAGGCATGCACCTGAACCAGGATGTCCTCCGGGCCTATTTCCGGGGTCGGAATGTCAGTCAGATCAAGTTTCTTGTATTCAGAAAGTAAGAGAGCTTTCACGTGGCGGGCCTGGCAAGGGGGCTTGAGAAACAGTTTGGCGGGAAGAATATGATCCGGCACAGAATTCGCAATTCTATCGCCAAATCAGCTCACCACAATGAATGGTGCCGTCAACATTTGCATTGTTCACCCGGCTGCGTCACTTTTCGCCAGTGCACGCGTCAGGACGTTTTTCGTCATCTGCTGGACCCGGGGATCCGGGCCGTGCGGCCGGCTGTGGTGTGACCACGGAATAATGTGACCGGGCGGCGACGACAATCCCTGTGCCCAGAATATCGTCGATGCATTGAAGACGATATTCTGTTTGGGTCCGTTGAAGGTCACCGCTTCGTAGCGGCCTTCCCGAGTGCCTCCTGACCAGATGGACCCGGCTGCGACGACTTCAAGGTCAGACCGTGCCGGATCCGGTTCGCCATGATGTTCCCACCCCACCAAACCCGGAATGCTGTCACCGTTCTTCATTCCGGTTCCGTCAAACAGCCAGTGACGCTCGTTAACGCAGGTCCAGTCACCACCTCCGTTAAACGGCACGACACTGCGTACGCCCATGATCTCTCGTTCATCCGGCCTGGTCGCCTGCAGTCCGGCGAATAGTGCTGAATACGATCTGAGCTCATCTTCACGCAATTCGCCATAACAGCCGGCTCGGGAAATAATGCGATCGGGCTTTCCGCTGGATGAAGGCGTGAACGGAGAATCGATGAAGACCGAATTGCCGCACAGCCACAGCAGACTCACTCCCTGGTTCATGGCCTCCTTGATTACGTCGAATTGTTGCTGATCCCAGTACTCGTCGTGTCCCACGCTGATAAACGCTGTGCCGCGATTGATAAATCCCGCACTGCAGGTGTCCACGTTGGAACCATAGGTCACGTCGTAACCGTGCTGCTCGAGCCAGTGACTCAGCGGATATTCCCAAAGCAGAAACTCCCCGGAGCCGATCGACAGGGGGTGTTCGAAGATCTGGCAATATTTACCATAGGGGCGGTCGAAACTGACGGCTGCATCGGGCGCGTGGGCACCGTCCGGGTGGGTGTACAGCGACTCGTTCGCCGGCCAGCGATTGTATGCCTGCCATGTATTGTCACTGCACTGAAAGACGAAATCTGCGCGACGATCATCTTTGACAATGAAGACGATGTAACTTTGCCAATACGGTTTGTGCTCAGATTCCGGCAGCGTTGTCAGTTTTCCCAGGTAAACACCGCTTACCCAGTTGCTCGGGATGGTGAATTCAACAGATGCGTCCCATTGACATTCGCGCAGTCGTCCGGGCAGAGGTCCCATGTCCGGCACTGGCTGAGCCTTTCCATCCAGCGGTCCGAAGGTCGCCTTGTGGCAACCTCCTGTACCTCCGTAGTAGCCCATTCGGTAAATATCCAGCTGAAACGTCTGTGCCGGATCTGTGCTGACAAAAACCTTCAGCACCTCGCCGGCAGCGACAGACTGTTGCGAACAGTAGCCTTCGATCAACGATGTGCGATACTGTCCGGAGTTGACACGAACGCGAGTCAGTTGCCAGTCGGTTGTGCCTGGCTGTTGGTTCTCTGCATCGATGACGGAAGCATTGTTGTCCTGGACCGACGGTTCGGCTGCGGCCGTTGAACCTGTTGAGATGGCTGAGGCCGCTGCGGATGCTGCGAATGCTGTCGTTTTGAGCACGTCACGTCTGGGCAGTCGTGCATTGTGAGGCGGAACGTAGTCCGGGTCGGTCGTCATCAGTTATCCTTCTTCCCGTCTGACTGGAAAACTCTGCGTGGTGCCTGCAGTTGAGATAATCTTTAACTATCCCTGAAATCAGGCAATGTCGCCTGCCGATGATGACCGGACGATAATCAAAGTCCGGCGGCCCGGAAAGCGGCGGCAGCAAAGTGCTACGGTTTCCGGCCGTGAATGTCATCCTTCAGTTTTCTGAGTCCGGCCTCCATCGATACGATCGGAGCGAATCCGAAGTCACGCTGTGCGGCAGCGATACAGTAGCTGTGTGAACCTGCCAGTTGTGCCGCGACGAAGGGCGTCATTGGTGGTTCGCCGGGCAGTAGCAGCCATTTCCATGCGGCCTCCATCAGCGTGCCGGTGCGGCGTGCGGTGGTGCAGGAAATTGATTTCTGTACCGGTGGAAGTTCGGCCAGAGCCAGCAACCGGTCAATCCACTGCCATAAATTTACTGCTTCAGGTTCGTTGATGAAATACGCGTTTCCAGCCGCTGTCAACGATTCTCGCAGCGACTGTTCTGCCTGCAGGTGGGCGGCGGCCGCATTTTCAACATTGACGACCGAGACGACGTTGGTCCCGTCTCCCACCCGCCGCAGTCGGCCTGACTTTGCTTTTCTGATGAGTCGCGGTATCAGATGATTGTCGCGGCAGCCCCAGATCAGGTGAGGTCGCAGCGAAACTGTTCTTAAGCCGTTGTCGTCGTTGGCCGACAGCACGGCCTGCTCACCCAACGCCTTGGAACGAGGGTAATGGGAAAGCCATTTGGTGGGATAGGGCAGGGACTCGTCGGCATCAACATGGTCATGTCCATCAAAAACGACGCTTGGCGAACTGGTGTAGACCAGGCGACTGACTCCCTGCCTGCGACACGCGGCAATGACATTTTCTGTGCCAACGGTATTGATGCCGTAGTATTTCTTCCACGGGCCGCTGATCCCTGGTACGGCAGCTGCATGGAAAACAACATTCATGTCGTGGCAGGCCTTTTCGACTTTGGGCGCGTATCTTATGTCCCCAGTCACGAGCTCGACCGGAAGTTCGGTCAGAGCCTTATAGCGTCCACGGCAAAGCACTCGCACTTCATGTCCAGCTGCCAGCAACTGTTCCACGATGTACAGCCCAAGAAATCCACCTCCACCTGTAACTAGAGCACGCATTTAAACAACGAACCCCAACGCAACAGAGAATCGGTCCCCGGTTGTGGACGCGAGCCGAACTTTCTGCACATGCCGCGATCGGCTGCAGCTGCACACATTCGTTTCCCGCATGGGGATTTTTGATGGCGTTATCATGGCGGAGCAGGCAGTAATGGTATCAGTCCTGCTGTTCCGTTCCGCCCAGCAACACGACGTCCGGTTCTTCACAATTCGCGCCGCCCCCGCAACAGCTCGCCGACGTTGGTGGATTTTCGCGGTTTCCTGTGTCGTGCACGAAGAAAGGTGCGGCTGTTGCCGTGTGGTCGTGACCATGGTAAACGCCAAAGTCGTTAAACAGAAATTTCTTGGCAATGCGGTAGTACAAGTTTCGCTCGGGGATCTCATGCCCCGGATGGTACTGAGACGTTCTTGGCACCATTGATTTCAGTTCCTGAAGTGCTGTACCGCGGGCCGTCGCATCTTTCGCACTGTGTTTTTCAACGACCTGCTGCAGTAATTCCGGTTGCTCCAGCACAATGCAGCCGCGGGTCGTTTCCTGAGCCAGAGTACGAAAGTCTGCCAGGTATTCTGACTGAGTGAATTTATCGAACAGAGTACGATTGTCGTCTTCGCTGGCATGAATCGATTCGTTCGAAAACTGAACGATCGGACACGGTTCGATGTCGCCCCATGGATTGATGTGGTGGCTGATCCCGTTGGCGGCCGGGCAGAGAGCCTGCCCCTCGCCGTCGTAATATGCGTCGACGATGACGATGGGTTTTTTTGCTCGCATTTCGACCACGAATTCACGAGCACGACGCTGCTGTTCGGGGGTCAGACATAACTCCGGCATCGCGTCCGGACCCATGGGACGGTAGATGTGGAACCATGTGTACAACACACCCATCTCGATCAGACGGTCCACCCATTTTTCGTTCAGCAGGTCATCGATGTTCGTCTTGCACAAACTGGTGCAGACGCCTGTCATCAGATTTGCATTCAGGCAGTTTTCGATGCCGGCCAGCGTTTTTCCGTAAACGTCGCTGCGGCCTCGACGTTCGTCACTGATGATTTCGTTGCCTTCAACACTGATCAGCGGCGTGACATTGCCGAGATCAAACAGCCGCTTCGCTTTTTCTTCAGTAATGAACTGCCCGTTTGTGAAGATCTGGAAATAACAATCCGGATGTGCTTCCAGAATCTCAAACAGCTCCGGATGCATGAACGGTTCACCGCCGACAATTCCGAAGAATGTGTTGCCCGCCTGCTTCGCTTCCGTGATCAGCTTGTTCATTGCCGTCAGGTCGATGGTCTGCTGCTTGTGACCGACATCCACCCAGCATCCCTGACATCTGAGGTTGCAGCTGTTGATGATCGACACATACAGGAATGGGGGGAAAAACTGGCCTTTCCGCATGCGGCGGCGGTGAGCGAGAACAGATTTGGTGCCCTTCACACCGAGATTCCAGACCAGTTTCCACAGCAGCCGTTTGTTGGTCTCAAACAGTATTCGCCTGGCCATTTTGATTGTGTACATCATTGCTTCCCGTGATTCTTCTGTCCGACGTCGCAGGAGTTGTCGGATTGAGGTGTCATTATTCCGCCCAGGTCACCCAATGACCACCAGCTGGTCGTAATTTGGCGTGAGGAATCCGATTCCTCAGTCAGCCGTGGGTGTTGGGCGCCGCCACGAAGTCCACCTGACGGTTTTCCAGACGGACAACGTGGGGAAAATGGCCTGCCAGTGCATCGCTGTGGGTCACGCACAGCAACGCGGCGTCGTGCTTGCCGGCCATCGTCAGCAGTAGCTGGCCGACGGTGTCAGCTGTCGACGGATCCAGGTTTCCGGTGGGTTCATCCGCCAGCAGCAGCGACGGCTGATAGATCAAAGCTCGACACACGGCCACTCGCTGGCGTTCTCCTCCTGAAAGTGCGGCAGGGCGATAAGTCATTCGGTCCTGCAAACCAACCTGCTGCAACAGTTCTTCGGCCCGGGACTTGAGTTCCCGACGATTACCTCCAAATCCCGCAAGTGTCGGCAGCAGGACGTTTTCCAAAACGCTGCACTGAGGCAACAGCTGGTGTTCCTGAAATATGAATCCAATATGCTGATTGCGAAACGCGGCCAGGCGTCGTGCTGACAGAGCCCACGGATTTTCGCTGAGAATCTGTACGGTGCCGGACGTTGGTTGATCCAGCGTCCCGGCCAGATGCAGCAATGTGCTTTTTCCACAGCCGGACGGCCCCTGCAGAGCCACAGCAGTGCCGGACGCAATTCGCAGATTAACGTTTTCCAGAATAGTCAGAGCACCGGTGTTGGCGGGAAACGTACGGCCGACGTCGGTCATCTGTAGAACAATGGGCATGTGAGTGCTTTGCAGCTGAGCGTGGACGATAGACTATTTTTCGGGCCGGTACTCCTGAAGTTTCGCAGTGTACTCAGTTGGGATGCGGATGGAATGCAAAGGCTGATCCCGCTCCATACTGCAACACACGGTCTTCATCGTCCCTTTCGCGACGGGGCGATCGCCGATTCTGAAATGCACATCATAAGTCAGCGATTTTACGCCGATCCGTTGCACCATCAGCTTTACTTCCAGAATCTCTTCATATCGAGCCGGCGATTCAAACCGACATGTGGCGGATACGCGGGGCCATCCGATGATACTGTCATCCGACTGGTGATTCACAATGCTCAGACCCAGCGAGCGAAAGAACTCATGCTCGGCCTGCTCCATCCAGCGGTAGAAGTTGGAAAAATGTACAATACCCGCCATGTCTGTTTCACAGAATTCGACGCGTCTGGTTGTTACAAAAGAAGAGGCCATGCGTTGTTCTTAAGGGTGTGTCATCAAAAAGTTCGCGTGTTCGAGGTCAATTCCATCCGACATCCATTCGTGGACGGAGACGTTTGCTGCCGGAATTCTAAGCATTAAGTCATGTAAATGTACCGTCAGGACACGAAGTCCCGAATACCCTGAAAATCGATGACCCGCCGAACAGTCGCTGGTGTCAGATGCTCGGTGCCAATTCCTCGAAAGGAGCCGGCCATGTCCGGTCCCGTGGTTGCTGTCAGCAATCCTTGCCGGATGCACGGCGCTGGGTGGATTCTTCGTAATATTTGATTCTAAATACAACCGGCAGAATTTTTGGTTCTGACCGGAGTCAACGGTGTCGGCAGGACAACTCTGCTGACATCAATTATCGACATGAAACCCACCGCTAAATGCAGGAGGACGCTGTTGGGCGACGTCTGCGGCGGATATCGGTTTGACTGCTGTGGCCGGCAGGCTGTTCGGATTTTCGGACCTTGGCCTCTGATCAGCGGCCGCCTTTACATCCATCAGCGACGCTGATGCAATGTGTTCCTAATCTCTTTAGAATCCGACACTGCATATTCACGGCGGCATCCGGATTCTGAACGACGACCAGTGACTCTGTCCCGCATTTTCGTGCCGTGAATGTCCGGACGGTCACCCAACCAGCACAAAAAGGCGCCACTATGAATGACGCAAAAAGTATGGCGACGGCGGCACACGAACCCAGTCGGCGACAGTTTATCGGAAGGTCCTTATCAATGGCGGCTGCCGGTGCCGGAGCGGTTGCCGCTCCGGCCGGCATGTTTTCCGGCGGTGACGACGTGCTGAAAATCGGTCTGATCGGCTGCGGTGGTCGAGGCACGGGAGCAGCCCGGCAGGCTCTGCGGGCTGACAGCAACGTGAAGCTTGTTGCCATGGCTGATGCCTTCGAAGACCGGTTGCAGCTGAGCCTTCGGTCTCTGTCTGCTCAGGAGGACGTCGCCGACAAAGTCTGTGTGCCGCCGGAACAGCAGTTTGTCGGCTTTGATGCGTATCAAAAGTTGCTGGCGTCCGACGTCGACGTCGTGCTGCTGACAACTCCGCCACATTTTCGTCCCCTGCAGCTGAAGGCGGCGATCGAAGCGGGCAAACATGTGTTTGCGGAAAAACCGGTGGCCGTGGATGCGCCGGGGGTTCATTCTGTGCTGCAAACCTGTGCGGAAGCAAAACGGAAGAGCTTGTCCGTCGTTTCGGGACTGTGTATTCGATATGACGGTGGATTCCGTGAAACAGTCCAGCGTCTGCACGACGGAGCGATCGGCGAAATTCATACACTGATCGCGAACGATTATCGGGGTTCGATCTGGGTCAAGCCTCGCAAGGACGACTGGACGGATATGCACTGGCAGATGCGAAACTGGTACTACTTCACGTGGCTGTCCGGCGATTTCAACGTGGAACAGCATGTTCACTA
The DNA here is from genome assembly GCA_029245955.1 of Fuerstiella sp. Classification (GTDB taxonomy): domain Bacteria; phylum Planctomycetota; class Planctomycetia; order Planctomycetales; family Planctomycetaceae; genus Fuerstiella. Next base: position 9,754 of record JAQWOH010000074.1, on the reverse strand, counting down.
TCTGGATGTCTGTGCCTGGGTGATGGGCGACTATCCCGTGAAAGCGATGGGCCTGGGAGGCCGTCAGGTACGAACTGATGCCATGTACGGCAACATTTATGATCACCACAGCGTGGCCTACGAATTCGAAAACGGTGCCAGGCTCTTCAGCAACTGCCGCCAGCAGAGCGGCTGCAAGAACAACATGTCGGCCTACGCGCTGGGATCTGAAGGTCGGGCCGAAGTTTCTGAACGTCGACTGGAAATAACGACGGACACCACCTGGCGATTCGACAGGAAGGTCAGAAATATGTATCAGGTGGAACACGATGAAATGTTTGCCGGAATCCGCGCTGGCAAGCCGCTGAACAACGGAGAATACATGGCGCACAGCACAATGCTGGCGATAATGGGCCGCATGGCAACGTATACAGGTCAGGAAATCACGTGGGAACAGGCTATGAATTCCAAACAGGACCTTTCGCCGCAGAGCTACGCGTGGGGTGACGCTCCTACAGTTGAAATCGCGCGGCCGGGCATTACGAAATTCGTCTGATCATGAACGACAACCCGCGTCTGTTGATTCTGGGGGCGCATCCCGACGATGCCGAATTCCATGCCGGCGGTCTGGCTGCGATTTATCGGCATCTTGACCGCCCCGTTAAGCTCGTCTCCGTAACTGACGGGGCTGCGGGTCATCATGAGCGTTCGCCCGCCGAACTGATTTCACTGCGGCGCAAAGAGGCTGCGGCTGCTGGCGCCGTCATTGGGGCCACATACGAAACCTGGGATTTTCCGGACGGCAGCCTTGAACCGTCGCTGGATGTCCGGCACCGAATCATTCGCGAGATTCGCGAGTTTCAGCCGGACCTGGTACTCACTCATCGGACCTGTGATTATCATCCTGATCATCGATCCGTTGGGCAGTGCGTCCAGGACGCTTCCTATATGGTCACCGTTCCTCACGTTGTTCCTGACGTTCCGGCACTGCGGAAGGACCCTGTCGTCGCGTATCTGCCAGACCTGTTTACCAGGCCAGCCCCATTGCGAACCGATGTTATTATTGACATTGCCAAACAGATGCGGACTATCGCGAAAATGCTGGCGTGTCACCGTTCGCAGGTGTTCGAATGGCTCGCGTACGAAGCGGACATTCTGCAAACTATTCCCGACGGTGAACAGGAAAAGCTGAAATGGGTGCAATCGTGGGTAGGGGGATACGTTCGCCAGCGTGCTGATCGGTATCGCCGGGAACTTGTTGCACGCTGTGGCGATGTGAATGGTCGCGAAATCGAATTCATCGAGGCATTCGAGATCAGCGAATATGCTCGGCAGCCGGACGAGGCATCCGTTCGGCTGCTGTTTCCGAATGCGATGAATTCAAACGCGTGATCAACCGGCAAAAGACTGTGTTGGTTGCAGCGGTGGAAAATTCTTGCCTTCGCTTCGATAATGGTCCCGAGCGGGGTCTAATATGTTGCTGCTTCTGAACTTTTTTTGACGAGATTTACCATGCTCAGCCATCTTCGACCTTTTCACCGCCTGACCGTCTGCACAAGCCTTGCCCTGCTGTACATACAACCCTGTCGGCTGTCGGCTGACGACGCCTTTCGGCCAATGTTCAACGGTGAAGACCTGTCCGGCTGGGTACTTACCAACACTCCTGCTGAAACATGGAGTTTTCAGGACGGCATGCTGGTATGCACCGGAGCACCCATCGGAGAACTGCGCACGGAAAAGATGTATCAGAACTTCGTGATGGAACTGGAATGGCGGCATTTGGTTCCTCGCGGTAACGCAGGCATCTTCGTCTGGGCGGATGACATTACCTCACGTGGAGTACCCTTTCATCGCGGTGTTGAAGTTCAGGTTCTGGAGAACGCATACGGCAACTCAAAGGGGCACACGACTCACGGCGACATCTTTCCGATACACGGAGCGACCATGACACCCATCAACGGACGTGGGGGCAGTCGTGCATTCCCCACAGAGAACCGTTCGAATCCAAGCCCCGAGTGGAATCATTACCGGATCGAATGTCATGACGGCGAGATCTCACTGGCCGTTAATGGCAAAGTTGTCACCCGCGGACAAAACTGTATCCCGCGTAAAGGCTATATCTGCCTGGAGTCCGAGGGTGGAGTTGTGCACTATCGAAATGTACGCATCAAAGAGTTGCCGTTAACCGTGCTGCCTGCAACACACGTCGCGATTGCGAATCGTGGGTATCGGTCACTATATACCGGGTTAAATCTCAACGGCTGGAAGGCCACGGGAGCCGATACGCATTGGGAGTCAAAAGACTGGGTTCTGGCTTTCAGGGGGGCTGAACAGATGACCGGCACGTTGATGTCGACGGAGGCATTCAAAAATATCGGCTTTGTTGTCGACGTTCGTCTGAAAGACAAATCCAGCAGAACTTTAATCAACACCGGTCCTGCGATGACGATCGATCTGAGTACCCCGAAAATTGCAGAACATCTTGAGCCGGTGGGCCGCTGGAATCGATTTGAAAGTGGAATCAGCGATGGGAAGCATTGGTTGACTGTCAACGGTGTTCATGTTGTATCTCCGGAATCTGTCCCCCGTGACGTGCCTGCGGCGCTCACTCTGATACCGACCGGGCCGGTGGACTTCTGCAATATTTACGCTCGGTCACTGGATGTTGATAAATAGCCCAATGCATCCGGGAAACTGTTTCAGTATGAAGAAAGGAGATCCGATGTCGCTGCCTTCCATTGAAGTGCTGGAAGCACACCATTCGTTTCCGGGACCATACATGTTTAAGGTGATAGGAGTCGCTGACGACAGATTTACCGGACGTGTCGTTGAACAGGTGCGCGATGAGCTCGGACTTGATCAGGATCCGCCGTACACACTGCGGAACACGGCCAAGGGAAACCACGTGGCGATAACGCTGGAGCCTGAATGCGAATCGCCTCAGCAGGTACTGACGATTTACAATCGGCTGACGGGACTGGACGGCATGGTGATGCTGCTTTGATCACAGAGCCGGCCGCCTGTTGAGACTATGTGGGTGTAATGCACACAACAAGTTTAAGCCGCATCAATCCCCGATTGTTTTGTGGGGACACTGATCGCCTATAACCGAACAGTGTCTGAATGTTATGTACTTTTGACTGTTCACCATCGCGAGTGAAGCGCTGCTGTACCACTGAGATCAGATCATGAGACCAGCTACAATCCAGAGACACAGTTCTTTATACGACCCACTTTCTCCGAACTTACAGAATCCGCGGACCATCCTTGAAGTGAACGGGCGGATTGCTGATGGCTGCCGGGTGCAGGCACGTCGCGGGGCATTCAGTCGACCGATGTTGACGCTGTGTGTCTGGGGTTTGTTCAGCGTGGCAGCTACGGCCGGCGACACGGTCTCCTTTAACCGGGACGTTCGAGCGATTCTGTCGGACCGCTGCTTTCAGTGTCACGGTCCCAACGAAGACGCTCGACGGGCCGAATTGCGACTTGACGTCGCCAGCGTAAAGGATGGTCCCTTCCAGGATCGTGACGGATACCGGGTCATTGAGCCCCGGGATCCGCAGGCCAGCGCAATCTGGCAGCGGCTGATCACTGACGACGATGCCGAACGCATGCCGCCGGCAGAGTCCAGCGTGAAACCACTCTCGGCCGGTGAAAAAGAGGTTATCGAACAGTGGATCCTGGGTGGGGCGCTGTATGAGGATTTTTGGGCCTTTGTGCCGCCTCAGCGACCAACAACGCCAGTCGTCGCTGATGCCCGATGGAATTCCCGGATTGACCGGTTTGTGCTGGCTCGACTGACGCAGGAAGGGATGCCCCCCCAACCAGCTGCAGACAGACGAACTCTGCTCAGAAGAGTGACGTTTGATTTAACCGGATTACCTCCGACGCCCGCCGAGATTCAGGAGTTTCTGAATGACCAGTCACCTGAGGCCTACAAGAATCTTGTCGATCGTCTGCTTGAGACTGCACGGTATGGCGAGCATATGGCGAAGTACTGGCTGGATCTGGTGCGTTTTGCGGACACCAATGGTATCCATCACGATCATTATCGCGAAATGACACCCTATCGCGACTGGGTCATTCGAGCATTCAATGAGAACCTGCGGTTCGATGACTTTGTGACGTTTCAGATCGCCGGAGACCTTTACGAGCAGCCGACGATTGATCAGCAAATTGCATCGGGATTCAATCGTCTGCACCTGGTCATCGATCGAGGTACTGCTATCCCTGAGGAAAGTTTTAATCGAAATGTGGTCGATCGAGTTAATGCTTTCGGTACGGCGTTCCTTGGACTGACACTGGGGTGTGCCGTTTGTCATGACCACAAGTATGATCCCGTTACGCAGAAAGACTTCTATCAGCTGTCCGCGTTCTTCAATAACCTGGATACAACTCCGGAAACCCCGGGCAGAAGCACTCATCCTCCATTCATCCAGTTGCCAACCGCCGCACAAGCTGACCAGTTGAAGCAGATGGCGGCGCGGATTACGTCGATTACTGCGGAGATCAAAGTACTGAAGGCTGGTGATACGCCGGGCGAGAAAGAAGCTGTTGCTGCGACATTGAAGCAGAAAGAAGAAGAACTCAAGACGCTGACTCAGCAGAACGCAGACCTGAATGCATCAATACAGGTCAGTCTGGTCTCGAAAGAACGAACGGACGTCCGACCAGCCTATATTCTGACTCGAGGCGCCTACGACCAGCCAGGCGAACAGGTGGGACGCAACACGCCCGACTTTCTTCCTGCGCTGGACAGTAAGGCTGCGCTGAAAACTCGAATGGACCTGGCACGCTGGGTGACGAATGGACAGCATCCGCTGACAGCGCGAGTTGCTGTGAATCGGTTCTGGCAGCAGTTTTTTGGTGTGGGACTTGTGAAGACGTCCGAAGATTTCGGAGCACAGGGCGAGTATCCCAGCCATCCGGAGTTGCTGGATGATCTGGCCAACAGCTTTATACACTCGCACTGGAATGTAAAATCGCTGATCCGGTCGATTGTGTTATCGGCAACGTATCAACAGTCTTCCTCAGCGTCTGCTGAAGCCTACCGACAGGATCCGGAAAACCGGCTGCTGGGACGTGGTTCCCGCTTCCGACTTGATTCGGAAATGATCCGTGACCAGATGCTGTCCGTGAGCGGTTTGCTGAATGAAACGATGTATGGCAGGAGTGTCAAACCACCCCAGCCGCCAAACCTGTGGAAAAGCGTTTCGATGAAGTCGTCCAGTACTTATTCATTCAAAGCGGATACGGGGGACAGCATTTATCGGCGGAGTATTTATTCATTCTGGAAGCGAGCCATGCCCCCGCCTCAGATGACAATCTTTGACGCTCCCACTCGGGAAAGTTGTATTGCCCGGCGCGAGCGAACGAATACGCCGTTGCAGGCACTGGTCCTGATGAATGAAGGCCAGTATTTCCATGCCGCAAAGAAGACAGCCAGGAATCTGTTAGCCGCTGAGAGGCTAAGTGACGTGGCACGCGTGAGTCGTGCGTACGAGTCGGTGACGTCAAATCTGCCGGACACGCGGGAAATGGCGAGTCTGCAGGATGGCCTGAACGGTTTACGGACGACTTATCAGCAGGATGTCGAATCAGCCAGGACGCTGACTGCGGACATTTCAGAGGCCAGTGATCAGGAACGCGTCGAGATTGCAGTCTGGACAATGCTGGTGAATTCATTGTTCAATCTTGATGCGACGAAGACACGGGAGTAACACGTGAAGCCATTCGAAAAACACCGAATTCTCCAGTCCCGCCGCCAGTTTCTGGATCATTCGAAGGTGGGACTGGGGGCCGCTGCCCTCGCTTCGCTGGCGTCGAATCCTTGTATGGCGGACGGCAGCTACGCTGCAGATGCCCTGCCAAAGGCAAAACGCGTCATCTTTCTGTTTATGGCGGGGGCTCCAAGCCAACTGGATCTGTTTGATCACAAACCGCAGCTGGTCGAAAAGTTCCGGCAGCCGTTGCCCGATCACGTCAGAGACGGGCAACGCGTGACCGCAATGACAAAAGGCCGGGATCATCTGATTCAGCCTTCGATGTTCAACTTTGCCCCGCAGGGGCAAAGCGGCCTGTTCATGTCAGAATTACTGCCCCACCTTTCGACGGTGGCAGATGATTTGTGTCTGATCAAGTCGATGTACACAGATGCCATTAACCACGATCCCGGCAAGACGCTGATTTGCACGGGTTCGCAAATTCCGGGAAAACCGAGTCTAGGAGCGTGGTTGAGCTATGGTTTAGGCACGCTGAACAAAGATCTGCCGGATTTTATCGTATTGAATTCTGCATTCTGGTCGGGCGATCAGCGCAACGTTCAGGCGTTGTACAGTCGGCTGTGGGGTACGGGCTTTTTGCCTTCGAAACACCAGGGCGTGGCGTTTCAGTCGTCCGGAGATCCGGTTCTGTTTCTTTCCAATCCCGCCGGAGTCAGCCGCGCCAGTCGCCACAAAATGCTGGACCTGGTCACCAAACTGAATCAAAAACACGCTGCTGAGATCGGCGACCCGGAAATTTACACCACGATCGCTCAGCAGGAGATGGCTTTCCGGATGCAGGCCTCCGTCCCGGATCTCACGGATATCGGTGGTGAGTCTGCACCGACGCTTGGTCTGTACGGACCTGAAGTTCACAAGACCGGATCTTTCGCCCGTAACTGTCTGCTGGCCAGACGGATGGTGGAACGTGGTGTACGGTTTGTCCAGGTTTATCACCGTGGCTGGGATCACCATGCGGCGCTACCCGGCAAGATGAAAGGTCAGTGTTTTGACATCGATCAGCCGTGTGCAGCACTAATTACGGATCTGAAGAGTCGCGGGTTGCTGGACGACACGCTGATTGTATTCAGCGGTGAGTTCGGGCGGACCGTTTATTGTCAGGGAAGTCAGTCAGCCACCGATTATGGCCGGGATCATCACTCACGGTGCTTCACCGCATGGATGGCTGGTGGAGGCATTAAAGGTGGCATCGAACACGGGCGGACCGATGAGTACAGCTATAATATTGTCGACAAGGACGGGCAGAAAACGACACGCTTTGAAGATGGTGCCGTGCACATTCGGGACCTGAATGCCACCATCCTGCATCAGCTGGGCATCGATCACCGTCGCCTGACGTTCCGCTTTCAGGGACTGGACCAGAAACTGACCGGCGTGGAAGAAGAATCACATGTCATCAAACCGATTCTGAGCTGAAGTTTACGACTGGCCGTGACCGGAAAACATTGCCTGCTCTGTGGGACGTCACCAACCTCCGGCGATTAAGCAGACTTCTGCTCCGGACGCGCACGGCGTGTACCGATAACACGCCGATCAGCTTAGATTCGGCGGTGCACCCGATTCATCTGCGTGGTCGGGGGGCACCACGACACGAACGGACGGAGCTTCTTCGACGCTGGCCTCGTCTGTGGGATATGTGTTGCTGCTGAATGTGCTCGCCTTGAAGGTGGTCACAGTCTTCTGGCGAAACCAATCGGCCAGATAATAGCCCAGCCGACGGCGGACGCCCGGGACCAGCAGCGAAAAGCCGACACAGTCAGTCAGCAGTCCCGGCGTGATCAGAAATGCACCGGCCAGCAGAATCATGACTGCATCCAGGATCTCCTGTGACGGCACCTTTCCGGCAGCGGTTTGTTCGTGGATCTTGCGCCAAACGTGCAGTCCCTGCCGTCGCGCCAGATTCGCACCGACAATCCCCGTAATCAGCACCACGACTACGGTCGTCAACAGGCTGGTTCGCTGGTGTAGCTGTGTCAGAAGAACCAGTTCCACCAGTGGAACCAATATCACACACAGCAGAATTCGTCCAAGCACCGTTCTAACTCACTTCCAATCGTGATGATCAGTCAATTCCAGTAAAGATGCAGCTTCGTGTCCGGAGCGAAAAGTTCAGCCACGTCCCCCATGCAACGCCCTGCGGCTATGGCAAAATACGAACAGGCTGCCGTGTGTTTTACGCGGCGGTCGCCGGTAAAGATTCTTCGTTTTCGTGTGTGCCGCTCATTTCCTCGCCATGGAACGCAACTTCACTGTACGAAACCAGACTTTCTTTCCGTGATCCTGCAGGCCAATGTATCCGCTTGTTCGTTTGCCAAAAGTCTGTGAGTCGCTGAATTTGCTGTGGGAGATCTTCCGGTTCCATTCTTCGTTTCCAACAACAGTATCGCAGACTTGAGCATCGTTATGCCAGATTGCTATTCGCTTTCCCACACACAGCACGCGAGTTGTGTTCCATGCCATGGGTGGTTTGACTGAACTTTCAATCGCGGGATACAGGGCGTACAGAGCTCCGGCCTGGTGCCCGATGCCCGGGTTTCTTTGCCCAGTCGCATAGATTTGTATTTCCGGTGCATTGAAGGCGATCTTCTTTGTCGATTCATCTGCGTGAATCAAAATTCCGCTGTTGCCGTCTGCCTCTGTCCGCCATTCAACGACCAGCTCATAGTCACTGTACATCTTAGTGGTGATCAGATCAGTTCTTGAAGAACCGTCACTGAACAGCGTGCCGTCCGTAACAGACCACCCCGAGCGGGGTGCTTCCGTCTGCTGATAACCTCTCCATCCAGCCAGTGACTGTCCGTCGAACAGTTTATGCCACTGACTGTCGTTCGCTGGTCGGCAAGGGGTTCCCGCCTCGCCCACCGGTATGGCGGGGCCCAGCAAAACACAAGCGATCAGTGATGCTGCGATTCGGAATTGTTTCATGCTTATCCCTTTTGGTTGATCGATGCAACCGGATGTGAGCGACGCAGCAGCACAACTGTCCCGTCTTCTCGTATACGCCGAAACGGTCCGGTCGCCATTTACGACTCGGTAATAAGCAAGCGATCGACGTACATGTGTATTTGACCCTTCGGGCGGCGGATTCACAAACGTTTCGGTGCCTGGTGAGGCCTGCCTGAAGTAAGTTGCACTGAATACTTGGAAAACAGACTCCACGGTGCAAAAAAAAACGCTCCGAAGGAGAATTTCCTTCGGAGCGTTTCACGTCTAACTTACTGCATTGACTGGTTGCAGTCCCGCGTGACTCGCAATCGCAGTCGAGTCAGCAAATTATTCGCATGCTGGTTTGCAGACCCGGCACTGTACGGTCTTTTCGACCATTCGGCAGACCCTGACTTCAACCTCACGCTGTTCTGGTTTGTTAACACAGACACAATACGTGTAAGGCACTTCTTCCTGCACAACGCGAGGAACACAGACTGTTCGAGTTCGCTGTTCCTGACGAGTCTTGCAGACACAGTACGTGTAAGGCACTTCTTCCTGCACAACGCGAGGGCAGCAGACTGTTCGAGTTCGCTGTTCCTGGCGAGTCTTTGTGACACAGTACGTGTAAGGCACCTCTTCTGAGACACGCTCGCAGCATGTGTAAGGAACTTCGACCTGCACGGGATTCGCAACCCAGCATCGCTTCTTGCATCCGGTACACGGATCGCACGTTTCCTCCCAGTGGCCCTGATCCTTACAGACCGTTCGAGTCTTCTGGACAGGAACCATCTTGCAGACCGTTCGCGTACCCTGAACCTGTTCCTGGTAAGGAACACATACCGTGTACGTCTGCTCGACCTGGTCCATGACTGTCTTGCAGACCGTTCGTGTACCCTGTACCTGTTCCTGGTAAGGAACACATACCGTGTACGTCTGCTCAACCTGATCCATGACTGTCTTGCAGACCGTTCGTGTACCCTGTACCTGTTCCTGGTAAGGAACACATACCGTGTACGTCTGCTCAACCTGATCCATGACTGTCTTGCAGACCGTTCGTGTACCCT
>JAQWOH010000067.1 GCA_029245955.1 Fuerstiella sp. | reverse complement strand
CTTGTGATTGACAATCCAGCCCTCTCGACGAAGCAGTGTCGTAATGCGGCGATATCCGTAACGACCGTAGGACGTTGCCAGCTCTGTCATCCGACGAACCAGACGCGGTTCGTCTTCAGGAACATGAGCCTGACGACGCTGTGTGGAACGGGACTGACCAGGTACACGACACGCACGACGTTCGGATACCCGGTCATGGCCCAGAGTGTTACGTACATGCTCCACCGTACGACAACGCGTCAAAGGGCTCAGAAGTTTCCCGACGCGGCCTCCCGCAGAATGGCCTTGTCCAGTTCCGCCTCGGCCACCAGCTTCTTCAGTCGAGCGTTCTCCTTTTCCAGCTCCTTCAGACGCTTCGCCTGATCCGTCCGGATCCCGTCGTATTCTTTCTGGCAGCGGTAATAGGTGTTATCCGTGACGCCGATCTGCCGACATGCTGTCGCAACGTCCTTTCCCTGTGAAAGCAGGACTTCCGCTTCCCGGAGCTTCTGAATGATCTCTTCTGTCTGGAATCGCTTACGTGGCATTTAATGCCTCCCTCTTCTGTGGCCAAAGCATAACCGCCGCGGCGAGCCGCTGCCCTACGCAGGACTTGAAAACGCCGCGTCTGGCGATGGCGCGACCTGAACAACGCGTCGTGTGAGCGCCGTCTGCTTAGGCTAAGCCGGTGTGCTGCGGCGCAGGCCCCGTTGACTTTTCTTGCGGCGCCTCCGTGGTTAGCCTTACTCCTTGGTCGCACGAATCATGTTCGGAGAATGAAGATGGCCGCCACACCAGAATTACCAACTCTAAAGCCCGCCAAACGCGTCGCCGCCCGCGCCCTTGTGTTGGCCGCTGTTGAATTGCGCGCCAATGTCGAAGCGAATCCGAGCCATCCGCGATCTGAGGAACTGTGTCCACGCGCGCTCGGCTGGCTGGAATCGCTTAACCTCGGCGCCGAGATTGAGCCACTGGAGAGAGATATACTTGAGGCGCCTCTGGGATCATTGCGGCCGGAGCAACGCACGGACGCAAACTGGGCGAGAGAAGGTGCGGCGCTGCTTGCCTGGGCATTGGGGCTGGTGGATCCGTCGCCTGCGTCCACGTTCGCCGGGTCTGCGGCAGGGGCGCTGCGCCTGCTACACGACACTGCCAGGGAACTTGTGGAAGCAGCGACTTTGCGGCCAGCCGATGAGCTGGCGGGGTATGGACGACACATACTGCTTGTCAAGCACCATCTGCGGGATCGCAGTTTTCGCGACAAGAGCGACGGCAATAACTTCGCTGCGGATATTTTGTATACGGTTCTGTGTCAGACACTTGCGAAGCTAGGCCTTCAAGACGATACCAACGCATTGAAGAAGGCGGGGGAAATGGTCGATGAGATGCCCGCAGCCGACCGCGAGCATGCAGGTGGGCTCTTTTTTGTGCGTGCAGTCGCAATAGGCTGGCTTCTGGGAGAAACCGAAGCTTACGGGGACTGAGAAAACACCGCGGTTCTGCGGTAAATCTGTGTTGTGGGTGTGACGCGTCAGACCTGATCCAAAGTCAGCCATTCATCCCGGAGAAACAAAAGGTAGACCATTGTGAGAAAAATGCGCAGGCCGCGGAGATTACTGCCGCATTCAAACTGTACCGTTTTCCGTGCAGCAATGCGGAAATGGCGAGTTGGGCTGCCTGCACCATTGACCTTCGCCACAATTGAATGTCTGCCTGATGCAACTGGAACATCAACGGTTTGACCGGCACTAATGCGGGCCACCTCGTGTCCGTCGAGGAGAATACGATACACGAGCAGAAAATCCATATAGCTGGTTGACCGAGTCACTCGAATGCAGGCATCGCCTGCCGGGATTGCCGCATAATCGACCTTCGGCGGTAAGTAAGGGTTGTCATCTTGCATTGGGATCGACCACACAACGGAAGGTCTTCGCGACACCGCCCCAACAGGACACTGGCGCTTTGAACAGCATTCGATTTTACTCCACCAGCACCGTTTGAATAAACATCGCTGGTGCCCTGGTTCGCTGCGAAAAAACATGTTAGGTGACCGGTGCGGCCTGCTGAGGGACGAGTGCGTATTGAGTTGAGCAGGCTGGGGGCAGCCGACTGTGGACCTCGAACGGCCAACGGTCCCATTGTCGTACTCAACCGGTCTCAGTCTGTGCGGCTGCGAGAAATTCGGTTGTTTGAGTCGCGTCCCGAGTGGATTGTCATGGAGCTTCCGCCGGAAGACGAGTGAAGTGATCGACTACAGCAGCTGACTGCGGAACAGCAGGAACACATCAATTCGCCCGATTTCTACGACCGTGTGCGGACGATTCCGGGACGGAGATTTCTGCAGTGTGCCGTGGCCCGAGAGCCATTAATGTGACAAGTTCCAGGGCGTCCTTCGGCTACCCGCCGTTGGCCACACATGAGATCAGCGGCAAACAAACATAGATGCTTGTGCTACGTGCTGGTGCGTGCAGTCGTGCGGGGGGGTTAGTTCCAGAACTTTTCGCCGTGCCAGTTGATCGGTGGGTTGGTTTCTACCTCAACATCACCGTGTACCTTGGTCTGACAGGCCAGGCGTACGTCCTTTTCAGGATTGCTGAGCAGTTTCAGGCCAAGCAGCGGGTTAATCCACTTATTAATTTTTTCCAGGAAGCCTTTGGGGCTGCAGTTTTCTGCGCCGTCCTTGACGACGACATTGCAGCTGCAGCATGTTCCCATTCCCATGCAGTTCAGAACTTTGTGTGGACCGGCATACAGCTGGACCCCGTTCTTTCTTGCCACCGCGCGGATGTTGTCGCCTTCCTGGACGTCCACGGAGACCTTTTCGTTCACGAATTTGATTGTTGGCATGGTCGCTGTACCGATTGAATGGGCCTGTCAGGTATGTTCTTCGGCAAATACTAGTCATGCTCGGCTGGGTTTTCCAGATCCGTTGGTTCGTCCCCGTCAGTGAGAACGGATCGTGTTTAGACAGACAAAAGCGGGCATATTACGGAGCTGCCGGCACGATTTCGAAGTCAGCCCGGACCAGTTTTAAGGCCGTTCCTGTGTTAAAACTGAGGCAGCGACTGCATGCGATTCTCGGCAGGTCGCATGCGATGTGCCACCGGGACTCGGATTTGCCCGATTCCGGAATGACGCGTTTTAGCGGCCTACTTTGGTTAGCAGCGGCAGTGTTGCTTCGAATCATGCCATGTCGCTGGCTTGCAGGACGGCTTTCTGGACGGCCAGGTCGTGTGCGGTGTTATATTCCGGGTTTTCCTGTCCTCGGATCACGCGGGCCAGGTGCTGGAAGTCGCCGTCATATCGGCCGGTGGAAGGGGGCAGTTCGATTTCGTGAGTGCCTTTCTTGTACTCGGCCGTGTCCTGTTCCAGCGTCAGTTGCAGGCGGTAGGGTTCCAGCGGCTGAATACTGATGGTTCCTTTTGTCCCGCAGACATGAAACTGACGCCGGCGAAATCCTTCGACTTCTGAAACGGAGCTGCGGACGGTAGCGGTCGCTGTGGGATACTCGAACACCGCCAGGCAGTTGTCCATCAGTTTGTCGTGGTCCGGGCGGGTGTTTCTGTTGAAGGCGTTTACTTTTGTCGGCGGACCAAGCACCGTCACGACGGCGTCAATCAGGTGGCATCCCAGTTCGAACAGCGAGCCGCCCTTGTATCTGGCAAGCTGCACGCGTGTGGCGTCGTTAACCTTCTTGCTCATTTCACAATGCAGCAGAAACACGTCCCCCAGCCAGCCAGACCGAACCGCGCGAAAAAGAAAGCGGAAGGCCGCGTTGCTGCGGAACATGTACCCCATCTGGATGACCAGATCCCGGGCGTCGGCCGCTGCGCAGATTTTCTGGAAGTGGGCCAGCGAAGTTCCGGCGGGTTTATCCAGATGGATATGCTTCCCCGCGGCGATGCACTGTTCGGCCACGGGCAGCAGATTGTCTATGTCTGTTTCAACAGCGACGGCCTGCAATCCTGAAATGTCCAGAAGCTGTTGTTCCGACATCCAGCTAAGGTCGGCGTATGTTTTTGAATCGGCCACGCGTTTGCGCTGGGAGTCGTCAGTTTCGACAACGCCCACGACTTCGAACAGATCGGGGAATTTACGAAACGTGGCCATCTTGCCGGACGCGTGAGCGTGCTTCGTGCCGATCTGGCCAACCTTGATTCTCTCAGCGGGCGCAGTCTTTGCTGATAAGTCGGAAGCCGCGGCCAGGACGGTCGTCGCTGAGGATGCAAGGAATGTACGTCGGTCAGTTGAGTTCATGTTGTCCGCCAATTCGTATGCAAAACGTAAGATTCGTTTGTCAGGTCTCTGTTATTCTGTCGGTACGACGCGATTCGTTGACGATGCCTGCAGCATCGCCGTGACTGCGGCGACACCGGCCATGCCGTCCTGGGCGGTGCCCTCGCCGCCCTTCGTTCCGTGGATACTGTTGACGAAGCCCTGCATCTGGTCACAGTACGCCTGCATTCGGCTGAGTGCGAAGGCGGAGGAGGAATCATCGTGTCCCACCGCCGGCTGTTCGTAAACTGTGGACATGCCACCGGCATTGCCCAGTTGCAGCTGGCCATACGGATCAAGATCGATGATGCCGTCATCACCCATAATGCGGAATCGGAACGCTTCACCCGTAAAGCCGGGTTCCGGCAGCACGCTGGACGACCAGAACGTGGACATGGTGCCGTCGGCAAATGTCAGCAGTGTCATGGTTGTGTTCTCGTTGGGGTTTTCTTCGCGAAACGTACCTGACTGAGCGGCAACGCAGACGATTTCACTGCCCAGCCACCAGCGACACAGATCTACATTGTGAGGGGCGCTGTTCATCAGGTGAGCCACGCTGCGGGGGTCGGTCCACCAGCCCCAGTTTCCACCGAATCCAGTGTCCTGCCGCATGGTGGTGATGTCAAACAGGGCCGACATCTGAATGCACCGTACTTTTCCGATGGCGCCTTCCTGGATCAGCTGGCGTGTACGGTCATTGGATTCCCGAAACCGCTGGTGGTAGCCGACCGACAGCACAACTCCTCTGTCAGCGCAGGCCTGGGACATGCGCCCTGCATCGGCGACCGACGTGGCCATCGGTTTTTCCACAAGGACGTGTTTGCCCGCGGCGGCCGCGGCGAGTGTTTCGTCGCAGTGTACCCAGTGAGGAGTTGCAATGACAACAGCGTCGATGTCATCTCGCCGGACCAGAGCCTGCACATCCGGTTCGACGTCGATCCCGTAGTCGTCGGCCAGTTTGGTGGCTCGAGTTCCCCCGGTAACGGCGACAGGGCGTGTGGATTCGAGCTTGTGCGCTGCATCCACATGGGTGCGTCCCATGAACCCTGATCCCGTAACTCCGATTCGCAGCGGTTCCGGCATTGTCGTTTCCTTTTTGCAGTCACTGTTCTGTGGGGGTAAACTTCGTCAGACTACAGCAAGTTCATTTGACCGGGGCAGGACCGAGCCTGCGAAGGAAGCCCCGGGACTCATTCATATTTTCGGTCCAGCCCCGTCCACACCTTCCACGATGACAGCCGTGAATGGCTGTACGCCAACCGAAAGATACAGGCCGGCATGAAGAGAATTTCATTTGCAGCAGTCGGCATCGT
Source organism: Fuerstiella sp. (assembly GCA_029245955.1). Taxonomy (GTDB): domain Bacteria; phylum Planctomycetota; class Planctomycetia; order Planctomycetales; family Planctomycetaceae; genus Fuerstiella. The sequence continues at coordinate 74,822 of JAQWOH010000067.1, read as the reverse complement.
CCTGACTGTGGCGCCGAATTGCAACGCAGATGAAGGTGCCGTGGCGGGTGTCGACGTGGCGGGACCTCAGGGTCTGGCGGTGATCGACTGGGTCATCGTTGTGCTGTATGCGATCGGGACGATCACTTTAGGCTGGTATTACAGTCGCAGACAGAACTCGACGAGGGAATACTTCGTTGGCACCGGGGACATGAAGCCGTGGCTGATCGGTGTCTCTCTGTTCGCAACACTGCTGAGTACGATCTCGTACCTGTCGATGCCAGGCGAATCGCTGGGCAAGGGGCCGATGTACATGCTGAGCATGTTGGCCCTGCCGGCCGTGTTTGCGGTCGTTGGCTTCGTGCTGCTGCCGGTGTACATGAAACAGCGTGTGACCAGCGCCTATGAACTGCTGGAAGAGCGTCTTGGGCCGGAGATCCGACTGCTGGGCGCGTGGTTGTTCATTTCTCTGCGACTGGTGTGGATGTCGCTGCTGATTTACCTGACGGCCAAGGCGATGACGATCATGCTGGGCGTCGGTGAGGACATGATTCCCGTGATCGCTCTGGTGACGGGATTTGTAGCGGTGATCTACACGTCGTTAGGCGGGCTGCGGGCAGTGGTGATTACGGATTTCGTGCAGACCGTGTTGCTGTTCGGCGGGGCGCTGCTGGTGCTGGCAACCATCTCATGGAATCTGGGTGGGATCGGGTGGGTTCCAACCGAATGGAATCCGGCATGGGATACTCAACCGATCTTCAGCACCGATTTTTCTGTCCGGGTGACGCTGGTTGGATCCCTGTTGAATTACTTCGTCTGGTATGTGTGCACGGCTGGCGGTGACCAGACGTCCGTTCAGCGATTCATGGCGACCAAAGATGCTGCGGCAGCACGTCGAGCACTGGCTACGCAGCTGACCGTGTCCGTCGTCGTGGCGATCACACTGGGGTTCGTGGGGTTTGCTCTGTTGGCGTATTTCGACGCAAATCCCGATCTGTTGCCGGCCAACATGTCGTTAAAGGACGATGCCGATAAGATATTCCCGCGTTTCATCGCGTTTCACTTGCCTCCGGGGATTTCGGGACTGGTTGTGGCAGCCATGTTTGCGGCTGCAATGTCGAGTATTGACTCGGGAGTGAACTCCATTACCGCTGTGGTGATGACGGATATTCTGAAACGAAAAATGCCCGCCGGCACGGCACCTTTGACGCTGGCCGGTGAGGCTGGGGCTGGCTCACCGTACGGCGTTCCGCAGGCGGGATATGACACAGATCAGACTGCTCAGCATATGGCCACGGCCAAGTGGCTGGCGTTTGGAATTGGCGCTGTGGTGGTTGTCGCCAGCTCCCAGATGGGGGCTATACCTGGGAACATTACGGCGGTCACAACAAAGACCGCTAACCTGCTGACGACTCCAATTTTCGGACTGTTTTTCTTCGCATTGTTCGTTCCATTTGCCAGTCCGAAAGGCGTTGGTATTGGAACATTGTTCGGTACGACAACTGCGGTGCTGATTGCGTTTTCCGGTCCTCTGGTGGTGTTTCTATGCACTAACTTTGGAATGGATCCCGCAACATTCGGTGTGGAGTTGCTGAAGCAAGTGGATCCGGCAACCGGTGTGGAATCCATTGTATCAGCCGTTCGCGAACTCAATCGAGAGACCGGACAATTCGAACTTGTTTCCCGTGATCCGATCAGCTTTCAATGGATCGCCCCTGCTGCTATCACTGTCAATATTGTGACGGGTTGCATCGGCAGTCTGGTGTTTCCGCAAGAAAGAAAATGAGGTTTTCTTCTTGGAATTAACTGTCTTTTAAGACTGAATTTTTCATGTCCTTTTTTCTATAGCAACAGGCTTCCTTCGATATGAGACAAAGTAAGACCGTGGCACGATTTCGGAACAACGAAACCGTCCGCATGTGCGCCCTGGGGCATTTCGTTCCCGGATTCATTAAGCACGCCGCTTACAACGGGTTCGACTGCATCTGGCTGGACCTGGAACATCGCAACTTCACCGAACGCGATGTTCAGACATTGCTGGCGCACTCTCACCTGCATGATATTGATATCATGCTGCGTGCCCCCACACTGGAAAAGACGCGTCTGTACCGCTACCTGGAAGACGGCGCTGCGGGGTTGATGATTCCGCATGTGAATACGGCAGAAAAGGCACGAGTGCTGGTCGATGCTGTGAAGTATCCGCCGCTGGGGGATCGCGGTCTGGACGGTGCAGGGCTGGACGCTGATTATATGGTCGATGGCATGGAAGGTGTCGCCGATTATCTGAGCAAAGTTAACGATGAGACGTTTCTGGTCGTGCAGGTAGAGACTCCCGAGGCGGTGAACAACGTCGACCAAATTGCTGCGGTGGAAGGCGTTTCCGCAATCTTCGTAGGACCTGGCGATCTTGGGTTGCGGTTAAAACACGAGGACGGCGATATGACTCTGGAGGGGGCGTTCGAAACCGTCGCTGCCGCGTGTAAACGTCATGGCACAGCCTGGGGGACTCCGGTGGGAACTGTCGAGGATCTGGTGAAACGACAGTCACAGGGCGGGCAGCTGCTGGCTCATGGCGGCGACTTTGGTGCGATGATGAGCATGCTGAAGTCGTGCGGCGAAAACTTCACGAACAATCCTCGCGGAGCGGGCTTGTGAAGCTAAGTGGCAAGATTGCACTGGTTACGGGAGCTGGTCGAGGTATCGGACGAGGGTGCGCTCTGGAACTGGCCAGAGGCGGCGCAGACGTGGTGCTGAACGACAGGCCAGGCGGTGAAGATGTTTCCATCGTTCTTGCTGAAATTCAGGCGCTCGGAAGGCAATGTCATGTGGTCGAATCTGATGTGTTTTCTCGCAGCGGGTGCGAGTACCTGGTGGAGCAGACGCTGAGGCAGGTACCACGGATTGACATTCTGGTCAGCAACCCTGCATTCAGTCGGCGCTGTGCCTTTCTGGATTATTCGCCTGACATATTTGAGCAGACGATTGCCGGCACACTGGTGAGTGGCTTTCATTTAAGCCAGTTGGTGGCGCGGCACATGGTGGCCAGTGATGTGGCTGGCAGGATTGTGTTTATTTCGAGCGTGCAGGCGGAAATGCCGATTGCGCTGTGTGCTGCTTATGGGGCCGCCAAGGCGGGACTGAACCATATGGGCCGTTCGATTGCGGTAGAGCTCGCGCCGCATCGCATTAATGTCAATGTCATCGAACCCGGCTGGACTGATACTCCAGGAGAGCATGCGACGTTTGGCAGTGACCGCGTGGCCGAAGCCGGACGACAGTTGCCTTTGGGACGCATGGGAACACCGGAAGATATCGGGCGGGCCGCGACATTCCTTTGTTCAGACGATGCGGACTACATTACCGGATCGGTACTGGCTGTCGACGGATTGTTCCGGTACAAAGATTGCATGGTCCAGCACTTGGATTCCGTTCAGGACGCGGACTAATGGCTGTGGAACTGCGACAGGTTAAATTCGGTTCCGGCACCCCTGATCTGTTGATCACCGGTGGTGTACACGGCGATGAGTTCGAGCCGATTCAGGCGATCACACGACTGATCGACGTCTTCGGTCATCGTTCCGACAGGCTCAACGGCCGGCTGACACTGGTGCCGTGCGTTAACGAGGCGGCTTTCCTTCGGGGCCACCGTTGCGCGGATGACGGTCTGGACCTTGCTCGTACCTGTCCGGGCAATCCGAATGGCAGTATTACGAAGCAGACGGCGTGGGCCTTGTCGTCGCTGATCAGGAGTGCGGACTATTATATCGACTTACACACCGGAGGTACTGAGTTTTCCCTGTATCCGCTGGCGGGCTACGTACTGCATGCGGACAGGAACATTCTTGAGCAGCAGCGGAGCATGGCACAGGCATTCAATCTGCCGGTGATCTGGGGAACGGCTGCTAATCTTCAGGGGCGTTCACTGTCGGTCGCCAGAGACGCAGGTGTACCTGCAATCTACTGTGAGTATCTTGGTTCGGCGACCTGCTCTCTGGACGGGGTGGATGCCTATGTGGAAGGCTGTATGAATGTGATGGCGAACCTCGGTATGATTGAACGTCGTGTGACGGAATCGAAAATTCAGCATATAGTCGAGGATGATCGGCCGGAGTCCGGGCATCTTCAGGTCTGCAATCCGTCGCCAGTGACTGGTTATTTTGAGCCGTCCGTTCAGCTGGGGCAGAAAATTGAAGTCGGACAGCCCCTGGGTACGGTTTACGATCTGCAGAGTGGGAAGCCGCATTCCCTATCGGCCGAACACGACGGGATCGTGTTGATGCTGCGAACATTCCCCAGAGTTCGACGCGGCGAAACTGTGGGCGTTGTCCTGGGGTGCGAAAATGACACCGCGAGGGACGCGGCGGGAGAGTGACGACGATGGATATGACAAAGACGCACATTGCATATGACCTGACTCACAACAGTCCATTGCTGTCGTGCCGCTTCGATCCTTCGGGGAAGTTTGTCTTTGTCGGCGCGCAGGATTATTCGGTCTGGCGGTTTGCGGTTTCTTCCGGCGAAAAGACAGAACTGCCGGCAGACAGCTGGGTACGGGCATTAGCGTTCTCCGGTGACGGGCAGACGGTTGTAACCGCGGGGTATGACGGGCGGCTGATGTGGTGGCCGGTGAATGCCGAACAGCCGACGCCGCTGCGCACGGTGGAAGCTCACCATAGCTGGATACGGGCACTCGCTGTCAGTCCGGACGGAGCTCTGCTGGCGTCCGTCGGCAACGATCAGGTGGTGCGTCTGTGGAACATGGCTGATGGCACTCTTGTTCGTGAAATGTCAGGACACCAATCGTATGTCTATAACGTGGCATTTCATCCGGACGGCAAACAGCTGGCAACCGGTGATCTGATGTGCAATCTGATCCACTGGGATGTCGACAGTGGAAAACAACTTCGAACATGGCAGGCGAAGTCACTGCAGAAATTCGACAAGACGTTCGTGGCCACGATCGGCGGTTTTCGCGGTATGACTTTCACAGCGGACGGCTCGTACGTTCTGTGCAGCGGTATTACAAACGTCACGAATGCTTTTGCCGGGGTCGGTAATCCTTCGGTCGTGGCCTTTGACTGGGAATCCGGTGAGCAGAAGATCGAACATCTGTCCAGCGGCAAGGTTCGGGGCGTGGCCTGGGGAGTTGCTGCGCACGCTGACGGAACTTGCATTGCAGCGACGGGCGGAAGCGGAGGTTATCTGCTGTTCTGGAAACCGGACGCAGAAAACGAGTTTCATCAGATGAAGCTGAAGGACGTGGCGCGAGACCTTGACCTCTGTTCCGACGGCCTGCATCTGGCCATGGCGCACTACAACGGCCATGTGTCCATCGGGAAGATGGAGGCTGAGGCAAAGAAGTAAGTTCAGCGCCTGCAGCAAACAGCATGTGGCTCCGACTGCCGCAGATTATACGGCACGTTCTGCCGACAGGAAAAAAGGCGAGGCCCTGCGGGACCTCACCTTTCAGCAGAATGCCGATGCAGCGTCGGTGGCTTATGCTGCCGCACGTCGCATGACGGATGACATGGGGATCACGTCGATATCCTGTTGCCTTCCTGCTGCTGAGATAAACGATTCGAAGATTTGAATGTCCAGCGCTGAGGCAGTGTTGCTTTCCGGGTGCCATTGGACCCCGACACAGTACCAGTCGTCTGAGATTGATTCGTAGGCTTCGATAATGCCATCCGGACAGGTTGCACACACTCGAAACTGACGAGCCAGTTCATCCACTGCCATATGGTGGTGGCTGTTGACACGAACTTCGCCGGGGCCAAAGATTTCGTCCAGGTGCGTGCCCGGCACGATCTCAAGCACGTGTCGCAGGTTCTTCTCGACTTCGTCGCGATGATGCAGGGCTCGAGGACAGTCTTCGGGAATGTCCTGAAACAGGCTGCCTCCGCAGAGGACGTTGACCAGTTGCATGCCGGAGCCGACCGCCAGTATCGGCAACCGCATTTCAATGGCCAGTTTCGTGATGCGTCGATCAAAGTCCTCACGTCGCTTGGGCATCACTCGCACGGCCGGACTGGAGTGCAGTCCCATGCGGATTGGGTCAAGATCCAGTGTGCATCCCGCCAGTACCAAGCCTCCCAGCGGTTCCAGGGCACGTTTCAGGTCGTCGTCGTTGTCGTATGGTGGCAGCATCATGGGTACGCCACCGCCGCTGATCACGCTGTCAAAATATCCTTGATTGAACCAACTTAGTCCGGGACCGTTGTAGCGTTCCGGGCGATAGTCTCCGGTGATACCCACAATTGGCTTCACAACACTCATCTCAGTATTCCCTCCCTGGAAGTGATGCGCCGCAGTCTGTCTTCCAACAGGCTACGACAACTTCAGTGTTCGCGATGAACCAGCAGCAAACTCAACGTAAGTGAGTTTCAATGCAGCGAAAGAGCGGCAGACAGTGGTCTGCATTACCGATTCCCTTCGGCACGGGGTAAATCAAATACCCGCTTCAGATTTTCTCGCAGTGATAAACTGAGCAGCAGAATCCATTCTCTGCGTCTCAACGGACGGAAGCCTAGTCAAGGCCAGATCGGCTGTAAAGCGGATCGCATATTTTGCATTAAGTTTTGCACTGCCTACCTTATCTTGTGTGTGGTGGCGGGGCTGAGTACTTCTTTGGGTGAGTGGTAAATGTTGATTTCTTGAAAGTTCGTGCTTGCTGGCCGGCGAGAAGTTGCTGATCCTGCCGTCCTGCTGCCGGCACTGGGCTGAGTGTGATCCACCGCAGGTGATTTCAACGCCAGGCGAACGTTCTATTTTCGTGTTCGCGGGCGTGCGAAGTACGCGATCCCGACAATAATCGCCAGTACGGGAAACATGAATTTCAGACGCGGAATCACCAGGGCTGTGATGATCAGCCCGGGTGCTGTCCAGCCCGACATCATGCCCTTCCATGCGGCTGGACGTGTTTTTGTGGGTAGCGCCAGCCAGAAGGCGCCCATGACCAGGCCCACCCGGACTAGTGCTCCCTGCACCCCATCGTTGCCGGGGTAAAACAGCAGCACGACGGCCCCGATAAGGGATGCGACCGCCAACAATCCCACGTAAACGCGTCTGCGACGAAGATCATCTTCGTTCACCATTGAGTGAGCCTGACAGTGTCCGGGGTGATTGCGACGCGGTGCCAATGCGATATGCGGCGCTGTTGAATCTTAGCCTTCCGGCGACATTCTACAGAGAAACGGCTGCGAAGTCACCGTTCGAGTTGTTTCAGTCGTTGGCTGCTTTTCAGCTGGTGTGGCGGGAATTGCCGGAGGCGGGTGTGATGCGCTTGTTCCTGTAACCGGTCTGTTGCGGAATTGGCGAAAGCGAACGTGCCCGTCGATCCGATAAATTAGCGGTCGGAGTTGCTACTGACACAGATGCCATTGTTCGTAAATATAGTCGGTACAGGGCGTCTGTATTTATCCACTGCGTCAAATCAGAACAGGCTTGTTCGATGTTTTGTGGCTGTGTGCGGTTGTCACCGGGCCACTCCTACCTTCTGTACACAAAGGATTGAAACGATGTTCGAAGAAACTATTGATCAGGCTGAAGACAACGATTTCGAAGAGATCTGCAGCGACGAAGTTGATCGCGTTGTGGAAGTTCTTGACGGACTCATTGAAAACATTCAGAGCGAAAACGTGAAGCACTTTCTGGAAGAGGCCTCCAGCAGTATCTACTACCTGGTCTACGAAGACGATGGTAATGATGCGACTGCAGAAGCAGAAGACGGCGACGAAATGGAGCAGGCTGCGTAGAGGTACATTGCCTGGAGCAACCGCCTGATATCACACCTGAGCCCGGGGTTTTCGATTCCGGGCTTTTTACTGCGCTATTCAGAAACGACAAAACTCAGCTCTACATCATCAGTAAGGCAACAAAGCTATGACTGACGAGTCTGAAGCAGTCTTGAACAGCAGGTGGCCGAAGCACTTGTGGCTGGGCACAAGATCCAGGCGGTCGGGATCTGCCGGGATGTCACCGGCAAAGGGCTGAAGGATGCGTAGGAGTTTATTGACGTCGTGATTTCGCGTTTGGTTGAAGAAGACTCTGAACGCTATGCAGCATTGAGCATTGCAGAAGCCGCATGTGGTGCGACGGCCGGGATGTGGCTGTTTACAGTAGCTGTGACCGTGTTGATTTCAATGGCCTGACGTGAATTGTCGGGCGGGGCATCACAAGCTGCCTTGTGCATCTCCGTGCTTGGTCGGCGACAGGGCTGTGGTCCCCGTGTTTTGATCGCAGCACGCCTGTCGCTACAGGCGACGGTCGATTCTGTTATTTCGCAGGCGGCTGTCGCCAGTGTGTATCGCACGCCTGTGTTGTCGTTCCGGCGAGCGATGTGAGTGATCAACGGCAGAGGTAGTCGCCGGGCGTCCGGCAATGGTGTTTTATGTTTCCAATTGAGGAATTTGCCCGGTTCGTTCCAGTTCCCGAGCGTCATCGGCAATTTCCTGAAAGCCTTCGTGCAGCGTTTCAAGCAGCTTGACGCTGGTCTGCCAGTTCTCCAGTGAGTCGGTCTGAATCTGGTCCAGCACGAACACGCACAGATTCATGATATGGGCGGCCGTCGAGTCTTCGTCGATCGATAGTCCCTCAGCAATCAACAGCACCTTGCGCTGGGCGTCGATCTGCGCATGTGGCAGTTCGGTTTTGTCCTGTGACTCGAGAATGTGCACGCCACGATCCAGCGCCTCAATGGCCGCTTCATAGATCACCAGCAGCATGTCAATTCGTGTCCATGCTTTAGCTTTAGCGTTGCGATACTTCAGGTGCGGGTTCATTAAAAAGTGTGTTTCTTCGGGAGGGGGGCCTTAATGCTGATTGTTCAGCCAGAGGCGAAGTGTTGCTATTTCTTGTTCCGTGCTGCATCAAGGGCCGCCAGTTGACTACTTAGAAACTCACCGGTACTCTTGAGTTCTGACAGCGAAGTTTCCAGTGCGACAAACTCTCTGACAAGTGCCTCCCTTTGAAGATCGAAGAGTGACTGCTGTCGCTCCAGCGAATCCTGCAGGTTTTGGGCTTCATCGTCAAAACGCTCGTCGATGATCTTCAGACCTCCCGTAATCGGATCAAGCATGTCATTCAGAATGGCGTCGAGCGACGAAGCCAGGCCCTGAGTCACTGTGACCTGTGCTTCGATGCCAGCTGAAATTTCGGACGAGCTGAGCTTGATTCGCAGCTGCAGGTCTGCCGTGTTTTCGTTATCGGAGTTTCCGGTCAGGATCTGGCCTCTGCCGACCGCTGTTTCCGTGACTCCATTCACGATAAACGTGCCCGTGACGTCTCGACCTGTATCGGAAGCTCCTGCGGCGAATCCCAGCGTTGTTATCGCCGTGCCACTGATGACCTTAACGGTCGACGTGCTGCCGTAAGTGTCGGACGTAACGCTCAACAAGCCGCCGGATACTGCTACATTCGCCTTCCTGCCGTTGAGGTCTGAGGCACCACCGATGAGCGACTCAAGGTGATCCGCAAGTTCCTGGTCGGTGTAGGTGCCTTCATTGAGCGTAATCGTGGCCTCGGTGCCGTCAAGTTCCAGTTCCAACGTTCGGTTGGAGGAGTTGATGACGGTCGATCCGCTGAGAGCGTTGTCAGCGGTGATTGCCGCCTTAGCTGCAGCCTGAGTCAGGTCAACCTGATATCCCGTTGTTGATGGTTTTGTCTTTGAGCTGCCGAGTACGAAGCTGATCTTTGAATTCGAGCTCTGCGCATCCAGCGCGAAGAGGCGTTTCAGATCATCGCGGTTTACATTCTTGTTGCTGCCGTCCAGGACTCCCCTGAGTGTAGATTCATCGAGTTGCAATCGGCCGTTGTCGGTGACTGAAACACCGATCGCCGAAAGTCGATTGGCGTCACTGTTCACTCCTGGAACGACGGACAGGAGCGCATTCTGCAGCCGCTGTTGAATGTTGATGGCCGACCGGTTGCCCAGCAGCACACCGCCGGACTCCGTAGCCTCGTTGAAGGTGGAACGTTCATCGATGAACGACATCACCGAATTAAATGAATTGACGAGATCCTGCACGCCAGAAACCGCGTCTTCACTGTTGTGGGCCACTGTTACGGTGACTTCCTGGCCGCCGGATACGTTCAGAAGGTCGAGGGTGACACCGTCAATCAGGTTGTCAAATCGGTTGGTAGAGCTTTCAACTGAGATGGCACCCGCACCACTTCCCAGTGTTACCTGTGCATTTTCGGCAGCCTGAACCGGATTGCCAAAATCAAACGCCGGTTTCGTGGCGTTTCCGGCTGTGGCTTCAAGATTGTTGGTCAAAGAAATAGAATTGTCGTGTCCCGATTGTGTTGACGTGAGCAGCAATTTATAGGGCGTGTTACCGCCACTGGAGTCCTTGATGATGGAGGCGGATACACCGGAGCCGCTCGCGTTGATCGATTCGGCCAGTCCGGCCAGCGTGTTGTTTGTGCTGTCAACCGTCACGGTTGTGAGGTCGCCGGAGCCGATGCGCAAGTCGATGGTGCCCTGAGTGATTTCCGAGTCCGTGTCTGCGTAGCCTTGAGACGCAATCTGATGGGCCTTTGCGACTGAGTTTACGGTCAGGCGGTAGATTCCGTTCGCGGCGGACGACGAAGCGGTGCCCGTCAGGACGGTGTCGTCGCTGGCGTCGACGGTCTGGCGTTCGAACGGATTGTTCGCCAGTCTGGCCAGTCCTGAGACACTGGAGCGAAACGAGACGAGTTGTGCTTCCAGTGAGGCGAATGTGGCCTGCTCGGCCAGGACATCGGCTCTTTTCAGCTCGATACGGTCGAGCTGTGTCTGCTGGATATCAAGCAGGCCTTCGACAATGGTTTCCGTGTCCAGCCCGGAAACGAGTCCGTCAATTGTAATGGGCATGGCTAACTCCGGAGACGCCCGGCTCGAAACGCGGAGGTTGCGGCCGATTCTGAATACTTTGGTTTTGCATTAACTCAATAGACAGGAAAAGGTCCGGCCGACAACTGAGTGAACTCAGTGTCGACCGGACCATAACTTTTACGGGGCAGTCAAAAGCAGATTCAGACGACTGTTGTCAGAGTTATGGCTTCGTGAAGAAGTGAAAAACTGACGGTCTGGATTGTTTGGGAATGCCCTGTTACAAAATCAGAATTACTGCAGCAGTGCAAGGACCTGCTGAGGAATCTGGTTTGCGTTTCCAAGAACTGAAGTACCGGCCTGTACCAGTACCTGTCCCTTGGTGAAGTTGGCAATTTCAGAAGCGAAGTCTGTATCACGGATTACAGATTCGGCATTTACCGTGTTTTCCAGAGTCGCCCGAAGGTTATTTCCAGTCGCTTCCAGTGTATGTGCCTGAAACGCACCCAGCGTGCCGCGAAGATTTGTGACGTCATTGATTGCGGCATCAATCACGGCCAGGGAATCCTGAGATTTGCTGGCCGATGTGACATCAATTTCATTCAGGTTGTTGAACTGGTTGCCAGTCACACCAAAACCGAGAGCAACTGGATTGACTCGATCAATTGCGATACTGGCAGTTTGATTCTGGTTGGCACCGATCTGAAACTGCAACGCATTGTCAGTCACGGAAATCGTGGCTGTAACGGCGATGCCGGTTGACGTTGCATCTGCACCTGACGCGGCGATCTGAACAGACAGGCCCTTGGCAGCGCCGGATTCAGCCGTCAGAATATCTCCACTGCCATTGAAGCTCGCACCACCGATGGTACCAACAATATCAATACCAACGTCTGTTTGCTCAGTGTTTTGGAAGCCACTACTGTCACTGGCTGACGCGACATTGGAAATTACTGTGATTTCGGCATCCGCACCGAAATTGGCCGTGTAAAGCCGAGTCGCAGTGCCGTTTACTTCAGCAGTAACACCGGTCTGTGCTGTGAAGTCGTTGATTCGGTCAACCACCTGAGCCTGACTAAGTCCGGCTGTGAGTGTAACGCTGACATCATTGATCGTCAGTACTTCGTCAGCTGCCAGAGCTTGTGTCTGATCTGTAGTTGCCGATTCTGTCGCTCGTTCACCAGCAGTGGTCACTGTTACAGCATATGATCCGGCAGTCGTGTCTGAAGTTCCCTTCAGGAAATCGACAGCACTATCACTGCTTGTACCGTTAATGCCGCCAGAACCATCCAGAAGGTTCTTGCTTCCGAATTGTGTGTTGTTCGCAATTCGGTTGATTGTGTCCAACGCATTATCAATTTCCGCCTGATTGGCAGCAAGTCCGTCAGAGTCGTTGACGCCGGAGTTGGCGGAATCAATAGCCAGACTTCGAACCTTGATGAGCAGAGAGTTAATTTCCCCCAATGCACCTTCAGCAGTCTGTACCAGTGCGACGGCTTTTTCGGAGTTGTCGATGGCCGCCTTCAGGCCGGCGATCTGTGCACGTTGCTTTTCCGAAATTACGAGAGCAGCAGGGCCATCAGCACCACGGTTAATCTTCAGGCCGGATGACAGTCGTTCAATTGATGTGGCCACACCCTTGGACGCTCGTCCAAGATTGTGCTGTGCCGTCAGTGACGACACATTGTTGGTAATTGTGAGTCCCATTACTTAGACCTCTCGTTGTGATACGAAATACTCGGCCCCCTCACGCTTTTGCGAGAATAACAAAAAGGCTTTGTATCTGGGCGTCCCTGCCAATGACTGTCCATAGTCCGATAACGGCTTCGAAGGCCATTTGTCGCATTTTCGATCAATCATCCGTGTATTCGATTTTCGAACTCCGTAGACCCGCAGCATGAATTCCGTTCCGTCAGTCAGACGAAGATAGGGGAATTCCGAGTGCGACTTGGCATCAGACCCAAAAAAGACCGGATGACCATTATTCATATCGTAGCTTACTTAGATGACTTGCTCCTCAAAAAACAGCTCACTTCGCAAAGTCTGTCTGTCGATGAATCTGTAGCGATTGTAACGATTGAAGTAGTGTGCAATTGCGATCCGAGGGGGGACTTCCGTGACGGAAGAAGCATCAGTCAAGCCCAAAAATAAAGCAATTCACGGCGCGACTCTGTTGTTGGCGGGTGCCGCAATTTGCGCTGTTGGAATCTCGGTAGGGCAGTTCCTGATCGGCGGTGATACTCCTGTTGCTGCGGGGAATCACTCGAGCGGCAGGGGTCGCACGCGGGGCGGCGGTGAAATTCCTGTCGGCCCTCCCTTTGAGGAAAATGACCCGCTGGCCGCGGAAGTACCGCTGCTTGAGTCGGATGACGATCTGATTGCGGGATTTTCCCGCGACAACGAAGGGTCTGAGACATCGGCTGATAGGGACAGGGCAGGAATCACGTCTCATATTGCCCTGGCGGATGAGGAGCTGCGAGCCGGGAATTACTCCCAAGCGTTGAGCATCTATGAATTTGCTCTGGAGCAACTGGATGGTGTGTCCGAGGCTGCAGTTCGGTATCGAATTGCTTTGTGCGCTGAGGTCGAGGGGCGTTTCGCTGAAGCCAGTAAACAGTATCAGTCGCTTGCCCGGCAATTTTCCACACTCACATGGGCGGGGATTGCTCGTCTGGGTGAAGCGAGGTGTCTGGCCGCCCTGGGAAATGTGGAAGCACTGTCGGTCGGACTGATGAGACAGGTCATTCTTGATGAAACTTACTTCTCACCTCAAGTGCGGGGTGAACTGCTGCATGTGACGGGAAGAGCTTACTGTCAGGCATTTGTTCCCGACGACGTCACATACCTTATGCACGATTCAGGAATGGTGATGCCGGTGTGCGCACCTGATCCGGATATGCAGCTGGAAATGATCGACGAACTGCTCAGCGAAACTTCGCCAGACCATGCGAACACAGTGGCCTTCGAGATTCTGCAGAGAACCGATAATCTTCCGGACAGCATTTTTCTGAAAGCCCACACGCCGGCCTCAAACCTCATCAAGGTCCTGGAGGCGGTTTGCAAGCGCAGCGGCTTCACCTGCAATATCTCTGAGGCGGCAGAGATTGTTCTGAGTGGTCGAACCCAGCAGCTGCATAATGATGACATTCGTCTGAGTCTGTTGTTTGACGGCCTGTGTACCCCTTTCGGTCTGACATGGACTCATCATGATGGAGAAATTCGTGTCAGGGCCTCGTCAGAAATGGATGCCGATTCCCTTGCCGAATACCGTAGAGCGGCCGGAAAACGACTTCTGCGCAATGCCCTGATCGCGGCTCCGGATTCTTATCATGCCAGTTTCAGTCGGGTTTCACTGGGCATACTTCAGTTTCAGGAGCACATGTTTGTTGACGCGGCACATTCATTTCAAGTGCAGATTCAGTTGGATTCCCGTTCGGAAGTGCAGGCAGAAACATCATTTAATCTGGGCAAGTGTTTGCTGGCGATGGGGCAGATTGATGATTCACGGGTCGCATTTCTGCAGGCCGTAGATGCGTCTTCAAATAATCTTGATGCCACTGTCGGCGGGTATTTGTATGTTGGCCGCCTGCAGCTTGAGCAGGGCGAGTCTTCCGGGGCCGTGTCAACACTGGTCAGGGCACTGGCCGTTTCGAGGGGGACAAACCTTGAACCACCAGCCGCTCTGATGCTTAGTTCGGCCTACCTGATGGACGGAAAGCCGCAGGGGGCAAATGCAATTCTGATGGAAAGACGGGGGAAGTTGCAGAGAAGTGAACATCGTACCGCCGCAGCATTTTTGTCGGCCCTGGCGCGATTTAAGGCAGCTTTACTGCCGGCACGACGGGAGCGTGAGGGGCGTGATCTTGTCACAGCTCTGACGCGTTTCAAACCGAAGACACAATTTGGTGCTCACTGGTCGTTTCTTCACGCAGAGGCGTGCCTGGAGCTTGGGCTGACTGACATGGCCGTGGAAAGCTACCTGCAGACGATAAAACGTGTACCTGCGGCTTCGCTGCGAGAGCGGGCGATGCTGTCGGTCGCTCATTTGTATCGTCTTGATGGTCGTCTCGACGAAGCGAAAGAACTTCTGGCAGCGCTCGAATTGGATCATTCCGACAGTCTGGGGCAGAAAATCTCTCTGCAGGCAGCATTAGTTGCACTGCAGCAGGGAAATCCCACAGCGGCCGTGCGGCACTGCCGTCATGTTGTTATTACGTCTGACGATATGGAAGTTCAACGAACTGCTCTTCAAACGATGGGCAGGGCGTATCAGCAACAGAAGAATCACCAGGCAGCCGTCTATTGTTTCGCCGGAATGCTGCCGGCCGAACAGATGATGGAATCCGACGCGACGACGGATCTGTCTGATCGCGCACTTCAGTCGGAGTCGCCGTCTGAAGCCATCGAGAAGGTGCGTGCACTGCAGCCGTTTCAGCCAGACTCGGGAGCTGTTTCGGCTGAGGAGACGAATGAATGAACAAGCATTCCACACTCCATGCTGGACGCGCGTTCTGCGGACGCCGGTGTGTTTCTTCGCGTGTCGAATCACAGCAGACGAACTCTATACCGTGGGGACGGATTCTCTGTTTTGCGAGCCTCTGTCTGATACCGTATGCGAACACGATTGGACAGCAGACGAGTTCCGGATCCTCTTATATGAACACTGTCACCGTGCCTGCGGTCTCAGGCAGCCAGACCCCGTCGTGGAAAACGACACGAACCACCAAAGAACGGCAGTTGCGTACCTCCGATATACTACGGGCAGACAGGATTGCAAAGCGGGAAATCGAACAGCGGACGCCCAGTCTGTCAGAAACCGACCGGTCGGCCCTGGTAGCAAGGCCACTACAGAGCAGGCATGCGATCGCTGACGAGATGAAGAAAAATCAGCATGAAACGGAAGCCATAATCCGTGAGATTCAACGAAAGATTGTTGAGCGGATTAAGCTCCGGGATTCCAGCATCACGGAAGGGACGTCACCTGCACAAACGACGACTGATAGCTCTACACAGGAGTCCGTTGGGCAGCCCCCGACAGCAACGTCTCCGGTTGAGGTTCCGGTTGAGGTTCCGGTTGAGGTCCCGATTGAGGTCCCGATTGAGGTCCCGATTGAGGTCCCGGTTGAGGTCCCGGAGGCGGCAGAGCCGTCTGGTAAAGGTGCATCGCCCGTAGATTCACCGTCTGTGTTGCCGCAGCCTGTTGTGGATACTCAGGCGGCCGACTCGATTGCAGATTCTGTTTTCGCCGACAGCATAAATGCGGAAGGCATCGTTGATGGCCCCGTTGACCGAATTGGACTCGCTGACAGTCTGTATTCACTCAGTGAACTGGACCTCGCTCTGGAGATGTACGGCAAAGTTGATCTTCAACATGTTCCACAGAGTGAGCGCTTCTGGGTCAGTTTTCAGCGAGCCTCCTGTATGCGAAAACTGAAACGAATTCCTGAGGCACAGGAGCTTTACCGTCGGCTGGCTGGTCAGAACGACGCCGGATGGCTGGCTGAAATGTCGGTTTGGTGGTTAGGTCAGATTGATGCCCGATCGGAACTGGAAACACATATTAAAGAATACGACGGAATTCTCACCGATTTGAAGGAGACGTCAGGTGACAGTGTTGAACAATAAACTGTCCGCCGCCCAGGCGAATCTGATCGATCACCTGAAGCGTCAGGAGGCCGAGTATGTGGTTGCGACCGGGGTGATCCATAAGATGGGCAAGCTGAAGGATATCAGTTCCGACAGGGCTCGTTCCGGAATGGTGGCACTGCAGCAGTCTCTTGGACGCATTAGACATCTTGGCGACAACGTAGCGCGGGCGACACAGTCATATGAACAGGAAGGTCTGCCGAAGTCTCCTGAATTATCCGCAGCACTCGATCATCAGACAGAGAATTTACAGGAATTCCTGCGACAGATTGACGACGTTAAAGACGTTTTTACCGAAGTACGCGACCGAATGCTGCCGCAACTGGATGGTGATGTGACACGGCGGGCTATGCATCAGGCCTACCAGAGGACAATGAAAACAGGTTGAGCGTTCCGCAGACCGTCGACACGCTCAGGGGGGTGTGCTTCCGGTTGGCACGAGTTTATCGAGTGATCTGTATGATCGATATTGTATCAAAGTCTGACAGCATGCAGCGTTTGCTGTTGCGGGCAGAGCGTTATGCGCAAAGCTGCGCCACTGTGTTGATTCAGGGAGAAAGCGGCACCGGCAAAGAACTGCTGGCCCGCTTTATCCATGAGAAAAGTTCTCGCCACAGTCGCCCGTACATTCGCATTAATTGTGCTGCGCTCAATGAGAATCTGGTAGACAGCGCTTTGTTCGGACACGAACGCGGAGCGTTTACCGGTGCGGACCAGCGTCGCACCGGCTGCCTTGAAGCTGCTGAGGATGGCACGTTGTTTCTTGACGAAATCGGAGAACTTCCCGTTTCGGTGCAGGCGAAGTTGCTGCGAGTCCTCGAGGAACATGAGTTTCAACGTGTGGGCAGCTTCGAATCGCTGCCTGTCAGGGCTCGTGTCGTCACGGCCACAAATCGGCTTCTGTCGCAGGAGGTGGCTCAGGGCAATTTTCGCGAAGACCTGTTTTATCGACTGGATGCGCTGACCCTCAGCATTCTGCCGCTGCGAGATCGTCCGGAGGAAATTCCTGCCCTCGCCGAACGATTTGTGGAAGAGTGTCGCGACGAGGCACCTCACTCCGTGAATGCAATCGCCGCCGGCGCCATGAAGGTACTGTTGGCCTATCACTGGCCGGGAAATGCTCGGCAGCTGAAAAATGTGATTCGCCGTGAGTGTCTGGTACAGACTTCGACGGTCATTGAAGGGTTTGATCTTCCAGTGCCGGGGTCGCAGGCTGGCAATGCGATGCCGGTTTCGCTGCCGCGTGAGTTTGAAACGCTGGCATTGAAGGATATCGAACGCCTGGTGATTGAGAGTCGTCTGCGACGGTGTTCCGGCAACAAAGAGAATGCCGCGCGGACACTGGAAGTCACCTCGCGTACACTTCGCAATAAGCTGGCACTGTACCAGTCACACAAAGAGGCTGCCTGAAGTCACCCGGCACATCGTGGTGTTTTTTCTGTCTCCCAGCCTCGCCGCCGATTTTGTTCGGTGCCTGTTGACACTTCGGGCCCTCCGTCTGCATGTTGCTGCCGGATAGTGTTTTGTCGGTGACAGGCCGTGGCTTCAGCCAGGTCACCAGGGGCGACTTCCGGGGCGTGCGCCATCAGTTCGGGCGTTAAGGCTGTGTTGTCATGGCAGGCGTGTGCCACGTGTTTCAGTGCAACACGGTTACTACCGCTTCCGGGTCAGGCGATATACCTGATAATTTCATAACCCGTTCGGGGGCGGTGGGACACAGGAACTTCAGGTCCGGCTTCTTCGTGGTGTAGAAACAGCTCCGGATATAAGCGTGACTAAATGCGGCAACGATGATTGCTGACGCGGAAGCGAAACTCGCGACTATGCCCCGGGATAATGACAGGGTATCGACGTACATTCTGTTATTGGTGAAACGAAAGATCCCTTGCCTGACAAAACGTATATCGCGGTAAACTGAAAAGAAATGGTCGGGGCCGACGGGCAGTGCCAGCCCGAAGTATCGTACGACGCTGGATATTGCGTAGATTCCACGAAGGCCGGGGGGAATCGTTAACACAGTCTGCGGGATATTCGAGATTCTGAGACTTCTGCGATTCAGCCACGCCGGCGTCAGCAGCGAAAATAAGGGACCGCCGAACAGCAGAAAGAAGACTCAGTGTATCCTCGGAAGACAATCCCGCTGATTATCGTTGCAGATCAGAGTTCGGGACGCCATCCCAGTCAGGCAAAGACCTGATGGGCCACGGGTATAGTGATGGCACTCCAGAATGTCACAGGAGACGATTCACGCCGTTGTCTCCGGACCGCCCACGGGATCGCAGTCAGAGGCAACAGAACGGTGAAGTTCAGCGCTTGACCGAACCGAGTCTCTGATAGTGCTTTGGTATCTATTATGTCGAAGTGAAATAGGGCACATCCCCAGCACTAAGCCGGATGGGTGATCTTGAATCAACACCGAAATGTTGTTCACTCCACAGCAGAGTGAAAGACGCCGGTCGACAGGTTTGTGCTTTACCGTGCCGCTGCAGGAAACAACGGCGCTGCCGTTTGCGGCGTGTACGCTTCATCTTTGCGGGCAGACTTCATCGGGCGATGTCGATTTACGTTGATCTGCGATTTCTCGCAGTAAATCCGGCGACGCCGAAACAGTGATCGACGCAGACCGTTTATTCCGGCTGATCAGCAGGAGGCAATAATTCATGACAATTCGGTGACTGCGTTTGAGTGACCGGCCGTTGTTTTGTTCGGCATAAACTGGATGACCAGATTTGTGAACAACGATGTGCGGGACAACCCCAGCAGCTCGCATCACAATGTCCGTCTTCAGATGCAAGTGTCAGCTGCATAACAGAGCGTCGATAAACAGAGCCGAGCAGTATATCCCATACCAGTTCGGTTATGGTCCTGCCAATGTGTGGGTTTCAGGATTGCATGCTTCGATAACAGTC
This sequence comes from Fuerstiella sp., assembly GCA_029245955.1. GTDB lineage: Bacteria > Planctomycetota > Planctomycetia > Planctomycetales > Planctomycetaceae > Fuerstiella. The sequence continues at coordinate 55,478 of JAQWOH010000067.1, read as the reverse complement.
CGGGCAGACTGGTTCTGATTCGGATATTCCCTGTCTCACTGTCCGATCTCCGCTGATCGTTCATCGCTCAGATTGTTGAGGTGGACTATGTCGAGCAACCGGGAGACCTGCCGTGATTGATATCCGGTGAGCAGATGCATTGGCTTTCAAGGGCAAGCGGGTGGGTGCGGGAAATGTGGCAAGTTCGTGGTTGGGGTGCTAGACTTGAGTTTTGTTGAGCAACGGCGCGTTGCATCGCTGCTCATGTTGTCGCTTCGTGTCGTGGTGTGAGACGACATTCTCGCAGCAAGCCGTTATCGCAGGGAAAGCAGACCAGTTAAATGGAACAGCGGGTTCTCGAGACGAGGCGCCTTCTGACGACCGCAAGTGCGACGCTGCTGGGAATCGGACTTGTCGTGGGGCTGTCGACACTCTTTGGTCGTGCGAATCACATGCGGCTGGCCAGTGACGCTCTGGCAAATGGTGACTTTCCTGCAGCCTGCTCATTTGCAGACCAGGCCCTGCGGGCTCGACCTGGTGATGTTCGCAGCATTCTTGTTGGTGCGGAAGCGGCTGAACAGAATAGTGAGCTGCAACGGGCCGTTGGCTTTCTGATGCGACTGCCGGCCACGGCACAGGATCATGATGTCCGAGCAGGGTGGCTGAGAATGGCCGACCTGCAGACACGGCTTGGTCAGTTCACGCCAGCTCGAACAACGTATGAAACGATTCTTAAATACGCGCCGAGTGACCCGGTTGCCACTCGTCGTCTGGCAGCCTTGCTTTGCGGGTGCGGCTATCGTTTCGATGCACTTCCGCTGCTCCGCCGCCTGGTTGCCGCGAATGAAGCAGACATTGTCGATCTGGTGCGACTTGCATTGAATGGCAACATGCTGTTTGGTCAGCAGCAGCTTGAGCGGGCTAATGAGCTGTGTCCGAACGATCCTATGGCAATTGTCGGGCTGATGATTCACAAGAAAAAAGATCTCGATGCAGTTGGTCGGCAATCATTGTTGAAGGAAACACTGGCGCTGACATCGACGTCAACACCTTTGAGAATTCAGGTGCTGAAATTCCGTCTGGAAACCGCTGCGCCCGCTGAATTCGCGGAGGCCACAGTTGAAGCTGAACTTCTCGGCCTGCTTTCGTCGGCCGATACCCATCCCGGCACCTGGCGAATGGCGGCACAATGGGCTCAGCGGCACCGGTTACCGCTGGTGCGTCTGAGGTGTCTTATGGAAAGTGTTGTTTGCGATCGCTGGAGTCTGGAGTGCGTGCACGCACTATCGGAAGCACTTCGCGAAAACGCGATGTCGAGTGAGCATTCAGCAGAAGTGGTCATGAGGTTAAAGACAATCCACGAATCTGCGCGAAGGGTCTACGCCAGTCCTGACGACCTGTCACATATCGAACAGGTGGCGGCCAGTCTGCATTCCATGGGCCGATTCGGGGAAGCCAAAGCGTGGGCTCGCATAGCACTGCGGCGTGACTCGTCGGCCGTATGGGCCAGAGCTCTGATGTCACATACGACGGCGCACATCGGTAGAACTGAGCCGACGCATCCCGCGCCGTTGTCAGAAATGTACCGGGACTTTGCAGCCGAACTGCCGCTGCCGCACGAGTTCCTGAGGCGGGATGTGACTTCGCTATTGCCGAGACATTCGGCAGTCAGATTCATGGACACGTCATCGTCTGCCGGAGTTTCATTTCTGTACAGGAACGGAGTCGTCCCGGGACAGGAGGGGCTGCGGATGCATCAGTGGACCGGTGGCGGCGTCGGAGTGCTCGACATTGATGCTGACAGCTGGCCCGATCTCTATTTTTCTCAGGGGCGGGATGCAGCCGACAGCGGGCATTCCAGCGGTGCTTGTGGTGGAATGTATCGTAATCTGCGGGGTGACGTTTTTGATGACGTATCGCATCTGGTCCGCATGTCTGCCACTATATTCGGACAGGGGGTTGCGATTGGCGACATCAATAACGACGGATTTGATGACCTGTATGTGGCTGGCACGGGGCGCAACACTCTACAGCTCAATCAGGGCGACGGCACCTTTCAGGAAGTGTGGGGTTTTGAGGGCAGCGCTGCATGGACAACGAGTGTTGCGATCGCCGATCTGAATGGGGATTCCCAACCTGATATCTATGATGTTAACTACGTCGGAGGAGCGAATGTGTTTCTGCAGACGTGCGACCATGAGGGCCGTTACAGGGTCTGTGGGCCGCACGACTTTCCTGCGGAATCCGACCGCGTGTTCTTCAGCGACGGTTCCGGCGGGTATTCGGATGTCACTGCTGAGTCGGGTTTTAACGCGGTTCCGGGCCGAGGGATGGGAGTCGTTGTTGGTGACATTCAGGGCCATGGAACGAACCAGGTGTTTGTGGCGAATGATGAATCACAGAACTTCTTGTATACCCGCAGACAGGACTCTGTACGCTTCACTGAAAACGGATTTGCTGCCGGAGCGGCCTTTGACAAATATGGCGCCGCCCAGGGAAGCATGGGAATCGCCATCGGCGATATTGACGGCAATCACCGCCCGGACCTGTTCGTGACCAACTATTACGCGGAATCCAATATTCTTTACTCGCAGCAGCATTCAAGCGGATTCATAGACGACACCGCAGCCTTCGACCTTGCGATGCCCGGATACTTGGTGCTTGGGTTTGGTTGTCAGTTTCTTGATGCAGACGCTGACGGAGATCCCGATCTGGTTGTCGCCAACGGTCACCTGGACGACTTCACGCACATGGGGCATCGGTTCCGAATGAGGCCACATTTTTATGAGAACACGGGAAACGGTTGCATGGTCGAAGCTGAAGCTGTTGGCGATTATTTCGAGACTCCCGTGTTGGGTCGGTCGGTCGCAATGCTGGACTGGAATGGGGACGGCTGCTGCGACGTTGTCGTTACGCACCTCGATTCCGCTGCTGCACTATTGACCAACAGGACGCCACAGATGGGTTCCATCAGTTCATTCAAGCTAATCGGGATTCGTGCTGCCAGAGACGCGGTTGGTGGATCAGCATCATGGTCGTCCGCCAGTGGTCCCGCGGCGTGGCGGATGGCGGGTGATGGTTATCAATGCTCAAATGAACCTGTTCTGAGACTCTCTCACGTGGCTCAGAAAGGGAACGAAGGCGGGATGACGGTGACATGGCCGGGAGGTCGAATCACCTCTGTCGGGACTGTTGCTGTCGGACGCCGATACGCTGTGGTGGAGGACCGGCCGTTCGTATACGCGCTGCCGCGCTGAGCAGCTGAGTGTTTTTAAATTCTGTGGCTGAGTCCTGTTCACGAAGACTCAGCTGCGTTCGCCAAACGGCGTTCATTGGAGCTGCCCGACGAATTGAGGGTTGTCTGACTTAGTAACGATTACTGAGAATACCAGCTCAGCAGGCTTGTCAGCTGTTTCATTCGCGACAACAAGGTGACTCGCCTGAGTGCTGATCGTGTCCCGAGGGCCGGTGAGTAGCCGTAATTATGATCGGCCGTTGCGAGTGACGCCTGAACATCGGCAAGGTTCACTGCTTCAGCTCCTCGCCGAGCTGCTCGCAGCCGAGCCAGCCACATGATGATGGGGTACATCAGGGCCAGGCCACGGAACCCGTCCAGCAGGGAAGTTTCGAACTGAGCCGGACCGCAGAAGTGCAGGCCCTGAATCTTGACGCGATAATATCTCGTCAATAAGTCATCAATGTCAGAGCGACGTCCGCCGTACGGCATTTCGAGATCCGAAAATCGCACGCCACCGATCGGGTGAACGCCATCGGTGTCGTCAGCACTGCCGAATACACGGGACACCGAAGCGGATTCATTCAATGACGGAATGCGTCCAATCCCCGTAGTAAACCGCAGCGCCGCACTCAACAGTGCAAGTCTGGTAATGACGCCTCCGCGGACAAGAGTTTCCGTGTCATGTCTGGCGTACTGAGCGGCGATTAGTCGGAACATCACTCGAGCCATCCGATTCGGCTGGTGAATGGGCAGGTCATTGTCCGGCTGAGCCTGCGTGGCAGCGTTTGTGACCAGCGACAGGTAGTCTTCCAGCTTTGCGCCGCGAATGGTCTGGAACTGCGACTGTTCTACCAGTTCCAGCCATGCCAGAATTCTCATCAGGCGAACGACCAGGACCACAGAATCGTCGGCTACACAACCGTCCAGCGTTTTCAGGAAACGGTGAAAATCCGGCCATGTGGCCTGTTGAACACCGTGCGGTTGAGAATCGTGAATTATCGGTGGGGCATGGTCACGATGCTTGCCGGCAACGATTTCGCAACTTAGATGGCCAATTGCCGCAGTCTGCGAAGCAACGGACGGCCCCAGATTCTGTACGACCGACGGGCAACTGAAACGCAGACTCACGGCAAGTTTCTGTGGCCCGGCCGGATGGACGGCATACGGGTAAACTTTGCAGGCCAGAGGTTTTGAAGGTTCGCCGTGCTTCGCATGGATTCGGCACAGTCCGCGTTCATCCAGAAATACACAGGCGCCGTCGTCCTGGTGGGCAAGGCGGAAACGATTCCGTCCGATCTTCTGAATGACCGGTCGAGCCATAGAGATTCCGTCCGCGGCAGTCCAGTTCTGTCGTTCAATACGCCGTTTTTCCTCAGCAGTGATTTCGATCAGATGTTCGCGGCAGCAGCCACCGCAGTTGTGGCAGTCCCAGTTCTGGATGACGGGAAGGTGAAGATTCGTTTGGGCCATGGTATCAGACTTTGCGACACGAACACCAAGCGCGACAGTCACGCTGAGGGACTTTGATAATCGAATGACTCAGAAATTGGTAGTCCGGCAAACATCGCAGCTCATTGCTGGATGTCGAATTTCGATTTATTTCATGATCGGTGTGGTCATGAAGCCGAAAGGTTACCGGGAATACACCTTTTTCTGTCGTCGATCGGTGGGGCGGTATGGGGCGTTGTTCACGGTTTCGAATCTGACAATTCGTTGACGCGAATTCCGTGATACTTCGTTTTTTCCGACATCTTCTGTATGGTCATCGCGTTTCTCAATAAATCGCGTCATGGCCGGTGTCGGTTGCTCGGTGCAGCAGGTTACACTGTTCATCACCCCGTGGAGGAATTTTTCAACCACGTGTATGATCAATCGAACAGCTCGTCGCAGGATCCGCCGTGAGCGACTCCCTACCGAATTTGTACTGCGTTGGCTGCAACGAGCTGTTTTCAGACAAGGCAGACCGTTGTCCTCGCTGCGGCATGCCGCCTGTCGAATCCGCTGAACGCATGCTGGACACAGTGCTGATGCCGCGGGATGGGGATGTGCAGGTGTCCACCGAAATGGAACTGGATGATCTTCTGCTGGACGGTCAGACCGTCGATATCTATGAATGTCAGCAGCTGCTCGGTCGAGGCGGGATGGGAGTTGTCTACCTGGCCCGCAACAGGAAACTTCACCGTCAGTGTGCGCTCAAGGTGCTGTCTCCCAGGCGAATTTCCAACAGTATCGACTACATTCAACGCTTCGAAAACGAGGGCCGTGCCGCAGCCGCGCTGGTGCATGCAAACGTGGTCACCACTCATGCGATTGGCAAATCCGGCAGTCACCATTTTCTTGAGATGGAGTTTGTGTCGGGAAGATCTCTGCAGAAAGAAATTGACGAGACCGGTCCCATTGGTCCGCTGCGGTCCACTCAAATTGCAGTGGGCATCGCCGACGGGTTGTCGTTGGCCCATCGGCTTGGAATTGTACATCGTGACTTGAAACCGGACAACGTTCTTGTGACTCCGGCTGGTTACCCCAAGATTGCGGACTTCGGTCTGGCAAAACAGATCCACTCCGGATCGTTCGGTCCAGCGAATCTGGCCGGGACACCTCACTTCATGGCGCCAGAGTTGTTTGGTGGTGCCGAGGCTACTCCCGCCAGCGACGTATTTGCTCTGGGCGTCTGTTACTACCTGATGCTGACCGGGCACTATCCATTTGAAGGAGAATCGATTAGTTCGCTTATGTCGTGCATACTGGCCGGTGAATATCAGAGCGTACGTCGCCGAACGCCTGGCATCCCGCTGGATGTTGCAGAGTGTGTCAGCCTCATGCTGGCGCCAAGCCCGACAAATCGTCCCCGCGACGGGGCTGCCATTTCTCAACTGTTGCAGGCCGTGCTTGGTGCGAGTCGGGATCTGGACACACTGGCGTACGAGGCGTTTAACGAAATTCCGAACGTTACATTTGAATCGACTGATCAGGGCGTGCAGATTCAGCTCCGACTGCCCAATGGCCGGCACCAGACTGTTTATCTGCAGAACAGTGATCACCGTGCCGGTGATCGGCTGTTGAATATTTACAGTATTTGCTGTGAGGCCTGTTCCGGTTTCTATGAAAGTGCACTGCGGCTGAACGCTGTTGTTCTGCATGGCGGACTGTCTATCAAGGACATTAATCAGCAGCCATATTTTGTGATGGTGGATACCTTCCCGCGGGCTACCGTCAGTGCAGAGGAAATTCGTCGCAGCGTTATCGAAGTCGGATCCCGGGCAGATGAAATTGAACGTCTTCTGGCTGGGTCGGATGTCAACTAAAAGCGGTTTCAAGACTCCTGTTGCAGGATATGTGAAAATCTGACGCGGGATTGAGGGGTGTTGAATAAGGCCATTCCGGGGATATCCGTCGATCACGCGTCGGGGCACCAAAGGTTTTGAAAGTTCCTGTAGTGGATTGCGCCCGGATGTAGATCCGTGCTGGCAAGCTGGTTCGCACCTGAACGGTGGCGAAAGTCGCTGCACAGCGATCCCGAGGGGGCAATAAAGTGTGATCGCGAGGCTTGTATGAAAAGCAATCTCGCACAGGGAACGATGTTCCGTGCGGCTCCGAGTCAGCCACAAATCCTGTAAGATTCTCGGCAGGCGGCGCCATGCATCGATCCCTGCTTACTGTGACTGAGCGGGACAAATGCGTCGCCTGAACTCGTCTTAAGTAACCGCCGCGTATTTTCTACCGACCGACGGTTTCGAGTTCCTGCCAGCCTTTCAACGTTGCTTCAATGACCTCCTCACCATGTGCAGGCTTCGTTCCATCCGGATTTTTCCGGTCCTGATCGTTGGGCTGTGCGCGCGGCATAATGTTGCGTTGGCCAAACAGGCCGCCAGGCAGCGCTGTCATTCGGAAGTTGCGTATCACTGTCAGATACACAACGTCCCCTGGTCGGTATTCCTTCAGGCGTTCCACCAGATCATCAAAGTCTCGCAGATTGCCGGATGGTTCAGGAACGCTGTTCTTCGGGTTATTGGCCGGACGTGCTACCAGCCCCAGTATTAAGTCACCCGGTTGTAACGTTGCGGCGGCAGCCGTGCTGCCTTTGGTTACGGTCTGGATAAGGACGCCGCGTCCCGGCCTGGCAGAGTGGGGGCGAATTCCCAGGGCCACGCGGGAGCGTTCGGCAATGCGTTCCCGTCCCACGAATTCCGCCAGTTGTGCGTGCTGTTTGTCGGTCAGAGGATGTCCGTCGAGCAGATACACCCCAAGGCCGCCCACGAACGTTCTGGGCCCCGCCAGCGCCGAGAGGCGAGCGAAAAGGTGCAGAGCATCCGCATCGCCGCGCCAGCCTTCATCAATGAAGATATTGACCGTGCCAACCGAATTCTGCGGCAACCAGCGGCCAACAGCATCATTTGCGAATGATCCGTTCTTGATATGGGCGCCGTGTTCCCGGAGCTCACTGATTGTCAGGTCTACGCGAGTCTGCCAGTGTTTGCGCAGGCTTTCATTGGCCCCCTCTGCCAGCACCAGACGCGCTGTCTGTGAAAGTGATTCTAGGGCCATGGAGGCCGTTCGAACTGTCTCCTGATCTTCCGACGCGTAGCGGGCATCCACTTCCGCGATCAGTCGGATGATGACTTCCGCACTTGGGTGCTCAACCGACAGGGCCGTCAGAGCTGCGAGCTCGGCGGCCGTTAGTTCCCTCAGCTGATTTGACGCTGTCGCTCGCCGCTCGAATTCACGAGCTCCCAGATCCTCAATCAGAGACGTCAGTCTGACGTCTTCTTCGTGAATGACTGCCTGTGGTGTTTCCGGTGGCTGGCAGATTGCGGTTGACGAGAACAGGACAGCGACGGCGATGATGCCCTTAGCCGACACCCTCGCTGCGACGTCCACTGATCGGTCGAGTGATGAAAAAGTCATACTCGTATTGTCGGAGGTCCTGGCGTACATTGCAAGATGGACCGGGCACAACGTCGACTAGCCGAAGATACCGGATGAATTCTCCGGAATTGATCTGGTCGTGTATTTCAGAGACTGCGTGTGTCGGTCTCACGGCTGCCCTCGCCGCGGCAGGCACGGTACTACCGGCCGGATGGTGTCAGCAGATAGCCACTGGCATGTATTTTCAGCTTGCCGATACAGCGTGTTCCGGGAGGCACGTTAACCTTCAGGAAAAACTGCCCGTTTTTCTTCGGCGTATATTCCAGCTCGGACTTTACGGGAAATGGTTTGCCCGGCTTCCCGTCGCTGACGATGATGCCCAGCAGGCACCCCAGGGGAGCATCGTGCAGGAATTCCGTTGAATCCTTCTGTTCCTGCATGCCGTCTACGGTCACCGTTGTTATGAAGGTCATCTTGTATTCGCCTGCGGCCTGAATTCGGAATGGCTTGCCTTCAGAGACTTCGCCGACCAGTTCCCAGGTCTTTCGAGTATCCACTTCGAGGTCGGCGGCGTTTTCCTGCATCAGCTCTTCACTGATGGCACCAATTCGTTCTTTCAGACCATTTGTCTGAGGGCTGAGCTGACGCAGGCGATGGAGCATTTTCATTGACTTTTCCTTGTCGCCCTGTTTGTAAAATTCGATTGCGACATCTTTGTATTCGTTCACCAACGCCTCTTCCGCTTTTTCCAGCCTCACTTCCAGAGCTTTGGCTGATGGCTGGTCCTCGTCGCGTTTCCGGTCTCGGGATGTCTGGGCATTCGCGACCGCCTGCATCAAAATGCTGCAGCCACAGACGACGACTATGGCACGAAGAATGTCGAATGAAAGTCTCATGGGCTTGCTCCGGTATTCCTGTTCTGGTGACAACAGGTTGAATCTAACGGCGAGCTATGGTTGATGGAATGGCATTCCATCAACCCAGCCCTGAGCGGAATGTTCCGGTCAGGGCTGATGTCTTAATACGTGATGGAACGCATATATTCCTAAGAATAACGCCTCAGCGATGCAGAATCCTGCGGATCTGAAGAAAAATCTGTTCCCGCACTTTCTGCTGGTTCCAGGCAGCGAATGCGACCCTGCACCAGCAGCGTCATTCGACGCGGGCCTGATTATTGTTGCGCGCCCATGGTCTGTATTGTTTCGATCGCCCTGAGGCACAGTTGCCGCAGAGTCTTCTGTGGGCAGGATCGGAGCGGCCTTTCGTAACCTGTTCGTGTGTAGTGCCTATGTGAGACAGGCGGACCTCAGGCAGGGCATCCTGTCAGTTGCTGTGCACCGTCGGCAGTTACACGTTATCCAGGATCTCGCCGATGTCAGAGAATACAACGTAGTCGTCATCGGTTGGTATGGTGAACAGCGTGGCTCCCAGGCTGGTCTGATCCGTGGCTGCCTCGATATCGAGGCTAAGCTGCGTATCAGACGTGATGGATGTGACGAAGACAGAACTACCGCCGATCTGCAGAATGTCGCCAACCTGAACTTCCGAGGTGAAGAGTGTGCCGCTTCCAGTCACAACATTGCTGTTGGCGGTCAGTGCTACGGAACCTGACAGAGTTGACAACGGTGACGTGACAAGTGGCGTCTGGCTCAGCGCTCCCTGGTTGAGAGCGGTGTTGAGATCGAAGACGGGCAGCAGACTAATAGCGTCCACTACCTGCATGCCATTGCCGATCACCTCTCCGAATACGGTATGCTGGTCTGCATCAAGGTTTGTTGAGTTGTTAACGACATTGAAGAACCACTGGCTGGTACCGCTGTTCGGCTGCCCCGTAAGTTGAGCCATAGACAGTGTGCCTCGAACATTGCCGTTGGCCGAGTCGAACTCGTTGGTGATGGGGGAACGTGTCACCACACTGGAAACGGTACTGTTGTCGACCGTGAATCCGCCACCCTGAATGACGAACGAAGGGGGCGATCTGTGCACAATTAGACCATTGTAGCTGGCGTCCGTCGTATACTGCAGGAAATTGTCGACTGTTACGGGCGCATCGGCATCAAATAGTTCGACATCGTAGAAGTCGTTTGTCTGGTCATTATTCAAATCCTGACTGGTCTGAAATCGTACAACAGTACCCACTGCAAGGTGAACGTTGAATACGTCAGACGTTGTGTCGACGCCTTCTGCCGGTATTACGGATCGTACCTGTATAGGATTCAGGCCGTTGTTTGTGCTGTCGTGAGTCAGTATGGCTTCCACAAGGTAACTGCCGTCGGGAGCCGCAACGGTTGATGCCTCCGTGAAGGACCCGTCTGCGTCAGTATCGACCTGAACGGTGGCGCCCGGCGCTGTGAATCCTGTTATCGTAAATGTGCCATTCTTCGTGATCAACGTTCCAACGGATTCGGCTGTGGTGTTGTTGGATACGTCGGTGGTCAGCGAAAGCAGGTCATCATTGGCAACAGTGACCGTCGCTGAGGCATCAGCGTGTCCGGAGACGCTGGCGGTAATTGTAATGTTATCGTTGGCAGCAAATACATCATTGTCGATGACGGAGAACGTCACGATTCTTGACTCCTCTCCAACTGCAAACGAGATACCCGGTGGTCCGGTGACCATATCGAAGTTCGAATAGGAAAATACGACCGTCTCGGCCATGGATGTATCCAGTCGCTGTACCGCCAGAGTAAACGCATCGGGGCCGGCATCTTCGGCTACGTTGACACTGGACGGTGTGAGCGTGATTGTCGCCGTGTCATCGTCGTTAACCGTGATGCTTGCTGAGTCGCCTGTAAACCCGTCTGCTGATACGGTCACTGTTGTTGAACCGTTTGCGGGTTGATCGATCTGGTTGTTGTCGATCGTGTCGAAGTTGACAGCGACCTGCGTTTGACCAGCGGGAATTGTGACGGTTGGCGGGACGGCGATTCTGGTATCTCCCGTCGTCGTCAGCGTGACGATCAGATCCGTCGTTGTGTTCAGTGAATCCCGTGTCACTATTGCGCTGATCGATCCGGCACCTGCGTTCTCTGAGACGACATTGTCGATTACGTTCAGCACGAGTGTCTGAGTGTCGTCATCCAGCACGAAGATTGTGTTTGAGCCGCCCGTGAAACCAGTCGCTGAAGCTGTCACAGCCACAGACTGGTCGCCATCATCAACTGTCTCCTGAACGCCGGCCACAGTGGCCGTTGCGAAAATCTGCCCGGCCGGGATCGTTACGTCGACAGTCGTCTGGCCGTTGATCGTCAGGCTGCTGCCGTCGCTCGAGGCGAGCCTGACGGTAAGCGCATTCGCGGTATCGGTATTACGGCTGACGGTGACAGTCGCGATTGCATTTGAGCCGGTTTCGGTAACTGTGGGTGCACTGAAGGCGACCGACAGACGGGGGCTGTCGTTGTCCAGGATGACGACGGTTGCCTCGGCCGATTGAAGTCCGGCAGCGGATGCTGTCAGAACGACAGTGGCATCGGATTCAACGACCAGGTCGGCGATGGTGTTGATACTGAACTGAAATGTCTGTACGCCGGCCGGAATTGTCACCTGGGCGGGTACATCGACAACACCGGCTACTGAAGCGTCCAGCAGAACAATCAACGGCTGGTCTGTGGGTCCGCTGCGGGTCAGCTGATACGTGACAGCGTTCGCAGTTCCGACTGAAGACGGCGTACCCGTGTCTTCCGGAACCTGACTTTGCGTGGCAGTCAGCGTCAGTGTTTCACCGTCATCATTGGTGACGATGACATCCACTGCCCCATCGGTGAAGCCCGTGCCACTGGCCGTTATCGTCACCACAGCGTCGGTGTCGACAATATCGTTGTTCTGTGGGTTCAGCAGGACAATTGTGGATTCCTGACCCGCCGGGATAGTCACTGTTGTCTGCTGCAGGTCCAGTTTGGCAGTGTTTGATGACGTCAGACTGACCGTGAGAGCCGTCGTGGTGCTGGTGTTGCGCGTAATCGTCAGAGTCACAGCTCCGTCACCCGCGTTTTCTGAAACCGTTGCACTACTCAGGGACAGCGTCAATCGTGAATCAAACAACCCGACGGCCTGGTCCGCTCTGCTCAGTGCACCGGTTGTTCCGTCCGTGATACGCGAAGCGATCAGCGCCGCATCGGCCGTCGTCCCCGCGAAGCTTCGACTTCGTGTTTTTTCCGAAACAACACCGGCGGCTGTTTCCAGTGTGTCCAAACCGCCTCCACCAAGAATTCGTGATCTGCCGTTCAGGCGGCTTGTTCCCTGGACGACAATGGTGTCGGCGTCTCTGTTGCCGACGATTCGGGAGCGGTGGTCAACCGTGGAAGAATCGATCATGACAACGTCGTTACCTCGGTTGCCTCTGACCAGCAGGTTTCCGTTTAACATTGATTCACGAACAACGATATCGTCGTCGCCTCGTTGTCCGACGGCATACGCATTGCCTGAAATCGCAGAGTCGTCAATGACGATGTCGTCGTCGCCTCGTCCACCCGCGATCACCAGGCGGCTGCCCAGCGAGGCCGTGGACAGCACAAGCGTGTCTGCGTTGTCTCCTCCGAACATACGAACGGGTCCGCTAACTGTCGTGTTCTGGACACTGACTGAGTCGGCGCCCGCGTTCCCGCTTAGTGTGGCGCGACCATTGACAGTTGTGTTAAGTAATCCGAGCTGATCATCACCTGCCGCGCCGTTTACTGTCAGGTTTCCATTAATCGTGACCCCGTTGACCAGCAATCTGTCGTTGCCGTTGCCAAATGAGGTGACAAGATCGCCCATGTCCGAGGCGCCGGCCGTGATCACGAGACTGTCGGCGGATCCGTTGATTGTGGTGTTGTCCAGACCGCGAAGTACAACGTTACCGTTGTCGAGCACAATCTCCGCAGAATTTCCCGAATTGTCCCCGGTGAGGAAAGCCGTCTGACCAACCAGTTGCGCAGTCAGGTTGCCAGCCAGCAGCGTTCTCTGTTCAAGCGGCTCGGAAGCAACTGGTGCCACTGCCAGTGTGACTTTTCGCATACGCGGGCGACGAGAGCGGCGGCTGTTCTCAGTAGGGCCTAACAGGGCTCTGAAGTTCATGGCTTTTAGGTTTCCAGTGGAATAAGCCGGTGGACAGGCGGCTAAGGTGCTTTGAAATTCGAAGCCGCTGAAGGGGGAGCGAACAGCGGAGAACACACAATCTTCTCATATCTTTGACGGAGGCGGTTGCGAAATCTAACCCCGGAGGCGGACCTGACGGGATTTTTGGATTGCGTAGTATGACTGAATTAGGAGTTCCTGCGATGCCGTGTGTAGCGTTTACGCAAATTCGTTGCGGGGGCTCCTACACTTATTCGATGGATCCGCAGATCTGCCGATGGGACTGCGGCGAACGCGGCGATTACTCCGTTTGCCGCCATGAACCCAACGAGGCCTGCCACAGCGGATTACGCTGACTTGCGGCCGCCGCCGACAGGGGGCAGACGATGGAAAGAGCAGGCTCGTGAGCCGGAATGTTCTGCGATAATGCAAAAACTCAGCAGTCTTCCACCGTTGTGCCGGGTGGTCGCTTCGCAGTTGTGAACCGACCTCGCAGTCAGGTCCGGGGTGGCACAGGAACAGGGCTTCCGGCTGCGGGCAGCGATGTCGTAAGCGGGGAACGCCCGTTCTTATATGGCGTCGACCCATTCACGAAAAACTTTCCACGCAGCCGTCGAGCGGTTTTCGGTGTCTTTTTCTTCTCCTGCCGAGCCTGATCCTGATGGAGCGTCTCCCTCATCTGTGGTGAACAGATCTGTCGCATCATCGTCCTTCGGAGCACCGGCCATCACGAACTGCAGGACTTCAGAACTCTGGGCGGTGACCGAATTGGTCGACCCACCACCTGCGAGGCTGTTGACGTTGGCTCGAATCTGTGCTGCCGTGAGAGCACTAGTGCCCTTTGACGAATTGATCTGTGCATCGGCCCCGGACAGCTTCACCAGTTGAATAAGGAACGAGTCATTGGCGTCGAAGTCGTTATCTCCGTCGACGTCTCCGGGAGCCGACAGCTGGTTGATGTTCGTTCGGATTTGGGCCGCCGTGAGGGTGCTGGGGCCCTTTGACTGATCAATCTGCGTGTTTGTCCCGGATAGTTTGACCAGCTGAATCAGAAACGAATCATTTGCATCAAAGTCGTCATCCCCATCGACATCGCCTGGCAGTGTCGGAACTGAGTCGTTGTCGAATATCGTGCCTGTTGCCACGGACGTCGTAATGGACGCCCCAACCGCATTTGAGAGCGTCACCTCAAACGTCTCCGTTGTTTCCTCGACCGAATCGTCAGTCGTTGAAACCGTAATCGTCTTTTCTGTTTCACCGGCGGCAAATGTTAATGTCTGGTTGGTTAGTCCAGTGAAGTCCGATGCAGCCATGGCGCCTGTCGGGCCGTTACCATCGTTGGTTGAATAGTTGACTGTCACTGCGTCGGAGCTTGATTCGCTGAGCGTGACGGTAAAGACGGCGTCGTTGCCTTCTGTTATCGCCGGTGCATCTGCAATTGAGAACGTGGGCAGGTCGCTGTCGTTGTCGTTTATGGTCCCCACGGCTGTGCCTCTTGAAATCGTAGCACCAACGGCATTGGAGAGCGTGACTTCAAATTCTTCAGCAGGCTCGGGATGCTCATCGTCGATCGTGGCCACCGTAATTGTTTTCGTGGTTTCACCAGCAGCAAAGGTCAGTACCTGGTCGGTCTGCGCCGTCAGGTCGACACCGTTGGTGGCGCCCGTCGGACCATTTCCATCGGCAGTGGAATAGGCCACCGTTACCGTAGTTGTCGCCACACTGTTGAGTGTGACATCAAATGTCGCGTTGTTGCCCTCAGTCACCGAAGATGCGTTCGTAACGGACACTGTGGGAAGGGCGTTGTCGTTGTCGTTGATCGTTCCCATCGCCTGGGCTGTCCCCAGTGTCGCGCCACTGGCATTGGAAAGGGCCACACGGAAGGATTCTGTTGGTTCCACCAACGCATCATCGATCGTGGCAATCGTGACGAACTTTTCGGTCTCACCTGCGGCAAACGTCAGCGTTTGACTGGACTGTGCGGTGTAGTCCTGTGGACTCGTGGCGCCGGTCGGACCGTTGCCGTCCAGCGTGGAATACTCGACGGTGACGGGCGACGTCGGTGCTGCACTCAATTTGACCATGAATTGCGAATCAGCACCTTCGGTTACGGCGGCGGCATCGGAAACAGACAGCGTCAGCCCCGCAGGAGTCTGTAGTACGACGGGGAAGGATTCAAACGAAAAATCAGTGGACTGACCGACGACGGACCCTGTCTGATTTGCTGAAAACTTGATTGTGGAACCCGTAAAACCGGATTTTGCTGTGAACCTGGCGACATACAGCAACTGCCCGTTGACGTTTGGATTAGCCGGCCATCCTGATGCGGAAGCGTAGTTTGCAAGGAGAACGGTATCGGTGTCAGGATCCTGGTCGTCGCCGACGACCAGCTGGTCTGTTTCTGCGAGTGTCTGATCGGGAGTATCCTGAATACCTTCAGTGAAGACGTTTGTGGTTGACACCCACGTCAATACGTCGGCGTCAAAATGAAGATTGAAGTTGAATTGATCCGACTTCAGCGCTTCCGGAACACCGCTGTCATTCAGAGTCTGATAGACGATCGGAACATTTACGGATTCCCCGGGCGACACCGTCAGCGCGGGCGCATCAGATAAAATCAGGTGTGCTGCCAGCAGGGTTCGAGTTTCAAGCATCTCAGCAGAATGTCCTCCGTGCTGAGTGATTTGTCGGGATGCGAACCGAGAATGCCTCCGGGTTTTGCGGCGAGAACTCACATTTCGCGTTGAGATGAAAAGGGAATTCAGAAAGTTGAGCATGTGACTTTTCCCATTGCAGGGCATCAGGAAGCCCGATTTGACATAGCGTTTGGTCGAAGCACCGATTTTCAAACGAAATGTCCGGTCCGTTATGTGTGAAGACGTCTTAATGGGGGATTTCTATCAAAGCATCCCGATCCGCAGTAGATCGAGTTAAATGTTCAGTTAGAGAATTGGGTTTCATCGAGAATATCCAGACTTTCCTCGCGAATCTGCAGCAATTCAAACCACCAAAAAGACGGGTGAATGTTGTTGGGGGCGTTACCGGTGGAGTTCGGTAAGTCCTCAGCAACTTTGCGATGGCACTGAGTTACAGGGAAATTCGCTGACGCACGACCGCGGTTAACGTGTGATCGCCGAACGGCTACCCCATGACCCAGAACTGGTTTCGTCTCGTGGGGAATTGGTCCTGTCGAATCACTTGTGCCACGCCAGGTGCTGCCCTTCCCGCATGCTGAAACGGCACGATTCGTTTAGCGCAAAATTTGCATTCGCATCCGTCCTTCGTGTTACACTGGAATCGGATGAATTCGGGTGGCTGTCGGGCAACGCTTCATGTCTATGCTTTTAATAAGAGGTGGAATGCCGCAGCTGTCTTGGTTCTTCTGCGTTTTTGACGGGGGAATGGCACAATCTGACCGATTGACTTCGTCCCCACCTGCTGCAGAGCTGCAACTCCGTTATATTTCGGGCGTTGTTGAGCCAGCCCCGACCGAACGCGTCTGCGAACCGTTGCCAGAGTGATGTGTTAACGCGGTTTCAAACGTTGCCGGATTTGCTTGACCGATGCCAGTTGATACGCGAAGTTGTGAGCAAGTCGGGCCGTCTTGAGTTCTGAAATACGACTCAAAGGCCCGCAGGGCCCATCGAATCGGCATCGAATCGGCATCGAATCGGCCTGACCTCGCACATTTGCGTTCTCTTTTATTCAGCCACTGCAAAACTTACTGTGGGACAAAACCATCGATAATTCCGGTCCAGATCAAGTTTGCGAGCGTCTCACAGCCTTTTGTAATATTCTCATCGATCAGCACTCCGCTCATGTTATTGTCGAGCCGCAGGAACGCAGTTCAGGCTTTTGGTTCGGCGGCGGCAATCTGGTGGAAGGGGCTGACGGTTCGCTGTATGCGGTAGGGCGTTATCGCAATGCCGGAGACTCTCGGACTGGTGTCGCGGCCGGTACCCGTGGACTGGAATTGGCGATTTTCCGGTCATCGGACAAGGGGGAAACGTTTGAAAAAGTTGTTTTCTGGGAAAAGTCCGCGCTGAACAGTCCAACGGGGGAAGTGCTTTCGATCGAAGGATCCTGTCTGCGTTTTGTGGACGGCGGAGTCGAACTGTTTGTCTCGACGGAAAAAACGGGGCTCGCTTACCCGGCTGTCGTTGGTGATTTTCAGAAACCCGGAGCCGGAGTCTGGACCATTGACGTACTGCGGGCTGGGTCGATTCAAGGCTTGAAGACTGCCACGGTCGACGCCGCATACAGCAGCGACTGTCCTGAACATTTGCATGTCAAGGATCCGTTCTACTGGCATACATCGCACGGTGATCGACTTGGCTATTGCAGCCATCCGTTCGGCTGGTCAAGTTCCAACACGGGGGTTGTCGACGTTCCAGAGGCCGGCAGGATGGCCACGGATCCCCAACATTCGGTGTTTCAGCGGGGACCAACGTGGGATGTGGCGATGACGCGTGGCACCTGTCTTCTGCCCGTACCAGAAGTTGGGGCATTTGCCGCTGATGACTACACTCTGCTGTTTTACTGCGGCGGCGAGTGTCTGCGTGCCATTGACGAACACGCGACTGCTGTCAAAAGGCCTCGCGGATACAGTTGTGAGGAAGTCGGTGGGGCGGCGTTCATAATTAACGATGACGTGTCATCAGCGGAACGACTGTCCCACTTGCTGCCGATGTTCATCAGCCCGTGGGGAACAGGTTGCAGCCGTTATGTTGACGTGTGCGCAACCGAGGACGGTTTCTACGCCACCTGGCAGCAGTCGCAGGACGATTTGTCTCAGCCGCTGGTTCTGAACTTCGTCTCCAACGAACAGGCACGAAGCGTTCTTGCCGGATAGGTTCGGGGCGGGTGACACGAACAGGGCGCGAGAGCCCCGCTGCATCCGGTCGCCTCGCACGGCGGGCTGCACCTGGCGCCGTCGCCGTGTTTTGAGAATATCTCGTAATACTCGAGTTGCGGATGGCTGCGGCGTCTATCGCGGCGGTAACGAAAATTCGACGTTGACCGTACCGGCGTTGTTGCTGCGACCGGCGCTGCTGTCGTTTACCTGTAACCACACAGACACGTCCCGTGACGCGCTGATTGTCGTGCCTGTGCCTACAGATATGCGGCTGGATATGTACTTCCCGTCCGGGCTGACCAGAGCAGCGACGACCTGACCAAGCGGCAGGCCTGAGAAATATTCGACGCTGACGCCCTGCGGTTCCGACATCCACCGCCGTGGCTGATCATTGACGGAAAATTGTCCCTCACATTTCACGTCTACTGACTCCCCCGCCCTCAGACGCAGTCCGCTGTCCTGCCAGTCAAGAGCCGCCTGTAACTGAAATATCCCGACACCCGATCTCAGGTCATCGGTTGTGATTGATGTTGTCGAATGGACGGGAAAGCTGCGTTCGACGTCATAATTTTCACGCAGTGATTCGACGAACAACAGCCAGTCAATACAGAGGCGAGGCCGAACGCTGTCGCGAAGCTGTCTGACAGCAGCGGCAACCTCCGGCTCGGTCCGCAGCTTTGCCAGTGGACGAAACAGCCCCTGATAGTCGGGGTGAGACTGCAGAAACCAGCATGCTGCCCAGGACGTCGCGTACTGCGAATACTGTGTGAAGTTCGTCGCT
Organism: Fuerstiella sp.; assembly: GCA_029245955.1. GTDB lineage: Bacteria > Planctomycetota > Planctomycetia > Planctomycetales > Planctomycetaceae > Fuerstiella. The sequence goes on along the minus strand of JAQWOH010000067.1, from coordinate 36,704 downwards.
TTGTCGGGTACCACATCATCCAGTGTGGCGATTTTCAATTCCCTGATATCTGTGGCGTCGGCGAATCTGTCGGGTTGAAAGGATCGACGAATCTCTGAAATTCGTCCCCACCCTTCGAATCCCTCAAACGTGCCCGGCAGCACTCCTGATTTCATCTCGGACTGCCTGCCTTCTTTCCGGTTCAACTGATGGGTTGCGAAGTATTCAGCCATACCCTCCATGTACCAACTGGCGGGAAGCTGCTGCATTCCACATTCGCACGTCATGAAGCAGTGCGTGAATTCGTGAAACAGAAGGTGGCGTCGGTAGTAGTCATCTTTGGTGTCGAACATCCAGAACTGGTAGTTCCAGTGGCGTCCATGATCGAAGGTGAAAGTTTCGGACGGCATCAAACCTGCCTCGCGAAATTTCTGTTGATCGCGAATCAGATGACCCGTGACCTGAAACTCAGAACCGTCGAGAGCTGGTGGCAGCACGCCGAAATGAAGTTCCAGGCGATCGAACAGCTGATCCGCAAGGGCCGGCAGGTGAGCCACCATGTCCTTCGGCAGGTCGGTAAGCAGGACGAGTCGCCGACTTTCGTACTGACGAATACCCGCCTGTGCCAGCCGAGCGCTGTTAAGGTCCGGTCGATCATCGGGCAGCCGGGTTTTCACGACGGCGCCATCGTCGGCAGGCTCCGTTTGCTCGACATCCACGCTGGCCACATGCTGCTGAGGCGCGCCAGCAGGTGACGATGTCTGCAGCGGAGCAAACTGTTCGTCCTGCTGTGATGAGGGATCGTCGGCAGTCTCTGTGCGTGTATCCGACGTTTGTGTTGGCGGTGTTGCCGTATGATCGTGCGGGAGGGGCGTGTCTTCACCGCAGCCCAGGGGCAGCGACCACATGAGGCACAGCAGCAGAGGACGCCGCTGATAAAACGGCGGCGACGTCCGGCCATGAAAACGGTTACGACGGATTAGCACCTGTTCTGCCCTTGTTACCGTTTGACCTGGCGAAACATCCAGGGAACCAGTCCGTCGTTGTCTGAGTATGATGGCGTCCACGAATTGTGTCCCACGCCCGGCAGTTCCACATAAACGGCGTTGCCACCGCCCTTGCGTAAAGCGTCCACCGCCAGCCGACTGCGCCGGACGGGAACCGCCGTATCGGCATCCCCGTGAGCGACCCACATGGGGACGTCCCTGAGTGCCGTTACCGTGGAATTATCGGCACCCCCACAGATGGTGGCAACGGCAGCGAACAGGTCCGGACGTCGCACGCCGAGATCCCAGCTGCCGACGCCACCCATTGATAATCCGGTCAGATAGATGCGATTCCTGTCGATGGATTCCTCTGCCAGCGTTGTTTCCAGAATCTGCAGCACAACCTTGATCTGATCGCTTGGCTCTGTCGGAGCGTTATGGGTTTCTGGCAGTCCCCAGTCGACTTCCACCCAGCGCTGATTCGCTCGACACTGTGGAGCCACAATGTAACAGGGGAATCTCTCTCGCCAGCGCGGTTGAGCCATCTGCTCGGGAAGATACAGCAGTTGCAGCGCATTGTCTGTTCCGCGCTCGCCCGCTCCGTGCAGGAACAGAACAAGCGGATACTGTTTGCCTTCTTCTGCATTCAGGGGAGGCATCAAACGATAATGGAATGTTTCGTCGTTGTACTGGCCACCGGTGAACTTCAGAGTCCGGTCTGCAAAGGCGTCTGTGGATGCGACCGCGACTTCGTCTGCGGGACGTTTCAGGCCACCAGTTGTGTGGTCTCTCCACAGCCAGCGCAGGGAATCCGGCAGAACTGCGCCACCGTGTTTCTGACTGTGGCGCCCCTTGCCGGCGACGAATTTGTAATCGTAATCCATAAACTTCAGGGCGGCGGCCATCTCCAGATTCGCCAGCCACCAGTTTCCGTGTTCGTTGTCCAGATCGTTTTCGCCATCCTGCAGAAAGACGCGAATCGGTTTTCGTTCCGTCTTACGAATCAGCGCCGGGTAAGCATGTCCGCCCCGAATGTTCGTGAAGCTGCCGATATGGCTGAGCACTTTGCCGAACCATTCCGGATGAGTCCACGCTGCAGTAAATGCACAAATACCCCCGGACGATGCTCCACATATGGCACGGTCGGCGGGGTTGGGCGAAAGATTCAGGTTCTGATCGACAACAATATGAGGCAACAGTTCCTCCGTCACAAAGCGTGCGTACTGGTCACTGAGCGTATCGTACTCGAAGCTGCGATTGTCGGCCCGCCAGCGGTTCTTCGGCTGCTCATCACCCTTGTGACCGGGATTTATGAATACGCCAATGGTCACGGGAAGGTCGCCGGCATGAATCAGGTTGTCGAATACGACAGGTGCGCGTACCGACCCGTCCTCGGATACGTACGAATGGCCATCCTGAAACACCATCACGCAGGCTGGTTGCGTACCGTCGTACTGTTCCGGAACGTAGACGTAATATTCCCGCGTTGTGCCTTCAAAAACCGTGCTGTTCCAGACATGCTGCGTTACCTCTCCCCGAGGCACATCGGCCTGTCGTTGAGATTCCCGGCCCGGGGTGTAGATTGCATCCGGATCCTCGTCTGCACCGACAGAAATGGAAAGCGGCATCATCGTCGCCAATAAAAGGGGGACTGGGTCAAGGAACGGTCTGCGATGCATCTGGTGTCTTTCCTTTGGGGCAATTTACGATCGCGACGTGGAACCCGGCACAACGGGAGCCACTGCCGTTGCGGTCGTCCGGTATGGCAGAATGAATTTACCGGCGAACAACCAAACTTCGCGATATCGTGAAACGACGCCGCATGATGAAAATACCACACGCTGCCCTTGTGAGCAAAAGACTCAGGCCGCGGTTGCGGAAATTACTGCCGCAAAATCAGCCGCCCGTCGACTTAGTGGTTTTCACGCCGACGACAGACAGTCGCGTGTCGTTCGTGTGATGAGTCGATATCGAAGAGCATCGTGAATGACGTACACTGTGATGAACAGAAGGCCTCGAGTGTTTGCGGCCGGCGACTGCAGCGATTCTGTTCTGCCGGCGCACCCATGTGTTGCCTCGGAATCGGTTTCCGTTTTCTGTAACATGCCGTCAATCGTGTTGAAGTGCGGAACGGCAGGGATGCGATGGTGTCTTTATTTCGCTGCTGGTATTGAGCAGTCGCACGAATCACGTGATGGTCATTTGCAGACAGCAGGAGATTCTGCACTGACTTTCAGACAAAACGACCCTCCGGAAAGATCTCATGAAGGAACGAACGTTTCACATCTGTCGTACTCACCACACAACAGCGGGGAGGCCATCGTGAGTGAAAGCGTGCTGCAGAAAATCCGCGCCAGCGTTGAATCGGCTGTTCTTGGGAAAGAAGAGACCGTTCGCATCGCGGTCGTAGCGCTCGTGGCCGGTGGGCACGTGCTCCTTGAAGATGCGCCGGGACTCGGGAAGACATCGTTGGCACGGGCGCTGGCAAAATCACTGGGCTGTCGGTTCACTCGACTGCAATTCACTCCCGACCTTTTGCCCAGCGATATTCTGGGAGCGAACGTCTACCGCCCGAATACCGGTGAGTTCGAGTTTCGTCCGGGACCGGTGTTTACCAACGTTCTGCTGGCGGATGAGATTAATCGAACAACGCCTCGAACACAAAGCGCGCTACTGGAAGCCATGAGTGAGCAGCAGGTGACGATCGAGGGAGACACGATGCCTTTGCAGCATCCCTTTGTTGTGATTGCCACTCAGAATCCCTTTGAGTTTGAGGGGACTTACCCTCTGCCGGAGAACCAGCTTGATCGCTTTATGGTCTGCCTGGAGGTCGGGTATCCGGATCGGGAGACGGAACGAAACGTTTTTCGGAAACACCGCAATGGTGAGCCCACGGACGACCTGCAGGCAGTGGCCGACAGCGAACAGGTGATCGCCCTCCAGCGGAAGGTCAATGACGTTCGTGTGGATGATTCCGTGTCGGATTACATGCTGGATATTGTGGAAGCGACTCGCGATCATCCCGAACTGTCGCTGGGGGTCAGCACTCGCGGAGCTCTGACGCTGTACAGGGCTGCTCAGGCTATGGCTATGGTTGAAGGCCGTGACTTCGTGATTCCCGACGATGTTAAACAACTGTGCCTGCCGGTACTTGCTCACAGAATCGTGTGTCGTGGCGCGGTGCGTGACGGTCACCGTCAGCGGGCCGGACAGATTCTGAATTCGATTATGGACAGCCTGACCGTGCCCGCGTGACGGGCGTTGTCAGTCAGCCTGCGTTGCGATTCCGATTCTCGCACATGTTCCGGGTGAGGCTGTGAGGCCTCGTTTCGGCCGGTAGAACGAGAGTATTTTTCCGTATGTCCGTCTTTAATTCGAATGTGTCTGCTGAGCAACTTCGCACCTGGGACAATGCTCACGTCTGGCATCCGTTTACGCCGATGAGAGCCTATGTCGAAGAGCACGCTCCCATCATCGTTGCAGGCAAGGGGTTTGAACTCATCGACGTTGACGGACGAAAATACCTGGACGGTATTTCGTCGCTCTGGTGCAACGTACATGGTCATCGCGTTCCGGAAATCGACGATGCAATTCGCAATCAACTCGATCGTGTGAGCCACTCAACGATGCTCGGGCTGTCCAGCGAAGTCTCCATCCGACTGGCCAGAGCTCTGGTCGATGTCACGCCGGACGGACTGACCAGGGTGTTTTATTCCGACAGCGGCGCTACCGCCGTCGAAGTGGCCCTGAAGCTGGCTTACCAGTACCATCAGCAAAAATCGGTTCCGGAAAATTCGCGTGATACGTTCATTAGTGTCGGCAATGCATATCACGGTGATACGCTGGGATCGGTCAGCGTCGGCGGTATGGACGTCTTTCATCGTACTTACACAAATCTGCTGTTTCCAACGGTAACGGTTCCCTCTCCTGTGGCTACGCGCGTACCAGACGGATATGACTGTGATTCCTGGCTGCAGTTCTGTTTTGATCGCGCCGCAGAATTGATTCAGAAGAATCACCAGCGGGCCGCCGGGTTTGTTATTGAACCATTGGTGCAGGGGGCAGCGGGAATTCTGGTTCATCCACCGGGTTACCTGAGACACATTCGTCAGCTGTGTACTGAATTCAATGTCCCCCTGATCGCAGATGAGGTCGCCGTGGGATTTGGACGTACCGGGACAATGTTTGCCTGCGAACAGGAGGCCGTGGTTCCTGACCTGATGTGTGTCGCTAAAGGGATTACGGGGGGTTACCTGCCACTGGCCGCAACGCTGGCTACGGATGAAATTCATGACGCATTTCTGGGAACGCCTGAATCCGGACGTACGTTCTATCACGGCCACACCTACACCGGAAACCCTCTGGGGTGCGCCGCTGCACTGGCGTCGCTGCAGCGATTTCAAGAACACGGCCTGCTTGATAACGTGACCGCCGCCGCCGAACTCATCGCCGACGAGCTTGGCCAACTAAACAATCACCGGCATGTTGGAGAGATTCGTCAGAAGGGCCTTATGGTGGGGATCGAGCTGGTCCGCGACCGGCGGACAATGGAGCCTTTTGCGATGCCACTGCGAGTCGGGCATCAGGTGACGGTGGTGGCACGAAGGAAGGGACTGATTATTCGTCCGCTGGGGGATGTTATTGTGCTGATGCCTGCTCCGTCGATGCCGCTGTCGCTTATTCAACGAATGTGCGCGTTGACTATTGAGGCGATCGAAGAGGTTGTCAGTCAATTTGAATGAAGATGGTTGATCCGTTTACGGGTGTGCTCACCAGAAATAGTGGAATTGGCCGCAAATGTGTTCACCGCAAACTCAGACAACGGTCCGACAGTTGGATGACGCGCAGGAATCTGATGCCGTTGCTCCGACACGATTGCGGGAACATTCACTTCCCGTCCGACGCTGGTCGCTTCGTCAACCGGTCGACCCAGCAGAAATGCGGCCACAATACGGCGTGAACGCAAATACCACTGTTCGAACTTCGCACCTATTGACCACTGGCGGCCGCCTTTTTCGATGCAAAGCAGCAGATTCCTGACGTGCTGAGCGATTGACAGGGGCGATTCCTGAGCGTCAGGCACTCGTTCCTGTGGTTCTGTTTCCGTCTTCCCCGTACTGACGCATGTGGAATATGTCCCGACAGTCTCGGCCCGGAACCCCTTTTGGACCGTCTGCTCTCAAGGCTCTGCGTGGCCATAAACGTTCTTCGCTTAATTTCTTCTGTCAGAGCACATTCTGTGATGCGCCGGTCCGCTGAACCGGGCACCCGTGTTGTCATGCGTTTCAGTGGCCGCAAGAAGATAGTTTCTGTCGCCCGGCTGCAATTTTGGCGGATCATCCGAGGAATCATCCCAAAGGCCTGAATTTGAACAGACTTGCGGGGCAGTTGTATCGCCAGACGTGGTGAAGTTGGTATGTTTCCGACCATCTCGCCCTGATGCGGCGACCAGCTTACAGGCCCTATTACCCATCGCCCCCCCCTCTGTACCACGACAGGATGTCCATGAAGGTTGTTGGAATAATTCCCGCCCGGATGCAATCTTCGCGGCTGCCGGAAAAGTTGTTATTGCAGGAAACAGGCCGGCCTCTGCTGCAGTATGTCTGGGAGGTGGCTCTGGCGTCGTCCGTGCTGCATGAGGTCATCATCGCGACAGACAGCCCGCAAATATTTGACGTCGTGCGGGGGTTTGGTGGTCACGCGGAAATGACGGCGAATCACCCGAGTGGAACGGATCGGGTGGCCGAGATCGCCGGCCGCTGCTGCCCGGATGCGGACGTTGTCGTGAATCTGCAGGGCGATGAGCCCGAGCTGGAAGCTGCGACCATTGCGGCTCTGGTTGATGCGATTCACCGCTGCGACACCGAAATGGCGACTGTCGCAGCTCCCATTCATGAACCGGATGTGGTTGACAACCCGGACTGTGTTAAGGTCGTCGTGGATGACAACGGACAGGCCTTATACTTCAGTCGCTCGCCCATTCCGTTCTCAAGAGATGTTGTGGCAGCTGAGGTGCTGGCGGCTGAAGGTAAGTCGCCCTGGCTGCTGCACGTTGGACTTTATGCATATCGGCGTGAATTCCTGCTGAAGCTGACATCGATGCCTCCGTCGTCGCTCGAACAACTGGAAAAGCTTGAACAGCTTCGAGCTCTCCAGGCGGGAGCACGCATTGCCGTAGCCGTGGTACCGCAGGCCGCGGTGGGTATTGATACAGCAGAAGACTACGCGGCGTTTGTTCGGAGGCAGTTGGCGTCCGGTGGGCAATGAATCCTTCTTCCGTCGCGAGATCCCTGCACAGTACCAGGGCAACCTGGTGCACTCAGGGTCGACAATATCCTGAGGCTTGAATCATGTTTGGAGTTTTGAATCTTAACAAGCCGGCAGGGGTGACGTCGCGCGACGTTGTCAATGTTGTTCAGCGTCTGGTGAGACCCGTGAAGGTTGGGCACGCCGGCACACTGGACCCGATGGCAACCGGCGTACTACTGGTGTGCATTGGTGGGGCTACCCGACTGATTTCGTTGTTGCAGAGATCTTCGAAGACGTACGCCGCTTCGTTCCGACTCGGACAGCGTTCCGACACGGATGATTCAACAGGCACCGTCACTGAGGTCACGTTGGAACGAGACACTCCGTCGGAACAACATGTGCGTGAAACACTCCGCACGTTCGTTGGCACGATTCAGCAGATACCTCCGGCGTTTTCGGCCGTTAAGGTTAATGGCCAGCGCGCCTATACGAAGGCGCGCCGAGGGGAAGATGTTCAACTGAAGGCAAAGTCCGTGCATGTGTTCGCTATTGACGTGTTGAACTATGCATGGCCCGACCTGACGTTGCAGATTGAATGTGCTTCCGGTACCTACATTCGTTCGATTGCTCGTGATTTTGGGGATGCGCTGGGCTGCGGCGGACTTATGACTTCGCTGGAACGCACGGCTATAGGCGCGTTCCCTGTCAGCGAAGCGATCGCACCGGAAACTGTGTTGGCAGACTCGATCGACGCTGCAATGACCGATCCACTGTTGATCGTAGCCGGATTGTCCAGGTATCGCTGTGGCGAACACGACGAAGAACTTGTTCGCACTGGGCGACAGCTGACCATGAGTTCATCCCATCTGCACATTCCGGACGACACCAGTGCGGTTCAGAAGAATGAGGTTGCCATCGTTTCAGCAGACGGCACACGGTTGCTCGCACTTGGTGAAGTAACCGGGCAGAATGACGTCATACAGCCACGGACTGTATTCATTCGATAGTCAGTACAGGATACCCTCATGAAAGATGTTGCGATTGTATTGCTTGGGTGCTGCCTGTTGCCGCACTGCCAGGTGGCCGCCGACGAAGACCAGTCTCCAAAAACCTTCCGCGGCAGCCTGTCTGCGGTAACGCCCGAAGCCGTAGGGATGAATTCCGGAAGACTAAATGTCATCGACCGGATTGTCGCGGAAGGTCTGACACGAGCCAGAATGCCAGGCTGTGTCGTGCTGGTCGGCCACCAGGGCCGCACCGTCTTTCACAAGGCCTACGGGTATCGACAGCTGCAACCCGAAAAGGTTGCGATGTTGACGGATACAGTCTTTGATCTCGCATCGCTGACGAAACCGGTAGCGACGGCAACCAGCGTGATGTCGCTGGTTGAGCAGGGGAAGCTGACGCTTGATGATGCAGTGGCCGCGCACCTGCCCGACTTCGCCGACAATGGAAAGGCCGGGATCACCGTTCGACAGTTATTGACGCACATGGGAGGACTGATTCCGGATAATAGTATGCGTGACTATGACGACGGACCTGCAGAAGCCATGCGACGCGTATTTGCTCTGACCCCGACTGCAGTGCCTGGTGAAAAGTTTATGTACTCTGACGTTGGTTTTATCGTGCTGGCGGAACTGGTGAAACGAATCACCGGCGAAGACGTTCACCAGTATTCGCGACGCGTGATTTTCGGGCCATTGCAGATGACTGAAACCGGTTTTCTGCCGACTTCGGATCTGGCGGTGCGGGCGGCCGTGACACAGCAACGCGGTGAACATTGGATGCAGGGGGAAGTGCATGACCCGAGGGCGTATGCTCTGGGAGGAATTGCCGGACATGCCGGATTGTTTTCCACGGCAGCCGATCTGGCAAGGTATGCTCAGGCAATGATCAACGGTGGAATTCTGGACGGCGTTCGAGTGCTGCAGCCGGATACGGTGGCGCTGATGCGCAGTCCTGTACAGGTTTCGTCTGGCCTGCGAACACCGGGCTGGGATATGAAATCGCCTTATTCGTCCAATCGAGGCGATCTGTTGTCGGCGGCAGCATTCGGCCATGGCGGGTTTACAGGTACGGCTCTCTGGATCGACCCGGACCAGAAGTTGTTCGTCGTGTTTCTCAGTAACCGCGTACACCCGGACGGCAAGGGATCGGTGAATGCGCTGGCCGGACGCATCTGCACAGTGGCGGCGTCGGCCGTGGGATGTGCAAAGACAGATAACAGAGTTTCACGCTGACTTGTGGTCGCAGACGAGACTTTTCGAAAGTAGTTCAGTTACTTCCACGAGCCGACGGTGCCTGAGGCAACAGGTAAGGCGCTATGGTTGAACAGGTTCTCATATCGTTATGCCCGCAATATACGTTCACACGCACACCGTGACTTCTGATGAAACAGACTGGCAGGGGCACGCGAACAACGTTTCGTATTTTCACTGGCTGCAGGATGCGGCGGTGGACCATTCGTCGGCTCAGGGATGGAATGCCTGCCGCTACAAAGATGCAGGGATTGCCTGGGTCGCGAGATCTCATTATATCGAATACCGTGCCCCGTGCCGTGCGGGTGAGATTATCAACGTACGGACATGGTGCGCGAGTTTCCGCCGGGCCAGCTCAGTGCGCCGATATCGCATCATGCGGCCACAGGATGATGTGTGCATCGCCGTTGCGGAGACCAAGTGGGCATTTGTCGACTGGCAGACCGGAAAACCGTGTCGCATCCGCGACGAGGTGTCATCGACGTTCGATATCGTGGATGCTGAAATGCATGACGCAGTTTAGTGCAAAGTCGACCTGGTCGTGCAAAATTATTCATCCGTATCGGCATCAATTCACGCGTCCACGGAAATCGGCAGTGGTGCCGGTGTCTGCAGGCCGAATGAAGTGCGCACCGTAACTGCAAGTGTCAGCGGCAACGGCTTCTGTCGAATTGGTATCGTCCGGTTTACCGACCGGAGTTCACGGCGACACCACCACCGAGGCTAGCGTTACGTCCGATGATCTGGGAGTGGTTTCTCTGCTCTGGGTTCGCCGCTGCGACCTGTCAGTGCCTTCTGGCTGCGCTCGCAGGACTGCCGCCATCGGAATGTGGTCTGCTGGGGAAAGTTTTGCAGGCATTGTTTTTCTGCAACTGTGGTGGTTTTGCAGTGTTTGATCAAACGGCGTTGCCGCAGTGGACGAGTGGGGAGAGATCGAATGGCGCGATGTCGTCGCTTTGACCTGTTGCGGGACACGAGATTCAGAACCACTGGCACTTGTTGACCAGTGTGCCGGGCTGCCGACCTTCAGCGAAGCGCCGAACGTTCTCCAGCAGCGTTGCCAGGTGGCGTTCCGAAATTCGTGGCGATGCTGCCGCCATGTGCGGAGTGATCAGCACGTTTTCCATCTGCCACAAAGCGTGGTCAGGCGGAAGAGGTTCGGTCTCAGCAACGTCGAGGGCTGCGCCGGATATCTGCCGGCCCTGCAGAGCGGTCGTCAGGTCCCGCAGATCGACGATGATCCCCCGTCCGATGTTGATCAGGTATGCCGATTCTTTCATCTGCTGAAACTGCGCTGTGCGAAACATTTTTTCGGTCTGTGGAGTGTGTGGAGCAGCGATGACGACAAAGTCAGACTGCGCCAGCAGGTCCGGCAGGCCATCAGGGTCGCGAACTTCTTCGACAACGCCCGGCACGTGGCGGCACACAGGATCAACGCCGATGACGGACATACCGAAGGCGGCGGCACGTACACATATTTCGCGACCGATGTGTCCGACCCCGACGACCCCCAGGGTCGCATCGGCAAGATGCATGTGCGCGGCATCGACGGCAGAGACGGTGGCCGGGCCGGCATCATTTGAAAACTTTGTCAGGGACTCGTTTCCGACGGGAGCCCATTGTGACTGCTGCTGACGCCGAATATAGGTGTGCAGGTTGCGTGCAAAACACAGGACGAACCCCATCACGTGATCGGCGATCACATCGGAAAACAGTCCTCGCATGTTGCTGAGTTGACATGGATGTTCAATCAGTGCCGGAAACAGGTAATGTTCCAGACTGGCCGTGGGAGACTGTACCCACCGGAGCTGACCGGCTGCAGCGAGCAGTTTCGGTGTCATCTTGCCGAAAAATGCGTCGGCATCAGCAATTTCTATGATTGCTGTGTCCGAGGTTTCAGCATTGATGACCCGCATTGTGTCCGCAGCACGTTGCACGGCCCGCAGTCTGATGTCGTCGATGGGCGGGTGAATGACTAATTTCAAAGGGGAGCTCCGTGACTGACCAGTTGGAACCGCTGAAGCGAATTGCCCGGTCGTATATGCGTGGCTAGGGTGTACGTTGCATAAGATACCGCTGCGACGCTGGCAGTCGATCATAGCGTAACTCGCCACCAATTAATCGCATAAGGGTTCGTGTTGTGCCGCGCGGAGGCGCATCGAACAGATAGTCAGAGGGCGGCGCCGGAAATGACGGAACCTGCGCCAGGATTGTGTCGAATCTGGCCTTTAATCGTTTCACAACGTCCCGATGCTGGCCTGCCACATCGATCTGCTCACCCCGGTCGGTGTGCAGATCGAACAGCATCATCGCTTTGGGTATATCTCCCGAAATCAGTCCTGGATGCTGCGTGAGATTTGCCTGTTCAAACGGCGCCAGCAATGTGACACCGTCGGGGCCGCGGGGATCGACGTAATTCATTCGTTCCTGTGGCGAGAGACTGCTGAACAGGGGGGCCCCCGGACTCCGAACGTGAAGCTTCCAGCGGCCCGAACGAATCGTGGCGAGATTGTCTCCCTGCATTCCGAAGACAGCATCGTGAGGAGTCTTGGCAGCGGGATCCTGCAGCAAAGGCAGAATATTATGCCCGTCAATGACTCGATCTGCGGGCACAGACGCATTGGTGAGTTTGCACACTGTGGGTAGTACGTCGATCGTCGCAGCCGGTTCGTCGGAGGTCAGGCCGGCGGCAATCGTACCTGGCATGCGGGCAATCATGGGGACTCGCAGCCCGCCTTCCCATGTGCGTGCCTTCATGCCGCGCAGGCCGCCCGCTGACCCGCCAAACCATGGGCCGTTGTCTGACGTAAATATGACCAGCGTATGCTGTTCGATTCCCAGGTCACTGAGTTCATCCAGAATGCTGCCGACATTGGCGTCCAGTTCGGCGATGACGTCGGCGTACAGATTGTCCCGTGTCTGGGGTGTGTAGAAATCATCGGACACGGCCAGTGGTTTGTGAGGCATGGCGTGCGGCAGATACAGAAAGAACGGTTTGTCTTTGTGGGCCCGCACGAACTCCACGGCTTTCTGGGTGTACCGTTGTGTGAGCGAGCCCTGGACAACCGGATATTCGACAACCTGTTCATTGTGGACCAGTTGAACGGGGAACATGTCGTTGGAGTACAGAATGCCCAGATACTCGTCAAAGCCCTGGGTACGTGGCAGCCACTGTGCCTTATGGCCAAGATGCCATTTTCCGTACGCGGCCGTTGCGTATCCCCTCGACTTCAGGATCTCCGCGATCGTCACTTCTGACCGGGGCAGACCAAAGTTTGACTCACCCACATCAGGTGCCGGGTTGCGAACAACGGTATGTCGAAACGGATACCGACCAGTCAGAATCGTGGCCCGGGACGGAGCGCAATAAGGAGTCGGCACGTAGAAACTTGTCAGCATTGCGCCTTCGGCTGCCATGCGATCAATTCGCGGTGTCCTGAACGGACAGTGCTTGTCGAAACAGCCGACGTCGCCGTAGCCCAGATCGTCCGCGAATATCAGGATCACGTTGGGAGCAGTTGCATTTACGAATTGTGCCGTCGTGACGGTCAGCGTTGCGGCCAGAACAGTGAATCGCATGGACTCCTCCTGGTTGATGTCAGCAGTAGAGTGTTGAGTCTGGCGAATTTCACCGGGGACATCCACCTTCGTGCGACGCAGGAATCGTGGGTTTGCGGAAGACAGCTTCTTTGGCCGCCGATTCTGTCAATCCCCTGTGCTGGTGACTGATGCAGCACTCGTGGAAGCACCGACACGGTCAAGTGAGTTGTTCAGTTTCCGGGCTGGAGCGACTTACGGGTTGCAGTCGCCCGACGCGGAACCGAATCTTATTCAATAGACTGTCCCATGGAGCGATTGCCACACTTGAATGCGATTGGTGCCTTCGACTGAGTTTCGTATTCCATCATATTCCGAACCGGAAAGAATCCTATTTCCTGCGGCCTCGTGAACGTGAACCGACTTTGCCTTTGCGGCGTTTGCGGCCCGCGGACAATTTCTTGCCGGATCTGCGATTGTTGTCGGATTGCTTGCCGGCTGCTTGCTCACGTTCCGCACGTTTTTTCCTGCCCAGGCGATAGGCATATGGCATCCACAGTACGCCCAGTCCGATGCCTCCCAGACATCCCAGACCTGTACCCAGTATGCCGGCGCGACGGGTTCGTTCCTGGCTGTCTGAAGTGTCCGATTGATTCCAGAACACGCCACCGACTCCAATTGCGATTACCAGTACGAACCAGGCAAGTGAAACCAGAATGCGTGTCTTGGCTGTCATGAATCGACCTTCCTGCGGTGTACGGCCTGCCGGTGTGTGTCTGCCCGCGAGGTATGGATGTGTTCATTCGAATTATGCGTGGCGACCGGCGTGCCAGATGCCTGTCATCAGTTCGCGGCAGTCGGCTGATTGTCAGCTCGGCGAACCCACTTGTAAACGTTCTTCGAATTCCGCCAGAAATATTTTTCTGCAACCGTACGTGGCTGTACGGCAAAATACTCACTGACAATGTTTACGATCTTATCCAGCGAAGTCACGCCGTCGCTGTTGGGCCAGTCGCTGCCGAAGAGCACTCGATCTTCTCCGAATATCTCCATCAGTTTATCCAGACGATCGCGATGAGAATTCAGATCGGTTGAGACACGTCCGTTTACACGATGAATCACGGTCGACAGTTTCACAAAGACGTTGGGGCGCTGTTTCAGTTCCGTAAGTGCCGCGTGATACGCCGAACGCGAATTGGCCGTTGGTTCCATGGCTGGTAGATGATCAATCACAATTCTCAAATCGGGTACCTGATCGCTGACACGTATTATCCCCTGCAGTAGTTCGATATTGGGATTGGCAGAATCAAGCACAAGGTCAGCGTCCGCCAACCGTTTCAGGCCTTCAACGAAGACCGGATTGCCGGCCTGTCTGGCAAGGTTATAACCCCACAGATTGCCGTAGCGAATCCCTCGAAACAATGGATTCCTGTGATGGCGATCGAGATACTCGCTGAATTCCGGTTTCTCAGGCTGCAGGTTGCCAATCACTCCCACAATCATCGGATCGGTCTGAGCGATCTGCAACGCCCACAGATTATCCTCCACCCACGGACTGGCCTCCACTTTGATCGCCCCCACAATTCCCGGAGGGACGGCCAGCTTCCGGTAGTGCGGTGGCAGCGAGACGCGTGGCGATTCACCTCCAGGCCCGGCATAGGGAGCGCCCTGGGGCCGAGTTGCATCGAACAGATGGATATGCGTGTCGATGATGGGAATACGTGCCGCTTCATTCGGCGCGCCAACGGCGTGGGCTGCAGTGGCGACCGTCGTGCCAAGCACAAAGGATCGTCTGGACAGATCGTCGTTTTGAGGAATTGGAAACGGTTTGTTCATGTGGCATCCTTCGTCAGGAAGCGTATCACAGTTGTGGTGACTCAACGTACCGGAACAGCGTGGTATTACGGATTCGGTTGCCTTTGGCGAATGATGGATGCGCTGGCGACGCTACCTGTATCACCCGTCTGCACCCGCTTTCAAGTAAACTCCCGGCAGCAAGTTGCGATCTGTATCGTCGGTCGCCGGAAGCTGGCCGTAATTGTCGGACAGCTGCACTGTGAGCGAATTGGAACAGTACGCGGCTCGTTTAGTCTTTCCGCGGCCAATGACCTCCACCAGCACGTTTCTGTTACGCAGTTGCTTCGGACTCTCAAACGGGAACAGAGATGTCTTCCCGGCGCAGTCATGTGTCTGGTACAGATTCGGATCGATGTTCGCCAGGTTCCCGGATTGCGGCTGGACAGCAGTTCAATATCCATCAGGAAATAAGTGAACCGAACAGTGTCAAGGTTCTGGAAGTCGCGCTTCACCTTCTGTTTGTGGGCGACCACTCCACAATTGCATTCTTGCGCAACAAGCTGTGTCAGTAGTTGATCCTGACTGTCCGGATTGGTTGTGTCAGGTTAATCACCGTGTCTGCTGGTGTCTTTAATTTTCCGGATTTGAACATCCATGCCCTGTCAGTTAAGCATTTTGGACGAGGTGACGGATCCACAAGAACACGACCAATGCCGGAAAATTGCGGAATCGCCCATTTTCCGGAAGTTGCATGATCGGCCGCCCTGTGTCCGCTGCGGCGGGCCTGACCAGTGTCTCAGGGATCGGCTGTCCGGTCTTGCGGATGAAAGCTGTCGCTCAGGATGATTTCTCTGATTAATGATCTCAGTCGGAAATTCCCCGGTTCGGCGTTATTGACGATGGTATCGACTGACAGTGAGTCAAAAGGTCGGAGCTCTCTGGCCAACGCAAATCTCAGCAGGTGACGAGTGAATGCCGTGGCAAAACGCCGGTTTTCTTTGACCAGAGACTCTTTGAAATGGACAATGCTGTCGAAGTCGTATTTCTTCAGCAGAGTACCGCTTGAGTCAACATCCCGCCCGTTTTCGTACTTGTCGCGCCAACGCCCGGTAATGTCGAAATTCTCCAGGGCAAATCCAAGCGGGTCGAGCCGTGCGTGACAGCCTGCGCAGTCCGGATTCTCTCGATGCCGGGCAAATTTCTCCCGTATGGTCAAGTCATTGGAAGACTGATCTTCATTGAGAGGCGGCACATCATTTGGCGGCGGCGGCGGCGGATCGTTGAAGATCACTTCGATTATCCACGCACCGCGGGCGATCGGGTGCGTACGTTTCGGGCCTGAGGTCATGCTCAGCATCGCAGCATTAGTAATGACGCCGCCATAGCGAGGGTCCGTTACGGCGACTCGCTCAAAGGACTGTGACCGGACCATACTGCGAATTCTATCTTCCAGTTCTTTTTGGGCGTTCTTTTGCAATAGTTTCGGATCCTCGACGCTCGGAACGTCTTTCAATGCGAGCTCAGCCCGTTCCAGTGATGCCCGCAGGTCTTTGTGTTTCTGACGCTGCACCGGCGTGAGTGCCTGCACCAACTCATCGTTTGAAATGTACAGGTTTTCCCCGCCTGCCGATGCGATGACTTCGTCTGCTGTCAACGCACGGTCGTACAGACGAGCCTTATCCAGATTCACCGTGAGATATCTGTTGCCTCCGGCCGGCAGGTGACGCAAACCAAAAATGACGGATGTGTTGTCCTTTGGGAACGTCGCGGCGCCCTTACCTTTGCGATAGGACTTGCCATAAGGGATACCATTGCGGTAGAGCGTGGTCGTGCCGTCGTCTGCATAAACCATCGCCAGGTGCAGTCGTTCGTCGGTACTGCTTTCGGGTTGGGAGTCTGGGAAATCTTCTGTGCGACTGAAGCCGTTGCTGCCGGAAATCCAGTGTCGCGGCTTCCGTTCTCCCAGGACAATTGTGTCGAAGAAGTCGCCCGGGCCCTGAATACCCATTACGCCCCCGCCGCGCTGATTCAGATCGGGTACGCTGCACCACACTTCCAGAGTCCTGGCTTTCAATTCCGTCGGCAGCTTTTCGCTCAGCAGGTAAGCCTTGTTGAGCGTGATGATGCCGTCCGTGAATTGAACGTCACCGTGAGCGGTCAGATGAAGTGATCCAATGGACTCCTTCAGGTTGCCGTTAAACTCCCACGCGGCATAGGGCTTCAAATCTATCGGGACTTTTTCGCCCGTATCTTTTTTTCGGGCGGCCAGAATCTGTGTTTTTGCCGGAGTGAGCAATGCATTCAGTTCCGAGTTGACTGTCTGCACGGTCGCTTTCAGTGTCTGACGCCGCTCGTCATTAAGCCGGTTCTGCTCAATGATCCTGGCGACATTCACTTTCCGGGGACGCAGGTCCGACGTGTACCATGTCTTCAGAAAATCACTCCGATAGCTGAACGTGGGCGATATCAGCTCCACGATGGGCCGGTCTTCCACGAAGACAGCATCAAAAAGAAGTAACGGCTCAAGTACCATTTGAAGGCTGGCGGGGTTGTTTTTGTCCAGGCTGAAGTACTTGTTTTTTTGAGGGTCCGGTGTTGCCGCCAGGACATTTTCGAGTTGCATCCACTGGGCCGGGAATGTGTCCAGGAAGCGTTCGATCTTCGTGTCGGCCAGCATTCTTGTGACTGTTCGGCCGAGGAGTTCAGGCCGGGAAAGCGTGCCGCTTTCGGCCAGCTGCAGCAGCTCCGCGTCCGGACCGCTGGCCCACAGAAAGTAGGACAGGTTCGAGGCGAGTTCGAACTGAGCTTCCCGGCCATGAGGCGCTCCGGATCGATAGAGAAACATAGGTGAGGACAAAGCTGCTGACGCGACCTTCTTCATGGCCTCCGTAAACGACAGTCCCTGATCTAGCCTGGCAACAGTGTAATCCGTGTACCGTTGCAGCGTTTCTTCTTCCACTGGCCGGCGAAAGGCGATCTTAAGAAAGCGATCCAGTCGTGTTCTGACTTCGCTGGCCAGTTCATTGGTCACCTTTGGTGCCTCGAAGAACTCATTCCAGATTCCGACGTTCTGTGCAGTGAAGTCCGGACTCTCGACGATGGACACGCTCAGTCGCAGGAAAGCGTCCAGCAGTAACGGCGACAGATTCAGCTGATTGGCCTGATTGTCGAACCCATGAGATGCTCGCAGATCTTTTGGGAATGCATTTACCTGTTTCAATCCTGTTTCCGGCGCAAGTGCATGAGAGGCCACCCTGACCTTGTCCGGCATCTTGTCCCCGCGGAGATTCAGATGATGCTGATGCCTGGTCATGAGCTTTTCAGGCAGACTGAACACATCGAGTTTTAGTTGGAACAGATCTCTGACTGTGTTGTTGTATTGAAAACGATTCAGCCGACGGACCTGAACTTGTTGCACCTCCCGGCCCGAAACCGACTGCACCAGCATCATTTTCAACTGTGCCAGAAGTTTTTTTTGCGTCTGCTGTTCCAGCCGGGGCTCATCTTCCGGCGGCATGCTGTCGGAAGCGATGGCGTCGTACAATTGCTCGATGAGCTCCGGCTGTTCAAGAAGCTGATCCTCCGTGGTGACCAGTGTCAGATTGATCTCGCCGTTCACCTTGTTTTCGCCGTGACACTTAATGCATTTCTGAACGAGAAGGGGCTTCAGGAACTGTTCAAAGTCGCCGCCGCGAGACTCGGCCCCGATGCCGCCGACCAGAACTACCAGGCAGGTTTGATAAACGAGTTTACATGCGGACATGAACAATAGCCTCTGAAACATCAAGACGTTGTGCCGAGAATGCGGCGGTGACTGACCAGAATGCAGTGCGGGCAACCACGCAACTGTGAAGCAGTTGGTGGATACACCATTTACGTCCACAGATCGGAAACAACTCCGGAACTGTCAGCGAAGGAGTCAGTCTCCAGTCCCATCAGCTGGGCGATAGTGAGCCACATGTTTGAGTTGAGCGTGCCACTTTTGCACTGAATGAAGCGTCCCTGTTTGATCTGCCCCTGTCCTCTTCCTGCGATGATGAGCGGCAAATCGAAATATTGATGAGTGGCACCGTCACCCAGCCCGGCACCATACGTTACGATGGAATTATCCAGCAGTGAGCTGCCGTCGGATTCTTTGATGGTCTTCATACGCGACAGGATGTAGCTGTATTGCTGCATATGAAAGATGTCGATTTTCTGCAGCTCTTTGTAGCCGTCGCCTTTCTGGTTGTGCTTCATGTTGTGGTGTTGCACAGGTTTGTCGAAGACGCCTTCGTACATGAGTGAAGCGTCCCACCTTTCCGGTCCCACCATGAACGTACAGACGTTCGTGATTCCCATTTGCAGGGCCAGCAGCATCAAATCGGCCTGCAATCTGATGTATTCTCCTCGCGGTAGAATTTCGTTCTTCGGCTCGCTGATGTCGGCACCGGCCACCAGCTTCTGCAGTTTTGCAATTCTGGTTTCGATTTCCCGAATCATCTGCATGAACTCATCAAGCGTATGGCGATCGTTCTGCCCCAATTTCCGTGACAGCGTCCTGGCATCTGCAAGTACCAGGCCCGTAACGTCGGTGACGTGCGTCCGATAACTATCGGCCATAAACAGTCGGTCGTACAGTTTCTTCGGATCCTTGATGGAAGGGGCGATCTGGTCCGGTCCATACCATGAAATGTTGTTGAAGTAGATGGATTCCTTACCCGCGGTGAAGCCGTTGCAGCTGATCTCCAGGGTATTGAATATTGTGGAATGGCCGACGGCGTCGCCGATCACCTGGTCCAGACTTCTTCCATTGGGGTGACGAATTCCCTGCTCTTCAGCTTGCCCCGGAGACAAACTTGTGAGGTAGCATGACGCTCCCTGAGCATGGACGTCCTGGCCGTTCTTAAAAGTTCGATCAAGACCGGTCACCAGTGTGATGTCATTCGTGTGATCCGCCAGTGGCTGCATCGTTGATGTCAGCTCCAGCGGATAGATGCCGGGATCGTTGTTGTGTCTGTTTGCGCTCTTGGTTTTATCTGCATTAAAGCCGCCGACGAAGCCTGGAAGTTCTCCCTCTTCCTCGCCGGGAAAGAAGCAACGCCGGACGAGGCCGTTCGGGACATACATCATGACCAGCTTCTTGCCGGGCTTCGTCCCGCTGGCCGGTGGATCTGCTGCGCCAGCAAGTGAATGCAGGAATGGCAACGTGAGGACGGCACCCTTTGTTTTCAGGAATCTTCTTCTGGACAATGTCATTGATCTGTCTCGCTGCGTGAAATCTGTGTTGGGTGTAACCATGGGGCAAGTTGTCGTAACACCACCAGGCGTTCTTGTGGGGCTGATGTCAGCCAAGAATAAGGGTATGTAAGTCTGTTCGGGACAGATCAACCGACGAAACACTACAACCGAACTTCTGCCACGACGAGCGGATTGAGAAATTCGGAACCTGCGCATTATCCCTGTTCTGGGGGTCACCGGCAAGAGTGCAATTGTTCGGCCCCTCCCTCGCTGGATACGGGCAGGGTGGCTGCGACAGCGACGATCTTTGGCGGGGTGCATTCAGAAGATCAGGAACATGTCGGTCATAGTCTGTGTGTCGATGGTCAGATATTTTCTGCCTCCGCTGAGCTGCCCTTATTCGGTGGGCGCACGATTGATGTTGGGACGAATTCCATGAAGGTTCTGGCGTGTTATTTGTTTTCCGTTTCCGATGAACGGCGTTGTGACACTGTTCGCTGTTGGTGATGAATTGTGTACATTGTTCTGTTGATTGATCGTGCGATATGGCAGTGGTGTCGGGTATGAGGCCTTCTATGAATCGTCTAATCGTTGTCTCGTTCATTTGTGTCGTGTCTATGTGTACGGCGCTAACGTGTCTGGCCGATCCGAGGCCCCCCGTGAAGGTGTTCGTGCTGGCCGGTCAGTCCAATATGCAGGGACAGGGAGTCGTCGCCATGGATGACCCGAAAGATTATAACGGTGGCAAAGGCAACCTGGTCTGGTCGATGAAGCACTCGGTCAGCAAAGAAAAAATGGTGCACTTGCGCGATGTTAACGACAAATGGGTTGTGCGTGATGATGTCGAGATTCGTTACAAGTTTCGAGACAATGTGCGCAGGGGAATGTTGACCGTCGGTTTTACGGGCTACGGCGGCAGCAGCCATATTGGCCCGGAACTGCAGTTTGGGCACATTATCGGTAATCATTTTGATGACCCCGTGCTGCTGATTAAGACTGCGTGGGGCGGCAAGAGTCTGCATGTGGATTTTCGGCCGCCCGGTTCTGCGGGTGACACAGGTCCTTGCTACACGCAGATGGTCGCTGAGATCCGTGAAGCCCTGGCGGGGATGGCCGGGCGGCCGTACGAGATCGCCGGTTTCGTGTGGATGCAGGGCTGGAACGACATGGTTTCGGAACCAGCCACGGAGGAATACGCCGACAATCTGGTAAACCTGGCCAGAGACGTGCGGTCGGAGTTCGAACTGCCGAAGCTGCCCTTTGTGATTGGAGAACTTGGCAATGGTGGCCCTGCTGCGGAAGGCAGCGGAATGCAGAAGTTCCGGCAGGCGCAAAAACTTGGCTCAGAAAGAATTGCTGATGCCAGGTTTGTGGTGACCCATCCGCATGCGCGACCGGCAGAACTCAGCCCCAATCGGAGTCACGGGCATCACTGGTTTGGAAATGCCGAAAGCTACTTTCTGGTCGGCGATGCGCTGGGTAATGCGATGCTTGAATTATTAAAGGACTGACGTGAATCCGGGCACCGACGATGTTCAGGGTGGTTCGCCTGGTTCAACCTGCCGGAATCCACAGCACATCTTCTTCACCGTCATTGTTTGCTGTCCGAGCCAGAACGAACAGCAGATCTGACAGGCGGTTCAGATAGATCACGACCTGCGGGTTGATGTCTGTCGTCTGCTGAAGCTTCAGTACGTCCAGTTCGGTACGGCGGCAAACGCTGCGCGCGACATGCAGAGCCGCTGCCAGCGGACTACCACCAGGCAGCACGAAACTCTGCAGCGGCGCCAGATGTTGATTCAGACGGTCGAGTTCTGACTCCAGTCCAGCCACCAGTGCCTCCGTGATTCGTGGACAATTGTCCCGGGGCGCTTCGGCATTCCACGGACAGCTGATGTCTGCTCCCAGGTCGAACAAACACTGTTGGATTTTCTGCAGTGCGGTACGTGTGGCTGAATCGCTGCAAAGGGTTACGGCGACACCTACGTGGCTGTTCGTTTCGTCAACACTACCACCGGCTACAATTCGTGTATCCAGTTTGGATACACGTGAACCGTCACCGATTCCAGTTTCGCCGCCATCGCCGGTGCGTGTATAAATCCTGTTAAGAATGACCATCACGTGTCCTTTAATTTATGATCGAGAGCGATCTGCAGAAGTTCTGACGATCAGAAATGTATTTTTAAAACTGTATGCCGCTGAACATTCTATATTCGTGACCTCGGGTACTACAATTCGCTGTCTCAGGACGGTGCACACGGTGTGCCGTCCTACTAACCGGATCCTGCCGAACAAAGAGGCTGTGCTGCGGCAGCTGCAGGCACGGGCGTGGGCGACGTGCGAAATCGTTTGCTCCGGGTACGGTCTCGGTTAAGCCTGTCATTTCTGAACGGATGCTCTGACACGTCACATGCCAATTCAACGACATTTTATCAACTGGGAGCAGCCCGTGCTGCCTGCGACTGCCGAGTTGATTATTGAACGCTATGCCACTGATGACGAGCTCGACCTGCGACACGTCGTCATGGTGTTCACCGGCCGGCGGGCTGCGCGGCGAATGCTGGAATTACTGCTGGAAAAGGCTTCCTCTCGCTGGCCGGCGTTCATGCCACCACGCATGGTCACCTTCCAGCGATTTCCCGAGATGCTGTACCCACAGAGGCAGAAGCTGGCGGACGAGCTGACTCAGCTGCTGGTCTGGAAGAAGGCTCTGAGTGCTATTCCCGCCGGCCAGCTGAAGGCTGCATTACCTGCAATTCCAGGCGATGAAGCCGTGCCGTCGTGGATGTCGCTGTGCGAATCGCTGCGTTCACAGCACAACGAACTGGCGGAAGAGGGGATGGAATTCGACGAAGTTGCAGAGGCTCTGTCGCGCATGGGCAACACGTCTGAGGCCGAACGCTGGCGGGCGCTGAGAAGAATTCAATCGGAATACCTGGTCCAGATGGACGGACTCGGCCAGTGGGATCGCGAGGCTGCTCGCCTCGTGGCCGTTCAGAATAGAGAGTGCGAGACTGAATCTGACATCTTCATGGTCGGCACTGTCGATATGAATCGTGTGGTGAAGCAGATGCTGGACCAGGTTGCCGACCGCGTGACGGCCGTTGTGCATGCCCCTGCCGACGAGGGCGAATCTTTCGACGAATACGGTTGTCTGGTGCCTGAAGCGTGGACCGACAGAAAACTGAATATTCCGCTGGATGCAACACGCATCGCCGAAGATCCGGAGGAACAGGCGGTGCTCACCGTGACTGAGATTGCCGCCCTTGATGGTACTCGGAGGGCAGACGAAATCGCGGTCGGCATCGCCGACGAATCATTAGTTTCGGCGGTGTTGCAGCGTTTTGCTGACGCCGGAATTTCCGGTCGCTGGCCCGTCGGTTTCCAGCTGAAGGACACACGCCCCTATCGAGCCCTGGTCGGAACTGCGAATCATCTGTCCTCAGCACGGGATGGCCAGGCACCTGATTTCGCGACTCTCAGCGATCTGGTACGTCACCCTGATGTTTATCGCTGGGTCGACCCTTTCGTCCACCGGGCTGTGAGCGGAAAACAGGCTGATGCTTTGGACTGGCTGTCTGAACTTGATAAATATCTGTCGACACATCTGCAGTCCTGTCCTGGCGTATTGCTTGGGCCGCGAAATCGTCAATTGATCGTAGGAGCTGTTATTTCGGCCGTCGAAAACCTGCTGCAGTTGCTGTGTCCCGAATCCGCTGGTGGGAACGTGTCTTCCTGTGATCGTGGCAGCATGACCCGGCAGCAGACTTTGTTCGATGATCAGATTACCATTGTGCCTCAGGCGTTGCAGTCGCAGCTTACCGCAAAGAAACCGGTTGATATCTGGGCACGAGGAATTGTTCGGCTGACGGCTGCGCTGTACAGTGACCATGAACTGCAGGCTGACAGCGCCCGCGATCGTGGGATCTCAGAGTGCTTCGAAGCCATGACGGACGCCCTGGAGTTTCTAAAGGGGATTCCGGCAGCTGTTATGCCGAAGTGTACTGCGGCTCAGGCTGTTCAGCTGCTGCTGCGCCAGCTTGCGGAGTCGCCTGTCCCGTCGGATTCCGATGACCAGGCGATAGATCTGCTCCGCTGGCTGGAGCTGCCAATGGACGACAGTCCTGTGCTTATTCTGACCGGGTTTAACGAAGGGTTCGTGCCCGAATCTATCACTTCGGATGTGTTTCTGCCGAACAGTTTTCGAACACAGCTTGGTCTCCGCGACAATGATCGACGATATGCGCGCGACGCCTATGCGCTCACTACCCTGACTCACAGTCGAGAGAAAATTGTTTACATTTCCGGACGGACGGACGCAAAAGGAAATCCTCTGACGCCAAGTCGTCTGTGGTTCGCCGCCGCTGCAGACAGTCTGCCCGGTCGAGTGCAGCGGTTCTATGATTCCGCTTCTGACTATGGTGCTGACAGCGAACATCTGTCCGTTGGTGGCATTGACGCTCCGACGGCGGCCGTTGACGAAACCGCTCGACTGAGCGGTTTTATGGTGCCGCGACCTTCTATCATTCCGGTCGCTCCGGAGGAAATTCCCGTCACTGCGTTTCGAGAATATCTTTACTGCCCCTATCGATATTTCCTGAAACGTGAATTGAAACTGAAGTCCGTCGACGACGAAACCCTTGAGCTGGAAGCTCCTGCATTCGGTAGCCTGATGCATGATGTGCTGAATGATTTCGGGAAGTCGGATTACGTGGATGCTACTCATCCGGAACCGATCGAGTCGTTCCTGCTGAAGACACTGCAGGGGCTGGCCCACAAACGCTTTGGCCGGAATCGCAGTGCTACTGTTTCCGTTCAGCTGCAAATGATGCAGGATCGTCTGTCGGCCTTTGCGGGATGGCAGGCGAATACGGCTGCCGAAGGCTGGCGCATCCAGTACACCGAAGAAGATCTGAAGTTCGTGGATTTCAAAGATTCACACGGTCGCAGTGTTGTGCTGGCGGGACGCGTTGACCGCGTCGATCAGCATCAAACCACCAGACAATGGCGAGTTCTGGACTATAAAACCAGTGAACGTGCGGAGAAGCCGGAGACGACTCATCGGAAGAAGGACGAGTGGATCGACCTGCAACTGCCGCTGTATCGATTACTGGTTCAGTCCCTGGGGATCGACGGCGACGTACAGCTCGGCTATGTGCATCTGCCCGGCGACCTGTCGGGGATTGGCGCCAGCATCGCTAAATGGAGCCACGCCGAACTGGAATCTGCCGAAGTGACGGCTCGTGAAGTGGCAGCCAACATTCTCGACCTGAGAATCGATCAGATTGCACCTGGTCAGGAGCGGCGTGCGACAGAGTTTGCTCGGGTTTGTCAGGACACGGTCATCGATCGAAACATCCCGTGGCGGACCCACTGGGCGGGGCGGTCCGGGGATGACGTGGCTGCGGAAAGTGAACCGGAATCGTAGACGAATCTGTTCAGGCGTCAGGACGGACTGAACAGATTCCCTACAGACTATCAATGGCGGTGGTTGCTGTGTCCCGTTACAGACGATTCCTGCCGCCACGGTCGGCAGTGTACCCCCGCTCCTTCCGATGACCTGTCGCGTGATTTGACGTACGGTCACGATGATGCGGCCCCCGCAACCGGCTGCTCATGCCAGGCGTATGTGACGGTGGTCCCTTTCGGTCGCGGTTCGAGAAAACCGGACTTCTGTGATTTTCGGGGCCGTGTCCGATGTCCGAACGACCTTGTTGCGGTCCCCGTGCCCCATGGCTCGTGCGTGAGATGTGTGACGAAGGGCCCCTCTGATCACTTCCCGAAAATCCTTGACGAAGCTGAACGTTCCGCCCGTGCCTGGCGTCCGAACGACCTTGTTGCGGTCCTCGTGATGCACGATTCATGCCTGACCTGTCGGGGGACGGGCCGCTGTGATGTCGCCCCGAGAATCCAGAAGTTCTGTGCCCGGTATGATCGTGTTGGATGGTCGATCGACCTGGCCGGGGCCCGCGGGACTCACGGCTTATGCCAGGGCCGTGTGGAAGCGGTCCTTTTCGCTCTCCAGCCGAGAAACGGTGGTCTTTGTGTTCATGACCTCTGTGCTTTTCGGAGCCGCGTCTGCCGGTGGCATCTGTACTCCTGCGAGGTTTGTCGGCTTCCTTTTCGCTCTGCGTGTTTTTTGCCGATCGATTTTTCTGGGAGGCACCCGGCTGGCCGGTGGTCCCTCGCCGGCGTTCGGATTCACCTGTCCGGCCCCTGTCTGAATGTGCTGATGCGTCCCGATTACGACCAGAGTCGCGTGAACCACGACCGCGTGGCGACTCGTTACCGTCTGATTCCGGCTCATTCATCGCTGCTGTCAGCAGTTTACCTGGATCGACGGTGTTACCGTCCTGCTGCGCCATTGCAGCTTGGCTGTCGGATAATGGCAGCCAAGCAGTGATAGTCAGCGCTAGTATGCTTCCCAATGGTCTGATCATCAATTTGACTCCTTTGTAAGCTAATGTGATCTGCCTCAGCTGGCAGCGTGATGTCCCAATGGCCGACGACGCCGGCGTGAGGCCGAAACGGTTCGTCTCACAACTGCGTGCCGCACGGAACGCAGAACCGATCGGAAAGAGTGATGGGAAATTGCGTCGTTGCCATCTGTCTACAGCACGGCAAAGCAAAACCCAATTCCACACTGATTCCTGAGATTCCGTAACACTTCCTGTGAGGTGCTTTTCGGTTGTTGGTTAAACCGCGAGTGTTATATTGTGAACCAAGTCGCCGTCATCTGTCTGAGATGTCAGCCCGGCGCTGCTGGAGGCGAAGGGCAAAACGGTCCATGAATCTGGCAACATTTTCCGGCAGTTCGATCTGCTGCACGACACCGATGGCTTCATCAAGATGGTTGCGTGCCTGGGAGTCGCGACCAGTTTTGTGTTCGGCATCGGCCAGTTGCTGCAGCGATTGAGCACACGCTATTTGATAAATGGTCACGGCAGGAAAGCGTTCCGCCAGTGAGCGCTGCAGGCGCAATGCGTCGTGCCACATTTCTATAGCTGACTCAACATCGCCAGCGTTGACACGCAGGTCAGCCAGTCGGCTGAGGCCGGTTCCCAGCAGTGACTGGTATTCCTGACGGTTGGGGCCGGTGGCGACAAGGTTTTCGCACAGGTCGACCGCTCGTTCAGTATTTGCGACTGTCTGTGCAAGGGCGTCGGAATCAGCCCCTGTGGACAGCGGCAGGCACAACATATCCGCCAGTTCGTATTGCAGTTCCGGAACGTCCGGGTGTTCCGCAGTCAGCCGTTCCAGTTGTGCGACTGCCAGCTGTCGTGATGCGGTGGTTACGTTTTGGTCACGGGACGAAAACGCCAGACCTGATTTGGCGCGATAGGCCCGAGCCAGCCACAAGCGGTACGTTATGTTGTACGGGAAATCAGCGATCAGACCGTTAAGGGTTCGAATGGCGGACTGACACGACTGCGATATTCCAGGAATCCGTTCGTTGCTGCCGCCTCGACTACTTCGGCTGGCAGAGACCATTCGTGAATGGTCCTTTCGCCCGCGCCCGGCTTCTTCATGCGGTGGTGCCGGTGGACCATCAGCTTCAATGCGATGGGCCGGGCCGTAACCAGACCTGTCGACGCGATGTCGCACCGGTGGCGAACGAGATGTCGACGGTTCTTCACTTCGGCGAGAAGAAGCCGAACCACCGCGCCGTCCTTTACCAAACAGGGTCCACAGTCCGGCGCGCTGCCCGATGGAACTGTAGAGTGTCAGCGTGCGAGCCAGTTCGAAACGGGCTCGTTCACTACTGAGTAGCCTCTGGTCGGTGTCCAGCAGCCGACGGGCTTCGGCATGCAGTTTAACCGCCTCATCGATTTCAGTGCGGCGGCTGGCTGAAACTCCCATTTCGTTCAGGATGTCGGCCTGTGCAACGACATATTCAAAGTCGTCCGGATTTTCGGTGGCCAGCTCAGCGTAGGTCTGTCTGCTGCGCAGATAGGTCACCGCTGATTCGTCGAAACGTCCCAGTCGCTGCTGAATGTCGCCCACCCGTTTGCGGGCCGCAGCGGAATCCGCTCGAGTGGTTCCGGAATTGTTTGCACTTGCGAACTGATCGAAGAACTGCAACAGGGATTCCAGCAATGCTACGTCGGCGTCTGTAAGGACTGTTTCTGACAGGGCCAGTTCATCTTCGCCGTCTGTTACGGCGAGCGAAGGAGAAACTCCGCGTGAGGCGATTTCGTCGATGATTTCTTCAAAGGCTTCAATGGCCAGATGCAAATTGCTGGCCGCCCGCCGGCGTTCTGTTTCGGCCACCAGCAGCGCTGCTACAGCTTTCTGCTGCGCCTGCCGGGCCTGATTCTGGGCCACCTGTGCCCGTTGCTGGCCGACAGCGAATGTGATTGCCACGGCCAGCAGCAGAAGTGCGGCTGTTGTTCCCAGAATGGCAATTGCCGGGTTACGTCGCGCCCAGCGTCGCAGTCGTTCGTGGCATCGCATGCGACGAGCGCTGATTGGGCGGTCATCCAGAAACCGCTGCAGGTCGTCAGCCAGTTCGGCGGCATCCTGATACCTGTCCGCCGGAGCGATAGCCGCGGCCTTCTGGACGATGGTGTCCAGATCGACGGGAATAGAAGGATTGGCTGATCTGGGAGAAGGCGGCGGCGATTCTGTACGTGCCTTGATCACAAGGGCGTGTCCCGTTTCGGTACATGCGGGCGTCAGCGTTAACAGTTCATACAGCGTGAGCCCGAGGCTGCAGATGTCACTGCGACAATCCGTCAGACCGTCGAACTGTTCCGGGGCCATGTAACGCAGTGTTCCCACCAGGTCTCCGGTTCGAGTGACATCTTCGTGGTCTTCACGCCGCGCCAGTCCGAAGTCCGTCACCCAGACACGGCCTTCCGGGTCGAGTAACAGATTCGAAGGTTTTACGTCTCGGTGCAGGACGCCGTGCTGATGCGCATAGCTGAGTGCTGAGGCCACGTCGCGGACCATCGCAGCGGCTTTGCGAAAGTGGCGTATGGATGTCTGTTGCTCCGTGGCATCAGCCGGGCTGTCGGAAGGTTCTGGCGGTGCGGACCCCGAGGGCGTCTGATGATTCTGACACGACCGGCGCGTCTTCATCTCTGTATGCGGATCGATCTGCGTGGCGACTGAATCGTCGACCGGATTGAGTTCAAACGACGCTGACGGTTGATGGCCGGAAGTTTCGTTGCCCTGGCCCTGTTCCTGAGTTGACTCGCATACGTCCGTTCGTGTTGACTGAATAAACTTGCTCAACGGGATGCCGTCGATCAATTGCATTGCAAAATAGTGTACTCCGTTTGCTTCGCCGATTCCGAATACAGGCACGATGTTGGTGTGGTGCAGACCGGCGGCTGCTTCCGCTTCTCGCCTGAACCGCACAACCTGATGTTCGGAGACGGCGGCCAACGGGCTGACGATTTTTAGCGCAACGCGTCTTCTGAGTGACTGTTGCTCTGCCTCGTACACGATGCCCATGCCGCCTCGGCCGATCTCACGAACGATGCGAAAATCGCCCAGGACCTGAGGAAGGGAATCCGTCAGTCGAACGGCCTGCTGCACAATTTGATGCTCAGAATGATCCTTTTCGCTGATGCGTTCCATCATGGCGATGGAAGGAAATAACGCGCGGATGGCGTCTTCATGTTTCGGCAGTCGTTGTACAAATTCGTCAACAGACGGAGACTCTCCATTACGCAAACGCATGGAATATTCATCGGCCAGGGCATCGACTGGGTTTCGTCCCTCTGTGTATGCACTGACCAACGCATCGGGTTTCTGCGAATCTGATACGACGTTGACCTGTTCGGACATCCAGTTTGCTGAAACTCCGCCGCTGGTGCCGGCCCCGACGTCACTATTCGAACTGGACATCGCTTCAGTCTGTTCGATGTCACTCATGCGGTGATCCCCGCCTCCTGCATTAATTCTGATAAACGACCGACCGCACGGACATAACGGTTGCTGGTGGCTGTCACGCTCAGCGACAGCGATTCGGCGACCTCATTGTTGCTGAGATGTTCGAAATGCCGCAGCGCCAGAACTTCGCGGTCGACCCGGTCCATTGCCTTCAGTGACTGGGCTAATTGTTCGTTTTCTTCTTCACGGACTGCCGCCGCGCTGGGCGACGTATGTTGTCCGCACAGTGCCCGAACCATCGAAATGCTGGTTCCGTCCCACGATCGCTTCGCCCGTAGGTTTACTTCCTGATGAGCATCGCGTTTCAGACTCAGGTGGCGACGATGCAGTCCCAGCAGCACCTGATAGGTGATCTGTCTTACCCAGACGTAGAAACGCACTTCAGGGCGTTTTACATATTCCGGCACGCGGCGGCTGACTTCAATGAATGCCTCCTGAAGAACGTCGGCCACATCGATGCGACCGCGCAGACGACGGTCGAGCCGGAAACTGACCATTCGTTCCAGTCGATCCTGGCATGCAACGAACAGTTCACCCACCGCATCGGAATCTCGGGCCAGACGTTTTGCTTCAATGTTCAAGGCTTGTTTCCGGCAGGATTGCTGCGATACGGCTTCGTACAGAAGCTGCGCAAGTCGTGTGACAGTGCTGTTCATGAACTACTTTATTGAACGCTTCACGGCATAAACACCGCACCATCACGAAAGTGTCGGGCGAAGTTCCGTTCGGTCTTCCTGTTGGCCACAGGTCCGGGAAATTCTCCGGAAACTTTGTGGAACAAACGCAGGCTTTGCCGTGCAGGTAACAGCATGACGGAACAAACCCTGTCGGCGGTTCTAGAAACTGATCGCAGACGCTTTGATTAGAAACGGGGCACCATGGTCACAACGCCAGAGAGTTTAATTCGCTTTTGTTGTGCCAACGGTCATCAGCTTCGAGCCCCGCTGAGTCTCGCGGGGCAGGATGCTGAATGTCCGGCTTGCAAGGATCGAGTGGTTGTTACTGGCGAATCACGTGAGCCGATTAGCGATACCGGGGCTTTTCGACTGCTGAGCGAATGCTGTGCGACAGCCCTCGATGATCCGCCGCAACGACAGTTGGGGCCGGCTGCAGTCTATCCTGCCGAATCAGTGAATCAGAGATGCTGTCCGAGGTGTCGTTACCCCATGAATTCGGAACTGCTGATCTGTCCCGATTGCAGACAGACACTGGAATCCAGCCAGAGCCTGCTGAAACGCATGTACCGAAAGGCCCTCGGTTCGGTCTGTTAAAGAGATTTGCGAAAGCACTTAGTGCTGCTTCGCCATTGTTACCCCACTGAATTACGGACAGGAATCTCAGGATATGAAGAACATGATTCACGATCACCGCAGAGTTGCCGGCAACTCGCCACGGCTGTTTGCTGTCGTTTCGGGCGTCGTCGCAATCATGATTGCGACGACATGTTCGCAAACTTCGGCGGGGGATGTTTTCCAGACGGATTTACCGACTGAATTCACTGAAACGTCAGAGCAAGGCCTGTTGTTTCTAAACGGGGAATTTCTCAGCGGTCCGTATCGAATTGAAGGGACCATAGATTCAGTGGCTGTGAATGGAATTCGCCTGCCCGCATCGGCTCTGACGATGCGTGATTCGGGCAGACGTGGTGGTGGCGGCCGCGGAGACCGGGGACGAGGTTCTCGTGGTCAGGGGCGCAGTGCGGAGAGTGCCGAGCAGGAACGCGGTGCATCGGGAAACAGGCGTGGCCAGTTCCCTTCGATTCGTGCCGCGCGGTTGTGTGCTGCTTCTCTACACGATGACTGTATCGTGGTGGTGTTTGATGATCAGCCGCTGCGAGTGCTGTCCCACATAGCCGGTGAGTACGAGTTTTGTGAATCGATGCTGGCAGAGAGTCCCGCACGTGATCAGGTTGAACAATTTGTCCAGTATGGTGGGACCAGTGCCGGTCGCGAAATCTGGCGTGCCTGGCTGCAGGACTTTACACCCGATTCTGAACTTCGCGTATTAATGCAGGAGCGCATCGATGCTGCAGATACCGTGGAAGCTCAGAATTTCAGCGACATCGCGGCATCCGCCCGCCTTGAGCAATTCGCATATCCTCTGACAATCGCCGGAATGCTGCTGGGTGTGATCGCCTTCGGGCATATGTTGAAGTGGATGAGCAGGGGCTTTGATCAGCCGGATGGCAGGGCTTCTGAGTCCGAACGATTCGTCGTCGTCGCACTGTGTCTGATGATGGGAATGTCAGTGATCGACCTGATCTGGACAATCCTTGCCGGTCAGGCCGGAGCAATGACAGAACTCAATCCTCTGGCAGCGCAATTCATCGACTCACCAATTCAACTGGCATGTTTTAAGGTGTTTGCGACGGCCATCGGATTTGGCATCCTGTTCGCCTGGCGACAACGACGTCAGGTGCAGCAGGCGACCTGGTGGATGTGCCTGGTGTGCGTGTTGCTGACGTTTCGCTGGGTCATGTTTGATTCGATGATGAACTGACACCAGTGCGTCATGCCGAATCGGCGCTTGGCCGTCGGTTCGTCCTCTGCGACCGACGCATCAGAACTGGATGCGGACATTATGTGCCCGTGGCTGGCAGGCAGCGTGACGTCAGTTGGCGTTGTTCTTCATTCCGTTCAAAATGTCACGATGCCGGTCCGCGAGAACCTGATTACCCAGCTTTTCATTCACCAGCACCAGTAGTCGGCGAACATTGACGCTGTCAGGGCGATCCGGCAAGGCCAGCTGAAGGTCGCGATCGGCTTCCTCCCAGCGTTCCATTGCGAATAGAACTTCCGCTCGAGTGGACAGGGCATCCGGGTGGTTGGGAAGAATTTGCAGCACGGATGCGACCAGTGACAACGCGTACTTGTAATCAGGTGCGGGGCCACGAATGGCCGCCAGCGCAAGATTATTCAGCACCATGGGGTTTTCAGGAGCCAGTCGTTTGGCCGTTTCCAGATTTCTGCGAGCTTTCTCAAACTGTCCAACCCGCAGTGCTTCTGTTCCAATGAAGTTGTACACCGAAACGTTGAATGAACCTTCTGCGAGCATTTTTACCAGCAGAACCTCGGCATCGGACGCAGCCGATGAGTCGGAACAACTCATGCTTGCGATCCTGAGTAATGCCCGTTGTTCCTGTGGGGCAACCGACAAGGATTCCTTTAATAACTCCAGAGCGGCTTCGGATTCATCGGCGCCGGTACTCAGCAGGTGGCTGACTAATCCATCCAGTACTGCCGCATGGATTCGGTTCAGCGGTTCTTGTTCTGATTCCGGCAAGTCTTCGCGGTGAGTTCGAATAAATGCGACGGCGTCATCCAGACGTCCGGACTGCAGCAGCAGAGCGGCACGTGCATAGATCGATTGCGGTGAAGATTGGTTCGACTGTTCGTCCTGTTCGTTCAGCAGTTGATTATAAATCGTTTCTGCTTCGTCGGTTCGGTTTTCCTGCAGGTACAGTTGAGCCAGCAGCGGACGTGATTCCGGGTGATCCGTCAGTCCATTTTCAAGCTGCTGAATTGCCTCCGTGGTCTGACCGCATAATTTTAGCAGCTGTGCCAGGACGATACGTGCCGCCGGTGCGTTCTCAGTCTGCACCTGCTCACGCCAATGGTCGACGGTGACTTTCAGGTCCTCATGGGAAACCGTCACCTGCGCGGCGGGCAGATTTGAAAGCTGGGCAATGGCTCCGACATTCGCAGGAGAAACAGCGATCGCCTGGATCAGCAACTGGCTCGCGAGCTGCACGTTCAGTGCAGATTCCTGAATCCTTTTGGCCGCGATTTCGGCGTACAACTGAGACAAGGCAGCGCGCAGTTCCGGAGCATCCTGCAGGGCCAGACCTTCTTTCAGAATTAACTCAGCCTCACCGAATTGGTTTTCAATCGCATGACAACGAGCCCATTGAATTCGAGCGGTCAGGTCGCCTGTGTCCTTTGTCAGCCGCTGCTGAAACGCGTTTCTGGCCAAATCAAGGCTGGATTTGATCTGCTCGGCACTTCGATTGAGTTGCTTTTGCAGCCGAGCCAGTGCGACGTACGCTTCCGGGGCTTGTTCTGCCGCCGTTCTAAGATGTGTTTCGCCCAGTCGGAACTGTTGTTCTGAAACGTAATAGTCGGCCAGTAACTGATGTGCCTGAGCATCGGTTGGTCGTTCGCTGACAGCGAATTTCAGTTGTTGTCCCAGGTCGTTCTTCGACAGCCCCGAATTCTTTCCGGATAATGTCTGTTGGACCAGCCACACTCTCGCTGGTCCAAAACCCGCGGCACCGTTTAGTGGGGCCAGTTGCTGCATCAGCCCAAAGGCGGCGGGTTCATTGCCGAGCTGTTGTTTAAGCACCGCCAGTTGATATTTGTAATGCGGCAGATGAGGCCGCAACGAGCACAGTGAATTCAGAAACAGAGACGCGTTTTCCCATTCTTCAGCACGAATGGCGTCGCTGACGGCATCTTCATAACGTTGCACGGCCGCCTGCTGATCGTCGTGTTTCAGAAACAGCAGAAACAGCACGCCACCAAATGCAACAATCGCTGACGGCAGTCCAAGCAAAAAACGCGACGGAACCCGTGAAAAGAACCAATACTCGATCAACCGGAAAAAATACGCCGGTCGCAGCGCAATCGTCCACGGCGGCAACGGCAACTTCGATAAGGAAGTACCGGAACCGGCGGGAGCGTTTGACGTTTTGGAATCGGTTTTTGCCATGTCTGACTGTGTACTGGCGGCCATCGCACAAATGTGAATCGGGTTGAATCGTTTCCGATTTACGGCAGTTTTTCGTCCACTACTTTTTGTAGTGCTGCGTCCCTGATTTGCTGTCGCGTTTCCAGGTGCAGTTGTCTGAGCGAATCGATCTGGTCCGAGGAGAAGGGGACGGGTAAAACGGCAAACGTCTGACACTGTAGAGTGTCCGGAGGTGAGGCTCCCAGTATCAACTTATACTGCATCAGCCCTTCAATTGAATTGGGAGGCTGTGTGGGCACACCTGTCGAGTCGAACAGGCTGAAAAACAGGATGGCGTGACTGCCGTTGCGGTTCTTGCCGAGCCGAGCCTGTATGGCCGGCCAGGCTGTGTTTGTCTTATCCATTTTGGTCTCCAGCACCTGCCAGCCATTTCCTGTGTAACAGGTTCTGAGATCATGCCATCCGCAGAACAGGTGGTCGCATGACACTCTGGCGGCCACGTTCTCATTGCGAAAGACCCACCCGTTTGTGTACTGTCCTGCGACGTCATCTTTGCTGCGTTCTTCTTCATCGTAGGATTGACGCACGTACCCAGCAATTTTCGGATCAAGATTCGATTCGTTCAATAGAGCAAGGTTTGTCTCGAAAACAATCGATCGTTCCGGGCTATGTAAAAACGCCGGTGCCTGTGCCGCAATTCCCAGGCCGCACAGAACGGAACTGATGATGACTGATCGGCGGAATGGATATTTGTGTGCCGGCTGAGTTGGTTCCAGTCCTCTGGGTGTGTGCCATGTCCTGGTGGAGATCAGGCAGTTGAACACTGCGATGCATGGATTTCGGAACTCGACATTTGGCGCATCCAAATCTTCGTCGGGGACGCGTTCCGTGAACCCCAGCATGAATAGATCAAAGTTGTAGACCAGTCCTGCTGCGATCCCCAATACGGCATAGCCCAGCGCGTCATGTGACCAGCCGGTTGTCAGATCAATCTGCCACGAGTCCTCGGCCAGAGCAATCGTGATGACTCGACAGACATTCATGCAGCCGGCAAAGAAGACGGCTGCACCCACCACCAGCACAAAGTGGAACGGACGTCTGCGGTTGCAGCAGCAGATCAGCACGGCCAGAAACAACAGGGTGAACAGAGACTGAACACCGCTGCATGCTTCTTCAACCAGCAGGGTTTTCGACGTCAGAGTAATGACGTTGCCATCACGCACATGCAGGCATCCGACCAGGTCCAGGACTTTGCTGGCGACGCGACTGGTCAGATCCTGCAGAGTCTGAATGACCAGCAGGTCACTGTTCGCCGGCAGACGGACAGCCAGCAGGGGCAGCAGCGCCAGGTAGGCCAGAGATGAGCCTGTGTCTTTGTCCTTTCGCGAAACAGCGACGGCCAGCAGCAGCAGCCAGAGTCCCACGCTGGCCAGCCATGGAGAGCGGACTGCGGCGGCTGCCAGCAGCATGACCATGTCGATCACCACCAGGCACAGAATCAGTCGCGGATGGGGATTGTGACTGTGCTGACGCGACGACAGAAGCGCAAAGAACGCGATGAAGGCGAACGGAAAAAACTGATAGTGAGCTCGTTGCCAGGTGTTGGAAAGATCAATCAACACGAGCGGCAGATGAGCTACCAGCAGAATCAGAAACGGTAGCCACCACAGACGTGCGGGGGCGTCTGCTGACGGTTCACCGGCGTTTTCCAAAGTGGACATGGAACCAGTCCTGAGGGCATTGCCCCAGTTGCAGTTTCGCAGCCACGGCATCAGCTCATTTCACCCAGGAGCCAGACGAATGTCTACAGATTCCCGGGTTTTCCAAACACAATATCCGCCTTGGGGAACGATAGCGCACGAAAAAACGCCCGTGAAGGGCGTTTGAATCATGTCGGATTGAGTAACCGGGTGTTACGAGGTCTTTTTTTGTCGTCGCCGTCGAACGGTCATTCCGCCGGTCGCGACCAGTGCGAGAAATGCCAACGATGACGGTTCTGGTACAACCTTAACGTTGTTTACCAAAGTCTGTCCGACGCCAACGCCAAGGTTGATCTCAAGGTGAGTAATCAAGTCTCCCAACAGACCACCTG
>JAQWOH010000066.1 GCA_029245955.1 Fuerstiella sp. | reverse complement strand
GGATTTTGACGTGTAATGTCATGTGCAAGCGCCTAGGGTGTTGCTGTCCCTCTTATGCTACCCATGCCCCCCCAAAGCTCTCCCCATGGCACTTATGCATTTTTTGCGGTCCCTGAAATCTCACATGCGGACCACGCAGCACTCCCGGATAAGAAAGTCACTTCACAGGTCCCTTTGGAAGGCCACCGGGGTTGAAGCTCTGGAACTGCGAGCGATGCTTGCGGCGTCCTTCGATCTGGACGCGAGTGCCGGCACGCTTGACGTGACGCTGGATGATGATGATCCAAAGGTCTATTTCCGCACGGACGATCTGAATGTGCTCCAGTATTCGACGGACGAGATGAACTGGAGCAGCGACTTTAATAATGACGGCACTGACGTGAGACTGACCCAGGCCTTCACCATCACGGTTGGCACCGGCAACAATGATGTTCCGGACCTTAACGACGCGGCAGTCCAGCTCGTCGGCATCCAGACCCTGGGGACTGATCTGACGGTGACTTCCGCCGTTGATGTCAATGTTACGGGGGACATCATCACCGTTGCCGGAAACGCTCGGGGCGCGATTACTCTGACGGTTTCCGATCAGGACAATATCGCTTCCGGTGGAAGAGTCGGGCACCCCGAATCGACGATCACGATTGGAGCGACGACGGCACCGACCAGCGACGCGGATCTCGACGGAGATGGTCGGGTTACCGTTACCGCGGGGGAAGTGACGATTACGGCCACCCAGACGGAAAAGAAATCACAGCGGCAGATTATTGGTGTCGACAATAATACCGCCGCTGTCACCGTCACCAAAAGTGACATTTCCGGCGATGTGGTGACGATCGGGGCCTACAGCGAAGATCTGACCTATTCGGACGATATGCCTCAGTGGTACAGCCATATCGATGGACTTGTGAATAACTTTATAGATGGCGTCATCCCAATCCCGAACTCCATGGGAGTCTTCGTTCGCGAGGCATCGGCCAGCGTTTATGTGGATGACAGCAACATTTCATCCACTGGTAATTTAACGATAGAGAGTAATTCCCAGGCGCATGCTTCCATGGTGGCGCTGGCAACGCGTTCGGCATTGCTGCCCAAATTCGAGAATTCGGTTGCAGAAACCTTAATGCGGCAATTCAGCTTTGGCTTCAGCAAAGCGACCGGTTCAGCCACAACCGACATCAAGGGCGACAGCACGCTCATGGCTACTGGCAACGTCGACGTCACGGCCACGACAGATGTCATCGCCAAAGTTTCTGCCAGGACAACAACGAACATCAGCCTGACTTCCCCGGCCAACCCAGGCTCCTTGTCGGCATCGGTCGGAATCACGCTGTCGGATACGACAGCCACAGTCGATATTGGCGAAGATGTGACCGTGACTTCTCAGCATGGAGACGTCGAGTTACAGGCGACCGGTGACGTCGAGAACACAAGCAGCGCGACAGCGGCAAGCTATATCGACGGGATGGGCGGCGTAACCTTTGCCTATGGACACGACATTGCCGAGGTCACGACTGATGTCCAGGGCGTCGTGTCATCGCATGGCACGCAGGAATCCAATCACGTTTTCGACACAGACGATGTTATTGAGGCACCAGATGGTATCCTGAACGAGATCACGATTCCGAACCATGACTACAAAGATGGTGACGTCGTGGAATACGTTGCCAGCCTGCCGACAGGAACCAGCGGTACGCCGGAGCCGATCGGCGGTTTGATCAATGGCGAATCTCTGCAGGTGATCGTCATTGACAGCAACACCATTCAGCTGCAACGGGGTGCGGAACTGAATCTCAGTCTTCCCCCCGGCGACGCGGATTCCACGCACTCATTGTCGCCCAGTACTTCTCTGCAGTTCGATCCGCAAGCGATGTCCCCACACCCGGCTGTCAATACGACCGATCACACGATTACGCTTCCGGGGAATGACTTTGTCACCGGCCAGGCGGTTAAGTACGTCGTGACTCCACCGACGGAGTCCACGCCTGCGACGGACACAACACCAGAGATCGAGGCAGTGCCGAGTACACCGATTGGTGCGAGTTCGGGTGACGACGATAGCGCTCTCGAGGGGGCTCTGTACTCAGGTGCCACCTATTACGTGATTGTCGTTGACGCAGGGCTAGGCAGTTTTCGCCTGGCCGAGACACTCAATGACGCACTCAGCGATGTCGCCGGTGATCGTGCCGTGGCGTTCACCACCTCCGGTGAGGGGCACGAGCACTATTTTGTGTATGAACCCCGTACTTCTTTGCAGTTCGATCCGAATCCGGGTGTCACGCCGAATTCCGTTGTCAATACGACCGATCACACGATTACGCTTCCGGGAAATGGCTTTGAGACCGGCCAGGCGGTTAAGTACGTCGTGACTCCGCCGACGGAGTCCACGCCTGCGACGGACACAACACCAGAGATCGAGGCTGTGCCGAGTACACCGATTGGTGCGGGTTCGGGTGACGACGATCCTGCTCTCGAGGGGGCTCTGTACTCAGGTGCCACCTATTACGTGATTGTCGTTGACGCAGGGCTAGGCAGTTTTCGCCTGGCCGAGACACTCAGCGACGTTGCCGGTGATCATGCCGTGGCGTTCACCAACTCCGGTGAGGGGCACGAGCACTATTTTGTAAATGAAACGGACGCCATGCCGTTCCAGCCGGATATGGCCGTCAACGAAACGACAAACACGATTGATGTCGATACCACCGGAATCGAGACAGGGGATGCACTGGTCTATCGTCCGGATCCGGACATCCAAACGGAAAGAGGAATCTCCCGCAATTACGGCTTTGTTCCCGATGGCGTGACGAATCTGTTCGATCCGACGGGCACCATCGACTTCGGTGAACCCGTATTGGACCCTTCGGTCTATACGTTGACGATCGAGAACCATGGCTGGTCCATGGGCGAACAGGTTGCGTATGACCCGGGGAGTCTATCCCCGATGGAATTGTCAGATGGAAGTTCCCTGCCAGACGGCATGTACTACGTCATCGTCATCGACGCCGACACCATTCAGCTGGCCAGCGAAATGACGGGGCCCGCGATCGAAATCGTCTCCGCTCCCGAACCCGGCGACCAGCACCTCGGTGGCAAGTCATTCGACCCGTCAGCGACCGTCCAGTGGCAGGTGGCAGATCCGGTTGACAACACGGTGTTGTTCGAGACGCCCCACGGATTGGTCACGGGGCAACGGGTGACCTACTCGCCGGGGCAAAGTGCATCCGGTCAGCCCAATTCCCCCGTCGGGGGCCTGGTTGTTGGTGAGGACTACTACGTCATCACGATCAGTGACTACGAAATTCAGTTGTCGCAGGATCGTATCGACAATCCACAGCGTGACGTCTTCGATGGGCTTGTCAGTGTGGACGATGGAGCGGTCGATCTGGGTAGCGGCGCCACGGGTAGCGCCGATGCCTTGCATCAGTTCTTCGGCCATACGGTCGACACGCTGAACGACTGGATCATTTCACCGAACCACGAATTGGAAACCGGCCAGGCGGTGACCTACAACGGTGGTGACGGCGCAGCCATCGGTGGACTAACCGATGGAACGACGTACTACGCGATTCGTCTGGACGGCAATGCCATTCGCCTGGCAGATTCACTCGAGGACGCAAGCACTTTCGCAACGGCCCCCAGCTACCTCTCACTGGACTCTGCCGGTACGGGCACGCTTCAGACCCTGACCACCGATTCGTTTGTGTTTCCCGTGGAAGCGAGCCGCGCAGAACCGGTCGTGAATACGACTAAAAACACAATTGAGTTGGTGGGGCACGGCCTTACGCACGGTCAGAAAGTCAACTACCAGGCCAGTGGTGGTGATGCGATTGGAGGACTTACCGACGACACTGATTATGTCGTTTTGACCAATGGCCTGGCCGCCCTGGGCCTGAATCCGGCGAACTACATTCAACTGGCGACTCTGGATCCGGCCGGTACGGCGATCTCTCTGAATTTGGGAGCCACCCTGGGTTCCGGTCTGCATCTTTTTCGCGTCATTCCCGACGTGGAACTCTACAACCGTGAAGATCCGGTGATCGTCTTCGATCCTACCGTCGTGCCACCCTTTGCTATGGGCGCCGATACACTGCGGGTTCCGGGGCATGGTTTGTCGACTGGCGACAGCGTGCGCTATCTGACAGGTGGCGGTGAAGCGATTGGTGGATTGACAAATGGTGTCGATTACCTCGCCGTCGTCGTCGACGACAATCATCTTCAATTCACGGAACTCGACGAGAGTCCGACGCCAACAAACGCGATTGCATTCACCTCAAAACCTGGCGACGGGGCGGTGCATGGTGTGCAGGTACAATCGACAGTCACTCAGAACGATCTTCCGGTGACCGGTCTGGGCAGTGGACTGACCTACTATGCGATTGTGGATGGGCCGAATGCTTTGCGTCTGGCAGAGTCACCCCCTGAGGTTCTCAATGCACTGCCCATCACATTTGATATCTCGAAAACCAATGCAGACACCGTTCACACACTCGTAGAAAAGAGTGGCATCATCGTCGGCTCGACACTCACTGCATCGAACAAACAAAATGCGGGATCTGCCCTGGGAAGTGAGCCCACGTTTAACGACTTCGTCAACAAAGGCGAGGTGATGTTCAGTAAGGCACCGATTTTTAGCTTTGATAAAAAGCTGAAGGACCGTTTTGATGCGAAGTTCCAAGAGCTACAATCTAATCCAAACAACAGTGCTGCCATTGCCGCGAGTGCGGCGGTCAATGATGTTTCTCACACCGTCAGGACCACTGTCGGTGATGAAACATCCACGGGCCCGCTGACGCAGTTAACGTCCGATGGCGACATCACGATCGATGCCACCATCAAAGAAACATCTCAGGTGAAATCGCAGGGCAATGTGGTGCCCGGTTCCGCCAAGAAATTTGCCGGCGGGTTCGCCTTTGCGATCGGCCTTTATGAGAACACAGCGGAAACCACGGTCGAGGGAAATGCCCGAATTGATGCTGCGGCAGATGTCTCGATCGCTTCGGATGTTGCTTACCCGCTGGTCATCAAAGTCAAACAGCTGGATCCCTTTTACGACTGCACAACAGACACCGATGGTTGTCATCCGATAACCGATCTGGCAACCGCATTGGATGGCTCAGGTGGTCTGACTCGCATTCTGAACACCTGGTCCAACACCAAGGCTTTCACACCCAATAGCAAGAACTTGCCGGCCGTAGCGTTTACGTTTTCAGTGGGACTGAACGTCTATGACAACAATTCGACCGCAACGATCAGAAACGGAGCACAAATCAATCAGGACCTGAATCTGCAGGCGGCAAGCTCAACGCAAACGCTCACCCTGTCTGCCGACACCACACAACAATTTGTCACTCTTGCCGGCATCATGCATCTAAGAGTGAGTGAAAAGGCGGTTGTGGGTTTGCTCAAGGGCGAATCCAACAATGCCATATCCTTCTTTGGTAACAAATCGGGAAGTTTTGGCTTCGGTGGTTCAACGATGCTGCAGTTTCTCGACAACACAACTGCGGCCGTGGTGGAAGAGGGTGTTGCCATCCACACCGATACGTCAGGCAGCGGTTTGACCGTTGAGGCTACCGAAACGGTTCATTCGACTCAGATTGCTCAGTCGGGTTCCGATTCGGACAAAGGCGCCGTGGCCGCCAGCGCCGTCTATGCCGGACATGAAAGCACGACGGTCTCGCAGGTTGATGCGGGCGCGATCATCGACGGCGGTGCGCTCAACATAACATCATCCAGCGACGTTATTACGGAAGCCGTCACCGGAGGTTTTTCCTGGGGCCCGATTGG
Source organism: Fuerstiella sp. (assembly GCA_029245955.1). Classification (GTDB taxonomy): domain Bacteria; phylum Planctomycetota; class Planctomycetia; order Planctomycetales; family Planctomycetaceae; genus Fuerstiella. The sequence continues at coordinate 11,094 of JAQWOH010000066.1, read as the reverse complement.
GATCGGCATGAGCGGTGGTGTCGTTAACGTCAACCGCCACACAGGTGCGTTTACCGGTCGGCGGAAGTGGTCCGATGAATACGCCGATGAATTGCCTTACGGCAGTGCTGCCGGCGTTGACCTACCCGCCGCACTCGGCGCGCTGACGGTCGCCGGTCTGGACGTCGCCGCTGAGAATAAGGGAGTCAGTGGGAATTTCTCCATTGTCGGCGCAGGTTCCAAAGGGCGCAAAGCCAAGAATCCCGCGGGTGAAATGGGTGGTCTGGACGAAGCGGATGACATGGAACTTGTTCTTGATGGATTGGACGACGACCAAGGAATGTTGCAGGAAGAGGCCAGGAACAACATTGGAGGCGGCGATAAGGAGCAGGCAATCTTAACCGGCTACGAAGGCGAAAGCCCGTTTGCCTTCGCCGGTGACACCGCCGTGAACCTGGTCAGCGACGTGGCGAATGCTGAAGTCGACGTCGCCGGCTTCCAGCAAGTGGAGGTCGGTTTCGGCGAGTTGGGTGACCTTGCCGTCACCGCAACGGACGACACCCTGCACTGGGCTTTCAGCGGGGCCGGCGCCTACGCGGGAGCATCCTCGGGTACGGCGGTCGCGTTCACCGGTTCCTTTGCCGTCAACCGCCTTGATGTGCAAACCGAAGCGCACTTGACCGACAGTTCTCAGAGCTCCGGGGCGCCGCAGAAAGTCGGGGTTGCCGGCGATGTGACTGTGCAGGCGACCGCGGACGCCTCAGATGCGGCCCAAAATGCCTTCGGCGTCTGGGCCATCTCGGCGTCCTTAGGAGTGTCCGCCGCGGACGGAGATCATTGGTCAACCGCCGCCGCACTCAACATGTCCATCAACCTGGTCAATCGGGAAACGACCAGGGCGACCATCGGCAATGTCGATTTGGGCAGCGATGACGCTGGCTGGGACACCGGGGAAGTCCTCGTCGCTGCGCAGAACCACCGCTCCATGAATGCCGATGGTGGAGCCTTCGATTTATCTCTGCACAAGTCCCAGCGAGAGGTGGGAGAGAACCAACAGGGCGCCGGCAGTTCGGTAGCCGTCGGTGGTTCCAATTCCATCAATAAGATCGAAGACTTGACGGTCGAAGCGCTGGTCGACAACAACACGATGGTTACCAGTGATTCCTTGACGGTTAACGCTTACGCCAACCCGACAATTCGCTCGGTCACCGTTTCAGGTAGCATTGAAGGCTCGTCGGGATCACAAACGGTGTCCTTGAATGGTTCCGAATCCGGGTCCGTGAATGAGATCCAGCGGAAGATACTGGCCCATATCGGTGATGCGTCCAGTGAAGGCACGATTACCGTCGATGGCTCTGTCAACGTCAGCGCCACAGACGAAGCAGAGATTTTGGCGATCAGCGGCGGAATTGCATTTTCGGTTCTCCGCAAGGGCCTGATTAATGCCAACCCGGAGAAATCCGGCGGTACGAGTTTTGCCGGCCAGGTCGGTTTTGCCTGGAGCCATAACTGGCTGCGCGGCGACTCCCGGGTGCTGGCCGAGATTGTCGGTTTTACGGTTGACACAGAGAGCCAACCTGCGGCTGCGAGCGTCGTCGTGAAAGCCACTGCTGCCGCGTCAATCGCCACGTACGTGGTGCAGTTGGGAGTACTCTACAGTGGCCAGGGGACTGCCGAGGCCAACATCACCGGTGCCATTTCGAAGAACCAGATTGATGGTTCTGACGACGCCGACAATGTCGTAGCCCGCATCGAGGACTCCATTGTCAATGGTTCAGTCGATGTGACTGCAAAGGACAGTGCCAACATACACGCTGCCGTCTGGAGTGCGGAACTTAGCCTCTCTGCTGACGTGGTCAATACGAGTGTGGGCATAAGTTACGGGGAGAACGAGTACGGCTCCACGTTAGCCGCGGAAATCGTCAACTCCACTGTCACCGCAGCGACCGGAGACGTCAGTGTTCGGGCTCTCTCGACCCCCGACTTGTTTACCGAAGTCGGCAACGCCAACGTTGGTATTCAGTGGCAGGATAAAGATCGTAAGTTGGAAGAAAATCCGCTGTCGATTTCGCTGGACTACACCGGCACGTTCGCTACGAATACCGTCCACAACACCGTTGCCGCCCGCATCGACAGTTCTTCGCTGGCGGTCACAGCCGGGACGCTGACCCTGCTCGCCGACGACAAGGCGACAGCCGATTCCAGGGCTTATGGGAATCAGTTCGTGTTGTCGCTGGCGCTCACGGGAGAAAACAAAAAGCTGTCTGTCGATGTGGCTGCACTCACCCAATTTGCCACCAACGAAGTAGCCACCGATCTGTCTGCCCTGCTGACGGATTCTCCCGCAGATCCAACTGCTGGTTCCATGATTGACGTATTCGGAGCACTGTCCGTAACGGCCAGCAAGGAACAGACGATTCAAGCCTATATGGAAACCACCAGCGTGGGAGTCGGTGTCTCAACCAAGGGGATGGCCATCAATCTGTCGGCCGCCACGTCGGTTGTGCACAACAGCGTGGACACCGTTGGCGAACATCAGCCGCGGACATACGCGGCAATTGACAACACGTTTCTCGAAGCTGCTGCTGTCACAGTGAGGGCCGAGGCAAAGCCATCTTTATATACAAAGATCTGGGATGTCGATGTCCAGGTCGCCGTTGGGGAAACGGCGGCGGTGGCGGCTCTCTACGGAGAATCGAAGGCGGTCAATACACTCAAGGAGGATGTTCAGGCGACCATTGCAGAAGGCTCAAATGTGACGGCTTCCAGTGGTTCAATCGAAGTGCTGGCGAACCTGCTGCCTACCGACCTGCCGGATTCCGATCCGAATTACAGTCGCTACAGCCCACCACCGCAGACAAACATCTATGCCGATACCCACAGCGTTGGCGTGGCGGTAGCTGTTGCTCTGGACTTCGAGGATCCGATCGCGTTTGCCGGAGCCGTGATTCTCAGTGACACGGTCAGCACATCGCAGAGCAACGTGATCGCCAAAGTGGAGAACAGCGATCTGCAGGCTGCCGGGGGGATTTCCGTTACGAGCGAGGATAAGGTTACCATATTCGCTTCGGTTCGTGATACATCCGTAGCCGTGTCCGATCTCGTATCGGTCGCCGTGGCGGTCCCCAAGGCGCACCAAACGGTTGAGAACACGGTCCAGGCAAACATCGCCTCCACAACCTCCGCTGAGGCAACGATGTCCGTTGTCGCCACCAGCGGCGACATTCAGGTAACCGCGAACTCGGATCCAATTGTACGTTCGGAAACGACGGTCTGGAGTGCGGTCCTGGGCCTGGTCGGCGTGGCCGACGCGAACTCCATCACGGAGTCGGCGATCAAGAACACCCACAACATGGAGGCTTCTGTTACCGGCGGCGATCCGTTGAACCCCTTGTCGTTGGGGACGGCAAATGGAGATGTCCGTGTTGCGGCTTTCTTCGATGGACATGCCGAATCCGTCATACACTCCGGGGCTATCGCGGTGTCTGATGGTGTTGCGATCGACACGGTCAATTCCACCTCCACCGCGTCGCCCCAGCTATCCGCCTTCATCGAAGGCACGACCACCGTTGACGCCTTCGAAAATGTCGAGGTTAACGCGGACGCCCAAGGGCACGCCCGCGGTGAATCCAAACAAACGTCTGTTTCTCTGGGTTATGCCGGGGGAGGCCTGACGCAGGTCAGTGATGCTCGACCGACGGTCCTGGCCCGGATTGGTGATGCCTCACCCGCAGACGAGACGTCGTCCTGGCAGTCATCGCTGGAAACGATTGTCAAAGGCCACGCCGGGATTAGCCTTGCAGCAAGGTCCTTGATCGATGCGGCAACCGATGCACAGATGATCGGCGGATCGGTCGTGATTACCGTACTGGCGCCGGACAGCACGGCGACGGTGAAACCCCAGGTCGATGTCGAGGTCGGACCAGGAGCGGAGTTGCGCTCGTTGGGCGACATCGAAGTGCAGGCTTTTGGCGGTCAAGACAAAGAGCCGCCACCGACCGAATTCGACTCGGCGAACGTCAGTTTCTCCAACGACACAATCGAGTTCGACGAACTGCATCGACTGCAGACGGCGGACGTCGTGAAGTATGAGCAATTCGAGGGAAACGAGCCAGTTCCCGGACTGGAGGATGGGCGACAATATGAAATCATCAAGTACAGCGATACCGAAGTGCAACTGGGTGAACAATTGGAAAGCAGCTTGTCCAGCGTTAACCTGGTCACCGATGCGTTGAACTTCGGTCATAGTGTGAGCTTCAAGGGGCCATATTCCCTCGACGATTGGGACCCGACAACGTGGGACTCGATCGTGTATCACTCGGTCGAAGAAATGCCCATCGAGGGCTTGCAGGATGGCAACACGTACCTGGTAAACAAGATATCCGACAGCGAAGTCATGCTGGTTGACACGTCGCTGCCTTTGCTGGTCCCACCACAACCGATCAGCGGTGACAACATTGATGCCAATGACAGTACCCGCTTTTCCGTTACCTCCCATGGATTTAAACCCGGTCAACATGTCACCTACCGGGCGGCGGACCCGGCCGTGTTTTCTTCGTCGAGCGTTAACGTAAGTGGATCAACGAGCAACGACGGAGTGTGTGATTCGGACGTTGCGCTTCAGCCGGATGACAGCAACAGCATTCTGCTGGGCGACGAGGGGAAGGCACGTATTTTCGATGACACCCCGGCAGGCTCCGTGCTGGTCGAATACCACTCTACGGCCAACCCCCTGGATTGGTACTGGACGGAAGGACCGGAAAACCAGCAGAGTTCAACCGCTGATCCCAACGCCAGCAAGACCGATCGCAACCGTTTGACGGGTACTTCATTCTGGACCGCCAATGAATCGGGATCTGGCGTCGCTAGTGGCTATACAAATTGGGCCGACAGCGAACCGCTGAGCAACGAAAAACACAATCTGAAAATCGACTCCAATGGTGAATGGCACTCGGTGTCTGGAACCGACCCGCTGGAGCATTACATACTGGAACGGACGCAGTTTGTGCTTTTTCCGGACGAAAGCCAGGTGAATCACTCGGATGCAAAGAGCTTTGCCGAAAAACATGGTGGCTGGCTGCCCTCCATCACCAGTGAAGACGAATGGCAACTGGCCAAGGAAGCCGCACAAGGGAAGTCGGTGTGGCTGGGTGGATCGGACGCAGACAAGGAAGACCGCTGGGTCTGGGACGGAGGCTCGCACGATCCTCACCACGGAGAGCAGTTCTGGCAAGGGGGGGCGGACGGCTACAACCCCAGCGGGGGGTTCTCCAATTGGTCTTCCGGTGAGCCGAATGACAGCGGGCCTCCCACCGGAGTGGAAAACCGAGAAGTGTACATGGAGATGTACGAAAACGGGTATTGGAATGACACGGAAAAGCACACCAAGGAGAAACATCAAGACACGCAGAATTATGTCCTGGTGGAGTTTCCCAAATACAAACTGAAGAGTTTTGTGGGCGGTACCTTCGCAGAAGCGAAGAAGCACGCCCGAAGCGAAGCCGAGGGCTGGGTCGCCACCATCGGCTCGCAGGCGGACAACGACGCAGTCCAAACGCTGCTTGAAGATGCCGAACTTTCTGGAAAGTCGGCTTGGATCGGAGGTGCCAGCAACCAGGTCATTGGTGGTTTGAAAAATAGTAGCCGGTACTACGCTAAGTCCTTCTCCGATTCAACACACTGCAGTTCCGTACAACTGTTCGAAGAGGACTCAGGAACGGTCCCAATTCCACTCGACAATACCGGTCTGGCAGCCTCCATCAACCATACGTTGATTCCCGTCGCCAACTTGCCATTGGGCGGTCTGCAGTCCGGCCAAACCTATTACGTCAGCGCAGACGCCACCGCCGCGGAGTTCAGCCTGCAGGAGTCAAACCCGTTCGTCATCGACCAAGTGCAGGTGCTTGAAGGTGACAAACGGTCGGCCGATACGCAGCAGTTCCAGTCATTCCAGCCGACTGAGGACAATCTGACCGGAGCGAGTGTGAAAGTCTCGTCTCAGTACATTGGCAGTGTTGACCCCGGATCCGGCGATGTAACGCTCTCGCTATATGACACATTGCCACAAACGGGTGTCAACCCAATGGCGACGGCGATGGTAAGCGGCGTGTTACCCGGTCAGTGGGCCGAGGTCTCGTTCGAGCCGGAGATTTCCGTCACCGCAGACTCGATCTACTATTTAAAGTTCTCGTCCTCCAATGCTGACTTTCAGTTCGCCGGCACAAAACTGGACTCCTACCCACAGGGCACCTGGTACCTAAATGAAACACCATCCAGCGGGGATGTGGCCTTCAAGACGTTTTCCCAAAGTGCCTTCTACGACGCGTCGGCAATCTCGGTTACCCGTACCGATACCGATGCGGAAGGCAGCTCTGGCATAGTCGGGCAGCACAGCCACCTCGGTACGATGGGGGTGGATCTGACGGTCGGGAGTGACCTTTTACGAGACGGCGTGTACGTTCAGAACGGCACTTACAATCTGCAGGTACCTGACGGAACCTACGACATCGAGCTGACTCTGGGAGACACATCCGGCCCGCTCAGCGGTCATCAGGATATGCAAGTTTTCCTGGAAGGCGAACTGGTCGATACGGTGACCACACAACAAGGCACAACGGTTACCAACCACTATCCGGTGGACGTCAGCGACGGTGAATTGACTTTGAGACTGTTCGTCGACACAAGTACGGCGGGAACGATCGACGCTTACGCACCAGTGTTGGCACTGAATGTCACCTCCAACGCTCAAGGTTTTGAGCCCCAGTCGATCGACTTCGGAACACCGGGATCTCCGCTGGCAGCGGGATATACGCGGGGCAGCTCGCAGTCCTTCGTTGGCAATTCCGGATTTGTGGGCAGCTTCGATCGTTCCGGAGTGGGCAAAGGTCTGCACAACTTCCGCTTCGATCTGGGCCTTAGCAGCAACGATGACGACAGCGACCTGTCGGGAAAACAGAAGCTGACGCACGTTAAGCTGGGGCAACGGGCGACGCCGGACGGAAGTGGTACGGCATCCAGTAGCGTGCGTGCTACAGGTGGAACGTTGATCGCCCAAACGGTGCGCCCGACTGCCAGTAGCGAAGCGAGCCCGCTGGTGACGGTAGAATTGGCATCTGGCAGTTTGCTTCATGCCTCCGAGAACATTGACATCGACGCGATTTCTGCGGGTAACGTGAATTCCAAGACGGAAGGGTTTGGTGGCGCCCTACTGGCCAGTGTGGCTCGGGCAACCGCTACGTCCAGCACGTCGCATGCCGCCAAAATCGTCCTGTCCGGTTCGCTGCATGCCAACAGACAGATCATCGTCGAGTCAAAAATCAGTGATACCGCGAAGTCGTCGGCGCGGACCGAGGCCTTTGGAGCAATCGACGCCAACGCATTTGCGAATGCCACAATCCAAGACCAATTTGATTCCACGATTACCGTCGACAACGGCGCCCGCCTGCTGGCGAATGATGCCATTGAATTGAAGGCCTACACGGCGATCAACAGCCTGCTGGCATCCAATACGGAATCGGGGGCACTGTTCGGCTCGTCCCACGCTAACATGGACGACAACACGGGGATCGTCATCAAGCCCACCAACGCTGCGTGGGCGAATTCGACCGCCGTCTACCTGGCGAATGCGGAACTGATTGCGGACCGAGTGTTCATCACTTCTGAGCTGCGTGAACTTGATACTCGGCCGGAAAAAACCGATAGCAACGACGCTATGGTCTATGCCCACGGTGGCGGCATGCAGAACACAAATCAGGCCAAAGGTCTGATCGACGTCGAGGAATCGGTCTTATTGACACTTGATGACGGTCTCAGGATTATCAGCGATGAAGTGGACTTGCTGGCAAACCACAAGGGCATTGATCTGTTCAACCAGGCGTATACGCATCGCGGCAAGATCAATTCTCATCCGGAAACCACAACCAGCTTCGACAGCCAGGCGACCATCACCAGTTCCTCGGACGTGGAACTGATTACCAACGTGCTCACCGTTACGGCTTCCTATGATGATGATGATGGAACCGGTCTGCAGGACAGTAATTTTCAGTCGATCGCTAAAAGCGAAAAAGAACAAGGCGAATCGTATGACCAGGCTACCGATCTCACGGTCGATCGTCAGGTCACCTGGGACGGAGTCGTGCGTGGTCACGAATCTGCCCGACTGGAAGTTGATTCCGAAGGCAAGGTGAGCCAAGCCCAGGGAGTGACAATCACCAATCAACATGGCACTCAGCGGAATGCGGGAGATTCTTTTTCGGCTGGTGATCAGATTCTTATACAGGATGTGACCTACAGCCAGGTCAATCAAACGATTGATTTCTCCAGCGGCACGGAACCGTCTTTCGAATTCCCGGTCGTGCTGGACGTCCCCCGGATGGCCGCACCCAACGAGGTTCTTGTCCGGCCCCCCCTGGCACGGATCGATCTGAACAACTACTCGTCGCACGATCTAATCCTGGTTTCCAACGTGGATCTGGATTCTCAACAGCCGTCTACCAATCAACCGTCTTTCCGCTTCAACGGAGCTGATTGGTCCACCAACATCAAGCTTCTCGATGACGTTGCCTTCAGTGGTCTCTTCCGGGCTACAAACCACTGGAGCGACCTCGATCGGGTGGACATCACCTCACCAGGTGATGTCATTGGTATGACGGAGACACCCAGCACTCCCTCTGTCACCGCAGAACAGGTGCCGAGTGCAATCGACAACGACGTCAACACAAAGTATTTGAACTTTGACAAAGAGAACACCGGCTTCATCGTTACTCCGTCGGGCAGTGGGGTCGTCACAGGCTTGGCTCTGACTTCTGCGAACGACTCGCCAGCCCGCGATCCGGCCAGCTTCCGCCTCGCAGGATCTCATGACGGAGTGGACTACACCCTGATTGACATCGGAGAAGTCCCTCCCTTCACAGAACGCCACCAGCGTCAGGAATTGCTGGTCCACAATCCGGGAAAACAAAGTTACTTACATTACCGGCTGACTTTCCCCACTTTGGCTGATACCGCGAATGCCAACAGCATGCAAATCGGCGAAGTGGAATTGCTGTCCGAACTGGCAGGCAGACCAAAATTGGAATTGCAGGGTTCGGTCGTCAATGCGAAAGGTTTCAGTGAGTTACTTAACTTCAGCGGTGACATCATCGTGCGACCGTCCCTCACCGAGGGTGACTTCGACATTGATACGAATTCTCTGTTTCTTCACGCCCCCGACGGTTCCATTAAGAGTTCGGAGGCGACCGATTTTCGAGTCAGGCTGCAGCGGTCCACTTTGGAGGAAGTTCCACAACTGAACGCTTATGCCAGGCACGATCTCACGCTGGACCTTCAAATCGAGCCGGATGAAAAGCAGCGGGCATATGGCATCGAGCGACTCGAGGGTGAAAACATTGACCTGGGGCTGATGGCCTGGCCTTCAGGTTCCGAGGTTCGTTACATCGTGAGTGGATTCGCGCCGCAATTAGAGGTCGAGAATACGCATCATGAGATTCGCGCGCATGGTGATCTGACCATCAGCGGACTCACAGTCGCCGCCGCGGCCGCGATCGATCCAGACCACCTGGTCAGCATTGAAGCGCACATCGACATGAGTGACCTTGAGCAAGGAGAGCTCAATGTCTCGACAAATGGTGACATCGAATTGTATGAGGGTGTGGAATACGTTCCGGAAGTGGTCGCAGGGCAATTTTCCTTCCATGAAATCTTTGCCCACTCCGCCACCCATGCCCGCGACGTGGCGGTCATCCTGGATGCGCCCGCACAAGAGTGGTTCGAACAATCGGCTTTTGCCGACGATGCGATGCTGGATGCCGGACCGGCAGGCTATTGGAGACTAAACGAGACGACCGGAACGCTGGCGCAAGATTTTTCCGGTAACAATATCAACGGCAGCTTCTCTGGAGTTACCCAGGGAATGCCTGGCGTTTATAGCAGCCACGGTGTTTCCTTTCCGCCGAACTCGGACAGCTATGTTGAAATTCCGGATAGCTCGGAGCTGACTTCCGCTACGGCACAGACTGTCACGGGTTGGTTTAAGGTAGACGACCTGTCGGTGCTGCAATCGATTTACTTCAAGGGGGATCAGGACAACAACGACTCTGTGCTCAAAGACCGTGAAAACACCCTTTGGGTCTATGGCAACGGTTCCATGCATCTGGCGGCCGCGCCGGAAAACGCCGGAACTCAAACGACAGTCACCACGCCAGCCGGCTTAGTGCAGGAAGGGCGTTGGCACCACTTTGCCACCGTTCTCGACGCGACGGCCGGATCGATGGCGATTTATCTGGACGGCAATTTGGTCGTCACAGGTATTTATGGACCAACACTCTGGAGTGGGGGTGACACGGGCAGTTCCACTTCCAGCTTCACTGTCCCCTGGGGGTGGGAAAACTACGCGGAAATTCGGCCCGACGGCACGTGGAATGACCGCAACTCCATGGACGGGCTGCAGTACTACGTTCTCGAACGACCCGAGTATTACGTCTACGAAACGAGCGGTCTCTGGAAAGATGCCAAGACTCAGGCACACAACGAGTCTGCCTATTTGGCGAGCATCACGTCTGACGCCGAACAAACCGCGGCGCAGACTGCGGCCAACGGCCAGGAAGTCTGGCTCGCGGGTAGTGACAAAGATGATAATGAAGAGTGGTACTGGAAGGACGGGCCCAAAAGCGGGGTGAAATTCTGGAGTGGCGATGAGGGTGGCAGCACCCGTAATTCTCTCTATGCTAACTGGAATGACGGTGAGCCGAACAATGACCGGTGCTGCGGTAACACCGAAGACAAAACTCTAATGCTAGCCGACGGCTATTGGGACGATCGCGGCGGCAGCCAAAGTGCCAAGAAGGACGAATCCCACTACGCCCTGTTTCAGCGGATAAATGTGTTCAGCCTGGTAACAGCGCCGCCCGGCAGGAGTTTTACTTACGAAGAGGCGCAAATGGACGCCCAGTCTAAAGGTGGCTGGCTGGCCATCGTTGGGGATTCGGACGACCAACAAGATGTCAAATCCATTCTTCCTGCCAGCGGAACTGCCTGGATTGGCGCCAGCGATGATCAACACGAAGGAACTTGGCAGTGGGACTGCACACAAGCATGTCAAGACGCGGGCTATTCGGC
>JAQWOH010000065.1 GCA_029245955.1 Fuerstiella sp. | reverse complement strand
TTCGGGGTGTTGCATGATCTGGTTTACCAGTGAAGACAACGCCTGCCAGAACTCACAAACACACAATCTCAATCTTGTTCCTATACCGAAAGCGGTCATCAGAGCAGCTGTGCTCCGATCACCGCTTTTTCCATGCGCTGTTTTTGTTCTATAGGCCGTCACCCAGGAGCCACAGTCAAGCCGGCGATATGGCAATGACGGCAATGCAGAATCCACGGAGTCGCCCACCACGATAGTGTAACTCTGTAGCCTGCAATGAGGGTTGCGCAACAACAGGAAGGTCTGCAGTGCTTTCCAGCGACGTAGCGCCCGTTGATTGTTGTTTGACAACCCCTGGGTGGCTGCAGCAGGTCCCGTTTGGCCTCTCTGGACCGCTCCGGTGCGGGGTTTGGGTTTATACGAGTCCGCATAACCGGTGCAGCTTGTAGGATGTGGATTGCGCCTGCCATCGGAGATTGGGCGGGCGCGTAGTCTTATCGTTGTGGCATGTGCAGGCGGAGGCAGGAATATGAGCCGAATGAAGCCCGTGGCATGGGGCTGTCTTTCAATAGTGCTGTTGGCAGTGGCGTTTCTGGTTCCAGCGGTTGACAGAGCCAGGAATGCGGCGATGCGAACCGCTGATAAGTGAAACCTGAAGCAGCTGGCACTCGCGGTCGCGAATTATCATGACACATATCATTGTTTTCCTCCGGCTTATGTCACTGATGAGGAAGGACACCCCATGCACAGTTGGCGGGTTCTGATTCTTCCGTTTCTTGGAAAATTGAAACTCTATAATCAGTATGATTTTTCAGAGCCGTGGGACAGTCAGGACAATCTGAAACTACTCAGGTGGCGTCCTCAGGCATTCGGTCTGTACGGCGGCGACAACAAGGGAACTCACACCAATTATCTGGCTGTCCTTGGACCGCGTACGATGTGGCCGTTCGAAGAGACCGTGACCTTTGATTCGGTCACCGATGGCCCATCAGGAACAATTCATTTCGTGGAGAATGTTGGCAGTAATATTCAGTGGACGGAGCCACGTGATCTCAACCTGGACACAATGCCTATGACGTTGGTGAATGACCCGGCGGACGGCATCAGCAGCTGGTTCCAGCCCCCGGGAGCAGTAACCGCTGACGGAAGGGTGATTTCACTCGACGTTAACATACCGGCGCGGGAGTTGAGAGAAATGTTGCTCATCAACGACGGTCAGGGGGCTGCGGTGTCTGTACGTACATTGCAGGATGGCCGCTCGCGTCCGATGAAAAGTGGCCGAGACTAAAAAACGTGGCTAACCTTGATGGCTCAGGACAGCACTTCCGTTAGTCCGACCAGACGTGGGCGAAGAGCTTTGCGCGAGCTTCGTTGCATCATCGTGCGCGTTTGCATCGACCAATGCGGCGAGTCCACCAATAGGTGACCAGCAGAAGGATGATCGCTGTCAGGTAAGGAATACCGACTTGCACGGCTGACTGTCGCGTGCGCAGCCATATGCCAACGCTCAGTACAGACCAGTGTTTTCGGGAGGGGCCAGCAATCTGGTTCCAGTCGAAGCCAAACGGGCTGCTGTCGGCGTTGACGATCTGGAAGTTGTTCGTGATAACAGCTCTGTCCAGCGCCGTCACCAGCAGGCCGTGAGGCGTTGACATCAGCCCAAGTCCCTGAATACCCGGAATCGGAACACCGACATCCGCCACGATTACGAACATCCGGGACGAAGCCCAGCAGGATATGACGGCCAGAATCAGTACGCGAACAACGAGGCCCGCGAACAAAGAGATTACTTTACTCATCCGTTATCCCGCTCTGACACAAATGGTGTATCCGGCCACGCAGTTCACCGTCGCTGCCTGCTATTTTCGTTTTTTCTTTCCGTCTGGTTTTGGGCCTGCCGCACGTTCCGTCATCGCTGACGGCGGGAACGTCTGCACCTTGTTCGTGGCGGGTTTGCGCTGGTTCCTGGGTGCCTGGTCGACGTTTTCAGCCACGTGGTGCCACAGCTGACTTAGCTCGGTCGCCAAGTCAGCTTTGTCTGACGCCAGGTCGTGTGATTCCGTTCGATCTTCAGCCAGGTTGTAGAGTTCCCATTTTCCGCCGCGCGCAGACACGGCTTTCCAGTCGCCTCGGCGGATCGCTCGGTTATTGTTGAACTGAAAGTACAGCCACTCGTGGCCGTCACGCTGCTGCCCCTTTAGAATGGGCAGCAGCGATTTCCCCTGGATCGGCGTGGTCACGTGCCCGTGGTATTCCGCCGGGTATTCGGCACCGGCAGCATCAATGCAGGTGGCCAGCAAATCGATCAGGTGGCCGGGCTGGTGGCTGATGGAACCGTGTTTCGCCGTTAGTTCGTTCGGCCAGTGAGCGATCAGCGGCGAAGAAATGCCGCCTTCGTGCTGATTCTGTTTATACCAGCGGAACGGAGTGTTGCCGGCATGGGCCCAGCCAACATCGTAACACCAGTACGACTTGGGATCCCACGGTTTCAGGTCTTTGCCGCGAGTCCGGTCGAACGGACAGGCACCGTTATCTGAGCATAACAGAATCAGTGTGTTGTCGAACTCATTCTTCTGTTTCAGGTGATCGACGACCCGACCGATGTTCTGGTCCACGCAATCGACCATGGCGGCAAAGACTTCCATACGAGCTTCTTCCCACTGACGTTCTTCGTCGGTGAGCTGTTCCCATGCGGGAATATAATCCGGCCGTGAACTCAATTGGTGAGTCTTGTCAATGAGTCCCATCTTGACCTGTTTTTCGTAGCGTCGACGCCGCAGTTCGTCCCAGCCGACGGCGTAGCGGCCATTGTACTTTTCGACATCCTTTTTCTTCGCCTGCAGGGGATAGTGCGGGGCGTTGAAGGCGATATACTGGAAGAATGGTTTGTCGGTCTGCAGAGCCTCGTCGATGAACCGGATGGCATAGTTAACGTTGGCATCGGTGGTGTAGAAATCTTCGTCGAAGTCATTCCATTTTTCGCCGTTCAAGTGAAACGTGTCGTCTCCTGTGAAAAAATTTGTGGCTCCGGAAAGGTGTCCCCAATACCGCATAAAACCACGGTCGGTTGGTTGATCGTTCAGGTGCCACTTCCCGGCCATCGCCGTGAAGTAACCAGCCTGCTGCATGACCTCAGCGACTGTCAGGGCCTTGTTCATGGCATTGTTGCCGGCCTGAAACGTGTACTTACCGGTAAGCAGACAGATTCGTGACGAATGACACTTCGCTGTATTGTAGAACTGGCTCAGTCGAACGCCGCCCCTTGCAAGTTTGTCCACATTTGGCGTTTCGATTTCGCTGCCGTAGCAACCGAAGTCCGAAAATCCGAGGTCATCCACCATCATCAGCAGAATGTTGGGACGATCAGCTGCAGCAGCCGGCGACGTGAAACAGAAACCGGTGAGGCAGACGACGGCAAACAGAGAATACAACGTTCTAAGAAGCATTTTAGCTGGTCCGCAGCAGGAAAGTTGGAATTACCTTCAGTGTAGCGTTCACCGTCACCGATTCCACCAGGCCGGCGAGTGTTCAGGTGGTGGTTGGGGGAACCGGGGATTTCAGTTCCAGGCCTGTGCCAACATCGTTATCGTTGATGCTTTTGAAGTCCGTTTGCATTCTGAATCAAGATTAAGAGTCCCGGTCGTTTGAAAAGCCCGGGACTCTGCCGCTTTGCCAACGTTAATCGAACCGGTCCCTGATGCCATCAGCCAACATCATCTCGCTACTCATTTTTTCTAGTGTGACGTTCAGTCGTGTGGGCGTTGCAGCCGATCCGGTTACGTTTAACCGTGACGTCCGTCCGATTCTGGCTGACAAATGCTTTCACTGTCATGGGCCGGATTCTGCTACGCGAGAGGCGGATCTTCGTCTGGATGTGGAAGAATCAACCAAGCAGGATCGAGATGGAATTTTCGTTGTCAAACCGGGTGACAGTCAACACAGCGAACTTGTTCTTCGCATCACGTCGACCGATGCTGACCTGCAGATGCCACCTGTGGATTCCGGGCGGTCTCTGACGGACGAACAGAAACAGGTGCTGATTGACTGGGTTGAAAATGGTGCTCAGTGGGAGGGGCACTGGTCGTTTGTGGCGCCCAAACGTGCGCCGGTGCCGCAGACAGGAAACGCAGCCTGGCCTCGGCATACCGTCGACCGGTTCGTCTTGAAGCGTCTCGAAGCGGCCGGACTACAGCCGGCCGCGGAAGCGGCGAAGACGACATGGATTCGGCGAGTCAGCTTTGACCTGACCGGTCTGCCGCCAACGCTTGCCGAAGTGGATGCGTTCCTTGCTGACGACACGGACGAGGCCCACGAACGTGTTGTTGATCGTCTGCTGCAATCGACTCGCTATGGTGAACACATGGCAGCGACGTGGCTGGATGCCGCTCGGTACGCAGACACCGATGGATACCAGAACGACGGACCGCGCACGATGTTTCGGTGGCGAGATTGGGTGATCGACGCGTTCAACAGCAATATGCCCTTCGATCAGTTCACCGTCGAACAACTGGCCGGTGACCTGTTGCCGAATGCGTCACTGTCTCAGAACATCGCCACGGGGTTCAACCGCAATCATCGGTACAACTCCGAATCGGGGCTGGTGCTGGACGAGTTCCTGCTGGAAAACGCGGTTGATCGAGTCGACACGACCAGCACAGTCTGGATGGGACTCACGATCGGGTGCGCTCGATGCCACGATCACAAATACGACCCACTCTCTCAGCGCGAGTACTATCAGCTGATTTCCTTCTTCGACAATATTGCCGAGTCCGGCCGAGCCATCAAGTTTGGCAACAGCGAACCGTGGATTGTGGCACCGACCGATGGGCAGCAGACGCAGCTTCAGAAACTTGACCGGCAGTTGGCTGACCTGCGGCGCGACTTAAGTGCGTCGGGATCGGCAATTCAGGAGGAAGCAGAAGACTTTGAGTTGAGTCTGAAGAACCCGGACAGCGTCGAAGTGGATCTCGACGACAGGCCCGTCGTTTCGCGCGGGCTCGTTCACCATTTTCAGTTCGAAGACATGGAAGTCGAAGGAGTCACTGTCGAAAACGGTAAGCCCGTTCTGCGTGACGGATTGTACGGAAAATCAGCAACCGTTGGAGGGAATGGTGTGCTGGCTCTGGGCAAGGTGGGCGATGTTGCCTGTCAGACTCGGTCCTCCATCAGCTTTTGGCTGAAGCCGGAACAGCTGGACAGTGGTGTTGTTCTGTCGCGCCAGTCGCCCGGCACGACTCGCCCTGGATTCAGCGTGGAGTTACGAGACGGGCACCTGCAGTTCTACATCATCACTCGCTGGATTGCCGGCGTTGGAGCGGTCGAAACACGCACACCACTGAAAGCGGACGAATGGGTTCACGTCGCGTTGACCAACGATGGCTCTCAACGAGCGACGGGTCAGCAGATCTGGATTAATGGTCAGCAGGCCGCAACCCGTGTGCTGTTCAACACGAACAGCAACACCGGTGGTACCGGCAAGAATGCAACCTTGCGGATCGGTGGCGGAGTACACGGCGACAAATTCAAAGGCCAGGTCGATGAACTGCGATTTTATAAGCGCACATTGTTCGAAGATGAGATCCTTCTGCTGTCCGAACGCAACACCGTGGCAGAGATTCTGGCAAGGGCTGCCGCTGATCGAACGGACAGCGATCGAGCGAAGCTGATTGCGTGGCTGGCGGGCCGGCCAGCATCGGAACGTGGCACGTCGAAACGGAACCGCAGTCCGCTGGCAATGTTCGAAGCGATTGATCAGCTGCGCGAGCGACGCGTCAAATTGCTGGATTCGTTTCCGACAACGATGGTGATGATGGAACGCAGGGATGCCAGACTCACTCATGTTCGCGTTCGCGGGGTCTACGACAATTACGGAGACGTTGTTGAGTCCAACACGCCCGGCGTTTTTCCCGCGCTGCAGGTCGATGGACCGTCAAATCGTCTGGGTTTTGCGAAGTGGCTGGTCAGCGGCAGGCATCCTTTGACCGCGCGGGTGATTGTCAATCGATACTGGCAGAACTTCTTCGGGACCGGACTGGTCAGGACTGCGGGAGACTTCGGTCTGCAGGGAGAACTACCCAGTCATCCGGAGTTGCTCGACTGGCTGGCCGTGGAATTCGTCGAGTCCGGCTGGAACATCAAGGCTCTGCACAAGTTGATCGCGCTTAGTGCCACTTACCGCCAAAGCAGCCGTCAGGCTCCAGGTGGTGGCGACATTGATGCCGACAACCGCCTGTTGTCGCGCGGTCCGCGTCAGCGGCTGACAGCTCGGCAATTGCGAGATCAGGCATTGTTTGTCTCCGGACTGATGACGGTGGACATCGGCGGCCCTTCCGTCAGTCCGTATCAGCCGGCGAAGTTGTGGGATGAAATGTCCAACATGAAGTACAAACAATCCCGGGGAAAGGATCTGTACCGTCGCGGGCTGTACACGATCTGGAAACGAACCGTGGCACCGCCGAGTCTGGCGATTCTGGATGCAGCCGATCGCGAATCGTGCACAGTCAGGCCCAAACGAACGAATACTCCACTGCAGGCGCTGACGCTGCTGAACGAAACGATGTTTGTGGAGGCAGCTCGGCATCTGGCGGCGAGAATGATGACAGACGGAAACGACCAGCCCGTCGTGTTTGCATTTCGCAGCGTGACCGGTCGTCGGCCCTCGGCGAGTGAACTTGACTCATTGAGAATGGCTCGGGACAGCTATGTTGCTGAATTCAAAGCCAGTCCGGCGCAGGCGGCTGAATTACTGAAGGTCGGCGAATCATTGGTGAGCACCGAACTGGATCACACAGAGCTGGCGGGCAATACGATGCTGTGCAACGTGCTGTTGAATCTGGACGAAGCGCTGACGAAGGAGTAGGCCTCTTCGAGGCTCTGACAGTGCGACTGTATTCCGCCGTAACGCTCCATCAGGAATATCGCTCCCCCCTTGAATGATGAGGGGGCTTTTCCCGAAGCGAATCACATCACCGCTGGGTTGTCTGGAGCCGGGCTGGCGTCATTGACTCGAGCAGTTCCGACAGATTCAGTTCGACATACGGTTCTTCGGCGGCCGGACGTGTATGACTGGCGTTGGCGACATGCAGAACGCCGTCTGCCGGGATGAACAGTACATTATGCAGATTGGACTGCATGGCCACCGGGCGACTCATCAGCCACTTGCCGATTTCTGCATCAATCTGGCCATGCTTATCGGAGACTCGGCCGCGCAGAGTTTCCAGGCGGCTGCCCGCGGACAGGACAATGGAGTCTGGTATGCCTTCACCCAGTCGAGCGTGCGACTGGCCGGGACGGATGAATTCGACCGATTCGGGCAGAGCCGCCACGCCTACGGCCGTGTTGGTCTTGCCATCGGCGAAGACGTAATAGTATTCGCAGGTGCGTGGGCTTTCGGTCCAGAGCTGCATTACTTCGTCCAGCGTTGTGCATTCTTCCAGGGCTCGTCGCATCAGTGTTGCCATGGGGACGCCGTCCCAGTTGCCTTGGCCTTTGCCTCCCATTTCCCCCAGGGATACGGCTTTGTTATTCATGCCGCTCACGCTGCCGATGAAGGATGCGTAGCCGACGTTGGCGAAAGGAATGTAGCCGTCCGGTTTCACAATGAATGTTGTCGCGGCATCCTGCAGACCGATCGTCGTCATGTAATCCAGGACTCGACCGTGGTACAGCTTCCCGTCTTTCGTGGCAGTGTTGAATACCGCAAATCCGGAGCAGTGAAACATCTCCGGGAACACGTTCAGGATCTGCAGTGTGCTGTCAGACATGCCAAGCGACGACGCCAGAGCAGCGGTCTCTCGTTTGTGCCGTTCCGGAATATGTGGTGCCAGCTGAGCGTAGGCGTCTTCGAGGGCATGGCGAAACCAGTGTCCGGTTTTGATCACGTATACCGTACCGAAGGTGTACAGAACCGATTCGATGCAGCGCACGGCTTCCGCTTTCAGTAATTGACCATGAGCTGTGCCGATTTGTTCCGGTGTGCCGTCCAGCAATACGACACGATGGTCGCCGACCCACCGTAATTCGCCGTGTTCCGTCCTGCGCGGATGTTGCGGCGGGTTCTTCAGTGCCGGTGCGGGAAACAGGATCTCAGTTGCTCGCCGGACGCCGCGCAGCAGTGTCTTTTCCAGTTCTGGACGCGGAATTTCGACGATCTGAACACCCGACAGCTCGTTCGAGTGCTCAGGTACGTCTTCGGTGACGCTCAGTTCAACTTGTGTCTGATCGTAACTGACCAGCAGAGAACCCGGTTGTGGAAAGCGGAGCGGGCTGTCGTCAGTCAAAAGCCATTCACCGGAATCGCGATCCTGTTCGACCTGCAGTAAAGAATTCCCAAAGGCCACCAGCGCGCCGACGGCCTGTCGGCCCGGCAACAGAACAAACGGGGCAGCCACGGACTGCGGGCTGACAAGACGAGATACAATTCCCTTTGGAGCCAAAGAGAAGTCATGGGACACCTCCCCTGTGCCAACAAACGCCATCTGGTGGAGCGGCAGAATCATGGTGGTCGAGTCTGCTCGGCGACGGATTTCGACGGCGTAGTCTGCGTGTGTCAATACAAGGTCGAATGAGTCGTCGTCAAACAGAGCGATGCGGATATTGATCGACTGTGGTTCGTCGTCGATGTCGACTTGAATTTTTCCCGTCAGTCGAAACCGGGCGGCTGATCCGGAAAGAGCGTTGAGAAACGGTGCCAGTCCCTTGGAGAGTGATCTTATCTGCTGGCTGTCGGAGGCATGAACGCACGGCTGCATCAGGCCCACGACAAGGGCAGAAGCCAGGATCAGTCGACTCATGAGATGCTCCAATTTCCAGAAATGCGGGAACGGTAGTCTATCACGCGTTGGGTGGGGGTGACATTGTCTCTTCGAATCGTGCTGCCATGTCCCGGCAGCCGCATGTGATGCTGATTCTCGCTGGACATTGCTCGACAATGCACGCATTCCGAAGATGCCGTCGCTGCGACTGATACAAAAACACCCCGGCTGCTGGGCAGCCGGGGTGTCTGAATTTGTTCTCGCAGGGCGGTTTGGCCTCTGCAGGGTTAGTTTAGGCTTCAACAACCCATGTGTCACCGCTGTTGAATAGTTTCTCCAGGTCGCCTTCGCCAAGAGTCTCTCTGGCGTGTGAGACCTGGTCTCTGACGGCTTCGTCGTAGACGGTTCTGGATACGTTTCTGAGTACGCCCAGGGGTTCCGGGAACTCCGGATGTCGCATCTGTGCCAGCAGAAACGCCAAGCTTGGATCATCTGCTTCTTCGTCGTGGAACAGCAGATCGTCTTCAGAGATACCGCTGAGTTCAACAACTTCGGGGCGACCATGAGCATTGAGGCGAATACCCTTGTCGCGTTCTTTGCCAAAGATCAGGGGTTTGCCATGCTCCAGATAAACGATATTGTTCTCCTTCTGGCCTTTTTTTGACGCATAGAAAAACGCTCCGGAATTGAAGACGTTGCAGTCCTGATAGACCTCCACGAACGAGGTACCCTTATGGTTGGCAGCTCGACGCAGCGTGGCGGCGAGGTGTCTGGTATCCACGTCCACCGACCGGGCGACAAACGTTGCTTCGCAGCCGATCGCCACAGAGAGGGGGTTCAGCGGATTATCGACTGAACCATATGGAGTGCTCTTCGTCTTCGAACCAAGCGGACTGGTTGGTGAATACTGTCCCTTGGTCAGACCATAGATCTGGTTATTGAACAGTATGATGTTGATGTCGAGATTTCGGCGAATGGCGTGCATCAGATGATTGCCGCCAATGGACAGGGCATCGCCGTCGCCGGTAATCACCCAGACCTGCAGGTCCGGATTTGCGAGTTTGACTCCGGAAGCGATAGCCGGGGCTCGACCATGAATGCTGTGAAACCCGTAGGTGTTCATATAGTACGGAAAGCGGCTTGAGCAGCCAATACCCGACACGAAGCAGAACTGTTCACGAGGGATTCCGAGTTCCGGCAGAACTTTCTTCATTTGAGCCAGAATAGAATAGTCCCCACATCGCGGGCACCAGCGAATTTCCTGATCGCTGGCAAAATCCTTAGCAGTGAGCTGAGGCAGCAAAGTTGACATTGGAATTTATCCTGATGGATTCGATTTGAGGTGTTCGGGAGACGTCTAAAACCTGTCAGTCAAGAGCCATAGGTGTCGGCCCGTGGTAAATGGTCTAGCTGTTCAACAAGTCATTGATCTTGTTGAACACTTCAATCACCTTAAAGGGCTTCCCTTGAACCTTGTTGAATGACACTGCGTCAACAAGGAAGGTGCTGCGAACAATCAGCGACAGCTGTCCCAGGTTCAGTTCGGGAATCAGTACCTTCTTGTAGCTTCGGATAATCGATTCGAGGTTCCGTGGGAACGGATTCAGATATCTCAGGTGGGCATGAGCAACGGATCTTCCATCCTGCTGAGCCTGTCGGACAGCCGTACGGCAGGAACCAAAGGTGCCGCCCCAGCTGAGTACCAGCAGCTCACCCGATTCAGGACCATCAATTTCCTGTTCAGGGATGAAATCGGCGACGTTGGCAATCTTTCGAGCACGAGTGTCAGACATGTGCTGATGATTTTCCGGACTGTATTCCACGTTGCCGGTGCCGTCTTTTTTCTCCAGACCACCCACCCGATGTTCCAGTCCAGGTGTGCCAGGGCGGGCCCACGGCCGAACCAGTCGTTCGTCCCGGAGATACGGGTGGAACTCGTCGTCCTGGTTTGGTGCGGTCAGGAAATCAACCTTGATTGGTTCGATGTCGCTGGCCTTCGGCACCATCCAGGGCTCTGCGCCATTTGCGACGTAACCGTCAGACAACAGCACGACCGGAGTCATGAATTCGACGGCAACCCGCATCGCTTCCTGAATCGCCCAGAAACAGTCGCCAGGTGTCTGTGGAGCGATAATCGGCAGCGGCGATTCCCCGTTGCGGCCAAACATTGCCAGCAGAAGATCTGACTGTTCAGTCTTGGTGGGCAGCCCCGTGCTGGGCCCGCCGCGTTGTACATCAATGATCACCATTGGCAATTCGGTGATCATACCCAGCCCCATGGCTTCGCCCTTCAGGCAGATGCCGGGACCACTGCTGGCAGTTACGGCCATCGCGCCTCCGAAGGCAGCTCCGCACGTGGCGGACATCGCGGCAATTTCATCTTCGGCCTGAAACGTTGTGACACCGAAGTGCTTGAACTTCGACAGTTCATGCAGAATGTCGCTGGCCGGTGTGATGGGGTAACCCGAGAACACGACGTCCGCGTTGGACAATCGAGCGGCTGTTGCCAGTCCCATCGCCACGGCTTCATTGCCTGTGATCTTGCGATACTTGCCGGGGGCCAGTTGGGCCGGCGGCACTTCATAATGAACGGTGAACGCTTCGGTTGAAAATCCGAAGTTAGAGCCCCCCTTGAGTGCTCGAATGTTGGCTTCTGCAATCTCCGGTTTCTTGGCAAACTTCGTCTGTACCCAGTCCTCCGTCGGCTTTGAGTCACGGTCATACAGCCAGTAAACCAATCCCAGGGCAAAGAAGTTCTTGGACCGATCGGCTTCACTCTGCGACAGCCCGAGACCTTCGACCGAATCCCGCGTCAGGCGAGTCATTGGAACTTTGTGAACCCGGTAAGCCGCCAGTTCTTCATCACCGTCCAGCGGATTGTGATCGTAACCAGCCTTCTTCAGGTTGGACGCTTCGAACGCATCTTCATTGACGATGAGTGTGCCGCCACGCTTCAGGTCGGCGACGTTGGATTTCAATGCGGCCGGGTTCATTGCGACCAGCGTGTCGACTTCATCACCTGGCGTGAAAATGTCCTTACTGGAAAAGCAGATCTGAAAACCGCTGACTCCGGCCACTGTTCCGATAGGAGCGCGGATCTCTGCGGGAAAGTCGGGCAGGGTGCTGACGTCGTTGCCGAAGACGGCAGATACGTTCGTGAACTGAGTTCCCGCCAGCTGCATGCCGTCGCCACTATCACCGCAGAATCGGATGACAACAGTATCAATGGCCTCTTTGCTGCGGCCTTCAGGCGAGGCGGGAGGGTCGGCGACGGACATTCGGAGGGCTCCGGTGGAGGGTCTGCAAAAGTTAGGGGGAATCTATAATTTCATGTTGGCCGGGCGCGTCGGCATTCTTACAACGTGTTGAGCGAAAATGAACCCTTAGCATGGCAGTGATTCCCCAGAAAATGAGGAGAAACTCAAGTTTTTTTGTGAAAAGAACAGGACATGTCAATCCTGGGAACATCTCGCCGCCAATAGCTTCCTTCGACACACGTCGCGGCCCGGTCTGAAGAAAATCGCTCCACATGATGTATCTGTGTATGGTTTGGCAAACTGCCTCGCTAACCACCCCGGACACCTCGCCTTAAGCAGCCATGCCGGCATTCTCAGACCAACGGATGACGGAATCGTCCGGAATCGCAGCCTCAGTTCCCTGCTTTCTGGACACGCAGACTGCTTCCGTACGTTTATTTAGATGCAGATTCCCCGAGGGACTCACAGATCCGTTCTCACCTAAGGGATTCGCATCACTGAAGATGCGGCACAGAACTTCCGGACAGCGAATTCGAAGGATTCCGTGCCCAATGGGGAAACATAAGCCTCTGCGCTGCTTATCGTTGGCCATCCCGTCATCCTGTTCACGCCATTGAAAGACATCAGCAGGCAAACCGATAAATGGCCCGGCAGGACGGCTTACACACGCAGAGCATCAGGAAAAGATAAGGTGAGAATGTGGAAACGCAGTTGTCTTCTGCGGAACTGTCCATGAGAATTACGCTGTTCAATCGGGGCATTCGCAAGGACATTCTATGTTCAAAGTTACTGGTTCTGCGTCAAGAGATTGTGAGGGGCTGGTACGTCGCAGCTTTGTGCAGGCTGGAATTCTCGGGCTGGGTGGTCTGACGCTGGCGGATTTCCTGAAACTGAAGGCAGTCGCTGCCGACGAAAGCCCCGAGTTTCATAAACGTCAGGCGGACACCTGTGTCATTTTGATCTGGATGAGTGGCGGGCCGGGACATCATGAAACATGGGATCCGAAGCCGCAGGCGGTTTCGGAATATCGCGGCCCGTTTGGTGCGATTTCCACGACGGCTCCTGGTGTGCAGTTTAGTGAGACGTTGCCGGAACAGGCAACAATCGCGGAACACCTGTCGGTGATCCGCACCGTAAGTCATGGCACCGGCGATCACACCAAAGGCAACCACTGGATGCTGACTGGCTTTGAAGGGCCGGACTTCAATGCGTCCGACAATAAGATCCAGCGGCGACCGAGTCTTGGATCCGTTGCTGCTGCATTGCGCGGCTCCAATGTGACGGGTATGCCCCCGTACGTCGGGGCGCCTCATCTGCGAGGCGGTACGGACAACCTTTTCCATTATGCCACATATCTCGGAGGTGTTCACAATCCATTCGTGGTGAATTCGGATCCGAATGAAAAGGGCTTCCGTGTTAACAATCTGATGTTACAGAACGGGCTGACGTTCGACCGTCTGAACGACAGACAGCTTCTATTGAATGCTGTTGACGATGTTCGTCGGAGCACGGACCGCCAGATGATCGACATGAGTGATCACCAGCGATCTGCATTCGGGTTGCTGACAAGCAAGTCGGTGCGGGACGCGTTTGATATCTCTGCCGAATCCGACAGGACACGTGACAGTTATGGCCGCCACACCTTTGGACAGAGTGCGTTACTGGCTCGACGACTGGTGGAACGCGGAGTCACATTTGTCACTGTTAATACGCAGCCGTGGGATCATCACGGCACTGCCAATCGTCTACCGACAGAGAAGGGGGCGAAACAGCTGATTCCTCCCACGGACAGGGCGATCGCCGGGCTGATCCGAGACCTTATTGATCGGGGACTTCATGAGAAGACGCTTGTGGTTGCAATGGGCGAATTTGGCCGAACTCCGAAGATGAATTCTGCTGGCGGTCGTGATCACTGGGGCCATTCTTTCAGCGTGATGATGTCCGGCGGTGGATTACTCGGCGGCGTTGTTGTGGGCGAATCAGACAAGCATGGTGCCTACGTCAAGGATCGTCCCGTCCATCCGGAAGACGTCGCGGCAACGGTTTATCATCACCTGGGCATTGACGGAAGAAAAACGACTGTGAAGGACCGAACGGGCCGTCCGATGCATTTAGTGGAACGAGGCGAAGTGATTCGTGAACTCTATACGTAGCACCCCGATTTCATGACTTCACAGCCGTGGCCACCGAGCAGAGGATCCGACAGGTTGTATCACTTCCGATGGGTATTGCTGTGTGTCTTTGCGACAGCGCGTCAGACTGTGGTCGCCGAGCTGCCGCCCAACATTCTGCTGATCACAGCAGATAATCTGGGCTACGGAGACCTGCCGTGCTTCAATCCCGGATCGCCGATTCTTGCGCCCCGACTTAATCAGCTGGCGACCGAAAGCGCGAAGCTGACATCCTTTTACACTGCGTCCCCCACTTGTACGGTGTCTCGGGCATGCCTGCTGACAGGACGGATCCCTCAGCGTCACGGACTGATCAACCAATTGCCCGGGCTGAAGGGAAACTATGGCGTTGGTCTCAATCCGCAGGAGACTCTTGTTCCGCAGGTGCTGAAGACGGCGCCCGTGCCCTACGTCACTGGATGTTTTGGCAAGTGGAACATCGGATTTGCAGAAGGCTCGCGACCGACTGAGCGAGGGTTCGACGAATTCGTCGGACATGCTTCCGGCAACATCGACTATTACCACCACATTTACAGCGGCAAGCACGACCTGTTCAAAGGCGTAGATGAGCTGCACGCGGATGGCACGTACTCGACCGACCTGTTTGCCGACGCTGCGATCGATTTCATAGACAGACATTCTGCGACACAGCGGCCGTGGTTCTGCTATCTGCCGTTTAACGCTCCGCATTTTCCCAGTGCGCGGAACAAGAAGCCGGGTCAGCCAAATCGCTGGCAGGCACCGGACTGGGCATTCGAAGAATACGACCTGTCGCCGGACGAGACGGATCCCTACAAACGATATTGTGCCGTCGTGACGGCACTGGACTTTGCCATCGGCCGAGTGCTGGACGCTCTCCAGGCCGCCGCCGTCAGGGATAACACCTTCGTGTTCTTCTATTCAGACAATGGCGCATTTCTTCTGGGGCGAACGGGTATCGACATCGGTTCCAACGATCCTTTGCGGTCCGGTGGTGTGACGTGCTGGGAAGGTGGGCTGCGAGTCACCGCACTGGCGCGCTGGCCGGGGCACATCAAAGCCGGGACTGAAATCTCAGAACCATTCTGGTCGCCCGATCTGATGGTCGCCTGCGCTGAATTGGCAGGTGCGGACTTGCCGGACGATGTTGTCCTTGATGGAAAAAATCCGCTGCCGCTGCTGACCGACGAAGCGAAGTCGCCGCACGAATCCTTTTATTTCAAGTTCCGTAGACACGCCGCCGTGCGTTCCGGCGACTGGAAGATCGTTCGCGAGAAAACTGATCAGCCGTGGCAATTGTTTGATCTGAGGAATGATCCGGCTGAGTTGGAAAATCTGGCAGCTCGACATTCGTCTAAAGCTTCGGAACTTGCCGACATCTTCCGTGCATGGGAAGATTCGTTCTGAACGCCGGGCGGGGTAAGCCCCGCGTGTAATTCAGTCGAGGTGTTTGAAGTCACTGCCTTTGACAGCCTGATCCCGTGAAATTAGATCCGGGCCCTTGCCCGAGCGTTTCTCGTACATACCGTCACCGGCTTTGACATATTTCGTAAGGCCGAGTTTGTCCAGTTTTTTGTCGTCCTTCAGACGACGGCTCATCGACGATTCTGTCCATGTACCTCCCATGAACACCGGCTGAATGACTCGCTGCACCGGTTCACCCGTTTCCGGATGTTTCTTGAGCGGCGGATCCTTGATCGGCTGAACAATTTCGAACTGAGCTCCGGGTTCTCCGTCCTCACGGATGACTTCGTAAACGTAGGTGGGCATATTGACAGACTCGTGCGGAACCTTCCGCGTGTGGAATCGAGCTGACGCTCGGAGGATGTTGAGGAGCTTCTATCGAAAGCTGCACAGACGACACGGCATAGAAGAGCTTGTTAGAGTTGAATGGCAGTAATCATCCGATATTGCCACTCAGGACGCAACGTCGTGTTCTGGGATCAGGTGGCCAGACGCAAATATTTCCGCGACCGCCCTGATGTTATTGTTGAATTGACGGCATCTGGCAGTGCCAGCGGGCGCCGCACCGACGCTGGCAACAGTGAATGCGGCGTGCGTGCAACTAATTCCCGGGGACGTTCACGAACCATGGATCATTGTCGCGGAAAGACTCCAGGCGAATACATCACATTTTGTTATGCTGGGCGCACGTGTTCATGAAGAGAATATTCCGCAATAGAAAGACAGGCATGTATATTCGTCGGACAATGTGCGTTCTCCCGATGATGCATGGGATGATTGCAGCTCTGCTGTTCACAAACGCGGCACTGGCGTTTCAGCCTCAGCAGGGCGCGTTGGTTGTAGTCGGCGGCGGCCAGTTGACGGACGAAATTGTCGGCCGGTTCATGGAACTTGCCGGTGGTCAGGAGGCTCGACTTGTTGTTATCCCAACGGCGTCTTCGGACAGCGGGCTTCCGGATGCCGACGCTGTTGCCCGGGTGTGGCGCGAACGCGGAATTCGCAACACGATTCTACTGCACACTCGCGACCGCGAGCAGGCGAACGAGGCTGCATTTGTGGCGCCGCTTCGCAGTGCGACTGCCGTGTGGATCAGTGGTGGTCAGCAGTCACGACTTGCAGCCGCCTACGTCGGCACGAAAGTGCAGTCGGAGCTAAAGTCGCTGTTGAAACGTGGTGGGGTTGTCGGCGGGACGTCAGCAGGCGCGGCAATTCAATCCGGCGTGATGATCGAAAGTGGTAATCCGGTCCCGAGAATCAGTCGAGGTCTGGATCTGCTGCCCAATTCGATTATTGATCAGCACTTTCTTCGGAGGGACCGAGCCAATCGATTGTTGTCGGCAGTCAGCCAGTATCCGGGACATGCTGGTCTGGGCGTGGACGAATCAACGGCGCTGGTTGTGCAGGGGCGACATGCGACCGTCATTGGGAATTCATTCGTTGTGGTCGTCAGTGAATCTCAAGCTGGCAAGCCGTTAAGACTGCGTACGCTGCGTCATGGAAACGAATTTGAACTTGGAACATCCCAGCCCAACCGTCCCAAACAGGTTAAGTGGGCCATCGGGATTCATGGCGGGGCCGGCACAGTTTCGAAGGACGCGTCACCAGAGACGGTGCAGACCTGGCGGAATGGGCTTCGTGCCGCTTTGGAGAAGGGAAAATCTATCGTCGAGGCCGGCGGTACAAGTCTGGATGCAGTTGAGGCTACAATCCGAATTCTGGAAGACAATCCGTTGTTCAACGCCGGCCGGGGAGCAGTGTTCAACAGCTCCGGCGGCCACGAACTGGATTCGTCGATTATGGACGGGCGGACGCTGGACGGCGGAGCAGTGGCAGGCGTCACAACGGTTAAGAACCCCATCAGTCTGGCTCGGCGAGTGATGGATAAGACTCGCCATGTGCTGCTGGCGGGACAGGGGGCCGAACAGTTTGCCACGGAACAGAAAGTGGCACGCGTCAGGAATACGTACTTTTCGACTGATCGGCGGCGTGAGGCGTGGAACCGTGTTCGTGACCGCGAAACCCAAAATCCGGTCAGTCGCATCAGCGCCGCACAACCCTGGCAATACGGAACGGTTGGCTGCGTCGTGCTTGATTCGCACGGTAACCTTGCCGCGGGGACATCGACCGGCGGACTGACCAACAAGAAGTTCGGGCGAGTGGGCGACAGTCCGATTCTGGGAGCCGGTACCTACGCCGAAAACGAAACCTGTGCTGTTTCTGCAACCGGCACCGGAGAACAGTTCATTCGGCACACCGTCGCCGCTCAGATTTCACAGCTGATGCGACATCGCAGCTGGACGCTGAAACAAGCGGCGGAATATGTACTTCACAAACGCCTGAACAAAGGCGACGGTGGTGTGATTGCCGTTGATCTGCACGGCAACATAGAGTGGGTGTATACCAGTCCGGGCATGTTCCGAGCCGCTGCCGATTCAGACGGTCGGTTCGACATTCGGATCCGTGACGAAAAATAGGTCACTGAGCGGCTTCCGTGTGCGTGCAGAATCCCCCCGGCGATTTCTATTTCCATAGAATCAGCTTCAAGAACGCAGCGGGCATGGCTGTTCTATTCGGTGAGTTCCAGAATCGCTTCAATTTCCACGGTGATGTTTCCGGGCAGAGAACCCATACCGACAGCGCTGCGGGCGGCGCGGCCTTCTTCTCCCCAAATTTCGACCATCAGGTCACTGAAGCCGTTGATGACCTTCGGGTGATTCTGAAAGTCGGCCGAACTGTTGACCATACCCAGAACCTTGATGATTCGTTTGACTCGGTCAAGACTGCCCAGCTGATCCTTGATCGTTGCCAGCATTGTCAGCCCGACGGTTCGCGCCGCAAAAACGCCTTGTTCTTCGGTTACGTCGTCTCCCACGCGCCCTCGCAGAAGTGTGCCTTCCGAGCCAATGGGCCCCTGTCCGGAGACGTATGCCAGTTTGTCAATAATGACCACGGGGCTGTACGTCCCGGCTGCGGCCGGAGCGCTGGGCAGTGTCAGGCCGAGTTCCTTGATGCGAGCTTCGACGCTCATGATGAGGGCTCCCAAAATTTCTGGTCAGTTGTGGTTTTGATGGGGACAGAATTTCCATCGAAAAAACGGCTGCTGTTATGGCGCCGGATGTTCCGGCTCAAGTCGCCTGAGAACTGTTTGATCCTATCGGGTCTGTTGAGCGGTGCAACACAAGGGCGACGATTCAGCTCGAATGACCAGCAATCAGGTCATTTGCCTTTGTCCCGCTCACGCGGCTGTCGATTTTACGCTGGACTCAGAAAAGCTGAATCAGCCCGACAGCGTTGACGGCTCCTCGTGCTGTTTTGCCCGTTCACTGCGTCCGCGCCGACCAAGCGGGACGGCAATCATCATAAGCGCACACAGGCCGACCAGCAGACTGGGCATACCGGGTCTCGTTATCAGTGTGACCGTAACCTCCGGCGGGACGTCCGTTGTGAGGTATTGATACTTTGCTGAGGCTGTATCTCCGGCGGTGGTGCTCAGTAACGCTTCGGCTGCATTCCTGGAAATGGCGGCCAGCTTCTGCCATTCGGGCGCTGCAATGATCGCTGGAAGATTCTCCGGTACGTCAGCATCGGCAACTGTTGTCGGCCGCTCAATACGCAGGAAGCCCCGTGCCGCTGCGGCCTGGCTGTCCCTGCACCATTGTTCTCGGTCTTCCGTCCTGCTGCCTGTTTCCCACCAGAGAGTGTCCTCAGCTGCCGCCAGTCGGACCAGGTGGACCTGATCCGCCGCCGCGATGGACGGCAGCAGTAACTTGTGCCGAACTAAGGATGATCCTGGCTGGCACCGCCACTGAATTTCAAACAGTCCAACCTGCGCCGTACCATGGAGGTGAATGATGTTGTTGGTCACGGCAAATGGAACCGGTATCCCGTCGTGCAGCACATCAATGATCCTTATGTCGACAGGGACGTCAAGTTCAATATCTGCATTCTGGCGTGTCGTAAAGACCATCATATCTGACCGACCATTTGTGGCCAGACTATCCAATTGAATGTCGTGCTGCGTGTGGACATACGCAACGTCGCTGACGGGGCCCGCCGCACGGGCGGGGCGTTGCTGTTCAGAAAGATAAACTGTGATCACGTTTTTCGGTATGGCTGTATCACTTCGAGGTTTGTCAAGGTTTGTCGGGATTGCCAGCAGACCCTGCGCATCCACAGCTTCGACGACCCACGAGGGTACGTTGTATGAACTCTTGCCGGCGGCAGGCAGGCCGCGTGCGTCGAAAACTTCGCAGGACGCGATTTTCAGATCGGCCTCAAATACCGGAAGAGCCGCCGTCAGCAGGCCATCACGCACAGGGGCCAATACGTCAGACACGACCAGTACGACGCGTGCAGCAGATGCATCGGTTGTCTCTCTGGAGATGACGATGCCGTCAGTATCATAGGTGGCAGTTGTCGGCTGACCATCGACCGCGACCGTCAGGCTGTCAACGTCCAGCCCGGCAGGTGGTCGGCAGTGGACGTCAAATCCGGAGTGCTGAGGAGCAAGAGAAATGAATTCCGTAACCTGTGTATTGCCACCGGCGTTGTGAAGTACTGCGACAATCTCGGCATGCAGTATCTTGTCCTCACTGGGGCTGATGACGGGAGGGCGGGAATCGGCCGTCAGCGTTGCCTGCAGCGGGGTTTCGGAAAGCACGTACCTTGCAATATCAACCTTGGTAAGCGGAACTGCACTTTGCAGGTCCTTGATGTAGGTTTCGTACGTTGCGTTCGAGGATATGTCAATTGTTGATATCAGAGTTGCAACAGAGTCCGGGAGAGCGAAAACGGGCAGCTGTGTTGGCTGTCCGGGGCTGCGTGACACCACTCCCGTGAATTCCACGACGACCAGTCCCCGAGTGGCTTCGCGAAATGACACAACAACAGATTCACTGTCTCGGGTCCATGACTGGAGCCTCGCAGTTGCGCCGACGGTCGCTGAGACTTCTTCGATTCGCACATCCGGAGACACGACGAAGGTCTGACGAAAAGTGGGGTTTCCAAGCACCTGCATCCGGCAGCGTGCTGTCCAGTGAAGACGATCGTCGGAAATGACAACTTTCTGTGCCAGTTCTGCCTCTCTTGCCGTGACACGAGCCGCAATTTCAATGTCGACCTGAGTGGCTGATTCGGGGACGGCAACGACCCATTGTGAATTTCTAAGACGATCGGCCAGCTGCTGTAGTCGTGCCTGATCAGGTTTGTGCAATTCAGCGTCCGGTGATTTAACCGACGAGACGAGAAACTCATCCGACGTCACGGCAACAATAATGATGTCGTCCGCCGGCCGACCATTTACCGTAGCGACCGTGCCGACAGGTATCGAACGATGCAGGCTGATTTGCGATTCCAGAAACTGTGTCACTACAAACTGCTGGAGATCATCGTCGTCGGTCGGGACAACGATGGTCAGCTTGTTGTCACGAATGGACCACGGCAGCTCTTCTCCTGTCAGCGATGCGACATTTGTTATCTGATGGCCTTTCGGAATTTCCAGATTGACAGACGTGGATCTTCCGCCTTTTCCGGCGACGGTGAACTCGCAGCCCAGTCGCAACTCTGTTGGCGAAATTTCGGCGGTGCAGACAACGCTGGCGGATGGGGGGGCATCGACGAGCGGCTTCGCGGACGTCCGAAGTTCAATGTCGAGAACACTGCGGTTAGTGTTGTACAGAGCGGGGAAGATAAGCAGATCGTCTTTTCGCTCTGTTGTGCCGGATCCCGATGATGTTTCGTGGTTGACGTCAGCAACGATTTTCAGCGGGTCTGAAAGACTGACTCGTGTGACCGGGGATCGACTGTGAGGGACGCTGATCCGGAATTCCGAAGCCGTCAACAATTCCGGTGTGCAGCGAACAGAATAGTGAACCGTTCTCAGGTCCCAATTTGCCAGAGTATCACGCCCCTGCGTTGAGGGACTTGGCTCAGGTTGTCCAAGCGGAGACGGTGGTAGGACTGACCGGTGTGGGACGTCAATAGTCCCTCTGTCGGGCTGTTCGACAGAGGGGAAGACTCTTGCGCCGTCCAGCAGACAGTCAACAAATGTCACACCGTCAAGCGGGATGTTTAACTGAGATGACTGGTTTGGAGGTGAAGCTACAAGACACTGTACCGTTGCCGTGAACGAATCCGCTGCTTCGACTTCAATGTTAAGTTCAGTCTGAATGACGTACGCCGTAGTGCCAAGCTGCGACTTCACCGAGTTGAGCCGGGACAGAAGATCTCGGTCAATGTATACGTACGGGAACGCCTCTTCTTTCTGGGCCGGGATCAGTATTTGTTCCCTCGACTCATCCGCGCTGACCGCCGTTGCAGCCACAAACATGTACAGCAGTACCACCGCCGCGGATGATCGGTTTTGAGAATCAGGCGACGTGGGCAACGTTCGGTGCCGCCAACGTCTCCTGATGCTGTGGATGACCGACATTACGGAAAAACCCAGTGTGCCGAAGGACACGCCATGCAGGACAACTGATGAACGGAGTTCGCCAAGATGATATGCCGCCAGAAATATGACCAGCACGGCTCCGATTGCGGGGAAAGGCACCACTGCAACTCGTCTCACTATCAGCCAGAACAAAAACACCACAGTTGCCAGCATGATCGTATGCGGTGCGTCAAGTTCTTTGTCTTCAAGCTGTAGTGTTACGGAGCCGGAATCGAGATCACTTTCGATAATGGCAACAGAATCCGTCGCCAATCTGCGTAGCTGACAACGTGTTAACATGGGCCGAAATAATTCGGACAGCGCCGGGTCTGCCTGCTGCGAGTATCTTTCAATGAAGGTCCGGTTGATGAATTCGGCAGAGCTGATGTCGGCGCACATCTCACTATTTGCGAGTGTCAATGTGTGCTGCCGTGGGGGCAGTACTGAATAAGTAACGTTGCCGGATTCGGTCTCAGGGAAGGCCAGCATCGGAAGACGCAGCACGTTCTGCTGCTGCACGGCGACAGGCAGTTCATACGCCAGATAGATGTCAACCACGGCGTGCTCACGATCAGTTGGCAGAGCAATTCGGTATCTGTCATTCGACTGGCTCGGGAAGGCTGGTCGGCCGTTGACGAAGACTACAATCTGGTCGGGCAGCGACTGCTGAATCACCAGATCGTTGTGGTTCCCAACACTGCGGACCACAAAACGATGGATCATTTCCACAGAAAAATGATCACTGTGCCGGTCGACCAATGCCATCGCCAGTCCGGAGACCTCCTGCCATGAGCTGCGTTTGGCGAGATTTCGAATCGTAATCGCGTTGGCGAACGGATCTGCGGGATAGGGAACTGGTCCGGTCACGTCTTCTGCATTACCGCCTCTTGTGATTGACAGCGCCAGATTGGATTCCAGAAGCGGTGGTTGCAGTGAGCCAACGGCGTGGTCGGTGTCCGGAAATGAGATCAGGGCAGCCGACATCTCTGCGGCTACGGGACGTGATGAGATAAGCAGGATGTCGAGTGTATTTGTGCTGTCTATCCCCGCCGGGACCTCAAGGACAAGCTCTTCGATTCCTTCGGACATCTGACGTATCAGGCTCGGGGCCGGCTGCGTGACGGACTCGTCGGAGACTTGCAGTTCGACACCGGGTGTTACCTGTAACGGGATTCTCTTTGGCAATGGATCGGTTGATCTAAGTCGTACACGCAGGGTTTCCCTGACGGAATCCTGGTCTATGGTTACTGCGTAGTCGATTGTTGCCGACTCTGGTCTATTGGTGGATGTCAGCGATGGCGGCGAATCGAGTGTTGCGGGCGTGTGTCTGGCGCTGTCAATTGATGCCAGCACGTCTGTCGGAAGCCACGGAACTAACTCGGCGACGTCGTCCGCCGTCAGCGCTGCAGTTTCGGCGCCGATTGCCGGAATATCAGCAACTGCCCCGTTGACAGACTGCAGGTCGGCGGCTCTGTTGTAGTCAGCGTTCAGCAGACGCGGTGCCATCCACTGTTTAGAGAATACGCTTCCGGTTGACTGAAGGCTGATGGTCAGCGTCTGGCTGCTGTTCGGAGAAAGTGAGGTTAGAGGAGTTCTCAGATACGCGGTGACCCGGGCCTGAGCCGGATTGACTGCGTCGTCTGCCATCTGAAACAGCAGTGGTCGCTGGGAGTCAGTTTCCTGGACGGCTGTCACGCGCCAGGATGCCGGCATCATCCACGTTACTTCGCTCAGAAGTCCGGACAGGACTTCCACGCGAACGTACGCGGCAGCCTCTTTCTCCGTCGCTTCTGCGTCTGTGAAAACAGCATCGTTTACGACGGCCCTCGAAGTTGAAAGGCGGATGTCGGCGAAGGCGTACTTTGAAAATTGAGTAAGATCGAGTCTCCGGCTGCCGTCCGCCTGGTACGCGACATCTCTTTCCCGAAGACCGATCAGGCTGAGGCTATGTACGTCCAGTTCGGGAGGAACACTGATTCGCACGGAAGAAGACGAAAGCGTAAGGTCATTCTTGACCGATCCAACACTCCACGCTTTCGGTGAAAGGACGGGCAGGCGAACTTCACTTTCAATGCCGGCTACGAAGCGTCCCCGGATTCGTATTGCCGTGCTGGTTGTGAGTAGCGGCATCTGAATCTGCAATTCGGTGCTTCCATCACGCTGTTCTGATTCGAACTGCAATGGTTGGCCGGCGTTGAGGTCGATATCACTGACGCTGCAGGGGCCATTCAGGTTCAGCAGGACCTTCGCATTACTCAGGCTGGAAGGGAGAGTGACTATCCATTCGGCATCCGAAATGTTAACTCCCGTTCGGAAACTGGTGACAGCGTCGACGGCCGCCGTCGCTTCGTGATCAGAGTTCTTGGCACGGGAACATTTGATTGTCAGTTCACCTGGAAACCGAGGATGCAGTTCCCAGATGCTCATGCCCTGCTGTCCCGTTTTTGGCAGCACCAATGCGTCCGGACTGGCAACATAAATATCAGACGGTGTGGTCAGAACGAACTGGCAGACCGATGCCGTCGGCAACGCCAGTTGAAAGACCAGATCCGCACCGATCATTTTCCCGTGTGCGGTCCAGGTTCCGTTCAGCACGTTTTTTGTATTGTTCAGGACGACAAGGTTGCCTGCCGGGTCACTGGCGATGACAACCTGACGTCCCTCTGAATGAAGTTCCAGGTTCTGCAGATTCGTTGCGGCGATCTTAAGTGGTGTGCGGCGACGTGACATAGCTGACGGCGGGTAGATCTGCAGTTGAAGCCGCCCGTCACGAAGAGCCATTCCCTCCAGAGTTGCCGACAGCTCCGTTTTTCTGATGGGAGAGGACGGCTCCGGCTGCAGCGACAGTTCGTGTCTGAGTCGCAGCAGTTCAGGGAGCTGTTCCTGTGGCACCGGCACAAACCGATTTGCATCTGCAAGCTCACCGAATTCGGCGGGATCGATGACTCTGACCGTCTCGTCGTAGATCGGGATCACAGTATCTGTCGGCGCAGAGACAGCCGGCTGGGCAGCCGCGGCCGGGGCCAGCAGAAACAGAGTTCCGATGAAGACAGAGCGTGACATGCGGGAATAACGACACGGCAGAAAGCCGCAGTCAGGTAACACTGAGTTTCGAAGACGGGGGCGAGGAATGGCTTGTCTGAATCGTCCCCTGTTCTTCGACAAAGGACGGTTTTTCAATTGTAAAGATGGTACTTCCGTCTGTGGGACTGATGGCTTTGAGAGACGACTGACTTCGGCTGAAGAATCGTTGAATTGCAGCTGCGATGACGCCGACAAGGCACATCGGCAGAAGAGTCAGCAAGATTCCGTGCATTGTTGCCGGCGTTAGTGAAACGACCGCCGTCATGGCCACCACTAAACACGTCAGGACTGTCATTACAGGAATATGGCGAAGTCTCAGTAACAGAAAGTAGAGCAGCACACAGAACAGGGCGGCTCCCAGCAGCACGGCGCTGCTGGTAATCGTGAGCAATCGTTTACTTCCTCCGATGGACCCTGCAAGCAGTTCGTAGCGGGTGTTTGATTCGATAGAGCTGTTCAGCAGTTCGGTCACTTTTTCACGTACTGACTGCTCGCACGGCGAAAGAATCGTTGATGTCGCGGAGACGAACTCAGCAGTCGAATCGGAAAAAAATCTCGAGACCGCAGTGTTGTGAAGAGCTGTCAGAGAGCTTTCCAGACCGACCAGATTATGACCGTCCGTCTGTCGAAGAACCCAGATTGCGTTACAGTCGGAATGTCCGGCGACGTACGGCAGGTTCACATTGCTCAGGGAACCGAAATTCACTTTGTCGATGATATGTCTGACCATCAGACTGACGGTTGCCGGAGAATCCAGCGCCGCATCATTCGGAGCCCGCAGCTGAACCCATTGTTTTGCGTCATCCAGAGGAAACAGGCACTTTACCATTGCCGGCCGGTTATTCATCGTGCCCTGAAGTGGCTTCACGTGCTTGTCGATAACGAACCATATCGTGTCGGAGGGCTTATTGAAGACTGCTGTCACATTGGTAATCAGCGCATCAGGTGCCTGAAAGAAGGTTGTGGCAATCATGAACTGCGGAGCATTTTCAGGATGTGTTCTGAGAGGCTGCTTGAGGACGATCGTTAGAGCGTCCGGCACAGACTCAGACCGCCATGCTGCCGCATATTGTTCTGAATAGACCGGTGACCAGTTGTCCGCCTGAGGCAGCACAAGTGTTTGTGGGAAGTTTGTCGCGACTGTCGCATGCTCCAGCAGC
This sequence comes from Fuerstiella sp., assembly GCA_029245955.1. GTDB lineage: Bacteria > Planctomycetota > Planctomycetia > Planctomycetales > Planctomycetaceae > Fuerstiella. Next base: position 37,072 of record JAQWOH010000065.1, on the reverse strand, counting down.
TCACCGGAAGATGCGGGCAGAACAAGTGGTAGATTTACTGTTTGAGGTTCACCGGAGCTGCCGATTCCGCTCGGCAACCAGTTGTAGTCGATCGTCAGGGTGAACTTTCCTCGCATGGCCTTCGGAAGGCCGTACGTAATAATTCCGTCTTCGGTTCGGGATGATGTCAGTGGCTCGTCGAATCCGCTCAGGCGAACAGTCGGTACGACGTCCGGCAACCGCAGTGTGATGTCCGAAAGGTCACGGAATCGGACGTCATAGGACAGGACTTCTCGAATATGCAGACTCTCGTTGGCGACCGATATGGATGTCAGCAGTGAAGTCCGGATTTCCGGCTTTTGCTGAGTAATACGCAACCGCACGACCTCGTCGGTATTGTCAAGCAACCATGCCTCGGGACGCGTCTGATTCTGCAGTTCCCCGGGCCATCGATTGGATGGCAGCGCCGGAAATGCTGCCTTCTCATTCTGTGGACTCAGGTACATTGAATACGCATCGGATTCGACCAGAGAGACAATCGTGGAGTGGGGTGCTGAGGATGCGATGTCCGGAAGAAACATCAATCCTTCGCTGTCTTTGAATCCTGCAAGATCGCGAAACGCGTGTACTTCAATTTCAAACTGGCCTGACTGTCGTTCCTGAAACACCAGCGTGTAGCTGTCCACGTTATCGTCCGATCCGAATCCCGATACAAAGGTCGGTCCGGATTCAGACGCCAATGACGTGGAACCGTCCAGGATCTGCCAGCCATCCTGGATGTAATTGGGCCAGACAATTTCGAGCTGATTCAGCGAGCCTCGCACCATATTTACGGAAAATCGAGCCTGCAGATGTACGCTGTCCTGCTCCGTCGCAAAGTTGATGTGCGGGGCGACAGCAAAAAAAGCCTCACTTTCACTGATTCTTAATGTGACCTGTGATTCGCTGGAGAGTAACCGATATGCCAGGGCGGGCGTGCGTCCCTCCCGTGTCGATTCGACTCGACTTCGCCGAACGTTGATTTCCTGCGGGCGCTCGATGTCCAGTCCCCCCGAAACAAAGATGTCCACATCCGCTGATTCGTTGGACACGCTCGTGATGTTCGGCATTTGAACAGAAATACTCTGCGGATAAGCGGTGTCTTTCAGATTGAAATCGTATTTCAATGTCACTGCTCCCGTTGCCGGTGATTCAAACCTTAGCAGCACAAGTCCATCGTCTGCCTCATCCACAGTTGCCGTCGGCTCACTGACCGAGTTACCGTCTGCGTCTGTAGCGGCCAATGTGACCGGCTCAAACCCTTTGGGCAGATGAATCTGCAACTCGCTGATGGAACCACCGGATACTGTCAATGGTTGAGTTCCCCGGAATGAAGCGGGTTCCGTCGTCAGGTCCAGTGTCATTTGGGCAGGTGATGTCGCCTGGACCGTCGCAGTCTGGTTTGTGACGGCGGAGGCAGGAGTCCAGGTGATATCGGTGTCTTCGGTCAGCCCCCATGTCACGAGTTCTGACTTACCGGAAACAGTATCTGTTGTCAGTTGAAAGGGGCCACCCGTTGACAGTTCTGCCGTGGCGACCGTTTCGGAAAACTGCAGCTTCATTCCGCTGCGCCCCGATTTTGGAGCCGATACCCGCAAACGACGAGTGCCGTTGGCAGCCGTCCGAATCGGACCGATCAGCAGGAGCTTCAATTCGTGGCGACCACGCCCCTCAAAAATCCATTCTTTTCGTGGCAGTTTTGTCTCGATTGGAAGCGCAGAAAGGTCCGGCTGTGTCGAGCTGTGAGAATGTTCCTTCAGCTGCAGGTCATTAAATCCTACCGGCACAGATACGCGTTCCCCGTCGCGAAAAATGTCGACGGTGATGTCTGCATTCAGCTCAACAAGTTCCTCTCCCACCGTGCCCGAGATCTGAACATCCGCGATTCGATGGATCGGAGGAAATGCCTGCAGTCTTGCCCGCGCCAGGAATTCCTCCATCAACAGGTCAAACCCTGGCAACCGATAGATTCGTCCGGATTTCATGATCCGGATGACATGATCTCCAGGCGGAAGCGTGTCAATATCTGAAGATCTGACGGGAGGCTCTGCGTCCTCGGGATCCTGTGCCTGTGCAACAGATGCGATCAACAGCGACAACCCGACAGCAGCCATCCAGCGCATTGCCTCTGGAATGCTCGCAGCAATAAAATCGGCTGGCCGAGCAAACATGTGTTTTGGCTTCGAAGAAAGGCGAGTACCTACCATCACCGGCTCGCGGTGGGCATCGGCCGGAATAATGACCCGGTCTCCACTACCTCATCCTACGCCGGAATCAAAGCTGAGTGAAGTGATTCGTGGTCTGCGGCAGTGTCAATTCAGAATGCCTGTGAGCTCCTGTCCGATTCTCCTGCTGCTTGTGGCCAGTATATCTGGTATCATTATGTCAATTTTGCTGCCTTCCAGATTCGTGACAGCGCCTCCAGCCTCCTGTGCGATCAGCACGCCGGCAGCGACATCCCACGGCTTAAGGCTGCTGGACCAGAACGCATCGATTCTGCCGCAGGCCACACAGGCCAGGTTCAGAGCTGCCGAACCGCTTCTCTGGACGGTTTGAAGATGTTTGAGAGACCTAAGGAACCTTTTGATGGCCGGGTCGTGTTCGTCCCCGCCCACGGGCAGACTGGCCATGGCCATGGCCGCAGAAAGGTCGGTTTCGCCGCTCGTGGAAATTGGCTGGCCATTAAGCGTTGCGCCGCCACCAAGCGTTGCCGCAAATGTTTCATTCCGATTCGGGTCAAAAATCACCCCAGCGACCAGTTCTCCATCATTTTCCACGCCGATTGACACTGCGTAGTAAGGAAATCCGTGGACGTAATTGGACGTACCGTCCAATGGGTCAATTACCCAGCGATAATCGGAAGTTTCTGATTCGTGACACAGACCCTCTTCGCCAAGGAAACTATGATCGCTGAACCGTGCTGAGATTGTCTGGTGTATGAGTTCCTGTGATGCGTGGTCGGCTTCCGTAACGAGGTTGGCGCGACTTTTTTCGCTGACTGAGAAGCGCCCGACCCAGTCCTGCAGAACTTTTCCCCCAAGATGTGCCGCCTCTACGGCAGTTGCCAGAATCTCAGGGAGCTGCGGTGCAGATGCAGGCATGGTGTTCATGATCTTTGCTGTTGTGGACTTCTGGTCGTTGATCAGGGAGGGGGATGCGTGTACCGAATGTTTGTTTAGTATGGATGGTTTTACAAAGTGCGACGCTGCGTATGGATGCCATCTGTTTCGGTTTTGACGATTGTTTCGAGTTGACGGCATAAGACAACACGGTGTGGCCGAGATTGCAGGGAAAATGCGACAGTTGGTGTGAAATTGAAGTCAACAATTGTTCAAGTTCGGCTTTAGGTTTCATCAGACGTTTACCGGCCTGTCGGAGCTGGTCTCCTGCAGTTACAGCAGTAGGTGTACCCAACGATGTTCGATTTGCCTTTGGATAAGACTGTGTTCCTGGTGTGCATTGCCGCCTATACGCTGGTCACAGCGTGGACGGATCTGCGACTGCGAAAGATATACAACAATGTCACCGTACCCATGTGGGTGGGCGGCTGGGTTTATCAGGCCGTGTTCCACCAGTGGGACGGCATTCTGGACGGTCTTTGTGGTTTTGGTGTGGGCTTCGGACTGCTTTTCGTGCTGTGGATGGTGGGCAGTGCCGGAGGTGGTGACGTGAAACTGCTGGGCGGACTGAGCGTATGGCTGGGGGCCAGCCTGACGCTCAAGGTTGTCTTTGCCAGTCTGATATTCGTTGTGCTGGGAACATTTGGCGTCCTTGTCGTGGGAGTCTGCAGACGCGGTTGGCGGAAAACTCGGGATCATTACAGGCGAGCATCGTCGAATACGTCACGCGGCCGAAACGTACCAGGAGAGACAAACGCTCAGAAATCCAAGCGACGTGTTATGGCATTTGCAATGCCTGTAGCGCTGGCGACATGGAGCGTGTTACTGTTATTTCAGAATCAATGGTAATGACGTCACATGCTGATTCGTTCATTGTGGTCCACTGATTCTGCCGAACCCGGTTGAACAACTCGTTTCCCTTTTGCCTTCTGAGTTCAGCATGATCGGTTGTGTTGTCACATCACCAAGGGCAACTGAGACACCGCTGTCCCCGCCAGACCATGTATCCCGGGAGGCTACGCGGGGGAACACGGGAGTAACAATGTACCGAATCAACCCCGGACGTCCACATTGCCGATCAGGAGTAATTCTGTCGATGGAACTGGTTCTGGTTCTGCCGATTTTTCTATTGCTGCTGTTTGCCATTGTTGAGTTTTCACTTTTGACTACGGCTCGAGTACGTATTTCCGACGCAGCACACGCTGGTGCTCGCAGATTATGTCTCAGCGACATCAGCTCGGACGACGTTCGCGCCGAACTGAAGCAGATGCTGGGCAGGAAACTGTCTCGCGATGCCTCAATTGAAGTTGCTGGTCTTCAGCAGGCTGGCGAGCGAATCATTGTGCGCATTCGAGTACCGATGAAGAATGCCACACCGGATCTGCTGTGGCCCACCGGATTTTCCGTGCGGGGACGAACTCTGATTGCTGACGCTTTGATGGTTCGTGAGCATGATACTATTTCTGCCGATCAGCAACGACTGTGACGTGTACAGCATTAATACTCAATTCAAACGGTAGATTCAGCCGTTCTGGCCTACAGGACGGTGACTTCTGCGGCCTCTTTTTCTGCAGACTCGCATGGCACACGGGTGATCGTCCTGTTCTGCATTCGTTTCCCGGCGCGTCACGATTACGCAGCGTCAATCAAAACTCGCAGGAGACACAAACGTGAAAATTACTCCCTGGATGCTGGCCGTCGCCGCCTTTCTGATCGTCGCATCGCTGGCTGTTGGATTCCTTTTTAAACGCCTGTTCGCTGCTGAGCCACAGACTGTTACTGAAACTGCAACTCGCAACGTGCCAATGGCACTGTCTGACATCGAACCGGGTACTCGTATTGACGCCAGCTTTATTGGGGACGGACCGGTCAACGAAGAGGACCTGACGCGGGATACGCTTATCTCAAGTAACGGAATCATCGGGCGAATTGCTCGCAATAAGATCGAGTTTGCTACGCCCCTTAAACTGTCCGATTTTTACCCGTTCGGTGAGGGGCCGGAGATTGAACTGGCCCCCGGTAATCGACTTGTCAGTGTTGATGTGGGCAACAGCACCGGGCTTGTGAGTGGATTTGTCACGCAGGGCAATTACGTCGATGTTCTCATGACCGTCGAGAGGCCCGGCAACGATGCCGGTCAGGCCGATGACTCCATGACACTGCAACTGTTTGACGGTGTGAAGGTCTTTGCCGTGAATGGAAACAATTCATCGTCGTCCGCCAACGCGAACCAGAATGAAGTGACTCTGGAATTGACTCCACGGCAACAACGCGTGATGGTGCTGGCCAAAGAGAAGGGCCAAATCAGTCTCAGCTACAACCCCGATGGACCGGGTAATGGTGGCCTGAGCATTGAGACTTCAAAGGATGACCGTGTTCTGCTGAGTGAACTACTGGGGCTTGAAGAACCTGAAGAGGATCCCAAGCCATTCGTGACTGAACATTATCGCAATGGAACTCACTACAACGTGTACTATGACGAGGACGGCCGACCGGTGGATGGCGACAGCGGCGCCGGTAACGGCGGAACACCGTTGCAGGGTGGCGGGGCTGGCGGGTGGAATTCCACTTCGGTCGATCCACCTGCAGCCGGGCAGAAAAAACAACAGGCCTCGTCCGTGAGCGGCGTCAGCTTCTGATGGAGGTTACACCACTGCCCCAGTCATCGAACGTGACAGGCCGTGTCTGAAAGGGACGGCCTGGTGTTCATAGACGGATTCCCGTAAGGAGTCTTCGAAAGTGAAGCGAAGATCCAATTCTCGGCAGCACACCGCCACTGGCCGGCGCGGTTCGATAACCGTCTGGACGGTGTTTGTGATGTTCAGCTGCATTTGTTGCGTCACTCTCGTGGCCAGCACCAGTTATCTCAGCGTTCTTCGCTCAGATTCTCATCATTGTGCTCAGGCGGCGGCCCTGGCGGCTGGGCGGCAACTGCTGACCGACGACATTCTGCGCCGCGATCATCGCGATTTCGAAGTCGCTGCATGGAATTTAAAGGCAAAGAATGCGGCCATCAGTGTTGGGCAGGCCTACGTCTCCGGCCACGCCATACCTGAACTGACGCCCCGAAATATTACGGTCAAAATGGGATCGATTGTGGATGTACACCTCGGGCCTGCCGTGCCTTCGGAATTCTCACCCGCTCGCATTCTTGTCAACGTTGCCAACTACGAACGGAACCGGTCTTCAAGCAATGTTTTTCTGAGTGGCCTGATCGGAATTACGAGAGGGAGAATTTCAGAATACTCTGAAGTGATTCTGAAAAACCATATCCTTGGTTTCCGCCCTCGCTCCGATTCTGCCATCCCCATCGTGCCGCTGGCTCTGCCTGAAGACCCGACCTTTCGGATTTCAGATTGCTGGTCAGCAGAAATAGAGACGGGTCGGGGAAAAGACAGGTTTCGCTGGGACGAATCTCGCGATGTCGTGGGTTCCGGGCCCGACCGACTGCCTGAACTTGTTCTGACCATCAGTTCGGAGGACATACACGGTGGTCCGGGAATCGGTCAGTTGATCTCATGGAATCCGCAGCTGTCTGTCATGGATGCTGTGGACCAATTCACCACGGGGCTGCACCCTGAGCATTTGTCGGCAGACACACAGGGCGTCCTCAGTTTTCCATGTTCTGCCGGGCGGGTTTCGGCAAGCTCCCGGTACCTGCGGGAAATCAGCAAGGCTATCCGGCCCCTTGTTGGCCAGGCCAGGATGTTTCCGTTATACGATGTTTCGGCCGGACAGTCGTCTGAGCAGTCGGATTCGGGGGAAGAATCTCAGAACGGTATGGTAGCGGTCGATCGTCAACTTCTGCAGACTGTGGCCGCCAGAATAATTCGCCTGGAAGTCGTATCTGAGCAGCAGTTACGTGTCGTTCTTCAGCCAGCGGTTCTTAGTACACCGACGGCGGTAATCGCCGCAGCGAACGACAACACACCGCATAATCGGTACGTCTGGAAGATCTGTCTGGTCAGGTAATCCGGTTATACGGAGAGCAGTTAATGTGCGGACTTTCGGCAATAAATGCCTGAATCCGACTGAAGGCCCTCGGGGCGTGCTTCTAACAATTCCTACCCTTTTGTCACGATAGGATTAGTGCGTGATTGCGCAAATAGTTCCTTCGGACTACGTCGGCCAATTGAGGAATGTTCATGGTTGCTGCCTCCCACAATACACTGTCTTCGCCTCGCGAGTTTCAGCGATTGAAGAACAATCTGCACCGACAGATAGTCGATGTGATCGATTTTTCGCGCGCAGAAACAATGACGGAGGACGATCTTCGCAGTCAGCTGAAGAGCCTTGCTGAGTACCTCTGCTCGCGGGAAGATGTGAATCTCGGCAGTTCACAGCAGGATACCATGGTCCATGAGATCATGGATGAGATCTACGGATTCGGTCCTCTGGAACCATTAATGGTTGATCCGGAGATCACTGACGTCCTTGTAAATGGCCCTGATCGAGTACTGGTCGAGCGTCAAGGGCAGCTGGAAGGCACAGATATTAAATTTGCAGACGACGCCCATCTGATGCAGTTCATTCAGCGACTGGTGGGACGAGCGGGGCGACGCATCGACGAATCAAACCCGATTGTGGATGCTCGGCTGCCAGACGGTTCACGGTTCAACGCGGTGATTCCTCCGTTGGCGCTTTGCGGTCCGACGGTTTCTATTCGCCGATTCGGTAATCGGCGTCTGTCGATGGAAGACCTGATTGAAAACAACGCACTTGCTCCGGCGATGGCCGATTTTCTGATCCTTGCAGTTCGTGGCCGCATGAATATCATCCTGAGCGGAGGTACCGGTGCGGGAAAGACCACACTGCTGAACTGCATCAGTCGCTTTATTCCGGACACTCAACGTGTTGTGACAATCGAAGAAACGGCGGAACTTCTGCTCCAGCAGTCAGACGTCATTCCACTGGAAACACGTCTGCCCAACATAGAAGGCATGGGAGCCGTCACTCAGCGTGATCTGCTTCGCAACTCGCTGCGAATGCGTCCCGACCGGATCATCGTTGGTGAATCACGCGGTGGCGAAGTTCTTGACATGTTGCAGGCGATGAACACTGGTCATGACGGTTCCATGAGTACGGTGCATGCCAACAACCCTCGTGAAACACTGGACAGACTTGAATTGATGGTGGCTCTGTCGGGAACAGAACTGCCTTCCGGAATCGTACGGCAGTATATTGCAAATGCCGTTGATGTTGTCATTCACATGACTCGGCTGCACACCGGTGAACGCCGCATTACTCGAATCACGGAGGTGGCGAGTGTAAAGGACGGTGATTATCAGGTGGAAGACCTGTTCGTCTATCGTGTGACGGGACAGCATGCAGATGGTAAATCGTCCGGTGCATTTTTCGCCACGGGGTATGAACCGGTCAGCCTGCATCGTCTGGCTCTCACCGGGGTCGACGTCTCGCGCTACAAGCCGCTGTTTGAACCCCGCGAACTGGCAATGACCGGATCCACCGGCGACGATATCGGGGATGAATTCGATCAGTCAGACTCCACCCAAAACGATTGAACAATGACTGCATCGGCAATGGAACTGCCTGTCTGAGGAGAAACATTGATGGCAATACACGCAGAGGCATTTCCCGTTGCTTCTCCTTCCGGGTTCGACGGTATTCTGAAGGAAGATGTGCGGTTTGCCACTGGCCCGGGGGACAGCCCGGGCGATGCCGTGAATGGCTGGTTCGATCGCTTGATGCTGCACTCGGGAATCCAGACACCACCTTCCGTGTGGTTGATGCTGTGCCTTCTGGCTGGTGTCACGACGGGCGGGACCATATTTGTTTTCTCAGAGCACCTGCTGGCAACCGCAGCTGGATTCATCATCGGGCCGGTCGTACCGATTACCATTGCCATGGTTAAACGGAGCAAACGGCAAACCCAGATCATGGAGCAGTTGCCGGGCATGGCAGAAGCTCTGGCTCGTGTGGCACGTACCGGGCGAAACATCGCGTATTCATTCCGCGCGGTCGCCGCGGACACACCGTCGCCACTGGGAGATGAACTGCGGCTCGTGGTGCGCCGTACAGAGATGGGTATGGATCTTGGAAACGCGGTTCACGATCTGACTGACCGCACGGGCGTGACCACCCTGACGATGTTCAGTTCCGCTGTCGGAGTGCACCAGGACACGGGGGGCGACCTGATTCAGGTTCTGGAACGACTGGCGACCGCTGTCCGTGACCGACTTCACTTTGTGAATCGACTGCGTGCCGCGACGGTTGCCAGCCGTCTGGGGGCGATGTTGATGCTGATCGTTCCGCCTCTGGTTGTTCTGTTTTTTACGTTGAGCCGCGAAAACTATATTGAAGACCTGGTTGGTTCATTCTGGGGTCGCCTGTCGTTGGGGGTGGCGATCACATTGCAGATTGTGGGTGGTCTGATCGTATTTCGAATCCTCAGGCGCAGTGCTCGTTTTTAGAACATACAGAGGTGCCGGCGGGCGAGAGTATGTCCGCTGTAGCGGCACATGGAAGCAGTTCGTCCCGCTGAAGTGCCGGTTGACGTGGTCGGAGAAAAGTTATGCTCACCTGGGTTGCAATAGGTCTGGTCGTCCTTGGCTGCGGTTACGGCCTCTATATCATGTTTCGCGGCAAACCGGGAGAATCCGGCGATATGTCTCAGCCGGGTGCTGAAGGGGCACAATCTGTCGCGATTTCCGCAAGTGCTGATTCATCAATGCTCGGCGATGAGCCGTTGAAACCAGTCGTTCCTGGCGTGATTGACGCTGCCGTGGATGAATCTGTCCCCGTAACCGCTCAGCCGAATCAAGGCGGACTTTTTTCAGACTTCAACAGTATTCTTGGCACCGATTCAGGCCATCTGTTGCCGCGTCCCAAACCTGAAGAACTGCCCATGTCGAACGCCGACATGGTGTTTGGCAGTGTCACACCCGCTCTGGCGGAGATGCTTCCTGAATCCGAAAGCCGACGTGAAGTGCAGCGGCAGAATCTCGCTGCAGCGGGCCATCACTCTCGCGCTGCCTGGATCAATTTGAATGCCGTACGTTTCGTGCTGGCGTTTCTGACATTGGTTATCGGCGGATTCTGGCTGCTGATGGCGCCGCCACAACTGGAGGTCTATCTTTTGGGCTTTGTTGCCCTGGGGCCACTGCTGGCATGGGCACTGCCACCTCTAATAGTTAGTTCCAAAGCAAGCGAACGAAGAATTGACATTGAACGTGGTTTGCCGGACGTTCTTGATATGCTCAATATGGGTGTCAGTCAGGGGCTGACAGTGCCTGCGTCACTCCGCCGGATCAGCAGTGAAATTGCCGGCATTCATCCTGCGTTGGCGGTGGAGCTAAGTATCGTGAATCAACAGGCTCGGGTTGGTTCCCTGCATTATGCACTGCGCGGATTCTCACAACGCATCGACTCACCGGAAGTCGTGTCCTTTACTGCACTGTTAACACAGTCTGAAACAACCGGCACCAGCATCGCCAAGGCATTGAAGGATTACAGTGACAGCATGCGGAGCAGTCTGCGCGAACGGGCGGACTCAAGGGCTAACGCAGCTTCATTCAAGTTGCTGTTTCCAACGACGTTGTGTCTGATGCCATCGGTCTTTCTGTTTCTGCTTGGGCCGGCGGTCGTGGATATGAACGACTTCTTCGAAAACACCGCGGGCACACTTACGCAGGGGCGCGATGCTGCCGTTGAGTCACTAGAACGGCAACCGGTCGCCGTACCGACCGACAACTAATTCCGTGATTCCCCTTCCAGCTGAGCTGACTGCGACGACTTTGTAGGATACCCTCCCATGGTATTCCGTCTCCCTGCTTCATCCAGCTGCCGCCATGCCGATTAAGTTTCGCTGCAATCACTGCGATCAACTACTGGGTATTTCGCGATCGCGTGCCAGTGCTGTTGTGGACTGTCCGCAATGCGGCCGGTCTTTGCGAGTTCCGGAACTTGACGGTCGCACGCGCCGACTTCCGGACCCGCAGTCGGCCGCCAAGGCTGATTCAACGCTTCTCTCCGCTCTGACAGAACTGTCCGTTCTCGACCAGGACGCATGTGAAACTGAGGCTGAAGGGGCGGAGAATCAGGCCGGGCCGGGTACGCCCGAAGCGGCAGGCCGGGCTGTCTCACTGGCCCCGATTCCGGCATCAGAACCGATCGAAGTCGAAATCTCCCGGGCCGCAGATCCGGATGTCTGCTTTGAATCCGGTGAACCGATTGCCATTGCCGAATCTTTGAACGAACTTGCCGCACTGGAGTCGCAGACAGCAGAAGGTCAGGTTTCGGAAGATGTACATCGTGACATGCGTGAGGTCAGTCGCGGTCAGCAGGGGATGGCAGGGTTGCTGCTGAGCGGCATAGTGATCTTACTGCTGGGAATTTGTCTGGGATGGTGGGTTGGTCATCGTACATCTGACAGCGAAGGTTCCGCTGACGCACCAGCGGACATATTGCCATTGCCGGCTACCGACACGTTGCTCAAAGCGGCTCCCGCCGAAGATGGTCTCACCGTTCAGGGCAGGATTGAGTATCAGGATGCTTCCGGTGCGATGAATCCGGATACTGGTGCTACAGTTCTGCTGTTGCCGGTTGACAGACAGGGTACCATCAAGCTGCATGCGCGAAGTCTGAAACGGCCGGCGGGCGATCCTGATCTTGTTGCTACGGTCGCCGCTTTGTCCGCTCTGGGAGGTGCTGTTGGTCTGGTTGACGGAGAGGGAACATATCAGCTGACGTCAGCGGAGACTGCCGACTGCATGCTGATCGTCGTTTCGAAACACCTTGAACGGCCGGACGACTTACCTCCCGCACCGTCAGTGGTACAGAGTCTCGAATCCTGGTTTGACTCTGCGAACCACATTATGGGCCGACTCGCGACACGGTCCGTTAGAATATCACAACAGCCGAGTGATGCATCCTCGACGGACATCCAGTTCAGGGCCGAGCGTTAGAGCAGTTTATTTATTGTCGTAGACGATAGTGGCTTGCGGCAGTAACGAAACGGCTGTCAAAAACGTTCTTCGAGGCCACAAGTCAGCGTGAAATGCTGTCGCAGGTGTCAGAGTGGCTGACAGAACGTCCTTCACCTCACTGGCGACAGACCCAGCGCGCGACGCAATAATCCAATCTGTCCGGCATGAATGAGTTCATGCATGGGGCAGAACATGATCGCTCCCAGTTTGATCGGAAACGCCGCATACGGCATGTCCACGGGATCCAGCAGTATTGCCGGTTCAATCGCAGCGACTTCTTCCATGGCAAGTTTGTGAATTTGACTCAGGCGTTCGTAAAGTTCGTCTGGGGATGGCTGAAGTTTACGATCCGACTTCGGAACGGATTGTCGGCTGTAGGATTTGCGGAATTTTCCGGGAATCAAATCCAGATCTGCCGGGCGGCGTCCCCGCATGCGAAACATCAGCAATCCGTACTGACTGACAGTCAGGTGTCCTACCTGCCAGGCTACGTTTGTGGGAAGTCCCTCCGGCACATCAAACCACACGTCCTGCGGAGTCGCCTCCAGTAGTTCCAGTGTGTACTGCCGTGCGAATTCAATCTGCCTGATTGCGCCATGCAACATGGACGTAGCGGTGGCGATGTCGGGGATGGTATTGTCGTTCATGTCGGGCTGGTACAGAAGTTGGTGGCGCGGCAGAGATGCTCACCTGAACAGATGTTTGTCGGCGGACCGGCCGTTGGGGGCCTACGAAAGTAAGGTATTGTCCCACCTGTTCCTCTGAATTACCAGGCTATGCCTGCAACTGATTTGATGTAGATTATCAATCTGCGAAGATTGTCACCTGTCAGATTGCCCGTTTTCCTGTTCTGCAGGCAACGCCTGTAGCAGTGTCGCGTTTGGAGGATGTTATGACTGAGTCTTCTCGCCGAAACTTCCTGCAGCGTTCTTCCGCATTAACGACGGCCGGTTTAGTGGTAGCGAAATTCGGGCAGGCGGCTGCAGTACAGTCCAGCGAGCGTGTTCGCGTTGGCATTATTGGTGCTGGTGGTCGCGCCATGTCACTGATTAACTCGTTTTCCTCAAACGCCTCCGTTGATGTTGTTGCCATCGCGGATCTCGACGCCAATCGCCTTCCCAAAGGGCTTGCAGCTGCCGAAAAGAATCAGCAACATCGACCTCGGGGCGAAGGCGATTTCCGCCGGCTCATTGATGACAACACGATTGACGCAGTCGTGATCGGAACACCTGATCATTGGCATGCCATCCCCACGATTCTTGCCTGCCAGGCGGGCAAGGACGTCTATGTCGAGAAACCTGATGGTCACAACATCGTGGAAGGCATGCGAATGGTTGCTGCGATGCGCAAACATAAACGCATCGTGCAGATGGGCTCACAGCATCGGTCGACGAAACGTCTGCAGACGGCCATCGAATTTGTCAAGAGCGGTAAACTGGGACGCTGCGTTGTTGCCAAAGCATGGGAGAGTTCAAAACAGGGGGCGATTGGATTTCCCCCGGACGGCACGCCTCCTGCAGGCGTTGACTATGAAATGTGGATGGGCCCGGCGCCACGACGCCCGTTCAACGTCAACCGCTTTCACGGCCGCTGGCGGTGGTTGCATGACTATGGCACCGGTGACCTGGGGAACGACGGCGTTCATCGACTGGATATGGCTGTGGCATTACTGAATGCTGCCTGTGAAGCACAGGGCGACCAGCAGGTTGGATTTCCGTCCTCTATTTCGGCTCACGGGGGGAAATGGTACTTCGATGATGCACAGCAGTTTCCGGACACGATGCAGGTTACCTATGACTACGCCGCCGGGGGGCACACAAAAATGCTGACTTACGAGATGCGCGTCTGGACGCCGTATCGGTATCTCGGCCATTCCGAAGGCGCAGCGGTTTTTGGTGACAGAGGCTATATCGTGATGGGAAATTCGAACTGGACGGCGTACGGTCGCGGAGGCCAGGTCCTGGGGCAGGGCGAAGGGGACAGTCACGAGGCACCGCATGTGCAGAACTTCATCGATTGCATTAAATCAAGACAGAAGCCGTACTGCGATCTGGAAACTGTCGGCCACCCGGCGTCAGTGCTGTGCCATGCAGGAAATATCGCTGCGCGAGTCGGCAGGACGTTGAAGTTCGATCCCCGACTGGAGGTTTTTCTCGGGGACGACGAAGCCAATGCACTGCGAACACGGTCAGCGTACCGCAAGCCGTGGACTCTCCCGGAAGTGTGAACGTGGACAACCGGGGCGAACAATCCGCCGCCGGAATTACCGGTCGCTATTTTGCAGATTCTTCGGCAGGACGTGACGTATGACAAAAACTTATCGAGTCGGGATTATTGGCAGCACAGGCCGCGGCGATTACGGACACGGCGTTGATGCTGCCTTTACAAAGCTGCCGAACGTTGAGGTGGTCGCCGTGGCGGATCCGCACGATGGAGGCCGCGCAGCAGCGCAAAAACGCACGGCTGCTCCGATTGCATATGCCGACTATCGCCAAATGCTCAACCAGGAAGAACTCGACATTGTCGGTCTCTGCCCACGCTGGATCGATCAACATCACGAAATGCTGCTGGCCGCGGCAGAGGCTGGATGTCACGTTTATATGGAGAAGCCGTTCTGCCGCACTTTGACAGAAGGCGACGAGGTTGTGCGTGCCATGGAGATGCGACATTTGAAACTCGGGATCGCCCACGTTACACAATATTCTCCCGTTCTGGACACAGTACTGTCGCTGATTCAACACGGAGAAATCGGTGATGTTCTGGAACTGCGAGGTCGAGGAAAAGAGGATCGTCGTGGCGGAGGAGAAGATCTCTGGGTATTGGGGTCACATGTCTTCGGCATGATGCGCAGTATTGCGGGCGGAAACGCGCACTCATGTATGGCCACTGCCACCAGTAAAGGACATCCTGTGGGCGCTGGTGATGTTTTTGACGGACCGGAGGGAATTGGCCTGCTGGCCGGCGACCACGTGCAGGCTCGGTACGCCTTTTCAAAAGGCATTTACGGCCACTTTGCCTCAAAACGAGGTGTCGGCGGCAGTCCGACGCGTTTTGGACTGCAAATTATGGGGGCGCGGGGCATTATCGAGATGCAGAGTGGCTATCTGAAACCGGCCTTCATCCTTCGCGACAGTAGCTGGTCGCCGGGGCGAACCGGTAAATCGTGGGAAACGATTACATCGGCAGGTATCGGTAAGCCCGAACCTCGGACGGACGGCACATATGAAGGTGGTCACATTGCGGCCATCACTGATTTGATCGATAGTGTTGAACAGGAACGACAAACGAAATGTTCGGCGGAAGACAGCCGTTCGATCGTAGAAATGATCGCAGCCGTGTTTGAGTCTCATCGTGTTGGTGGCCCGATTGATTTGCCGTTGCAGACACGCAACAATCCTCTGGCGTTGTTGCGGCAGTAATTACGACAGGACGGGCGGCAGGCTCAGTCGGATCGGCAATAACTCATCAGGTCTTCCCTTCCCGTCAGAAAAATCTTGATGGACTCCCGACTCTGTCGCTTCCACGAACAAGGATTCAACGATGAGCGGACGCGTGCTGAAGAACAAGTTGCTTAAGGGTGAGACCGTATACGGCACGTTGCTGCAGCATGCTGTTACCCCCGCAATGGTGGATTTTCTGCCGCCGAATGCGCTGGACTTTGTGATCGTGACCGCTGAGCACAACGCGCTGGATCTGGCGGAGTTCTTGCCCGTACGTTACGCGCTGGCGGCAAAGGGAATTGCCTGCCTGGCCCGGACCCACAGTCGCGAACCTGATGACGTGTCCAAGGTCTGCGACAGCTTTGACGGTGTCGTCGTACCGTACGTGGAAGATTTCGAACAGGCTAAGCGTCTTGCTGCCGCCGCCGTATATCGGCCGCTCAAAGGAAAAGCTCTTACCCAGGTGCTGGCGGGTGGCGCATGGCCCAGCGAAGCCACCCGGAAATACGTCACAGAATCAAAATGCGCTGACACCGTCTTCATTCCCATGATTGAATCAGTGGAAGGAGTCGCGAATCTTGACCGGATCTGCTCAATTCCAGGTGTTCATGCTGTCTTCGTCGGGCCTAACGATCTGACTGTAAATATGGGCATTCCGAATGAGTATGACCATCCGGACACAATTGGCATGCTGCAGAAAATCATTGATACGGCGGATCGTCATCACGTCGCTGCCGGGTGCTGGTTCGGGAAGACTGAGCAGGCCTTACGGACCATCCGTCAGGGGGCGAGACTTGTTGTATTCTCCAATGATGCCCTGATTCTCAAGAATGCCATGGCTGAAGCCTTCACTGAACTGAAGCAGGGTTGAATTAACGTCCGACGCGGTGCAGGCCGACACGCGGCACCGCGTTCGTCGAAATCTGACCAGGCCGCAGGACCGTGTTGTTATTGCAGCTTGGTCAGTTGACTTCGACGCAGAATCTGCGATGACATCGATATACTTAAGTTTCACCTTCCTTCTTCTCTTCTTAAGAGAGCTCCACCGATGAAATGCCGTTTGCTGCCAACTGTTATCTTCGGGTTGACTGCGTCTTTCATCACCATGGTCGCGGCCAAAGCTGATGTTGAACTGCCTGCTGTGCTGGACAGTCACATGGTTATCCAGCGTGATCAGCCAGTGCGCATCTGGGGTTGGGCGGACGCAGGCGAAGAAGTGACGGTCACTCTCGGTGAGGAATCACAGAAGGCCACCGCTGACGGGGCAGGACGGTGGCTGGTTCGGCTGAAGGCACAGAGAGCGGATGGTCAGCCACGACAAATCAAGGTCGTTGGCAGGAACACAATCGATCTGGAAGACGTGTTGGTCGGTGAAGTGTGGATTGGTTCCGGTCAGTCCAACATGGAATGGCAACTGAAGAATACCACAGGATCAGATGAGGCGATTGCGTCAGCTGATCATGCTGATGTGCGATTGTTTCATGTGCCGAAAATTCAGGCAAAGGAACCAGCGGAGGATGTGAACGCTGAGTGGAAAGTCTGCACGCCCGAAAATGTACCCGCATTTTCGGCTGTGCTGTATTACTTCGGCAAGCGACTGCACGAAGAACTGGACGTGCCCGTCGGCCTGATCAACAGCTCGTGGGGGGGCTCGCCAATTGAGCCATGGACCATTAAAGACGGGCAGTCCGGTGGCATGTACAACGGTATGATCGCGCCTTTGACAAACGTGGCCGTTAAGGGATCGATCTGGTATCAGGGCGAAACCAATGTGATACAGAAGAACGGATTGTTGTACGCGGACAAGATGAAAGATCTGATAGAAGGCTGGCGAAAGCAGTTTCGCAACGATGAGCTGGCGTTTCACTTTGTGCAGATTGCACCGTGGTCCGGCGACCGATACGAACCTGGCCAGTTGCCGGCGCTTTGGGAGGCGCAGGTTGCGACGCTCAAAATTCCTCACACCGGGATGGCTGTCACAACGGACATTGTGGACAACGTAACTGATATTCATCCGCGGAACAAACTGGATGTCGGCAACCGACTGGCGCTGTGGGCCCTGGCCGGAACGTATGGTCGCGGGGGAATCGTGTTTTCGGGGCCGCTGTATAAATCACTGAGCATTGACGGAAAGTCGGTTCGTCTGACGTTTGCTCATGCCGACGGGATGAAGTCCCGTGATGGCAAGCCGCTCACAGAATTCCAGGTCGCTGGCGAGTCAGGAGAATTCGTTGACGCAACGGCAGAAGTCGATGGGAATGTCATCCTCGTGTCCGCCGAATCCGTGGCGGCACCAGTACAGGTGCGGTTTGGTTGGCATAAACTGGCGAATCCCAATCTGATAAACGGCGAAGGGCTGCCTGCTTCGCCCTTCCAGACCAGTGGCTGGCGTGGAGGCACAGGCGAATAATGTGCGGATCTGCATGATGACAGCATGGAATCCGGACAGTTTTCGTGTTGAACGGCCTGTCCGCTCGGAAACTGAGAAGTCCGCGTTACAATTTGCGTTTCTCTCAGTTTTATTTTCGCGATTCAGGCAGTGAGTTGTGGACGAACCAGTTGTAATTATGGACGAGAAAGTTGTCCTTCCCGGCCAGATGCAGTTTCACTGGGGGGCCGAACCGGATTCCGGCAATGAGATGAGTGACCGCTCCCAGTCAGAAAAAGAGGATCTCAGCAAGACGAGCATGAAAAAAAAAGCTTCTAAGTCCAGCAGTAAGTCGAAGAAGACGGCTCAGCCTGCAGTTGCAGCGTCGGAAAAAAAGAAGGCGCAGCCCAAACGGAAATCTGACGGAAAGAAACAGAAGCTGAAGTCGACGGTCAGAAATGCGACTGTCGCCCGGAAGACGAGTCCCGAGACTTCCAAATCTGTCGCGAAAGAGACTGGCGAACCCGTGGCAGGGGCCGTTGCGACGGTCCATGAGGCGGTTACTTCCACTTCGCCTGGGTCAAGTCAGGAGAACGTGTCGCAGAAGGATTCAGAGTCAACTAACGCAATCGCACAAAGACGAAATTATCACGAAGCTATGGAAACAATTGACCTGAAATGGGGAGCGAAACTTCCAAAGGTTGGGTTTGGATTCTGGAAGGTCGAAAAAGACAAAGCAGCGGAAGTGTGTCGTACTGCGATCGAGGTTGGCTACCGGCATCTGGACTGTGCCTGCGACTACGGAAATGAAACGGAAGTCGGGCAGGGGATTGCTCAGGCAGTCAGTGATGGTGTGTGTGATCGAGAGGACCTGTGGGTCACATCAAAGCTCTGGAATACCTACCACGCGCCCGAACACGTGCAGGCTGCATGCGAAAAATCACTGGAAGATCTGGGGTTGGATTATCTGGACTTGTACCTGATCCATTTCCCGATCGCGCAGCGGTTTGTTCCCTTTGAAACAAGTTATCCCCCCGGCTGGTTTTTCGATTCTGATGCTCAGAATCCATGTATCGAAGAAGCCCGTGTTCCCATCAGTGATACGTGGCGTGCGATGGAGGATCTTGCCAAGTCAGGTCTTGTGCGGAACATTGGCATTTGCAACTTCGGCACCAGCCAGATTCGCGATCTGTTGTCCTACGCAACGATTCGTCCAAACGTGCTGCAGGTGGAAACACATCCTTATCTGACTCAGGAAAAACTGCTGCGATTCTGCGATCAGGAAAGAATCGCGTACACCGCCTTTTCACCGCTGGGAGCTCAGAGCTACTTCAGTCTGGGTATGGCCGATCCGTCGGAAGCGGTCATGGAGCATCCGATTGTCAAGGACATCGCTGCGGCCATCGGACGTACGCCTGCTCAGGTACTGCTGCGATGGGGCGTGCAAAGAAACACAGCCGTCATCCCCAAGACGGCTAGTCGCGATCGTATGGAAGAGAACATCAACGTATTCGATTTTGAGCTGACGAATTCTCAGATGGGTGCGATATCTTCACTGGATCAGCAGCGACGGTTCAACGACCCCGGTGATTTTGGCGAATCGGCATTCAATACGTTTCTACCGATTTACGAATGATTCGCGCGCACCGTAGCCTGCTGTACAGGATGCTCCGCGCAGGTGTGTTAAGAAGAGCGGGCTGTCCCTTCAAAAACTGAGAACGCCGCTCCGGCCAGGACTGTTGTAAAATACATAGCCTCCTGTAACCGGAAGCACGCGATCCCGTCCGGAAATTGATTTAGCCGAGAACTGACTCCATGATTAAATCTGCTGTGACGATCAGCATCGTTGAAGAAGCTCGAAAAGGTCCGTTTGTTTTTCACGCTGACGTACCCGGGGGCTGCGAAAAGGCGGCCGCACTCGGGTTCGATGCTGTTGAACTGTTTGCACCGTCAGCGGCAGCCATTAACGCTCAACCGCTCGCCGAGTTACTGGA
Organism: Fuerstiella sp.; assembly: GCA_029245955.1. Taxonomy (GTDB): domain Bacteria; phylum Planctomycetota; class Planctomycetia; order Planctomycetales; family Planctomycetaceae; genus Fuerstiella. The sequence continues at coordinate 17,188 of JAQWOH010000065.1, read as the reverse complement.
AAAACACGGTCTGAGCCTTGCTGCGGTCGGTACCGGTGCTGGCATGGTCATTCATGGTTTGCACCTCTGTGATGCTGACGCCGGTCGCCGCACTCAGGCACGTGACTTCATCAGAGGCATCATCGATGCCGGTGCGCCATTTAAGGCTCCGGCGATTATCGGGTCGATGCAGGGGCGCTGGGATGCCGTTACAGACAAGGATGTGGCCATTGGCTATCTGCGAGACAGCCTGAATGAGCTGGGTGAGCATGCGGCCGGTCATGGCGTGCCACTGATTTACGAACCACTGAATCGTTACGAGACGAATCTGGCGACGACAATGGCTGAAGGTGTGGAGCTGCTGGCACCGCTCAGCACCAGCAATGTTTTATTGCTGGCCGATCTGTTCCACATGAACATCGAAGAATCGAATATTGCTGATGGCCTGCGCGCCGGCGGAAAGCACATTGGCCATGTCCATTTCGTCGATTCCAATCGTCAGGCGGCCGGTCGTGGACACATGGACTACGGACCGATTGCCGTCGCTTTGCGGGAAATCGGGTACGACGGTTATGCCTGTGCAGAAGCTTTTCCGATTCCGGATTCTGATGAGACCGCTCGACAGACGATCGAGACTTTTAAGGCGGTCTTTCGATCGTAGACGACCGTGTTTCGGGTGAACGTGGGGAGGCGGAGTCTCTCGCCCGTAGAGTCATGGTAACGTCTTGGAATGTGCCTCCTGCCTCATGCTTATATTCCGCATATTATTACACCGATCAACGGAGAAGGCCCAATTGCTTCGGAGCGTCAGCTCGAAACGGCTTGCGGGCCGCCCCGCATCAGGAACTTAGAATGCTAAAGTCAGAGCTGATCCATCCCGAAATATTGTCGATCGTTGCGCAGGCCGGTCACAGTTCAAAGATTCTGATCGCGGACGGAAACTATCCAGCGTCGTCTGCCATTGGGCCGGGCGCAAAACTCGTTAGTCTGAACCTGGCGCCGGGGCTTGTGAGTGTCTCACAGGTCCTCAAAGTCTTGCTGAGTGCCGTGCCTGTCGAAGCCGTCAACACGATGGGCATGCCCGATGATGATCCGTACAAACTGGATGAAGAGCCCGCTGCATGGAACGAGTATCGTCGAATCCTGTCTGAAGCTGGTTCCAACATTGAACTTCAGCCGATCGAACGCTGGGATTTTTACGATGCTGTGGCCTCACGGGACCATATTCTCACTATACAAACGGGGGATCAGGCGCTTTGGGCAAACTTGCTGCTGACGGTTGGTGTGCGGCAGGCGGGGGATTAGTATTTTCTGGCTTTGAGCCGTCTTGCTGTTCTGTTGTACACTTTCACGTCACCTTCGCTATGAATCTTGTCTGGCGTCAGGATGCCAACGACTTCTCATCTCCCACCGTACCCATGCGTCTGCTGTCTTAACGGAGTTACCAATGTTCACCCGCGCTGCCGCTATTCTGGCATTCCTTGTTCTGTCAACGCAGGCTGATTATGTGTCTGCTCAGCAGGACCTGCGATGGAAATTCCGTGCTCAGGAGACGATCAAGTACAAAGTCCTGCAGAAGATGCAGACGAAAATGAAGATCGGTGACAATGATGTGAATCAGTCGATGGACCAGCAGATGGACATGTCATGGCACGTGCAGAGCACTTCGGCGGCCGGTGAAACTGTGATGAATCAGGTGGTGGACCGCATCTTCATGAAGATGGAGGGCGGACCAACAGGCCCTGTCGCATTTGACACCAGCGATAACGCCAAATCCGACAATCCGATTATCAACTCGATGGGCGAAATGTTTCGACAGATTGTCAACCAGAAGTTTCAGGTCACGATGAAGCCCACGGGGCAGATTACAGACGTGCAGGTACCGGCTCAACTGCTGGAGGCACTTCGCAGGTCGGCTGCCGGTAATCCCGGGGCGCTGGATGAAACGTCGCTGCAGCAGATGATGAAGCAGTCCGCCGTCATGCTGCCCGGACAGCCTGTCGCGTTGCGAAATACATGGAACAGCCAGCAGTCCGTTCAACTGGGCTTTGGCACGATGAACATCAAATCACAGATGACGTTTGTTGAAGTTGATCCGACAGGGAATGCGATCATTAAAGTCGTACCGGAGATTTCGGTGGTTCCCAAGCCTGATGCCCCAATCAAAATGACACTTACCAGCTCGTCAGGACAGGGGGAAGTTGCTTTCAATATTATTCAGGGGCGAGTGGCAAAGTCGCAACTGGATCTGGATATGGCGATGACAATTGAATCGAATGGCCAGACATTTCAACAGGCAATAAAGCAGGTCACCACGATGACACTGGTTCAGTAGTTCCCGTCTCAGATTTGTTCTGCTCGTGAAGCGAATTTTTCTCAGCCTTGTTGTCATCTCCACCATTCTGCTTGTGGCAGCTGCGACGTTCGGACTTAATATCGGCGACGCCAGAAGCCTTGACACTTCGGCCCAGTCACGGGTCAGCATGCATATGCTGGTCGGTCTGGGAGCACTGACATTCGCAACTCTGGTCCATGCCATTTGTCTGACCTATTTCATGGGGACGGGGCGGTGGATTGAAGAAACAAGTAACGCCTACTCGCTCGAGCCTTCGTGGTACGACCGGACCCAGCGGCTCAAGTATCGAACAGTGGGCGGAATGGTACTGTGCGTGTTGTTACTGATAAGCGCCGGAGCATTCGGTGCTGTTGCGGATCCTGCCACATCCATGTCTCTGGACGGAACTCTGGGCATGACCAGTGCTCAGATTCATTTTTTTGTGGCAGGTCTGACCGTCCTCACCAACATCCTGACGAACGTCACTCAGTTCGTTGCGATTTCCAGAAACTCAGTCCTTGTGGATGGCGTTCTTGCTGAGGTGTGTCGCATCCGGGAAGATCGCGGTCTGCCCGTTTGAAGCCGGCCCCGGTGAGTGACTTTCCCAAAACGGCAGCTGCTGTTCAGCATGGCATCGAACGCAGGCAGCACACAGGGGTGCAGATCTACGTTTCCGTCGCCGGGCAGTGTCTGCTGAATGTCGGCTTCGGCATGGCGGCAGTCAATCAGCCGATGACGCCGTCCACGATGATGCTCTGGCGGTCCGCTGGCAAGCCTCTGACTTCCGCGGCCATCCTGAGACTGTGCGAACAGGGCAGGGTACGTCTGAACACGACGCTCGCGGATGTTATCTCAGCCACGCGGGGATTGGTGATTTCCGATGTGACGATTCGACAGATATTGACTCATACTTCGGGCCTTCCGCTCATCGAAACCGGATGGCCGCACTGCACTTGGGACGATACGCTGGCGCGCATCTACGGGATCAGGTCCCTTATTCCAGGCAGTGCCTATCAGCCGCAAGCGACATGGTTTCTGCTGGGAGAGATTCTGCAGCGTGTTGATTCCAGGCAACGTTCCTTCAGTACGATCCTGGCAGAAGACCTGCTGGCGTTGATTGGAATAGACGACGTCTGGTGTGGTCCTGCCGCCAATCACCTGAAAGCGCTGGCCGACCGGCTGCCGGAGTTCAGCGTCACTGATCGTGGTAAAATGGTGCGCAGCGATCACTCTGCAGAACTCTGGCTGACTCAGCCATCACCAGGCGGGAACTTTCGCGGTCCGGTTCGTGAACTGGGACGATTCTACGAAATGCTGCTTAACGGTGGTGTGAATTCAACGGGTAAGACTGTGTTGCAGTCGGAAACGGTTGCTGGCATGACGTGCTCTCAACGCACGGGAATGTATGACGATACGATGCAGCACGTTGTGGACCTGGGCCTTGGGTTGTTTCTTGATTCCAACAGGTACGGAACAAACACGGTTCCGTACGGTTTTGGAAAGTATTGCTCTTCCCGGACGTTTGGCCACGGCGGTGCGCAGTGCGCTATGGGATTCTGCGATCCGGCTCACAAGCTGGTGGTTACCTGGGCCGCCAACGGATTTTGTAACGAGCCGCAACACCAACGTCGCAATCGGGCGATCAACGAAGCAGTCTATGAAGACCTCAGCCTGTTCATCTGAACACGTAATGCACGGCAGGACTTCGCTTCACCGAGGAATGAAAGGATTTGGAAGTCTCTTTTCCAGAGCAGCAGCATTACCATAACGGCTTAAAGAAGAGTCGACGATGGCAGTTTTATTACGGGACGTCTGGTTCTGATCCGTATTATCAGGACAGGGACGACGAAGTTTGCACGGGGCACTCGAGTGCTGCGCAAGCTCTATGCCAGGGAAGACCTGGAACGAATGAGGTGGGTGGTCGCTGCCGCCAATCCGGCGACAGCGGCCTGAAATGGTCTGTCTTTACGGATCCGATGGATCATACGTGTTTCTGATTCGATTTTGCGCGCGACTACCAGCGTCACGAGCCGCCGCATTTGAAAATGCGCATTCTCAGAAGGCAGAACGCGTAGACCCTTTCGCGAAATGCCCTAGAATTTCCGCTCCGCGACTGCTGTATAGTCGGGGCACCTGTATCTGTCCGGGCATCGTTTTCGAAAGCACTGTAATGGAAGCGGGGATTGTTGGTCTCCCGAACGTCGGGAAAAGCACTTTGTTTAACGCACTGACCTGCTCAGAGGCAGCCCAGAGTGCGAACTATCCGTTCTGCACGATCGAGCCCAATGAAGGTGTTGTCAGTGTGCCTGACACTCGCCTGGAAACGATCACGAAGTACATCCCGCCACAAAAAGTTATTCCGGCGTTTCTGAAACTAGTGGACATTGCCGGTATCGTGGCAGGAGCCAGTAAGGGCGAAGGGCTGGGCAACAAGTTCCTGAGTCACATTCGGGAAGTCGATGCGATTCTACAGGTGGTGCGGTGTTTTGAAGACGAAGACGTGACTCACGTAACGGGCGACGTCGATCCAATCTCCGATATCGAAGTCATCGAGACAGAGCTGTTGCTGGCCGATCTTGAAACGCTGAGCAATGCACTGCCAAAGTCAGTGCGAGCGGCTCGCGGTGGCGACAAGGAAGCACAGTTGCGTGTGGACGTCATCAATCGCTGCAGTGCTCATGCGAACGAAGAACTTCCTCTTCGCACACTGGAATTCACAGACGAAGAAGCCAAAGTCGTTCGAGGTCTGGGGCTGATGACCGCCAAGCCGATTCTGTATATCGCCAACGTTGATGAAAACGATGTGACGGGCGAGAGCGCCAATGTGCAGAAAGTTCGGAAACATATGGCCAGAGTCGGCGCGGAAGTCGTTCCGGTGTGTGCGAAGTTCGAAGCGGAACTGGCAGAACTGGATGAAGACGATCGGGCCGAAATGCTGGACTCCGTGGGACTGGAGGAGCCGGCTCTGGGGACGGTGGCGCGGGCGGCGTACAGGACTTTGGGGTTGCAGAGTTATTTCACCGCAGGAGAAAAAGAGGTGCGTGCGTGGACGGTTCCCGTCGGCGCGACGGCGCCTCAGGGGGCGGGTGTGATCCACACGGATTTCGAAAAAGGTTTCATTCGTTGTGAGGTCTATACGCTGGATGATCTGATGGAGTACGAGACTGAAAAAGACATTCGCAGTGCCGGAAAGATGCGTGTTGAAGGCAAAGAATACGTCATGCAGGACGGCGACATCTGTCACTTCCTGTTTAACTAAGGTGCCATGATGCCGTCGGATTCAGAATTCAGAGTGGTTCGCGTGACTGCGGAGCCAGATCGGCATCATGTAGTGCTGACGACGATGTCGCTGAATGATCTGATGCCGGGCGATGTTACCGTGCAGGTAAAGTACTCAAGCCTGAATTATAAGGACGCGTTGGCACTCACCGGGCGCGCGCCTGTTATTCGACGATCTCCGCTGGTGCCTGGGATTGATTTTGCCGGGGTCGTTGTGGAATCAGACACAGCTGCGTTCTCGATCGGAGACGACGTCATTCTGACGGGGTGGGGAGTCGGTGAAAGTCACGATGGCGGATATGCAGAATACGCTCGAGTGCAAAGTGACTGGCTGGTGCCTTTGCCTGCCGGGATGACGCATGCGATGGCCATGGCCATCGGCACAGCCGGCCTCACGGCCGTGCTATGCGTACTGGCTCTGGAAGAAAACGGTGTGAGCCCGGATTCCGGTAATATTCTGGTGACCGGCGCCACAGGTGGTGTGGGTAGTATTGCCGTCGCATTGCTGAGTGGGGCAGGGTACTCCGTAACAGCCTCCACCGGGCGAGTTGAAGAAGTTTCTTTGCTGAGGGAACTTGGGGCTGCCGACATTATTAACCGTTCTGAATTCTCTGAATCGCCTCGTCCCTTGTCCCGGTCTCGCTGGGCTGCCGCGATCGACGTTGCCGGCTCTGTGACGTTGGCTAACGTTCTGTCGCAGATGAATTACGGCGGAATCGTCGCAGCCTGCGGACTGGCCGATGGTATGGACCTGCCAACTACGGTGGCCCCGTTCATCCTGCGTGGAGTTCGCCTGATCGGCATCGAGTCGGTGGTGTGCCCTTCGGCGTTGCGGAACGAGGCGTGGCAACGGCTGGCGACCGGTCTTTCTGCAGATGTCCTCGATAGAATTACGTCGCACGTTCTCCTGAAGGACGTTATTGCGGTCGCCAACAAAATGCTTGACGGGCAAACGAAAGGCCGCATCGTAGTGGATGTCGAATCCTTGTGAATCGGCCTGTCGGATCGTCGTTCTGCCGTCCTTGTTCTCTTAATTCGTCAGGAAGTTCGACCGTCCCCCCAGGCGTTCGATCGCATCTCTGGCGGCGATAGCTGCCAGGCTGTTGCCATCGCGATTTACATGAACGATGTCGTTGGGCACGTACGTGCCTAACGACCACCCGCAGTTATCCTGAAACAGTTCCACGACATCCGCGATCTGCAGCCTTCGCTGCGCAGCGATTTCTTCCAGCACATCCTGATAGACGATTCGGGGGCTCCAATTGCCCGCCGCCTGTGGCTGATCGGGCCATTTTACAAGAATTAATGGCAGGTTCCGCTGTTCACACATGTCGGCCATCTGATTCACATTGTCTCGAAACGATTCCAGCGGAACTCGACGTATCCATTCGTCGTTAGGTGCAAAATAATTGAACGTCGCAGCTTGGGCCCAGTGCTGGTTTGGGGATGCTGAGGCAATTGTTTCTGTATCGGCTGCAGAACGTACTTGGGAGATTGCCGCGTCCAGCAGCTGTAGACACCGACTGTGCATCAGGAAATCGTGCAGATCACCATGTTGATTCAAGCGCGCTGCCTGTTGGGCATCGGTTTGATCATCCCAGTGCCAGAAGTCATTGTTGGCGTATGATGCCATGACGATGTCCGGATCAAGATCGTCTAGTTTCTGCCGCATGTGCTGCAGGCCCTGGTGTGACGTGTAGCCCGGGACTCCTGCGTTGATCACTTCGATTCGACGCACGCGTGCTGTGTCCGTTGCGGCTGGGTTCCCTCGGGCGATTTTGTCTGTCAGTAACTGTTGCAGCTGTGCCGGCCAGGTATCCTCCATGCGAGCTCCGATGCCAAACGTGCTGCTGTCGCCGAAGCATACGACACGCAGCGTGTCGGAGGCTTTGGCGAGGGAGAATTCCGGACAGCGAAATCCCAGAGAATTCGAAACTGTTCCCTGCCAGAAGGTGTTGTTCGGATCATCAATCGCGATGTTCGGCTTCAGCTTCCAGAATCTAGCTGGATCAAAATCGAGCATCAGATCGGACGGCTGTGTTCCAAGAAAAATCACGATCTGATTGATTTGCCGGAATCGCTGACTCTGCGCACCGGGAGTGACGATTCGTGCTCCGGCTTCGAGCAGCAACAGAACGACCAGCATCGTCACCACACTGAACAGAACTTTGCGCAGACGCGGGACGAGATGTGACTCCAGGTTCGCGCCGTGTCGAATCCTGCGGCTGTCGGACGAAGGTTCATCCATGTCGTCTGCCCTGACTCATGCTGCCTGTTGCTGTCGTCTGAATTGTGTGGCGATATCAGTCACTGCCTCAATCACGTCGGATACATCCTGATCGGTCATCTTCGGTGACAAGGGCAGGCTAAGCATGCGGTTGTAATTGTCCAGTGCGACTGGAAAATCTTCGGCCTGCCAGTCGTACTTCTTTGCGTAGTGCGAATGCAGGTGGATCGGAATGAAATGTACGGACGTTCCGATGTTCCGCTCACTAAGTTGCTCGATAAACTGGTTTCGGTCGATGGTCAGATTAGTTTCGTTCAGTCGCAGTACGTACAGATGCCACGCATGAGTTACATCCGGCCGGGTCACGGGTGTCTGCAACGCAGAGATGGTTTCGAAGGCCGCGTCGTACTGCTGCACGATATTGCGACGGCGCTGCTGCATGGATTCGAAACGCCGCAACTGTTGTAATCCGAGCGCTGCCTGTATGTCCGTCATGTTGTACTTGAAACCCGGCGCAACAACGTCGTATGCCCATTTTCCTCCCGCCGCATAACGGCTCCATGCTTCACGACTCATTCCGTGCAGACTTAGTGTCCTGGCCCGATCAATTAGGTCCTGGTCTCCGGTCAGCATTCCGCCTTCGCCGGTGGTCAGGTTTTTGGTGGCGTAGAAGCTGAAGCATGTGGGGTTGGCACCGCTACCGATTGGCTGCCCTTTCCAGGTCGCTCCAATTGCGTGCGCCGCATCTTCAATCAGATGCACATCATGTTGTCGGGAAATGTCCCGCATTTCATCCAGTTCGACCGGGTGGCCGGCATAGTGAACAGCGATGATAGCTTTTGTTGCGGGAGTAATCGCCTGCCGGATTTTTTCCGGGTCAATGTTCAGGGTGTCCGGTTCCACATCAACAAGTACCGGCCGTGCGCCCGCGTGTTCAATGACGTTAACGGATGCAGCAAATGTAAGAGGAGTGGTAATGACCTCATCACCCGGACCGATTTCCAGGGCAACCAGGGACAGATGCAGGGCGGCGGTGCAGGAACTCACCGTCAACGCTGCTGGCGCCTGTGTGTACTGTGAAAAATCGTCGGCGAACTTTCGTGTTTTCGGACCGGTGGTCAGCCAGCCTGAACGCAGAGTGTCAATGACTTCTTCGATTTCAGCTTCACCAATTAACGGTGGAGCAAACGGTAAAAAAGTGTCTCGCATTGTCGGTGCCTCCATGCATCGCAACAGTCACATTTTCCAGCGGCGTTCACATGCATTGTGAGCGTTCCGCAGAGGTATACCGTTTGTTTTGAATTTCGGCCAGACCATCTCTGTGGGCGGGCCAGTCGATTCTCACTCCAGACGCGATCATCCTAATGGGACTGATGACAGGGATGCCCCCATATCCTGCACCTGCAGACAGACTTCCGCGTGTGGTGACAGGTCGGTGTTTCAGGCGTTGCCTGTCAAGATGTCCTGACGGGGCCGATGCCTGTTGAACGCTGGAGCGACTCAGGAAATTCATTCTCAATGAATTTTGCGTTTTTGAGGACGGGGGCGAGGAATTCTGAATTTCGATTCCGGTGAGTGCCGCAAACGACGTCGGTTTCTGATAAAAACAAAGCCTCACGAGTCTACACGGAAACCGTAAACACGTATCTGACGGCTTCAGTCAGGCTGAGAAAAACACGATGCAGCACGGATCAGATATTTTGATCATTGGTGGCGGAGTTGTCGGACTGACTACGGCTTTCCGACTCGCAGGGCAGGGCGTTTCTGTAACTGTCGTTGACCGACAGCGCGTCGGTTCTGAAGCGTCATGGGCCGGCGCCGGTATGTTGCCTCCTGGAAATTCGGTCACGGCGGCAACGCCGGATGCCCGTCTTCGTTCCTGGAGTTACGACATGTGGGATACGTTTTCTGCTGAATTGCGCGAATTGAGTGGAATTGATAACGGCTATCGAAAATGTGGTGCGGTGGAAGTCGGCACCGACGATGCCACCGTTGAATCGCAGATCAAACAGTGGCAGACAGAAGGACTGGACTGCGACACACTGGATCGTGGTATGCTGGAACGGTACGTACCCGGTCTGCATCCGCAGTTTCAACGCGGCGCGTTCCTGCCGGAGTTCGCTCAGGTCAGAAACCCTCGCCACCTGAAAGCACTCACCGCAGCCTGCCAGAGTTTGGGTGTGGAGATTCTGGAATGTGTCGACTGCCTGTCCATTTGTGCGAAGGGAAGTGCAGTCGAAGTGACATCGCCGTCGCGTCATTTTGGGGCGGACCGTGTCTGTCTGACGGCTGGGGCATGGACCGGGCAACTCATGAAGTCGCTGGGTGTTGGACTTCCGGTGTCGCCTGTTCGTGGTCAGATCGCTCAGTTGCGAGTCAACCAGCTGCCGTTTTCGTGCGTCATTGAACAGGGCCGCCGTTATATGGTTCCACGAGCTGACGGACTTATTCTTGTGGGTTCTACGGAAGAACATGCTGGCTTTGAAAAGCGAAACACATCAGAGGGTATCTCCGGACTGCTTGCCTTTGCCCAGTCCATCGTGCCGGAACTAAGGTCCGCTGAAGTTGTGCGCTGTTGGGCCGGACTGCGTCCGGGCTCACCGGACGAATTGCCGTTTCTGGGGCCCGTGCCGGGATACGACAATGTTTTTGTCGGGGCAGGGCATTACCGGTCCGGGTTGCAGATGTCGCCGGCAACGGCCACCGTACTGGCAGACCTGATGCTGGGACGGGCTCCCGCCATCAGCCTTGACGGTCTGGATCTGACTCGCACCACCAGGCCGTCCGCAGTCTGATCCACCATGAACACTCGTAAACTAATCGTTGTGGGGGGCGGTCCAGTCGGATTGGAAGTTGCCCTTCGTGCCAGTGCCGATGGTTTTGATGTCACGGTTCTGGAAAAATACCGTGTCGGCGACGCCGTTAGAAGCTGGGGACATGTGCGACTGTTCACGCCTTTCGAAATGAACAGCTCTTGCCAGGGCCGGGCAGCCGTTGCGGCTGGCAGGGATCTTCCCCGCGATGATGCCATTCTGACCGGTGAAGACTACGTGAGGCGTTACCTTGAGCCGCTGGCTGAATTTGTTCGTCCGCATGTGAGTGTGCTGGATCAGCATGAAGTCGTTGCCGTCAGCCGATCGACGTGCAGCAAGTCTGATCTGATCGGCCAGAAGGACCGTGGAGCAACGCCATTTCGAATTCTGTGTCGGATTCATGCCGATGTGCCTGTCCGGGACAACACCGCCGGCCCGGTCGTTCAGACACCCGACAGCGTACCCGAGCAATCCGGCGGCGTGGCCGAATGTGAACGGCTGTTTGAGGCGGACGTGCTGGTAGACTGTACTGGATTTATTTCACGACATCGGTTTATCGGCGCGGGAGGGATTCCCTGTCCAGGAGAGTCGACCGTACTGACCGACGCAGACTACCGGATTCCCGATATCGCCGGAAATGAACGCGATCGGTTTGCGGGGAGTCATACTCTGGTCGTCGGCAGTGGTTACTCAGCAGCCACGTCGGTCTGTCTGCTGGCAGAGCTCCAGAAGTCTGTTCCCGCGACACGGGTCACCTGGATTACTCGTGGCAATCGCAGTGCCCCGTTATCGCTGGTCGAAGACGACGTACTGACGCAACGGTCCATACTGACAGCGACTGCCAATCGGTTGGCGCTTCAAACGGACTCGTGCGTGGAATGGCTGGCGGGACCGATGATTGATCGGCTGAACCGCACTGCTGCCAGGATCCGCGCAGAACTCACATGGCCGGAAGACTGCACAGCGGCGCAGCGGAACAGGGGGCAGGTTGTTGTTGACCGCATCGTTGCAAATGCGGGATTTCGCCCCAATACCGACGTCTTTCGTGAGCTGCAGATTCACCGGTGTTATGCAACGGATGGTCCGATCAAGCTGGCCGCTCATCTGCTGGGCGAATCTTCGGGGGATTGTCTGCAGCAAAGTGTCGGCGGTCTGCAGCTGTTGCTGAATCCGGAACCGAATTTTTTTATTCTTGGTGCTGCCAGTTATGGACGCGATTCGCGGTTTCTGCTGCAGAACGGACTGAAGCAGATTGGTGCACTGTTCGACCACATCGCGCTGACGGATCAGATTGCGGAGACGGGAGGAGTTGTACTGTGAGCACCCCGGACGTCATGGAAACGCCACACATTGATCTGATGTCGCTGGATGAAATTTGGTTTCAGGTGGCCGGGACGGTCTGCAATCTGACCTGTCAGCACTGCTTCATCAGCTGCAGTCCTCACAATCACAGCTTTGAGTTTCTGACTTTCGAACAGGTCGAAACAACGCTCGTGGAATCTGTTGAGTATGGTGTCCGTGAATACTATTTCACGGGAGGTGAACCTTTTCTGAACAGGAATCTGGTACGCATGTTGAAGCGTACGCTGGACTTTGGGCCAGCGACCGTGTTGACGAATGGAACCGTGCTGCGGCCTGAATGGCTGAGCGAGCTGCGTACTGCCGAGGAAAAGTCGGGTTTCAGTCTTGAGTTTCGCGTGTCGGTTGACGGGCCGACTTCTGAAATCAACGACCCTATTCGTGGTGATGGCACCTTTGATCGTGCGATCAAAGGTGTTGCGCTGCTGTGTGAACACGACTTTCTGCCCATCATAACAATGACTCAGACCTGGGACGATTCCCGGAATGCTGAGATTCTGCAGCAGTTCCGGGGAGTGCTGCAAAAGCATGGCTGTCATCGCCCTCGTTTGAAAATTCTGCCGCGTCTGAAAATCGGTGCTGAAGAAAACCGGACGGAGGGCTACGCTGAAACGGAACGCATTACTCATCAGATGATGGAAGGATTTGACCGGAGCCAACTGTTGTGTCATCACAGTCGTGTGGTTACCAATCGCGGCGTTTATGTCTGTCCAATTCTGTTGGAAGCCAGCAATGGAGCAATGGGAGATTTGCTGGGGGAGTCACTGCATCCGTTTCCGCTGAACCACGGCGCCTGTTACACGTGTTATCAGTTCGGGGCCATCTGCACCAATTCAACGCTTCGTTCGCAGAAGTCTGACTGAGCCACCATGAAGCTTGCATTGTTTGGCGGACTGTACAGCAACTACCTGGCTTTGGAAGCAGCCGTTGCGGATGCGCAGCAACGCGGTGTTGATGCGATGTTTTGCCTGGGAGATCTCGGAGCTTTCGGGCCACATCCCAACCGCGTGTTTCCCCTGCTGAGAGATCACGATATTTCCTGCGTTCAGGGCAACTACGACGACAGTATCGGCCATGAATTGAACGACTGTCAGTGCGGCTATGCGGATCCTAATGACAACTATTTCGCGCAGGTCAGCTACGACTATACGCTGCAGAACACCAGTGCAGACAACAAAGCCTGGCTGCGCAGCCTGCCTAAGGAGCTGCGGCTGCACGTTGATGGCCTGCGTGTTCTGCTGTGTCACGGAAGCCCCCGCAGAACCAATGAATTTCTCTGGCAGTCAAATACCAGTACAGCGTTCCTGGACCGGCTGGCTGACGAATGGGCAACGGATCTGATGGTCGGAACTCATTCCGGAATTCACTGGCAGCGGGAGTTGAGAGACGGTCGTCGCTACGTCAATGTCGGTGTCCTTGGGCGACCGGAAAACGACGGTACAACAAATGTCTGGTACGCCGTTCTGTGCACTGGATCCGACGCGGCTGCGGGCGCCCTTCCCTGCACTGCAAACGGCACGTCCGTGCCGATATCTGTTAACTTCGTTCCCGTGATCTACGATCACACATTGCTGGCGGAAAAGATGCAGCAAGAGCAGTTGCCGGACGAGTTTATTCAGACGGTGCTGACCGGCTGGTGGACAACGTGTCTGGAAGTTCTGCCGTCACATGAACGGCGGATGGGTCGATTTTGAACATCGGGTCAGTGCAGCTGCATCTGGTTTCGTGCGGCCTTGAGGCGGCACGAAAATCAGATAATGTTCCGCGGCATTGTTATTTTTCCTTCGTCTCCCTGCCCCAAAGTTATTTCCATGCGTGCCGTTGTTCAGCGAGTTTCCAGAGCATCTGTGACCGTCGATGGAGAAATGGTCGGAGCCATACAGCAGGGATTGATGATTCTGCTGGGCGTTGCCGAAGGCGATGTGCAGGACGACGTTGTCTGGCTGGCCGGTAAGATTGCGGGACTGCGCGTCTTCGAGGACTGCGAGGGCAGAATGAATCTTGATCTGAACGACGTCGCCGGTTCTGCTCTCGTCGTAAGTCAATTCACGTTGCTGGGTGACTGTCGCAAAGGTCGCCGTCCGGCGTTCGTCACCGCCGCTGGACCGGAAATGGCGAACAGTCTTTATCAAAGCTTCGTTGCTGAAATGCGAGGGCGAGGCGTCGTAGTCGAAACCGGTACCTTTCAGGCTCAAATGGATGTTGAGCTGGTTAATGACGGGCCGGTGACGCTGCTGCTGGACAGCCGAAAGACGTTTTGATTTCTGTCTTTCCGCGTTCCGCTCAAACTGCCTATACTGCAATCAGGGTAAACGTCGCACAAATCCGGAATTGATTGTCGGGCGCTGGTTATGGTGAGTTGGTACGACTTCGTCGTTCTGGCGATTCTGTTCTACACTGCGTGGCAGGGGGCTCAGCGAGGGCTGTTAACACAGCTCGCCTGGATCGCTGCGCTTGTGCTGTGCTTCAAGTTTGCGGACAAGCTGGCTCCGTCGATCGAACCGATGATCGATGTCGAGCAGCCGCTGAGGCACTGGATTTCGATGTTCATTCTGTATCTCGGCTTTTCGCTGGGCTCGTTCATGCTTGCCCGCATTCTGAACAGTTGGCTCGAAAAGGCAAATTTCAAGGATTTTGATCGTCATCTGGGCGGGGTGTTTGGCTTTGTGAAAGGCGCAGTGATCTGCTTGGTGGGCACATTTTTTTCTGTAACGCTTTCCGATTCTCTGAAGTCGACGGTACTGGCGTCCAGGAGCGGCGAGGCTGCGTGCTATATTCTGGATCACATCGAACCGTTGACGCCCGAGTACTTTCATGAATATCTTGAGAAGTACAAAAGTGAATTGAAGCCTCTGCACGAAAATCTGGGTCATGAGACCTCCTTGCCCGAACTGTGGGGAGACGGCCATTCTGACTCGGCGTTCGACACTGAACATCGGCAGTTGGGAGATGAGTTCCGGCTGCCTGATCTGTTTGACGGACTGGGAGATGCCACGGAAGTTGATTCTTCGGACAGTCCGAATCCGTCCGACACCGGCAATGGGCTTTCTTTGGATGAAATGCTGAGACGATTACCTCAGCGGCTGAGACAACAATTTGCCCCGCAGTTACAGCAATACTGGAATTCTGCCACAGTCCCTCAGAAACAAGGCTTGGCGTATGATGTCAGTCGATCGCTTCCTGTTGAAATGCCGGATGTGCTTTCCGACTTTCTGAGTCGGGTTGCCGCAGGGACCGGACCCCTCCGGGGGAGCAGGGCGGGCCGGCGGAGTTTTTCAGACCTTCTGAATGAAATTGGCGATATCTATCAGGATCGCCAGACCATCACGCAGCGAACCAGGGAGCATTTCGTGGGGATACCTCCTGACGTGCAGCAGGCTGTGGTCGAAGACTGGTCTGCTGATTTGCGGATGGAAGCAAACGATCCGGATCCGCAGACCACCGTTTCAACACGCCTGGATGAGCGCATTGTTCGTCAGTTGGAGAAAGCTCGCGTGTCATGGAACAGCCTGAGCTTTGACCTGCAGCAACGTCTGAACCAGTCGTTGAGGTGACGTCTGGGAATGATCGTGGCTTCAGGCAGGGTGTTCGAGGAGTCTATAAGAACCGCTGCTTTTGGAGATTAACTTAACATAACGGACATTATCGGACGTTGGGGATGGTTCAAAAACCAGCCCTGCGCACATTACAGAGGGGGCTGATGCGGGGGCCGTCTCGAATATTCCAGGCGACGGTACGTTGCTACAATCGACTCGCGCCAGAGGACTGCCCCGTGAGACACCGCTCTGTCATCGAGATAAAAATCGATGCCTCACATTTACAACACACCACAGTTTGGCAGCATTCGGCCCCCATCTGGCCTACACGACCGCCTCTTCCTCAAATACGCCGATTTTTCGAAACCGTTCATAGCGGCGATCAAGCAGCTCTTCTTTAGGCAGGCCGTCCAGCGATTGCAGCGCCTCGGCCAGTGTGGCCTTTAGGGTCATTGCCATCTGGCGGTGATTGCGATGGGCACCTCCAAGCGGTTCTGAGACGACTTCGTCAACAACGCCCAGTTCCACCAGGTCCTTGCTGGTAAATCGCAATGCTCGCGCAGCCTTATCCGCATGTTTATTGTGCTTCCACAAAATGCCCGCACAACCTTCCGGGCTGATCACGGAATAATACGCATGCTGCAGAACTGCAATGTGGTCTCCGATTCCAATGCCCAGAGCTCCCCCCGAGCCGCCTTCGCCGATGACGACACATACGATCGGTACCTCGAGGGTAGACATGTCGCGAAGATTAACTGCGATGTTGTAGGCCTGTCCTCGTTCTTCGGCTCCGACGCCCGGATATGCACCCGGAGTGTCGATCAGACAGATAATCGGAATACCGAAACGCGATGCCATTTCCATTTTAGACATGGCCTTGCGGTAACCTTCGGGATGAGCGCAGCCAAATAAACACTCGTTACGTTCTTTCAGTGTGCGGCCCTTCTGGTGGCCCACAAGCATCACTTTGTGCCCGTCGAGCTTTGCGAAACCAGTCACGATGGCCCGATCATCACCAAACGACTTGTCGCCGTGAAGTTCAACGAATTCATCAAAAACCAGTTCAATATAGTCGGAGGTCTGAGGTCGCTCCGGATGCCGCGACACCTGGACCGTATCCCAAGGGTCGAGGTTCTCGTATCGCTCTCGAGTCATCTGGGTCAGCTCGACGCGCATTCGGCGAATGCTTTCCTGCACCACAGGCGTCGGATCCGGTTCCGCTTCCAGTTTGGAAAGCTGTGCTTCGAGTTCGTAAATTGGTTTTTCGAAAGGAAGCTGATGTTGGTTGGCCATAATGAGTACTATTGCTGAATACGACTCGAACTGTGAACTGTCCGGCCAGAAATAAGTCACCGCAAGGTGCCAGGTCCCAGCCGCCATTTGTCGGAAACTGGAAACACCGAGAGCCGGGGCCTCTGCGACGCATTGTCTGACGGAGCTTGCGTGGCGTTACTCGATTCTGAGTTCTGACATTAAATCCATCAGGTCTTCGGTTGTGACCTCTTCGGAATTATTGGCGGCAATCTGACCAGCGGGAGGCGGTGCACTGACCGTCTGCCCGGTTGTCTGTGGTGGCATCTGCTGTGGTGGCATCTGCTGTGGTGGCATCTGCTGTGGTGGCATCTGCTGTGGTGGCATCTGCTGTGGTGGCATCTGCTGT
>JAQWOH010000061.1 GCA_029245955.1 Fuerstiella sp. | reverse complement strand
GGAATTCCTCCATCACTCCACTGTTCGATTCCACGTATTTGTCATCCAGTCTCAGCACGCCCGAAGAAAGCACTCCTCCGAGGCCAGGTGCCTGCTCGATGATAATCACCGTTTTATCGGCACGGGCAGCAGCGATGGCCGAGGCGACTCCGGCAGGCGTACCGCCGATGACAACGACGTCCGCGCGATCGGGCTCTGCGGCTGAAGCAATGGTCGCTGTGAGCAACACGAGGACGGGAAGCATTTTCAGTTGTTCGTAAATCATTGCGAGCTTCATTGGTTTTTGGGTTTTGGAGCAGCGGACACAAACTTGCCGGCCTGACGTCGATTTGGAACATACCACTCATCCAGAAGTGTACTTAGTTGCTTCATCAGTTCTGGTTTCTTCAAGGTAAGATTTCGCTTGTCATCGGGTTTGTCCTCTGTGGTTAATCTCTACGGCTTGGTTCGTTTGGCTTTGCTTTACCAGGTTTTCCGGGCCATCGAATCAAACAGTTCCGCGCGGAATCCCCTGGCAACTATAATTCAGTTTACCGGAGTAGCCTTGTTTCCGACCTTCTCAGTAACTGCGTCGATCGCAGTCTTTGCATCTTTGCCCTTGAGATGGCGCAGGGCGATGTCTTTGAATTCGACCGTCATCGGTGCTCCGGCGTGGAGCGGTAGTGCGAGAATGCCTTTCCGCCGGACCTCGGAGTGATCGTCCGTCAGACCGATCGTGGTGACGCCGTTAACCTGATGAATCTGTCGGTTGCCGACCGCGATGATGGTCAGCTCGTTCCATTCGGTATCGACAAACTTCTGATTCTTGTCGCCAACTTCGCCGACTACCCGGGGTTTTCCGTCCGCGCCGACGACGACACGCTGGAAACGATCCCGCGCCACTTTTCAGCGTAGAGCATCCCGATGAATTTAGGCTTGGGATGCAAATCCGCCTGATAAGCTTTGGCGACAACGTCTTCAGGCTTGCCGACCAGTTCGCTGTGGTATTGAACGCCGGAATTGTTGCCTGAAAAGCGGACCTTCGTCTGAAACACGAAGTCGCCGACCTCGCCGCCCTGCCAGACCAGGAACGTGTTGCCTTTGGTCGGATTCTCCTTTGTCGTTTCACCGAAAATGGCGCCGTCTTTGCCGGACCAGAACTCCGTCTTTCCCGGCCCAGCCGGAGAGGTCTTTCCCATTGAAGAGTGACTGAAAGTCCTGAGCACGGGCCGCAGCACTGAGAACGGGAATCAGGATGAGTACGGAGAGTGGTTTCATCGATACCTTTTGATTTAAGTGCTTCCTTCAAGGTTGTCAGCCCCCGGCCTCTGGTGATTTCGCCAGTCGCGGTGTCGAGTCAGAAGTATTCCGGAGTATCGCTGCGTTTCGGATTGTTTTGGTAAGTCGTGATTGAACTGAAGATCAAACGGGCTTAGCAACTGATTTTATCAATCCGTGGACCAGCATCGATTCCGCCGAATTCGGATGCCAGGCATACTTCGCTGCGGCTTGCGAAGAAGATCTTACAGTTGCCTGACAATCTGGCGATTGCGGGCTCTTTCTCGACATAGGACTCACCAACACGTGCCGCTGCTTTGTCAGAGAAAAGTGAGGGATTCGGTGTGCTGATCACAGCTGAACTTCGCCGATGCCTTTGACCGTCATTTTGAACGTCGCCTTGGGTTCCTCAGCCTCTTCAACCGCGTCATCGTTGTTTAGCGTCGACCGGATTTGTCTGGAGATCCACGTGACCGTACCGGTTTTGACATTCCAACTGCCCTTTGTATTTGCTCAAGCTCTCCGCGGCTGCACCGGACAGGCTTTCCACATTAAAGAGCACCAGATCATCACCTTCATAATTGCTGAGGCACTCCGCCGCGTCATCGGCAATCGCTGTAAACTCCCAAAGATCCACTGCGTACCTGTGCCCCGGATATTGTTCGGTTATTCCTTTGGTCAGTTCAACGTCATAGCTCATGACGGTTTCCAGATGTTCTGGATCGCAAAGACTTAACCAGTGCCGAAGATGTGGAACCGACAAAAGAAACTTTAGTTCGATGCTCCCGTCGGATCTCCAATTAACTGAGGGACCCCACAGGAAACATCTCGCCGGGGCATGAGCCGGCAGGCCCGCGCGATCAATGCC
Organism: Fuerstiella sp.; assembly: GCA_029245955.1. Classification (GTDB taxonomy): domain Bacteria; phylum Planctomycetota; class Planctomycetia; order Planctomycetales; family Planctomycetaceae; genus Fuerstiella. Next base: position 34,273 of record JAQWOH010000061.1, on the reverse strand, counting down.
CCCGGATTATTGCTGATCAATGGTTGACCGAAATCGCGATCGATGTCCCCGCACACAAATTTCTTCGTAACAAGTCGCGCGTATCCCAGCTCCGGAAGTTTCAATTGACAATGCTGTCGATCCACAATTGAGGCATCACAACCTACGGATGCCGGCTCACAGCTCAAACGGCGAGTCCTCGCGCCCATGAATCCTGAATGTTGTGATGGTCAGCACGGCGGATGAGCAGCTCGCCGGCACGACTGAAGGCATCTTCAACAGTAGAGCGCTTGTGATGCCGGAAACCCAACAGCTCCGGTTCAACGATCAGTATTAGTACTATCGCCGCCGCTCTTTGCCTGGTTCTTACTTTGTTTGGCACGCTCTGTTTCTGCGATTTTGATGATTTGGCCAAGCCATGCTTTTATTCTGGCGTGTTCATGCTTTTCCCGGGCATGCTTCAGGATTTCCAGGACGCGGTCGTGCTGCATGGCAAGTGATGTGGTTGACCACATTGCCGGCCTTAGCAAACGGTAATTGTAGAGTTGAATTTGATACTGTGTCTTGTTGTCTGACTTCCTGGGAGGTGAAAGTAGCTTCAGAGAATTGTCAACTGGAAGCTCATGGGCAAGACTGAACAGAGAGATGATTTTGGCTACAGGTTTCTCTTCTCCGGTGGCAAAAAACCATTCCCACAACTGATCCAGATGGTGAGGCTGCCATTTCATGGCCGGGCGAGCGGAAAGCATCATCGGTTCCGGACCATTGGCCAGGTCGGCCTCGCCATTTGCCCTGAGCCAGGCCCCGCCTTCTGCCGTCCCGGAATACCACACAGCTCGTTTAAGAGCGGTGGTATCGGCGGCTGGCAGTGACGTAAGAGCATCCATCCAGTCTGAAATCTGGTCGGCGTTTGCTGCCATGATCTTTCCCAGAAACATCACATTTGCATCCGGTCTTGCGTTTGGTTTTGAATTGTGCAGCAACCCGGCCGCTGCCATTTCTTTAACCTTCTCGACAAATTGCTCCGGAGCAGGGTGCTGATAGTACGTCATGACCCACTTCCCCAGTTGCTGTTGTTTGTCCGCCTCGTCGCCGGCGTAGCAGGGCAAAAGTGTCAGCATGCAAAGAAGCACAAAAATGCCCAAAGCACATCTTCTTGTTTCGATCATTTTCATAATGTGTAGCTCCAGTCAACAGACCGCCTGACATTGCCGGACGCAGACCAGCAACGTTTATCTCATGGATTCAGCACCGCCTGCGTTCCGGTGCATGTATCTGGCACGCCGTTTTTGTCTGTTGCCGTGACAGGAAACCCGCGCGGCATTCCACAAGCAAATTCTTGCCAGGATCTACAGACCCCGATCAGTTCCTTGTGACTATAAGATAAGCCGCCGGCCTTGACCCAGCGAATGACTTGTTACGCCGCCCACGGCATGTCCCACAGAACCAGAACGAACCCGTAGGTTAAAGGAATTCCGCCGAATTCGAAGTGCCGCTGATCGCATGACTTGCGGCATGCCGGACTCTCGCATCTCAGCCACTTGATTTCACCTGTTGGCTGCGAAAACTGATGATCTTCCGGCAGTTATGACATGCTTGATTCCCATATGTTTCGTAACCTCCGCTTCCTTCAGCCGCCTACCCGCCTGATTCGTTCAATCAATTCTACAGAACAGTGGAACTCGCGACCGGACAGCCGGCACCACTTTGAAAGGCACTGAAAACGGCCTCAGCGCATCCGACATCTGTCCCGAGGCCGAATATAGAGTGTGATCATCTCGTGTCGCAGGCTCCGTTGTTCGAAGTACGTGTTGCGCCGCTTCGGAAAGGACTACCTTCAAGCTCTGGAAAAGCAGTTAACAGCCCGCCGGGTGCGCCGATTTCCGTCGTCATCAAATGATTCTCAGAGAGCTTGCTGCAGCTGGTTTTGGGAAGCCGATTCATAGGTCGAGCGGCCTGAGATTGCCCGCACCGGAGCCAATGTTAAAATCCTTGCGATGGCGGTAATCGCCCGACGTGGACAGATGCCATTTCCACAGTTTGCAGTCGCTCTTTCCGATCACAGATCGACTGAATTCGCGACCAGACTCAACTGCTAACTCCGGCTTGTCAAAAAGCTTTGTCGTCGGTTTCGTGTTTTGATCCTACGGCTGATGAGAGGTGGCGGCTGTCGATAATTCTGTTTTAGTGGTTTCGTTTCTTCGCACCGTTCCATCTGGTTGAATAACGACATTCGCGGTTTGTTCCCATTCCCGCTTGAACTTCCATACAGGGAAAAAGTTGGGAAGCATTTTCAGATTAATGGCCATTTGTTCGGGGACCATATTCTCGATCGGAATGTCTGCCGTGGATTCTCCATTCAGAACGCGGGCCGCCAGAAGCCCGCCTGCATAGGCAACTTCGTAGTAGTCAGCACCTACGCAAAAGAGTGCACCTTGCTCAACATCCTGCGGCATGTTGGTAAAGATGGGGATGCTCGCCTTGGTTGCCGCCGCCACCATCGCTTCTCGGGCAGATGAAACTGTTGAATCGCCTCCTGACCAGATTGCCTCGACCTCTCGACTGATTAGTGAGTTGACCGCATCGACCACACCGGACGACGTATCGACGGTTGCTTCAATCAACTCAATCTTTAGTTTCTTGCAGGCGGCGCGGGCCGCAAGGGTGGAGGATTCCGAATTCGATTCGGCGGGATTCCAAACTACCCCAACGGTTTTCAGGTGTGGATTGACCATCAATGCCATGTTGAAAAGTGATTCGACCGGCTGAAGCGAACCATAGCCGGTCATATAGGAAGGATGATCAAGCGGGTCGTCGCGACTGACACCAATCCCGGCACCCCAAGGATCCGTCGTCAGAGTAAACACGTGAGGCAATTTGGTATGGGTGTTAGCGACTGCAACGGCCTGCAACGTGGGCGTAGAGATGGTGGTGACCAGTTCGTAGTCATCACCGACTATCTCCCTGGCAATCAGTGAGGCGGTTGCTAATTCTCCCTCCGCGTTGAAGACCTTGATCTCATATCCCTCACCGTCACGAAACCCTGCCTGCGCTAAACCGGCGAGTAATCCGTTTACCCCTTCTTCGAGTACAGGAACTGTTGCAAAACTAACCACCGCGATCTTGCGCGCAGCGTTGGACGGGCGAGACGAGCCGCTGCGTTTGGGATCGGACCAGAGCAGAATCCCAATCGAGACGCAAATCAGTACCATGCCGATTGCCAATCGGCGAAAGACCGTCAACAAACCGGACATGTCATTTTTTCCCACTGGAAAGTTGGATTGCGGTCATGTTTATTCTTCGCGAATTGAAAGAGCTCAAACGTAGTTCGACCGTAGCATGTCCGCAACTGATTCGTCTAATTGATCGGAACGACGGACTTCGTCAAACTTTGCGATCAAGTCCGACGCACGAACGCGTGATTTCTGCAGCCCGGAGATGTCGTGGCAAATCGACCCTTGGTGCATCATGATGATACGATCGCCGAAGTTGGCGGCTTGTTGCATCGAATGAGTCACCATGATGGTGGTGAGTTGGTTCTCGGCAATGAACTTTCCGGTCAATTCAATGATCTTGTCCGCACTTTTCGGGTCGAGTGCTGCCGTATGTTCATCGAGCAGCAGCAAAGACGGCCTGACAAGCCCGGCCATTAATAAGGTGATGGATTGTCGCTGACCTCCTGAGAGCGTATCCATTGGTTTTTCGATTTTGTCTTCGAGGCCCAGCCCCATCGCGGCGACGCGGTCACGCAGATCATTTCGCCATCCTGTGCGCAAAGCGAATCCGAGACCTCGCGCCTGCCCCCTTCGTGCAGCGAGAGCAAGGTTTTCGGCGATCGTCATGGAAGGCGCCGTTCCGCTAAAAGGATCTTGAAAGACCCTTCCGATCAGTTTGGCTCGACGGTGTTCCGGCCAGCGGGTGATTCGATTTCCATCAAGAATGATCTCACCTTGATCGAGAGGAAACGTACCAGCGGTTGCGTTAAGTAAGGTGGACTTCCCGGACCCGTTCGTTCCAATAATGTTGACCCAGGAACCCGGTGTAATGCGGAGATCGACGCCCCGCAAAGCTCGCACTTCGTTCGGGGTGTTTGGGAAAAAAGTCTTGAAGATGCCCTTTAACTCAAGCACGGTTTCTCCCCCTGACCAGTGAGGATCCGCCAGACAGAATCTTCGGCAGGACCAGAGCCGCAAACACAAACAAGGCTGTGATCAGCTTGAGGTCGTTCGGATTAAGTCCCCATCGCAGTGCAATTGCTACTAAGAGTCGAAACAGAACCGATCCCATCAAGGCGCCTGCAATCAGGAATCCGATTTTTTTTGTTCCGACCAAGGACTCGCCAAGAATCACACTTGCCACCCCCCAGACCAGCATACCGATCCCCATTTGAATGTCGGCGAAGCCCTGATACTGCGCCAGCAGAGACCCCGCCGTCGCAATCATGGCATTGCCTACGAACAGAGCAAGGATCGTCATGCGTTTGACGTCGACTCCTAAAGCTCGTGTCATTCGGTTGTTGTCTCCGACTGCCTGCATCGCCAGCCCGCAGTTAGTACGGAAAAAGATCGCCAGAATTCCACCTGCAGTGAGCGCAATCACCAGCATCATGATCATTGCGGTGACGTCCGTTGCCGGCGCCTGCCAAAGGCCGAGCGACATAAAGCTATCCTGGCCGGAAAGTTGGGTGGCCAACCAATTTGAGTATTTCATGATGGTCAAGTCGGATCGCAATGGAATGTTGCTCTTGCCCAGAATCCGAAGATTGATGGAATACAGGGCAGTCATGACCAGGATCCCCGAGAGCAACCGATTGATATCGAATTTGGTGTTCAGAATGGCCGTCACGGAACCGGCAAGGCCTCCGGCGAGGGCTCCAGACAAAGTTGCCGCTATCGGATGCCAGCCCGTCACAATCAGAGTCGCCGTCGTGGCTCCGCCGAGCGCGAGGGATCCATCAACGGTGAGATCTTCGAAGGCAACCACCCGAAACGACATCAGGATTCCAAACGCAAGCAGCGATAGAATCAGGCCAATGGTGAGCGAACCAATCGCTAGCGTCATGCTGACACCTCCGTAATCCTTGAAGGATCAATCGGTTCGATCCAACAAGCACCGCTCTGCAACTCGGACTCCGTTTCACCCGTTGTTGGTCGGACATCACGAAGCAAATGCAGGACTTCTTGAATTTCAGACTCTTCAAAAAGATCATGCACAAACGATTGCAAGTCGATAGTGCGCTTCTTGAGGGCGCGATAAGGAAATACGGCGGCGTGAAAATGTCCCGTCTGTTGACTGTTGCCTGAAAGAGGCCGCAGAAAAGACTGTAACGCCGACGGCATGGTAGCGTGGTCCAATGTTGCGACACCGACGATCAACGCCAGTTTATGTTGATGAAAATGTTCTGGGCAATACGAAAGCCAATCACGAATCCGCGGTACGGAAAAAGCAGACTCTCCCGAATCTGCTATGTTCCAATGCTTCATCTGGGCTCCGAGAAGTCCCGCACAATCAGCCAGAATCACACACGCTGCCGTCCGGATTCCTTGCTCTTGCATGCAGCACTGCACAAGTTCTGAAACGGTAATGCGTGCTTCAGGATCCGAATGATTGAACCGGATCAGGGACGAGAAATGGCCTTCCATTTTTGCCCCGTAGAGAAAGTGCGCTGTCGGTGTAAATTCACCTCGGACAATCGAATAATCGGGTAACTGGCTGGAAGTTGGAGCGGACTGAGAAACCGTACCGGAAACGGCAACGAGTTCTCCGTATTGGTTTTCACCCGATGCTGACTGTGAAGCGAGTGCACCGAGTCCGAGGCCATAAGAATCATAACCAAACGATACACCGTGACTGGTTGATTTCGACGTGGAGGAATTCTGAAGTGCTTTGGCGTCACCGAAAATGGAGCACTTCATGGGTTCTGTGCTCGGCACTGAAAAGATTTCCATTTCCACCGAACCCACTCGGGCAGACCGTTGTGAACTCACATCGAGCGTAGTAGTGGCCTGCGTCTCAAATTCGTGAAAATCCGACGGGGCGACAATTAGCATGTCGTGCAGTTTGGTCAGCATCAACACCTTGGCAACGAATGCGCTTGGGTTGTGGACGCCAAACTGGCCATTCAATGTCAAGATGTTTTTCCTGGCCGCGACAAGGGCACCTAATCCGGCAGAGCTGATGTAATCAACATTGCCGAGATCGACGAGAATTCGGTGCCATCCCGCACGAGCGCTCTCTTCGATCGACTCTCGAAAGTGCACGGAGGATTCGTTGTCAAAGGAACCGCTGAGTTGCATTTCCAGCAGGTCGCCGGAGGAGTTCTTGACGATTTCCATGAGGTTGTGGAGACGAGTGGCGGGAGTCTTGAGACCGATTTAGCCGGAGGTCCGCCGATTCGACGAAAACCACCGCAAGCAAAGGCAGAGTATAGAGATTGAAGGCCTTATATCTGCCCCGTTCGGAATTGCTCAGTGTATTTTCTGACAAAACGTGACGGAGTCGTTGATTCAGTTTTTGAACCGGTTAACAGCGGGCGCGACACCCGGCGAGAACGTGCGCCCAGAAATTGAGGTGGTCAGCACCGGTATCTCGTCCGGCAGCGACTGTAGGAACGGTGAGCAATATCGACCGGATCGCAGTCCGTCGTACGTCAAAGAAAGCGGGGTCGCAGCGGCGGTTCGTTGTCTTCTGCACCTCATTGGCGAGTAAAGTGAAAAACGCCAGATGATCGCGAACGAAATCGGCTAGTCGTCTGGAAACCGAATCTGACGATCTGACACCCTGTCCGGCAGCGGGTCGAGCGGTAGCCCCGTCGATACGAGTTCGATGCCGCTGAGCAGGCTCCGGCCTTTGTGCGCGGTGAAGGATAGCGTGCATTCGCCATCGAGTTGGACATCGGTGAATTCTTTGACCAGGCACTTCATCCTGCCCTGGGCCGCGACGAAGATATCGAAGTTCGTTAGCACAGGTGTCCCCTGCAGAGCGACATCGAATACGCGGGCCCCTGCTGCGGTGTGTCGTGGTTCGACAAAGTAGAACCGCACGGTATAGCTACCGGACTTCAGCTCCGTCAGACGCAAAGATTTTATGCCTTGTGCGCCAGAGGCACAGACCCAGGGCCAACCTTGCCCCGCATGGGTGAACAACGAATGGTGATAAAAGTAGTCGAGAGTCGCCGGTTGCGTTTGGATTTTTATTTCGGGCGAAGGGCCGCCGACGCTGGGGTAGTCGAGAAACAAGGTTCCGCCATGGGTCATCCGGTCGCCAGGCGCACCCAGGTTGACGCCAATCCGCACGATCGGACCGGCAGCGTTCTGGCCCCAGGCGGTCCATTGTTCGAATGTCTGCGGCATACTGATCAGCGCGGCGCCGGTTGGCAAGGGGTAGCTGCAAGTACAGCCCTCGTAGAAATACGGCATGTTCAAGACACCGTTGGCCGGGATGACGCTATTTGTGCAACCGGAGCGTGGGCCGGCAATACTAATGGTGCCGCTTTCAATTCTTTTGTCGTAGAAGGCGGGACACGCCGAACGCATCGTGATTAAGTGGCCGTAGTCGACACCGCCGTCGCAGCCATAACTTTTGACATAGCATCGCGGCTCGACGACACCAGTCAGCGGATTGGTCATCTGGCCCTTGTCTGCCTGCCTCAGGAAAGGATAGGACTTCGGTTTCTCTCCCCTGGACTGCAGTTCCTGCAGGTGTGCTTCGACATATGGCGGACGATATTGATACGGAGGGCGAAAGTCGGCGCCGCGCGTTTTGGGTGCTCGTTCTAACCGCGACTCGGCTTCGTCGCGCGACAGGACGCGACCGGTATAGACGTCCATGAAGGTTTCATTAAGCAGGCGGAACCGCCCGGTCCCGTCTCGATGCAGATGGTTGACGGGCCCCATCCGCTCGACTTTGCCTTGCCAGTCTTTGTCCTGCGAAATCATGACACCGCCCACAATGCTCGGTTGCGGGGCGCGCTTGAAGTGCGTCAGGGAATCGTCGAACCACAAGATTCCCAAAGGAGCCCGGACACGGGCGTCGGGCGCGCTCCAGTCTTTTGTATAATCGACCGCACCTGGCAACGCGCCCGCTCGGCGGATGAGCAGGAGGTCGCCACGGCGTTCAATCCGGGCTTCGCTATGCCCGGCGGCGCGGAGCCACGCGTGAATTTCCTCGTCGCGCGTCGGTTCTACGGCGAGGCAGGCGACGCCTCCGTACGGCTTAAGTCGTTCATACAGCGTCAGCAAGAAGTCCGCGCCCGTTTTAAGCCGGGTCGCGCCCCAATCCTCTGCCACAATCAGATCCGCCAGATACTGAGGAAACGCGACTTCCTCGAGCTCACCCGCCACGATCGACAGTCGGCCGGCCGGCGCTGCGGGGTCAAGGATACGTCGCCGTAATGATTCGGCATCGGATTCAATGGGGGCTAACGCAATGACGTGGAAATTCGTCGTGGCAGCCAGTTGCTCGGCCAACCGGCCATCGCGCGTGCCAAGCACAAGCGCGTAGCCGTCGCGGACGGAGGTTAGCGTGCGCAGGTGAGCGATGGTTGACGCCAGCGCCTCGTCGACGTGCGGCTTCAAGGCAGGTTGTGTAAGGTGAAAGGTCGGTGAAACCTCGGTATCGCCAAAACAATAAATCGTTCCGTCGCGCGTCGTGACGAACAGCCGACCGTTGGCGGCGACGACGCTATGAATGTCGCCGTCGACCCCGTTCACTCCACTGGCATATTTCAACAGACTGCCGCCGAGCATAACCTGTGTCCGCGATCCGGCGACTCCTTTGCCCGTGCGCAGTCCACCTTCATGCTGATCGCGATTGACGACACTGTCGAACTCAATCTTGCCGCGACGAATATCGCGGGCAAGTTGAGGGTCCATCCGCACGAACCAGCCGCCGGGAACGGTCCCTTCGGTCGGGAGTGTGAAATCGAGCAGTTCGCCGCTATGGCGATTGAAAGTGGCCGGTCGCGCCGCACCACAGGGGACGAGCAATTCATCTCCATTGATCAACAGGTATCCTTGCGGGGAAAGCCCCCCCAACGCTTCGGCACCCGCATGCGGTTGCTTGCCATACAGCGTTCCGCAGCGATCGTTGAGCCATTCGACCTGGCCCGACTGGGCGTCGAGCGCGTAGACAAAAACACCTTCCAGCGGCCAAACTCCGGCAGCAAAATATACGGTTTCGTCGGCCAGCACCGGTCCACCGCGAATCGGCCAGACAGAAATCAACCGGCCATTGCCCAGGAGTTTCCGAGCTGAAGGGACGGCGCGAAACTTCCATTGCAGCGCACCGTCGGACGCGTTCAAGCAGTACAGATGTCCATCGTCCGATCCGAAGTAGAGCTTGTTGCGCCACGCAACCGGTGCCAGACGCACGGGACCGGCTGTATAGAAGCGCCACTTCTCTTTCCCGGTCTCGACCGCATAGGCGATAACCGCATCGATATGCGGCAGCGACACGTATACGGTGTCGCCCATAACGATCGGCTCGTAACCCTGGTCAAATTGAAGCCGGGACTTGCGGAAAGCGGGTGTAACCGGTGGAAGTTGCCGCGTCCATTGCAGATGTAGCGGCGCGGGAATCTTCTCGGCTGTGATATTCGTGCGGCCGGCGTCATGTCGCCAGGTGGGCCAATTCTCAGCTGCCGCGATGCTGGCGAACGACAATAGCCCAGATAGTGTAACAGTGGAATAACGCGTGAGTCTGTGCATGGGAATACGCCTCCTGTAGTTCAGCGTCCAGTATAGATTGCACCACCAACCGCCAGCAACTCATGTCGGACGGCGGCAATCGCGAAGAGGTCGCAAGGTAGAGATACGGGACGCGGGCAGCAACCACTGGATCGGCGACACAGGCGGGGCGGTCGACGTTGATTCGCCTGTGCGCGTGCGGATGATTCAAAAACAACTTCCCCATTTAACCTGCGTGGCTAGGTCAAATCGCCTGCGCGTTGGGCTGTGACATCATTACAATGTGGTTCGTCCATGACGGTTCACTGGATTAACTTCCACCAGCGCCGGAAGCCGTGTTGTCAGCAATGAACTTCACGCCGGGTCCGGGTTAGAAACGGGCACGATTACCGGGGCAGGTGTTCGCATCAATGGGAGCCGCCGTCGTATGCCTCGCGGGTTTGGCGAAAAGTTCGTGGTGAATACCATGTGACAAACGTCATCGGCTCAGGTTCCAACAGTCTCGCCAAGATGAGAAAGTGCAGAGGAGGAGATCGATGTCAAAGTGCTCTCCACGTGCAATGTGAAAAAGTTGGTTCCTGGGACATTTTTGACACAAGAGTTGTCTCGAGGCGATGGCGAACAAGAAAACAAAGTTGTTTCAACTCATCAGCCAACAGATCGACCAGCGGCTGATGATCCGGCTTCGGCACGCGGTGGATCGTTTGTAGTACGGAATGCTGGAAGCTGAAAACGAAGCGACTCACTGAACGGATTGTCGACAAAGCTCGGTCACAGCTGAAAAGAACAAGTCGGCATTGGTTCAAGCCCGAGGCGGTGCGAAAAAAATCCCCTTCCCTGGGAAAGGAATGTCCGAGTACCAGATCCGGGCGGAGATTGGCTTTTGCGAAATGGGCTGTGGACCGCACGAACCCACTGACCGCTCGCGTTGCCGTGAATCACGTCTGGATGCGCGACTTTGGTTCCCCTTAGTGGAAAATGTGTCTGACTTCGCACTGAGCCGCCCCTGCAGCAGGATTTACTGGAAGAACTGGCGGTTGAGTTCATAACGAACGATTGGAGCATGAAGCATATTCATCGCCTGATCGTGATGTCTCACGCATATGCGATGAGCTCGAAGGCAGAGAATCGTGAGTGAAACATGAAGGTCGATCCAGTCATCCGGGAGGTTTGACCACGGAAAAAAGACGCAAAGCACGCTGAGGAATGGTCAGAACCGTTAAATGTGCCAAACACTTGAACATCCCGAATTCTGAACAAGACGTTCTGTACGTGTCCCGCCTTCGAGGTTACGCTGCATATTGGCTCCGGGACATTCGTGCAGTTGTAGCGATGTGTTTTTGGGGCGGTCAGTTGCGGTCCCGGGGGGCGTACCGGATGCAGCAGGCTGGCCACCTTGTCGTGCTGTCTTCTGACTCTATTCTGAGTGGAGGTGTGGTATGAAGGTTCTTGGCTCGGGCACTTTCCCTCACAACTCAGTCCCTGTTCGGAAACACCACGGATTCACACTGATTGAGCTGCTGGTGGTCATCGCGATCATCGCCATTCTGATTGCATTGCTGCTGCCGGCCGTCCAGCAGGCGCGGGAAGCCGCACGACGCATGTGGTGCCGCAACAACCTCAAGCAGCTTTCGCTGGCCGTCCACAATTACCACGACGCCTTCGGCGTTGTGGTGCCACAGAAGATTCAGAGCCAACACAGCTGGATGGCTCTGCTGCTTCCTCATCTGGATCAGTCGACTGTCTACAACACGTACGACTTCAACATCCCATGGGACCATGTCGACAATCAGAGCGCCACTTCAGCGATTCTCAGCGTTCTGCACTGCCCCTCATCACCTTCCGATGCGGCTTTCCGATACGACCTTGGAAGCAACAAATTTGCATCCACCACGGATTATGGTCCGACCAGTGGAATCGCTCCCAATCCATGGTATCAGCGGCAGGGCTTTGACCGGACGGGAGCGATCAGCCGCAGGACCCGCCACCTGATGACGATCACCGACGGAACATCCAACACACTGCTCCTCGTGGAAGACGTGGGCCGGCCACAGCACTGGACCGCCGGGCATAGAGGTCCGGATCTCGCAATCAACGGGTGTCCGAATTTCAACGTCACCACCGGCCTTGTCATGGGAGCCGCATGGGCCTCACCCAGAAATGCGCTGCCGTTGCATGGATTTACGAAAGACGGATTGAACTGTCCGGGCCCCTGTGCCATCAACTGCACAAACAACAACGAAGCGTACAGTTTTCACGAGGGTGGAATGCTGGCCACGTTCGCTGACGGCCACGTTCAGTTTCTTTCGGAGAGCATAGCCTACTCTGTCTATGCCGAGCTGATTACGGCGCGGGGCGGGGAAGTGGTCTCAGGCTACTGAAAACAGCAGGTCTGAAAATGAACCGCGCCACGGATCAACTGATCGCGGGAATGTCAAAAGATCTCAGGCAACGCGGATTCTTAGACGAGACTCTGGTGGTGTGGGCGACGGAGTTTGGCAGAACGCCCGGCCCGCAGGGTCCTGATGGCAGAAAGTGGAATCAAAGCCATTCATGTCCATGGCAGGACTGACGAACTGGGGATTTCACGCCGTGTAAGACAGACGCTGCGTCACGGACATCCATGCGACTCTGATGCATCAACTCGGCCTGGACCCGCGTCGGCTCGCGGTGCCCGGACGCAAACGCCTGGAGATGGAGTATGGGCAACCGATCCGAGAGATCCTGGCGTGATCTTTGGAGGCCTTGGGAAAAGTAGACGACCAAACGTCGTTTACGTCACCGTTCCTGCCATTGCTGCACACATTCTACACCGCGGTGGCGACTACGATCGCCCACTTGCCGCACGGTCTGGACGGAATTGGGTTGACTTTCCATTTTTCGCGCGACCTCGCTGAAATGTGCCCCAGAACAGCTTATGAGCACAACGCCGGTAATCACTTAGACAACATCCCCGACCCGCTCGAGAGGGTACACAATGCTCATTTTCGCCCGAGTCGATGGAACAGGCCCTTTCTCGGATGCCATCTGCGTCCTGAAATTTCGGAGCAGATTCGCAGGTCTGGTCTCCGCATCCAAAGAGTGGGATGAGAGTTCCTGCCAACGTGACCCGTTGTGCCAGATGTCTTTCTGAGCGGCTGTCGCCGAGGCGTTGCTGCCGCGATCGAAGCGGCATGGCAACTGTATCGTTGCAGAATCCAGGTTGACTACCTTTTACTTTTCAACGCTGTGGTCAGAACCAATACGGTCGTCGACACGGATACGATCCCGCCCAACGTCGCTAGCTGTTATCACGCTGTCTGTGATCCCGCAACGACGTCGCGATACTGGTTCGGAAACCGCGGCCGGATGACGTCAGTCCGCTGGCAGCTGTTGGTCGTGAAGGACTGCCTTGCTGATTCCGCTGGAAGGCAGTCCCGCTAAAGTGGCAATGGAATGTCAGGCTCTGGACAACTCTGCCGAGCGTTCCCCCCTTTCTGCAACTCACCCGATACCAGGGCACGATTATTCATAGGCGCGTTATTCTCCAACGGGGCCACCTGAACTCGGTTGGTGAATGCAACAAGGAACAAAGCATCGCCGATGGAAACATCGGCACCGTGGCTCGATATGAGAAGAAGGCTTTCGGCGCGGCCACCATCACATGCCACAAACGTCCGGCCAACGGTTACCTCGCAATTTCGGACACGGCCCGCGCGGCGAGTTTCGCTGTACCCGGAAAGGAATACTTCCTGATACCGGCGTCGCCAAAATTCCAATGGACAAATCGGAGCCATGAGGATCGGCTGGATGAGGCAGGGCTCGGTCTGTGCATTGAGCCCTGGGCGCCTCGGAACTGACACCTTCTGCGGGGGCGGGACACGTCAACGGTATACAGAAAGAAATGCCAGTTCTGCGGGGCCCTGGCAGATGAAACCTGACAGCCTTGGGTGCATATGTATGTGGTCATCCTGTTCGTCAGAATATTGTCAAGAATTCACGCAACTTCTGTGACGGTGTCACGAGAATATTGGACAGATGGTTTGTGCAGTCCTGCGGCAGACCGATAGCGGCTGTCGTTCTGCGGCACAGCCCGGTATGAAAATACAGAGTGATATCAACATCGTCAAAGACGTGATCTTCCAGGTGTTTCTGCACCATGTTGCACAGCGATGATGAGTTTCCAGATTGCTGATGTCCAACCGGGGCCTGATCTTAATCAGCCGTCGGCTGGCCTGGTCACGGGGCCGTCAAAGTACATCCTCTTACGCATACTGCTGTCTGTTCAATGTCAGGCACAGAATTGTGTGTAGTCGTTTCCGGGAGGTCCGGAAACGGGAGACCGATGATTGCGTTTCAGAGAACGAAAGGATGGTCGTTATGCGTAGAGATATGCAGATTCATTCGGAGAGGCACTCAGGTTCGGAATATGACAGTACAAGATCGTGCCTGCAATCCGGGTTGAGCCGGGCTCAGCTCCCGTCGCAGGTTGACGCGGATCGTGTGGATTCCGCTGGGAACAGCAATGCTTCAGTAATTGGCGCGATTCTGTTGAGAAAAGTTCGCAAGTTATATTCTCAGCTGACCCAACAAAAACGGATTCGCAACTGGTCAGGGAAGCGGAGTGGTACCTGGAAGTCCGCCGGTCTGGAATCTCTCGAACAGAGGCTCGTGCTGTCAGTGCAGGTCGCTTATGCCGTAATTTCGGAATGGAACAGCGGTTATCAGGCTGAGTTGACGATTGAAAATAATACGCCGAACACGTATGAAGACTGGGTTCTGGAATTTGACTATCCGCACACGATCAGTTCGATCTGGAACGCGGAGGTGCAGTCGGTAGATGGGGAGCATTATGCGGTACAGCATCCGGCGTGGGACGGCACAATTTCGCCGGGAGAGACCGTGTCACTGGGCTACCTGGGTGTTCGGAACGGGGCCGTCTCCGAACCACAGAATTTCCGATTGAATGGCGAATCCACGGGCGACGGGCCGTCGGAACCGGTAACTCCGGAAATCTTCGTCAATGATGTCGAGGTCAGTGAAGGCGACTCGGGGAACACGACCGCAGTCTTCACGGTCACGTTATCCGAGGCTGCCGCTGCGCCAGTGACAGGCACCGCTGTATGGCGTGATGATTCGGCAACAGGGAGCAGCGACTATCTGGGGACGTCGCAGCAGTTCACGTTTGATCCCGGTGAAACCCAACTGAGTGTGCCTGTGGAGATTATCGGAGACACAGATGTTGAGCAGGATGAGCTGTTTTTTGTAGACCTGCAGAACGTCACAGGGGCTGTTCCGGGTGACCTGACCGGTCAGGCAACCATATTGAACGATGATCAGTCTCAGACAGACCCCCCGCACGATTGTGTGGAAATCGAGTTTCTCGTGACCAGCGACTGGGGCAGTGGTTTCAATGGTGAAATCCGACTGACAAACCGTGGCGAGACGGCCTGGTCGGAATGGACGCTGGAATTTGACTTCGGGCGCGATCTGACTGCAATCTGGAATGCGGAACTCCTCAGTCACATTGGTGACCATTACACTGTTCGGGACGCTGGCTGGAACGGTATCGTGGCTCCCGGAGTGACACGCAGTTTTGGATTCACAGCAAACCCTGGCAACGTGACCGTGGAACCGCAGAACTACCGGCTAAATGGATCGGTCGCGTGCAATGGGCATGGTTCCCGGCTGAGCATCGACAGTATCTCTGTGACGGAGGGCGATACGGGTCTGAATGCTGCCGATTTTACGGTCACGCTGGACCAATCGTCAGAATCAACGGTAACGGTCGACTACTCCACCTCAGGCGGGACGGCCACTTCGGACAGCGATTTTCAGGCAGCCTCGGGAACTATCACGTTTGCTCCCGGGACGACTTCACAGACCGTTACAGTTATGGTTCATGGTGATACGACCGACGAAGTTAACGAGACTTTCCTGGTCTCACTGCTGAATGCTACCGGGGCAGTAATTGCTGGCAGCTCTGGCGTGGGTACGATTGTCGACGACGATACGTCCAGTGATCCACCGCCGTCGCCGACGGGTGACTGGCCCGACCAGTTCTTTGCACCGTACGTGGATTTTACGGGGTGGCCTCCGTTTGATCTGGTGCAGACGGCTCAGGATCAGGATCTGGATTACTACAACCTTGGTTTTGTGGTGGCGGATCCGACAACGAGTCAGCCCAGCTGGGGTGGCTACTACACCACTGAGTCTGCCTATCGTCTGGAGGAAATCGAAGCGCTCCGCGACATGGGCGGCGATGTCATCGTTTCCTTTGGCGGCGCCGCGAATACGGAACTGGCGGTGGCGCTGACTGATGTTGAAGTATTGACCGACGCGTATCAGAGCGTGATTGATACATACGGCCTGACGATGATTGACTTTGACATCGAAGGTGCCTGGGTGGCTGATCGTGAATCGATCGACCGGCGATCGCGTGCAATTGACCTGCTGCAGGAGCGCGCGACCCAAAACGGTGTCGACCTGGAGGTCTTTTTCACACTTCCGGTGCTGCCGGAAGGTCTGACTCATGACGGTGTCTATGTGTTGCAGTCGGCAATCGATGCCGGAGTTGAGATTGATGGTGTGAACATCATGGCAATGGACTATGGCCGGCCTGGCACAGACATGGGGCGGGCCGCCATAGATGCTGCTACGAGCCTGCATGGGCAACTGGATTCGCTGTACGATGCGGCGGGCAGTGACAGGTCCGATGCGGCACTGTGGAAAATGGTTGGCGTCACACCCATGATCGGCGTGAATGACACGGGAGAGAGATTCTACACCGATGACGCTGAAGAAGTTCTCACTTTTGCGGAACAACAGAACCTGCGGATGCTGTCGATGTGGTCGATTCAGCGGGACAATCAGGGGGTCCTCGACAGACTTTCCAATTCGTCGAGCGGTGTTCCGCAGTCTCCGTACGAGTTCTCACAGATTTTCAACGGGTTTACTGACAGCCACAGCCTGTCAATTTCCGATGTGACAGCGTTTGAAGGCGACCCGCTGCAGTCTTCTGAACCGACATTTCTGCATACTGAGGGCAACCAGGTGCTTGATGCGCAGGGTAACGTTGTCCGTATTGCGGGTGTCAGTTGGTTCGGCATGGAATCTGACACCTTCTCGCCGCACGGTCTGTGGGCACGCAACTGGCAGGAGATGATGGATGAAATGCATATGGCAGGTTTCAACACAATTCGTCTGCCTTACGCCAACCAGGTTTTTGATTCCGAGAGTACTCCAGCCGGAATCGATTTTTCTCTGAATCCTGACCTTGTCGGGCTCAGCGGCCTCGAACTGATCGACCGAATTGTGGACTACGCCGAAGAAACCGGCCTGCGAATTCTGCTGGACCACCACCGTTCCGATGCCGGGGCTGGTCCCAACGAAAATGGTCTGTGGTATCAGGGCGAATATGGTGAAGAAGGCTGGATTACGGACTGGGTGATGCTGGCGGAACGCTATGCCGGCCGGCCGACAGTCATTGGAGCCGATCTGCATAACGAACCACACGGACAGGCCAGCTGGGGAACCGGTGATCTGTCGAATGACTGGCGGTTGGCCGCCGAACGGGCGGGTAATGCGATTCAGGCTGTTAACCCGGACTGGCTGCTTGTTGTGGAGGGCATCCAGAATTATCAGGACGGCTCCAGCTACTGGTGGGGTGGCAATCTGGAGCTTGCCGGGGAATTTCCCGTGAGGCTGGACGTCGACAATCGTCTGGTGTATTCGCCTCATGCATATCCGGAATCCATTTATGCACAACCCTGGTTTGACGCCGGAGATTATCCGCAGAACTTACCGTCTGTGTGGGACCGGACGTGGGGATATCTGTTCAAGGAAAATGTGGCCCCGATTCTGCTCGGTGAATTTGGCAGTCGTCTGGAAACAGCCTCCGATGTTCAGTGGGTGGATTCTGTCATAGGCTACCTGGACGGTGATTTCGATCTGAATGGCATACGTGACCTGCCGGAAGAGCAACAAGGCATGGGGTGGACATGGTGGTCCTGGAATCCGAATTCCGGAGACACGGGTGGGATTCTTCAGGATGACTGGAGAACTCTGAATACCGAAAAGGTCGAGAAACTGGAATCGATTCAGTTTGAGTTCCCAAACAGTGATCACGTAGACACAGTGTTTAATTTCACGGTCAGCCTGTCCACTGCGTCCGATGAGCCAGTGACCGTAACTTACCAGACTGAAGGCGACACTGCCGATCCACTCAGCGATTTCCAGGCTTCCTCTGGTCAACTGGTCTTTGCTCCCGGTGAAATCTCTCAGACCATCTCTATCATTGTGTTCCGCGACCCGGACCCGGAGGCGGACGAAACGTTCTACGTCGATCTCAGCAGTGCAGTAGGAGCCCGCCTGGCTGACGACCGTGGTACCGGCACTGTCCGAAACGATGATAATAGTCTGCCCACCGGCAGCAGTTCTCTCTCGACCTCCAGTATTTCAGTCTTGTCAGAACTGGAGACTCCCTCGTCGGCGAGCGATGTTTTTCCGGAAGGCATGGTCGGACTGGATTTGTTTTTTTCACGCAGGAATGAGCTGCTTGATGCAGTGTGAAACTACGGTCAGAACGGCTGAAATTTGTACGACCAGGGGGGGCTAAGCTCGGTTCCCTCGCCTTGAATTACTATTTGCCGGTGGTACGATCAACTCCAGGGTTGGCAAACCCAATTGCCACTCCTTTCAACACCGGAGCTTGTGGGATCAACGGATTTGAACGTGAGGCCGGACCAGCGAGAAAGGCAATCATGGGTGAAGTCCTGAGATCCGCTCAACACTTCCTGGCTGTGGTCAGCTGCCTGCTGCTGGCCAGCCCGGATTCGCTCTCAGACGGCATACAGGCCTTTCCCGATGCAAGGGGAGCCGGTGCCAATTCACGTGGTGGACGTGGTGGCGCCGTGTTGTTTGTGACTAATCTTCACGACTCGGGGACCGGCAGCTTTCGCGCAGCGGTTGAGTCCCAGGGGCCGCGTATCGTCATCTTCCGCGTATCGGGCTATATCGACCTCGAATCACCAGTTCGCGTCTCCCAGCCGTTTCTGACAATTGCCGGTCATACGGCGCCTGGTGATGGAATTTGCCTGAAGAATTTTTCCCTGCAAATCGCCAATACAAAACATGTCATCGTCCGACATCTGCGCTGCCGTCCCGGCGATAAGACATCGAAACCGGGAGAGATGGATGCGATCACGGTCTGGGACTCGCAACATATTATTCTCGATCACTGTTCGGCGACCTGGTCCACGGACGAGTGTCTGTCGGTCACCCGAGACAGTGATCACGTGACGGTACAGTGGTGTCTGATCGCCGAAGCTCTAACCTCCCATTCGATGGGGTCCATCATCGGGGCAGACCGCGGTCGGATCAGTTTCCTCAACAACCTGTACGCTAACAATCGATCACGAAATCCCCGCCCCAGCGCTCCCTTTGTCCAAGAGGGGCAGACGGAATTCACGGGTCCCCGAATCGATTTTCGCAACAACGTCGTCTACAACTGGTCCTATACTGCTGGTTATGTCGGAGGCAGTGATCCGCAGCTCAAAGAATTCACGCGTGTCAACCTTGTTGGAAACTATTATCGTCCGGGACCCGATACCCGTCCTGGAAGAGAACGCGAGGTATTTCGCATCAATCCGGGAGCGATCACGGAGCTGTTCATTTCCGGCAACTCGTTGCACGGTTTTCCGAAGGAAACAGCAAACAACGGGCTGCTGGTCAAACACACTGGTGGAGTACTGAAAAAACAGCTGCATCCCCACGTGCTGCCGCCGGTGCCGACCGAGTCCGCGAAGCTGTGCTACAGTCGGGTCTTGGATCGCGCGGGCGCCGTTCTGCCTGCACGGGACGCCGTTGACCGGCGGATCGTCGCCGGAGTCCGGGACGGAACCGGACGGCTGCTTGGGTCGCAGGACCAGGTGCGGGGCTGGCTGCCGCTGGCTCGGGCTGCGGCCACACCCGACAACGACGAGGACGGTCAGCCCGATGTCTGGGAACGCAAGTTCGGACTCGATCCCAGGGAACCCGCCGATGGCCGGGCTGACCCGGACCAGGACGGGTACGACAATCTCGAAGAATTCCTCAATGGCACGTCGCCACACAGTGCCGACCGTTGAGCCGCCCGGCAACCGCTGCGATGCAAACGTCGAACAGCAGTATCACTTGGACAGACTTCATTCGGTCAGTATAAATGCGCCCTGACGCCGATGAACACCTCTCGTTGACAGACATCGCCTCGCGGCGCTGATATAATGAGCCGGAGAATGATTTCTCGCATTCTGTATATCGCCTTCATGGTTTTGAGCTCTGGTGCGATGTCATCGCCCGCCGCCGAATTGGCCGTTATCGCAAAGGGGCGCATGAAAGCTGCCACGGCGGTAAACGGCAAATGGGAGCCAGGCGAAAAATGCATCGTCTCGACCGGTACGCACTATCTCTTCGCTGATCGTGGAATTGGCGCGGGTGATTTCAAAGTGCGGGCACGGCTGAGTCTGGATGCATTGAATGGCTCGGCGGCGGCGTTCGTGTTGGATAACAACAAGTTTGGCTTCGAAGGTTCCCATCGGCGGATGTTCGTCCAGGGGCCGAAGTTTGCCGACGGGCTGACGATCGCTGAGCCCGAAGATTTCATCACTCCTGATCAGCCATTCGATTTACTCGTCTCGCGTATCGGGAAATCGCTGACCTTTCACATCGACGGCAAGAAGGTCTGGGAAACGGAATTTGACGTGAACGAGATCAAGTCGGTTGGATTGCGGCCCTGGCGAGCAACCATGCGGATTTACGAGTTCTCTGTCGAAGGGAACCTGATCGCGGCCTCGTTGCCGGAGTTGACTGCTGTGTCCAGGCCAGTTTCGTGGGCTGCGTCTCTGGCCGAAAGACGACGCATAAAAGCCACGGTCGGAACGGATGAATTTGAACGGGAATTGCTGTCGGCGGCGCCGGAGCAAATGAATCTGCTGGTCGCGGCGAAGAAGGCCGGTCTGATGGAACTTGCTCCCGTTCACCTTCCGACTAGTCCGAAAGGCGACAACGATCACTACGGCTGGCCGGTTGCCACCATGATCGGCAACACGATCATCGTCGTACATCGATCCATGCCCGGCCACAATCCCAGGGTTTCGGGTTCTTCCGATGCAGACACCACTTACTCCACCATTCTCCGTTCGAACGACAGTGGCAAGACCTGGTCCGAGCCGTACGATATTCGCGATTGCATGACCGAGCATGATCGCAATCGCGGTGGTTCGGTTCCGCTCTGTCACCGGTTCAAGTTCGATCCCGACAACCGCAGTCCGCTTGGGTACAAGCTACATCTGAACGCCATCGGCACAACTCGTGACGGCGCGGTGATCGTTGTAAGCGATCACGGTGTCTTTCGTTCCGATGATCAGGGTAAAACATGGCGGCACTTGCGTCTGGCGTTTCGCGAAGACAGGCACGATGGACACTTTGTCTATGTTGGACCGCGTATTATCAACCACCCGAAGCACGGACTGCTTCTGTTTGCACACCACACGGTTTACCGCTTTCGACGACCGGTTGACATTGTGCGCGAACTGGCCGTTTATCGTTCACGTGACGGCGGCGAAAGTTGGGAACGGACGACGCTTAAGCTTCCCCGCTGGTGCAAGCCGGCCGAACCCGATGCGATCTTTCACGACGGTCGATTCGTGGCGATCGTCCGCAATCAGGCGCCGGCCAACACTCTCGCCCAGATGCGATTCCGCTTCGGCGATGCCGAGATAGCCGATGTTGCAAACACGCCGATGAAAACGAAGGTGTCCGTCGACACGTCGGCGATTTGCTTCAACCCGGTTACCAGTCGATATGAAGTCGTCCAGTCAAAACGCGACGACATGTCCATTCATCTTTACAGTCTCGCGCCCGAGGATTGGAACGCAGCGGAGTGGCGGCATGAAGGCCGATTGTTCCAGCGCGAGGCCGGGTTCTATAACGTCGCGGACGGATTCCACACTGGTGGTGCTGTGATCGATCACGAGAAGAATGTCCAGCACATCTTCTTCTACAGCGGCCATCCCGGCGGTCCGGCGGGTGTGTTTCGTTTGACAAGAACGCTCGACACGCCAAAACTCGTGCATTTCCTCAAGCCATGAAACCGGTCTGATAAACGGGACAGTGTCCATTGGACAGGCAACGGGAAGATGACCAACTGGAATGATTCTGGTAACCGGGGTCCTCGAGTTCCGGATCAACACGATGTGGTGATCTTCGGGCAACGCGGCGCAGGACAATCAATACCTCTTGGTCTGGTCGTCAGGATTGGAAAGCTCGAATTACGACTCCCCCCCCAAGGACTGACCGATTGAGCCTTCGGCATCGATACTCCGTGTTCCCGCCCTTACTTCGCGATTTTCTCGAATGCCTCAAACGCTCTATGCTGCCGAGCAGCACTCATTTTTCCTGAGCGAACCTCACTCGATCTTATGGTTGGGGTTGATTCCCAGAGCGGCCAGAGCGGCCACCAGATACCCGGCGGAAAACAGCAGAAAGGCTTCATGCCAGTCGCCGTTCATGTCCCACTTTTCCAGAACGATGGGGACCAGCAGTGGCGTGGTGGCGGCGCCCAGGTTGCCCCACATATTGCCCCAGCCAAAGATGGCTGCTGTGTTTCTGCCGCCGATGTCCTGCATGTAAGCCCAGATCGCCGGAACGCTCATGTCGGTTACGAATGCCACCACAGACGCGGCCGCGATGAATGCCCACGCGGATTCCAGCGTCAGGCAGCACAAATAAGTCGTCAGCGCCACGACGTAGCAGGCCACCATAGGCAGAGATCGTCCCCACCGCACACCCAGTCGTCTTGTCACCGCGTCCGTCAGCGGACCGCCGCACAGCATGCCGACAATGCCTGCGAACAGAACGATGGTGGACATCAGGCCGCCGATTTTCGGGTCCACGTGCCGGACTTCTTTCAGATACGTTGGCAGCCACGTGACCAGGAACACCCAGCCGATGTTGACGCCAAACTGCAACGCACACATCAGCCACATCGTGCCGCTGTTGATCAGGGGAATGATCGGTGGAAACGGTGGTGCACCGGTTGTTGCCAAATCCGTGTCATGGGCCTGAATCAAATCCCGCTCCGCGTCATTGCAGTGCGGATGTTCATCCGGAGTCTCGCGGAAGATCTTCCAGAAGAGGGCGGCCACAAACACGCCGGATGTTCCATAAAACACCAGCACCCAGCGCCAGGTCAAATACTCTTTCAGCAACAACACCGTCAGCAATGGGGCGATGGCACCGCCGAGTCGACCGCCAAAAGAAACAATGCTGCTGGCGGTACCACGGGTGGGCAGAGGCGTCCAGCGTTTGATCAGACTTCCGGCGGTGGGATAACAGCCCGCCTGAGCAAGGCCAAAAATCAGTCGTGCGACCAGCAACATCAGGAAGCCGGTGGCCAGCCCGGTCAGGGCAGTACACAGCGACCAGAGAATGATATAGGTCGGCAGCATGCGGCGGGCGCCGAAGCGGTCCGACAGCCAGCCGGCAGGCACCTGAGCCAGGGCATAGGCAAGAAAGAACGCGGATAGAATCGCCCCGGTCTGGGTGTCCGTCAGCTTCAGTTCCGTCCTGAAGGCATCGAGTTTGGCGATCTCGGCGATGCAGGTGCGATCCAGGTACAGCATCACCGCAGCGAGAGTGGTGGTGCCGATGATCTGATAACGGGTGTTGGTGGGCATCATTGGTGTCGGGCAGCAGGCATGAGGATGCGGCGACACTGACTGTAACCAATGGCAAGCCAGTAGGCCGTAGGGTCAAAAAATTCCGCCGAACTTATATCGTCGTACAACAAGGGACTTACAGACGTCAGAGTCTCGCATCTCAGCCGCTTGATTTCATCCGTCTGCCGCGGAAACGGACGATTTTCGGCGCCGAATATGTCTTTCCTGCTCTCAGCCCTCTGCGGCATGGTTAATCTTCCGGGCACTGGTAGCAGGTGGGATCACGACTTACCGCAGACGGAAGAAAAAAGTCAGACTTAGTCTGCGGATGTTGTGTCTTCCGAATTGGCAATTTGAATGGACGACACGATATCAGGAAACGTGGCGCGGATTCGACTCAATGCGTGCTTCCGAAATCTGGCGTCGTACTTGATGTCGTCAGTGTCGGAGTAACTTGCCATCGCGTCAAATTCGGGATTGTAAGGGTCTTTGTACCATCCCTTGATGCGTCTTCCGGTTGATCTTCCGGTTGACCCGGGCGTCGGCGGTGCTGCCGGAGGAATTTCCTCGTACTCCACATTCGCACCAATTCCCAGCTGGACATTGACAAAGGCTTCGCGCTGTCCCGTCGGTCCGGTCTCAACGGCATCCACACGCATTTCGTACCAGCCATCGTCCAGCGGAATCACACATCGGCCAACGTAGCGATAGCCCATAGAATCTTCGACCGTGTCTTTGGTCAGAAAATAAGCGGCATCATAGCCGTCGACCATGATGGTATCGACCTGGACGATTCCTCCCTGCTCTGCCGCCGCGAGATTTCGTATCGATTGTCTCAATGCGTCAACATCATCAAGCGGCAGTTGCGATTCGCCTTTGTGATAAGTCAATGTGTACGTGTTTCCTGGTCCCCCTGCCCACACAATGTGATCATCCGTGGAATTCCTTACCGTCCAGTCGGCGGCTGCCGCAAGCGTCGCTCTGTTCAGGACATTGTTCCCCCCATCCGACAACGCGCCTGCGGTGGCCTCGCCCTGCAGGCTGGTCGAAGTTGAGTGATTGAGCGTTTGTTGGGGTTCGTCTGCCGGACAGCCGCACAACACGATCAGCGAAATTGTGGACAGCAAGCGCAGTCGGTTGCTGTCCGGTGTCCTGTTTTTTCGTAGAATCATCAGTTCGTCCAGTCTCAAAACGTCACTCACAGACATCAGGCCAACCATTTCAGTCTGCCAAAGTCTGCACTGTTTGCCTAGCGACCGACTGTGTCTTGTGTGTGAATTTGAGTGGGCGACGGTGCGGACGGTTCGGTGTGTGGCAGCTGCCGCCGAAACACCGGTACCTCGAATGGGCCCGGGTTGTTAACTCTGAGACCCCTGTTAATCAGAGTCTCAGAGAGTTTTGTCGCCAGATTCCGACTCATTAGTTTTTTGATCCTGCGGCGTTCGAAGCAGTCACCGTGAGCCGCGCCGTTGGCTTGTCCTCACGGAGACCGGAGTGGTCGATTGAACGAGCCGTGGATGAAAAACGAGCACGAGCGCCACGCCTGTGGCTGCAAGGACCAGCAAGCTGTTTGTGATCGCGCCATTCACTCATGCATTCCACTTAGCCGGTTACCCACTGCAGTGCTTCGTCGCGTTGCGAGTGATCAAAGTACTTAACGCTGCCCGCAGTGAATGGCTTGCAAAAAATGGCCATTCCGTGTTCCCAAGCCGTGTCGCCGACCAGCGCGATGCGTTCGATATCCGAGAAGTGTTTGAAGGCCAGCTTCGTATCTTCCCAGCCAGCGCTGACCGTCCAGCCGTGGAAGTCCGACATCTCGAACAAGATACGAATTTTACCGTGGCGTGTAATCCATTGCTGCAGTTCCGGTACGAATATCTCGTAGTCTTCCTTCGTCAGCTTGCCTGACACTTTCAGGTGAATCACGTTGTCTGAGGTTGAGGCTTCAAAATCGACCGAATGAGTTGTGATTGGCATGCTGGACCTCTCTATTAAGTCTGAAGTGCGGATGACCGAATGTTCCGGCTTTCTTACCCGTTGGGTCAAAAAACTCCGCCGAACTTAAAACGCCGTGAAACAAGGGATCTACGGCACGCCGGAGTCTCGCATCTCAGCCGCTTGATTTCATCCGTCTGCCGCGGAAACTGACGATTTTCGGCGCCGAATATGTCTTTCCCGCTCACGCCCTGGCACATCCTGCTCGCCGTACTCTGCCGCGGGGTCAACCACCGCCAGCAACAGATCATTGAGTTTCGGAACGCACAGAACGAGGCTCCGCAGGAAGCGTCTCCTGCTCGACGACGATCGGTGTCGGTGACTGGCGGTGAAGGCTTATGCCATTGGCCGCAAAGCTCTGCAGGAACTGACGACTATCGTCACGTCAGATACGCTCCTCCGCTGGCAGCGGGAACTCGTGGCGAAGAAGTTCGACCCCAGTGGCAAGCGAAAGCCCGGTCGCCCGCGCATACGACACGAAGTCGTGGATGCGATTGTTTGCTTCGCCAAAGAGCATGCCGCATGGGGCTACGATCGCATTCAGGGAACTGTCAGGAACATCGGTTACCACTTCTGCGATTCCACGGTGGGCAATGTGCTCAAGGCACACGGCATTGAACTGCACGACCTGTGGCCATTCTGCGGTGAAGGTGCGCGCTCCGCTGAAACAGACACCGATTGACTCGCCTGTGGTCCAATCGTCTCAACCACGTTCGGCCGAAATCGTGACTCAATTCGCTTGCTGACAACTGATTGTCAAACAGCTTTTCTGGCGTCAGAGTTTCTTGACTCTACGTGGCCAGCACTGTTTAGCGCCAGCATCGTCGACGGACAATGATGTAATGACGCAGTTCGCGTTCCGTGTAGTGATCTACAGCAGTTCGTGAATCGGCCGACCGCTGTCAATGATGCTGACGGGACGTCCGGTTGAATCTTTGTAGTGCACTTCAAGTGGTATCCCGAGCGTCTGATAAATTGTGGCCAGGACATCGAGCGGTGACGTCAGACGTTCTTTGACTCCGCCACCCCATTTTTCACTGGCTCCGACAACTCGACCGCCCTGAATGCCGCCACCTGCCAGCATCACTGTGAAACAGTTTGACCAGTGGTCTCTGCCTGCGTGCCCATTCATAAGCGGCATACGACCAAATTCGCCAGCGCAGTAAATCAGCACGTCATCAAGCATGTCTCGTTCGACAAGGTCTTCGACCAGGGCTCCAATCGCGCAGTCGAGCGGAGGCAGATGCTCTTCCAGTCCGCTTTCGATGTTGTCGTGATGATCCCAATAGCCTGTGTTGACGGTCACGCAACGTGTGCCGGCTTCGACCAGACGTCGAGCCAGCAGAGCGCTCTGCCCGTATTGGTGCCGTCCGTATCTGTCGCGCAGTTTGGGATCTTCCTGCGAAATATCAAACGCCTCACGGACGTGGTCGCCGGCGACCATTTCGAGTGCCTGTGCCTTGAATGTGTCCAGTCCGTCCATCACACCACTGCGGTCGATGTCGCGGCGGATCGTATCGAACTGGGTCAGTAGCCTGCGTCGAGTGTTAATGCTGGTCAGCTTTAAGTCGCCAGGCAGTGACAGATTGGGAACTTTGAAATCTTTTCCGTTGGGGTCCGCTCCAACGTCGAACGGATTGTACGCCTTTCCCAGGTAGTGTGCTCGCTGGTAGCCAAACGCTTCGGCTTTGGGGACCGCCACGTACGCCGGCATTTGTGGTTGTTGTGGGCCCAGAGATCGTGAAATGACAGACCCAAAGGATGGATGCTGTTGACCGATCCGAGCCAGCGTTGGCCCGAAATGTCCGGTCTGCATCCAGTGGGCTGACGGTGCGTGAATCCCATTGTCGTGATGCACCGATCGGACCTGCGACAGATGATGCATGATCTTCGCCTGCTGCGGAAACCGTTCCCCAACGATGATTCCGGGAACAGTTGTCTCGATAGGCGTGTACATCCCGCGATACTCAGCCGGCGCTTCCGGCTTCATATCATACGTGTCCTGCTGGCTCATGCCGCCGTGAGTCCAGAAGACGATGATTGACTTTTTGCTGGGCGATGCGGTCGGTGCAGCGGCCTGGGATTCAGACCGCAGCAGGCCGGCAAGGCTCAGCCCCAGGACGGGTGCACCAACCTGCAGAAAGTTCCGCCGCGTGACACCGTCACAGTTTTGAAATGAAGTTCCGTCGAGACGCAGCATCGGATACCCCGTCAGTTAGTGATTGAACAAAAATTCATTAGTCGCGAGCAGGGACCACAACAGCGACCGATATGCTTCGCCCCGGTCTTCCGCAGACTTCAGGAAGTCGGTCCCGGCCTGCAACTCCATCCTGTCGGGTTCACGGCCCAGCAACCGCAGAAAGATATCTGTTGAGTTTTCCACATGTGTTCGCTCGTTGGCCGCCAGCTGTGCAGCGTATCCCGTCTCCGCCGTAAGTTTTCGCTGGATCTCGGCCGAGTTAATCAACGTCAGTGCCTGCGCCAGACTGGGAGCGTCGACGCGTTCGCATTCACACGACGACGTTCTGGCGGGGCGTCCGAAGACGTCCAGAAAACTCACGGGAACATTCTCATCAGGCAGATCGATCGCCCGAGTCCCTGGCGGCAGGGAACCGGGTCCGCCTGCGAACTGAGTCGGTACGTCAAGGACCTGGCTGATTCCATCCAGCAACACTTCGGCCGACAGACGCCGAGGGTAGAATCTCGCGAAGGTCTGTGAGTCATCGCCATTCAGGTCGTTAGGCGTCGCTTTCAGACCGTAGGAATACGAATTACAGATCACGCGAATCAGGTGTTTGATGTCATAACCACTGGTAACGAACTCGGCCGCCAAAGCATCCAGCAGTTCCGGGTTCGTCGGTGGATTAGAATCGCGTGCGTCGTCAATGGGATGAATAATTCCGCGACCATGAAAATGAGCCCATGTGCGGTTGACCATCGTGCGAGCAAAAAACGGATTGTCAGGCGCCACCATCCACTGAGCCAGGCTGCGGCGCGGGTCATCATAGCGAGTCAGCTGGAACTCAGGACCACCGAGCGCCTTGGGACGCATCAGCCTGCCATTACGCGGGTGCAGGACCTCGCCTCTGTCCTTCAAATAGATGACTTCATTGGTGGGCACTTCGGCATCCGCGAAACCGCCTTTGCGGCCCACGCGACTGAAGACTGCGGCCAACCCGTAATAATCAGCCTGGCTCCAGCGGTCGAATGGATGATGATGACACTGCGCACATTGAATCCGCACGCCAAGAAACGCCTGCGCGACGGATTCGACGTAGTCGGGCTGCGTTCGTACCTGTCGGTACCAGATCGCCGGCGGATTTTCATTCTGGTTACCGCTGGCCGTAATGATTTCAGCGACAAACTGATCGTACGGTTTGTTTGCGGCCAGCGAATCACGGATCCAGCTGGAAAACAATGCGGTTCCGGGCCGCTGCTTACCTGTCGCATATCCACTGCCGCGATTTCTCAGCACGTCAGCCCACTTGAGACCAAAGTTACTGGCATATTCGGGGCGGTCCAGCAGCCGATCGATCAAGCGATTCCGTTTTTCCGTGTCGGTGTCGTCAACGTAATCTTCAACTTCCTTTCGCGTCGGCAGCGTGCCGCAGATGTCGACAGAGACTCGCCGCAGGAACGTTGCGTCATCGGCCGGCTCTGACGGTGTTATGCCAAGTCGCCTCCACTGCCGAATCAAAGACTGTTCCACGGGTGACGTCAGGTTCTGTTCCAGATAATTCAGCGTGGCTTCGGTTTCACTCTGTGGCTGGCCAGTTGCCTGCAACGGCACAGCGGCATGGAAAGTCGCGATACTGCCACCGTAACGAACCATCACAGAAAACAGTCCGGTTCTGTCGTGTGTCCTGACCAGACCGTTTGATTGCACCGACGCGATCTCCGGTTCATTCGATTCGTAAACCGCCTGTCGTGTTACGTCTCGTGATGTTCCATCCGAAAAGTGCGCCGTGACGAGTAATGCCTCGCTGGTCCGGTTTTCCATCACCTGTTCACGCGGCGACATCGTGATGCGTTCGACAACAGGGTCGTCTGCTGCGGGAGCGACCACGCCATCGGCGATCCAGCGTCTCAGGATTTTATACTCTTCGCTGCCGACGCGCGTTCTCTGCCCTCCGCCATGCGGTTTTTGATTCGTCGCTTTAACCAGCACCAGACTTCGCTCAGGCGCCGCCGGAAGAATTCGACGCCCGCGACTTTCTTTGACAATCGCCCGGTAATCGAATTCCGGCTCGAAGCCCAACAGCGACAGCTTGAACCCGTTCTGACCTGTCGCCTTTCCATGGCAGCCGCCGCTGTTGCAGCCAAGTTTCGTCAGCACCGGCACAACGTCCGTTGTGAAACGAATCCGCGATGACTCTTCGGCACACGCGAACGTGTTTCCTGCCGACATCGCGGCGAAAACAATCAAGGTTATCCGACAGTGGCGAATCACTCGACGATCTCCATCGGAAGAAAACAACTTCCGTGATAAAGGGCTTCGTCCTCCAGGACTCCGACGCCATAGAGTCTCAGGAACGGATGCATTCCTAACTCCGCGTCCTCATTCGCGATGATTTGAATTGTACCCGATTCCGCCTGACCGGTAGAACTCACACCGCGCCCGCGAAGTCGACCGACATCTGTTACTGTGCCGGGCGCCGCCAGTTCTGTATGGATTTTGCCAATAAATCCGTTCATCCGACGAGCTGCATAGCCGACTTTTACAATTTCCCCACGTTTTATTTTTCGCGGTGCTGTCAGGTCCAGGTCAATACGAAAAGCAGGCGGGTGCACTTTGAACGTAACCGTGTTGCTGTACACCGTGACGTCTTCCATCTTGTCCGTGCCCGAAATCGGGAACTTTGTATCAGCACGAAGCGCCAGCGAGTAGGTTCCAACGGGCAATGAGTGTGGCAGATAGAAACTTATGTAACCTTTGTCCCGGCCGGCGGGGATTGTCGCCGTCTGATTGACGATCAGCGGCGGTAATCCGACACCGACGAGGCTGATAGAGACCTTGTCTTCAGCGGCGATTCGGTCGACGCGGACAGCTACGTCAAGAATCCCGCCGGGAGAATGTCGCACCTTGAGTTCTCCGTAAAGTTGATGCTGGCGCGGTTCGTGCCCATCGGCTGTGATCCGAAGTCGAGCATTGCCTGCGACCGCCACCGGCAATTCATCCATTAATCGTCCGCTGCCCGTGGGCAACCCGCTGCGAATCATTGTGCCGTACTGCAACGGACGACCAATGGCTGCTGCGCCTGCGTCAACATGACACAACAGATCAAGCGTCGTGATCACCGTATCTGCACCGGCGTCGGCGGTCAGCACGAGAGGAGCATTCGTGACGTTCGGTCCCAGCCGGATATCAGAGCAGGTCACCCCCGGCGGCAGATTACGAGCAGAAACACGAAGTGAGCGGTTCATGCCTCGGCGACGGAAGGCCATCACGTCGACCACAGCACGCCCACCGCGTGGTACGTTAACTCCAACCGGAGACGCTGACTGACCGGCGATCGCGACGAGATCTGCGTCCGGTTCCTCACGTCGCACGCTCAGTCGGTAAACACGGCGTGGGTCGCCCGCGATGCTTCCGATCAGATTGCGGATCGTGACCATGTATCGCCCGTCGGCCGGCGCCACCCATCGTCCGGCGGGATCAAGATGGGACGAAGGGAAGCGCAACCCGCCAATGTTGTCGACGTCATCATGAAAAGCAGCAAGCTCAACTTCACCACGGGCATCGAGGATCGAAATGTCGAGATCGACAGGGGAATCGATTCGTTGACCAAAAGCTTCGAAATAAAGAACCTCTCCGGAACGTGCATCGATTGCATACCAATCACGCTCATTCCCCCGCGTCAGCTGACCGGCAACCTCAGTCGGCACCTCAATGACCTGTGCTGTGCGGCTAGAATGATTGTCGTATTCCAAAACGACGGGGATGTCAGATACGCTGATCTGAATCGGTACATCCGCGCGGCCAAAGTCATGCGGAAAGCCAGCGACGGCCAGCGACGCTGGACTGCGGAGTACTCGTAATGTCGTCGGCGATGCTGGTGCCGTCACAGGGACGATCGTTGATTCGTAGGACAGCGGTCTGCCGGCCTGAACACCTTTCAGCGGTGGGCCTGACGACGCCGTTTGTACACGTCCCGCCCCGGTTTCACGGGCTGCATTACTTTCGGACGTGTGCAGATTCCAGCCGTACAGTGTCACGTCAGTAGTTCTGCCGCGTTCAACGACCGGAGGTACAGAAAACACGACGCGCGGACCGGTGCCGACATCAAGGCGATAGAAGTGGCTGTCGCCGCCTGAGTAAACAAGGTCATGCAGCTTGACGATGTAGTCACCGTCGGCGGGAATCGCATACGTGATCACGGGGTCAACGCCGAAGAAACCTCGATTAACGGCCAGACGCCTTCCGTCGTTATCAAATAGTTCCAGCATGGCCCGCAATGACGAATCCACCCGGTCGGCCCAGCACTCGATGATCAACCGATCACCTTTGGTTGCTCTGAAGCGATAACTGTCGACGTCACCCTTCGTAATGCGTCCACTGATCACACAGTTAAGAGCGACCGACTGAATCGTCTGCGGCTCAGTCGGTTCCTGTTCGACGATATGCGGTTGTCGGGTGACGCAGAATGTTCGGACTGAACTCACCCCGTTTGAGCCGATGGTCTGTACATCATACAGCCCCGGCAGAGTGTCAGCGGCAACGTCCACGAGAAATGCGTTGTCTTTTGTTTTGCGAAAGATCAGGCCCGGACTGTTGCAGCGGGCAGACGACAGGTTTTCCAGTCCACTTCCCGCAAAAACGATCGACGTCGAGGTCCCTGCCTGCGCACTCACAGGAAACACGCTATCCAGTTGCTGAGCCGATGCACGTGAGCAGATCGAACAATAAAGCAACACAGCCAGTACCGGCCAAATAAGCGGAACGGCTCCGGCACGAAGAAAGAATCTTCGGCGAGGCTGCGAAACACTGCCGATAAACGCAGCGTGAGACATGGCGTCCTGCGGTCGGAAATGGCGAGTTGAACAAGGCGGGATTGTCACTGCAGAACGAATCTC
Organism: Fuerstiella sp.; assembly: GCA_029245955.1. Classification (GTDB taxonomy): domain Bacteria; phylum Planctomycetota; class Planctomycetia; order Planctomycetales; family Planctomycetaceae; genus Fuerstiella. The sequence continues at coordinate 1,863 of JAQWOH010000061.1, read as the reverse complement.
AGTGTCTCGTCACTGCAGAACAGTTCATAGGATACACACGACGTCTGCGGAATTCACTGGCAATCCAGATTGTTCGTGGCAAAACGGAATGGTCCACTTTGTTCTTGTGAGTACTCAACTGCAGGCCGTAGGGTGAAAAAAACTCCGCCGAACTCAAAACGCCGTGAAACACGCAATTTACGGCACGGGCATGCTCAAGTACTACCACCGTCGATCTGCCGGAGGTCGCTTCTCAATGACTGAAGCGTGGTCCATCTGAGACGAAGGTACGCGTTCAGCTGGCCCCGACGCTCATTCCACGGCTTGTGGTCACTGTCTCTGGTCGAAGCTCGACGGGAATCGCGATCAATTCCTGCTGCTAATACCTGGACCGTTCCGTTTTCATAGTACTCGAGTAATTTGTATCTCCCGAAACGAATCGCGCCGTTGGAGCTTTGGAAACCGTGATTGCTGTCGTGGGGAAAGTGCCAGTAGATCGGTCCGCGATCGTAGTCTTCAGTATTTAAAGCAGGGACAAAGCTTCGGCCGTCCTTATGTTGATCCGGTAACGCTGGAAGGTCCGGCATTTCGAGGCTGTTTGCCGCCGCACTTCAACTCACAGCTCAGGAGGCGTGGGAAACGGTCGAATGTGACGGAACAGAAAAGAAGAAAGAGAACTTTGAGCAATACGCTCAAAGTTCTCTGGTCGCGGCAGGTTATAGCAAGGTATCGAAAGCGTCGGGCAATGACGGAATCGACCATTCTGGGCGCAGGTCAGTGGATCCGCTGGATGTGTTGTGATCGTGTGGGGGGCTTGGTCGCGGTTAAGGGGGCAGGTGCCGGGCAGGTCACGCAAGCGCACAATCCGGCCCGGGAACTCCCGTGGCCAACTTGTATCTGGTGACATCTACCCGCATGATGGGTAGCCCGTGACTGGGCTGGGAGACAGTAAGTACCGAGGATTCAAAGCCTGGCTGATCTCGGTCTGCATGGCTGTTGTCCCTGCTGTTTCCCACAACCTATGGGACTTTTCCGCGCGAGTACTCGCCACTCATTCTGTGAGTTGGCATCATGGCTGTTAACCGCTTTGACGAGAGTTCGAACAGGATCCCGACCGATCGATGACCCCTACCTGGGTCTCGGAAAACGGGAACTCATTACCCATAAACAGGTAGCGTCATTCCAAACGCGCGAAAATCGGCGCGCATTGTTTCGATAAGGGTCCCTTCCGCGGAGGATGCCATTTGTCATTACTATTCCGCAACACCTGTTTCTCATTTGTTCAACAGAGCCTAGTTCGAATCGGTGCGGAAAGGTGAAGCGGGGAGCCCCTCTTTGTTGGACAGATTCGGCTCAGCCAGTTGACTCCAGCCAAATCGGACGGCGGTAGGCTTCGCCACGGATTCTGCGGTGACCAGGACATCCTGGCCGTCGATCGTCCCCGTTGCTTCGACGAATTTTCCGTCGTCACCGGCAATCGTGAACCAGTTGAGTGGTTTGTCGTCACGGGAGACGAGACCACTACCAACATGATCGAAGCTGACCCGAATTCTGCCGCCTTCGACTTTCATCGATTTGTAGATTGGGCCCGAGTAGACAATTCCCTTTTGTCCATACGATTCGGACAACGCCCACAATGCGAGCCGACGGCCAACGTCCTGCTTATTTCGAGGATGGATGTCTTTGAGGTTGGCGACATCAACGGTGACTGCCATACCCGTATGCGGGACTTTTAGCGTGGCAGTTTGGGCTTCCCAGATTCCAGCCAGGCGAGTTGGGTCGCCTCCATAGGTGTACGGTGCCAATTGGACAAAGCCGAAAGGCATGCTGTCGTTGTCCCACACTTTACGCCAACCGTGGATCAGCGCCTTCATCTTTTCGTGG
>JAQWOH010000053.1 GCA_029245955.1 Fuerstiella sp. | reverse complement strand
ACAACCGCGGCAGGGCGTCGTAAACCCAGAGCAGCTCTACACCCTCGAAGCATTCAAGCGATGCATCGACATCAAAGATGCAACCCTCCGAGCTGCAAGGCGTAACGGACTCAGGGTCAGTCGAGTTCACGGACGGGCATTCGTGCTCGGAAGTGACTGGATCGACTACGTTCTCGGCCAGAACGCCGCCCACGAGTCGCAAGACGGTTCGGCCTGTTAATCATCCTGTCTACTGTTCACGTGCTGGATGCTCAACATGGCAGACCTGAACCGAAACGGCGTGGCATCACGAAATTCACTGGACGACCAATGAGCGACGAAATCAACGTTATTGTAATTGACCGTGGACGCAAGTTTTTCTACCTGCGATACACCGATCCGGTAACCGGTCAGAAGGTCGAGAAGTCGTCTGGTACGTCAAAGAAGCGTGCGGCAATCAAAGCCGCTGGAGAATGGCAGTCAGAAGTCAACGCCAATGGCCATTCCGTAACTAAGCTGGTCCGGTGGTCAGACTTTAGGGAGGACTTCGCAGACAACTACCTGGCCCACGAGAGTGCGGGCTATGCTGCGGGTGTTGAGAGCAGTTTCAACGTCATTGAAGAACTGATGAGTCCTGACAAGTTGACGAGAATCACTGAGCGATGGTTGGGAAGACTCCACAGTCTCGCGAAGAAACGGATTGTGGCTCGAACCGGGCAGCCGATCAGTCAGATGACTTTGAAAAAGTACTTTCAGCATTTGCTCACCGCTCTGAAGTGGGCCGTCGAACAAAAGTACATCAAAGAGGTGCCGACATTTCCTAAAGAGGCCCGGCAAAATCGAAGGACACGAACCCGCCTGATGAAAGGACGACCGCTTACCGGCGAAGAGTTCGACAGGCTATTGGTAAACGTGCAAAAAACGTTTCTGACGCCCAGGAAGCCAACTCCGGAGAAGACAGAAGCCATTCGGCGGGGTGTTGACTCTCTGAAGTATCTGCTCGACGGTCTGTGGTTGTCCGGCTTACGGATCGGCGAAGCAATGAAGCTGACCTGGGACCAGTGGGGCGATGGGATCCGGGTCAATGTCGATGGCGATGGAGACGTATGCCTAATGATCGACAGCGAAGACCAGAAGAATCGGCAATCAATGGTCTACCCCGTCGTCGACGACTTCGCGGAATTCCTGCTCCAGACGCCACCAGAAGACCGCCACGGTTTTGTGTTCAACCCCTGTCGAATGACCGGAAAAATCTGCCGACGGCCCGACACCGTATCTGGGTGGATCGTGGACATCGGCGAGAAGGCCAGCATCAAGGTCAACACAACGAACGGTGTGGACAAGTTTGCGTCCGCCCACGACCTCAGAAGGGCATTCGGGACGCGGTGGGCGAAGATCGTCCCACCAATGATTCTGAAAGGACTGATGAGGCACAGCGACATTCAGACGACGATGAAGTTCTATGTCGAGATCGAAGCCAAGGAAACCATTGAGGAAGTCCGCCGACACCTCAAAAAGCACTCGAAAGGTGACACTTCAGGTGACACCAGCACCGAGAAAGACCCTAGGCATGTGTGATAATCAGCGTTTTACTGCGGTTTCGTGTCGTTGACCGACTGCGACCTAAGCTTACAATCAGTCATGAAGATGACGAACAGCGAATCCGGCAGCACGCCGCCGGCAAATAATTCACGGGGTCGAACAAGCAGTCGCAGGCAGTTCGACGGGTATCGGAACAAGGTCCGTTCCGGTGCACTTCCCAGTGGTGGCAGCGTCCATTCCACCGGTCACGTTCGCCTTCGCAAAGACCGAGTCAGGTCGGCGGGGGAGCTGGTGCGGCGATTCTTTTCGTTGCTGTCGCCCTTCCGAATGCAGATTGTGTGGATTCTGGCATCGTTGACTCTGGCCACACTGCTGGGACTTATTCCACCGGCTGGAACCAAATTCCTGCTGGACTATGTGCTGACGTCGCGTCCGCTGCCCGAGTCGTTCGCGATATGGTTGCCATCGCTTGTGGATGCCGCGCCCAAATCGTTGTTGCTTTACACACTGCTGGCCGTCCTTTTTGTGTCTATGGCGAAGATATTCGTACGTATCTGCGGTCGCTGGTACGCCACTCGGATTACCAAACGAATTCAGCTGGACGTTCGTCGTCGCGTTTTTGAGCACGCTGTTCGCCTGCCACTGCATCGCGTGCAGGAAATTCGTTCCGGTGGCGTGGCCTCAATTCTTCGTGAAGACGGTGGTAGTGTCGGAGAACTGGTTTTCGGGTTGCTGTACAACCCATGGCGCGCGGCGATTCAGTTAATCGGTAGTTTTGTGATTCTGGCATGGGTCGACTGGACGCTGCTGTGTGGTGCCATCGTGCTGCTGCCGCTGGTCTTTCTGACTCATCGCACATGGATCAGCAGGATTCGTCCTCAGTTTCGGGCCATACGCAAACAGCGGGAACTTATCGATGCCGGCGCAGCCGAAGCCTTTGCGGGTATGCGCGTTGTGCGAGCCTTCAGCAGACAGAGACGCGAAGCCGGCCGATTTATCACTGACAACAACCTGATGGCTCGCAAAGAGCTTTATTCATGGTGGTGGATGCGCATCGTGGAAATGATCTGGGAGACTATGATACCGGTCAGCAGCGGGGCCCTGCTGTTCTATGGCGGCTGGCGAGTCATCGATGGTGCTCTGACGATCGGGGACCTGATGATGTTCCTTGTGTACCTGCTGATGCTGCTGCAGCCGCTGGCTGCACTTGCCAACAGCGCCACACAGGTACAGAACAGTCTCAGCGGCCTCGATCGAATTCTGGATCTGCTGGACGAACCCCGCGAAATGCCGTCCAAGGCAGATTCCGTTCGCATTGACCGCGACACTGTTCAGGGTGACATAAGTTTTCACCATGTGACGTTCACCTATCCGGGCACGGACTCTCCCGCGCTGCGTGATGTTGATTTGGACATTCGTGGCGGCCAGGTGGTGGCGCTGGTGGGACCCAGCGGGGCAGGGAAGACAACCCTCTGCAATCTGGTGGCTCGGTTTTATGATCCGACGGAAGGGCAGGTGCTGCTGGACGGTCGAGATCTTGCGGACTACGACGTAGAATCCTTTCGCAGTCTGCTGGGCGTCGTGGAGCAGGACGTGTTTTTGTTTGATGGTTCGATCGCTGACAATATCGCATATGCCCGTCGTGACGCATCAGATGATGAACTTCGCGCCGCTGCCACAGCCGCCAATGCCATGGAATTCATTGATCGGCTGGCGGACGGTCTGGACACACTGATCGGAGAACGCGGTGTGCGGCTGAGTGGTGGCCAGCGTCAGCGTCTGGCGATCGCGCGAGCTATTCTGGCTGATCCTAAGCTGTTGATTCTGGACGAAGCCACCAGTAACCTGGACACGGAAAGTGAGCGTTTGATTCAGGATTCTCTGGCCGAATTGATGCAGGGCCGGACATCTTTCGTGATCGCTCACCGACTGAGTACAATTGCCGGAGCAGATTTGATCTGCGTGGTTGAAGACGGTGAGATCACTCAAACCGGCACCCACGAGGAACTGATGGTGTCGGGCGGCAAGTACAGAACGATGGTGGAACAGCAGGTGCAGATGACGCTGGGTAAGGCCGATCCGAACCTGTTAAAGCAATAACGGTGTCTGTTTGCAGTTCGATGATCCCGGTGGTGCATCAGGAATCGTTGACGGCAGCTGAAGCTTTTAAAGGGTAGTGCTTTGAAAAACACTTGCAGCCGTGTACGTGAGAATTTCCGTGATGGTGATGGCACTCCGAAGTCTCACGGCTCCTTGTACCGTCATCATTTCAGCTGCGTTCTGCGTACGGTCGCAGGTTTTGTGGTGGCTATTTGGCTGGCATTCCCGGCGGGCGCCGCTGACAGGCCTGAACGTGATTACCAGTTCACATCCACGTCTGCCAAGGGGCACAAAGTTGTCGTCGAAAAAGGATCCGGTACGAAACTGACAGTTGTTTGTTTTCTGGGAACGGAATGTCCGATGGCGCGGCTGTACGGCCCGCGTCTGTCAAAACTGGCTGATGAATTCAGGTCACACCACGTGCGCATTGTTGGCGTGAACAGCAATCGGCAGGATTCCGTGGCTGAAATTCGCGCGTATGTCGATGAACTGTCTGTTTCGTTTCCTGTGATTCACGATCGTGGCAACCTGATCGCGGACAGGTACGGAGCAACTCGCACTCCGGAAGTATTTCTGCTGGATGAACAGCTGCGGCTGCGGTATCACGGTCGCATCGATGATCAATATGCTCCGGGAATCAGCCGTGCGGCTCCCACTGAAGAAGATCTGCGAATGGCCATCGAGCAGCTTGTTGCGGGAAAGCCGGTTGCCACGGCAGAGACTACAGCGCTGGGATGCTTAATCGGAAAGGTCGCCAGCAGGCGGCAGCATGAAATCGTGAAGAATGATATCACGTACAGTCGACACGTCGCCCGCGTGTTACAGAAACATTGCGTTGAGTGTCACCGTGCCGGTGAAATCGGACCGTTTGCGATGGACAGTTATGACGAGGTCGCCGGCTGGGCAGACACAATGTTGGAGACTATCGACAATGGACGTATGCCACCGTGGCATGCCGATCCCGGTCACGGCAGCTTTTCGAATGCGCGCCACATGCCGGAGGCGGATAAGAGAATACTGCGGGACTGGATTGCCGGCGGTTTGCCGCCGGGCGATGAAGCCGAATTACCGGAGCCGATCGAATTCGTCAGGAACTGGCAGCTGGAACGGCAGCCCGACCAGGTTATCGAGATGCGAAAGGATCCATTCCTTGTGAAGAGTAATGGTGTCGTTGAGTATCAGTACTTTGTCGCCGACCCCAAGTTTGAACAGGACCGATGGATCACCGGTGCTCAGGTTATTCCAGGAAATCGGGCGGTTGTACATCATGCGATTTTGTTTGTCCGACCGCCGGACGGTTCACGGTTTCGCGGAGCCAGCCTGCTTTCCGGTTATGTGCCGGGGCAAGATCTAGTGCCCTTGCCCCCGGGACACGGATGGAAAATACCGGCCGGGTCCATGCTGGTTTTTCAGATGCACTACACACCGAACGGCATGGAACAGCAGGATACAACAAAGCTTGGCTTGCTGTTCGGTGACGAAAAAGATTTGACTCATGAAGTTTTTACGGTAATCGGCCTGGATCAGGAGTTCGAAATTCCAGCTGCCGCCAGCACACACACGGTGACAGTGAAGGTTCCGCGGCTACCGGAACATGGTCACCTCCTGGCAGTGACACCTCATATGCATTACCGAGGGAAATCGTTTCGGCTGTTCACCGACGGGAATTCTCCACAGGTTCTGCTGAAGGTTCCCAATTACGACTTCAACTGGCAGCACAGCTACATATTTGCTGAACCCGTTCCGCTGGCCAATCTGGACCAGCTTCGGTTCGATGTGACATTTGACAACTCGTCAGGCAATCCGTTCAACCCGGACCCTGATAAAACTGTGTACTGGGGCGATCAGACTTGGGAAGAGATGGCCGTCGCGTTCTTCCTGATCTCGGAGCCGCGCATCAAATCGCAGATAACAACTGTTCAGGCAAGCCGGGGTGACGTCACGCTCCGAAAAGAACGGCTACGGAAGATCGATGCCTATGTGGATCGTGTTCTGAAAAAAATGGACATCAATCGTGACGGGTACATAATCAAAGACGAAGCACCGATTTTTGTGCGGCGTTTTCGCGGGTTCGAGAGTCTCGACACGAACGCCGATGGCAGAGCGACCGAAGCTGAGATTCGAGAGCTGGCGAAACAGCTGTTTTAGGCTGTCCAGCCGGGAAGCTCATGAGGAAGTCTTCCGCTACCCGCGGGCAACGCCGTCCGTTTACCCCGCGTCGCGTTCTGCTTTCGCGTCTTCCCATTGTTCCGGGCTGTACAGAACTTCGCGCGCCTGAGCACCGTTGTATTCCCCGACGATACCGTCTTCCGCCATCCAGTCGATCATACGAGAAGCCCGGCCATAACCGATCCCCAGGCAGCGTTGCAGCAGTGAACAACTGCCTCGTCCTTCGCGGACGACCACGTCGATCGCATTATCATACTGATTGTCGTGTTGACGAGGACCGGACTCTGCTGAGCCTTCACCGCCACTGGTGTTTGCGCTATTGGCTACCACCTGCTGCAGTTCTTCGCTGTATTCCGGTTCGACATCACTGAAGAAGTCGATGATCGCGTTGATTTCCTCATCGCTGACATAAGTTCCCTGGGCACGTGTCAGGGTACTGGTGCCGGGCGCCAGATACAGCATGTCACCACAACCCAGCAGTCGTTCCGCTCCACCTTCGTCCAGCACTACCCGGCTGTCCATCTTGCTCGCGACCTGGAAGGAAACTCGCGCCGGCAGATTGGACTTGATCAGGCCCGTGATCACGTCCACGGTCGGTTTCTGCGTCGCCAGGACAAGGTGAATGCCCACAGCGCGAGATTTCTGCGCCAGACGAATGATATGTGATTCGACTTCTTTACCGTTGGTCATCATCAGGTCTGCCATTTCGTCTGCGATGATGACGATATAGGGCATCTTGTGCGGTACGTTCTGTGCTTCCTCGTGCAACTCGCTGATACCCATCTTGTTCAGCACGGTGGATCGATCCAGCTTGTTGTAACCGTCAAGGTGGCGAACTCCTACCTGTGACAGCAGGTCATATCGTTCTTCCATCTTGTCGACTGCCCATGCCAGCACGGCTTCCGCCTTCTTCATGTCGGTGATGACCGGGTGCATGAGATGCGGCAGATTCTTGTAAGGGCTGAGTTCAACCATTTTCGGGTCGATCATCAGCATCTTGACTTCATCGGGTGTGCGTGTCATCAGCATGGACAGAATCAGCGTGTTGAGGCACACGCTTTTTCCCGTTCCCGTACGACCGGCGATCAGTAGATGGGGCATTTTTGCCATGTCGACAGCCAGCGAATGGCCACTGACGTCTTTGCCAAAGAACAGTGGAATCTTGAATTTATCAGCTGACGCGCCGCTGGACTGAATTAATTCCTTCAGGCGTACTGTGACCTGTTCTGCGTTCGGCACCTCGACACCAACCGTATTCTTGCCGGGAATCGGGGCAACCACGCGCACAGAAGGGACGCGAAGGGCAATGGCCAGATCGTCCTCCAGTGCCGTGACTTTGTTCAGACGCAATCCAGGTTCCAGATCCAGTTCGAACTGAGTGACCGTCGGACCGGTGTCAACTTCTGAGACACGTATGTTCAGGCCAAACTGCTGAAACGTTTTTTCCAGCGTGGCCGCAGCGATTCGGGCCTTCTTGGCCAGAAGTTCATATGGGAAATCCTCCGGTTCTTCCAGAAGATCGAGATCCGGTAGATCGTATTCGTGCTCACAGCTGTCACTCTCAGTATGAACTGACAGCGCAACAGGCGGATTAATGCGAATATCACGCTGCAGGACTTCGTCGGAATCATCTTCCCACTGATCGTCTGCATCGTCTTCGTCGTATTCAATTGTGGTGTTGATCGACAGTGTTTCCGGCATGTCATGGTTGTCGTCAGGGGCTTCTGTGTCTGCCCTTGGCGCCGGTCGCAAGACGCTGACGACGGAACCGACTGAAGAAACCACGGTCCACGGTATTGATGCGACCCTGACGCCTGGCACGCTGAGGGTCCACAGCGGTGACAGCATCCAGCCGGAAAGCAGTCCGCACGCTGTCAAAATAAATATTCCGGCGGGCGAAAATGATCTGGTCAAAGTTGCCCCGGTCCATGCGCCTACTGCGCCACCGCTGCCATACGTGGAGCCGGAATTCAGACCAGGGACAAGCAGGTGCAGGACTGCACAGGACGACAGCAACAGCAGTCCGGTTCCCGCGATGGACAGCCAGTTGCGTTTCGGCTTTTCGCGAGAGAAGAGACTGACGTCCCAGGCGATCATGGCGGCAATGGCCATCCAGACTCCCGCACCCAGCAGATGACGTCCGTAGAATGAAATAGCGGCGCCGGTCGAACCGCAGATATTGACAGGAGTGCGTCGGGCGGGAAAAACGAGGTCCGACGGAGGATCGGCCGGGTCATAGCTCAGAAAACTCAGTCCGACGAACACAACCAGGGCAAGCAGCCCCAGTGCGAGTACGTCGTTTCTGAATCGTTCGTAGTCGAACATCGTGAGTTTTCTGTAGTCGGTGCAGATGGCGCGCAACAACAGCGTGCGACGTAATTCGCTGTTTTCTCAAGCAGCATGGGAAATACGTTAATTGCTCAGGACGGTGTCAGTCGGTTGAGCGGGAATGTATTCTGACTCATGACAAATCTAACACTCGGACATGAGTCCGGTGAGTGATTTTGTGAGCGGCCGCTGCGAATCGTCGACTGAGCGCACGGCCATATCAGATACGCGAATCAGCGAAGAACGCCAACCATCCTGAATCTGACGATTATGCCGTATTCGCGGTGGCACAATAGATCGTTGCTGTTTTCTTGCTTGTGTGCTCACATACAACCTGCGGGGCTGCCAGCAATGAAATCATGCGGCGCAAAAAAATGGGCACCGGTATGATACCGGTGCCGCGAGGGGACGCTTCAGAAACTCGGACGATGGGAGGAGGTGAGAGAGAGGAGTGGAACACCAGAAGGGAAGAGGGGAAGGGACAGTGGCCGGTCGGAGGTCAAAGAAGGGGAGACCAGCCCTGTTTCAGAATTAGCATCAATCTGATCGGTGCCTGCCTGGCGACAGGCCGAATACAGTCAATATGTCGTGCGTTGAACGCTAGTTGTTTTCCGTCACGGTGATGGCTGGCAGCGTCAGAGCGGTGACTGAAATATTCTCGCTGCTTACCTGACGACTTGTTTTCCAGCCACCGGCTGCCGGCGGTGAAATACTTGAATACCGTGCCGGTGCGACTCGCGATGGTGACCGTTGTGACGACTCAAATGTTGGGTAACCTGGCTTAATGTCTGCTTCACCGGGGAACGTGGGCGGCCGTTTCAATGCGGGTGCCTCGGCAGGTGGCAATGCCTGGTAGCTGGATCGCTGGAACTTGTTTTCGCTTTCTGAACTATTACGATCGAAGGTGCGTTCGCTTGTTCTTGCCGGGGCCGGATCTTCCGGGAAGGCTTCGGCACTGCGTGTGCCACTGATCGGATCAGGCTGTGGGCGTCGAGCCGTTCGCGTTTCCCCGTCGTCTTCAATGATCAGCGCGGTGCTGGTGCTGCCAGGATATCCGAAGCCACCGTAAGCCAGTGTGCTGCCCGCACGGCCGTAAGCCAGCGAGGTGCCAATCGGAACTCTGCGATACGCAATCTGCGGCCGCAGAACCGTCTGTTCCACTGTTCTCGTGACAAGTCTCTGCACAGCAACACGTTCAGTCGTTTTGTGAGCGACCATTTTTGTGTCGTTGACCACGACCCGTTTGGTGCCTCGGACGGCAACCTGCCGAGAGACCGGGACATTGCATGTCACCATTTGCGGCACATACTGTCGAGTCGTTCGATAATTCGGTGTGAAGGAATTTCGGAAAGAATAGCCGGTCCGATTCAGCCAGCCGATCATACCAGGACGAGGGTCGACCTGGCAGGGGGCACATTTCTGCACAGGCGTATAATTTGTTACCCAGCGACCCATGTCGCGATTGATGACTCGATTCTCCATCACAGTCCGATAGGACACCGTGGGTACTTCCACTGTTCGTTGAGTCGTGACCGGCTTGTAGATGGTCACGTCACGGTTTTCGTATTCAGTCTTGTATTCCGGCACCTCGACTGTCCGCTTCTCACGTTTGTACGTGGTCACGGGCACTGTCTGGTAACAGGCAGAATACACCGGCTGAATCGGAGTGCAGGACGCTGCCGGTGCGGCGGCAACGGGTCCACACGTGGAACATCCTCCGTTGTAGAATTGAGCTTCCACAACGGTGGTGTTCAGAAGGAGGGCTGTCACGACAGCCGTCAACGTGAAATGTCTAAACAACATGAGATTCTTCCCTGACAGGAAATCCCACCTGCGCAGCCGAATTGCGGGTATGCTGATTGCACAGATGAACGAGTTGAGAAGATCGCCAGGCACCGGCCGAACGTTCGTCCGTGAGTGTGCCGACAGTCTGCGAAACGGGAAAAGCGGGATTGAAGGACAACGAACTCAGGACGAGCTCGCAGGGTGAGTCAACACGGAACGTGTCTGGATGTGTAGAAATGTGACGGGAGACGTAGTTGAGTGGCGGAAAATGCCGTCTCGGACACCACGTCAGACTGAGATTTAACCCAAGGCAAAAATTGGGTCAATAGCGATTAAAGTCCGGACTCGGAAAGTTTTTGTCCGCTTCCCCGAGGGTCGACGTAAAGCCTTAAACATCGTCGCGTGACCGGCAGAATTTGCGCGGTCGTGCGGGAAGCGTACCCTGTGACCGGGGATTCCGAAGAATGCCGCTCAAGTTTTCTCGTCACGATCTCCCGAGCGTTCGCCGTTCGCGGAAGAATTGCTGCAGAATTGCTTTGCAGTCTTCCTGCATCACGCCTCCCAGAACTGCAGCCTGATGATTCAGACGAATGTCAGACGTAATCTGAAACAGTGTGTCACAGGCTCCGCCTTTGGGATCGGTTGTGCCGTACACGACAAACGGAATTCGTGACTGAACGATCGCTCCTGCGCACATGGGGCAGGGTTCCAGCGTGACATACAGCGTACAATCAAGCAATCGCCACGATCCCAGTGCCTCCGCGGCCTGCGTGATGGCGATCATTTCAGCATGGGCTGTCGGATCGTTGAGAGCCTCGCGCTGATTGCAGGCTTCAGCAATCACACGATCTTTGCAGACGACTACGGCGCCGACCGGAACTTCTTCCAGGTCATAGGCTATCAGGGCCTGATCCAGTGCTTTTTTCATCCACACGTCGTGCGGTTGCAGTGGATTGATTGGTTGTATTTCTGACATTTACCGGGTTCCGTCTGGTCAAAGTGGCGGCACACTAACCCGTGGCAAAAAAAATGACAGCAGCTGCCGTGGCACCACAGCATGAATTTGTAATAACTACATTTGCCACGCCTTGTAGAAAGTACAAAACCTGCGGATGACGTTCATCGAAAACGATTTGTCCGACAGGACTGGAGTTTTTCGGGGTGTGTCGTAACTTATTGTTGTGAAACAGGTTGTGTGCTCGGGATGCCGCCGGAAATACGTCGCGGCCTGTGTTTTTGATACGATTGGCATCGTCCTTGCCTTCTCTTCCGGGCAGAGAGAGAATGGTTCGGAGTGAGATCCTGAACCACGGCTGCTCTGAGAAAGCAGTCGCTGCCCTTTGAAGGCAGCATGCGAAATGAGAGAGATGGCTCGCTTGAGAACCGAGTCACACAGATGAGAGAGATGAAAGGCAGAATCGAGCCTGAGAAACTCGACTTCTGCGACACGAAAAAGGCCATCGGTTTCATTGAAATCCGATCGGCCTTTTTTTTGCGCTATGCAGTCCGTGCTGCGCCACAAACGGACCACTGTTCTTTCAGGTTTGCCGATAGTTTGTGATTACAGAACAAGCGAATACCGTCTTCACGCTTTCGACTCCAGCGCTGTGAAGTTACCGTGATCGGTGACTCAAGCCGCAGATCGAAGACGTAAAGGACGATCTGCCGTCGTCTGCCCCAATCAGTTGTATCGGATATTTGTGACCAACGATCTGCCACCTCGCCAAACCCTGACGCTGTCACAGTTCCTGATCGGCGCCGGACTTTTTGAGGGAGCATTGTTGCTGGTGGCATTTGCCCTTGGTCTTGTCGTTGATGTGCACCCGACTGCGGAATTGGACTGGTCCCTGCAGGACTTCGGCATCGGACTGTCAGCCACAGTGCCCATGCTGTTTCTTCTGGTCGCCTGTTTACTGTCTAAAGCGAACGGGCTGGTTCAGATTCGCGAATTTCTGCGTGAAATGCTTGGCCCTTTACTGGATCGCTGCCGCATCATTGACATTCTGTTCCTCGCATTACTGGCTGGAGTTTGCGAAGAAGTGTTGTTTCGTGGACTGCTGTATCAGTGGATCAGACCGTGGAATCCGACGCTGGCCATTATGGTGTGCAATCTTCTGTTCGCGCTGGCTCACTCGATTACGCCGCTATATGCCATGCTCGCAGGTTTCATCGGTTTGTATCTGACTGCTTTAATGACAGTCGATTCCACGCCCAACCTGCTGATTCCGATGACGGCGCACGTCGCCTATGATTTCGTGGCGTTTCTGGTCATCCTGTGGGACTATCGCCGCACGGTTGCGTCCGGTTGACGGTGATGTCTTTCCGGTGAGCTTCAGAGTGAGAATGAAGTGGCCCGTTGGTGTTCAGCCGGCTAATCTGACGAAGAGCGCTTCCAGTTGAAGTTTGGGGGCAACTCGACTGCCGCCTTTCATGTTGGCATCGGCTTCGATGAGCAATTGGAAAATGCGGCTGGCTTTTTCGAACCCGAGGCGTTTCAGGTATCGTTCTGACGGCCCGATTGCTGCCGGGAAGACTCCGGCCGACCGCAGTGCACTCGGCAAATCGCGGGTTTGCCGAGCGTATTCTGTGGCCTCCGCCAGTTTGCGAAATGTGAACGTCAGCCCACCCAGGATTTTTTGCGGTGCATCACCGGCCAGTATCAGTTTGTCGAGACACTCCAGAGCCTTTGATGTTTCGCGATCTCGTACAGCATCCAGCATCGCCCACGTTGTTTCAACGCGCCAGCCACCGACGACTCGAGTAACGTCTTCCGGAGTGATTGTTTCTTCATCGCCGACAAGTGCCGCCAGCTTGTCCAGTTCCTGCTGCAGCAGCCCCAGACTGTCGCCCGCCAACTGCACAATCAGGTTTGCGGCATCCCTGTCGAGTTGTTTCTGGTGAACCTCAGTGGCTGTTCTGATCAACCACTTCACCAGCGATGCCCCTTTGAGTTCTCCGCATTCCAGATTCAGGCCGATTTTTTCGGTTGCCTTCGCCAGCTTCGTGTTCTTTGGCCACGATTTGACGTCCAGAATAAGCAGTGATGTTTTTGACGGGTTGGCAACGTATTTTTCCAGACCGGCTCGATGCTGCGACACGAAGTCATCCGCATCATCGATCATCACGATCCGCTTGTCGCCGAACATAGACACCGTCAGAAGTTCGTCACAGACGCTCTTCAGATCCGCATCTTTGCCCGCTGTGCGAGTGAGGGCGACATCTTCAGTATCGTCTTCCAATCCGGGAATCAGATTCAGCGTTTGCAGTTTCAGATAGCGTTCGGTGCCGTACATTACCAGGACGGGAACGTCGGGAATCGTAGCGTTTTTAGACAGGAACTCGGTTGCGTGCATCACTTGGGTATCCGGCGAACATATCCATCTGCTGCTTAGTTTACCCATGTGGCGGCAATCTCGCGACCATGCACCGGGCAAATGATCCAGGGCGAAGATTGCCCGGATCGTTCTGGACAAATCAGTTGATTCTTCGAGGGTGGGCTGCTGCAGGGACAATTATATTTCCTCCTCTTTTTCGAAAGGCCCGCGCTGATTTATGGAAGAGCTGGTTCGGGCAGGCAGTTGTACTGCGGCACGAACTGCCGCTGAGGCGACACATTGGCACGATTCTGCCGCCGATGACGCGTCCTGGCGGACTGAGATTAACGGTTGGTAAAGCGGGGCCATCCGTTTCGATTGAAGTTGGCAAAGATGCTCTACGACGTTTCGCACACTTGATTTGGCTGTAACGTTATTGAGGTCCGTACCGATAAGCATACTGGGGGACGTGTACGGTGGAGTCGGCGCGCTACTCGCGGGCAGGAGGCCTGAGTGGCGAGCAACGGACTTCGTCTGAGTTTCATCCCTCACGACTCATCACTAAACAGCCCAGCTGCACAGAAGTGGAATGGCTGTTGTGAGTCGGCTGTGCACTTGTCGTTTGACGGCGAGTCTGCCAACCACACTCACTGTCAATGGATTTACTATGAGGGGGGCTGCGACATGAGGTCGCTTCACATCTTACGCATTGCCTGTTTTGTCATTGCTATTCCCATCTTCTTCGTCCGCGCTCATGGGCAGGTTGTTCCTGGAACGGGAATTCGCCACACGCGCGTCGGAGATGATTTCGAAAATGAAAACTGGAAATGGATTCCCAACGGCCAGAAGGCCAGTCGGGAGCAGGACGACCGGGAACGCCGACCGCTGGGCGGATCCAACAACGGCCGCTGGTTCGAAAGTGCGAAACGTGGCATGCCGGACGTCATTGAACGTGTGGCAACGCCTGCCAATGGCATCGTCGGCAGCAAAGGTGCTCTGCGGCTGCAGACGTTGAATTCCGGCATCCCGGGACGCCCCAGCGGAAAGATGGAGCAGGATGATTTCGTCATGGCCTGTTCGTCGCGTATAGGCCGCCTTGACGTTTCGCGCAGTCCCAGCTGTACATGTCGTATCTGGCTTCCCCCGTTTCAGAACTGGGAAGACCGTTCCGGTTCACACTTTGGTTACCGCATTGACTGCAAGACAACCAAGACCGAAAAGAAAAAGGGATTCCTGTTCACTCGGACTGTGAAGGAAAAGGAATCCTATTGGCCAGGATACTTCTTTGAATTCCACAGCGAAACAGACCCCCGTTACGCGGAAGACGAAGCCGTTCTGCTGATCCGCGGAAACAATACAGGACACGAAGTCCGCAGTGTTAAGCTGACTCCGGGGTGGTGGACGTTCGGCATGTCGGTCACGCCCGACGGCCGAATTCATTATTATGCTCGTCAGGGCGTGGGCGATCTTCGCCCGGCAGACCATCTGTATGCCAGTTACCCGTACAGCTACTCGGCTGAGATGTTCGCGACGCATTTCTTCAATTCGGTGAACAGATGTGACGGACGAACATGGTCCACACCATTCATTATCGATGACCCGGCTGTATTCAGTCTGCGGTAGCGTTGATAGTGAATGACACGGTTGATAAAGATGAAGCCCGTCGTTCTGGCGAACGACGGGCTTTTTTCGTATGTGGCAGCTGTCTGAATCTGTTGAGTCGCAGGCGAAACCAATTCCGGCGCGCAACGGCGAATATGCAGGTGCTCACGTATCGCCGAATTCGTCCTGGTAGTCAGCCATGGCGGCATGAATCACTTTTTCCGCATGGTCGCGATCGTAAATCCCGTCGATGGACACGGGTTGTGCCGGATCGCCCGGCATGACTTTATAGGTTGTGAAGTAGTGTCGCATGCGTTGTACCAGTGCCTGCGGCAGTTCATTGATGTCTTCGACGTGTGACCAGATGTTGTCAGCTGCCAGAACACCGATAATCTTGTCATCCGCTTCGCCATTGTCGAGCATCGGCAGACCGCCGATTACTCGTACGTTAATGATGACTTCCGACTTTGTAATTGGCCGTTCGCTCAACACACATATATCCAGCGGGTCACCGTCGCCCCGCTTCGCCTGCGGCATCATCGCCGCAACTCGTTCTCCGCAGTACGTCCGCGGGATGAAGCCGTACAGCGTCGGTGGCTGCGATGAGGTTCGTTGTGGACGATCAACTCGCAAATACCCCGTGACTTTGTCGACTTCGTATTTGACAAGGTCAAAGGGAGTTATTTCGATAAAGGCGTGCACCAGTCCGGGCGGTTCGGGACCAACATCAAGACCGTGCCAGGGATGCGGTCGCCAACGGTAAAAAGGCTGAGGGAATGACATAAACTCTGCAACCTCTGTAGCTGGGAAAGGGGAGCGCTGTCTCCGTGCGGGGGACGCGAAACAGTGACTCTAAGGCATTCGCCGGCATGTGTATGCCCCGAATTATCCGGAAAATCAATGGTTATCAACGTGAACTCATCTTGCGGGCGTGGCGACCCGATGTCCAGGGATGAGAATGATCTGTCTCGAATTCGGATTGCTTCCAATTGAAGAGACACTCTGGACTACGGATCGTACGATAAGCAGCTAAGTGAGCTTGTCTGTGCAGATCGGGACTCTGCAGGGTGTCGCGACCAGCCCGGGAACAAAAGACGACAGCAAATTGAGCGAGGATTGCTTCGGCCGGATTTGAGAATGACAGAGCAACCGAAAATCGATGACACGTTTGCTGAAGCGTTTCCCATGGTGGGAACTCGGCTGATCATTACGGCCATCGACATTGAACTCGCTACGATCGCCGCGTTGGAGTTTTGTGGGAATGCCTCCAGCGTGATCGGATGCGATGCTGAGGCAGGGGTTGAACGAGGTCTGGGGGAGTCACTTACTCCTGATGGTCGCCCCGGAGTTTCCGTGCTGGTGTTTGCCTTCAACCGAAAGTCACTGGAAAAGGCTGTTGCCAGTCGAATCGGACAGAACGTACTGACGTGTCCGACCACTGCCGTCTATTCCGGGCTGACGGAGTCACCGAAGAAAGATCGGATCAACGTCGGTGCGCAGCTTCGCTACTTTGGAGACGGATATCAGATCTCGAAGAAGCTGGACCGTCAGCGTTATTGGCGAATTCCCGTGATGGACGGCGAATTTCTGTGCGAAGACGTATTTGGGACAAAGACGGGGATCGGCGGTGGAAACCTGCTGATTTGCGGGCGGTCACAGGTCCAGACCCTGGCTGCTGTCCGAACTGCCGTGACTGCCATCAACGACCTGAAAGACGTCATTCTGCCATTTCCTGCGGGAATCGTACGCAGTGGATCAAAAGTCGGGTCGAAGTATCCTCAACTCAAGGCCAGCACGAATGATAAGTGGTGTCCCACGCTTCGTGGTCAAACAGAAACTGAACTGGAAGAAGGAGAACGGGCCGTCTACGAAATCGTCATCGATGGATTCTCAGAGCAGGCTGTGGCGCAGGCGATGAAGGTTGGGCTGGATACGGTCCTGGGGATGCCCGGAGTCGTGCGGGTTTCCGCAGGCAATTATGGCGGCAAACTGGGGCCGCATCACTTTCATCTCCATAAACTGTAGAGGCCCCTCCGGCGTCCAGAGGGATGGCTGATGGGATTCCGTTGTCGAGTGTCCGTGTCTTGGTTTTGTTGATAGCCTGGAGAGATATAACTCATGTCCGTGAAAAGGTTTATTCTCAATTCATCGCGTTCGTCGAAGCAGGGAGCTTTGATTAACGCAGGGAAAGACTCCGATGAATATCAGGCGCTGACCAGTTTAATGACGATGGAACCGGGAGATATGACAGCCATCGGACTTGTGGAAGGGCAGATGGCGCTGGTTCGTACTGAGTTCGGGGAAGCCGAATTTAAATGTCAGGCTGGAAAAGAACCGGAAGGGATGATTTTCATTCCCTATGGACCACCAACTTGTAAACTCATGGGCGGCAGTACGGACGGCACCGGAATGCCGATGTCGAAAGGTATGGAAGTGGAGGTCATTCCGCAGTAGCAGATCCCGTCGTTCACCGTCACAGACGCACACTTCAATGTCAGAACCACAGTCTTCAAGTCAGAGATTTCCCATGAAACAGCAGTCCGGCAACGAAAAACTTAGTGGACCTGAGAGCCCCCATTTCTGCACGAACGGCGAAAGCGATCAATTGGAAGAAGTTCCGGCGTGGACTGAAGTCGGCGAAGGACGCTTTATGCCTCGCCGAGTTCGTGGCAGCAACCAGGGCAGGGCTCTGGGCTGAACATTCACCGTTCCGTCGTCCGGTTCGGACGATACCAGTTGTCAGGAGTAAAACGAGAACATGGGTCGGATACAGACTGACCTGTCGAGAAGATACCACTGGAAAAGACGATTGGCTGAATGCATCACAGAGTCCGAACCGCAGGTAAACTGCCGGCAACATGCTGTTGTCCACTGAGGTTTGCGACCGACGGGTGCAGATTGAAAGAGCATTGAACAATGACTCTTCAGATAATTGACAACGCCACCTGTACATTTTGTGGCTGTGTCTGTGATGATATTCAACTGCATCACGATGAGGTCCGTATCCACGAGGCAAAGAAAGCGTGTGTCCTTGGCACTGCATATTTTCTGAACCACACGGCCGAGAAGAAGTACCCGGACGCTTTGATAGACGGCAAAGAAGCAACCGTCGAAGAAGCCGTTCAGACGGCGGCGACATTGCTCCACGAAGCCGACATGCCGCTGGTCTATGGTCTGAGTAACACTACGTGTGAAGCTCAGAAACTGTGTGTCGCTATGGCGGATCAGCTGGGAGGGCTGCTGGACAGTCACACTTCGTTGTGACACGGTCCCACTGAAATCGCCGCCCAGTTGGGTGGTAAAGTGACGTGCACGCTCGGCGAAGTGAAACAGAGAGCCGACTTTATCGTGTACTGGGGAGGCAACCCGGCCGAATGCCATCCTCGCCATTTCACGAAGTATACCATCATGCAGAAAAGCAAGTTTCTGCCTCGTGGTCGCAAGGACCGGACGATGGTGATGGTGGACATTCGGGAAACCAAGAGTGCCAAAGCTGCAAACATCTTTCTGCAGGTGAAGCCTGGAAAGGATTTTGAGCTGATCACGATTCTGCGGGCTCTGATCAAGGACCAGCAGGTTGGTGACGAGCAGATAGCCGAGACGGGGCTGACACGAGAAGCGCTGGACGATCTGGTACAGCGAATGAAGTCGTGCAAGTTCGGTTGTTTTTTCTTTGGTATGGGTTTGTCAATGACTCGGGGAAAACACATGAATTCGGCGGCACTATTGACACTGGCTGCGGAAATGAATGCGTTCACAAAGTTTGTCGCGATGCCGATGCGAGGCCATGGCAACGTGACTGGTGCGGATGTGATCATGCGCTGGCAGACCGGATACCCATTCGGCATTACGTTCAACCGAGGCTACCCGCGGTATAATCCAGGTGAGTTCTCAACGGTGGATGTGCTGGTTCGTGGCGATTGCGACGCAGCGTTTATCATCGGTGCCGACCCGGGCGCCACGATGCCTCAGCCGGCCATTAATCATCTGAAGCGTATCCCGACAATCTGTCTGGATCCGCATGTCACTCATACCAGTAAACTGGCGCGAGTGCACATCACCACAGCGGCTCAGGGAATTTCGGCCCCCGGGACAGCCTATCGGATGGACGAAATTCCGATGCCGCTGAAGCCGGCATTGAAGTCGCCCTACCCAACGGACGAAGAAGTTGTGCGAAGAATCAACGAAGCGATCGCACAGAAACCGTTCTGGTTGCCGGAAGGCAGCCAGCCACAGATGATTTCAACACAGGTGTGAGAGTGTTCAGCCGCTGTGTGACTGAATACAGCGGACAATGACCAGACGGACTTCAGGAATATGCTCCGAATTACCGGCGGAAAAATCTATGATCCTGCCAACGGCATCGACGGCCAGGTGAAAGATCTGTGCGTCGATGATACCGGTACCATCGTGTCATCTGTTGACGGTGGCCGCACAATTGACGCGTCCGGGATGATCATCTTCCCGGGGGGCGTTGACGTGCATACTCATGTGGCTGGTGGAGCGATCAATTTTGCTCGAGCTATGACGCCGGAAGATCACCGCCGGACTCAGGCATTTATCCGGACACAGTCTCGTCGCAGTGGACTTGGCGGGATGGCCCCTACAACGTTTGCTACGGGGTATCTGTACGCCGGCATGGGCTTTACGACAGTGAATGAAGCTGCCGTCCCCGTTCTGTCCGCACGTCATACGCATGAAGAACTGGCCGACATCCCGATTGTCGATAAGGCGACGCTGACGCTGATGGCCAACAATGAAATCATGCTTGACCAGATGGAGGCCGGTGAATATGAACGGGCAAAAAACGTCGTTGCATGGTACATCTGGGCGGCCAAGTCATATGGTGTCAAAGCTGTTAACCCGGGAGGTGTCGCTGCATGGAAATGGGGCAGCGACGCCAAGCAGCTGACGGATCCCATCGACGGCTATAACAGCCTGACTCCTGGTAAGATCGTTACGATGCTGGCAACGATCTGCGACGACCTTGGTCTGCCGCATCCTATGCATCTGCACTGCAACAACCTGGGTGCGCCGGGGAATATTTCAACGACGATCGACACGCTGAAGCATCTGGAAGGACATCGAGCCCACATTGCTCATTCACAGTACCATGCGTATGGTGGCGACGACTGGGACACAATGTGTTCAGCCACTGTTCAGCTGGCTGAGTATTTTAATACTCACCCCAACATCACAACGGACGCTGGCGCAGTTCTGTTCGGCGACACGGTCACGATCACGGCGGACGGTCCCTGGCAGCATCTGCTGTACAAGCTGACCGGCCGTAAGTGGGGTAACCTGGACGTCGAAAACGAAACCGGCTGTGGCATTGTTCCATACACCTATCGCCCCAGCAATCTGGTGAATGCTGTGCAGTGGGCCAGCGGTCTGGAACTGATGCTGCTGATCAGGAATCCTTGGCAGGTGTTTCTTTCAACCGACCATCCCAATGGCGGTTGTTTCTGGCGGTATCCGGAGATCATTCAGCTGCTGATGTGTGCTGATTTTCGCAGCGAGTGTATCAAAACACTGCCGGACAGGATCAAGTCGAAGATCACTCTGCCGGAAATAGATCGTGAGTACACCCTGTACGAAGTTGCGACGTCGATGTCGGCCGGACCGGCACGTGCTCTCGGGTTAACCCGGAAAGGTAACCTTGGTATCGGCTGCGACGCGGATATCGTGATCTACGAAGAGGAGGACGACGTGGCTCGCATGTTCAGTCATCCTCGATATGTTATCAAGGGCGGAGAAGTTGTGATTGAAGACGGAGACATTCGAGAGACCCCGGAAGGTCGCGAGTTTCTTGTGAAGCCATCCTGCGCACCGGAAACGGATGAGTTCATGCGACCACTGTTCGAAGACTGCTATACAATGTCGTTTGAAAACTATCCGGTGGAGTTCGAACGTATCGAGAATCCGAATATGCAGGAGTGTGTCAATGCGAGTGAAAAATAGAGATGTCTAAGTTGCGCACTGATGCGTGCTGTCGGCTCGGCCAGGACCTTCAGGCGGACGGGAATCTGGTCGCAGCCGAACGAGTTCAAAAAATGCAAGCACTGAATTGTTCTGCAGCTGAAGCCGCAGGACATGTCCGGCGAAAATGATTGAAGAAGCCGAAATACCTTACGCATGACCGTCACCTTACATCTTAAACAGCCACCTTCCGTTCCTCTGGAAGCAGAAGTGCTTTCCCCGAATGTGATGGCGGAGCTGTCGAACTCCGAAATCCGATCACTCGTCGTCTATCACGGCAAGCGTCAGGTGCCACTGGAAGAGTTTTTTGACGTCGAAGGCGAACGCAGTGATGAGCTGATCCTCCATGGTGAACTGACTAAGGTACGCATGATCGGGCGCGCTATGTCCAGTGGCAGCATCACAGTTCATGGCAGTGTCGGCATGCATCTGGGGGCCCGCATGACCGGCGGCAGCATCGAAGTACACGGTGACGCCAGTGACTGGATCGGTGCGGAAATGATGAACGGCTTTATTCACGTGCACGGAAACGCCGGCGGGCAGATCGGGGCGGCCTATCGAGGTGCCCTGGCGGGCATGAAGAACGGGACCATCATCGTGGACGGGGCCGCTGGTCTGGAGGTCGGAATGCGGATGCGTCGCGGGACAATCATTCTGGGCGGCCCGGCGGTGGACTTCACCGGACTGCAGATGAAGGGTGGCACCATCATCCTGCTTAGTGGCGCCGAAATCCGCACTGGCGCGTGGATGAATCGGGGCACGATTATTTCTCTGAAGCCGCTGCAGATGATGCCGACATTTGCCTACGCCAGTGACTTCAATCCAACATTCGTAAACGTATATACGAAGCGGTTGAAGCAGTTTGGTATCAATTTGCCGTTCACTGCATCGCAGGGTGCCTACCAGCGATACTCAGGAGACCTGTCCGTACCAGGAAAAGGTGAGATACTTGTCTGGCAGCCCGCCTGATGATTTAACGACCTGTCAGGAACACTCAATTTCTGAGGATGACGGTCGCAATTCCCGAGTTGGTTGCTGCGGATCGCCGTAATCAGTCCAGCGCAACCGGGCAGACGAAATCGTCCGGCTTAATGGCGAGGATCGAACACGGCAGCTCCGGCAGCAGTCGTTCGGCAGTGTTCCCGAACAGCATCCCAGGGATGCCGCCACGACCGGATGTGGCCATGATCAGCAGATCAATATCCAGTTCCCCGATGGCGGACAGGATACAACCGTCGGCCGCTCCTTCGGCAATATGTGTCTGCACGCCCATGGCGACCGTGCGGTAATCCGTCATCGCCAATTGTTCGTGGAGTGTCGCTTCGGCTTCTTCTTTGGATTTGCGACGGTATTCTGCCAACTCTTCTTCTGAAACGCCGGTTCTGGCCATATGCCGGTCCAGGTCGTTATCAACGACATGCAGGACGTTCAGCCTGACCGGCAGCGACTGTCCCAGAGCAACTCCAATTCCCAGTACGTCTTCACCGACTTCGCTCAGATCTGTCGCTGCAAGAACGTCCAGGCTGGCGTTATTGTCGATACGAGGCTTCAGCAGCCACACCGGGCAGGCGGCACTGCGCAGCAGTTTGCGACCGGTACTGCCAAACAACAGGCGAGTGACTGTCGGCTTGTTTCGCGTACCGCACACGATCAAATTGTCTCTGTCGGTACCGGCAACTTTCAGTATTTCAAACCACGCCTTGCCGGATGTCACGACGGATGACACATCAATCGCACGGCTTGTCTTTTCCATGTACTGTATTTCCAGTTCCGCCAGCACTTTCATGGCTGCTGTTGTGTCAACAGCGAATTCGGCCCGGGCATCGTCTTCAGACGCAAAGAACCCCGTCGACGCCGACGGCAGCACGCAGACAATACGGACAGCCGCATTCATCGCGTCAGCGATGTCAAACGACTGCCTGACCGCAAGCAGACTGGCGGGGGCAATGTTTTCGACGATCCACGGACGACTCTCCGGCATTTCGACGCCGACGACGACATTTTTTATGGACTGCATAGGGAATTATCCGGGACGATGTGAATCTGCTAAGACTGTAATACACATAGCTGTGCCAGAATCATGAACATCGGCCTGTGATTTACAAACTCTGACAACCCTGGATTGCCTGATAAAGTCGCGGATTGTTAAAGGTCGTAAGGAAACTGCGAGCGGCGGCGTCGAACAGAAACGTTGATTCTGTGTCGGGTGTCTGTTCGCCGATTCACTCATGAAAGATTAGGAGTTTCAGTATGTTGCGTCTGTCTGCCGGCTGCGCTGCGATATTATGCTTACCAGCCGGCGCCTCCGCCGGGAATGAAGTCTTTGTTGGACGAAGAGTTGCCGCAACCACAGCGCTTGAAAAAAATTGATCATTCTTCGTGGAACACACTCTTGAAGAAATATGTCGACGTTGATGGCATGGCGAGCATGGCACTCCAGCGCGGCTGATATTCGGGCTCTCGACCGAGACCTGTCCACGCTGTCGACAGGCAGGGCGAATCAGACTACGAAGAACGGCAAGCTTGCCTTCTGGATCAACGCTTATAACGCAGCCACAATCCGCGGAATTCTTCGCGAATATCCCACGACCAGTATTCGCAATCACACAGCAAGACTGTTCGGTTACAACATCTGGAAGCAGCTGCAGCTTTACGTTGGCAATAAGGCTCATTCGCTTGAGGGAATCGAACATCAGGTTCTGAGAAAGATGAACGAGCCGCGGATTCACTTTGCGATTGTGTGTGCCTCCATCGGGTGCCCGCCGGGGCCGTGCAGCTGAAAACAATTTCGCAGTGGCTGCCAACTGCTGCCGCACAACAGGCTGCTTTGCGTAACTCGGTCAGCGTGTTATCTCTGAACTACAACTGGAATCTGAACGAGCAGGCCGGGACCGGTGTCGCGGCTCGACGGGCGGTTTCAATCCCGGTACGCCGCATCAGCAAGTGAGTTACCACCCTGGTTTTCCCTGGCGTATTATTCAGTCGTCGCCGCTGCGTGCCTGTATCTTGTGGTTATGGAACCGCTTCTAATGTCGGGTCACGCGTTTCAGCATCATCAGGCCCATTATCCCCATGATCGCATTGGGAACCCACATCCCCCATGCTGGCTCGAGAGTGTTCGTCTTTCCCAGATTTGCCATCAGGAACATGGTGGGATAGTAGAACAGCAGGATAGGCAGGAAACACATGATGAAGCTGGTAATGAACTGGCGACGAGCCTGGAGAACAGCAAACGGTCCACCGAGAAACGCGAAGAACAGGCAACTGGCTGCCATTGCGTATCGGTTATGAATCTCAGTGTGCATCTTTCTGTTATCAAAATTCTGCGATGCCTCAAAGGTCGCGTATTCCTGGATGCGGTGGCCATCCAGTTGCTGGAAGTTTCCGGTGAGCAACAGCATGGCTGCTTCCTGATCCCGCTGCAGACTTTTGGCGACGATGTTTCGTTTTGATTCTGACATCATGGCCTTCATGGTGTCAATTGTCAGGTTTCTCGCACTTCTCTCGCCGCTGTCCACATCAAGAGGAAGTGGAAGTACGCGATCATCCAGCCATGCTGTGGCATCTTGTCCCGGAATACTTCCACGGGCACGTTTCAGATGCAGCAGCACCTTCTTTTTTTCCATGTCAAATCGGA
Source organism: Fuerstiella sp. (assembly GCA_029245955.1). Classification (GTDB taxonomy): domain Bacteria; phylum Planctomycetota; class Planctomycetia; order Planctomycetales; family Planctomycetaceae; genus Fuerstiella. Next base: position 71,787 of record JAQWOH010000053.1, on the reverse strand, counting down.
TCCTCGCCCATTCCGCATTCATCGTGATCTGATCATGATTGTCGTTGCGATAGCGAAATGTCGGGTTTTTCAAAATGCCTTTCTCGGTCACACCTTCGACTGTGATGGAATAGCCATTCTCAGGGTCGCTGACCAGATGCTGAGACGAAAGCATATCCAGAAAAATTTCCTCCATCGCCTGCGTCACAATTCGTTCGGTATTGTCGATGCCCCACGGGATAGCGTAGTTCGTCAGTCCGAACGAACAGATCGCGAGGACCAAGCCAAGGCTAAAGGCCGGAGTCAGCAGGCTGACGGGATTGATGCCGGCGGCTTTCGCAGCTGTGACCTCAAGATCACCGGCAAGTCGCCCATAGACCACCGTCACCGTCAGCAGCAGCGTTGCGGGAATCGTGAAGGGCAGCATGCTCGGCACAATAAAGGGCATGATCTGCACAATCTGGGCGAACCCAAGGCCTCGTTCGGCCGCTTCCCTCAGCACTCCCACGAAGACCAGCATGACTGTCAGAATAATCACGAGCAGCGCGAAAACCCGCAGCAATTCGCTAAGGATGTAGCGCTGCAGCAGATTCATGCGTTGTCGCCTTTTTGTGTGGGCAACAATGATTTGCCTTCATCGCGCGCACCGGATACTGACAGCACGAAACTGCAGGTCCCAAGGCGGATCATCTGAATCATTGTTCTTGGCACTCTGCGTCCCTGCAGTGCGGCATAACCGCAATCCAGTCTGATTGGATCCGTTCGGAGACAGACGGCCCGCATCCGGTAGTCGATGCATTGACGTGCGGGGGCACATCAATCTGAAGTGAATAATTCTCAAGTCCTCGGCGCACGAACAGCCTGTCGGTGCGAGCCGATTAACACAGGCAGACTATGACGAACCGGCATTTTCAGCAAGATCAGGTTACTGTGCGAATATCAGCGTCTGGCTCGACCGCGTATTGTCGTGTCGAATTCCTTCAGCGGCGGTCATCCACAGCATTTGGCCCTGTACTTACAGCGGCGCCGGCTGTGACTTCAGGCCACAGGCGGCACGAAGTCGTTCCAGCACGCTTTGTGCCTTTTGCCGAGCCTGGACAGCACCCTGCCGCAGAATATCCTCAACCTCGTCCGGTCTTCGTTCCAGATCGGCTCGTTTTTCAAAGGCGGAACCGAAGTAGTCCATGGCGGCTTCATAAAGTGTGGCTTTCGCTTCGCCATAGCCCATACCGCCGGCCCGATAACGGGCCGCCAGTTCGTCCTGTTGCTGTTGCGTTGCAAACAGCCTGTAAAGATTGAAGACAGCGCACCCATCCGGGGTCTTGGGATCCTCAACCGGTGTTGAATCCGTCTTTATCTTGTTGATGATCTTCCTGAGTTTTTTCGGTGTCGCGAACACCGGGATTGTGTTGTCATAGCTTTTTGACATTTTTTCGCCGTCTGTGCCGGGGACTTTTGCAGACGAATCCAGCACGTGGGCCTCCGGCAGGACAAGGCAGTCGTCACCGTACAGCGAATTAAACCGTTGCGCAAGGTCACGAGTCACTTCGATGTGCTGCACCTGGTCAACGCCGACCGGTACGACATTGCTGTCATAAATCAGAATATCGGCGGCCATCAGAACCGGATATGTGAACAATCCGGCATCTGCCGCCAGTCCTCGTGCTTTCTTATCCTTGTAGGCATGGCATTTTTCCAGCAGGTGCATCTGCGTGATCGTCATCAGCAGCCACGTCAGTTCGGTAACTTCCGGAACGTCCGACTGACGGAAAAGTGTTGCCTGTTCAGGCCGCAGTCCCAGTGCCAGCAGATCCAGGGCTGAATCCAGAATGTTCTGTCTCAACACATTCGGATCGCGAACGGTTGTCAGCGCGTGCAGATCTGCGATGAAATAAAACGATTGTTCGTTGCCCTGCAGTTCAATGTACTGCCGAATTGCACCGAAGTAGTTGCCCCAGTGGAATCGACCTGTCGGCTGAATGCCGGAAAGCACCTTCATAATTGGACGCCTATTGTGCCCTCGAAATCTGTAAAGTTCCGACGAGATCTGTGAGTGACTCGACCTTTTCCTGTGCAACAACGTCTGTCAATTCGTCCACCAGTCTGTTTGCCAGTCCGGGATCATAGAAGTTGGCAGTCCCCACCTGAATGGCAGACGCACCTGCGACAATGAACTCCATCACGTCGTCTATGCACTGGATCCCCCCCACACCGATAATTGGTATCTGCGCAGCCTGGGCCACCTGCCAGACAATTCGCAGTGCCAGCGGTTTGATCGCCGGGCCGCTGAGTCCGCCCAGAACGTTCCCCAGGACCGGACGCCGCTTCTTCCAGTTGATTGCCATACCCTGAAACGTGTTGATCAATGACACGGCATCGGCACCGGCATCGGCCACAGCCTGTGCAATCGGAACGACACTGGTGACGTTGGGCGTCAGCTTTGCGATAACGGGAAGATCGCCGGCATCACAAACTGTACGAACGACGTCGGCAGCCAGTTCAGGATTCGTACCGAAATCCACTCCACCGGACACGTTCGGGCACGAAATGTTCAGCTCCACCGCCGCAACGCCTTCTGCAGCGTTCAGTACGGTCGCCATTCGTCGGAATTCGTCGTTCGTCTTTGCCGCGATATTTACGATGACTGATGTCCTCAGACCTGCGAGGTACGGCAGTTTTTCGGCAACAAACTGATCGAACCCGTCGTTATCGAGGCCAATAGAGTTCAGTAATCCACTGGCGGTTTCAACCGTTCGTGGCGGTGGATTCCCCGGTCGTGGCTGCGGCGTTACGGTCTTCGGAATGATCCCGCCGAGTTTTGCGAAATCGACGTACGCCGTCATCTCCTTCGCATAGCCGAATGTTCCGGACGCGACAAGAATCGGATTCTGCAGGGTGAGACGATTAAGTTGAACGGCCAGCGGATTCATGTGAGTATTACAGTTCGTCGGGGGCACACATCCAGCTGCTGAGAGTGACGTCGTAGCCACAAATTTCGCTGGCTGCGAAGTAGATGTCGATTTCCCGCGTGGCTGACGCCACACTGTCACTGCCGTGAATCATGTTCATCTGACGACTGCAGCCGTAGTCTCCTCGAATCGTCCCCGGCGCTGCTTCACGTCCGTTGGTCGCTCCGATCAGTGTACGCATCACGGAGACGGCTTCCGGCCCTTCTACAATCATGGCGACAACCGGTGCCGCAGTGATGAAGCTTTCCAGATCGGGGTAGAATGGTTTTTCAACGTGCTCTGCATAGTGCTGCTTGCTGAGTTCCGGGGTGACCGTCAGCATTTTCAGGGCCACAATGCTCAGGCCCTTGTTTTCAATACGACCAATGATGGTGCCGATGAGTTTTCGTTGCACGCCATCGGGTTTGACAAGGATCAGGGTTTTTTCAGATGCCATGGAGAGAAGGCCTTGGTTGTTGAATGTTTTCTGCTGATGAGCAGAAGAAAGTTTATCTGATTATCGGCCCCGAACTTCAGTTTGGTGCCTTTATGTCAGCAATGCATTGTTTGCTGTCACACGACCATCATGTCAACGAATTCGCGAAACAGATAATGGCTGTCGTGCGGACCGGCGGACGCTTCCGGGTGATACTGGACGCCGAAGGCCGCATGCTCCTTGTGTCGAATGCCTTCCACCGTGTCGTCGTTGAGGTTGATGTGCGTGACCTCAACGTTGTCCGGCAGGGAATTGCTGTCGAGGGCGAAGCCATGATTCTGCGAAGTCACCTCTACCTGCCCTGTCGCCTTGTTCATGACGGGCTGGTTAGCACCGCGATGGCCAAAGCGAAGCTTGAACGTTTTCGCACCGCACGCCAGGCCCAGTAACTGCAGTCCCAGGCAGATACCGAAAACAGGCTTTTTCCCGAGGAGCTGCCGAATTGTATTAATGGCGTATTCCAGAGGTTCCGGATCGCCGGGGCCATTGGAAAGGAATACGCCGTCAGGATTCAGAGCCAGAACTTCCTCAGCCGATGTCTTTCCGGGAACGATGGTCACCCGGCAGCCCGCGTCTTGCAGGTATCTCGGAATATTCCACTTCATGCCATAGTCAATTGCCACGACGTGCGGTCCGTTCTGATTGTCTGCGTCCGAGACGAAGTCGGCCGGACGACCAAGTGAATCCAGTGGGGAATCCCACTGGGAAGACTCTTTGGGCATGACCTCGCAGGCCAGGTCCGCACCCACAAGACTCAGTCCGTCCTTTGCCTTCTGCACCAGAGAGGCATCGTCCATGTCGACGGAGGAAATAATTCCCTTCATGGCACCTTCGATGCGAATCTGGCGCACCAGTGAGCGAGTATCGATACCCTGCAGGCCGATGATGTTGTGACGTTTCAGGTAGCTGTCGAGGGACTCGTCGGAGCGGTAGTTACTGGGCAGATCGCACAATTCCTTGACGACAAACCCGCGCAGAAAAAGTCCGCGGCTTTCGACGTCGTCAGCATTTACCCCATAGTTACCGATCAACGGGCAGGTCATGGTGACGATCTGCCCGTTGTAGGACGGATCGGTCAGGATTTCCTGATAGCCGGTCATGCTGGTGTTGAACACCACTTCTCCGTGAACCTCGCCTTCTGCGCCGAAGTTCCTGCCGGTGAATATCGAACCGTTGGCCAAAGCCAGTTTCGCCGGGTGTGCTGTCATGTTCCTTCTTTCCAAGCCTGCGCGCAAGATTTCCGCAGCCAAAGCACGCGGATTTGCGAACTTTTACCACGCCGGAGGCTTGGGACAAAGCAGATCGTTGTCCGGGAACGGAGATTCGCCGAATTAGATAAATGCAGTCAATGACAGGAACCCCAGGTCATTCTTCCGGCTGCAATTTCAACGTTCTGCAGGCCCGAAATGCCGGTTTTCTTAGCCCAGGGTCTTCGCACGGACGTCTTTCAGCAGGCTGACGGCTTTGCCGATGTCAGTTTTTTGCTGAACGGGATCTTCCGGGATTTCCCGTTCGATCGTCAGCGGTCCGTCATAACCCAGCTCGTTGAGCGTCTGCAGGTAGTTTTCCATGCCGACGTCGCCGTCACCCAGGGCTACTTCACAGCCCCAGTCCAGTCCTCGCCGCCCGTTGGCCGCCCACGTTGCGTCCTTACAGTGAATGCTGCGAACGAATTTGCCAACTTTCTTCAGAGCCTCGATCGGTTCGCCTGTGCCGTACAGAATCATGTTGGCAGGGTCGAAGTTGATGAACAGGTTGTCGCGTTCCACGTCATTGATGAAATGCAGCAGATGTTCTGCCGTTTCCTGGCCGGTCTCCAAGTGCAGATTCTGGCCGTTGGCTTTGACGTGATCCAGCAGGTCACGCGTCGTGTCCAGCAGGTTTATATAGCTTTCTGACTCCGTGTCTTCCGGAACAAAGCCGATGTGCAAACCGACAGCGTCGACACCCAGCAGTCTCGCAAAATCGCTGATTTCCTTCATTTCCTGCACGCGAGCAGTTCTGGTCTCTTCCGGAACCAATCCGACTGTGCGTGCCGTGGTTTCGATATCGGCATAGCTTTCTCCTTCAAATCCGCCGAAGACACACGTAATTGTGACACCGGCGTCGGCACACTTTGCGAGGAATCCATCAGCTGTTTCCTGAGTTCGAGTGCTTTGGTGAGGAGCATGGAGCTGAATAGACGGGATCTCCAGTTCCTTTACGACGTCGAAGTTCACCCCCAACCCCGCATCAACAGACGCAAAAACTCCAATTGGCCACTTGCTCATAACAGTCCTCATTCAGCGACGAAGGTAACTCAGTGAAAGAACGGGCATCGTTGCCGACAAACGGCCGAAAATCAATCCAACCGGCGATTGGGGACGCGTGGGACGTCACTCCGGTTGCCTGTCGTCCCTGTCGACAACTGACAGCTGTGGCCGATTTTAAAAGAGGCTGGACTCCTTCCACAATACCGGGGAAGATAGGGCCAGCTTCGTTCATCCGTATTCTGTTTTTTCACCGCCCCCAGAGTTGTTCGCATGCACCGATTCTCAATCCGTATTCTGACCGGTTTGCTGCTTGTTAAGCTGTTGTCGATTTCCGTGCTGGCGCAGGAATCGGTAAACGTGAGACTATCATCAGCTGCATTCGGCGAATCTGCCGATGTCAAAACGAATGGTGAATCGAAGCCGGAATATGTCCGCATTCGCCGCAATGATCGAAAGTTGGCGGCGGCTCTGGAAACGTCCGTCATTAAGTTCGGCAACTCACAGCTTTACCCCAAGACAACGGTTGAATTGCTGGGAGCCATTCATCTGGGCGAGGCACAGTATTATGACAGGCTGAATTCGATGTTCAGCAAGTATGATGTTCTGCTGTACGAGGCAGTTATGCCGAAGGAAGCAGTGCGACGCGGCTTTCGTCCAGGGGTTGGAGGTGGCCGAAGAAGTCTGACCGACGAAGATCAATGGACCGAAGCAAAGATTGGTCTGCAGGCGATTTCTGTTTTGCAGCTCGGCGCAAAAGATGCGCTGGGGCTGGAGTTTCAACTGGCCGGTGTCGACTACACTTCCGGGAATTTTGTTCATGCGGATATGACCCAGGAAGAATTCGAAGCTTCGATGGCCAAACGAGGCGAATCGTTTTCGCAAATGCTGGCGCGTGAGATGGGTAAAGCGGCGTTTCAGCAGCAGCAGGCTAACCCATTTGCCCAGTCGCTTGATCTGGCACTGTCGCTGCTGACATCGGATCGGAAATATCGCGTGCGTCGCATTGCTGCCGTTGAGTTGACCAAGTCCAACGACGGCGATGCCTTTGCGGGGGCTGACGGAACGTCAACAATTATCACAGAACGCAATACCAAGGCGCTGCAGGTTCTGAAGGCTCAGCTGAAGAAGGGCAGGAGACGAATCGGCGTGTTTTATGGAGCCGGCCATTTTCCGGATATGGAAAAACGCGTACTCGACGAATTCGGTTATGAGCGACTGTCTGAAGAATGGGTTACCGCGTGGGAACTGCGGGCACCAGTCGACGAGTGACGGTCTACTTGCCAGTTGCTTTGATCCATCTTCGACATTTTGTTTGTGCTGACGTCGGAACAGGGGGGTCCGCGATCGCCGGGCACTGCAGCGATGTGCCACACGTGGCTCGTCGACATTCCGAAAGGTTTTCATGTTCTGGTTCGGCTGGATTCTGTTCTCCGGAATAGCTGTCTGGGTTGTGCCTCCGGTGTTGTGGTTTGTATGCCGGCGACTACAGCCAGTGTTGACGAATCATACACCCAGCGGCGAATGGCCAGCCGTCAGTGTGATTGTTCCGGCGCGAAACGAAGCAGCGGCCATTGAGCGGGCACTGCGTTCACTGTTGAAGTCGGACTATCCCGGTATACAACTGCTGGCGGTCAACGACCGCAGTACAGACGACACCGGGGCGATCATGAATCGCGTGGCCAGCGACGATTCCCGCTGTCAGGTCATTGATGTTGAAGTCCTGCCCGACGGCTGGCTGGGCAAGAACCACGCGATGCACCTCGCCGCCGGGACTGCAAAGGGGGAATATCTGCTCTTCACCGACGGCGACGTCATTCATGAGCCGGCAGCATTGCGGTCAGCCGTGACGTATCTGAAACGGAAACGTCTGAGTCATCTGTGTCTGCTGCCTCGTATGATTCCCGGTGGATTCTTCGAAAACTGCATCGTGGCTTTTTTTGGACTAGCGTTCGCAATCGGACAGCAGGTGCATCTTATCCGCACTCGATGGCCGTTTGCGTACGTCGGCGTTGGGGCCTTCAATCTGATTGATGCGGAATTCTACCGCAGCTTCGGGGGCCACACCGCGATAGCGATGGATGTCATTGACGACGCAAAGCTTGGCAAACTGGTGAAACAGCATGGTGGTACTCAGGATTTCATTGGTGCTCCCGGCCTGCTGTCAATTCGCTGGTACGATTCTCTGTGGGAGGTCATTACAGGCCTGGAAAAGAACGGTTTTGCGGCCCTGAATTATTCGCTGACATCAGTCATGCTGTGCACCGTCGTGTTCTTTGCCACGATGATGTTGCCGTATATTCCTCCGCTGTTGCTGCCCCTCAGTGAAACGGGTGGTTTCCTGGCTACCGTGTTGTTGTGGCATGTGATGTATGGAGTCGCCGCTGTCAGCTTTGGTGGCAGTGTTTTTCTGGTCCCGTTTTTTCCCGTTGCTGCGTCGCTGATGTCGTTTGCGTTCTGGCGTTCCGCCTGGGTGACTCTGCGGCAGGACGGTGTTCGTTGGCGAAACAGCTTCTATTCGTTGGACGAGCTGCGTAAGGGACTGTATCGTTGACGCCATGGTCGGATGATGCCCCGTTGTTTATTCCGCCAGCCATGAAGCGGTCTGGTGTTCGCCGAAGTGTCGACGGCTGTTTTCGAAATATAACATCGATTCACTGGCAGAGCTGCAGCCGGGAAGCGTCGTGCAAATGGACAACAATTACGAAGACGATCCGGAGCTTCTGAAGGGCATCAGCGAAGGTAACGCGGGTGCACTGGCCAGCTTTCTGGACGTGAACCGCAGACAGTTGATGGCCTTTATCAGCCGACGACTCGGAGACGCTCTTCGCACGAAAGTCGAAGTGGAAGACATCTTCCAGGATGTCAGTGCAGAGGCCATTCGAACGCTGACGCCGGAGTGGCCGGGTGAGCGGGAACCGTTTTCGTGGCTGTGCCATCTCTCAGAACGAAAGATCGTGGACGCGCACCGGCATCACTTTGGTGCTCAGAAACGAGACGCCGGCAAAGAACGTGCCCTGGATGCAAGGTCGCCCGGTGGTGGCGAAATCGGTCTGGTGAATATACTGGTCAAGAGCATGACAACACCCAGTGCGGCGTTTTCACGGAATGCACGGGAAGGTCGTCTTCATGCAGCCATTGCTGAACTTAATGACGATCAGCGGGAATCCATTCGACTGAAGTACATCGAAAACAAGCCTTCCAAAGAGATTGCCAAGGCTCTGGGAAGATCCGACGCGGCCGTGCGTGTCATGCTGACTCGCACCATGAAGCAACTGCATGAGTTGCTGGCGGATGGTTGATCAGTCATCGCTGGAATTGATGACTCTGACACTGGGGCGTGTCGGATGCTGCTGTCTGCCGAGAAACCAGGCCACCAGGAAGCCAAACAGAAAGCCGCCGGCGTGAGCCCACCAGGCGACCCCAGCCGCCTGAGCGCTGCCCATGGAAAAACTGCCCTGAACAAGCTGGATCACAAACCAGATGCCCAGAAATACCGGAGCAGGCAGGACCATCATCTGCAGAATGAAAAAGATAGGGATCAGGGTGACGACTTTCGCGTGCGGATTCAGCAGCATGTACGCTCCCATAATTCCTGCGACGGCACCGCTCGCTCCTATCGTTGGTATCGGCGATGTGGGCTGAAATACGAAATGGGCCAGGCTGGCTGCGATGCCGCTGCCCAGGAAAAATATCAGATAGCCGCAGGGTCCCATTCGGTCCTCCACGTTATCACCGAAGATGTACAGGAACCAGATGTTGCCGAGCAGATGCATGAAGCTGCCGTGCAGAAAGATGCAGCTCAGGAGTGTCGTCCAGGGATGGAGCTTAGGTGCCGGCAATTCACGGTCCACGACCACGATCTGCGTACCGAATGGTGTTCGGACCGCCTGCCGTTGAGATACGACGACGGTCGCCGCAGGTGAACTTACCAGGGCCGGAACCATGCCGAACTCTTCAACCAATCCATCTGCATCGTTCTTTTGCAAAACGTAGACCAGGATGCAGACGCCGATCATCAAGTAGTTGACGATGGGAAAACGGTGGGATTGAAGATCGTCGCGTATGGGAAACACACAGATTCCGACAGTGACGGTGGTGCTTCAGTGACACCATCTCGTGAAGAATGTTCTGCACGTGCACACAAAACGGTAAAACTCAGACCGCAGGGACACGAATCGTCTGGCCGTATTGCTGACCATGCCGAATTTTTCTTGGTTCTGAGGGTCGCTCAGACGTGCGTCTTGCTGTTGAGTTTAGCGAGTTGACGGAGCTTGTCTGCTGAATTCGCCACACCAGGCCGACGGATGGCCTGCCGCGTGGGCAGTAATGATAGCAGGGCCCCGTCCCGCAGCATCCGGATCACGTGGTCGATGGAAACGGATGTCGAGACCACAGCCGGACTTCCCGCCGCAATGTGCTCCATGAGTTGTTCCTGTGCGACGTGATTTTTCTGTCGTCTTTGATGCGGCTATTCTGGTGGTCATGGACAGTCGGGAACAGGTAGGTCTCAACCGAGAACTCGCCCCGACCATAAACGAGAAAAGGCGAACGAAAATCCATTCCGTTCGCCTCTGTTCTCATTCCGTCTCAATGACAAAGTTACCCCGCAGGGACTTGAACCCCAACTTACAGAACCAGAATCTGTCGTGCTACCGATTACACCACGGGGTAATGTGGTAACTTCCGTCACTAAAGTGCGGCAATCTATCAATGCCTTCAAACGATGTAAAGAATGAATGCGACTGTGTTCGCTGCATTTTTGACACCGACGGATGCGGCAGGTTCTCGACGGTCACTGGCTTTTCACGCATTTATTTCTTGCATTTTTTGCATGTCCTGATGACCAGCGTGAATTTCTCTCAAATACACTTTCATTTTTTGTTCCGATCCCGTCTTATCCGGTAATGTAACACGTTTCCGTCCACCTCCTGAAAACGTTGGCCCGACGATATCATGACTGAAAATTCAGACTCCAGCAACGACGGTGTCCCGACTGCAGCGCAATATGCCCTGACTGAAGACGGGATTCTGAAGGTCTACAGCGTCGGCGAAACGACCGTCCTTGGCTTCGGTGGACAGGATGTTCCGTCAGAATTCAATGCGGCCCATTATCGAGCGGCGATCACAGACCTGCTTGTCGCGAACAACTGTCGGACCGTGGCCTTTGACCTGACCGGGGTTAAATTCGTGCCGAGCGGAATGCTGGGGCTGTGGATATCACTAAGGCAAATGGAACTGGAGCCGATCGTGCAGGTCTTCAATCCATGCGATGACGTTCAGGAAGTTTTGCAGGTCACGAAGCTGAACACGATGATCGAAGTTCGCGAAGTGGACGTCTGACGCCTGTCGCGTCTGACCCGAGAGACCGCGGTGGATCAGTTGTCGCTCAGTTCGCGGCCAGGGAAACGCGACGGATTTCGTGGTCGTTGCGAATGACCACGTGTTTGTTGGCATACGCCGGCATCACCCAATTCACGAGTGCGTCTCCAAAACGCCGAGGCCCATAGCCACACTGAGTATCGGGTTCGATCAGTTTTGCGCGGTCAATCAGTTCCGGACCATCGGGCGAAAACCGCATGATCATCAATTCGCCAAGATCATTGTTCACAAAGTAGCGGTCCATGTTCTTCACCCAGAACATGGACCCCCAGCGTCCTTGGCGAGTCAGTTCTGTATTCTCCCAGACACGTTCTCCGTCACTGAGCTGCAGCCCCCGTAATTCTCCATAGCTGCACGTTCCATAGAAGTGGTCGCCCTTGACGATTGGCGTTGTGATGACGGCATGCAGGCATTTGGTCTGTTTCGGGCGTTCACCACTGCCGCCGTTCTTCCACAACATCTCAGCGGAATTTGTGCCCGCTTTCACCAACATCGATCCGTCATAGAACCCGCTGACCAGTAGCCGATCGCCCGGCAGCCATACCGGACGTCCGAGGGCCATATTTGATTTCGCGCTGAAGGGCACTTCCCACAGAATCGTGCCGTCATCGGGGTTCATGGCCGAAAGTTTTTCCTTGTGCCACTGGACCAGCTGCGGTGTGCCGGAAATTTCAAAGATCTCCGGTGCGCTGTACGGCAGGTCGTAACTGGCGGGAAGCGATTTCCATTTTTCTTTGCCCGTTGCCTTATCCAAAGCTCGTATTAATCCGTCTGCCCCGCCGCACGCAAAGATGACTGTGTCTTTCCAGGCGATTGGTGAAGCGGACATTGCGAAAATGGGAACCTGTGCGTCGAACGCCTCCAGAGCGTCATGTTCCCAGATGACTTTGCCCGTCAGGGCGTCGGTGCAGTGAATCCGTCCTGTTGCGCCCAGCGTGTAGACCAGGTCATTGTCGACCAGCGGTGTGGCTCTGGGACCGGTTGCATAGGAATGCATCTGTCGACGGTAATGCGTCTGCCATTCGTGTTGCCAGATGATGTCGCCCGATTCTTCATCCAGACACAGTAATCGCTCCAGTGCTTCCAGAGTCTGTGTTTCGGGCTGTGGTCGGTAGTCGGTCACGAAGACGCGTCCGTTGGCGACGACTGGTCCCGAGTAACCTGAACCGATCTTGACGGCCCACGTTGGTTTAAGGCCACCTTCCGGGAATCGGTCGAGGATGCCCGATTCGTTCCAGTTGCCTTGACGGTCATTGCCGGACCACTGAGTCCAGTCGCTGGCTATGGCACTGTTCGCACAGACGGTGCAGACCAGACAGATAATGGATCTCGGCAACATGGCAGTTTCTTTCAGGTTTCGTGGCAGCATGTAACACGCGTCTCGCAATTCTAAAGTGAAAGCTGTTGTATGTGTACGATGTGAGCGTTTTTCGGAGAACATCGACCGGTTTCCCGGACGTTCCCGTCGCGGGCAGGCGTAACCACCTGCCCGGTTTCCGTGGGACCGCTCACATGTAAAAACCGTTGAAATCTGTCGGAGGCCGAACACCCAGTCTCAGGACAGAATTGCGTTGATGATACGACCTTTGGGTACGACTTCGTGAGGCCGTCCGAGCGAATCCGTAATCTGAGTCGCTGCATCGACACCCAGCAGGTGATACATCGTGGTGATCACATCGCCGGGGCTCACCGGCGATTCGGCGGGTGTTGCTCCCTGACGATCACTTGCGCCAAAGACGAAGCCCTCACGAATTCCAGCACCGGCAAGCATTACGGTATAGCAGGAGTTCCAGTGATCCCGTCCTGCATTAGCATTGATTCTTGGCGTGCGGCCGAAGTCTCCCAGAACGGCGACCAGCGTGCGGTCCAGCATATTCCGGTCGGCCAGATCCTGCAGCAGACTGCTGCAGGCCAAGTCGAATTCCGGCAGCAAACGCGTTTTCAGGCTGGTGAAGTTGTTGCCATGCGTGTCCCACGTCGCGTTCGCATCCGGGGCCCATGACAAAGTGATGAATCTGGTTCCGGCTTCCAGCAGCCGGCGGGCCAGCAGTGTGCTTTGACCATAGATGTTCCGGCCATAGCTGGCGCGTGTGGCGGCTGACTCCTTTTCCAGGTCAAAAGCATCCTGAGCGGCGTTCGACGTCAGCAGTTCGAAGGCCTGCGACTGAAAATCATCGATGGCCGAAATGGCCAGATCGTTCTTCACCTGCAGGCCATTGCCAAGTCCTGTCAGTAACTCGTTGCGATTCTGCAGGCGGTCCCGAGAAACGGTTTTCGGCAGCACCAGGTTTTCGACATGGAAATCTGCTGCATCCGGATTGTTGAGCACCCAGAACGGATCAAACGTCTGCCCCATCATCCCACCCAGAAATCCCGGCTGCAGTGGCCCGGCCGCGCCTTCCTTTGTTTTGTACGGCAGGGCCACGTACGGCAGTGTGCGATTTTCCGGTGGCCGGAATCGTGCCAGCACAGAACCCGGGGAAGGGCGATCGGTGGGCTGTGCGCCACCCCCAAGTTCACCTCGGTCATGACCAGTGAGCGCAGCATAGACGGCAGCGGCGTGTGAGTTGTTGACGCTGTGATTCATGGAGCGAATCAGTGTTGTACGGTGCATGTGCCGCGCCAGCTGCGGCAAGTGCTCGCTGACAGACACGCCCGGCAGACTGCTGTCGATCGGCTGAAACTCGCCGCGAATTTCTAACGGCGCATCCGGCTTCAGGTCCCACATGTCCAGATGACTGGGGCCACCGTTGAGGAACAGAATGATACAGCGATCAGCGCGCGGCGACAGTCCGGGCGCTGCCGGAAGTGCATTTGCAGCAGTGCTCAGAACTCCGGAAATGCCTGCCGTGCCAAGTTGAAGCAGGTACGATCGTCGCCCTGCCAATGAGTCTCGTTGATGCCCTGCAGCCACCAATTACCCCTCCTGACGAAGACAAGGTTCCGCACACGAGCAGTGTACCTCAGGGTGAGGCGACCCAACAGAATAACTCACTGATTCAGCAGAGATCGCCGCTCGTTCTTCTCACTGTACGTTGCGCACCGGGGAATCGCAATTCAAAAGGACTGCGAGAACGTGGCCTGCCGCAGAGAAACTACCGAGCGATGAAAATGTTGGTGGCGTCGACTCGCAATCGATCGCCGTTCATTGAGCCACGGCCCTTGATAATGACCATTTGCTTCTCTTTCACGTCAAAGAGTTCCCGGCTGTCAATGGCCGCTACCGCGCCGTCATCGTTGCGAAACCGGATGGCGGCGATGTAGTCATCGATATCGCGGCTGCAGAACGGGCAGGCGTGCGGATCATGGTCGTCATCGCCATCGTGTCCGGTGGCGTCCGTCAGGACAAATGCGGCCTTGCCCTCTTCCCATGGCGGGATTTCTCCTGCCCAGATGCGGCCGCGCAGAACGACCTCCGTTTCGTCGGCGGATTTCGGTCCCATCAGCAATTTGCGAATCTTGCTGATGGACGTCTCGTTGGTCGGTGCGGTTGACAATATCAGCTTTTGACGCAGCGCCAGAGTTTCACCGTCTCCGGTTTCGCCGCAGCCAACGACAACTGCAAGACAAAACAATGCGATGAACAGCGTCCCGCGTCTCACTGGGCTATTCCTCCGTGTCCGACTTGCCTGATTCTGATTTTTTGTCGGTCTCGTGGTCGTCGTCATCATCGTGGCCTTCGCCCTCTTCATGGTCGTCGTCGTGCTTTTCATCATGGTCACCATCGTCGTGTTCGTGTCCGTGCTCATCGTCGTCTTCGAGGGCCGGGCCGGCAGCTTCACGGATGGCGCCGATGGCCGCGTCGATTTTCTCTGAGACTTCGCTGTAGGCAGAGCCTTCGTCGTCGCTGTGCATACTCTTGTCTACTGCACCGAAGGCATCCAGTAATGTTTCGACGTTGGATTCGATGGTGTCTTTGGCTTCATCAGATAGATGTGCGTGATCGGCAAGTTCAGAGACTTCTTCCAGCAGATGGCCGACGTCATGCAATGGTCCGTGAGCCGCATCTCCGTCATCCTTGGCAAACGCATCACGCACCGTATCGCGAAGTTCAGTCAGCTCACTCAAGGCTCCCCCCAGTGTTTCAGGGTGCTCGTGCTCGTGCTCATGTTCATGGTCGTGACTGGCCATCACCGGGGCCGGCTCAGATTGTTCAGCACAGCCGACAAACACGAAGGCAGCAAGAGAAAAGGCAGACGCAACAAGACCAGCTTTGGAAATCATGAGTTTGCTCGCGGGTTGGAATCCCGTCAACGTGTTCGTGGACGGCGTTGGTGAGGACTGAGTGTAATCGCACTTTCGAAGTATACGCGGTGAGTGCTTCTTCCGTGGACCGTTATTCTTGTGGAATCCACAGGATATCAGAGTCTTTTTTCGACGCTTAGTGCGTTTAACGTTTGATTGATGTGAGAATCGGTGTCCGGTGTCAGTCCTGCAGATCGAAGTGTCCGGGGTATTCAGGTCTCCGGATTCGTGGCAATTCGAGTAACCGGCAATGGCGGAAGCTCCACCCGAGTGGTGCCGCCCGGAGCCCGTCTTACAGACATGCCGTGCATCGCCTCAGTTTCCATTTCCGCGATCCACCTGCGCAGCGCGCTGGCATATTCCTGAGACAATTCGCCTTTCACAAGTTCTCGCAGGAAGTTGGCGGCGCCGTGATCGGATAGTTCGGCCTCCTCGGCAGACGCAAATCGTTTCGTGGGGTCCGGGTTGAGCAGCTTTCGCAGCAGCAGAATGAGCAGTTCACTGTAGGCAAAAGTGTCCAGCGGCAGCATGCCAGGCAGTCGTTCCAGCACGCTTTCCTTCGCCTCACGCAACTCTGAGTACTTGAGTCCGGCAAAGGGCTTTGAGCCGGTCAGCATTTCCAGCAGCATATACCCCAGACTCGCAAGGTCGGATTGCGGCGAAGCTCGAAAACCAGCCAGCACTTCCGGTGCGGCATATTCCAGCGTACACGGTTGCCCAGCTGGCGGCCTGCCGACCCAGAACGCCGAGCCAATATCAATGAGCTTCACCTGACCTGTGCGTTTTACCATCACGTTGGATGGCTTCAGGTCGCAATGAATGATCCCTTCCCGATGCAGCGCCGAGACACCGGAAAGACATTCGCGGATAATGGCGACGGCCAGCCCCGGCTTGAGGCGACAGTCGACGTCGCCCGTGGTCACGATTTCATCGTTGAGCTGTTGCCAGCGGCCCTGAGTGACCGCATCGTGAACGATTTCAAGTGTGTCGCGCCGCAGAATATGCAGCAGATCGAATCCATCGATCCATTCCATTTCCAGATAAAAGACACCGTCTTCTTCAAGGAAGCTGTGGACATCGACAAGGTGATCATCCTGAATTCGGGCCACCATCGATGTAACCTCGGCCAGACGCAGCATCTCACGGTCATACTTTTCGACGGTTCCAAACTGGTTCGGCGAGAAGAATTTCAAGGCCAGCGGCATGCGAAAGCTGCCAGCCCCTCGTCGTTCTGTCAGGATGACAGTTCCCTGTCCGCCGGTCCCCAAAGTCTTCAGAAAGGGGCGTTCCGTGCGCCACCCAATCTGTTCACGCATCAGCATCGATTGATAGTCGGATAACCGCTGCTGCAACTGGTGTTGTGTCTGATTCGAGTTTTCTGGCGTCGTTCCCACGTGCAGGAGATGTTGGTAGGGTTAAACCGGATGTGACAGGAGTTTGTATGGAGCCCGAATTTCGTTTCTGGAAGATTCGATAATCCAGCTCGTACGGTGAGCTAGGTCCGAAATTTGACGTGAATTCTGCTGTTCAGCAGGACAATTTCTGCATTCACGTGTCCAGCGACTGTGCCATCTGTCCCGTTGTGGCAACTCGAACCCACTGAGGTGCTATCCCGGACATACGAAACGGTATCGATTGATGCAATTCCAGTTTGCGGAAGAGGCGTTCCTAACAGTACGGATATTTCATTTGACGGCCAGAATCCAGTGGAAAAATCGGCTTAAACAGTTCACAATTCCCATTTCAGCCAAGTTTCCACACCAAGAATCTGCTTTTCGGTCTTACCGAAGGCACACTTGTATCAGAAACTGCGCGGTCTGACGCGCTGATCGATCACCATTCCTTAACTCCGTCTGAAGCCGCCATGAACACGCGCATTTTGACTCTCGTATTCGTTGTTCTTGCCTCTGCGTCCGTTGATGCAGGAAGAGTTCGTAAATGTCGTCCTGCGACCAAGTGCCGCACTCAGTCGTCTTGCACCAGTTCGTGTGCGAACGGCCCTACCACAAGACTATGGAAGGGCAAGGACGGAGAGATTCGGGAAGTAATCACTCACTGGGCTGCACTTCACCGATCCGTTGAAGCGGATCAGCTGGAAGTAGACTTGGCGGGTGTCCGCTCAGAGCTGGAGAAAAGCCAGGCGGAACTGGTTGCTCTGCGAGATAAGGCAGCTGCAGAAAAGGCGTCCTTTGAGCAGCAGATTGCAAGATTAGAAAACCAGCTTGGCAAGCAGCGAAAACTGGCCGCGTCTGAAAAACAGCGTGCTGAAAAAGCGGAATCGGCTCACAGCAAGAGTGTATCTGAGGTGGCAGGTCTTCGTGATGCGGACAAGAAGACTCAGGTTATTCTGACGACGTTGAAGAATGATCTGAAGCAGACCGCCGCAGATCGTGACAAGCTGACGGCCGCCAATGCTCAGCTGCAAAAAGATATGGCTGACATAACTGCGGCAAAGACCAAAGCCGATTCAGCCGTTCAGGCGGCTCACGCCGAAATCAAAAAGATGAAACAGGACGCTCTGGAAGCCAGAAAGGCCGCCATTGTTGAGGAAGACACTGATGAGGAAAAGGATCCTCCGAAAGACGACGACGATGCTGCAGAAGATGAACCGGTAGCCGAAGACAACTAACCGAACCGCACGCATTCAGTTCAGTCACCACAAAAAAACGACCACATCCGGCAACGGACGCGGTCGTTTTTTTTGTGGTGAATTCGGTTCTGTCATTGTACGCGCGAAGGCGTTCGCGGATCGTCGGAAGGAACTGACAAACAGCTTCCGCTTCGCCGGCGCAGAACAACGAATTATACTGATGTGCGGACGGCGACTTCTGCCGCAAACAGCCAGGACGCTGTACGGTTCGTGATCGCTGACGAGCCTGGTTACGGCACCCCGCCTCGGTTGGAAACTTCAGTCTGTGAACAGCCTGGCGTTAGAGGATTGATACCCGGCAATCATTTGCCACTTAACTGATGCAGTTCTTTTGGCAGGCTGAAGTGGACATTTTCTTTTCGGAGCATTTCTTCCGACACTTCGGCGTCGAAGTGGGTCCGCAGGTAATTTATGCATTCTTCGACGACAACTTCCGGGGCGCTGGCGCCGGCCGTGATGACTACGGTCGAATCCCGTTCAAACCAGTCTGTCTGAAGTTCGGACGATCCATCGACAAGATACGAGGGGACTCCCTGACTGGCTCCGATTTCCATCAGTCGCCGACTGTTGCTGCTGTTCTGGCTGCCGAGAACGATCAGTACATCTGCTGATTCCACCAGCATCTTCACCGCATCCTGACGATTGGTGGTTGCGTAGCAGATGTCTTCTTTCTTCGGAGATTCGATACCAGGGTAGCATTTTTTCAACGCACCGATGACTTCCGTGGCTTCTGCCACACTGAGTGTGGTCTGAGTCAGGTAAGCGAGCCTGTCATCATTGGAAAATGGCAATTTGTCAACATCTGAGGGTGTTTCGACAAGAGTGATGCTTTCAGGAGCCTCGCCCATGGTGCCAATGACTTCGTCGTGTCCTTCGTGACCGATCAGAATGATGTGGTACCCGGCGTTGGCGTAACGAATGGCTTCCAGGTGGACTTTGGTCACCAGCGGGCAGGTGGCGTCCACCGTCTGCAGGTTTCGTTGCCTGGCGATGCTGCGAATTTCCGGTGAGACGCCATGCGCACTGAACAGCAGGATGGAACCGTGAGGCACTTCCTCCATGGAGTCAACGAATGTCACGCCCTGCTTTGTGAAACGGTCAACCACATATTTGTTGTGGACGATTTCATGGTAGACATAGATCCCCGGTCCGACGCGACGAATCGCTTCGTCGAGGCATTCAATAGCCATGTTAACGCCGGCACAAAAACCACGTGGGTTGACGAGAAGGATTTTCATGAAGTCTGCTGGAAGGGCGGTTGGAAAAGGAACTACGTGATGTTTGCAGAAACGTCGTCTTCCAGTTCTGCCAGCCGTGCAATGATTATCTGGTTTAACTGCTGAATTCCCTGGCCGGTGACGGCTGAAATCAAATGTACGTCCCGGCCCGACGTTTCCCGAAGCAGTTCCGCGCATGTTTCGGCATCGGGCAGTTCAGCTTTGGTCACACACAGGATCTCCGGACGACGGGCCAGAACGGGATTGTACTTTTCCAGTTCTTCGCGAATCTGGTCGTAGTTACTCAGCGGGTCGGAATGGTCTGTTGGCGACGGTTCGACCATGTGGACGATC
The DNA here is from genome assembly GCA_029245955.1 of Fuerstiella sp. Classification (GTDB taxonomy): domain Bacteria; phylum Planctomycetota; class Planctomycetia; order Planctomycetales; family Planctomycetaceae; genus Fuerstiella. The sequence goes on along the minus strand of JAQWOH010000053.1, from coordinate 52,267 downwards.
AGACGGGTTCGTTCGATATGTTTCAGGAATTCGTGCCCGAGTCCGGCACCCAGATGTGCTCCTTCGATGAGGCCCGGGATGTCCGCCAGGACGTACTCGTGGTCCCATGTCACCTGCACGAGTCCCAGATTGGGATACTTTGTGGTGAACGGATAGTCCGCAATTTCCGGAGTCGCGCGTGACATGCGGCTGAGCAATGTTGATTTACCGGCATTGGGCTTTCCAACCAGACCTACGTCTGCGATGAGCTTCAGTTCCAGCGTCACGTCACGTTCTTCACCGGAATGGCCCAGCTCACATTCTCGCGGTGCACGATTGGTGGAACTGGCAAAACGCTTGTTACCTCGGCCGCCCCACCCGCCTTTTGCAACGGTGACGGAATCGCCATGTTCCTGCAGGTCTTTCAGCAGATTCTCGTGTTTTGTATCCTTGACCAGCGTTCCGGGGGGGACCAGAATAATTTCGTCTTCGCCGCTGCGGCCGGTTTTGAGACTGCCCAGGCCGTGACGGCCTCGTTCGGCCTTCCAGTGGCGGTGTCCGACGATATTGCCCAGGGATCCAAGGTTGCGATCCGCCTGAATAATAATGTTGCCACCGTTGCCACCGTCGCCTCCGTCCGGTCCGCCACGGGGAACATGGGCCTCTCGACGAAAACTACTGCAGCCGTTGCCACCGTCGCCAGCTCGACAAAGAATTGAAACTCGATCCACAAACATATTCGTAACACCAATGGGCGATTTTTATGGCGTCTCGCCACGGACATCGTTGCCAGACTTGGACTTTGAACGCCGATTCTTACACCTCCTCAGCATCCGACCGGGGATCATTCCGGTCGGATCGAGGCGGCACACAGAAAGCATTGTAGCGTGACACCGGCACTCGCTCAGCGTTTTCTTTCGGACTCGTGTCGTTAGTACGGGACATACGTCATAAGATCTGATTGCCCCGAGGGGACGGTAGCCACGATCCCGGCATTTGATAATACCGGCAAGATGCTGGTAACGTTTAATCTGGGATCAGTTTAACGTCTGCGAGGTTGTTCTGGGGCGAATGCCTGCCCGCGTTCACCTTTTATACCCATCTTGCTTTTCCGCCGATGTTTTCCTGATAACCTGTTCGCAGACCGCTTGGTTCTTGAGCGAAATATACCTCTGCAGAAGGATTTCGGTCTGGCCAGACGGGTCGGGCGCCGCTTGAAACTACCGATCAGGACGACTTGGTGAAGCAACTTCATTCAGCAACGAATGCCGGAAAGATTGGCCTGTCAACGATTGTTGATGTCTTTGATTGCGCAGACCTGTTCGAAGTGCTGGACAACGAGGCTGTGTTGAAGTTATCACGGCTGGGCGGAAAAGCCGGTTTCCGAGACTCCGCTTCAATTCGCAGGTCAACGGGAATAACCACGCGTCGGCGTCTGCGGGACGGTGTTCGGCCGTTGGATCTTGCGGTTGAGGTGTGTCGCAGGCTGGAAACCGTCAGCGGCTGCCCGATAGGGGAATTCGATGCGATTCTCCTGTGCCACTCTAATACCGATGCGCAGGCCTGCGTTCGGTTGGCTGAAGATCTGTCGCAGGAACTGAGTCTTTCCGGTGGCGCAATTGTGCCGTTCAATCACGGGTGCTCCGGATTTATCAAACTGGTGCCCGAAGGGGCAATGCTGCTGGACAGTCTTGACGGTCAGGGCAAAGTCGCCCTGATATCGGTGGAAACGCCCGAATACTGGCATGACGGTGCTGATCGTCTGTTTTGCGGTATCGTCTCTGCGGGAGCGACCGCTGCCGTGCTGGAAACCGGCCGTGGGCTTCCGGTTGGTGCCTCAAGGAGTGATGATTTTCGAATTCCAGCGGAACGGCGTTTGAATGCTGATCCGCTGTTTCGAATGGAAACCGCCGATGTTTATGATTTTCGCGGTGAACCGTGCTGCCGGACCGTGATGCGGATGAATGCAGAACCCGTTTTTATCAACGGCATCGAATTGATGCTGGACAATCTTAGGGCGGCGATGCTGTCCATTGACAGGCAGCCCGGACAACGAGTCATTGTCGCGCCGCATCAGCCCAGTGGCAAACTGCTTAGAGCTCTGATTGCCGCCGCAGCGATGGAGTTTCCGGACATCGAGTTTCTGAACAACCTGGAATCGTACGGTAATACGATTTCTTCATCCGTTCCAACCTTGATGTCTCGTATCGACGAGGTTCTGGTGCTGAACAAGCTTGAACCTATGCGGAAAGACGACCACATCATTCTGCTGGCCGCCGGGATTTGCATGACCGACATCGCTGATCATATGGCCGCCGGACATACGTGTTTGCAGTGGCGAGAGAACACGTTGAATGTTCTCCACCACCAAACACCGGCAGACGCAAACGTTTCAGTTGGCTGATGTTATTCTTCCAGCACCATGATTTCGACTTTTCGGAAGTCGCACGGGTGACTTTCTGACTGCAGTGAAATCGTTCCGCCGTGGAGTGCCAGCTTGCCGTCCACGATCAGCTTTCGGGCACTGTCATCGCGTTCGTCCAGTTGTGGTTCTGTGTATTCCAGAACCACTTTGCCGTCCAGAATGTGTTTTATGACCTGATTGCCTCGCACTTCGATTTCGGCTGTCACCCACTGGTCAAGATGCAGGGTCTCTGAGCTGGACTTGATGCAGTGCTGCTTTTTTAGATTGCCATCCATGACTACGTTTGTGCCGGGCGTGCACAGGTTGGATGTGGTGCGAGGATCCCGGCCGTTTCCAGCCAGTAATTGCACTTCAATGGACACCGGGAAATCCTGATCCTTTGCCATGGTTTCGGGCTTCTGCCCGTGAATCATCACACCGCTGTTCCGGATGGCCCAGCCGGGGCCGCCTGGACACTGTTCATCGACGAACCGGTATTCCACCCTGAACCGATAGTGCGAAAATTCTTTCGCGTAAAACAGGTGACCGAATCGTTCGCCGAAGTCTTTGTACCGGTCGTAACGGACCTTCATCAGTCCGTCTTCCACTCGAAACGTATTGCCGTAGTTTTCCCCAGGTCGGGAGTACCGAATCTTTGGTGTCCAGCCGGTCAGGTCTTTGCCATTGAACAGTTGAACCCAGGTGCCCGGTTTGTCGTGCCGCACCGCATTCTCAATGCAGTACACTTGTCCGAAAGTCCGCAGGTAAAGACGTCCGTTGGCGGCGGCCGGAGATGCTCGCATGCCTTCAGCCAATCGATTCTTTGCCACAATTTCGAATTCATCGTTTGCTCGGATTACCGTCGTGTCGCCCTCTTCGCTGCAGAAATAAATCAGTCCGTTAGCGGAAACAGGTGACGCGACATGAGTTCCGCCGATTCGGTCTTTCCAGATTTCTTCACCCGTGTCTGCCGCAACGCAACTGGCCACTCCCTTACTGGTGATCATATAGACGCGGTTTTCCACCAGAATCGGGGCAGACAGGCTGGGGTTCCCCTTGGTCCGATTCCATCTTACGTGAGATTCCGTAACGTCTCCTTTGGTTGTCTCGTTCACTTGAACGCCGAACAGATTACGCCCACCACTGCCTGAGTGCAGAATAGCCATGTCGTTATAGAATGCCGGCGGTGCCGCGGCGTTGAAGTCGCCGTGACGAATCCCCCAGATTTCCTTTCCCGTTAACACGTCGTAGCCATACGCCCCTCGCGAACCTACGGAGACAACCTGAGTCCGCCCGTTGACCTCGACGAATCCTGGTGTGCTGTACGCCTTGCGCAGATCCCCTTCTCGTTTAGGGTTGCCGTCTGTGTCCAGGTCACCGTAGTCCGTAGATCGCTTGGTTTTCCAGACCGTTTTTCCTGAACGCGTGTCAAGCGCCGTCAGAAACTGACGATCGATACCATCGAAAGTCAGGATCAACAGATTCTGAAAAATGACAGGAGACGACCCCGGACCGCGAAAATGTCGACACTCGATATCACGTCGCTGCCACACGATTTCTGCCGTTTCAGCATTGAGCCGTGCGGTACCATATGATCCGAAATGGACGAACACGGCATCGTCCTGCAGCGCACACGAAGGTGATGCGTATGTGTTGACGTTTTGTCCCAGGGGCTCCGGGTCTTCGTTTTCAAAAACCAGTTTGTGATGCCGCACGCTTCCGGTGTCCGCATCCAGGCAATAGACAAATTGCTGCGTGCCATCTTCCGTTGCCGCGGTCAGCCAAAGTTGGCCGGCTCCGACGACGGGCGTTGAATGGCCCAAGCCTTCCAGCGAAGTCTTCCACTTAATGTTTTTCCCCGACTGTTCATCGAATTCCACAGGGAGATCTTCGGCGTCAGATGCCACAACCTGACTGTTGAGTCCCGGGCCGTTGCGGAACGGCCAGGAGAGTCGCGACTCTTCGGCGGAGATGCTCGATTGACAGCACACGACGGCACACAGGATCACTCGACGGTATGAGAATACGATATTGGGGGACGACTGGCGTTGAGTCCAGGATATTTGCATTGGCTGGAGGTCCTGGTGGGGGGCGGAAATGAGAAAGAAAAGGCGGCTGGATCGGTTGATGTTTGCCACCATAACGATTCACGGTCCGGAATTCCTGCATTCCTGGACTCATACGCAGGAAGAAAGGTAGTTCTGTGGTGCCGGACGGGTGATCCCGGGCGTGATCGCTGACATCACCAATGACCTTGTCGTTGCGAATCCACTGTGGCACTGCCATTTACCTGACTCTAAGAAGCGAATCTGCTGTCACTGGCTTGCTTCTGACTTCAGGCAGGAGAAACTGTACGGTGTCGGGCTCGACTGTAATCCCCGTATCCTCGACAGTGGGGTGTCGCAATTCCAATCAGGATGTTGCCAGGCCGCCGTTGGTCAGTCAGAGGATGAGCTCGAGGAAGATCGTCGTTTTGTCCAGAATCTGTAGCCCCCTGCCAAATGTCGGAGCCTGTTGAGAGAATCCTGCTGCTGACCCACGAGGTTTCGTTTCGTGGTGCGTCAATTCACGCGCTGAGGCTCGCCAGGGGGTTGGAATCCCGGCAGATTGAGACTGTGGTTCTGTGCACGCAACGGCGTTCTCTGGATACGACGTTAACGGACAACGTGCGGATTGTGAATGTGCCTGGATATTCCGTTCCAGTGTGGGGACGGATCGTGCGCCGCACCGTGCTGCAGAATCTCAGCGCACAACCGCCGGATGTGATTCATGTTCTGGGGCCTCGCCTGCTGCCACAGGCTCTGTGGCTGGGAAAACTGCTGGAACGTCCGGTCGTTCTCGGTCTGACGGATCAGGGTGAAGCCGGTCAGGTTGCTTTGCCGACCCCGAACGATGTCTGCAGAGCTATCGTGTGCGTGAGCGAAAGCGTTCGATCTGCTCTGCCCGCGCACCTGGAACTCATTGAGCAGCGTGTCATCGTGCCCGGCGTTCCGCTGGATGTAACGCACCGTACATCGCCGATCCTGAAGGACGGTCATGTTCCCGTTGTCGGAATGGCGGGGCCCCTGGAAGTCATCAAAGGCGGGTCCTTCTTTCTGCGAGCGTGTCACCGCGTTCTGCAGGCAGGTGTTCCGATTCGCATCGTCGTTACCGGTTCCGGTCCGGAAGAACGCAATCTGCGACGACTGTCGACATCGCTCGAACTGGACGAGCATGTGACGTTTGTCGACGATGGTACTTCAATGGAGGCGTATCTCTCGGCAATTGATATTTTCTGTCTGCCGTCTTTGCAGCAGGGTTTCGGCGTTATCATGCTGGAGGCTATGGCACTTGGGCGTCCGGCGATTGCCTCAGGTGTTGGTGGTGTGTTGAGCATCATTGAGGACAACAAGACCGGGCTGATCGTGCCGCCCTCTGACAGCCGTGCTCTGGCCGATCGAATGCTGGAATTGCTGAACGATCCGGAACGAGCCAGGAAAATAGCGATTGCCGGTCAGAATCTGGTCGAAGACAGGTTCACGGTGGACCGCATGGTCGACGAAACCATAACGCTGTACAACGATGCAGCCCCGGTGGTTCCGGACCTTACCTATCGTTCGGAACAGGTGTAGAGCCTGACCCGCATCAAACAGTAGCAGGTGCTTGTTGCAGACCACATGGCTTCCGGTGAAGGTTCCGGGGATATCGCAGACCGTTGCCAGCGCGTCTGTGAGATTGTTCGCTCACAGGATATGTTAATATGAAGGCAGAGATTATCGCTATTGGTTCCGAGTTGACGTGCGGGGCACGACTGGACACCAACAGTCAGTGGCTCAGTCGCGAACTGGAGGCTCGTGGATGGACCGTTCAGCGACACACGACTGTGGCTGATGACCGCGAGGCCATGGTTCGTATATACCAGGAAGCTGCCCAACGTTCTCGAGTTGTACTGGTCACTGGTGGGCTTGGCCCCACGCTTGACGACATTACACGGGACACTCTGGCGGAAGCCTTCGGGCAAGATCTGGTCGAAGACGAAGACTCGTTACGGCATATCGAAGCATTGTTCAGCAGTCGTGGTCGGCAGATGCCCGAACGCAACCGCGTTCAGGCGCTTCGGCCCGAATTCGCGTCCGTATTGCATAACGCTCACGGTACAGCTCCTGGAATTCTGCTGCAGCTTTCAAGGCCGGCATGCACCATCGGAGTGATGCCGGGTGTGCCCGCCGAGATGCGTCGCATGTTTCACGAGCAACTGGTGCGTGAACTTCCCGTCAGCGACGTTTTTGTACGGCGGTCTGTAATTCGAACTTTCGGTTTTGGTGAATCTGACGCGGAGCGGCTGCTGGGTGACCTGACGGCCCGGGGACGAAATCCGGAAGTCGGTATCACGGCCAGCGATGCGGTGATTTCATTGTCTGTGACAGCACGCGCGGGTAGCGAAGCGGAATGTGAACTGCTGGCAGCAGCAGTTCGCGACCAGATCCGGGAAAAGCTGGGGGACGCAGTGTTCGGCGAAGGCGAAGTCGAGTTGCATCATGCCGTCGCCGATCAGCTGCTCCACCGCGATCTGAAGATTGCCCTGCTGGAGGGGCCGACAACCGGCGGGCTCATCGGCCAGTGGCTTACGGAAACGGAGGAAATTGCCCGTCGACTGGCCTATAGTCGGTTGTTTCCGACATCGTCATCTATGGTTCAAGGCCGTGCATCTTCACCGGATCTTAATGGCGCGTGGGAACAGGCGTTACGTGAACACGGAGAAAAGTTGCTGACAGAACGGACTGCAGACTTCGTACTGCTGTCGTCACCGAGTACTCTGGCAGTTGATAGCAGCGGTGTACGCAAACAACACGGGAGCATCGTGCTGCTGGGCACGGATATTGATCAGTCGCAGGATGTCAGTATGACCGGCAACCTTGACGTTTTTCGCAGCCGAGCTGCACGGATGGCATTGAATCAACTGCGACTTCATCTGCTTAAGGCTCGGTGATTCTTCTTCAAGCCAGGTCCCGGCACGGTGCCACGTGTCGTGCCTGTATGCTCTTTTTTACTGCATACTGTTCTTCCGATGACCAAACCAACAACAGAAAATAAGTCCGCCGCGGATGTCACCATTCGCCCCGCAACGCGTGACGACCTCCCTGCACTGGCGCAGTTGATCACCGGCTATGTGAAAGCAAATCGGTTGCTGCCGAGGACTCAGAGCGAGCTGGATGATCTCATCCCCTTTGGATTTGTCGCATGCCTCAGCGACCGAGTGGTGGGATTTGCGGCTCTGGAGATCTATTCCTCCAAGCTGGCTGAAGTTCGGAGTCTTGCCGTTGCACCCGAAATGCAGGGTAATGGTCTGGGCAAGCGGCTGGTGCAGGAATGTGTTGAGCTGGCGCAGAGCCGCAATGTTCTGGAAGTGATGGCAATTACATCCGCCGAGGATTTTTTCCAGTCCTGTGGTTTTGACTTCACCCTTCCCGGCGAAAAGAAGGCACTGTTTGTACGGACACGGGAAGAGTTGTAATTCCTGTCTGCGTCATGAATCCGGCGGCCGACTGTTTTTTGTCGCCGTGAATTGCCGCCGGAACAGCTCGCCGCTAACGTTCGCGGCATCCTGTTGTTTGCATCCTGTGGATCCGTGTGAAATACTTGCCGGCCGGTGGCCTGCTTCTCAGAAAAAAAGGAATTTGAATATGTCTGATGTTAAAGTCAATGTTCGAGACAATGGTCCGTTCCTTGTGTCCGGTCCTGTTACCGTCGAGGACGCGGACGGTAAGTCATTTGAGCTGGGTGGCAAGGAGACCATTGCGTTGTGTCGCTGCGGTGTGTCTGAGAAACGTCCCTTCTGTGACGGTGCTCACAATCGATGTGGATTCGAATCTGCTGAGCGAGCTTCGTAGCCACTTGGCGTTGGTTGAAGGTGCCGTCATATGCTTAATGGGCATCATCTCTTTGAATCGTTTCTGACGGGAACTTGCCGTGAACAGAATTTTCGCGCCCCTGATCGCTTCTGTTCCGGTTCTTGCTCTGCTGTTCACCGGGGAGACCGTTGCGGCAGGTCCGCCCTCGCCGGAAATTGAAAACGAACTGCAGGATGGTTTGCTGCGATTGCAGGCCCAGGTTGCCGAGCTGCAGAAGGACCCGGCTCTGCAGACGCGCGACGGCAGAGCTCGCTTCGCGGACGTGGCCGTTTTCCCCAAGGCCGTAGCCTGGATGCTGCGGCACGCCGAGTTTCCGAAAAAGGACTACGTGAAACAGGCGCGGCGCGTGCTCGAGCTGGGGACTCAGCGGGCCAGCGAAGTGGCGGACGGCATGGCATCGTGGGAAACTCGGACCGGAACAACGATTCGTGGTTATTTCTCGAAAGTCGATGGTTCTGTTCAGCCGTTCGCGTTGACGTTACCGGAAGATGTGAATCCCCGGTCCGGTACGCGCTGGCCTCTGTACGTGAAACTTCACGGTCGGTCCAACGACATGAACGAGGTGAACTTTATTTCACGGCACGAGGGCAGGGAGCTGCCGGAGGACCAAACATGGATTCAACTGGACGTTTACGGACGAGGCAACAACGCGTACCGCTGGGCCGGAGAAACGGATGTCTTTGAAGCGATCGCGGACGTCCGCCGTCGATTTCGCATCGACGACAATCGCGTAACGCTGCACGGGTTTTCGATGGGCGGTGCCGGAGCGTGGCATTTAGGGCTTCATTATCCAGCCAGGTGGTCATCGGTGGGACCGGGAGCGGGCTTCATCGATTTCTACAAGTATCAGAATCAAACCGAACTGCGACCACCATGGCAGCACGAAACACTGGGGATTTACGACGCCATCGACTATTCACTCAACGCCGCCAATGTTCCGATATGTACGTACGGCGGTGAGAATGATGCTCAGCTGGTTGCCAGTACCGCTGTTGTGGCCGCTGCAAAAGCACTGGGTGTTGACATCAAGTTACTGATTGGTCCGGGAATGGGCCATAAGTTTCATCCGGACAGTTTTCAGGAGTTTATGACTTTTCACAAAGAAAAGTCACAGGCTGGTCGCCGACGAAATCTGGGTCGACGGGAAATACGTTTTACCACCCGCAGCCTGCGTTATAACACATGTGACTGGGTCACGATTCACGAAATGGAACAGGTGTATGTTCCGTCAACAGTCGACGCGCGCCTGATCGATGGCAATGTCGAAGTCTCGACCGTTAACGTGGCGCTGTTGAGTCTCGCTCGCGATGCTGGTACTCACGCGATTATCGATGGTGATATGCTGCCCTGCTACGACGCAGCAGAGGGGCTGCTGCCCAACGTGTATTTTAAGAAAACGCCTGACGGCTGGATTGTGCAGGACTACGAAGCGTCAAAGCTGGTTCCTGAGAATCTCGATCTGAACAAGCGGCATGGTTTGCAGGGACCGATTGACGATGCCTTCATGGATGCCTTCGTCTGTGTGACGGGGACAGAAGAGCCCCGGGAAAGGTCGCACGCGGGGTGGGTCGCGTGGACGCTCAGACGTTTCAGGATCGAATTCGACAAATGGATGCGGGCAGAAGTGCGCGTCGTCAGAGACAAAGAGGTCAGTCCGGAACTGATTGCTCAGAACAATCTCATTCTGTTTGGTGACCCGTCGTCAAACGCCGTGCTGCGAAAGATTCTGCCGCAGCTGCCTGTTCAGTGGACGGATGATGAGATCACGGTGGGGGGGCGGTCCTTCGCCGCAGACACGCACAGTCTGAGCATGATTTATCCGAACCCGTTGAATCCACGCAGATATGTCGTGATAAATTCGGGGCACACGTTTCACGAGAGTGATTTTAGAGCGTCCAATTCATGGCTGTTCCCGCGACTTGGTGACATCGCCGTCCAGAAGTTTTCGCGGAATTCGGACGGCAGTTACGCGGAAGAAACCGTCTGGGCCGCCAATTTCAATGCCCACTGGGCGCTGTCTGAGACGGAGTAATCGTAAGGCGACTACCTGCGTTTCGCCCGAGCCTTTCCGCGGCCTTCGCTCATGGGTCGTCCACCTGAGGCAGGTTTTCGGGACGCTGGTTTTTTGCTGCCGGATCCGTATTTTTGTCCGGAAGATTTCTTATTCGCGGGTTTGCCGCTGGCAGATTTCCTGACAGCTGACTTTCCTTTGCTGACAGCGTCTGAGGACGGTGCCCCGCCGGAGGTGTCTGGCTTTGGCTTTCGTGGTCGGCGTCTGCCCGTCGACCGACTTTGTGTTTCCTCGATGAAACCATACAGTCCGCGCAATTCTTCCGCTCTGAGTTCACGACACTGGCCGACGGCCAGGTAGCCGATGCGCAGCGGCCCAAAGGCAATTCGTTCCAGGTTGATGACCTTGTGTCCGGACCGGGCCAGCAGGCGGCGAATTTCCCGGTTCTTGCCTTCTCGCAGTTCCAGTTCCAGAAACGTGCTGCGGCCCTTTCTTTTCATCAGCCTGATGCTGTGGAATCGAAAAAATCCGTCGGAAAAGTGCATGCCTTTTTCCAGTTCGGCGATCGTTTCCGACGTCGGAATGCCGACCACCTGAGCTCGATACCGGCGCACAACTTCGTAACGAGGATGGGCCAGGTGTTCAGCCAATCCGCCGTCGTTTGTAATCAGCAGCAGGCCCTGAGTATTCTCATCCAGGCGACCGACAGTGAACATTCGCTGGTCGCGGCTTGGTACAAGGTCCACCGCACGCGGTCGACCGCGGGGATCGCGGTTGGTACACAGAACGCCTTTTGGCTTGTTCAGCAGGAAGTACTTAAACGCCGGCAGTCGCAGGCGTTCTCCGTCGGCTCGTACGTCCTGCTCCTGAGGATTGACAGACCGAGCCGGGTCCGTCACGACCTTCCCGTCCACTGTGACTCGACCGTCTCGAATCAGTGCCTCGCAGTTTCGTCGTGAATCCACGCCCGCGTTGGCCAGAAATTTTTGCAGGCGAAGGTCGTTCTCCGACGATAAGAACACCGGACGCGAGGACCGCCGCTGGCCCTTACCGGAGGGTGAGGAACGACGATTGAGGTTTCTAGATCGCGATGGTTTGGGAGACATGGACCGCATCCGCGGAAAAGTTAGAGTTCAGAACGCTGGGGCACGGCCGCGACCACGGGAGATTGGCCTCAACAAGACGCGAACAGCGCCAGCAGACAGATTCTTCTGCTTGCCGCAACTTCAGACCGGGCGAACGCTATCACAATGGTCCGTCATCGTACCCGTCTCATACATAAAGCAGAGACGGAATCGGAGAGATTCTCGGTCTTGGCACCGATGTTCGGCGGCCGATCGTGTCTCGTCTGGTATCTGGCAGAGACTGTGCCTCATTTTGACCGTGGCGTGGGGCGGAAGTTCCATTCCGGACTGCCCTTCGGGTCGGGCATGTGGGTCGTCATGCCGAGGCCAAGGTCATCCAGCTTCAGGTTCGCATCCTTCCAGTAGTTTTTCTCTCTGATGAAGCCGTAGAAGCTGGGATAGAACGGATCCACAAAAGCGACATCGGCATTCGACGGCACATCGCGCCCTGTCAGATGATATGCGGCATTCACAATCAGACGACGCAGATCGTCGCTGACGAAGTCAACAGATGCCCCGGCCGTTGTGCAGAACGACCGGCCCTGACTCTGACCGTCCGGCGTTGCATACGTGTGCAGCCATGCCAGCGGCTGCATCGGATCGTTCTTGTCGCCTGCGATCGGTTTGGAGGCCGGGGCCAGTGTTTCAGTGACGGCACCTCGTAATAAAACGGTATCCGCATCTGTCAGGTGCGTTACGCCGTAGACATCGCTGGGGGCAAACACGTCGTTAACGCTGTTCAGAATTTCATGGCTGGCATTGGCTTCTTCAATGACCCCTCGGCAGCCCTGACGCTTGTGGCCTCCGTGATGACTGACCCACTGTTCGCCAAGTACTTTTCGGCCGAATTCACCGTAGCTGATGCTGCCAAAGTTTCCTTTGCCATTAAACGCGTGAGTGGCTGTGCGAATGCCGATCACGGGTTTGCCAGCGTTCAGGAATTTTGTGATATGTGCGGCACCGCGTTCATCCGGTGTACGGAAGCGAGTTCCGATCAGCATCAGATCTGCAGAATCCAGAGCGTCCAGACCGCGCAGTCCTGCTCCGTTATTGGCATCAATGTAATCGGCCTCATCGGGACCGAACGCGAACAGCACGGTACACTTGAAGCCATGTTTCTGGCTTAAGATCTTTCCCAGCATCGGCATGGATTCCTCCGTGCGATACTCTTCGTCACCGGCGATCAGCACGATGTGCTTTGCCTGGGCGTCTGCATGGGGAGGATTGAAGACCAGACGGTCGGCGGCGTGACAATTTTGTCCGGCGACGACCAGCACCGTCAGAAAGAATGTTTTCGTTATCATGAAATGGTTTCCGGTGATTTCAGTGAGTGGTTCGGGTGCCGTGGCACCTCGTTCATTTCTTTGACGTTGGTTTTCTGAAGGGTTCGCCGGTTAGATATTCCAGCCGACGTTTGACAGTGTCATTCTTTGCGATTTCCGGCTGAAATAAATCTTTTGATACGGCGAACTTGTAACCAGGGGCAGTGTCCTTCAGCAGGATCAGGCTGTTCAGTATAAGTCCGGCTTCGACACCGGATGACGACTTCCTGAGTGCCGACAGGATATCTGTCTGTGGGGCTCTTTTACCAATCAGTCCCAGAAATTCGGCGGCCCGCACCTTTACCAGGCCGTGCAGATTCTGGTCCGCAAACTTTTCGGCCATGGGGGCCAGGGGCACTGCTTTTTGACCAAATGAACTGCACGTAACCAGGGCCCAGTAGATTTCCCAGCGATTCAGGCCACCCAGAACTTTCTTCAGTTCAGCTTCGGCTTTACTCCATGGCAGCAACTGAAGATTGGCGACATCCACCATTCGAGCAATTGCGTCAGCATTGGTATGCCCGAACCGGACAGGATTGTCGAAGGCGTCATCCACCAAATGGCTTTCGGGGTAGAAACTGAGATCGGGCAGCTGTTTCACGCGTGCCGTCAGACGATCTCTCATGTCCTGCAGCACTTCAGCGTAGGCAGGATCTTCGGCAAGGTTTCTGACTTCATGCGGATCCGCTTCCACATCGAACAACTGTTCTGCCGGGCGAGCCTCAAAGAACTGCCGCTGCCGGGCGTTGAGTTTTCCTTCCCTGTACAATTTGCGCCATTCCTTGTAGGCCAGCATGCGGTATCGATAGTTATTCTGCAATCCGTCAAAGTTGAATGGTTGGTAGTTGCGGACGTAGTCGTACTTACCCTTTCGCAACGTGCGGACCAGGTCGTATTTTTCGTCAAAACGATCTGCGTACCCGAACGCTTCGTCTCGGCTTTCGACCTCTTTCTGTGAGACGCCAGTGCCCAGGAAGGGCCGGCCGTCCATCTGCTCGGGAACCTCAACACCAGCGAGATTCAGGGTAGTGGGCCCAAAATCGATAAAGCTGACGAACCCTTTTCGCCGGGACCCCAGGTCCGCCGCAGCCAGGTGCTTCCATTTGTCCGGAACTCGCACAACCAGCGGCACGTGCAGTCCGGCTTCGCACGCGTAGCCCTTGCCACGAGGCAGCACGCCGCCGTGGTCACCGAAGTAAAATATGAACGTATCTTCCAGAACTCCGTCGGTCGTCAGTGCGTCCACGACGGATCCGATTTGCTGATCCATCTGCATGATGCGATCACGGTACCTGGCATTTGTATAACGAAACGTCGGCGTATCCGGATGGTATGGTGCTACGAACACGCTGTCGGGATCGGTTCTTGTCTTTTCAGTTGCCATGACGTTCGCAGAAAAGTGCAGCGAGCTTTCGTGGCAAACTGTAAAACTCTGCATGTAGAAAAACGGCTGGCCGTCTTTACGTTTTCTCCAGGAAGCTTTCTTCGACGATTCGTTCCAGACGTTCTTTCCCGGAATCGCGTTGTAGTCCGTCTTGCTGTTGTTGGCTGTGTAATAGCCTGCGTTACGCAAATATTCCGGGAACATCTTCATTCCGTCGGGTAGCGGCACGGAGACAGATCGCCGGTGATACTGAGTGCCAATTCGCGGACCGTAGCAGCCGGTGGCCAGTGTTGTTCGTGCCACACTGCAGACGGGAGCATTTGAAAACGCATGGTCAAATGTAAGACCATGGGCAGCCAACGCTTCAATACGCGGAGTGGGAGCACCATGTTCGTCAAAGTGTTTCAGATAATGGACGGAATTGTCCTCCGAAACCAACCAGACGATGTTTGGCCGATCTGCAGCATGTGTGGCTGAGAATGCTGACGTTACGGTAAACAGCAGGAAAACGGCGTTTCGTGTCATTGAAATCGGACCACATGGAGAAATCTGGAGTTTTACTGCTCCAGGCCGGATCAGGAGTATGCGCTGGTATAATGATTGGTGTCGACACGAAACGCCAGCGTCAGGCCAGGCACATTCATACGAGGTCTGCGGAGTCATTATCAGTGACAATCTTTACGCCGCGTCGGCTGTCCCGAACGATACCACTGTGTCTCCTGCGGCTTTGCAATCATGGACACTCTTTCTGCTTTTCGTATCCTGTGTCTCCGGCGTGGTCGTGACTCTGTTGCCGGCAACGGAGCGTGTTGAGCCCGGCGGGTTCATTCGCGTCCTGTTATGGGGCAGGGCATGGTTTGTCGGCTGGTGTGTTTCTATGGCATCATTCGTGATACCCCGTGCCGTTCTGCGCAGTATGGATCTGTTGCGCCCCCTTGCTTGGTGGGGCTGCTGTATCCATGCTGTTTGTCTTCCCATTTTGGGGCAGGCTGAAGATTGGGCTGTAACAGTGTTAGAAACGAAAACATGATTCCACGTATGCCGTTGGCTCTTGCTGTTTTCCTGGTGCCTACATGCAGTGCTCAGGATACATTCCAGCCGGACAGATGTGAGGTTGTGCCGCAGGCCGGTCACCAGGTCTCGTTTTCCATTGATGGAAACGAAAAGCTCCGCTGGCATTTCAGCGATCAGTATCCCCGCCCGTTCTTCTATCCGTTTAACGGACCGTCGGGCGTCTCGTTGACTCGCATGGGGCACCCAGGGGCCCAGAACCATGACCATCATCGGTCTGTCTGGTTTGCTCACCACAACCTGAACGGAGTCGATTTCTGGTCAGATAACACGAAGGCCCGGGTGCGGCAGAAACACTGGTACCGATACCGGGACGGACGAGAAGAAGCTGTCATGGCGTCATTGCTCGGGTGGTTCGATGAGGACGGGATTGAAGTTATGGAGCAGGACGTAATTGCCGCACTTCGTCCGATGGACGAAGGGGAACACGCACTGGAACTGCAGATTACGATGCGTCCGCTTCAGGGCACACAGACTGTGACGCTGGACAAGACAAACTTTGGGTTACTGGCGGTGCGAGTTTCGAAAACCTTGTCTGAGTATTTTGGTGGCGGACGATTAAGTAACAGCGAAGCCGCGGTTGGAGAGTCTGACAGCTTCGGCAGACGGGCGCGGTGGATGGACTATAGTGGACCAGTCGTGGTCGGCGTCGGAGAAGCTCGACACGTGGTTCAGGAAGGGATCACCTGTTTCGACCACCCGCAGAATCCGCGATATCCGACATACTGGCACGTTCGCGAGGACGGCTGGATGGGGGCGTCGTTTGGCATGCACGAAGGATGGACGATCAACCAGCAGAATCCGCTGGTACTAAGGTACCTGTTGCACGCACATTCAGGGGATTATGACCGCGCTAAAGCCGAGCGTGTTCATGAAGTTTTTTCGCTGCGACCAGGTTTCCGAATTCGCAGGCCGAATGTGGACGAGAGGCACCGACAATACGAAGTTGAGCGTATTGCCTGCTCAAATACAGGTAAATGACAGCAGAATTTACTTCGAAGAGTTCTTGGTCTTGCATTCTTCCGCTGTTTTTCGACAGACTTCACATCACGAAGTTTACGCAATCTGCCCGGTCGTCACGCTTGACAAAGGACGCATTTGCCGGTTTCATGATGAGTGAAACATGGAGAATTTGGCGTTGATTCGACGGTCGATCGGTCGAAGAATTGGACTGTTGCCGGCTCCGTGGTGACTTCGTTGAATACAAATCTGAATTCTGGAGACAATTGAATGCGTAGTGTGAAAAACCTCGGTCGATTCCTGATCGCTGGTACTTGTCTGTTTGCAATCGTCGCTTTGACTGGCGACTCCGCCTCGGCTCGTCCAAAGTATCAGCAGGTCATAAGCAAGCACTATCCTGAACTGACCGCGAAACACGGAAAAAGTGGCAAACTGTCCTGTGCGGTTTGTCACCCATCCAAGAGCAAGAAGAAGCGAAACAACTATGGCGTGGCCATGGGCAAGAATGTCGGCAAGAAGAATCAGTCTGACCTGGAAATCATCAAGGCAGCCATCGTCAAGGCTGAAAAGGAAAAGAGCGCCACTGAGGGCAAGACCTTCGGTGACCTGATCAAAGCTGGTGAGCTGCCAGGTACCAAAGACGAAGCAAATTAGTCTGCTTTCGTGAATTAACGCGAGTCGTTTTGACAACGGCTCGCGTTTTTTATGCGCACTCGGAAAGATTAATTTTCCAGGTGGGCATTCATTTCACTTCGACGGGTACTTGCGGTTATGCTGCGACTACACAGTGGAACGATATGCTGTCCCGTTCTGTTCTCCCGCCCGATCCCTGACTCAATCCGGAAGCTTTCATGAGCGCCTCCAGCGAATCCAACCGCCGCCAGTTTCTTACCACATCCACCGCTGCCGGCGCTGCTCTGGCCGTGTCACCAACACTTTCCGCAGGTGCATTCGCCGGCGGCAGTGACCTGCTGAAAGTTGGCCTTGTCGGATGTGGTGGTCGAGGAACGGGCGCTGCGTCTCAGGCTCTGAATGCAGATTCCGGTGTGGAACTGGTGGCCATGGCAGATGCCTTTGACGATCGTCTGCAGAGTTCGCGAGCTCGGTTGCAGCGGCAGTTTAACAAGGACAACGAAATTCCTCGCGTCAACGTTGTTGATGACAACTGCTTCGTCGGCTTTGATGCATACAAACAGGTCGTTGACAAAAGCGATGTGGTTGTGCTGGCATCGACTCCGCATTTTCGTCCTCGCCATTTGAAAGCGGCTGTTGAAGCCGGTAAGCATGTCTTCTGTGAGAAGCCGGTTGCCGTTGACGGCCCCGGGCTGCGGTCTGTACTGGAGTCGGTTGAGAAAGCTCGTGTCAATAAGACGTCGCTTGTGAGTGGGCTCTGCTGGCGTTATCACCATGGCAAGCGAGCCGTCTTCGATCAGATTAAGGATGGTATGATCGGCGACATCGTATCCATGCAGTGCAGTTACATGACGGGTGGCGTGTGGGATCCTCGCAAAACGAAGGAAGAATGCAGCAGCGAAATGGAGTACCAGCTGCGCAACTGGTACTACTACACATGGCTGTCCGGTGACTTCAATGTGGAGCAGCATATTCACAGTCTGGATAAAATGTTGTGGGCTATGGATGACGAGGCGCCCGCGACAATCAGCGCCAGCGGTGGCCGTCAGGTGCGGACCGACCCGAAGTACGGCAACATTTACGATCACTTCAACGTGGTCTATGAATGGGCCAACGGCGTGAAGGCCTTTGCTCGCTGCCGTCACTGGAAGGGTTGCGAAACCGATGTCAATGATTTCATCGTTGGCACCAAAGGTCGCGCTGATGTCATGAAGCACCGCATCTTTGATCTTGAAGGCAAAGAGATCTGGAAGTTTGAAGGCGAAGGCGGCGATATGTATCAGATCGAACATGACGAACTCTTTGCCGGCATTCGCGGGGCCAACCCGATCAACAACGGTGATTACATGTGCAAGAGTACAATGCTGGCCATTTCCGGTCGTATGGCCGCTTACACCGGTAAGAAGCTGACGTGGGACGATTGCATGAACTCGCAGGAAGACCTGGCACCGGAGACCTACGACTGGGTCGACGTCCCCGTCCCGCCCGTCGCTATTCCCGGCAAGACAAAGTTCGTGTGATGCCGTCGTAATCCGATTTCGTCGAAAGAACACGATCGCCGTTTGGACCGGATACGTGCCGTCGCGGAATCTCACGAAACTCACTGCACCATGTTCGGATGCCGCTGCTCGTTACGTTCGCTTACGGTGAACAGCGTGGAATACTGTGTGTCTGATCGGCATAATGTACCCAGCGGGCACACACCTGCTGTCCACTGAGGATTCGGTTGGAACCGGGATTCGTGGCATGCTCTGTACTGCAGACCTGTTGATCATGGCGTATCAGGATTGTCCGAAAGTCCTGTCACTTTACACCTGTTTCCACCACTATGTACAAGCCACTTCTTGTCGTTGCCATTGTCGCGTCTCTTGCAGCCTGCGGTTCAGCGTCCGCGCAGGACGAACAGGTAACGGAAGCCGAGAAACTCTTTGCCTTAAAAGTACGCCCGTTGCTGCGCGAAAAATGTCATGCATGCCATGGAGCGGATTCAGACAGGATCGAAGGCAGTTTTGATCTGAGCTCTCGAGAAAAGCTGCTGGCCGGCGGTGAATCTTTTGGCAGGGATGTCGTGGTTCCCGGCAACGCGGCTGACAGTTACATATACTCAATGCTAAAACGCACTGAGCCGGATTTTGCGATGCCGCCGAAGGAAGCGGAACAGCTGACCGAAGAGCAGACATGGTGGGTGCGCGATTGGATCAACGGTGGTGCTCCATGGCCGAACGACGATCGTATCGCCGAAATCTACGATCGGTATGCAGAGGGTGTTGCCTGGAAGACCAGTGGTGGCCTCAGTGACGAATGGACCAAACGTAAGTACCAGCCGGAAGACCTGTGGGCCTATCGTCCACTGTGGAAGGATGACGACAAAAGACTGAAAGGTGAAACGGGAAGTGCCGCAATCGACGCATTGATTGGTGATCGATTGTGTGATGCGGGCGTGAATGCAGCACCTGGCGCAAGTCGTCAGGTGTTGGTTCGCCGAGCATTTTTCGACCTGACGGGACTGCCGCCCAAACCCCATGACGTGGCGGCGTTTGTGGGAGATGCACGCGATGATGATATTGTTTATGCCGAGATGATTGGACAACTTCTGGACAGTCCACACTATGGTGAGCAATGGGGCCGGCACTGGCTGGACGTCGTGCGGTACGCGGACAGTTCCGGCTTCGCCAACGACTGGGAACGTCCCAACAGCTGGCGTTATCGTGATTACGTTATTCGAGCGTTTAATGATGACAGACCGTACGATCAGTTCATCCGTGAGCAAATCGCCGGCGACGAAATCGTGGCTCTGCGAAAAACGGAGGCCGGTGCGACGCACTCTGCAACGGCGACTGATTCGGAGCTGCTGATTGCTGCCGGGTTTCTGCGCATGGGGCCGTGGGAACATACGGGAATGAGTGTTGCCAAAGTGACGCGGCAGCTGTTCCTTGATGATATCACGGACTCGGTTGGACAGGTCTTTCTGGCTCACGCACTGCAGTGCTGCCGTTGCCACGATCATAAATTCGATCCGATTCCGACTGAAGATTACTACTCATTTCAGGCAGTGTTCGCGACCACTCAGTTTGCCGAAGTCGATGCCGAGTGGCTGTCTTCAGAAAACCGTTCCGGCATTGCTGAAGATCGTCGGTACCATCAGATGCGGCAGAAGGCGAACAGCAAAATGCTGAACGTACTGTCAGAAAAGAAAGCGGCCAACGACCAGAAGTGGTTCGAAGAACAGGGCCTGCCCTATAAGACTCGTGCCGAAGCAAAGCAGGCCGATGCCCCCAAGGAACATTTTCCGCCCAACAACTTATTGAAGACTCCCGATGATTTCGGCCAGGAACGCATTGGTCGCAAATGGCAGGCGAGGTTCCCATGGGAAATGGATCGCTACAAACCCATAGCCTTCACCGTGTATAGCGGCAAAACCCCGCCAATGCGCAGCATCGCAGCGCGCATTCAGAAACCGCCGAACCCAATGGCGAAAGGGCGACTGGAGAATACGGCTATTCTGACGGGCGGTGACCTGTTTGCTCCTGCGAAGCCCGTCTCCCCGGCCGTCCTTAGCGCTGTGCCGGGAGGACTGGAGTTCAGCGTGCCGGACACGATCGAAGGTCGCCGCTCTGCTTTGGCGGACTGGATTGCCAGTCCACAAAATACGCTGACTTCCAGAGTCATGGTGAACCGCATCTGGCAGCATCATTTCGGTCGTGGTCTGGCCGGCAATCCGAACAACTTTGGTACGACGGGCAGGAAGCCAACTCACCCGGAGCTGCTGGACTGGCTGGCCGGGGAATTTATCCGCAGTGGCTGGTCTGTCAAACACCTGCATCGGCTGATCATGATGTCCGACACATATCGGCGATCAACCTCTCACCCGGACGCAAAATCGCTGGCCGAAAAGGATTCGGAGAACGAGCTTTACGCGGTATTTCTCCCACGTCGGTTGAGTGCAGAAGAGCTTCGCGACGCGATGCTTGCGGTATCAGGAGAACTCAACCCGGCTCCTGGCGGGATCCCGGTTCGTCCCGACATGAACCTGGAAGCCGCATTGCAGCCTCGCATGATTATGGGGACCTTCGCCCCCAGTTACGTGCCTAATCCCAGGCCGGAGGATCGCAATCGTCGTTCGGTTTATGCTTTGAAGCTGCGAGGTCACCGCGACCCGATGATGGAAACCTTCAATCAACCGGGGTCGGAAAAATCGTGCGAAATTCGGGACAGCTCAACGATTTCTCCACAGGCGCTGACACTGCTCAACAGCGACGAAACCAACGACCGAGCTCTCGCATTTGCCGCTGACGTGTTGGTGACAACTGCGTCCGATGCGGCCGCCGTCGAAGTGATCTATCAACGTGCTTTTGCACGCAGACCAGCAACTGATGAGACAACCGCTGCCGTCAGGCACTGGCGGGAAATGGAGGCCGTTCACTCACATCTGACGTTCAAGCCTCGTGAATATCCCACCGAAGTTATCCGCCGAGCCAGCGAAGAAAACACGGGAGAACCTTTTTCGTTCACGGAGCGACTGTTTGTCTACGATGATTACGTGCATGATCTGCAGCCACATGAAGTTGATGCCAGGACGCGAGCCCTGGGCGACGTATGCCTCGCGATCCTGAACAGCAATGAATTTGTATTTGTTTATTAGAAGCAGTTTCAAAACTCCTGTTGCACGACATCTGGGAACCCGATGCGTGAGCCAGGGACACTGAACAAAGCCATCCCCCGAACATCTCTCGCTCACGCGTCGGGTCACCACGGGTTTGGAACCACCTTTAGAGACTCGGCAAAGGGGGCAGGAACCAATAGTGCGAAGCACCTGAAGCACCGTTTCGGCTATTGGTTCCTGACCTCTTTTCTGTTGTTCTTTTTCCTGAGTCTTTGAATCGAAGCCATTGACGAAGCATGCACTTCCCGACTGACGACAATTCCGCCACTCTGCATGCGCTTTTTCCTACGCTGGTTTATCAGGCGAATCTCACCGACGATCCATCGTATCCGTTTGCCTTTGAGGACGACGCCGAGCCATTCAGGTTCCAGGTGGAGAGTGGATCCGGCGGCAAACATTTTGCGGGTGAATATCACGGCAAGATACTTCTGCATCAGCAGGAATCTCTGCAGCCGTTCTTCAGGATTCTTGCGGAACACGTTGGCAAATATCTGCGCGTACTGGGCATGAAGCCGGATTTCTTTGACATGCAGTGTCTCAAGAGCTGGTTTGTGCTGTGTGAACCGAGCGACGGCGAAGACAATGCCATGATGTCTCACAATCATTCGTGCAGTGACATCTCCTGGGTCTACTACGTCGATGTCCCCGCTGATGCTGGTGGTGTCAGGTTTCACTCGGGGCAGAGTCTCAGCACCGCCCCGTTCGGGTCTGCATTTCACTACGACTGGCATGACAAACGAAAGTCTGCCGTCAATAATCTCAACTGTTGGAATCGAGACACCTGGTCCATTCAACCGACTGTTGGCGATCTATTGATGTTTCCCGGTCACCAGCTACATTCGGTGGACTCGAACCACGGTGAAACAACCCGCATTTCGATAGCCGGCGATCTTGCGCTGACACTTCGAGAAGAACACCTGAACCTGGAATTTGGCCGCACGGCGCAGAAGCATTGGTTGCAGCTGCCATTGACAGAAAGAGATGACGGCGGTCGTTCCTGAAGGAATGTTTTGCATTCCTATTGATTTACCATGAATCATCAACTTCATAACCGTCGCGAACATCTGTTTGGCCTTGGGGCCGGTGTCGGCAGCGTTGCATTCTCATCCATGCTGGCGGAAGCTGCTGACAGCGATGGAGCACAGCAGCCGCACTTTCCTGAGGCCAAAGCGAAGCACTGCATCTTTCTGTACATGGAAGGTGGTCCCTCGCACATCGACACCTTCGATCCCAAGCCGAAACTGAGGGACCTGCATCTGCAGGAATTCAATCGCTCGGGTGAAGAACAATCGGCGATGTCCAGCGGCAAGCGGTATTACGTGCAAAGTCCGTTTGAGTTTAAGAGACACGGAGAGTCCGGCGCGGACATGTGCCACCTGTGGGAGAACCTTGCCGGTGTCGCGGACGAGTTGTGCTTCTATCGTGGCTGTCAGGTGGAATCGGTCAATCACCCGACCGCCAACTACCACATCAACACCGGCAACCGTTTTGGCGGTGATCCGGCACTGGGATCGTGGGTGAACTATGGGCTGGGCACGGAAAACAAGGATCTGCCTGGATTCATTGTGTTGCCGGAACTGGCCCATCCACAGGGTGGAGCCGCCAACTGGTCGAACGGTTTTCTGCCCACCAGTCTGCAGGGGACTCCGTTGCGACCGAAGGGTTCACCGATCCTGGACATTCATCCTCGCGCAGAGATCACTCGTCCCCATCAGCGAAAGACGCTCGACTTTCTGGGACAACTGAACAAACGCCACGCGAATCGACACCCAGGTCATGATCAGCTCGCCGCGCGCATGGAAAGCTATGAGCTGGCGTTTCGGATGCAGATGCAGGTGCCGGATATCGTCGACATCTCCGGTGAATCAAAACAGACTCTGGACGGTTACGGCGTCGATCAGGAACCGACCGACAATCTGGCTCGCCGGTGTCTGCTGGCTCGTAAGCTGGTTGAGAAAGGCGTTCGTTTCGTGCAGTTGTATGCCAGTACGTGGGATTCGCACGACTATATCGCCAAAGCACACGGCAGTTTGATTCCTTCCGTCGACAAACCGATCGCGGCATTGATCAGCGATCTAAAGGAACGAGGACTACTGGAGGAAACCCTGATTGTCTGGATGGGCGAATTCGGTCGAACTCCGGATAACGGCGTGCGCGGCGGTGGAGTGGCCTATGGCCGCGATCACAACCCCAACGCGATGACAGTCTGGATGGCGGGGGGCGGCTGTTACGCAGGCCATACGGTGGGCGCCACTGACGAAATCGGAGCACAAGCCGTCGAACACGTGCACCACATCCGAGATTTTCACGTGACTCTGCTGCGGCTACTGGGGCTGGACGATAACAAGCTGAGTTATTATCACGCCGGACGTTTCAAACAGCTCAGTCAGTTCGGCGGCAAGGTGATTGAAGAACTGATGGCCTGAGGCTGCTGCCAGCCCGGAATTCTTTGTTCGCGTACGATCTTGTCTTAATCGGTCGAATGAATAACGACCGTTTTCATCTCCGTCATTTCTTCGATGGCGTACTTCGGGCCTTCCTTGCCCAGGCCGCTGTCCTTGAGACCGCCGTATGGCATCAGGTCGGTGCGCCACATCGGGCCCCAGTTGATGTGGATGTTGCCACTGTGGACGTGACGAGCGAACTTCACAGCCACATCGATATCCTGTGTGAACACGCCGGCACTCAGGCCGTAATTGGAGTCATTGGCCATGCGAATCGCGTCGTCGATGTCCGTGGCTCGCAGCACAGCCACCGCCGGGCCGAAGACTTCTTCGCGGACAACTTTCATGTCCGCCGTCGCTCCATCCAGTAGTGCAGGTTGTACGACGGCACCATTCCGTTCGCCACCGCATACCAGTTTCGCTCCCTGGCTGACAGCTTCCTTAATCCAGTCATGAACGCGTTGAGCATCCTGAGTGCGCACCATCGGCCCCACCTGAGTATCGTCGCTGAGCTGATTGCCCGCCGCGATGGTTTCGATATTCGGTTGCAGTGAGGCGAGCAGTTCGTCGTGAACCTCGTCCAGCACGATCAACCGCTGGGCCGAGATGCAAACCTGTCCGGCGTTCGCATAACCACACGCCAGCGTCGCTTTTGTGACCATATCCATGTTGGCATCGGGCATGACGATCAGCGGACTGTTGGATCCCAGTTCCATCGTGACGCGTTTCAGCCCGGCAACTCTGCAGATTTGTTCACCGACTTCCTGACTGCCCGTAAAACTGATCTTGCGAACTCGACGGTCAGTGCATAGTGCGTTGCCAACCGTAGAACCGCTGCCGGTGATGCACGTGATCGCCAGGGGAGGTACGCCGGATTCCAGCAGGATCTCGACCAGCTTAAGCGCTACCAGCGGTGTATCACTGGCGGGCTTCAGAACAATGGCATTACCAGCCGCTAATGCCGGACCCACTTTGTGGCACACCAGATTTAAAGGAAAGTTGAACGGTGTGATGGCGGCGATGACGCCGCAGGGCACTCGCATCGTGAAGCCCAACTTCCCTTCCGTACCCTTGCCACCGTCCAGTGGCAAAAACTCACCGCCCAGACGCTTGGCTTCTTCGCTGCTCAGATCAATCGTTTGAGCAGATCGTTCGACCTCACCCAGCGATTCACGCAGCGTCTTGCCTTCCTCCAGGCTGATCGTTCTAGCCAGTTCCTCGGCGCGATCTCGCATAAGTTCCGCAGTTTTTCGCAGTATCGCGTACCGGTCATACGCGTGGACGGCTGCCATGTGCGCCGCACCGTCAACCGCCGAGGCCAGGGCCGTTGCGACGTCGTCGGCAGACGCTGCGGGGACAGTGTCGATGACGTCTCCGCTGAACGGATTTGCGACTTCGATCACCGCATCTCGGTCCTGCCATTCTCCTGCCAGAAAAAACTTCATCGCGATCTCCTGAATATGTTGAGTCTGATTCAGCAGAATTAAACGACAACGGACGATGCTTCGCAATCATGGAACGGGGTAAGGTGTCGCCACGTTGTGGCGCAGGACGCTGTCATGAATGGTTGTGACGTTGCAAGGGCCTGGTAATTGGAGTGAGCAAAGAGTGAAACCCCGGGGCTTCCTCCGCCAGTTCAGTCCAGCCCCGCCTCGGCGAAACGACGCGCTGTTGTTGCACGTCGTGTTGAATATTCTCGGGCTGAGGAATGATGGCGGCCGTAATACGGTGTAGACTGACGATCCGGGTTTGCAGCGTCAGTGAGCCTCTTGTTTGTCTATCGAGGTTTGATTTTATGCGTGTTCTGCTTTGCGTGGTGTTCTCAGCGGTTACAGTTTTACCTCTCGAACCGACAGTGGCACAGCAGCGGAAGGAGGGCGAACCTGTTGCTGCCGCAACAGGTCAGCTGCCCGACGGAGCGAAAGAGTTTTCGGAACTACAACTGGAAACCGGCACGGCGTACCAACTCAGCACGTCGGTGATCATCGTGCTGGACGACGTGCCAGACGGCAAACAGTTGATCATCCCGAGGATGGCGAACGTGGTAGAACGTATTCGCTGGATTGGTGGCGAAGCCGCAGCAACCATGACGCTGAAGCCGGAAATTGATCACTGGGTTGTCAGGCTTACCACACCACCAGCCGGTGACAGAAAGTTACTGGTGCTGGAACTTGATTCGGCTCCAACGGCGTTCAGCAGGAAGGTGGTTGCAGCGGAGAACAAACACGGCGTGATTTCACTGCCAGCGAAATTCGCCACGGTACACGGAGAAAAGCTTCGGTTCGAACCTCAACCACACAAGAACACAGTCGGGTACTGGGCCGTCGAAAAAGATTTCGCAGAATGGCACTGCAACATTGCCCGCGCGGGCCGTTACGACGTCGAGATTCTTCAGGGTTGCGGTACAGGGCATGGAGGAAGTGATGTTGAGCTGCGCGTGGCCGACCAGCGGATGAGTTTCGCGGTGCAGGAGACAGGACACTTTCAGAATTTTCGCTGGCGACACCTGGGCCAGGTGGAACTGAAGGCAGCCGATGACGTTCTGCTGCAGTTGATTCCACAGAGGAAGGTTGCCGGCGCTGTGATGGACTGCCGAGAGATTCGGCTGGTACCCGTGAAGAAGAACGACGTGTCGCTGAGACGTACCGGTCTGAATGCCGACGGAAGTCGGGCGGATGGCAGGGTTGTGCAGAACAAGCGGCCCAATGTTCTGGTGATACTGACGGACGACCAGGGTACGCTGGACGTTGGTTGTTACGGATCTCGTGACCTGTTCACTCCGCGAATGGATGGGCTGGCCAACGCTGGTGTGCGATTTACTCAGGCATATGCGCACATGGTTTGCTGTCCGGCTCGAGCAATGCTGATGACCGGTCGGCATCCTCAACGATCCGGTGTTAATTCGTGGACTCAGGGAGATCTGAATGCAGAACGCGGTATCAACATGGCCTCTGAGGAACTGACGATTGCGGAAATTCTGAGACGTGCCGGATATCGAACCGCATTATTCGGGAAATGGCACCTGGGTGCCGCCGCTGACTCCGGCCCGACGACTCAGGGCTTTGACGAATTTTTCGGTCACCGCGGGGGCTTCATCGATAACTATAATCATTTTTTTCTGCATGGCAGCGGATTTCATGACCTGTATCGTGGTACTACGGAAGTGCGGAAACGCGGTCAGTATTTTCCGGACATGACTGTTGCCGAAAGCAAACGATTCCTCAGTGAACATGTCAACGGTTATGCTGACGTGCCGTTTTTCCTGTACACCGCATTTAATATTCCGCACTACCCCGAACAGGGAGATTCACGGTTCGATCAACTGTACGCAGGGGTGAAGATGCCGCGACAAAGCTATGGGCGAATGATCACTACCGTCGACGATCGCATCGGGCAGATTCTGGATGAACTTGATCGCCTGGGAATACGTGAAAATACCGCGGTCATATTCCAGAGTGATAACGGTCATTCGGCAGAAGACTATCAAATCAAGCCGGAAAACCATCTGTCGGACCTTCCTCAGCGGCACAACTACGGGGCCAATGGAGGAGGCGGGAATACCGGGAAATGGAAGGGCAACAAGGCCACGTTCTATGAAGGTGGTCTGCGAGTTCCCGCCATTGTCAGCTATCCCCAACGATTACCATCGGGTGAGGTACGTGATCAGGCGATCACACTCTGTGACTGGTTGCCGACAATCACAGAACTCTGCGATGTTGATCTGCCTGACAACCAGGTACTTGATGGTCAGAGTCTGTTGCCGATCATCAACGATAATGCAGATTCGCACCACACTGTCATGCACTGGCAGTGGCAGTCAAAGTGGGCCGTACGCGACGGCGACTGGAAACTGATAGGCATCGCCAGACGTCCCCCGGAACTTGTCAATCTGGCCGACGAGGCGCCCGAGAGCGTCAATCACGCAAAGGAAGAACCTCAAGTCGTGGCGCGCCTGCAGACGTTGCATGACGAATGGATTGAACGCGTCAGGCAGCGTTAGATGCGTCCGGACGGAGTCAACGAAATTGTTCTTGTGTAGCCGATTCACTTTGGTCTGATTCCTCAGATTGCCGAAACCATACAAAAGAGCGATCGGTCATTTCTGTCTTGTTGTCTGATGACCACCGGCATAAAACACGGATCGGCCAAATCTGCCGGTGACCAGTCCCATGAATGGATGCATGGAGCGAATGATGAAATTTACGATTGCTGTCCTAACGCTGACTATCTGTTCGTCAATGGTGTCAGCGTGTCCATTTTGTCTGGCACCAATGCAGACCTGGGCGGAAATGGTTGCGGACGCTGAAGTTGTGGTTCTGGCAAAACTGCAGATTACACACGAGGGGTCACAGACAGAAAAACCATATGCCGTTCTGGAGATCGTGGAAGTTCACAAAGGTCGGGATGTGCTTCCGGATGGCAGAATTGTTCGCATGAATGACTACCTTTATGGACAGGCCGGTGACCTGTTCCTGCTGAGGGGCGGTCTGCGTAGCGCTGAGATTCCGTCAGTCATTGAAACGTTTGCACAGGATGATGCGAATCCCACGTCTTCTGCCATCCGAAAGATTTCGGCAAGCGGCACATCAGATTCTGACGTTTCGAGTTTGAGACCGCAGACTTTCGAATGGGATTGGGCCGATGGCGTTTCTGTTCGCTCATATCGATACATCACTGCGGCCCCTGGCCCGAAGAAAGAAACTCAGGAACGACTAAAGTACTTCCTGCCGTTCCTTG
Organism: Fuerstiella sp.; assembly: GCA_029245955.1. Taxonomy (GTDB): domain Bacteria; phylum Planctomycetota; class Planctomycetia; order Planctomycetales; family Planctomycetaceae; genus Fuerstiella. The sequence continues at coordinate 23,644 of JAQWOH010000053.1, read as the reverse complement.
AAACTGAAGGGCCTTTGGTGGCTGCCGATGCGTGGGGTGAGTTTGCGAATGCGGACTACGAAGACATCGTTGCGAGTCGAAAGCTGTTTCCGGCAGACAAGCTTCGAACGTGGATTTCTAACAAACAGACCAGTCCGGAACGGTTGGGATTGTATGGTATGATGCTGGGTGTCTGCGGCAGCGAACAGGATGCAGAGTTTCTGGAACAGCAGATCGGTCAGCCCGTGTCCGGGGAAATCCGTTTTGGCGTCGAGGGACTGATGGGAGGATTGCTGCTGTTGACCGGCGAAGACGGACTCAGCTTTCTGGAAGAAACCCGTCTGGAAAATGCCAATGCGTCGCAGTTCGACTGCTTTGCTGTGGTCCAGGCACTGCAGTTCGTCTGGGCGTATGAACCAGAACTTATGCAGAAACAAAGATTGCGCTCGGCACTGTATCCGATGCTGGAGCGAGAAGATCTGCGTGAAATCGCCGTTCGCGACCTGGCTCGCTGGCAGGACTGGAAGGCCGTACCTCTGCTGACTGAAGTGTACGAAGACTGCAGGAACAACGATCTGCGCACCGTGCGTGCGATCATTGGGTTTCTGTTTGTGTGCCTGAAGTCCGAACAGGATGGTGATACTCATGTTGCCGCTGCCAACCGGCTGCTCGATCGTATTCGCAGCGAAAACGGTCGCGTTGTGCGGTCTGTGGAACGCGACTTTCGCTAACCTTTGAGTCGTTTAATCTTCCACCGTGGTTATGGGAGACTGAATTCGTAGACTGGTGCTGCAGGACGGCCGACTCGATTTTTCTGACCAGCGTGGTAGCAGCCCTTTGATCACGGTATCCAGACTCACGAAGCGATTCCCATTGTCCGACGGTAGTGTTGTGACGGCAGTTGAGGATGTTTCGTTTTCGGTGAATCGGGGAGAAGTGTTCGGCTTGCTGGGGCCAAATGGTGCCGGTAAAACGACAACACTGCGAATGATGCTCGGCCTGTTGCAGCCTTCGGCCGGTGATTCCAGCATCGATGGCGTATCAGTGATGGACAATCCGGATCAGATCAAGCGGCTGATCGGCTTCGTGTCGACCAGCGTCGGCGTCTATCAATGGCTGACGCCCCGGGAAATGCTGTCTTTCGTGGCTGATCTTTACGATGTGTCGCCCGCTGCCCAGGCAGAACGAATTGAACGGCTGGCAGACGTACTGGACTTTCGGGAATACATTGACCGCCGGTGTGGTGTGTTGAGTACCGGGCAGAAACAACGCGTGAATCTGGCTCGGGCACTGATGCATGATCCGCCCGTTATGTTGCTGGACGAGCCGACACGTGGTCTTGATGTGGTCGGCAGTCAGGTCGTGTTTGAGTATCTTCAGCTGCTGAGATCGCAGAAGAAGGCCGTCATTATCTGTACTCATCGACTTGATGAGGCCGAACGATTTGCTGACCGGTTCGGGCTTTTGCATCAGGGGCGACTGCAGCATTGTGGTACGCTGGCGGAACTGCAGTCGACGACGCATGAACATTCGTTGACGGAGATGTTTGTGAACCTGCTGAAGACTTCGAAAGCGGCGATATGTTTCGACGCGTAACGAATCGTGTGCTGTTCGAGAAGCCTCCCAAAACTTCCGGGCAGTGCCTTTGGGACGCTGATTTCGATTGAGCGAAGACTTTTTTGTATGTCGGACGAGTCAAAATCTGTCAACTCCAGGGACTCCGGCAGTCGCACATGGCGACTGGCGACGAAGGAGTTGCGCGAAATTCTGCGTGACCGTCGTACGGTGATGACGCTTGTTCTGATGCCATTGCTGGTGTATCCGCTGCTTGGTGTGATTCTACGCAAAGGTCTGCTGAACAATTTGTCACACCTGCAGACGATTGAAGTTCATGTCTGTCTGGAAACCGAAGAGGATTCTCGACGATTTGCGGAGGCGATGATTCGTGGAGGACAGATCGCGGTCATGCAGCAGGGAACTCGATCCGGGGAGCCTGCTGATTCCTCAGCCGTGGCGGATGTGCTGGGTGCACGTGGGCAACCGGAGTTTGAATTCAGAGTCTTTTCGCTGGATGAATTAGAGTCCGGGTTCTCTGTGGAACAGCAGGTTTCGGAACGTTTTGCTGACATCGGTGTAAAGTTGACGTCCGTTGAGAATGTTGATGGAGGGAGACCTCGTCGAGGTCCCCCGTTTCTGAAGTGGCAGATTCTGCGTCGGGAGGGATCGGCACTCAGCGATCGCGGTTATAAGGAAATCACACGACGGCTGGATGCGATCAATGACCGGTATGTCGATCGGCTGTTGGAAATTAATCAGCTGTCCCGCGTACGTCCGGCGACGGTGGCGACCCAGGTCCTGTCATCCAGTGACCAGGGAAACAGCAGTTCTCTGATTACATTTATCCCTCTGGTATTGGTACTAATGACCATGACGGGTGCAGTTTACCCGGCGATCGACCTGACCGCAGGTGAACGCGAACGCGGCACGATGGAAATTCTGGTCGCGGCGCCGGTTTCACGAATGACGCTGCTGGCCGGAAAATTCGTCGCTGTACTGACGGTCGCTCTTCTGACGGCCACGATGAATCTGATCTCGATGTTCGCAACATTGTTCGCCCTGGGCCTGGAAGGCACCGTACTGGGTAACCTGGGGCCGACGATGGTCGTACAGGTAATTGTGCTGATGGTGGTTTTTGCCGCGTTCTTTTCAGCCGTGTTGCTCAGCATTACCAGCGTTGCCCGCAGTTTTAAGGAAGCTCAGGCGTACCTTGTGCCGCTGATGCTGATTTCTCTGACACCGGGTGTGTTCAGCCTGATGCCGAATCTGCAGATCAACGGAATACTGGCGGTGACTCCACTGGTCAACACAGTACTGATGGCACGAGATCTGCTGCAGGGCAACGTCAGTTTGTTGATGTTTGCCATCGTTCTGATTTCCACCGTGCTGTACGGCGTGCTGGCATTAGCAGTTGCCGCCAGAATTTTTGGTTCGGATGCAGTTCTGTACGGCAGCGGCGGCACGTTGACAGAGTTGCTGAGACGGCCTCAGGAATCCACTGACGTGGCCTCGACCCAGGTATCGATGTCGTGTCTGGCTGTCGTGTTTTCATTGTTCATTGTGGCAGGTTCCATCCCGTCGCGTCTGAATGTCAGTTTGTCAATTCAGTTGCTGGCCGCAGGTTTAGTTTCGTTGTTCCTGTTTGTGTTGATTCCCGTCTGCCTGGCAGGTTTTGCGCGAGTACAGCTGCTTCACGGGTTTTCGCTGCGTCTGCCAAAGTGGTGGTTCTGGCCGGCCGCCGTTCTTCTGGGAGGATCTTTGTGGCCTTACATATACGAAATTGAGATATCGATTCTGACGGACGATCGGATTGAGGAACTAAAGCAGATTTACGAACGATTTGAAGGTAATCTGAAGGCCGTGCCATTGTGGATCAAGCTTGTATCACTGGCTGTGGCACCGGCCGCCTGCGAAGAATTTTTCTTTCGTGGCTTTCTGCAGAATTCCATTCGCGCCCGCGCTTCGGCATCGATGTCCATCATTTCCTCTGCAGTGCTGTTTGGTCTGTTTCACGTCATTGTCAAAGACGCGTTGCTTTTTGAGCGGCTGATTCCCAGCACTCTGATGGGTATTGTTCTGGGCATTGTTCTTGAACGATCCGGCAGCGTGCTGCCTGGCATGTTGCTGCACGTGATGCACAATGGGCTGTTGATTATTGTGTCCGAGTTCGAATCTGAACTGACGCAACTGGGCATTGGTATCTCTGAACGACAGCATCTGCCGGCATCCGTTCTGGTCGGTGCTGCCGTGTCGATCGCAGTGGCTGTGACGTTGCTGGCGACAACTGGACTAAAACGGCCAGATCAACGGTGTAATGAGGACGGTGATGATTCCCACGATGATGCTGAGGGGCAGGCCGAGTCTTAGATAGTCGGAGGATCGATAGCCCCCGGGGCCGTAGACCATCATGTTGGTCTGGTAGCCGAAGGGTGTGGCAAAGCTGCCCGCGGACCCCATGATGAGGGCGATAATCAGGGGTTCGGCGTTGACATTCATCGCCGTTGCGGATGCCAGCGCAATCTGCAGCACGAGAACTGCCGCGGCTTTGGCCGTGATCAGGTTGGTCAGTACAACGGACAGCGTGTAGATGGCGATCAACATGGGATAATGCCCATTGCTGACCAGCGCCGCCATTGCTTCGCTGACGAATCTGTCGGCCTGGCTGGCCTTCATGGCCTCGCCGATCCCAAGGCCCGCAGCCATCACTAGAATGACGTTCCAGTCAATCGCACGGCGGGCGTCTTCAGCTCGCGTACAGCGAAAGAACAGCATCAGCATCGCCGCCGGCAGGGCTGCCAGCAGCGCGGCATCGTTAACACCAAGCGTACCGAACACAGACGCGGCGACAACAAAACCGGCCATGATCAGTCGAGCGATCCAGGCGTTCTCGTGACGTACCGGAGCGGAGTTCTGCACTTCGCTGACAAGAAAAAAGTGCCGGGAATTGCGCTGTTGCTCGATGAAGTTCTGGCTTGATTCCAGCAGCAGAGTGTCACCAGGCTGCAGACGAATGTCACCGATTCTGCCAGGCAGACGAATACCGTCACGATTGACTGCGATAATGGCGGCATTGTAGTGCGAACGAAACTTGGATTCCCGAATCGTCATTCGCAGGAAAGGGTAACTGCCGGACACAACAGCTTCCATCAGACACCGCTGAGAACGCGGACCATCCAGTTTGAACAACTGGTCGGTGGCGGGTTTGAGTCCCGGGATTTTCTGCAGATCGACGACTGATTCGACGACTCCAACAAATACCAGGTGATCGTTTGCACGCAGCAGACTGTCGGAACTGACTGCCGGCAGCACGTGGCCGTCGCGGTCGATTTCCATCAGATACATACCAGGCAGGTGTCTCAGACCGGCTTCTTCAATTGTATTGCCAACAAGTGGACTGCTGGGGTCGACCTCCATTTCCACGGTGTACTCGCGAGGGTCATCGTTGGCCGTAAACGCGGGTTGACGTTCCGGCAGCAGTCGTCGTGTGAACAATGTCAGAAAGCCGACGCCAGCGACCAGGCACGGTACGCCCACCCACGCCAGTTCGAACATCGTCAGACCGCTGCCCGGATTGTGCTCTACCAGCTTACTGTTGACCACGATTGTCGTGCTGGTGCCGATCAGAGTACACATGCCGCCAAGGATGGCGGCAAAGCTGAGCGGCATGAACAGATGACTGACCGAGATACGGTGCTTGCGAGACCAGTCGCTGATAATTGGCATCATCAGCGCCACGACCGGAGTGTTATTCAGAAATGCACTCAGCAGAGCCGCGGGCACCATCGTGCGCAGCTGAGCAGATGTTGTGCCTTTTGGCGTTCCCAGCAGACGCATCCCCAGCCACGCAAACGCTCCGGTTCGCTGCAGACCATCAGCAACGACAAACAGCACGGCGACGGTCAGCACGCCTGGATTTGCGAATCCGGACAGACCCTGTGTGACCGACAGGCCGTGATCTTTGTCAAACGTTCCATACACCAGCAACAGCGTCAATCCGCCCAGCAGAGAAATATCTGCGGGAAATCGGTAGTGCATGATTGCGACGATCACCACCACAATCACGCCCAGAGTCAGAGCGATCGGAAACCACTCCATCACAAACTTTCAGCTGAGTTCAGGAGGGATTCGGTCTGGCGAATTATCCGTGACGGCAGCCACGACTGCATCGTGAAACTGTCCATTTGTCACAACCATGCCTTTGTTCATGGCCAGCGTCGCACCATGATGAAACTCGGGGGCTTTACCGTGGATGTCAGTGACCATGCCACCAGCTTCTTCAACAACCAGAATGCCACCAGCGTGGTCCCAGATTTTTTCCTGATAATCTTTTCGCGTCGGCAGACGCAGATAAATATCGGCGTCACCCATCGCCACTGCCAGGTACTTGCACTGACTGTCAATACGAAACGGTTCGCGACGGATTCCGAGTTGTCCGCCGATCTGGCCGGACCAGTCGTGTGAACTGTGCCCTGATTCGACGGATTCACAGAACCGAGCGTCACTGCTGACGGCCGTGGATGACACCTGCACTCGTCGTGGCTCACTGCCTGGTGAATCAAGTGGTTGAATGAAACTGCCTGTACCCTTTACGGCCCATGACAGGATGCCCTGTGCACCGTCTGGTTGAGATGAATCCAGTGGCATGTTGGGGCAGCCGAGAATTCCAATTTGAATCTCTCCGTCAACAATCAACGCCAGCGAAATCGCATACTGCTCTTTCCTCAGGAATCCCTTGGTACCGTCGATCGGATCCAGCGTCCAGAACCGGGACCGATACTCCTGCAGGCCACCACGATCAATCCAGTCGCAGATTTCGTCGGGAGTTCCGTCAACGCCAACGCTCCCGCACTCGGCAACGATCCGGGCCAGAAATTCCGCACCGGCCGGCTCGCGAAGCTCTTCGGCGCCTTCTTCACCAATCACAGGATCATCGGGAAAAGCTGCCTGTAGCTGACGACAAATCATCGCCTGGCTGGCAAAGTCAGCCACCGTGACAGGACTCTTGTCCTTTTTCTCCAGAGATTCTGCTGAGATGGCGGCCTGAACCGTCCGGCAGACATCAGCTGCCTGACGGACTGCCTGCAGCCCCGTCTTCAGTTCACTTGCGTACAAAGAGGTCATCGACCGCTTTCGTTTGTTGTGTCTGATATCAAAGGCGTGCCTTTTACCGCAATTGTCTGGCTGACAAAAGAGGTTTCGGCAATACAGACAGCCTCTTCCGGGCATTTTGCAGCGATCAGATCCCGCGGGCCGGCAATTCTCGATTGCTCGCTGGAATCAGATTGCGGGCGGTTCCGCATCAAGTGAGCAGCAAACTCAGAACAAAAGACCCAATGATTGCCAGGATGATCATGCGTATCCACATCTGGCGCCGGCTGGCCGGAGAATCCGCTTCGCCGTGCTGCGGGAATGCGCGGGCTACGAAGTCATCGTAGTCAAAGTCGTCGTCATGTGGATCGTAACTGTCGCCGGAATCGACGTAGTCGTCGCTGAAGCCACATTCTCGGCAGACTCTGGCGTTCGGGGGCAGGTCGAATCCGCAGTGCGGGCAGGGTGACCAATCATTGGGTTCTGTGGCTGGCATTCTGTTTGTCTTATACTCGACGGGAAACGCTGAGAACAAACCGTTCGGTCTTCTGAAGATGTACTTTCTGATTTTGACAGGTTGCCGCATGTCGAAATGTTGAGCCTCGCTTGTCAGCGACCGACTTTTCGTGTGGACCACAGGACGGGGCCAACGGTTTTCGGTATGGTCTGTAAGTTCGTGTGAGTTGTTTGCCCACCCCGGAGTTTATGCATGGTTCTTTCATTTGTTCGTTTCCGGTTCGTTTCTGCAGTTCTGCTGGCCTCTGTCCTTTGTGACGGCGGTTCGTTGTTTGCTCAGCAACTGACGGAAGCGAACTATGACCGGCTGGTGCCTGATGGAAAAGAAGTTGACGCCATTTACGGCGACTTCGCGCTGCAGAACCGTTCTGCCAAAGCCGTCATTGCGTTTCCCGCGACGACACGAAACAGCAACATGACCGTTCGCGGTGTCGGTGGGTGTCTGATTGACTTCGCGGCAACATCATACGAAAGCGATCAGTTAGGTTCCTTTTATCCCGGCCGCCGGAAGTTTGCGTTTTCTCAGACGCAGGCCGATGAGCAAGTCGTCACTGTGACTTCGCCCGGGTCAGAGACGCGACCAATGTGTGAGGTTCGCTATGAGCTTAGTCGTGACCAGCCGGTCATTGAGATTATGTCGACATGGTCGAATACCACAAAGACGGACTGGGCACTTGCTCTTGAGGACGATTTGCGAGCGGACGGCGGCAAAGAGGAGATGGTGAGATCACCGAACGGGACTCATACTGTTTTCTGTGTTGATGATGTTTACTGGCAGCAGGCATACGCGATATGTGCCGCCGGATATCGAATTCGCAGCAACAGCAACTCGCGAGAGTGCGTGCTGGTCTATGAGTCGGAAGACGGGAGCCCTGTTGTTGTGAAGCCCGGGCAGTCGTTTACTTTCAAACGTCACATCGTCGTTGGCAGATCTCTGCCAAACGTACTGGCTGTGGCAGAACGAATTGCGAAGGTCCCATCAGCCTCGCGTCGCTGCGAAGTTACGCTTCTCACTGCGGATGGAGCGCCCGCAGAAGACGCCCGCGTTGAGTTTCGTCGAGGAAAGGAACTTCGCGGGACGGTCAGGACTGACTTGAAGGGGGCGGCACGGCTGAGACTTCCGGAGGGGACATACACAATCAACGCAACCATTGGCGGAGTTGCCCTGCTGCCCCCCAACGCCGTTCAGATTCAGGTGGGGGAGGGAGCAAACACTTTTGAGCTGCAAAGCAGAAGCTATCGGGCCGGGGATGTTACGGCGACGATCATCGATAGCGACGGGGCGGCCATTCCTGCGAAAGTGGAATTCATCGGCGATGGCGATACTCCCACACCGAACTGGGGGCCGGAATCTGCCGAACACTTTGTGCGAAACCTCGCCTACACTGCAGACGGCACATTTGCGACACCGCTACAGGCCGGGAACTACGACGTGATTGTCAGTCACGGTCCGGAATATGATGCGGTTTTCACCAAACTCACCGTCACAGCCGGTCAGACGACGAAACTTGCAGCAACACTTCGGCATTCGGTAAAGACACCAGGCTGGGTGAGCAGTGATTTTCACAGTCACAGCTCACCATCGGGCGACAACACCGGCAGCCAGAAAGGGCGTGTCCTGAATCTGGCGGCCGAGAACATCGAATTCGCTCCCTGCACGGAACACAACCGGGTCAGTACGTACGACGGGCACATCGCAGCACTTGGGTTGAAGAAGTTTCTGGCGACTGTATCGGGGATGGAGCTGACGGGGCAACCGCTGCCTCTGAATCATCAGAACGCTTTTCCGATGAAGCACACTCCCAGAACGCAGGACGGTGGGGGCCCGGTGACGGATTCCAGTCCCGAAACGCAGATTGAACGGATCGCGTTGTGGGACGAGCGCAGCGAGAAACTCATCCAGCAGAATCACCCGGATCCGGGGTGGCTGTTCTACGACAAGAACGGAGATGGAACACCCGACGGAGGATATTCACGGTCGTTTCCGTTGATGGATGTGATGGAAATTCATCCGATTGATCGGATTCTGAATGTGAGCCAGTTTGACGAGCGAGACGGCAAAGCGTTTGGCAACAACCGCATGTTGAACTGGCTGCAGTTGCTGAATCAGGGGTATCGCATATATGGAGTCGTCAATACCGATGCTCATTACAATTTTCATGGCAGTGGCTGGCTGCGCAACTGGATTCAGTCCAGTACTGATGATCCGGCGATGATTGACCCGATGGAAATGGTTCACGCGTCGGAACAGGGCCGTCTGGTGATGTCCAACGGACCGTATCTGGAAGTCACGTACCGTGAAGCAGATGGCAGCGAATCCATTGTCAGCGGGCAGGATCTGGTTGCGAAGTCACGAAAGGTGACAGCTCATGTGCGCGTGCAATGTCCGAACTGGTTCGATGTTGATACCGTATTTGTACTGGTCAACGGCAGGGGGGTGGAAAAGCTGCGATTTACTCGAGGCCGGAACGCAGACATGTTCAACGATGATGTGCTGAAATTTGATCGTACACTGGATATTGTGCTGACTGAGGACAGTCATCTTGTCGTTGTCACAGGTCATCGTACGGAAATTCTGGGCGAGGTCATGGGGGCGACTTTCGGAAAGCAACACCCGGCCGCGCTGTCCAATCCTGTTTTCATTGATGTTGACGGCAAAGGGTTTCAGCCGAATAAAGACACGTTAGGGTTTCCACTTCCAGTCAAGTTTGGACAGCAGAAGTAATGCCGGCCGTCACCCGCGGTTAACACAAATCGTCTTCCACGGTCGTTGCCAGCTGACGCTCGGAACAGTCAGGACGCATGTGACAAGCAGGAAGCGTATCCTGAAAAGTTTGGTTTGGCCGGTACACTGTTATGCTTGTTGAGTCCGATACACCGGAAACGAATCTGCGACCGCCGATAACCGCTGTCGTTATCGTGGATCATGGTTCGCGCAAGCCTGCCAGCAACGAAATGCTGTATCGTGCCACTGAGATCTTTGCGGCTCAGTCAACTTATTCGATCGTGCAGCCGGCGCACATGGAATTGGCTCAGCCGGACATCAAAACTGCCTTTCGCATTTGTGTTGAGCAGGGTGCGGAACGAGTTGTTGTTTTTCCGTACTTTCTGTCTCCTGGACGACACTGGAGCGAGGATATCCCTCGACTGGTGATCGAGGCCGCCAGGCCTTTTCCTGATGTCGAGTGGCTTGTCACGGCTCCCTTCGGTCTGCATCCGGAAATGTCATCCATCATCAATGACCGCATCCGACACTGTCTGGAGGCAGCGAACGGTCAGTCAGCAGGCCAGCCATGCGATGTTTGCGACGACAGCAACAGCTGCAAGCTGAACCGTGGCAGTCAGGCACCGGCAGCTGACGTTTGACGATGCTCTACGGCACACGCAGCAGTTTCGTCAGCAGCTTGTCCAGCTGATTGGCGAAGTTCTGTTTGTCTTTCGGCGTGTAAGGTGGTGGTCCGGCCGTTTGAATACCTGCCGCGCGAAACTCGGCCAGAAAATTGCGAGTCGACAGTCGGGACCCGATGTTGTTTTTGTCCAGCAGGTCGCCCCGCGGATCAATCACGAACCCCCCCTTCTCAATCGCATCGGCGGCCAGAGGAATATCAGCCGTGACCACGAGGTCTCCCTTGCTGAGTAATTCCACGATCCGCTGATCAGCCACATCTGCGCCGGCCTTTACCAGTTCGAAGCGTATCAGGTCCGATTTGGGATAGTTCATCGGCTGATTGGCCACCAGGGTCAGACGAAGACCTATTCGCCGGGCAGCCTTGAACAGTATCTCCTTGGCTTCGGACGGACAGGCGTCTGCATCAATCCAGATCTGCATGATGTTAGGTTTGTCTTTTCTTCAGCGAATGCACGTCGTCACTCAGTGAACAGCGGCCAGCTGCGGACATGAAATCCTGTTTCTGAGCGTCAGCTCGTGTTGACCGTCGAAGACGGGCGACAGCATTTCAAGCTGACTTGTGGCCGCGAAACACGTTTTCGACAGCAGTTTCGTTATTTCCACGAGCCAGTATCGTCCACGAAAATAAGTAAACTGCATTAGTTGAACCACAAAGCGAAGTTCAGGAAGTTACCGCGGAATCTGGCCATCATTTTGCCCCATTTTTCCGCAGAGACGATTTCTCCTTCCTCAAGATACGGTGTCAATGCTGTTCCCTGAATCCATAAAGCCAGATCAAATCGGGTCGGTTGTGTAAATATCTTGCGGACATTGATGCCCACGTTTGGATTCTGAGGCAATCTGCTGCCCAGAGGAATGCCGCCCTTGATGCCTCGCCAGAAAGGTACTAATTGTCTTCCCTGGAGAATGGATTCCATTTCATCCAGGAATTCGTGCCAGCCGGAAATGACGTCACGGCCGACTTTAAAGCCATTCATGACGGATGTCTGGTCTGCACCGGGCACCCATTCATGGTCATCGTCCGTTTCGGCTTCAATTGATTTCCATGACTGTCGACTCAGCCGGATGACGGTTTCCATGTGCATCAGCGCCTTCTGCATGCGTTCCGGTTCCACCACTTCGTAGTTGATGGTGTGCAGCCATGCGATGAAGTCCAGAATATTCTGGGGCCCAAAGCTCATGAAAACTCCCGGACCTTCCGCTGCCAGGAAATCGTAGGGAGCATCGACTCTGGGGTAAAACAAATGAGCAGTCCGCTCAAACTGGTCCTGCCAGTCGTAAGCGAGCACAATCTCTCCAACAGCTGACAGAGCGTGACAGTAACCCTGAAGCCATGGCACGTCAGCGGCATCAAAGACGACGGGGAAGTTGTTCTGTGCCGCGGCGTTGTCCGCTATGCGGGGATTCTGCAGCACCTGACTGATGTGCCACATTGTTTCTGTATTCGTCAGTTTCCCGTTGCCGTCGAGATCGAGTTTGACGGAACCCAGTTTCAGCGGCAGCCTGATGTCATCCGGAGTGACCGCTGACAACGTCTGTTCGGCTGTCGTCAACCGGTCAACAAATCTCTGCACCAGAGCCCGGGCCTTCTGGTATGAAATTTCTTCGGGCTCAGAGTTTTCCGGAATCGGCAGTCGCATGAACGGAATCGCTCGGCTGCGACCACCCAGCAAACCGTAACGATACTGATCCTGCCCAAGGCCTTCGATCGCCTGAAAAAACTGCACTACTCCCAGACTGAATCTCGCCTGCTGATCTTCTGGATCTTCGTTGATCAACTTCTGCATCGCCGCCGCACCGTCAGCTAGTTTGCCCTGGACCAGAAATGATTCCACCGGAGCCGCCGCATCCTGGGCTGTTGCCTGAACACCTGGCCTGGCAACTGCGACCACAAGCAGACAGCCGATGACTGTTCGAGTGACCGGTTCAAGAACAAATCGTTTCATTGCTATTCGTCCCGCTTGAAATATGACAGAAGATTTAACCACAACCGTCGCCTGTTCACAGCACTGATGACTCGTCCGGCGATCCAGCTTATTCGGTGCTTCCAGCGTCACCGATGTCTTCCCGAACATGCCACGCCACCGTTCCGGTCGGGGCCTCCGGTCAGTTCGTCAGGAAGTTGTTGATCTTAAGCCAATCTTCCAGGCGAGCGGGCCACGTGGACAGAATCGGGTCGTTGCCGCCGAGACCGACGCCATGGCGTCCCTTCTGATAGATGTGCAGTTCGCAGTTGACACCGTGCTGCTGCAGAGCGGAATAGAATTCCGTGGCGTTTCTGACAGGAACGGCCTGGTCCTCGGTTGTGTGGAAGATGAACGTCGGGGGAGTCTGTTTGGTGACTCGCTTTTCGTTGGACAGCAGATCCACCAGGTCGGCGCTGTCGTAACGATCTGCTCCCAGCAGATTACGTCGGGACCCCGTGTGCGTGAAAGCTTCGTCCATTGTAATAACCGGATAGCACAGAATGGCAAAGTCGGGCCGACTGCTGACTCTGTCGACAGGGTCTGCCGCGTTTGAATCGCCGGCGCCAAAGTGAGTGGCTGCCGTTGACGCCAGATGGCCACCGGCAGAGAAACCCCAGACGCCGATGCGTTTTGGATCGACTCCATTGGCCCTGGCGTTATGTCGAACGGTACTGACAGCTCGCAGCACATCACCTTTCTGGATGGGATGATGATAACCCTTTGATCCCAGGCGGTATCGCAGAATCCACGCGCTGACGCCTCGCTTGTTCAGCCATTCCACAATCTGATAACCCTCGTGGTCCATTGCCAGTCCACCGTAGCCACCGCCGGGGCAGACAACGACGCCGCAGCCGTTGGCTTTGTCCTGAGGTGCCGGGAACGCCAGCAGAGCGGGTACGTCGTGTTCTGTTTCACCTGTTGCACCTGGGGCGCCGCCTGACCACAGCGGTTTCCAGTCCTCACTCATGGAATCACTTCCGGACAACATCAACACCGTCACGATCAGGATAAAACGTTTGTTCATGGGGTACTCCTGCAGGCGGATTGTGGCCACCAGGTTCGATTCTTTGTTCGAGAACCGCCGGTTCAGTAATGTGGACGGATGCAGAGCTGTCAGCAGAAAGGTGAAGTGATCTTACCGACGAACCCTGCGTGGCCGAGCAGCGATCATTGCAGCACCGGACCGGTGTTACACGAAGTTGACGCCAAGAGAACTAAGTCGTCTGTAGCAGGGCCCCGATTTTCAGCACAAGAAAATCGAACAGTTGTTCCAGTGCGCCCTGAGCCAGAACGGAGGCATCTTCCTGGTACAGCCCTTTTCCGTAAGAATCCCTGTCAGGAATGTACCATGCCTTTGACCCGTTGGCGAGAGTGCCGAGGACGATGGAAGTGTCCGGGAATGTTTTTCGAAGCCTGCGTTGCAGGACATTGTAGAGTTCGCCGTCCAGAGCCAGCCATATTGCGTCGCCCAGTTTCCAGATCTGCACGGCGTAGGGCAGGGTATCGCTCACGGGCAGATGCTCGACTCGCACCAGACGACGAGTCATCCGTTCGGCCATTGCTCGAGCGTCTGCAGCGGCAGACGTATCGCCGGATGCGGCGGCGGCGTCCTGTTTGGCCAGCCATTCTGTGCGTTCACGCTGCAGTTCTTCACGATCGGGCAGATCGCTGCGATAGGGGATCTCACAGGACGTGGCGATGTGCTGCCACGCGACAGCGTCCGACTGCCGTTGATCATCAGTGTTAAAGAACTGCCATGTGCCAATGGTTGCACCGGAAACGACTGCACCTGTGTACTTCAGGGATGTGGATGCCGGCGGCATATTTTCCAGAGCCGACAGCACGGCATATCCCAACTGTCGTCCATTGCGGTCTGCGACTGTAACGTCGCCTGTATAGCCGTCGCGCGGGCCAATGTCTCCGGATGCTCCCTGAATGAAGAAGCATGGTGCTTTAGTCGCATCTTCCACGACTTCCCGCATGGCTCCAGGGTAGTCCGGGCTGATCAGTGTGTTGTCCCATGCCAGCGTTGTGGGGTGGCAGGCGTAATTGACGATCGTCGCGATGGGTCTGCTGGATTCAGCATGCTGCACACGCCCCACCAGCACCGAATCATCGGCCGTTCCTTCCGGATTGAATCCACACACAGCGTGCTCGCGATCAGGGTCAAAGAAGTCACGATTTGTTGCCAGGTTACAACGTCCCGTACTGTAACTGATTACGGCGGACTGCATCGTCGCGACTGCGTCGTTGACCGCGGTTGCGATTTCGTTACTAAGACTCGTCAGATAGTCGGGAATCAGTTCACCACCCGGCAGTTCTATTCGTTCCAGGCCCATCAGGCCGGCCGCGTGGGTATGCGAAAAGAATACGGTGATGCGGTCGACGGAGATTCCTGTCAGGTCGCCGACTGTATCCAGCAGTGCTGCCATTTCCGAATACCACAGCAGGCAGTGGTCGACGGCTACGAAGACGGCGTCCGGTTTATCTTCCGGTGACGTTTCTGCCGACATCGCCAGAGCAGTGACGGTCAGCGGGCGATGGATGCCCGTCGCTCTGTCGTGCTTGGCTGCCCCCCACATACGATGGTAAATGCCGACCGGCGGTGTCACATCAGCGCGGCTCACTCCGACCTGACAACGACTTTGGGGGAATTCGATTTTCGTCATCGCGATTCGTCTGTCCTGATTCTTTGCTGGCCGGAAATTTCTCTTTCGATACTCTAACAGGAACGGCCGCTGTGTTCTCTTGCCAGCACCGTTGGGACCCAGCACAGTGCAAACGGCACCGGGGGGAAATCTGCAGCGATACCTGGTCCGGAGCCAGGGTCTGTCCGAAACGTTTTATGACGTTTTTGATCTCAACACCAGGTCTCATGGAGTGATCTCGCTGTAAGGTGATCTGTTTCGGCCATTGGTTCGTCTATGTTTGGGTGGCTATTCCCCATGTTCAGTGGCATTGGCTCTATGTGCCAATTGTTCCCATTCGTTGTCGACCAGAGTCCGGATTTCATCGACAGAGATCTGATGGCTCAGCGCTTCCCGCAGCACGAACCGCAGGCGATCACGAATCATGTCCAGTGGCGTCGCAGCACAGATGGCCGGCAAATCAGCAGAAACGGTCAGGCTCATGCCGCAAATCGAGTTCAAAATGCCGTGCTGTTGTAGTTCTCGGTAGGCAGGAGCGGCCGTGTTGACATTGACGGCGGTCAGGGTTGCCGGTTCGCGGACGGAAGGAACGCGGTCGCCGATCACCAGTGAGCCGTTCGCGCTGGCAAACTGCACCCGTCGTCCGATCTGATCGTAAATAGCGATTCCATTCCCCGCCTGGACATGGCAAATTATCGCGCTGCTGCAAACTTGTGTAACGGTCAGGCAACGCACTGGTTCTGCTCACAGTCAAGTCGGATTCTGACGACCCATGTCAGGTGGCGACGGACAACCGTGCTGAGTCAATTGAAACGGGTGTCCGGTGCGTGGAGCTATCGGTTATCGGCTTTCTGCCCGCAAAAGGAAGAAAGGAGGTCCGCATTCGAACCGTCTGTGCGATCAGCATGGCAGACGAATCATCGGAGAATCTCCCGGCGGCTTTGCAAGGACATTGCCTATTGTGAAAATCGAGCGATCCGAGTCCGACCAGGTGCATGCCATCCTGCGAGCAGTCTGTAGTGCTGGCAGTGACGCATGGTGTTTCGTGCCGATAGGCTGCGACTTTATCAGTCACTGCACTGCAGGGTTCCTTAACTATTGGGACATTTCGCTGGGCGTACCTGACCAGACGGGCGAAGTGATTTCGCTCGACAATCCTTTTCTGTCCGCCGCCTTTGAGAAAGCAGGATTGAACGGCCATTGGTTAATGGAGGCGTGTGAGTCCTATCCGCATCTTGCTGCGGAAATGCTCGAACTTCCATCCGAGAACATCTCCATCCGTGTTGAGCGTTCAGTGATTCTGGATCACAGTGGAAGACCAGTCGGCCGCATGTTTTCTATTCCCGGCGCCGTCGCACAGCAAATTCCTTTAGACGTGCTGTTGCGTGCGCGTGAGGCCAAAAAATTTATGGCTCGCCTGACACCGCGGGAAGAGGAGATACTGGATCTTGTGTTTTATGGTTTCACGAACAAGGCGATTGGAAGGCAGGCCAGTATCAGTGAAAAAACGGTCGAAAAGCATCGGGCAAGCATCATGCGTAAGCTGCAGAGTCAGTGCATGGCTGACCTGATTCAGCGCGTGACCGAAGCCAGACTTCTCACGTCCGGCCGGACGTCCTAGTTCTCTGTTCACCCTGCGTCAACCGCTGCGCGGGAGCCCGGAACGAGGCGTGAATCAGACATTGTCAAGCAGCTCGACCGCGGCAAACGTCTGACCTTCCAGCATGGCCAGACTGGCTCCTCCACCAGTGCTGACATGAGACACCTGGTCTTCAAAGTCCAGTTGTCGAATGGCTGCGGCGCTGTCACCTCCACCGATAATACTGGTGCCCGAACCGTTCGCGAGGGCTTCTGCCACAGCGCGAGTTCCTTCGTCGAACGGAGGCATTTCGAAGACCCCCATCGGTCCGTTCCAGACAACGGTCTTCGCATTTTCGACGATTTCCGAATAGATCGCTGCAGTTGCCGGACCGATATCGAGACCTTCGAAGCCATCCGGCACTTCGCCGGCGTTGACGACTTCTTTGTTGCAGGCAGCGCTGAAATCGTCGCCGCAGTGAGTGTCGACCGGGAGCACAAGTTTAGCTCCGCCTTCTTCAATGAGATCTCGTGCCAGTTCAACTTTGTCCTCTTCCACCAGGCTCTTGCCAACCTGTCCACCCCTGGCCAGAGAAAACGTATAGGCCATTGCTCCGCCGATCAATACCTTGTCGCAGATACTGAGCAGATTGTTGATGACCTGAATCTTGTCAGAAACTTTGGCACCTCCCAGGATCGCCACGAAGGGGCGTGCCGGATTCTCTATGGCATCTGTCAGGTATTTGATTTCCTTTTCCACCAGGAAACCAACGACGCGAGGCCTGCCAGCCATCGCCTCCGGCGTCGCTACCATTGACGCATCTGAGCGGTGGCAGGTACCAAAGGCATCGTTGCAGTAGATATCGCCGAATGCGGCCAGCTGTCCTGCTAGTTCCGAGCAGCCCTTTTTCTCGCCGTCTTCAAAACGAAGATTCTCCAGCACAACAACGCCGCCATCCTGCAGTTCGTTGACTCTGGCGACCGCGTCGTCACCGACGGTGTCTGTCGCGAACGCCACCGGTTTGCCAATCAGTTCCGCCAGTCTGTCAGCTGCCGGCTTCAGGCTGTAGCGTGAATTGTCTTCACCTTTTTTCGGGCGGCCCAGATGACTCATCAGAATCAGCTTTCCACCACGGTCAATTACCGATTTGATAGATGGAAGTGCCATTCGGACGCGTCCGTCGTCCGTTACAGTGGTTCCGTCAAGCGGGACGTTAAAGTCGACTCGCATGAGAACTTTTTTCCCGGCGACGTCGACATTGGCGATTGTTTTCTTGGCCATAAGGGCTGATTCTTAAAGTGAAGTATGCAAAGTATGTAACGAATCCGCGACAGTTGAACTCAACTTCAGAAAGTCGAGCGTCGCGTCTGGACCGTTCTTTTGGTCAGGAATCTCTGAGTTTCGCCGGATTCTGGCAGGTCGCCGCGACGAATCAAATGGCATCCAGAGGTGGGATGTCGAATTCCCGCGAAAACAAAACGCGTTTCGCAGACTACCTCTGTTCGTCCGGGATCTTTGTGAAATCTTTACTGTTTTCGATATCCAGACACCGCCGGCCGACGTTGGTTTGTGCTGATCCGCTTAGGCCTCTATCTTCTGCGCGGAAATAACAGTCGATTATTTGTTAGTGCGGATGTGGCTGGATCTGCATTTCGCGGATGAAATCGGAATCGAGCAGCTGTTGCAGCTGTTGCAGCTGGTCGGCGAACTTGAATCAATCATAACATGCATGTTCCCGTCGGAGTCCAGAGGCGGGGGCGGACAGAAGAGAATCAAAATGTCGGATTTTGACGATCGCTTGAAGAAGGCCATCAGCCGCGGACAGAAATCCCGGGACGCTGAAGGTGCCGCGGCCGGACAAAAGCAGTCCACTGCAGAAGAGCTTCGCAGTCTGCACTCACAGCTTCGTCTGGCATTGAGCGACCACATCGAAGGTTGCCTGAAGAAGCTGTCTGACCACTTTCCGGGCTTTGAATATTCAACTGTCGTGAACGAAGACGGCTGGGGTGCCAGGATTACACGTGACGACATCAATTTGAACCACGGTACAAATCGAAATCTGTACAGCCGTCTGGAAATGCTGATCCGCCCGTTTTCGGACACTCACATTATTGAAATCACTACCAAAGGCACGATTCGAAACAAGGAATCGGTGAATCGAAGCAACTTTCGGTTTCTGAGCGAAGCGACGGAAGAGGGCCTGAAGGAAGTCATTGACATTATTGTCCTTGAATTCGCACAGCATTACTCCGCTGCCGGATAGGCCCGGACTGGAATCTGTTCGCGTGTTTACGCGACAGGCAGATTGGCGAGTGCACGGTTGTTCGCCAGAGTCACATCAGGCGGCTTCAGCTTCGTTGGCTTGCGGTGCCTCTTCGTCGTCGGCCTGATTTTCGTCTTCGTCTTCGTCTTCGTCGTCGGCATGATTTTCGTCTTCGTCGTCGGCCGGGGCGGTCTTTTCAGTTGCCGCGGGGGTTTCTGTGGTCGAGACGGCCGTGTGCGGTTGATGTTCAAAGATGTGGAGATTGTGGTAGGACAGCAGCGATCCTTTTTCCAGATGCACATTCTTCAGTGCGACCGCGTATTCCGTGCGCGATCGGTAGTACCTGAGTTCGGCTTCCACGACTCGCCGCTGGGCGTCCAGCAGATGATCCACGTCGACGTCTCGGCCACTCTCCCCCTGAGCGTCGTAGGCGTCCAGAAGTTCTCGTGCCGCGTGAAAACGGTTCAGGCTGTTCTGACAGGCTTCGTACGCTCTGGCCGCGTCTGTGATTGCATTGCTGAGGTTGTGAACGATTTCCCGTTGCTGTTCACGATGAATGATGCGTTCACGTGACAGCTGTAGTTCTGCATTTTGGACGGCCAGATGTCCCCTGCGATAGCCAAGCGGAACTTCGTATTCAAAGCCCAGCAGCCACTCCTGAAAGTCTCCGTTGGCCAGATGCCCCAGGGCCGATGCGGGTGCATTGTTGTTGTTGGCTCCTTCGGTGTTGATCAGATCGTCGCCAAATCCGCGGAATCGATAACGCGCCACGGCGTCCAGTCGGGGGTTCAGAAAATTCCGGGCCGCGAGAAGTTCCATCTCGCGTTTGCGTACCAGCATCTGCTGGCGACGCAGCTCGGATCGAAGCTTCAATGCATCCTGTTGCACGCTGTACCAGTCGAAAATGATATCCGCTTCCGTTGGCTCTTCGACTGGTCGAATCAATTCTCCGTCGGTGATTGTAATTCCGATCAGCAGTCGGAGTCGTCGTTCGGTCGTCTGTACACCACCGGCGGCTTCCAGAGTTCCACCGGTACTGCCGTTGCCTGTGCGTGTTCCCAGAGTCACGCGACCGGAAATGGCCTCATCAACAGCATCCTTGAAACGAAAATATTGTTCTCGAGCCAGAGCTTCGGAGGCACCGGTTTCTATCTCGTTTTTCTGTCGGGCAGAAATCACATTCCATGATTCCAGTGCACGCTTCATTGCCTGACTGCGAGCATCCAGATTACGATAGGCGAAGTAAAGATCCCAGTAAGCATTCGTCACGTCATTGACGTAGTTTCGAACCGCAATTTCAAATTCGGCCTGGCCCATGTCCGAGTTCACTTTGGCGATCAACACGCCGTTGTACACTCCGGCCGCGCCGCCTGGTCCGGCGATGCGATTGAACTGCAGGCCACCACCCTGAAGAATCGGCTTGCGAATCTCGCCTTCCAGGTATGTGTCCCACGCATTGGGGAACGTATTGCCGGGTGCGTTGTTGCCGTCGAATGTTGAAACGGACCTGAGAGCCAGAGTGGACCCCGTCGCCGTATTCTTGGAAAGCTCTACAGTGTATTCATGGAGGTCCTGAATAAACGGGTTTGCTCCGCCGGAAAAGAACGGATTGTTGGCCAGCTGCCTGTTATTGTTAAAAAACGCTGACGCACTGAGTTGCGCGTCAAATGCGCTGAGTGCTGCTTCAGGGCTGAACCGCGGATTGGTGACAATAAGTCCGTTCGTGAAACGCGAACGAATACTGGCCGGATTTCGCAGGACTGTTCCGCCAAGTTCTCTGAGCACGTCAGAATTCTGCAGCGCTATATGGAGAATTTCGTCCAGCGTGGAGTCACGGTATTGAATTTCCGCCAGATCGGCCTTATGACGGATCGTCACTGGAGCTTTTGCCAATGCCGCCGGATGAATCTCTGCCGTCGGACAGTCCATACGTCGAGCAACACAATCAACGCGGGAAGTGTCGTCGGCAACAGTTTCTCGCCATACTTCCTGCGACCGGCATCCACAGAAAATGATGAATACCAGTGCAAAAGTTGCACAGACAGCACGGGACAGCACCCCAGCAGCTTTGCTGGGGGGGCTCTCTGATTTATCCGAGCGCGAACGCATCGGAAGCGTATTTACTCCGTTATTACGCAAGGCCTTATCCGTATAGCCAATGGGCTGTCGCTGTGCACTCAGGTGTGAAGCGCTGACAACGGCCCGGAACCAAAGGGTATCCTGTTCTTCGGCATTAGCTGTTCTTCGACATTAGCGCGCGAAGCCGCTCCCTTCTCAGAGGGTTGGCATTCTGTGATTCGCACATTAAACGACCGAATCCTGCATAGCAGGAGCAAGGCCTGTGGTTTACCTAACAGGCCCATCCCGATCATCTGTCGCGTTCAGGTGGACGGGACGCGAGATTCCGGGGGGAATGCGCCGTTGAGTAAAAGGATTCACTTCGCTGCTGCCACGACAATGATCATCATCAGGAGCATTCGGCGGATTCAGCCGGACGTATCGGCGTCAGGCGGCATCTGCTGCCGGGAAGGACTTGTCAACCACGGCCGATCCCACGGAATCTCCGAACGCATTTGTGGCTGTGCGAAAGCGGTCCAGCAGCCAGTCAACGGGCAGGATCAACGGCAGATAGGTGATGGGCAGTCCGGCGGCATTCAGCACAATCAGCATCGTGACCAATCCGGCTTCCGGGATACCGGCCGCTCCGATGGCCGCCAGAGTCGCCGTCACGGCGATGATGATCTGCGTGGTGAAATCAAGCGTGAATTCCGGATTCACACCTGCGTAAATCTGAGCCATGAAAATGGCGGCTGCCGCTTCGTACAAGGCTGTGCCGTCCATATTGATGGTGGCCCCCAGCGGCAGCACGAACTCTACGGATCGCCGGGAAACGCCCGCGTTGACTTCTGCGCACTCCATTGTGACGGGGAGCGTGGCTGACGAACTTGCCGTCGAGAATGCCGTCAACAGAGCATCCGACATTTGTTTGTAAAACTGCAGCGGGTTGCGTTTGGTGAATATCCAGAGAATCAACGGCAGAGTGATGAAGGCGTGAATACCCAGCCCCACCAGAACGGTGGCCATGTACCAGCCAAGGCTGGAGATCTTTCCCCAGGCGTCACCTTCCAGAAAGAACTTGCCGAAGGATGACGTCACCAGACAGAAAATACCGATCGGGGCAAACTTCATCAGCAGCATGACGAAACCCATCATTGCATCATTAATACTGACGATGAGTGTGCGCATGGTCTCTGAACGGCTTCCCATCGTGGTCAGCAGTCCGGCGAACGCGATACTGAAGACGATCAGTGGCAGCAGTTCCCCCTCGACCATCGACTTCAGCAGGTTGTTGGTGAACATCATCAGCACCATCTTGTGAAAGATGTCGCCGATGTTCTTCGGTCCCTCTTCGTTCTGCTCAATGTTGTCGACTTGTTGCTGGTGCTCCGTTGTGCCCATTTCGTTCATCATCGACTCTACATTCAGACCGACTCCCGGGCTGAACAGATTGACGATCAGTACACCCGTTGAGACGGCAAGAACCGTCGTTGTCAGGTAGTATCCGATGGCGACGGCACCAGGCTTACCCAGTTTACGAACGTCGCCAAGCCCCAGAATTCCACTCATGACGCTGGCCATGACCAGTGGCACGACGACCATCATCAGCAGTCGCAGAAAGACTTCACCGCCTAACTTCAGACTCACAGCAAACGCCGGAGCAAAGTATGCCAGCACCAGAGCAGATACTATGGCGATAATCATCAGCAATGTGTGACCGCCGCCGGATCCATTCTTCTTCTGGTGCTTTTCTGACATGCAATTCCTTTCGACACTGTGAATTCAAAGGCATTCGAAACCGCTTAGTGGTCACTAAGCTTATGGGGAGCCTGGACGGGAACGCAAACGATTCGGCCACGGATCAGGAAATCCAGGCATCTGACGCAAAAAAACAGAAGCCCGGTTTTGCTGGAAAGCCGGGTTTCACCACAAAACACAGGGATTCTGCAACGCTCGCCAAAAGTGGCAACACAGGTGGCAACATTGGGCCGAATTCTGATAAGATCGATCTGTTGATAGCACGTCTGGCGTTCGATGGTTTCACGCCTGAACAGATCGAAAAGATTCTGGCGGCACTGCGTGCTTCAGGGAATACTCGTGCTGTTGGCTAGATTGAAGTTTCGCCAGTTTCCGTGTATCCCTTAGGGCTGGCAATTCCGCTCCGGCCACAACTGGCTCCTCAACTGCTGAAACGATCACAAAGGCTGGCAATGCACCTGGCACAGGAATTCGAGCAGCTGTGGGATTCAGGCGATACACCACCGGATGTATTGGGCTTCCTGCAGCAACAGAAGTCCGTTGATTCTGGTCAGTGGCTGGCCGTGCTGTTGTCCGATCAGAAACGAAGGTGGCTGACGGATGGTCCATTGCGTGTGGAGGACTATCTGGCTGGCCTGCCCGACCTTCCTGAGGACGTGGACTGGAAACTGCAGTTGGCGGTCGGAGAATTCGAAGCCCGTCGGGATACCGAGCGACCGCTCAGCCAGGATGAGATCAGTTCACGGTTCGCTGACATCGGGGATACGCTGCGTGAAAAACTGTTTCAAACGCTTTCAGGCAACGATGAAGAGCAGCGGTTTC
>JAQWOH010000042.1 GCA_029245955.1 Fuerstiella sp. | reverse complement strand
CGAATCAAAACACCAGGAAGCCGTGCGGCGCGAGGTTGATAGAACGCCGTAGGGTCAAAATACTCCGCCGAACTGAAAACACCGTGAAACACCGCGTTTTGACGACTCCAGAGTCTCGCATCTCATCCGCTTGATTTCATCCCTCGGCAGCGGAGACTGACGATTTTCGGCAGCAACCATGTCCTTCCTGCTCCAGCCCTGGCACATTCTGCTCGCTTAGCTTTCCCTGGCCTTGCCTCGAACAGACAAAACGCTCCCGCTGACCCTTTCACCACGCTCGTGCGGGATGCTGGTTGGCGGCATGGCAACTCACAGCCCAAGTGGCGAGCACTCGCGGCCAAAAGTCCCAAAGGTTGTGGTGTTCAGCACTGAGACGTACCTTGTCCACTGCGCGGTGACTTCGCTCGGGGTCTGGAAGTTTCCCTGCGCGGCTGCCTTCAATATGGCGTGAGCCAAAGTCTGATCCGCCATCAGTGTCTTCAGCGGAGTTTTCTCCTGCTGAAGAGCCTTTAGCTTTCTGGCCATTTCCGGAGCCATGCCGCCGGACTTCTGACGCCAGCGGTAATAAGTTGGCTGATCAATCCCCGGTCTGGATTCTTTCGCACACGCTGGCTGCGCTCACGAGGCAAGGTTAGCAGACATTTTTCTCGACTGTCCTACAGCGTCCAGCCGTTGCGGTATTCTTTGTGGATCATGTCCTGGGCCGTCTTCGAATTTGTCACCCTTAGATTCTTTGCATCCCAATTCAGCGATGCACCGCTGCGGTAGGAAACAACGCCCAGCAGAACGGCTTCGGTCAATGCTCCGGAGTAGTCAAAGTTGCAGGTTGTGCTGCCGCCGGTATTGATGGCCTCGATCCATTCGTTGTGGTGACCAATGGATTTCGGGATGTAAGGTTCCGGACGCTGCAGTTGATCTCCGTCATTCTTGGGCAACAGCAGATTTGAGCTGTAATTGGAGATAATCGCGCCGCGCTCACCGACAAACAGCTGACCGCCGCCCCAGTCCAGGGGTTTGCCGTTCTGGTCTTTATAACTGGACAGGACATCAGGTTTCTTACCGCCGTCGTACCAAGTCAAGTTGACCGGGGGATGGTCGTCGCGCGCTGGATATTCGTATTTGACGACGATTCCGGAAGTTGTCGCTTCGTCATTACGGTTCGGTCCTGTTGCAGCAACAGTGGACGGGTGTTTCAGTTTCAGGGCCCAATGAGCGAGGTCCATGTAGTGGCAGCCGAAGTCTCCCAGTCCGCCGCTGCCGTAATCCCAGAACCAGCGCCAGTGAAACGGGTGAACGGTTTCGTGTTTTCCGTTGATCGTGCTCTCGACGTACTCACGTTTCTGAGCAGGCCCGAGCCACAAGTCCCAGTCGACGCCGCGTGGAGGCGATTTTCTGACCAGCTTTCCACCCGAATAGTCTACTCCTACCCACACATGAACTTCACGCACCGGCCCGATCGTTCCACTTTGGATGGCCTCCACCACTCGTCGATAATTATCACCCGCATGGATTTGCGTGCCCATTTGTGTGACCAGATTGTTTTCCGCGGCCAGTTCAGCCAGCTTGCGTGCTTCATACACCGTATGTGTGAGCGGTTTTTCGCAGTAGGTGTGCTTGCCCATCCGCATGGCCATGGCTGCAGCCGGAGCATGTGTGTGATCAGGCGTTCCGACGATGACGGCATCCAGCTTGTCGCCTTCGGTTTCCAGCATGACTCGGAAATCTGTGTACCTGCGCGCCCCTTTGTATTTTTCGCCCGCCGCTCCCAGAAAATTCGAATCGATGTCCGCCAGGGCAACAATATTCTGACTGGCACAACCTGCGATATCCGCGGCCGCTCGATTTCCTGTGCCAATGGCGGCAATGTTGAGTTTTTCCAGCGACGAATTTGAGGCAGTGACAGCGGTTGGATTCACATGCCATGCCGTGGCCAGTGCCCCTCCGGAAACAGCACTGCTGGTTAGAAAGTTACGTCGGCTCAGGCGATCGGACATCGGCTTATCTCCTGGAAATCGAACAGCGACCTCGGCCGACATCACATCCCGGCCACACGGTAATGCTACGAGAAATGCCACGGCGGGTAAATTGACCGCAGCAAAACAATTATGCGACGGATGTGTCCCCGTGATCTGTCGACTGACATTGTGCTTAAAAATGCAGAGCAGCCGAGTACGCCGCCCGGGGCATCATTCCGGCAGCGGTGGTAGTTTCATGGATGTGGGCGACCGATTTGTCGGTGGCCGTTCGAAAGGAACACCAAATTCGGTATAGCCGTCGGTGAATCCACCATGTGACAGAAAAAACTGTCCGCCCTCAACGCCCATAAATCGGTCTCGCCGGTCGGCCTTTCCCGTTGCGTCATGGCTGAATTTCGCCGTCGTGATTTCGGACCATTCTCCCGCGGAATCCCGAATCCACTGGTTACCGTACAGGGCTTTGCGGATGACGTGTCCGTTTCTGCCGATGAAGTTTTCGCTGAAGCTGTAGAGACCGCGCAAACGGCGACCTTCTTTCGGAGCCTTCCAGCTGGATATCAGCATCCATTGTTTTTTGTCCGGATGAAAGTAGTAGCCGGCAAAAATGGTGTGAGTCGTGTCGACGGGTTCTGCCGTGACCAGAAAGCGTTGCTTCTCTCCGGTCTTCCATTGGAACTTCAGGTGACTGTGTCCGCCAGTGCCTTCGTTACCAAAACTGCCGGAGAACACATCGGCGCCTTTATCAACCAGGAGGACGCGGTTTTCGTCGGCCACTTTGTTTCGATCAACTCCTTCATTTCCACTGTCCCAGACACTAAAGATGATACGGCGTTCGGTCGGGCTGTTGACCTGCATACCGAAATACCCGCGATGCCAGCCGCAGGCCATGTAGTAACTCCACAGGGGATCTTCCAGACCGGTCATTTCGCAATAAAATGCCGACACCTGGGTATCACGCGGCACGGGATATGCCAGATGAACGGAGGCCGCGTTTCGTCGAGGCTGCATGTTGAAATGAGCGTCGTCGACGGCCGTGCCGACCAGTACTAATTCCAGTACGCTGCCGTTGTTCTGTCCGGATGAATTCAAGGACAGAAGTTTGAAGCTGTGAT
The DNA here is from genome assembly GCA_029245955.1 of Fuerstiella sp. Taxonomy (GTDB): domain Bacteria; phylum Planctomycetota; class Planctomycetia; order Planctomycetales; family Planctomycetaceae; genus Fuerstiella. The sequence continues at coordinate 107,033 of JAQWOH010000042.1, read as the reverse complement.
AGCCAGCTTCATCAATCTTGAAAGTACCGAACTGGGCAGTCACTGAATCTGTCGCGTGACCACGAACGGTGACTTCACGAGACTGTTCACCGATGCTGAGTTTCAGTCGCGATGTTGTCTCCGGTTGCAGACGCAGCACGACTGATGCACTCAGAGTTCCGGGCGTCTGCAGCTGGCCGAACCAGGTCACACTTGTTTCCGGTCCGGTCCATCGAGTAATGCCATCGTCGGCAGAAATGCGCGCGGCGTTGTGATTGGGATCGAGGTACGCAGTCGCCGCCGGAATGTGAATTTCGGCAGCGACTGCGCGATGTGGCAGAAAGAGGCCGACCGTCAGGCAAATGAACGTGCGATAGTTCATCAGGCCATCGCTTTCCAGATTGGCGGAGCGCCTTCGACACCGACGAGTCTGTTGTCGAGGCCGCCGAAGAAGTAGCTCAATTTGTCCGGGTTGAGTCCCAGCTGATGCAGGACAGTGGCGTGCAGATGTTTGACATGGAAGGTGTCGTCGACAGCGCGGCTGCCGATTTCGTCGGTGGTGCCGACACTGATGCCTCCTTTGATGCCACCGCCCGCCATCCACATAGTGAAGCCGTAGCTGTTGTGGTCTCGGCCGCTGCCCTTGGCGTATTCCGCCGTTGGCTGGCGTCCGAATTCACCGCCCCAGACAATCAACGTGTCTTTCAGCATGTCTCGCTGTTTGAGATCCTTCAGCAGCCCAGCCAGTGGCTTGTCAGTTTCACCGGCATGCAGATTGTGGTTAATCTCGAGGTCACCGTGAGCATCCCAGTTGTCGTCGTTGTGAGCACCGCCCGAATAAATCTGCACCATTCGCACGCCGCGTTCGACCATGCGTCGGGCCAGCAGACACTGTCGACCGACGGTGGAACATCTGGGGTCGTTGAGGCCGTATAGTTCCTGTGTGGATTCGGTTTCCTGACTGATGTCCACAGCTTCCGGGGCTTCTGACTGCATGCGATAGGCGAGTTCGTACGAGGCGATTCTCGCGGCCAGATTGCTGTTGTCCTGACGGGGTGTCAGGTGTTCCTCATTGTATTCTCGCAGAGTGTCCAGCAGTCTGCGCTGACCGCCATTGGCCAGATCCCGGGGCGGTGAGAGGTCCAGAATCGGATCACCCTGAGAACGCATGACCGTGGCCTGATACGTTGCCGGCATGTACCCGCTGCTCCAGTTCTTGGAACCGCTGATCGGACCGCCGCGAGGATCAAGCATCACTACAAAGCCAGGCAGGTCCTGATTCTCGCTGCCCAGGCCGTAGTTGACCCACGAACCAAGACACGGATGACCACTCAGCACCTTGCCGGAATTCATCATCAGCATCGCCGACCCGTGAATCGGCGAATCTGCCGTCATCGAATGCAGGAAGGCGATGTCGTCAACGCAGGTTGCGAGGTTGGGAAACAGGTCACTGACCCATTTGCCACACTCGCCGTACTGATTGAATTTCCAGCGAGGCTCGACAATTCGTCCCTGGTTTTTGTGACCACCCCGACCGAACGTCTTCACGTCAATCGTCTTGCCGTCCATGCCATACATCGTCGGCTTGTAGTCAAACGTATCGATGTGACTGGGACCGCCGTAGCAGTAGAAGAAAATGACGTTCTTTGCTTGGGGGGTAAAGTGCGGCTCCTTTGGAGCCAGCGGATTAGTCCAGTCTGCTGCGCCATCGGCCGCCACGGATTGCTGAGCCAGAAAGCCGTCCTGCTCCAGCATGGACGTGAGCGCAAGTCCGGTAAATCCCGCTCCGGCCTGCCACAGGAATTCGCGTCGCGTACGTCCGCAGAAGTTTTGTATGGTCATGGTTTTAGTCCAGATACATGAACTCATTGAGATTAAGGGCGACAAGGCAGAAGTATTTTCTGGCCTGGTCGTCATTAAGTTTTTGTTCTGTCTTCAGCGTTTCGATCAGTTTCAAGCCGCGAGCCACCTCTTCCGGCGTTGGCTGTCGCTGCATGACTCGTCGCAGAGCAAGTGTGACCTGTTCCTCTGCGGTGTCTGCTTTTTGCTGCAGCAGTCGAGCAAAAATTTCTGCCTGTTGCTGGATGAACTCGCCGTTCATCATGCCCAGCGCCTGAGTTGGCTGGGTTGTCACGAAACGTACCGGACAGGTTTGATCGGTATCGGCAAAGTCGAAGCTCTCGATCAGTGGATCCAGCAATGATCGTTTGACGTGAATGTAGACGCTGCGGCGGACCTTGTCTTCCGGAGACGAATTTCCCCATCCGGAACCGGGACGCGACTGCCCCGCCTTCACTGCTGCCGGAATGTCTGTGTAGATGCTGGGCCCGAACATTTTGTCAGCGTTCAGACTGCCATTGGCCCACAGCAGCGAATCACGAATCTCTTCGGCTGACAGCCGTCGCATGTCGAACCGCCAGAACAGATCGTTGGTCGGGTCGACGTCGTAGCTCTGTCTGTTGAGTCGAGAAGACATCTGGTACGCGGCAGACGACATGATCAGCCGATGAATATCCTTCACTGACCATCCACTCTGGACAAACTTTGCAGCCAGCCAGTCGAGCAGTTGCGGATGAGTGGGCCGGGTGCCCTGGAAGCCAAAATCGCTGGACGTCCGAACAATGCCGCGACCGAAGTGGTGCTGCCAGATGCGGTTCACCATGACTCGAGCAGTGAGCGGATTTGCCGGGCTGGCCACCCATTGTGCCAGCACCATGCGGCGTCCGGACGACGCTGCCCCTTCAGGAAGTTCCGGAATTACTGCTTCGGGCGGCGACAGTACAGACGGAAATCCAGGCGTCACCTCCTCACCTTCGGCATGTGGATTGCCTCGTGTCAGAATGTGGGTGGCATCAGTGTTTCGCAGGTCCTCTTTCACACACAACGCGTCAGCGAGTCCTGACGGTTTGCCGGCTTTCAGCTTTTGCAGTCTGTTGAAGTGATTGCGATAGCGATTGACCTGCGGTGTTTTGAGAATCGTCCCCTCACGTTTGGCGACAATCGGAACTCTGTTCATGTCGTACCGGAACTCTTCCTTTTCAACATCCTGCAGGTCGTCCCAGATCAGCGTTTCGATTTCCTTCAGGTGTCGTTCCGCGTCCTTTGTATCGTTTTCGTATCTGGCCAGTGCCGTCCGATAAATCTCGGGATCAGCCGGCCGATCAATCGGCATCACGGATGCATCAATCACCGACTCGTTACCGCGAACTCCGTAACGACGCACGTTCTTAAAGAACGCCACCATGCGATAATAATCCCGCTGAGGAACAGGATCGATCTTGTGGTCATGGCAGCGAGCGCAGTTTAACGTGAGTCCCAGGAATGTATGACTGGTGGTCGTAATGATGTCGTCGATGTCGTCATAGAATGCGAGTTTGGGATCCGCCGGTTCGTCGTCCCACCGACCGAGTCGATAATAGCCGGTGGCGACGATTGAGTCCGGTGTAGGTTCTTTTTTCTCGTCGCCCGCCAGTTGTTCAGTGATGAACAGGTCGTACGGCTTGTCGTCGTTGAACGACTGGATCACGTAGTCGCGGTAGCGCCAGACATGAGGTTTGGCACCATCGCGTTCGTAACTGTTGGTTTCGGCATAGCGAACCAGATCCAGCCAGTGCCGTCCCCACTGCTCACCGTAGTGTGGAGAATCGAGCAGATAATCAACAAGTTCCGCGACACCTGACTGATTCAATTCCCCGTCGGCCGCTGAAATTCTCGCCGCCCATCGTTCCACGTCCGTCGGTTCCGGAGGCAGGCCCAGCAGGTCGTAGTGCATTCGCCGCACAAGTTCGCGAGGTCTGGCCACTGGCGGTGCTTGCAGTCCGGCAGCCGTCAGCCTGTGACGAATGAAGGCGTCGATTGCGTTATTGCCTGCGTCAGCAACATGAGGAACTTTGGGCTGCTGAACCTGCTGGAACGACCAGAAATTTTTTGTCTCATCGTCGACAACTGGCGGGCCGGGCGCTTCTTCGAATTCGATCTCATGCAAATCCTCTGGCCAGGGCAGCCCCATCTCTACCCACCTGGTCAATGTGCTGATCTGCTCCGGAGACATCTGCCCCGTGGGAGGCATTTCGAAGCTTTCATAGTTGACCGCCGTAAGCAGATTACTGTCCGCGTGATTCTTCAGATCGACGGCAGATCCGGATTCTCCGCCCTTCAGAATTCCCGCCCGCGTTGTCAGGTTAAGCTCGCCTTTGGGAGATTCACCGGCGTGGCATTTCAGACACTTGTTTGTGAGTAATTCAACAACTTCGGTCTGGAAGAACGCGATCTGATCGTCTGTGAAATCCGGTGGCTCATCAGCGTCTACGAAATCAGACGTCGCAACTACGAAAGACAAGCACAGAATGGCTCGTGACATCATGGAAGGAACTTTACGGTAGGTGGAAAGGGGGCGCGTCCCGGCAGTAGTTTATTACCTTTGTAAACAAATTACCCCGCGCGGAAGGCAAAGTCAATCGTTTTGTTGTTTCGCCATCAACAGAGGGACAACTGTCCATCGGTCTTTTGATACCGTTATTGGATCATTATTCGCGATTGGTGGCACTTTGCAATCACTGGTTGCTTTCTGTTTCAGAAACAGATTTCCGCCCAATCGTCTTCTGCAGGACCTCATCGCCGTCATCACCAAAAAGTACGTCTCTTGATATTGCCGGACAGTAAACAGCGTGCGTCATCAGGCCTTCCGTGTTGACGGCTTTCTGCAGCAGGTCTTCTGCTGCCAACGTCAGTCTTCCAGCCCGTCGGGTGAGGTCAAAGCTGATGTCGCCGATACCTTCATAGGATCGATAAACGACTTCGGTGCAGACCAGTCGGTCTGACCGGGCGAAGTCAAAGTCGAAGTCGTATTCTTTGCCGGCATGAAAGAAACCTCGGCCGATGGCTTCTGCGACATCCCTCGGCTGTAACTGTGGTCGAATGATGACCAGGGCATCACTGCTGAACGGACATGATACCGACCGAATTCGTACGCCATCCTTCATTGCTTCCAGAACGCGTCCAGCGCGCGAGGGATCGACGGTTTCGATCGTGTGCCAGTTTGATTCCACGTCTTTATGTTCATGCAGTCCCATGTTCCGCAGTTCCGGCGCGGTTCCAATGTACAGAGCGGCGTGTGGCCAGTAACCTGGCAGGAAATAATTAGTGAAGGCGTGTTCCTTGCGCACCACAATAATGTCGCCGGGCCGAAGTTCCTTTTCCAGCTGAGCATCAATGTCAGGTGGCAGCCCTGGTTTATGCCCCGTCTTCACATATCGATTGGCCATCAGACTGGAGACGGATTTCTGCAGGCCGTACAGCGCTCGACCGAGCAGGTTAAGACCGATGCTCGTACGCAGTTCGCGTGCCCGGACGCGCGTTCTGGCCAGCGCGAACGCTTCCGGCGAGACATCAAGTCGGTCCTGCAGCAACTCAACGATTTCCATCACCTGGCGAAGCTCGGCATTGTCAGCAGATGCAGTGCGTAACTCGTCCTGATTTTTCAGGAAGAACGTCAGCGCGTGATACAGATGCCATGCGTTTACCGGACTGGTCAATGACTTCTGTACGTGATCGTATGTGCCCCGGGGGATGCCGAAGTGTGGTTCGGGTTCATTCAGCTTTGCTCGCACAATGTGACGGTGGTGGAAGTTCTCTCTGTTAAATCGTGCGACATCGACAAGGACCAAAGCACCGGCATATGCGACCATCAGCGCCAACGGTTGCTGATCCGATTTGAAGCGTTTCACCTGATGAAATGACGATACAAGTTCGAACAACGCGTTGCGTGACTGCCAGTAGGAAATCAACAGGTGCCGCGTTTGCTCGTCTTCCGTTGGTGTAAAGAAGCCACGCTCTTCTGCGTCAATCTTTTCGATCAAATCGACGGCGCGATCTTTCAGGCGGTCAAAATGCTGAGCAATACTGATAACAGTGGCAGCACCGTGAGTGAGTTCGGCAGTGGCTTGCATGAGGGAGTCTCGAAAGGAGCTTCTGACGCAGACTTGCTGGCGCGCAATTGTTTGACTTCAGCATAGCCATCACGTGCGACATCTTGTACTGTCGGGGTTGCATCTATAGAAAGAAGGCCCTGGCCCTCGTTTAACCGCCGGCCCAGCGGGCCGCATTCTGACCGGGGAACGGTCGTGCGGTTAAACGAATTAGAATCCGATTTCTGCAGGCTTCCACATGTCAAAGTCCGGAATATTACCAGCCACAATCGGCCGCAGCGGGCGCATTCTCATTCTGCTGGGTGCATTTTTGGGCTGGATGTTTGCGGGCTGGGAAATGTCGCTGCTGCCGCTGTCAGCCCGATCGGTAACGATCGGCATGTTGCAGAACGATCCCGCGCACACCGACTGGGTCACACGAGCTCGGGGCGTCCTGGAAGCGAAAGATGCGGCTCCGTCGACCGCAGATGCCACTGCGGCCGATCAGCTGAATAAAGTTGTCGGCGAATGGTTTGCCCGCTACATCGCCGTGTTCCTGTTTGGAGCGGCGCTGGGTGGCTGGGTCTTCGGCTGGCTGGGCGACCATTCCGGACGAGTAAAGGCGATGGCGCTCAGCATCGTCTGGTATTCCGGATTCACGGGGCTTGGCTATTTTGCTCAGACTCCGCTGCAGATGTGCATGTTGCGGTTCGTCGCCTGCATGGGGATCGGAGGCATGTGGCCGGCCGGTGTTGCCCTTGTTTCAGAAGCATGGCCGGATGTGTCACGACCCACCCTGGCGGGGCTGATCGGAACTTCAGCCAACGTCGGCATCGCGCTGCTAAGTATCGTCGTCAAACAGATTGGCCGGATGTCTCCGCAGTACGAACTCACGCCGGATTCCTGGCAGTGGCTGATGCTGCTTGGTGCGCTACCCGTCGTGCTGGGTGTCTGTGTTTATTTTGTTGTTCCGGAATCACCGCGCTGGCTGGCCGAACAGAAGTCGGCTGACCCGGAATCCACAGCAGGAAAGTTCGCACCGTTGGCCGAGGTGTTGCGCCCTCCGTTGCTGCGGTGCACGCTGGCTGGAATTGCACTGGGAACAATTCCGTTGCTGGGAGCATGGGGATCGCAGAAGTGGATTCTACCGTGGGCCGGTCAGGTGGGTGCTCAAATCGGACAGGAATCGCTGAAGGCAGATACTCAGACGATATGGGCCATTGGTGCGGCGATTGGAAGTCTGTGTGGGGGCTGGCTGGCAATGCTGTTCGGTCGTCGGACAACGTATTTTGCGGTCAGTCTGCTGTCGTTGATTCTGGCTCAGGTGATTTTTTCAGGACTGGAGCCGTCGTCCGACTGGCGTTTTATGCTGCCCGTGTTTTTACTGGGTATGATCGCCACGGTGTATTTTGGCTGGCTGCCCTTGTTTCTGCCCGAAATGTTTCCTACTCGTGTCCGTGCGACCGGCAGCGGTGTGTCATTTAATTCCGGTCGAGTGATCTCAGCGATTGTCGTGCTCACAATTTCAGGGTTTGTGTCAGCTCTGGATAACGACTACGCTCGGATTGGTTCCATTACGAGCTGGGTATACGTGGCCGGAATGCTGGTCATCCTGGTCGTTCCGAAATCACCCGAATCTATGGACTCGGTTGATGCTGAGGCGACCCATGGCATTTGATGCAGGTGACCACGGTCAGACGGTAGGCATCATCGGGATTGGTTTGCTGGGGTCGGCGATTGCGGATCGCCTCTCAGCCGCTGGTTATTTGCTCAGCGGATTTGATCCTGCACCAGCCTCGCAAAAGGCGTTTTCAGAAAACGCCGGCTGCGCAGTGCTGCACGTCTGTGACATTGCAGCGGCCACGGATACGATCGTGCTTTGCCTGCCGAACTCGGATGTGGTGGAGCAGGTTCTGACTGACATAATTCCTCACCTGAAATCCAACACCACACTGATTGACACGACTACTGGTGAGCCGGACAGGACAAAGGAGCTGTCAGAACGTCTTGTTGCCGCCAACGTCAATCTTCTGGACGCGTCAGTTCTGGGTTCCAGCGACGTGGCTCGGGCAGGAAATGCAGTGCTGATGGTGGGGGGAGACACTGTATCATTTCAGCGTGTTCGGCCGGTGCTGCAGGCGATTTCCCCGCACGTCAGTCACGTAGGTCCGGTGGGTAGTGGGCAACAGATGAAGCTGGTGGCGAATCTTGTGCTGGGGCTGAATCGGGCGGCTCTTGCGGAAGGTCTGAGTTTTGCGAAGTCGCAGGGATTGGATCTGAACCGTGTGCTGGATATCTTGAAATCCGGGGCTGCCTATTCAACGGTGATGGACGCCAAAGGCCGGAAGATGATAGACGATGACTTCGAGCCGCAGGCCAAGCTGAGCCAGCATCTGAAAGATGTGCGACTGATTCTGAAACTGGCGACGGCTTCCGACAGTACCCTGCCGCTGTCGTTGCTGCATGAGCAACTGCTGGAATCTGCTGAGGCCGCCGGCAACGGTGAACTGGACAACAGTGCAATTATTCGAGCCTGGAGGCGACACGGGGCCGAATCTGCCGGGCGGCTCCCGCCGGTCCCTGAATGTGACTCCACCGTGCCGCGAAACATACGCCCCCGCATCTGATTAGTCAGAGACGTCGGACCGATGGCTCCACTGTCCGGAATTACGGGTCATGCCGTCTTGCACAATTCGCCAGAAGGGCCAAAGCCAGATCACATCGTTGAATGGCAGCAGCCACAGCACCTGGCTTGAGACCTGCCCCGAAAACACCGACCAGCACATGCCGGCTGCGCCGAATACTTTGGCCAGCAGTCCGATCAGCACAATCCCCCAGTGCTGTCGAGGATCTGAGGCTGCGAGGGCATAGCCAATTCCCAGCAAAGCTATGAAGAGTCCCGCGCCCTGCCACAAATGAATTTCACGAGGTAACTCTGCAAATCCGTAGACCCTGGCCGATAACGCGGGAAACGCCATGATGAAGGTGCCCCACAGCACACAGTGAAGACACGCTGCCTGCAGAACAAGGCGTTGCCACCGCAGAGTTGAGAGTGCTGAATTCATGACGAGCTGAGTTCGTGCTGCAGACAGTCCGCCAGGTCCGGCTGTTCGAAGTCGAATCCGTGTGCCTGCAATTGCCGGGGCAACACGCGGGTGCTGGCCAGTAGCAGTGTGGTTGCCATTTCGCCGAGCATCAGTTTCGCCATGAAGCCCGGCAGCGGAATTATCGTCGGCCGATTCAGTACGCTGCCGACCGCCTTTGTGAATTCTCTGTTGGTCGATGACTTGGGGCTGACCGCATTCACAGGTCCGCGGACTGAATCGTCAGCGATGCAGAACGCAAGTACGCGGGTCAGATCGTTGAGTCCGATCCAGCTCCAGTACTGAGTGCCTGGTCCTACAATTCCTCCCAGTCCCAGTCTGAACGGCAGCAGCATTTTTGCCAGAGCGCCGCCCTTCGGGCTGACGACCACGCCGATCCTGACATTGACAACTCGCACACCAAGTTCCATCGCTGCGTTGGCTTCATTTTCCCATTGTTCGCATACACCGGCCAGGAAGTCGCTGCCAGCCGCCGAAGATTCTTCCATTTCCATGGCTCCACGGTTTCCGTAGTAACCGATGGCAGACGCACAGACCAGAACCTTTGGACGTTTCTCGACTGCCGCAATAGATTGCACCAGACTTCTTGTTCCATCGACGCGACTGCTGCGGATTTTTTGTTTCTTCGCGTCGTTCCAGCGACCTTCACCAATGTTTTCTCCGGCAAGATGCACGATGGCGTCAATGGATTCCAGTCGCCCCGGGTTGGTCAGCCCTGACTTTGGATCCCAGCGGATCGAATCTTCATACGAGCCACTGTCGCCACGTCTGATGGCGACCACTTTGTGTCCCTGCTGAGTCAGATGCGGGCAAAGGGCTGAACCGACCAGTCCGGACGCTCCGCTGACGGCGATGTTCATGGGTTTGCTGCCTGTTGATATATTCATTTTTGCCTAACCGCAACGCCGGCTCCTGATTAACATCCGCCGAGTCAGCAGCGTTTCAGATCGTCATCTTCAACCTTTTTGATGACCAGCGAGACATTGTGTCCGCCAAAGCCGAAGCTGTTGTTGATCGCGTACCGAACATCTTTTTCCAGCGCCGTATTCGGAATATAGTTCAGGTCGCAGTCCGGATCCGGTGTTTCGTAGTTGATCGTCGGAGGCAATAGTCCATTAGCCAGGGCCATCGAACAGGCCGACATTTCCACGGCACAGGCGGCACCGATCATGTGTCCCAGCATACTTTTGACGGAACTGATCTGCAGCTTCTGTGCGTCGTCACCAAAGATCTTCTTCAAGGCGACGGTTTCCATGCTGTCATTGAACTTCGTGCTGGTGCCATGAGCACTGACGTAAGTCTGATCGGCAATATCAGCAGGGTTGAGTTCGGCTGCGGCCAGCGCTTTGGTGATTGCCACTTTCGCTTTACGACCTTCAGGATCCGGTTGTACAAGGTGATAGGAATCACTGGTTGATGCGCCACTGATGACTTCGGCCCATGCGGTTCCGCCACGTTTACGAAGGTGGGTTTCTGTTTCGAAAATCAGAATCGACGAACCTTCGGCCATGATGAATCCGGAGCGATCGGTGTCAAACGGGCGCATAGCACTCTTCGGGTCGTCGTTGCGATTGCGGCACATGGCTTTCATGTTCGAAAAAGACGCGATGCCCAGTCGAGTCAAAGAGGCTTCGGTCCCTCCGGTGACAATGAAGTCCGCTTCGCCGCGGCGCAGATAATGTATTGCGTCGATCATGGCGTGACCTGACGAAGAACAGGCACTGCTGGTTGTGTAGGCGGTTCCCTGAATTCCGAATGCCAGGCTAACGTTGCCCGGAGGCGCATTCGGCATCAGCATGGGAATTGTGAACGGACTGACGCGCGACGGTCCTCTCGTAAGCAGTCGTTCCATCTGGAACTCGTAGGTTTCCAGCCCAGCGAGTCCGGCGCCGAGTATCACGGCCGCATTTTCACCAACATCAGTTATCGGTAGTCCGGCGTCTTCCAGTGCCTCGTGAGCTGCCAGCACCGCAAACTGGCTGGCTCGGTCCATTTTCTTCATGGCCACCAGCTCGTTGACGTTGATACGCGAGGCATCGAGTTCCAGCACTTCACCGCCAATATTGACGGGCAGGTCTGTTGTGTCGTGAATTTTCAGTGTGTCCAGACCGCAGACACCCGATGTCAGATTGTCCCAAAAGGTCTCACGGTCGTTCCCCAAACAGGTCGCAAAACCGAGTCCTGAGATAAATATACGTTCCATTTCACCCTTCCGAATGCGGCAGCGCCACAACCAAATTTCAAGCCGTTTGTAACGGTCAGTTCGAGCTGTCGCCCGTCATTAATGACATAAACTGTTTCCGGACTTCTGCGCGGCATCATCTTCCCTTAGGCTCTGCTTCGCAGCACTTGATCGTCCCCGGCTGAACCAGAACGTTCAGGGTCAGGGGTGCCGGATCGAGGCGTCAACGTTTGTTTGCCTTCGTTGACGTCTCAACAATGTACTACAGCAAACCGAGACACTGCTGCAACGTCACCACGCTCCAAAACCCGCCGTTCGGCCATAATTCGCATGGATTAACGGCAAGTCATGGGCATAAAAGCCCCGGACGATTGAAAAGATCGGGACTCTGCGAATTACGGCGTTCTGTTGGTGTAGCATTGATACACGGCAGACTGGCAATTCGCTACAATGTAGTGTGGTTCTCCTTGCGTCAGTTCGTCCTGGTTGTGCCCAATCGCTGAGTCTTGATCGTGTTGACCATCGCAACATAGTCCACGAGCCCATTCGCAATGTCCGAGCCGCCGATTCCCGAGTTTCTAAACAGCCTGGAACAAAGCCAGTTATTGACGGGTGCGCAGTTCCAGCGGCTGAAAAAGCAAATGTTGGGCAGCCCGTTGGCCGCCGAAGGTCTTGCAAACGTACTTGTCGATCAAAAGCATCTGACGCGGTGGCAGGCCAAACAGCTGTTGAAGGGACAATCCGGTCTTGTCCTGAAACATTATCAGTTGCTGAATCCCGTTGGCCGAGGGGGTATGGGGCATGTCTTTCGGGGGCGTGATACGCAGTCCAATGGTATTATTGCCGTGAAGGTCATGGCCCGAAAGCTGACCGGTAACAAAACGCTTGTTTCTCGATTTCGCAGAGAAATTCGAGCCACTTCACAACTTCAGAGTCCCCACATTGTGCGCACTCTGGATGCCGGCCAGGTCGGAAAAATTGACTTCATGGTGATGGAGTACGTGAACGGCGATCAGGTCGACCGAATTGCAACACGGCTTGGCCGCGTCCCTGTCGGCATGGCGTGCGACATTATTCGCCAGGTCGCGATCGGCCTGCAGCATGCTCACCAGCGCAGAATGGTGCATCGTGACATCAAGCCGGGCAACATGATGGTTCACTGGGAAGATTCCGGTGCAGGCATTGTGAAACTGATGGACATGGGGCTGGTCCTGCTGATGGCGGATGATGAGGACGAACAAACGGTGACTCGTACCGGTCAGGTGATGGGCACGCCCGACTACATGTCGCCGGAACAGGGCTGGGACACAAGTCAGGTCGATATTCGCAGCGACATTTACAGCCTGGGATGTACGTTCTTTCGGCTCGTAACCGGACAGATTCCGTTTCATGGCACAAATCCCCTGCAGGTGCTGAGTCAGCGTTTGCAGCGTGACGCGCCGTCGGTGCTGACAATCTGCGACGATATACCATCCGACGTGGCGGATGTCGTTTCGAAAATGACGGCGCGCAATCCGGACGAACGGTATCAGACGCCCTCTGAGATCGTAGCCGCACTCGAACCGTTGAGTGAACCATTAAAGCGGCAGGCTCTGAGAGCGGCAGCGCAATCAGCTGCTAACGATGCAGATGGGGATATCAGTGAACCGTCCGGTGATGAAGCCGAGGTTGACGAGTCGGACCACACGTACAGGCAGTTTCTTCAGGCTGTCGGCGATGGTACCGCTGTGGACCTGATGCTGACAACGGATGTCGGTGACACTTTGGACACGGAAATCGCACCTATTCCTGACATCAACATTTCCGCACAGGTAGCGACAGCCTATCAGACACGGTCACGACACGGGTGGCCAGCCGGGGCGTGGGTTATGGGTGGTGGAGCCGTTGTTGGGGTCATTGTTCTTGCCGTGCTGCTGACTCAGAACAGTGGAAACAAGGGCACTGAGGTGTCGCCCGATCCGTCGGAAGCGGGTTCGAAGACGGTCGTGCCTCAGATTACTAAAGCCAGCTTTCTGGAGTCTCCCGTAGATTTGGCCAGGACCGGCGAGTTGTGGACATATCGTCCGCAGACAGAGGTGTCAGAGGTTGATGGCGACGTTCGAATTGAAGTTGGAGGGTCTGCTCCGCGGGGTGTTGATATGAATCAGGAGACCGGCATCCTGCAATGGCAGGTTCCGGTGGGGCAGACGATCGGGCCGTACACGATTCGGTTAACTCTTGTGCAGGCGTTTGAGGGGCAGGACGAGGTTATTGCAGAGACCGAGATCAACATGACCGTTGGCGTTGGACCTGCGTCTATCAAACTGCCCGAATTGGCGCCAACGGAGTTTTTTCCTGAGCAGCAGAATCGTTTGTCCGTTGCCGTTGCGCCCGAAACTGCAGAGGCGTTTGCATTGCAGTATCGACTGCAGGGAGACAATCCAGAGCGTATGACGATTGGAGAAACGTCGGGTGAGTTTCAATGGAAGCCAGCTTTGTCTGAGCTGGGTCGCCACAACGTGAAGATTGCCGTTTTCGAGAAGGGGGTTGCGGAACCACGCGACGTCGCGACGCTGATGTTGGTCGTTATGCCTACTCACATTCGCCACGTGCTGCCCGAAATTTCCCGCCAGAAGGCGACCGCCGGACAACCTTTTCAGTTTCAGTTACCCGCTCCTGCATTTTCGACCGGACCCGGTCGACAGGGCGTTCGTGTTGTCGAAGCCGGTCCGGCAGCACCATCGGGGTTTTCCATTTCCCGCGCCGACGGAAGTATACGGTGGAACGTCCCCGATGATGCCTCAGGGCTGATCAAAGTTCCGCTTTCGGCAAGACTGGAATCGCTTCCGTCCGGACGCGCGCGGAGTCTGGACGGTCTTGTGATGCTGGAAATTGATGTTGCATCGGTGCCATCGGGCAACAGACTTCCGAGTGAGGAAGAAGTTGAAGCTGCGCTCACGGAGCTTCGTAAATCGTATGAGAAGCAGCTTATCCAGGCCCGCACGACGCACCTGCGAACACAGCTGGCCACACTGCTGCTGGAACAATGTTACACGTCCAAGGCGGGTGCGACTGACTTCGCGTTAATGAGGCTGATCGATCGGGATCTGGCCGAAAGATCGCGAGCTTCTGACATTCAGCTCGAAACAGCTCGTCTTCGCGCAGTGCGATATGCAACGAACGAATTAGAAACTGCCGCAGCAGTGTTCAAGTCGCTTCGCCGAACCGGTCTGAGTTCACAACAGCAGGATTCTGTGGTCGAACATGGCTTACGTCTGGGGCTGGCTGCGACGATGGCCAAAGACTTTGAACTCGCAGGCACAATTCTGAACAGTCTGAAACTGCTGCTTCGCAGTTCGACGGCTCAGGGTGCGGCCGCGCAGCTGGCAAGGGACGTATCCGACGCAGCGGGGCTGGCGACAGAACTGACTCAGGAATCTGCAGAGGCCACGATTGGAGTCAAGTCCGGCCAGTTGAACGGACTGCTCAGACGGTGGCAGTTTCAGGACGTCTTTGTGCAGCCGAGCGGACTCACATATGTGCAGGCTGCTGTCGCAGGCGTCCTTCCCTCAACAGACAATGGCAGAGAGTTGTGGAGTATCAGGGGGGGGACGGTTCAGCTGACGACGTCAACGCAGCAGGGAGCCATTGCTTTTCTTGATTCGTCACAGCAGGTGGACCGATTCGTGATTCGTTTTGACCTGTTGCCCACATCGAACGCGGCGCATTTTGTCTTTGGTGCGACGGGAACCGGAGCCACTGAATTCAAGGCCTTCAGTGTTGTGCTGAATCCGTCGGCGATGGGGCAGATTCAGGATTTTCGGTCTGCCACAGTCTTTAACGAATCGGTTAATTCCGGGTTGCCGCTGTCGACCAGCCATGCCAATGCGGTGGAGGTCATGGTTGATGGACCTCGAGTGGTGCTGCGTGTGAACGGTACACTGGTTTCTCAGGCGGAGATTTCAGCGTTGACGGCCGGTCGACTTGGGCTTGCGGCAGACCTTCGTCGCGCTGACCCTCAGCTTTCTGTACGTCGCGCGAGAATCCTGGTGCTGCCCAGTGAATAAATGAATCATGTCATCTGAACAGGTAGAGCACGCAGAACGGCTGCGACTGGAACGGGAAGCCCGACGTGAACCTGGTGAAAACTGGAAACGCTGGGGACCGTACATGTCCGAACGACAGTGGGGCACCGTTCGTGAAGATTACTCACACAATGGTCAGCCCTGGGACTACTTCAAGCACGACGATGCGCGCGGACGCGCGTATCGATGGGGAGAAGACGGTCTGCTTGGCATCTGCGATCGACAGTGCCGCTTGTGCTTTGCTCTGGCCTTGTGGAATGGCAGGGATCCGATTCTGAAGGAGCGAATGTTCGGTGTCAGCGGCACCGAAGGCAATCACGGTGAAGACGTTAAGGAGTTCTATTTCTATCAGGACTCAACGCCCACGCATTCCTACATGCAGGGGCTCTACAAATATCCTCAACAGGAGTTTCCGTACGACCGACTTTCTCTGGAGAATCGAACGCGCGGACAGCATTTGCCTGAGTATGAACTGGCTGACACCGGTGTCTTTGACGAAGGCCGGTATTTTGATGTGCAGGTGGAATACGCGAAAGCGTCCGCCAATAATCTGCAGGTGCAGATTACGGTTTCCAATCGCGGACCGGACGCTGCGCCGCTGCACATTCTGCCCACGCTGTGGTTTCGCAACACATGGGTCTGGGGATGTCAGCACGAAGGCTGCTGGCCCAAACCGACAATGCGTGTCGACGAAGATGGTCATGTCGTCAGTCAGCAGGAAACGCTTGGTTCGTTTCTGTTTGCGGCCGACACGTCCAGCTGCGGGGCAGCTCCGGAGTGGTTGTTTACTGACAACGAGTCGAATCCTAAATATGTTCATGACCCGACGCTTGTCAGCAAGTACTCGAAAGATGCGTTCCACGAATACCTTGTTAACGGAAAAAATGAGGCCATCAATCCGAAGCGCGTTGGTACAAAGGTGGCGGCGCATTATGTGACGACAATCAAGGCCGGCGGCAGCACTGTACTGCGGCTGCGGCTGTGGGCAGAAGACGAACCGCCGGCACAGGTGTTCGGGAAGCCTTTCGACTTCACCCTGCAGCAAAGAAAAGCGGAAGCTGACGCCTTCTATGCACAAAAGCTGCCCCGGAATCTTCCTGAAGATGCGCGGCAGACTATGCGTCAGGCATATGCCGGCCTGTTCTGGACCAAACAGTTTTACCATTATTCGGTGTACGACTGGTTGAAGGGCGATTCCAACATGTCGCCTCCGCCGCCGCACAGAAAACAGATTCGCAACGGCGACTGGCCACACCTGTACAATCGCGACATTATTTCGATGCCCGACAAGTGGGAATATCCCTGGTACGCCGCGTGGGATTCTGCATTTCACATGATCCCGCTGGGACACGTGGACACCGAATATGCCAAGGACCAGCTGATTCTGTTTCTGCGCGAGTGGTACATGCACCCCAATGGGCAGATTCCGGCGTACGAATGGAATTTCAGCGACGTCAATCCACCTGTCCATGCGTGGGCCTGCTGGCATGTTTACAAACGCACGGGTGAAGGCGGTGGCAAACGAGATCGGCAGTTTCTGGCGCGAACGTTCCAGAAACTATTGTTGAACTTTACGTGGTGGGTGAACCGAAAAGACGTTCTTGGTAAGCACGTCTTTTCCGGAGGCTTCCTTGGTCTTGATAACATCGGCGTCTTTGACCGTTCAAAGCCTCTGCCGACGGGGGGCCATCTGCATCAGGCAGACGGCAGCGCCTGGATGGGATTCTTTTGTGCCTCGATGCTGACAATTGCTCTGGAGCTGGCGGCCGAAAATCCCGCTTACGCAGACATGGCCAGCAAGTTCTTCGAACACTACGTCGAAATCGCCGACGCCATGAACTCTGTGGCTCCGAATGGACTCTGGAACGAAGAAGACGGATTCTATTACGACCACTTGTACGAAAATGGAAATGCGATTCCGCTGAAGGTCCGTTCCATGGTTGGCATCATTCCGCTGTTTACGGTCACCATGATTAAGGACAGTGTTCTGGAACGCCTGCCGGGATTTCGTAAACGTGTCAACTGGTTCGTCAAGCATCGTGCTGACCAGTTGAAACACGTGACGTATATGGAACGAGACTGCGACGAAAGTGACGCACCTGGTGGTTCTCGATTGCTGGCGATCCCGTCACGTGAACGCCTGCAGCACATTCTGGCCTACGTGCTGGATGAAGAAGAATTTCTGTCTCCGTACGGTATTCGCTCGTTGTCTAAAGTCCATGAAAAGCAACCGTTCGTACTGCATGCCGGTGGTCAGGAGCACAGCGTTTCCTATCTGCCCGGCGAATCGGATTCATGGATGTTTGGCGGAAACTCCAACTGGAGAGGGCCCATCTGGCTGCCCGTCAACTATCTGCTGGTTGAAGCCCTGGAACGGTATCATCGATTCTATGGCGACTCGTTCAGGGTGGAATGCCCGACCGGCTCAGGTAACCTGATGCACCTGGGAGATGTCGCGCGAGAACTCATGCGCCGTCAGGTGAAGTTGTTCCTGCGTGATAAGGAAGAACGTCGTCCCTGCCATGGTGACGACAAGCGGTTTCAGAATGACCCGCACTGGAAGGACTTGATTCTGTTCTACGAGTACTTCCATGGAGAGTCCGGCAAGGGTCTGGGAGCCAGTCATCAGACCGGCTGGACGGCGCTGGCGGCACGCCTTCTGGAGAAGCTGTATCAGGACCCGCAGACCACGCGCTGAACTGAGTGAAACGGTACGCTTCGACAAACGATCTGAGCTTCGGTCATTACCAGGCGTGGGTCAGGGGCTGCGGGCCAACAATGTCGACGATCCCGTCACGATGGAGTGCGGTAGTTAGCTTCAGTGTCTATCTGTCACGAAGACCCGGCCTGCCTCTGACCTAGCCTGCACGACTGGTCGGCACGCACTGATGTCATTTGTTGTTGGGCAGCGAATAGAAAATAACAAAGTCAGATGTGGTCAACGGTCTGAAGCCTTTAATGCTTGCGTTTTTCGTGCCAGCGTTGATGAGAAAATCGAGCTTTCATGAAGGCCTGTGCTGGCGCGCCCATTAATGAGATCAGTCAGGCGTCTTCGGGAATTCTAACGTGCTTCATTGTTGTCACATCGAGAGTGAGCCCCACTGCCGCTCCCGTTACGTGGGTTACGAAATCCCGCCAATCAAATGTTCCGAGGATCGGGAGTTTGAGCCCGCGAGGTTCGTGAATCCACGCCTGTAAACACTCGGTTGCGGCACATCCCCAAAACACGATTACCCCACATGGCAGCGGATGAGCAAATGCGGGCCTGAAGAGCATACAGGCTATAACTGCGAGGGCCACGTCGTGATCGTAAGGTCTCGCGAGCGTCGTCAGAATGCCGAGCGGTGCGAATTTCGGCGCAATAGATGCCAGAATATAGGCGTTACCCTGTACGTTCCGTTGAGATTCCAACGGACCAATTCCATTCTCATGATGAATCGGCGCCCGGCGGATCGTGCGATGTCACGGATACGCCTGTCATTCGAGTGCACACGAGCTGTGTCGATCATGACCTGCCCCGGCGCGCCCATCAATGCCATAACAGGTCATGGCCTACGATTACTGCCCCAGCGTTATGCGCTAATTCGGTGTCGCACAGCATTGAGTCTGCCGCCCGTCGATGCTTCGTGACTTTCCTGTGGTGATTGCGGGACCCAGGGTTTTCTTAATCAAAAATCTTTCCCCATGGACACATCTGTCTGGATTCCGCCGTAGACTGCTGAAACGATGATTGAGATTCAACAACTGAAGTTCTGCTATCCCCGCAGCAGCTTCCATCTGCACATTTCAGAGCTGGAGATTGAAACGGCTTCGGTGTCTGCTGTTGTCGGACCGAGCGGTTCCGGAAAGACGACGCTGCTGCACCTTGTGGCCGGGATTCTTCCGATCGTGTCCGGGAAAGTCCTTGTTGACGGGACTGACCTTGCTGCGCTGTCCGATGCTGAGCGACGGAAGTTCCGGCTGCAGCAGGTTGGGCTGGTATTTCAGGACTTCGAACTGATCGACTACCTGTCGGTCAGTGACAATGTGCTGCTGCCGTGCCGTATTGGCGACGCTGTGACGCTTGACAGCGCCACTCGGAAACGGGCGGAACATCTGCTTGAACAGTCGGGACTGGCGGACCACTTGCGCAAGCCGGTGACTAATCTGTCTCAGGGCGAAAAGCAGCGGGTGGCCATATGCCGAGCTTTGCTGACCAGGCCGGCCATTCTGCTGGCGGACGAACCCACAGGGAATCTGGACCCGGCAACCTCTGACCAGATTCTGGAACTCATGCTCAGTTCTGCTCGAGAAAACGATACCACTGTGATGATGGTCACGCACGACCATTCACTGCTGAATCGATTTGACCGTGTCATCGATTTTGAGCAGTTTCTGACCACCTCCGAGCCGGCGTCCTGTGCCGAGGAGGTGTGGGAATGAACTGGCGGCATGCACTCTATCTGGCTGTTCGGTCGCTCACGTGGTATCGCGGTCGTGCGGCCACGATTGTGCTGTGCCTGGCGCTGACGCTGTGGCTGCCCGTTACGGTCCGACTGCTGTTGAACCAGTTTCGTGAAGATATTATTGCCAGGGCTGTTGCGACACCGTTGATTGTGGGGGCCAGGGGCAGCCGTATTGATCTGGCTCTGCATGGTTTGTACTTCGACAGTGTTTCTCCGGATCAGACCACGATGGCTGAGGCCGACTACATTCAGAACACCGGCTTCGCCACGCCCATTCCCGTTCACGTGCAGTACCGTACTCAGTCGGTGAACCATGTGACCGGTGTACCGATCGTCGGCACGACAATTGAATACTTCGAATTCCGCCAGCTGGGCGTCGCCCGGGGACTCGGGCTGTCCATGCTGGGCGACTGTGTTGTCGGTTGCGACGTTGCTGCTCGAATGCAGCTGGGGCCTGGCGATTGCATTTTGTCGGCTCCTCAAAATGCTTTTAATCTGGCAGGGAACTATCCGCTGAAGATGAACGTCGTTGGTGTGCTGGCTCCTTCGCATTCGCCGGACGACAACGTTGTGTTTGTTGATATCAAGACGGCATGGATTATCGACGGCATCGGACACGGTCACCAGGCGCTGAAGGATGCTGAAGATGGCGTACTGCTGGAGAAGACGGACACCAACGTGACTGCCAGTGCAGCAGTTCTGCCCTTCACGGAAATCACTGCAGATAACATCGACAGCTTTCATTTCCATGGAGACGAAGACACATTTCCGGTTTCAGCCGTGATTGCTCAGCCATCAGACCGCAAGAGCAGAACACTTTTGCTGGGCAGGTATCTGACAGAACGTCGCGACTTCGCTCAGTGCGTCAAGCCAACGGAAGTTGTGCAGGATCTGTTGAACATTGTGTTTCGAGTGGAGCGACTGGTATGGCTGAGTTCACTGTTATCCGCCACGGTGACTGCACTGTTGCTGGCACTGGTATTGTCGTTGTCGGTTCGTTTGCGGGCGGTCGAAATCCGGACCATGCACAAGCTTGGTTGCAGTCGCTGGACCATCGCCGTTCTGATCAGCACGGAGTTTCTGATGATGTGTGCGGCGGGAATCGTTGTAGCCGTGGCCGGAGCGTGGCTGGCGAGTGTCGTTGCCGCTGACGGATTGAAGTCACTGTTGTTCTGAGTCTGTCACCTTATGCTTCCGCACGATTCAGACTCCTTCATTGCTGCAATCAGCTGAAGGGTGAAGACCTTTCAGTCGTTTTTGGTGGCGTCTCAAATTACACTGCAATACGATCTATTGACCGGTTGGCCCGAAACAGGAAATTTCAAAGTGCTATCGATTACTCACCGCCTACTGCCACTTTTCTTGATCGTCGCCTGTGCCTGTCGCGTTCAGTCCGCAGATCGAGACTGGTCCGGGTGGCGTGGTCCGCTGCAGAACGGACACGCGACAGAACAGGGGTTGCCTGTTAAGTGGGGGCCGGAATCCGTCGTCTGGAAAACACCGTTACCGGGCCGTGGACAATCGTCGCCCGTAGTTTCCGGTGACCGACTCTTCCTGACGTCGGCGCTGGAAGACGGCCGTCAACGCGTGGTCATGGGTATTGATCGCAGGAATGGCAGCGTGCTGTGGAGTCACGTCGCATGGACGGGGGAACCGGAAAAGAGTCACGGTATGAACGGCTGGGCGTCTGCCACGTGCGTGACCGACGGTGCACGAGTCTATGCGTTTTTTGGCAGGGGCGGCGGATTGTTTTGTTATTCCGTCGATGGTCAGCTGCTTTGGAATAAGGATCTGGGTAGATTCGAAGGACCCTGGGGCACGGCCGCCGGACCGCTGCTGGTGAGAGACATGGTGATTCAAAACTGTGACGCTGACGCCGATGCCTTCATCGTCGGTCTTGACAAAACGACGGGTGAGGAGATCTGGCGGACAAAACGTGAGGATGCTCGCGGATGGAGTACGCCGATTCTGATCAACGTCGACGGCCACGATGAAGTTGTCGTTAATGGTCATCACGGTGTGCGAGCTTACGATCCGCAAACCGGAAAGGAGCTTTGGTTCTGCAAGGGATTTTCCGGCCGAGGCACACCGACTGTGACGCCAGCGGGTGACCTGTTGCACGTGTTGTGTGGTTTGCGCGGCGATACTTACGCTGTTCGCCCGGGTGGGAGCGGCGACGTGACAGATACTCACATGGTCTGGCATTCACCCAGAAACAGCTCGCGCGATCTGCCGTCGCCGATTGTCGTTGGTGGAAACTCGCTCGTGATGGACATGCGGCGCGCCACCCTGACCGCTTACGACGTCACCTCGGGAGAAGAAAAATGGCGTCGTCGAGTGGCCGAAGCGGCCACGATCGGACAGTTTTGCGCCACACCTGTCACGTGGGACGGAGTGGCTTTTTTTGTGAGTGAGAAAGGTCAGGTCTTCGCAATCAAGCCAGGTGCGGACATGGAAATCGTAGCAGTTAACCAAGTCGGTTCGCATGCTGATGAAATCTTCAGAGCTTCGATCACGCCATCATCAGGACAGTTATTTCTGAGATCCGACAGAGTGCTCTATTGCATTGGTGCTCGCGCCAAGCAGTGATGATTACTGTCTCTGACCGATTCACAACGTCAGTGATGGTGCGCGTCGTACACCTGTGTCAGCGCTGCAGGCCCAGAAGGTAGCTTAGGTTGGTCGGCGTCGGCGGACCGAATCGCGGTTCCAGCGAAAAGGCAATGCCGACATTGTCCTTGCTCGTATCGACACCCAGACCAATATGCAACACCCAGTCCAGTCCGACTCGGCTGACGGTGATGGATGAACCGCGTGATTCGCTAACAGCGATGTCGTAGGCGAATGAGGCTGTCGAAATCCATTTAGGACTCATTTGATAGCTGTAACTCGCGACGACAGTCTGACTGTCGAGATAGTTCTTTGCTTTGACCTGCCGCAGGCCAGCGTACAGGCTGCCACGTGAACTGCGCTGGCTCAGGAGTCCCAGGCTCCAGTTCTCCTGAGCATTCTGAAACAAGTCAACAATTCCTTCTGCCAGCAGACTTGTCCGATCGTTGATGTTCCAGCGATAGTTACTGTAGATCAACCCGACGTGCTCGCCAAAGTTGTCGCGAGATGCGTCTGGAAAGTAACTCAGGCCACTCTCCCAGATCATCCAGTCCCGGATTCTGGCAGATTCCCGAGGCCCGACTTTAGTTTGCAGTCGGTTTCTCCATCGCAGGCGAAGCACTTCCTGATCGCTCACCAGTTCGTGATACGGCGCACTGGTCCAGAGTCCGGCTCCGTTGCGGACGGCGTAATTGCGAGGGTCAAATTCATTGGGAATCAGACCGCCGTATATCTGCAATGGATACCTGCCACGGAATCGCTCTGTGGCATTGTCGTCGATCTCGTTGTACTGAGCGATGTCAGCCAGATTTTCAGAGGAATCTGTGATGCGATATTCAAGATACGTATCAGATTTATGTGCCAGACCATTCACGTTCCAGAGTTCGCTGCGTACAAAGGGCATGATTTTTGTGGCGGCCAGATGAGCCTGCACGCCTCCGCTGGCAACGAACCGACCAATGTCCTGCTGGCCGTTCAGGCCTTCGTCCCACGTTGCCGCTTCGCCCATCACGAAAGGGTTTATGTTGACCGGCCCCAATAGAAACGGGGCATCGATTTCGTGGCGTGTCATCGCCACAAGGCCCGACGCGGCCTGAACGTATGGCAGCCCCAGAGGCGTGTATGGATCTACAGCGATATTGTTGGGCGGATCTCCCTTCTGCAGGTCAGCGTATCCAACGCTGGAGTGAGAACTCCAGTACGCATGTCCGTTAAATAACGGCTGAGAGAATCCGAATATGTCCGCTCGTGGCAGCCAGTCCGTCGTGGCTTCGATGTCATTCAGGCGGACTCGTCCCCACAACGAGCCGCTCCATATCTGAGAGTCCTTTCGGATACCAAGGATCGTTTCGGCGTCCTTATCGTTATCGAAGCGATTTTCCTGAAATGACTCCAGATAATTTCGATCACTAAGATATCCGATTTCGCCAAACAGCAGAGCATCGCCCGGAAGTTGCTGCTTGTGTCGCCACGTGACCTCGCCGCGGTGCATGTGATCGGGCGGGACGGCCATACGATCAAGACCCAGACGGTCATTTCCGTCGTCGTATTGATAATAAATGGACACGTTGCCTGTCGCCTGCCCCATGTTATTGCGGACATTGTATTCGCCATTGATGCCCGCGCCGGGGCCACGATCTGAAAGATAGTCGGTCAGCAGGTCCCACTGTGTTCCTCGCTGTTTGGACTGGCCAAGAATTTTCGTCAGATTCCAGACAGTCTTGATCTGCAGACCAAATACACGGTCGTGCTTTACGGCCGCCCGGCGGATCGGAATGTTCGGGTCTTCTGCGGGGGCCGTTAGTCGTGGCAACCATAAGAGTGGTGTGTCGCCGACGATGAATTGTGAATTCATCGCGGTGATCCACATCGGCTGACCATGAATCGGCTGACCGGTGATCGGATCGAGTTCCGTGAACGGAGAAATCGGGCCAGGCTCGACAAAGATATCGCTGGCCTGGACTCGATACCCCGGCTTTCCATACGGGCTGGTTGTCGTCCATCCATTCTGAGCATGAAAACGATTTTCAGACAACTGCCGCAGCCTTGCAGCTCGCACTCGTACCGAACCACCTGTCTGGGGGAGAAATGCCCGCATCTCAGCGTTCAGCAGAAGTGCCCGGTCATTGTTGGCATCGAAAAACGCATGAGTTGCAGTGATCGTGTTGTCCTTGAGGCGAACAAGGATGTTGCCCTCCAGATAAACCTGAAAGCGTTTTCCTGCCGTCTGAAGAACATCCTGTTGAAGTGAAAGTTCGTCGCTTTCGCTCGCTTCCGTCCAGATTACGATTTGATCGGCCGAAAGGTCCAGGACTCCGGGGCGCAATGTCTGTCCTGCGACGTCGATCGCCACACCGTCCACCAGTACATTGGCGCCTCCCCTGATCACGTACACCTGTTCAGCCGGAATTGTGTCGCGGGACTGCGATGATTCGATCTGTAACTGCTCGTTCGAACGAGGGCGGATTTGTATGCGTCTGGACAACGGAGTGACTGCCTCCGGCATGCGTTCAAACTGCGGTGGTACAAACGAATCCTGACTGACCTGCAGCCCCACCGGAGTGAGTTGCTGTTGAGCAGGATTCAGTCTACTGATGGCTCGCTGAACAAGACTGCTTGGCGCCGTACGTGCGTCACCCTGGTGAGACGCGCCGCTATCCGTCTGAATGGCATTCTGCGACCGCAGTCGGACGGTATGGGACTGCTTGTTCTGCCACTGCTCATTATCCCGATAAACAACGTGTCCTTCTGCGTAAGCACGAATTGCGTGCCCGTCCGCAGTTGTCGTATCGAAAACAACGATGCTTTCGCCAGACAGACTGAGCGTGCCCTGACGCAGTTGCGCCAACCCATCTGCGCTGTGCCCGCCTTTGAACGCGAAGACCTTGACGTCTCCCATCTGCCACGATTCTTCGTGTGCAGCAGACACCTGAACGGTCTCATAGATGTCTGGCTGAACCGGCTCGACTTCTGTCTGAGCGCA
This sequence comes from Fuerstiella sp., assembly GCA_029245955.1. Classification (GTDB taxonomy): domain Bacteria; phylum Planctomycetota; class Planctomycetia; order Planctomycetales; family Planctomycetaceae; genus Fuerstiella. The sequence goes on along the minus strand of JAQWOH010000042.1, from coordinate 81,760 downwards.
CACCAGCGAAGCGGATGCCGGCAGCATCGCTGTCAGTACGACAAACCTGAATGCGCGAAACGCAAAAAGCATGGGGTGGGACGACGCAATGCACCGGTTAGCCTGGCGCATTGTGAGGCGGGAGTGAGGTGAGAACACTTTGAGAAAGCAGAATGCTTTGAGAGACGGGAGTGGTGTTGTTGACGTGCGAGCGTGAATTCGCCCCAACATCTGTTGCACAACACATTTACATGCGAACTATACGGTCAGACGTGAAACAGGGTCAATACCGAGCGGACACATCGCGTCAGCCGTAACATGTTGTGTTGTAATGAGTTATGAATATTGCGGGAACTCGGCACACGAAGTGACGACCCGATCAGGCCAATCTGACACCGGCAACGACCGTTGCCGTTTCAAATTCCGGCCTCAGAACGTAATCCGTTGCGGATTCGGTTTGCCCCCTGTTGTGGAACGAGCATTCGCTCTCACGCATTGGTTTTTGAGGATCACAGAGCGTCTTGCTTTACGACGTGGTACCGTTGATGCCGTGTTTTATGATGGCCGGACACTGAGTCCGCGGGTGTCTGTGAACTCAGGCGTTCGCACGTCGGAAGCTGACAAATGTCTTACATTCTTCTTACAGGGGCCTGACCACTTATTTGACGATGTTGCGTCTAATGCACGGGCTAATAAATGTTTCGACTGAAACACGACCGCGATCTGACAACGTTATTTGACGTTCCGATGTCACGGTGTGCGGCAGCAAGTGGTTAGAATTTCCAGAAGGAAAAGGAGGCAGACGATGAAGAATTTTTCAGTAATGACGTTGATGTGTCTACTGGGTGGTGGGGCACTTGCCGACACTCACCAGGTCAGGCTGGATGTGTCGCCGGTGTACAGCGTGTTGAAATCGGGACAGAAACAGACCACATGGATTCGTGTCGGTCTGGCAGGGTTCAAGCTGGAGTCAGACAGAAGACGCGCGGGTGTCAATCTGGCAATTGTTATGGACAAATCGGGATCGATGCAGGGAGAAAAGATAAAGCGGGCACGTGAAGCGGCGATAGATGCCATCAAACTGCTGAGTCCCGACGACATCGTGTCAATTATCACATATGACTCAACGGTCAATGTGCTTGTTCCGTCCACAAAGCTGACCGACAAGCAGGCAGTCATTACGGCGATCAACGGTATTGCGTCGGGTGGAAATACAGCATTGTTCGCTGGCGTCAGCAAGGGGGCCGCAGAAGTACGAAAATTCCTGGATCGCGAACGCGTCAACCGCGTGATCCTGCTGTCTGACGGACTCGCCAACGTCGGACCGTCCTCACCCGGCGAACTTGGCAGTCTTGGCAAGTCGCTGATCAAAGAAAACATCAGCGTGTCCACGCTGGGACTCGGGCTGGGCTATAACGAAGACCTGATGGTGCAACTGGCCGGGGCCAGCGGTGGCAATCATCTATTTATCGAAGACGCATCTGAACTTGTGGATATTTTTCGCCGCGAGTTTGATGATGTGCTGTCTGTCGTGGCTCAGGAGGTTGACGTCAGGATCTCTATACCAAAGGGCATTCGGCCGGTACGCGTTCTCGGGAACGATGCCGATATTAACGGCCAGGACATCGTTACTCGACTGGCGCAGATTTACAGCGAACAGGACAAGTATGTTATTGTCGAAGTGGAGCTTGCAGCAGCCGAGACGGGCAGCAATCTTAAACTGGCGACTGTATCTGTCACCTACGCAAACATGAAGACGCATGAAAGTGACAAGCTGTCCGGTGGGGTCAGGACCTCGTTCAGCGACAATGACAAAAAGGTGGCAGCCAGTCTGAACCACAAGGCTATGGCCGACGTTGTGGCTCTGTTTTCCAGCGAACAGAACAAGCTGGCCACCAAGTTTCTTGATGAAGGAGATCTGATGAAGTGTCGCCAGATTCTCAAGGAAAACGTTGACTATCTGAATGTCAATGCCATGCTTTGTCCGACAGATTCTCTTCGACTGAAGGAGCTCGCCAAACAGAATGGCTTTCAACTTGAACAGTTGCAGGGCGTCACCAGTAATCAAGATGTGAAGGCCAACCTGGCCCGCAAGAGTTTGCGGTATTATCAGAATGCTGTAGACGTGCAGCAACGTGCCAGCAATGCCCCGACGCTGAAGGACAAATGACAAACGACCGCACGTTAAGGATGCTGACGGGGCTTACGGCTCAGAGGTTGTAAACTAACGCTCCGGATCAAGAATCCACCCTGGTTGGTCAATAATCCTGACTCAACAGGAAAGTGTCTTGTTGAAACCGGGCAGAGGATCTCCGTCCACAGAATTTTGAAGCCCGGCACATGAACGTGTCGGGCTTCTTTCACGTCAGGACCTGAAATCGATACAATATCGCAACATGAAACGTCGCCCGTTAATCCTGATCGTGATGATCGTCGTTCTGCCGCTGACGGCCCTGACATGGGCCGCATTGCGCGTTGCCGAAAGCGAGCAGATCGTCGTGCGACAGCGATTTCGCCAGCTGATGGAAGTCCGGCTGCATGACGTGAATGCCAACGTCGCACTATTCTTTGAAAACACGGAACGCTCGCTGAACCAAATCACCGCGATCGATCACTTTGATGTCAAGCAACTACGACAGGTCATTCGCACTCAGCCCAGCATACTGCAGATGTTTGTGTTGAGTCCATCAGGACGGATTACGTATCCGGATCCAGGTGACATCGAAAGTCTGAATGGCAGGGAACGCCTGTTTCTGGTCCAGGCGGCAAAGATGTTCACTGGCAGGGATCTGAAAGAAGCGATTGTGAGATCGGAACACGTGAAAAACGTTTCCGGTGAACCTTCTGCTGAGGAAGGTAATCGTCCGGCTATCCGAGAGCGACGCGTTTCGACGTCTTCACGGACATTTCCGTCGCCAGTGCCGCAGGTCATGCAGGAATTGCAGGCACAGCAGCAGGTTCAGGCTCCTTCGCAACTGGTCGAGGACGCATACCGTGTTGCTCCGGTACAGAACATTGCTGAGTTCACGGAGTCCTCAGGCTGGTTCGTCTGGTACTGGGACCGAGGCTTAAACCTGATCTACTGGCAACGGCGGTCCTCCGGACATATTGTCGGCTGTGCACTGGAACGCGCTCGGTGGATGGCAGACCTTGTCGCTCACCTGCCGGTAACAGTTGACAGCGCGACAGAAAACGTGCGACGGGTTGCTACTCGTGTGAGACTCGTTAACACGTCGGCCGAATCTGTCTATCAGTGGGGCAGTTTTGAACCTGATTATGCGCAGCCATTGTGTGAGGTTTCCGTAGTGGCGCCGCTGGCGTCATGGCGACTGCAGTGTTTTGTGCCGGAAGATCAGCTGACTGCCGGAACCGGTCGCAGTGTGTATTTTACCCTTGCCGCAGGACTGTGTGCGGTGGCGGCTGTGCTGGCCGTCATTTCAGTTCTGTTTATTCGAGAGTACGCGCGCGACATGCGGCAGGCGTCCGAGCAGGTGAGTTTCGTAAACCAGGTTTCACACGAATTGAAGACACCACTGACGAATATTCGCATGTACGCGGAGCTGCTGGACCGTGATCTGGATGGAATGGAGGACGAAGGAACAGCGCGACCACGAGAGCGTCTGAACATCATCCTTTCAGAAGGGCAGCGTCTTAGTCGATTGATCGGGAACGTCCTTACGTTTGCCCGTCAGCAACGCAGGACACTGCAACTCCAGCTTGGTGAAGAGATTCCGGATCGACTCATTCAAACGATTCTTGACCGTTTTGAGCCGGCTTTTGGCGAACAGCGAATTGATGTTCAGCTGGAACTCAATGCCGGGCAGACGATGCTGCTGGATCCGGACTTCGTGGAGCAGATACTCGGTAATCTTGTTAGCAACGTCGAGAAATACGCAGCCTCCGGTGGTCTGTTGCGTATTGAAAGTCAGGTGTCCCGGTTCGAGTCGGTCAGTGGCACGTTACATGAACCATCGGCCACCACCACTTCGTCATTCCGACTGACAATCGATGTCATCGACAAAGGCCCCGGCGTGGATGCTTCAAAACGAGGTGAAATCTTCCAGCCGTTTGCGCGAGTGTCGAATACGCTCAGCTATGCCGCTGGCACAGGCATCGGACTGTCGATCGCCCGCGAACTGGCAAGATTGCATGGTGGCGACGTCGTCCTGATGGAAACTTCCGAAGGATGCTGGTTCCGTGTCACACTGCGGGGCGGCCCGCAAGCCGACGCGGTCTGACGTCCTGGAGCCGGCAGCCGGTTTTCACACATATGGCATCAGGAACATCTAACATCGTGATGGCAGTGCCTTGCTCCCCGGCTCCGGAACTCTGAAGTTATGCGGTCCCGAACCGGGGTTCGGGACCAAGCTGCGAAGGTGCAAACGAAGCCGGCCCCTGCGTGTTACCCGTTCACGAACCATGCACACAGCCATGCAAGCAGCGGGAACAGCAAGAAGATCAACGCCAGCATTACGACGTTGGATTTCTTGTTGTCCGGCCACCGCGCCATGATCTCGTCTTCGTGATACGCTGAAGATATACCGTTTTCTGTCGGCACGAACTGAAGACGCCGTCTACGCCGTTGTTACCTGCTCGTCCTCTTCCGGACAGGCGTCGCTGGACGCATCGAACCATTCCGGTTTGAACTCGATGCGTTTCTTGTGCTTCATGGCCAGATTTCCGGTCAGAGCCATGATGGCATCGGCCATGGCGACATGGCCGTTACAGCGCAGTTCATTCTTACCGGTGCGGACACAGTAACAGAAGTGTTCCATTTCCTCGCGATAGCCACGACTGATTTTCTCACCCATCCCCGCCTGAGCCCCGCTGGCCGCGGCAGACGGAGCACTGGTTTCGTAGCTGTCCAGGACAGGGCCGGAACCCTTGCTGTCGACCATCCAGATACGCTGTTCAACGCCGCCGGGGCTATCCTTGCTGGATTCCTTGTACAGCAGAGCTTCTTTTTCTGTCTTCATCCACAGTGTGCCTCGGCTGCCAAACACGGCTTCGCCGTATGGTTCCCAGCGATTCGTATTCATGGATGAGTACGTCACGACGGCGACATCGCGCTCATTCTTTTCATGAGTCTTGCCGGGAAATTCAAACGTTACAAAAATCTGGTCGTCGATGTCTCGGTCGTCCTTCCACGCCGACTCCGGGCCAACGCCTTCCATGCCGAAGAAGTTCTTGCCGCCGTAACCCTGTACAGCCAGCGGGTGTTTCTTTCCCAGAAAGATACTGGCTGCGTCCATCTGATGACTGCCAAGTTCGGCCATCAGGCCACCGCCGGTTGAGTTGTACAGTCTCCAGTCGATCAGTTTCCTTGCGGTTTCATAGCCGTAAGCTTTCAGCGAACCGTCCTGCTCCATCTTTGTCAGCAGATCGCGGTCTTCTTTTGCTGAGGAATTCCACTTCTGCCATGCATCGCTGCCGGGAAAGCTGTTGTTGCGATGCCACTGGGCTCGAATGAACTTGATATCGCCGAGCAGTTCCATTTCGTTTGTCAGGTGAGCAGCGTTGTCGTACAGCACGCTGTAGTGACGCTGATGCCCCACCGCCAGCATCAGGTCTCTTTCCTCAGCTGCGCGAATCATTCGCTTGCAGTCCGTGACGTTCTGCGCCATCAGCTTTTCACAGATGACGTGGAGACCGGCTTCCAGGCATTCGATGGCAATGGGCGCATGCTGGTTTAACGGAACTGCAATAACAACGGCTTCCAGACCCAGTTCGTCCTTTTTCGCCAGCAGATCGCGATGGTTGGAAAAAACGTTCTTGGCAACATTGTCCGCTTTGGCCCGTCCCAGAACCGCATTCAGACCTCGGCGAGCGACGGGATGACTGCCCGTAAATGTTCGTTTTTGGTTGGCAGGTCGCAGGTCCGCGATCGCCACAATTTCCATGTAGTCGGTGGGGTGTTCATTGATTAGTACGTTACCTTCATCGCCGGTGCCGATGAACGCTGTTCGTACCGGTTTCCCTTCCAGCTTGCTGTAGCCGAAATAGAGGGCCCCCAGCCCTGTACCCGCTGCCGCCGCAGTTTTCATGAAGTCTCGACGGGAAACGCCAACAACTTCATGAAAGTTGTCTTTACCAATTTGTTCCTGTTCGGGAGTGAGAAGCATTCTGGGTTCCTACTCTTTAAAGTTGAGCCAATTAATTTGTATTTGTTGTCAGATGTTTCGCGGCAGAGTTGTTTTGGCACCCGTTAATTTCAGGTGGCCGCCGCTGCTTCCGGCTCATCGCCGGTCGCGACTGTCGATTTCATCGATGAACCAGTTTTCCCGTCAGCTCGCCAGTTACCAAGAAACACGCTGAGAATTCGGTCCAGTCCGAACCACAGCCCGGTCGGCAGAGCGGCGATAGCCAGTAGCGCGAAGACTTCGATCAGGTTTTTATTCACAATGAAACTGTGTTCCGGTCCGGGCAATTCGGCCACCCCGGGTAACGGTGGCATTGCCAGATAGAAGTTGAACAGCATGAACGCCGCGCCGGCTGCGGCGAACCGCGTGAACAGTCCCAGCACCAGCATGATTCCCAATGCTGTCAGTCCAAGAATTGTCATGGTGTCAGCAAACTTCAACGCAGTCCACGGTTCCGAGACCGGTCCGCGTGCCTGCTGCTCAATCGTAAGCAACGCAGCGGCTTTGTCCATCAATTCTTTTTCCATACCCTTGATCGGTCCGGTGAGCTCAGAACGAAGGTCCTGGATCTTACCCCATGTGTACTTCAAGTGACCCCACTCAAACGGCGTTGTGGCTTTCGCATACGATGCTTCGTATTCCGCCAGTTCCTGTTTGTATTGTTTCAGTTTGCCCAGACGCTGCCAGGCTTCGTTGCCCAGCAGCTCGGGATTGCCCTTCAATGCCCCGGCCAGCTTCATGGGATAACCCATGCCTCGGCGTTGACGCGTGTCTACGTCGTTGACCGCCTTCTGAAATTTCGGATCGTCAGAGAGGCTCAACAGTTTCGCTTTGTCGCGCGGAGTCAATTGCTGTACCGCATTGACCAGCAGGCGTTTGCGACCTGCATCGTACCACACGATGTCGTGAAGTTTCTTTTGCGGGTCGCGGTGTTTGATCAGCAGACTTTCAGCACTCACCCCTTCAGGCAATGTAAGCAGTTCGGCCGCATAGACGTGTTTTCCGTTGACTTGTCCCCAACTGCCTTCCATGAGTCTGCGGAATGACTCAGCTTGTTTTTCGTCCAGGCCGTAGTGCTTCTGAAAACGCTCTGCCCAGCTCTGCCAGCGAGCCGCAACGACATCGTAGTCCAGCCATCCAAGTTCATCCGGATCGCCGGCCATTTTGCGAAATGTGTCTCGCAATGGTCCGACGGAATTCTTCAGGTAGCCGCCGGAAGTCCATGGTCGTGGTGATTTCAGGGTATTAATCTTCCACAGACCCTCGTACAGCAGTTGCCAGCCAATGGCCAGACGCAGCACCACCAGCAGAATGACAGCGGCGAGAGAAAAGCGACGGATGTCGGTCACGAGATCTAAACTCCGGGTATCAGTAGTCGGCAGAAAGTTGCCGGGATCACGATGGAATGTAAGACAGTTTGGCCGCTGAATTCTACAGAGTCGAGCTTTGCGTTCCGTGAAGAACGTTCCCAACCGGGAATTCCTTGTGACTATATTCTTTCACCCGGCCAAATCCATTTCCTGGCGTCTGCCGGAATAGACTGTCAAGGACTGTTTGATGCTCAAGCCTGGAGAACCAAACTACACAGTCACCTGCTTTTTGTCCCAGAAAACCTGGTCAAAAGGCACTCCGATAATTGTTGGAGTGACCCGTTTTCCACTTTCGGGGAAAGGGATCAGGATGGCTCCAACATTTGACAGATTATCACACACCGCGCGAGCATTTTCGACCCCCAACACAAAAAACGCTGTGGAAAGTGCGTCTGCGGTGGCCGCAGAATCCGCCAAAACGGTCACCGACAGCATTCCGTCGACAGGCTTGGCGGTTCGGGGATCCAGAATGTGTCCATAGCGGTGCCCTTGATGTCGAAAAAACTGAATGTTGGAGCCGCTGGTCGACATTGCCTGATTTCGCAGCAGCACTGTGCCCAGACGTTTGTTCGTAAACAGCGGATTTCCGATTCCCACAGGCCATCCGGATTGGCCGTTGTGCTCGCCACGAGCTACCAGACTGCTGTGACCGCCGTGCAGCAGATACGCTTTTGGGGCGGCTTTCATCTTCGACATCCATGCAGCGGCTTCGTCCAGGGCAAATCCTTTTCCGATCGCTCCAGGATCCAGTTGCAGGCCGTCCGTGTCAAACGTCACCGTGTTCGCTTCGTCGTCCAGCTCAAGGTGCTGCGAGCCGGATCTGGTGAGCACGGCGTCAAGTTCTTCCGCTGTAGGAATTCGTTGTTCTGCTCGACATTGACGCCACAGTGTGATCTGCGCACCTGCGGCGATGTCGAAGGCGCCATTCGTCTGCTGATGCAGTTGCCGAGCAGTCTTCAGAAGGTGGTAGAGCGACGGCTGAAGTCTGACAGGTTCTGTTGCTGCCATGCGATTCGTCTGTGAGATCTTACTATGCGGTTTGTAGACACTTAGCCAGCTCTCAATTTCGTGGATCATTTCCAGGATCTCGCCGACTGTCGACACGTGTTCGTGCGAGCCCGGATTCATGATGACTGAAAACTCGCACGCCATAGCTCGAGTCGCTACGCGGACGGTGCTGCCGCCGACCGGAACTTCTGTGATATCCGCGCAGCGTTCGCCGCTGGGTCCGGCTGGCTTGAGAAATTCACGTCGTGTCTTTGATCGATCGGGCATGTCGTCGGCAATGATAGCATTCCTGATTTGATTTTCAGCGATTTATGACAAGTAGAACAGCTTGCTTGTTCTCACGAACTGTTCCGGTCTGCAGCTGGACCATATTTCCGGCTGGGGGACGTTTTGCGCGGCCACCACTCAGCGTCATACACTGTAATCTCTGCCCTTCGCATCGCGCCACTCTTTGTCTCCAGGCTGCATCCCGTCCTGAGGGTCGACTCCGAGGCCATCAGCAATACGATTGATGTAGTTGAAGTAACCAACGACCTGGGCGGCAATCGTGATCTGCTCGTCGTTGAACCCTCGCTGACGCAGAGCGACCACGTCCGTTTCGTTCATGCTTCCCGGTGTCACGGTCAGTTTGACCGCGTAGTCACAGAGTGCTCGATCTTCGACCGAAAGTTCTGCCGTGCGATAGTCGTAGATGAGCTGTCGGGCCAGCTGATCGTTTCCGGACTCCAGACCGAAGTCCTGTGCGTGTGACAACGTTCAGTAGTAACAGTCATTGACGTTGCTGACCACCGCAGCCAGCATCTCGCGTTGTGCTGCACTAAGCGCATTCGGCGACTTCATCAGACGAATGTAGAACCGGAGGGATTCTCGCAGCATGCCGGCATCCTGACTCTGTATCTTCAGAATGTTGGCGACCATGCCCATACGATGCTGACATGATTCGTAGATCTTAGCCAGCTCACCTGTCGCTTCGTCTTCGTCGATCTGCTCAATGAACGGCATGCCGTTTCCTTCGTCACCCAAACGCTATGCTGCTTGTTTATATGCTACTCATGGTAGAAGCGGCCTGCACGCTTTGGCACTTAATTACCGATCGCTATCATGGCAATGGCAAAAAACCGATCCATGTTCTGCAGAGGTCTTCTTTAAATGATGAATCATTCAGTTCCCGTTTATCTGACGGGTCTCCTGCTGCTGGCATGTCCGGCTTCTGCAGATTCCAGTCGACCGAACATTCTGTTTGCCTTTGCTGACGACTGGGGCCGGTACGCCAGTGCCTATGCAGCCATAGAAAAAGGTGGTCCCAGCGATATTGTCAGTACGCCAAATTTCGACCGAATTGCCAAAGCAGGAGTGCTGTTTACAAATGCCTTTGTCAATGCGCCGTCCTGTACGCCCTGTCGCAGCTCGCTTCTGTCCGGCCAATATTTTTGGCGTACGGGACGTGGAGCAATTCTGCAGGGAGCCATCTGGGACGAGAACATTCCCAGTTATCCGCTGGTTCTGCAAAAGGCCGGTTACCACATTGGGTACACTTACAAGGTCTGGAGTCCTGGCTCACCTGCTAACGCGCCCTATGGGGCCCGGCCGACAAGTTACGGAAAGAAAGGCAGCAAGTTCAACGGATTCAGTCAGTTCGTCGCCAGACAGGACGAAGCCGAAACCGGAAAGAACACGCTGCTGAATGAAGTGCGAGGCAACTTCCAGGACTTCCTTGCGGATCGTGAAGATGGCGAACCGTTCTGCTATTGGTGGGGGCCAACCAATTGCCATCGCAAATGGATTCAGGGGTCAGGGAAAAAGCTGTGGGGGCTGAATCCCGACGACTTGAAAGGTAAGCTTCCCGCCTGCCTGCCGGATGTTCCGATCGTCCGCGAAGATTTTGCAGACTACCTGGGCGAAGCGATGGCTTTCGATGCCGGACTTGGTGTGTTGCTGGACGAGCTGCAGAAGACGGGTGAAATTGATAACACAATCATCGTCGTCAGCGGCGATCATGGAGCGCCCGGGTTTCCGAATGGCAAGTGCAACCTGTACGACTTTGGAACTCATGTACCGCTGGCGGTCTGTTGGCCGCAGCAGGTTCCGGGTGATCGGGTTGTGCACGATTTCGTCTGTCTGCCGGATCTGGCTGCAACATTCGTAGACGCCGGAGGCGAAGACATTCCGCCGGTGATGACGGGCAAAAGCCTGCTGCCTGTGTTGACGTCCGACAAGTCCGGAGTCGTTGATCCTATGAGAGATGCAGTGATTACGGGACGCGAACGACACGTCGCCAAAGCTCGCACCGACTGGATGCCGTATCCTCAACGAGCCATTCGCACGAAGAATTTTCTGTATATCCGCAACTTCAAAGCGGGCCGCTGGCCCATGGGGACAGGACCGGGATACGGAGCTCCGGCTGCGGCAATGCCCTCGTTCGAAGCACTGCGGGAAAATACGTTTGCTGCTTTTGGCGACCTTGACGGCAGTCCGACCAAAGCGTGGATCGCTCTTAACTGCGAAAACGACCCGAACCGGAGAAAGTACTTCGACTTCGCATTTGCTCAACGCCCGGAAGAAGAGCTCTATGATCTTAAACTTGATTTTCACCAGGTCTATAATGTGGCGGCGGAGAGTCGTTACGCTGAGGTGAAGTCGGATCTTTTGGCCAGGCTGATGCAGGTTTTGAAAGAAACCGGAGATCCGCGAGTCACCGGTGATGGTTCCACTTTCGACAAGCCGCCGTTCGCAACAGAATGGAAAAGATCGGCTCAAGGAAAGAAGAAGAAGTAACTCCGTCATGACGTCCGTGACACGAAACCGCCTGTCAGCATATCTAAGTCAGTACGGTTTCGTGATTGCGCCCGAAGCGCTGGAATCTACATGTGTCGACCGCTTCGTTGCCCTGATTGATGTCGCCCGTTCTGCAGACAACGCAGAAAACGTCACCAACAGCAGCGGAACTTACGGCCTGCGTAACCTGACGGATGTGGTGCCGGAGGTTACCGAACTTGTCCGACATCCTGCGATCGTGCAGCGCGTCACGGAAGTCATTGGTCCGGATGCATTCATGACGCGAGCAACCCTGTTCGACAAGACTCCCGGCGCCAACTGGGGAGTCTTCTGGCATCAGGATCTGTCGATTGCAGTTGAGGTGAAACACGAGGTGGACGGCTTCAGTGCATGGACAAGAAAAGCTGGAGTCACGTGCGTTCAGCCACCAGTGGAAGTCATGGCCCGCGTGCTGACGGTCCGAGTACATCTGGATGACTGCACCGGAGCGAACGGAGCGTTGAAAGTGCTGCCAGGCACTCACCGGGACCGCATGTCGGCTACCGAAATTGATGCTCAGCAGCGCAAGGCCAGCATCACCTGCGATGTTCCAGTCGGTGGGCTGCTTTTGATGAGGCCGTTACTTCTGCATGCATCATCGCCAATGGATGAACCCCTCAGCCGTCGAGTCATCCACTTCGAATTTGCCAACTTCGAATTGCCACCGCCACTGAAATGGAAGTACCGAATTCAGTTGCATTGAGAGACTCCCGAGCCTCTGTCGCTCAAATCGAAAGTTACCACATTCGTATAAGGTCAATCATGATGCCGGGCGACCCGTCAAAGCCGACGCATCGGACCGCTGCACCGTATTTCTGAGCGGTCAAGAAAAATTTCCGAACGACTCTCTCGTCCGGATCAACGACCCAGTGTTCCGGCACACCGCCTGGTTTATATCATCCTTTCTTCAACCCGTTGTCATGCTGAGCCGTTGACGTAGAGAGAATCTCAACGACAAGGTCCTGCATATCTTTCACCTTCTCTGCAGTGATAATGCTGTTTTCTTTCAGCACCACCAACATGTTCGGCGGAATGATATCCTGACTGCTGACTTGTACCTTAATTGGTGCACTTATTACGTGTGCCAGCTCGTTCAATTCAATGGCTGAGAAAAGCTGAAACTGAATATGGCTTGAGATTCACTGGTGATGGGAGCGGAATTCATGTGATGCACTCCATAGAGAATCTCATGACAGTTTCCATCGTCCGGATACTGGACGTAATGTTCGCATGTCAGTTTCGTCTGCGATTGTTATGAGATACAGACATCGATTTCCTCCGGCAGTGTGTGCAAATTATGTGACCGTTCATCATGCCCCCGAAAACAGTTAGAAGTCCCCAGCCATGTGCCGTTGCTCACTAGCGCGTCCAGGGCATGGTCTGGACGGGGGGCTGATGTACCCAGTCCGGTGTATTTTCGACGTGCGCATCGTTTTCTGAACAGATCAGCAGGCGACAGCGTCTGATTTGCCGGAGTCATTGCGAGGCATACGATAGACTCTTTCACTTACTCGCGACTCAGTCGATTCCAACGATTGATGATCTCGATTTCCATCGGCAGCAGTACGAACAGCCAGCCCCACATAAAGTTGACGATGGCTCCCAGAAAGATGCTCCAGGAGATTCCGTTCAGCCGCGCCAACCGCCCTGAGAATTCAAAAATGGTGAGTGTGATGAACGGGCAGCACATGAAGGATATTGCTGTCACGAAGATCGCGATCGGCAGGGCTGCCCAGCGGGTATACAACGACAGCAGAACGGTCAGATGAGCACATAGCAGCACCTCAAAAACCACGCTGACGACTGCGGTGCCTGAAAGCGGCTCTGTTATGGCTGAGGGACGATATGCTAACAGGATGACAAGCCACAGCGCGCCAGGAGTCAGGGCAAGGCCACACGCCCCCAGTTTCTGCAACAGTAGATGTGGCGTGCTGCATGGCAGCATTGTCAACGAAGAAATTGTCGATTGCCGTACCTCCTGAAACAGACTTCCGGATGCGTACAGCAATACTTCCACACACAGCAGACAGGTAACTGCGATGAAAGCGTTCCACGTCAGTTCGTTGTTCAGCCATTCTGTCGTGTCACGATGATCCAGCTGATGAAAGGCAGAAATTCCGGCCACCAACAGGGTGTAGCCGAAGAATTTTGTGAACATAAAAGTTCTGCCGCCGGTGAAAAACAGAAAATCTTTCCAGACGATCGGTAGTTTCCAGCAGCGACCGATCGTAAACCGCCGCACTTTTGCAGAAGTCCCATGCGTATTGTCGTCTGCGGGTTCGCTGTAGCGATTAAAAAAAACGATACTCAGCAGGAACATCGCAGCACCCACAGTCACACTGCGCCAAAACTGAAGCGCCAGAAAGTCGCCGGCGCCGGTGGCACTAAAAATCTCGGTCAGACGTGTTGTGATCAGAATGCTCTGTTGGTGCCGATGCAGGTTTTCACAGACCGCCAGAAATTGTGGCGAAATCCATGAAACCCCCGTCAGGCCTGCCACACCGGTCAGAATTGGTCCGGCAGCGAAGAACAGCAATAGTACAGATGTCGCCAGCGTTGCCGCTCGGCCCGAGGTGTTGCATCGCACGGAACAAAACAATGCCACGTTGGCGACCATGCACATCCATGCTGCCAGTGCGAGATACGCACCAATGATCTGTTGCCAGGTGACTCCTCCCAGTGTGATTGCCAGAAAGGTAAACGGAAGCTGAATCATCAACAGCATGAGCGCGCTGATAAGCCTGGATGTTGATTTACTGAGCACAATGACCAGCGGCGTTACTCCGGCCAGTCTCAGTAGCGCCAGCGTTCCCGAGTCCTTTTCTTCGGTGACGGCCGATACGAAATAGCTGATTCCGGAAACAGAGATCAGCAACACATTCAGCCGGCAGATCCATTCAAAAAACTCCAGGCCGGGAGCGACACCCGACAGTGAATTCGCCCACGCCGCAAGAACAGCCAGCAGCATGAATCCGGTGAAACATGCGCGAACGATATGCGGATAAATTGATTTTGTGTCAGCCCGCAGAGACCAGTTAAAAAGCGTTTGAGTCCCGCTGATCACGTCGGGACTCCTCGGGTCGTCAGGTCCATAAAGGCCTGATTAAGCTGCTTGCGTTGCCGACTGAAGGAAATAATGGGAAGTCCCAGTGCAATGATCGCGCTCAGGACGATGTTGGAATCGACTGCTGAATCCAGCTCCAGATTGAACTCATTCCCCGAACTGTATTCCGGGACATCGGCGGCCACGATTCCATCCAGCCCCAGCAGCAGTTCAATCGCATTGTCCGGGGGCTGACTCAGTTTTAAACTAAAACGCGGCGTTTCGTCTTCTGCATCCAGCAGTGCGTCCATGGGGCCGCTGAAACGCACGTGGCCCCGATCAATGATCGTGACGCTGTCGCACAATTCTGCCAGTTCCGTCAGGATGTGCGAGCTGATGAAGATGGTCTTCCCCATTCGGCGAAGTTCCCGCAGAATCTCCATCAGCTCAATGCGTGCTCGTGGATCAAGTCCGCTGGCGGGTTCGTCCAGAAGAAGAAGATCCGGGTCGTGTACAAGAACGCGCGCCAGACTGACTCGTTGCTGCATACCGCGCGACAGACCACTCAGCAGGTCGTCACGTCGTCCGTCCATGTCCGTCAGAGTCAGCACATCGTTGATCACCTGATCTCTTTGAGCGACCTGCAGACCGTAGGCCGCCGCGAAAAAGTCGAGGTACTCGAAGACGGTCATCTGCCGATACATGCTGAAGTGATCGGGCATGAACCCGATTTTTTCACGAACGGCAATGGATTCCGCCCGCACACTATGGCCGAATACCTGGATCTCGCCCCAATTTGGTTTCAGCAGTGTGCAGATCGCTTTCAGAGTGGTTGTTTTACCGGCACCGTTTGGGCCGACAAACCCGTGCAGTGTTTGTGGCATGACCGCAAACGACACCTGATTCAGTGCCTGATGACCTTTGAAGGAATGGGTGAGCTCACTGACAGAAATTGCCGGAACAGTATTGGCATCATATGTTGCTTGCATGTTGTTCAGATGTATCCCCGTGCACGGAAAAAAACGCACCACGACGTCACAATCTGTCTGTTATGACCGACGAAAGCACGTGAGTAGTTTGCGAAATCGCGATTTTCCGTCTGATTTATTCAGACGACAGGTCAACAAACAGGTCTGATGTTCCATCCGTGCGGGTGTGGTTCGCGATCGTCAGGATGAAGACTGCAGCGCGAGGCACTCGCTGGCGTTTCCACGATCCGTGAATTATGTTCACGTCCTTTATGGCATCCCCTGCCGTCGGCGAATTGTCCAGTCCGTCATAAAGCAGCCCACGGCCACACAGAAAATCCACCACTGATGCCAGATCGGCCATGACCATACCTCAACCAGAGGTGCGTCGCTGTGGGACAGATCGTCCACAAACGAATTCAGCTGGTTGATCGGGACCAGATGTCCACCCGTGGATTCCGCCACGTCAGACAGGAAGCGTCTGTTCACAGCAACCGACGCCATTTCTTCCTGATCCGGCTGACTGGCCCAGCCCACTGATGCTGTCAGCTGTTCCGGTTCCTGATCATTCACGGTTGCCGTGACTTCGGCGGTATACGGACCGGGGTCGACGGCTGACATAACAACTTCGAAACGTCCGACAACGTCTTCAGACGGCTCACCCGTGATTTCGAATTTTTCTCCGTTGGGGCAGGTTACGACGAACCCAACATTTGCGTCATCGCGAACCTCGAAATCTTTACCCTTCAGGTTTGCGATTAATCTTACCGTTCCGAGTCCCAGTGACGGATCGGGCATGACGGAAACATCCAGTCGCTTCGGCACGTCACCAACCAGCCAG
This sequence comes from Fuerstiella sp., assembly GCA_029245955.1. Classification (GTDB taxonomy): domain Bacteria; phylum Planctomycetota; class Planctomycetia; order Planctomycetales; family Planctomycetaceae; genus Fuerstiella. Next base: position 65,597 of record JAQWOH010000042.1, on the reverse strand, counting down.
CGGATCATTTGCCGACAGGCCCGCGCATGATCGTTGAGGTCTTCTTCCGGGGCGTCGCCCGGCGCCACCGGAGCATCCAGCGGATTGAGCGTTGCCAGTGAAAAGTCATTGAGGCGACTTCGCCCTTCGTTCATCCGCCACCGCCAGAAGTCTCCGATACACAGGGCTGCCGACCGACCGCGACCAAAACGCTGAGTCACCAGGGCGGGATATTCGTCGCCCGAACTGTCTGCGACCTTTGCCATCACGACTGCACCGGGTCGGATAAAGCTGGTCGCATTCAGCACCGTGAAACCAGGCATGTTTGTCACCCGCTGACGTTCGGCCTCTTCATCAGACCGCAGTCGAACCCATGGCTGCAGCCAGCCTTCACGGGTCAGGCTCAACTGAACCGGCTCCGTTGGTCCTGGAATTTCACGATGCAGATCGACGGGCAGCAGTTCTCCGACCGGCGTACGGTCGTATTCGCCCTGGCGAAAAGACTCCTGTCCGCCCATCATCAGAAAACCACCACCTCGTTTGGATACGAACTGGTAGATCAGCTGCAACTGGTCCGCCATAAAAAAACGAGCCTCGATGTCATCAAGAATGATGGCGTCGTAAGCAAAAAGGTCTGCAGCGTCCTCAGGGAATCCACCTTCCAGTTCGGTTTCGTCCTTCGTTCCGAGGCGTATCAGGACCGGTTCATCGTACTCTTCAGCCAGTTCCTGTTCACTTTTCTCGAACCCCCGAAACAGCGAATTCGAACTTTCACCGTCGCGTCCACGGAAATCAAATTTCGCTTCTTTTTTCGCGATCCGAAGCAGGCCCACCAACTCTGTCTGAGGATCCGTTTCCACAGCTCGCCGCAAAAACTTGAATTCCCAGTTCGGCCTTCCCGATACGTACAGCACTCGTCGCTTGTTGCTGCCTCGATCCACCGCAATCAGACGTTCGTTGTTGACCGTCGTCGCTTCGGCTTCAATAGGCTGGTCATCAACATCCAGTAGTTGAGCTTTGACTTTGTAGAACACAGTTTCGCCGGTTTCCGGTCGAGCATCAAACCGCACCGGGGAATCTTCGCTGGCGAGCTGTGTCTTTGTTTCCAACGGCGTTCCCTCGTCATCCAGCAACGTCAGTTGGATTTTTTCTCCCCTGACATTCTGATTCTGAGTCTGCACCTGAATCGTTACGGGTGCATCGTCAAATGCCGTCTGATTGACCGTGACCACTCCGATTGCCACATCAGTCGAGTCGCTTTCGTCATCGATAACGACCGGGTACACGGGCGCGAGGGTTTTCAGCGCGTCCAGCGATTCAAAATCATCGGTCGCGTTTCCGTCTGACAGCAGGATGATCCCCGCCAGAGGTTGACCGGCAAACCGCTGTTGCAGTTGCTGCAGGGCCGAACAAAGGTTCGACGCTGGTCGGTCAAACTGAACGTCTTCAAATGTTTCGACTCGTTCCAGGCGATCACTGACCGTATACCGTTGCAGTTCGAAGTCCTGGTCGATGCGGTTAACCCAGCCATTAGGATCCGATAATTCACCACGATTCAGATGTTCCTGCAGCATGTCCGCGCGAGTCTGTGTTCCGCTGGTTGTGACCAGGTGACTGCGGCTGATGTCGGTCACGACTGCCAGGACGTTCGCCCCTCGTCGCGGTCTGGCGCTGCTCCACAGCGGATTTACCAGGCAGGCTGTAATCAGCAACCATCCCAGCACGCGACAGAACATGGCCAGGCCCAGTGATGCCAGCCGATGGCGACTGACCCACAGCGCGAGCAGAATACCGACGGCGGCAACCGCAATCGCCGGACCAATCCAGCTGTGGTCGCCTAATACCAGGCTGCCCAGCGCACTGTGCACCCAAAGCCCCGAGTCACGGACTTCTGTTACCCGCAGCATGTTGAGGATATCTCGCTCGGCCGCCAGCATCACTCGCCTTCCTCTCGGCTTTGACCCAGCAGTTCGTAGTAACGTCGCACCAGTTCGTCGAATTCTTCCGGCACGGGTTCGCGGTCGATGGGCACCATCGAACGGTCAGATTCCAGCTTTGACAATTCCTGGTTCAGTCGTTGCTGCAGGATCTTCATTTCATCCAGCAGTTGAGATTTGACCAGATCCCACTGCGGTTCCTTCCCGTGACGCTTGAATTCGGCGCGAATCGAACGGGCTCGGTCACGCACCTGGGCGACCTGATTGCGCAGCTCCGGATCATCCAGTACTTCTTCGACTTCGCGAAGTCTGTTGGACCAGTCACGGAATTCGTCGCCTGTCAACGGTCGTCGTTGCGTGGTGCTTCGGCCCCCTGTCGTTTGCCGACCGCCATTCAGCAGGAAAGAGTCCTGGCCAGAGCCTCCCGACTGGCGGTTTCCCGATTGATTCTGGCCACCCGGTTGCTGACCCTGTCCCGGTTGCTGACCCTGTCCCGGTTGCTGACCCTGTCCCGGTTGTTGACCCTGTCCCGGTTGTTGACCCTGTCCCGGTTGTTGACCCTGTCCCGGTTGTTGACCCTGTCCCGGTTGTTGACCCTGTCCCGGCTGTTGACCCTGCCCTGGCTGCTGACCCTGCCCCGGCTGCTGACTTTCCTGTTCCTGTAGTTCACCGTCCTGTCCCGGTTGTTCGCCACGACCTTTACCTTGTTGCGGTGGCGACTCTTCCTGCGGCTGACCATCACCTGGCTGTTCTTCTGCTTTTTCTTGCTGTTGCTCACCCCGACCGGCGGTGGCCGTACGTTGGCTGCTTTGTTGTTCACTCTGCTGTGACTGTTGATTTCCGCCGGCGGTCTGTCGCTGTTGTTCGTTGGGAAGTGGCGCGGCGGCGCGCTGGATTCCCTGTCGCTGTGGCGACGCTTCATTTTCCGCCTGACTTTCGCCCGGTGGCTGTCCTTCGCGTTGCGTGTCCTGTTGTCCAGACGCTGCGTTCTGCTGGTTTTCGGAAAATTCTCCATTCGGAGTCTGACCTGTTGCGTCAGCAATCTCTGACGACAGCTGATTGGCCAGGTCCTCAATCTCCTGTTCCGCGCGACGAAGAGATTCCGCCTCGCTGCCCAGCACAGCATCGGCCGCTTTTTCGATACCTTCGGCCAGGTCTTCGATGCCGGTGCGAGCGACCTGCTCTGCCTGCTGTGACTGATTCCACAGGCCGCGACTGACCAGAATCTCCGTGGCTTCCAGCGCTTCCTGTGGCTTTTTTTCGCGGGTGTCGCGGACTGTGTCGTACAGGCGTCGTGACAGCAATGGTTCGCTCTCCTCAGCTTCTTCGACAATCTGTTTGGCCTGTTCCAGAACGCGTTCCAGGTCATCACGCTGCTGAGCTACTTTTTCCTGCACGTTTTCGCGGTCCCGGTCACCTCGCAGCGATGGTCGTTGACCGGCTGCTGTGTCATCATCGGAGGGGCTGTCGCCAGACAACTCACGAGCGATTTCTTCCTGTCGCTCGGTCATGTCGCGTGTCTGCTGTCGCAGGTCGCGCATCGCTTCCGTGAATTGATTCGACGTCTGCTTGCGAAACTCTTCCTGCAGCTGGTCAAACTGACGCTCAGCCCGCGTGCCCTCAGAAATCGCTTTGGCGAGATTGCTTTCGTCCATCGCCTGTGAAGCCTGCTGCACACGTTCGCGAGCCTGTTCAACCTGTTCGCGAGTCTCCTGATTCTGCTGCTGCTGTTCAGCAGATTGCTGATCCATCGTTTCTCGCAGTTCATCAACGTCCCGCAGCATTTCGCGCTGTTCTTCGCGAAGACGTTTCAGTTCTCGTTCGATTTCATCCTTTTCTTCTTTCGTCTGAGCTGCTCGCAGTTCGGATTCCAGTTGTTTCAGGCGTTCGTTGAGCATCTGCTGCCGGCGCGACAGTTCCTTCAGCCGATTCAGGATCTGCAGCTGTTCTCGCTGTTCGTCGTTTTCTTCCTGCTGCTGCTGAGCCTGCCGTTCGGATTCGTAGCGATTGCGATCGTTGTCCAGTTCCAGCTGGCGGAGCTGCTGCTGAGACGCACTGTTCTGCTGGCCTTGGCCCTGACCCTGCTGTGATTGCGAACGACTCACTTCGTGTTCTTTTGCACGCATTCGCATCAGGCCGGCGAAGGCCGATTGTTCAGCGAACAGAGCATCGACCAGCTGAGAATCCTGTTGCTGCTCCTTGAAGACGACCAGCTGGTTGACAGCTTTCTGCATATTTCGTTCGACGTCTTCCACCAGCTTCAGCATGTCCGGCTCGCCGTCTGCTTTTTCCTTTGCTTCCAGCAGCTGTTCTATGGCCTGCTGCTGTGACTGCAGGACCACATCTGCATCCTCTGCAGCTTTCGCAATTGCCTTTTCGCGTGACCGGCTTTCGTCGATCGAGCGTTGAATATTCCATGTGGCGATCATGATCTGTCGCTGCAGCTGCAGCAGTTGTTCCGTCTTGTTTCCCTGCTGTTGCTGCTGTTGCTGCTGTTGCTGCTGGCTCTGCTGCTGTTCTGACTCACGGAAGATTTCTTCGAAGCGACGAACTTCAGCAAACATCATATCGCTGTATGTCCGACGCTCGGATCCGTCGGACGCGACGTCCTCAACGTAAAAATAATAAGACAACAACTCGTCGGGTGCCGCACTCAGCTGTTCCATGTCGATCATGTGTCGAAGCTGGATTGTTTTTGCCGAGGATTCTTGTTTACCCGGTGCAACGGTGGTCTGTTGAGCATTATCACCGGCGGCGTCTGAAGGGTTTACGGCATCGGGCTGGTCTGACGCGACGTCTGCCAGCGAAATCTCTACGGGCGAACCGCTGGTCAGTGAGTACATTACCCCGAAGTCAGAAAATCCGAAGTCGTCCGTTGCCTCGGCTTCAACCTGCAGCTCCTGCAGCGGCGAAACATTTGTGTCGCGACCGGGGAACGTGATTTTGATCTTTGGCCGTTTGTTGCGAGTAACACGCAGTGAAATTGTTTCTTCTTCAGCAGCCGTGCGGCCGTCTTCGTCCTCCAGGTAGACTCGAAATTTCTGATTTTCGAAGGCTTCCAGGGTGGCCACCATCTGTCCGGAATCCGGTTCTGCGGACACCAGTGGAATCACGGTGTCGTCTTCAGCATGCAGCTCTGCAATCGCCACGGATTTGTTCAGATGCAGCAGCAGCTGCACTGTTGACCCTTCAACTACCGTGACTCGCAAAGTGTCTTCGATCAGTTGTTCTGCCTTGCCTGTGTATGACGGCGGTTTAACCAGAGCATCAACCTGATCCAGTCGCGGGCGGACATAAGTGGACACCTTGTACGATTCCGATTTGTTGCGGAAGTCCGGAGAGTCAATGCGAGTCAGTTCTGAGACCGACTTGCCGAAGAAGACACGGTACGTGGCATCGCTGGTGACACTGCTGACGCGTGCAGCAAAAACACCTTCGTCGACGGTCGGATCCATTGTGAAGGTTGCGGCACCTTCGTCTGTGTTCAACTGTAGCAGCACGTCTGTCGGCAGAACTTTGCCAAAGCGAGCGACCACAGTCAAAGCGGTGCCCCGTTCAATCTCGATGTCGCCGGGATCAATCGCCAATTCTGTCCGCCCGACGACTTCCGTTGTTCCGGTTACTTCACCGGTGGGAAGCAGAAACTCCTGTCGCTTGATCTCCCGTCCCCAGCGTCCGGCGGCGACAACACCGGATACCAGAAAGCAGAATGACAGAAAGCTGAGTGTTGACCACGCGAACATCTGGCGCTGCGGCACAACCGATTTCCAGTCCGATGCGCGGGCCAGCTTGTCTGCTTCATCGATGACCCACTCATTCAGGACTGATGGCTGCGACTGGCGTCTTGATTGTTCGTCAGCCTGAACAGCCGTCAACACTGCGTCATTCAGTTCCGGCCGGTTTTTCTCTACCAGTCGAGCGGTCTCCAGAGCTGTCGGCGACGGTATTTTCCATCGAGCTAACGCAACACCAACGGTGGTCACGCCCAGCAGCACCAGCAGGTTTGTGGAAATAAGCCCCGACAATTGAGGCAGCTTCAGTGCCAGCACCATGGCGGGCGCCAACAGCAGCACCCAGCACAAAGCCTGACGCCGCAGTACTCGCAGCTTATACAGCCGCCCCGCCACCATTTTCAGACTGCGTTCCAACACGGTCCCGGTCATGGTCTGTCCTTTTGTTCAGCAGGCGTTTTTGTTGGGCCGCATGAAGCGGTGTGTCAGTATGGCCGTATTCGCAATGTTTGCCGGAATGACGCGGGGCCGGTTCCGGATTTTGACTGTGGCTTTATGCAGCTTCTGCCATCTGTCTTTTCTCAATCGCCGAAGCCCACAAGGACTCCAGCACCAGACATCCCAGTCCGGCCAGCAGCAGCCAGCGCCACCATTTCTGTCTGTGTTCCAGGTCGTTGGCGCTTAGTTGACCTCTGTTTGCTTCATCGGCTGCACGGTTGTCTGTTTCCAATTGTGCCTCAACGTCCGATTCGACGCCAATACCAAGTACCTGCAACTGACCTAAAGGCAGCATTTCTGTGCGAGATTCTGACGTCGCAAGTCCGGCAATCAAAGAAACAGAGTACTCCCCGTCTTCCGTTTTTCCGGTCACCACAAACCGTCCTGGCTGGCCCAGTGTCACGGTGTCCTGTCCCTTTCCCGGACGGGGCTGCGACGACAGATCACCATTGTTTCCGGCATCTGACGATCCGACAGCCTCATCGCTGCCCGGCAGTGGCTGGTCCCATCGCACTTCTGTTCCGTCGGGACAGGTCACCGTCCATTCCTCGGATGAAATCAATTCACCCGGGCGTATCACATCACCCACTGTTTGATGAATCTGCTCTTTCTGAGCCGGACTGGCCAGTGAAAGAATTCGGGTCAGCAAAGGTGGAAACCGAGTCGACAGCGCCCACTGGCTGTCCGTTGGATGCCAACCGGTCGCAAATACAATTATCCGCCCGCGCTCACCTGTATTCACTTCGACGATCGCCGGCTGACCGGAATCAAATTTCGCCACAACGGAACAATGGTTGCCCTGCCGATTTTCCGCAGAAGTGCCGCCTGTGGCCTGTATGGCAATGGCTGACCGCGATTCGTCGGCCGGGGCAGATACGGGAGTCGTACTGCCACCTGCCTGTCGGACTCCGGTTCCTGCTGTGTGCGGCAGCACGAGGTTTCGATGCTGCCAGAATTTTATAGATGAGAAGTCCGCAAAACGCGCATCCGAAAATGTAGAGAACAATGGGTGCTCAAAATCAATCTTTCCCAGCATCGCATATTCGTCAACGTCTGCTTCGACCGCGTTGAAGTCTTTCGGCAGGAACTTTTTCAGGGACAGGACTGCGTCTGCTGACGGCGGGGCGATCAGAAGCGTGCCTGACCGCTCAAGAAATTCAGACACCGAACTCAGGATCCCGGATGGAACGGCATCAGTGACAACCACAAGTTTCACATCCACTGGGATCGGCAGAACCACTCCGCCGTCCTTCACCAGATCGACAAGTTGTACGTCGCGTTCCACGTTGCCATCCAGAACTCGCTGCAGATAGTATCGCATTGATTCCGGATCATTTATCGCGGCGGGGCCGATATGGGCGACCTTCACGACTGGATTTTCCACTTCCGGCAGATCGATTACGTTATCGAACGGATGATCGTCGCCCTGCAGTTCCACTCCCACGATTGTCTTACCAGCCTCAGGATCCGCTGCCGGCAGAATCAGCGAACGTCGCTGCCCTGGCGCGACTGTGACCCTGAATGGCTGGCCAACGCCAGCGCCAGTGACATCAAATGGCTGCAGTGCAAATTCCTGCTGCACGGAATCTCCTGCACTGGCAACTCTCACCCGAATCCTGTCGGCTCGACGATCCTGCACGAACGTCACGCCGACATTGCCGTTTTTTGTCGGCTCAATGGTCTTGAGTTCCACTTCGACATTTGCCGGCCAGTTGCCGGACTTGAGTTCATCCACGTCGCTGCCCCGCTGAAAATCCGTAATGAGCACGAGGCGACGGCCGTGAATGTTTCGGCGAACCTTCGATTCCTGCGCAAGTTCATCGGCTGCCATTCTCATGGCTGCACCCGTATTGGTTGCCATCCAGTCGGGTTCGTAATTCTCAACGACCCCTTCGACCATGGCTGTTCGTTCGTCCGCGGTCGCCGTCGCCCATTTTTCACGTGACAGCAACGTCGTCGATGTATTTGAAAACAGCGCCACGCTCAGCAAATCCTGATCGCTCAGCTCATTCACTGTCTCGCGGACGGTCTGCTGCACTTTTTCGTAAATGCCGTCTCGTCGCATGCTGGCGCTTTTGTCGATAAGAATCGTCACCGACTGCACGACGTCGTCCTGCAGATCCAGCGGGACGACTTCTCTTAGAAACGGGCGAGCAAAGGCCAGCCCGATCAGCACCAGTGCAAGGATTCGCAGCAGCATCAGCGGCCAGTGTTCGACGGTCGAACGTTTGGTTAATTTCGGCCGAGAGGGCTTCAGAAATTTTACGACACTGAACGGCATGTCCTGAGTCGGGGCACGACGCAGCATGTGCAGGATTACGGGAATCGCGGCCGCGGCGACACCAATGGCCGCGAACATGGGAGCGAGGAAGTCCATCAGCAGGTTGCTCCGGTGGCGGCATGGTTCATCGCTTTGACCTCCGTGCATGCAGGAATTCGGACAGCGTCAGCTCCAGCGGCTCATTTGTCACCGTCCGGATGAATGCCGCGCCCAGTTTTTCGCAGACGGCCTGTACAGCGTTGTTGTGTTCGGTGATGCGCTGTCTGAATGTTTCGCCCGCGTCGCTCGGATCGGCATAAATTTTCTGGCCGGTCTCCAGATCTTCAAATAGTTTTGGCCCGTCGATGTTCAGATCCAGTTCAACCGGATCCAGCACCTGAAACACCACGACGTCGTGCCCACAGCCGCGCAGTAACTTCAGCCCTGCTTCAAACTGGTCGACCGGCGCCAGCAAATCTGAAATCAGGACGACGAAGCCCCGTTTGTTCAGTCGCCGAGCGGCATGTTCCAGTGCATGCTCCGGGTTCGTTTCCTGGCCCGATGTCGGAGATTCCAGGGTCACCATGATGCGGCGCAGCTGCCCGGGACGATAACGAGCCGGTACCACCATGCGCACTCGTTCATCGAATAGGCTGAGTCCGACAGCGTCACCCTGCCGATTCAGCATCCACGCCAGTGAAGCAGCAATGGTCCGACCATAGTCATGCTTGGTATAATCGAGGGAACCGAAGGACATGGATCGGCTGAAATCCGCTACGATGTAGCAACGCAGATTCGTTTCGTCTTCAAACAGTCGGATGTAGCTGCGATCTGTGCGAGCGTACAGCTTCCAGTCCAGAAATCGGGGATCGTCCCCCTGAGCATACTGCCGGTATTCCGAAAATTCGACCGAAAATCCATGTCGCGGACTCTTGTTCAGTCCTGTGCGAAACCCTTCCACGACCACCTTCGCGCGCAGCTCAAGCGATCGAATGCTCATGACGACTTTCGGGTCCATGAACGACATCGCCGGAACGTCTGATGCCTGAGATGGCGTATTCATTCAACGCCTCCTGGCGCAGGCTGCCGTTGACTGCAGGCGACCTGACGCTGACAAGCGAAATCGGGGAAACACGAACTGGACATGTCTGATCCGGATGACGTGAATCACGCCACCGCCTCCTGCTTCGGATGTTCGACATGCTGCAGCAGTCTGTCCACGATCGTCTCTGTTGTTATCCCTTCCGCTTCAGCACGGTAGTTCGGCAGGATGCGGTGTCGCATTACGGGCTTTGCCAGTGCCTGTATGTCGGCCGTCGACACATATGGTCGTCCGTCCAGCAGTGCCCGAGCCTTGCCGCCAAGCACCATGTTCTGACCGGCCCTCAGTCCGGCCCCCCATGAAATCAAGTCGTTCACGAATTCCGGCGAGTTTTTTTCTCGCGGCCGCGAGGCCACCGCCAGCCGCACGGCGTAACGCACAACTTCTTCGGCGATGGGAACACGCTGGACGACCTGATTCAGTTCGGTGATCACGCTGCCTTCAAATAATGACTGCAGTTTCTGGCGGCGTTTCGAAGTGGTCTGCTGCACAACGGCAACTTCATCATCTTCCGGCAGATAATCGATCAGTACGTTGAACATGAACCGGTCCAGCTGAGCTTCAGGCAGGGGGTACGTACCCTCCATCTCGATGGGGTTTTGTGTCGCCAGGACGAAAAACGGTTCCTTGAGCTGGTGAGTGAGGCCGGCGGCGGTCACCTGGTGTTCCTGCATCGCTTCCAGTAATGCAGACTGAGTTTTCGGTGGCGTGCGATTGATTTCGTCGGCCAGCAGCACGTTGGCGAAGATCGGTCCCGGAATGAATCGCATTGCTCGATGTCCCGCACCGTCTTCTTCCAGGACTTCCGTGCCCGTGATGTCGGCGGGCATCAGGTCCGGTGTAAACTGAATCCGGTTGAATTTCAGGTCGAACAGCTGAGCGATCGAATCCACCAGCAGCGTCTTTGCCAGACCAGGCGCCCCTGTAATCAGACAATGGCCGCCGGATAACAGCGAGATCAGTAACTGCTCGACAACATCCTTCTGACCGATGATGACTTTCGACAGTTCGGTGTTGATTCTTTCGCGCAGCCCGCGGAACTGGCTGACAAGTTCGCGTTCGCGTTCCGGAGTGAGATCAGCGGCTACAGTTTTGAGTTCCGGTTCGGACATTCCGTTCAAGCTTTCTGCTTCAGTCGTTTTGCTGCGTCGTGATTGTTTGCATTCTTTGTTTCCGATTCGAGCGGTAGTTCGAATCCGCCGGCGGTCGGCACGGACTTAGTGTGTCATTGCATAAAAAACGATATTGATCCCCAGCGGGTACGCCTTCTTTTCTGAGAACTCTTTGAAGTACCACGGGTCTTCACCCTCGCGTTCCCAGCCGTCGCCAAGATCCGTGTTGTGGCAGATGATGGCCATCATACGACCGTTGTCGTCGTACAGTCCGCGGTAGTGAGGTTCGCGAGTATCTGCGCCGCGTTCCCACGTGATGAGCTTTCCGCTGGAGTCGATGCGATTCGGATGAGCATGTCCAATCGCCGGAATCTGTGGCCGCTCTTTCAGATCGTAGACGCAGTGAAAGATCGGATGTTCCAGCGGGATTTCGGTTGCGTCACGATCGGGGAAGACACGCTTCATTTCGTACAGAAAATTGTCCAGTTCTGTCTGTCCCCAGAAATCATCGACCATCAGGAAGCCGCCGTTCAGCAGATAGCTGCGCAGAGCGGTCACTTCTGGATCAGTAAAATTAAGATCACCAGGTTCGATGATATAGATAAACGGGTAATCAAACAGTTTCGGATCCGTCAGTTCCAGAATGACTCCGTCCGGATGAGTATGCAGTGACGTCAACTGCTGCAGGCGATACGAGAAATTGAGATCCGCATCGGGATAGTCAACCGCCCATTTGCCCCCGTAGCCTCCGTAACTGCTGTAGCGAATACGGCAGAACGTAAAGACGTCATCTTTGAACCGGTTGTCGACCTTCCAGTCCGGGATGCCTCGCCGTTCCGGACGTCCATCCGGGCCGATGACGGCACCGCCACGGCCACGACCATAGCGCCGGAAGTTTCCGAACTGAGCAATCGAACTGGCAGCAATCAGCAGAACCAGACACGCAACAGTTGCAGCAATAAAGGAACGGTTCATTGCATGTTCTCAGCGAGTTCGACGCCTCCAGACCACGCGAGCTTTCGATCGGAAGTGATCAGCTGCTTCCATTGATTGCTGGAATTAAGTTACCGACAGGATAAATCCAACAAAACGCAGTTCAACAAGGCGGCAGGCGTGAACAAGTTGTCTCAGATCGTAGGGCTAAAGGCTACCGCGAATAAAGTGCCGTTTGGCGGGATTGTCACAATGACCAAACAATTTGCTTCTGAACTTGCAATTGCCAGGGAATCGCCTTGACGGACATAATTGTTTCGCGGCGAATTGTCGATTGCGATATCGTAAACCCACAACGCAGCGACACGGTCCTGTCCTTTTCAAAAACATACGCGTTTGTTCTGTTCATGGGCAATGGATCCATCGGACGGAGTACTCGGCCTACCGCAACAACTGTGTTCTTCGTCTGCTGCTTCTCCCTTCGAGCTTGAACATTCGTCCTCCCTTTCGTGTAGTAATTCATGCGACTCATCTTTCTTGGCACCGGTGGGTATCACCCTAATGAGCGACGGCACACGGCCAGTCTGCTGTTCCCGGACATCGGACTTGCGCTTGATGCCGGGACCGGGTTTTTTCGTGTGCAGGAACGGCTGCAGACGGACACGCTTGATGTGTTTCTCACACACGCCCATCTGGACCACATCTGCGGGCTGACATTTTTTCTTGTGCCTGTGCTCTGTGGTGACGTGACCGGCGTGCGCGTTCACGGTACGACCAGAACGCTGACGGCTGTCCGCCAGCACCTGTTTGCGGAAGAATTGTTTCCGGATGTGCCTCCCTTTGACTGGTGTGAACTATCTGCCAAAATAGAGGTCCAGGTGGCGGCCGGCGGCCGGCTGAACTGCTTCGACCTGGAACACCCCGGAGGGTCTCTTGGCTACCGGATCGACTGGCCGCATCGTTCTGTTGCCTACATCACAGATACCACGGCGCCCGGGAATTACCTGGCATTCATCAGGAATGTCGACGTACTGATTCACGAGTGCTATTTTCCGGACGACATGCTTGAATGGGCTCACAAGACCGGACACAGTTCTGCCACAGCGGTTGCGAAGATCGCCAGAGATTGCGGTGCGAAACGGTTGTACCTTGTTCACAGCGATCCGCAGCACCCGGAGGATGATCCGATCGATCTGAAGCGAATTCGGAGAATCTTTCCTGACGCGGGACTGGCTGAAGATCTACAGGAAATCGAACTTTGATGCGAGAAGCCCCCTTCCCTGTCGATCTCAGCCTGGTTGCTCAGTTACGAAGTCCGGTCGATGGCAGCCCGCTGGTCTTCGACGAAAAAACTTCGCAGGTGCGAACGATCAACGCTGCTGATTCCTGGCAGATCGTCGATGGAATTCCTCGATTTGTATCCGACGAGCACCTGAAGAGTTTTGGTGATCAGTGGACGACGTACGAGGTTGCTCACGACGACGAGGACCGTGCGACATTCGTCGCCAAGACAGGAATGCAGCTTGAGCAGTTGCAGGGGCTGCGGGTCCTGGATGCAGGATGTGGTGGCGGGCGGTATGCCAGAATCTGTGGCGAAGCCGGGGCGACGGTGGTCGGTGCGGATCACAGTCGAGCGGTCGACAAGGCAAAACTGCTATGCGCAGATCTTCGCGATGTGCGATTTGTTCAGGCCGATCTGAAGCATCTGCCGCTGGAGCCGGCGTCGTTCGATTTCGTATTTTCCATCGGAGTCATGCACCACGACTCAGATACTCGCAGCGTGTTCGATGCCGTGGCACAGCTTGTCAAGCCGGGCGGTCGCTACTCGGTTTGGCTGTATCGTCGCAATCAGTGGTGGCAGGAAGTCATCAACAGTGGTTTACGCAGCATCACTACTCGGTTACCGTCACTGCTGCTGAAACCGTTCTGTCATGCGGGGGCGATTCTTGGCGGCATCCCAATCATCAATCGGACGCTGAACAAGATCGTAAATTTCAGCGCGCACCCGAGCTACGAAAACCGAGTCTGTGACACCTTTGACTGGTGGGCGCCGGAGTACCAGTATCATCACACAGTGAATGAGCTTTCGATCTGGTTTGCCGAAGCCGGGTTTGAAGATCTGAAGGTGCTGCCACCGGAAAGAAGTGGTGGATTTTATACCCGGGCCTACGAAAGGAATTTACTGATTGGCAGCGGAGTCAACGTTACCGGCGTGAAATGCAGCGTTGATTGAACGCTGTAAAGTTCAACACACCGCCGGCCCAGCAAGCAGGCCAGGGATACGTCTGGAATAGCTTCATTTTCAGTTTCTCGCTCTCGCTTCGGGTTTCAGAATGTCGGGCGAGAGGGATATTGAAACTGCTTCTGCGCACTTACTCACACAGCGTGCCTCATTTCTGCAGATTGTAAACCAGCAGTTTATCCTGATCACGAAGGTACAGTCGCCCCCCGGCAATCACGGGGTGGGACCATGCCGGACGCCTACTGCGGTCCGGCTGAGAAAAACTGCCGAGTTCCTGATAAGACTGAGATTTTGCTGCCAGCAGCTCCACTTCACCGCCTTCGTTTCGGAAAACGATCTTGTTGTCAGCGTACACAACGGAACCCTTCTTGCCGCGTTCCCGCCATGTTGGTTTGCCGGTACGAAGGTTGACACACGCCAGGATATCTTCGTTGGATCCATAAACGAAGCCTTTCAGGTGGACCATTCCGCCGTGATGGTTCTTCATGTCTCTGGTGTGATACGTGAGCTGCGCTGTTGTCGTTGTTCCCTGCGACCTTAGTTCGACCAGCTCTGCACCAGTGCCGTAGCCGGATGAACTGAAAATGCGGTTGCCCACTACCAGTGGCGTAGCGCAGTTGGCGGTTCCGTTGGAGGACTTGTTCTGGCCCCACATCGGCTGACCGTCGCCGGCACGAACTCCCACTATTCCCTTACTGGTAAAGACAACGTATTGCTTGACTCCGCCGACCCGGGCAATCACCGGAGACGCATAGGAAGCCTGAGGACTCTCCGGAATTCTTGAAACCCATTTTGTCGAACCGTCATCGGCATCAAGCGCCACGACGGACGCTCGACTGCCACCCGGAGAACAAACGACCTTGCCGTCATCGACCAGCACTGATTCGCTGATTCCCCATGTAATATTGGAGCCGCCAAAGGCGTTCAGAATGTTCTTCTGCCACACCACTTCACCGGTGCCGGAGTCACAACAGGTCAGGTCTCCGTTACCGCCCAGAGCGTAAACCTTTCCGTTTACGACCGTCGGTGTACCGCGTGGCCCATCCCCGGTTCCATCGTGATACTCTTCGCCGTTGCGTGTCTTCCAGACAATGGCCCCCGTGTTGCGGTCGAGAGCGATGATGTCTTCACCGTCGTCAACATTGCCCATGCTGTAGACCAGATCGCCCACTACAGCGACGGACGCGTATCCTTTGCCGAGACCTGTTGCGGTCCACAACCGCTCCGGACCTCCGTCCGGCCAGCGATCGAGTAACCCGGTCTCACTGGACAGATTGTCACGATTCGGGCCACGAAACTGATTCCAGTCCTCAGCACACAGTCTGTCGTCGCTGACCAGCATGATACCACTGGCTATACCGAGACAGCTACACAGTACTCGAATCCTGATACTTTGCATTTGAATCTCCCTCAGTGCATCGATCGTAAGTGTAGACCCCGACGAAGGAATTACGAAGCCTGCCGTGAAAAATCGCCCCAGCGCCAGACACTGATTTTATCTCAATGTCCGGCTGCAGACCTGAACGAAACTGCGTAACGTACGAGGCCCGCATAGAAAGGCAGAACGGAGAGGATGACTCTGCTTGCGGTGGTACGACCTGTGAGCTATGTGAATTTCTGAAGAAACCGCACGTTTCGGATCCGGTCTGATCCCCGCGTTGTTGGTTATTCCTGAGCAGTTGCGACTGTTGCTTCACCCGTCGCTTTCGGAATGGCGATAAACGAAGTTGCGACGCTGCCGTCCTCGGAATTCCAGACGCGAATCTCACCGTCGTAGCTGCCTGTGGCAATCAGCTTTCGCGTTGGGTTGTAGCACAGCGTGTAGACCCAGTCTTTATGACCGGCGAAGGTGCGAATGACCTTGCCATCCGCCAGATTGTGCTCGCGGGCGTTCTTATCAGCGCTGGCGCTGAGCAGATGATTGTCCGGAGTCACGGTGATACGAAAGATGTCGCTGCCGAAGCCGCCGATCTTGCGAATCTCTTTGGCATCCGCAGGATTCCACACGCGGGCCTGCTTATCGCTGCCGGCACTGACGACGCTCTTGCCATCGCTCAGAAAGGCGACCGAATATACCGCATTGCCGTGACCGTTGAATGTTGTCACAGACCGCCCGGAAGCCACTTCAAATACTTTTGCGGTCTTGTCACGACTGGCTGTCACCAGCTGTTTACCATCCGGTGACCAGTTGACGTCCATCACCCAATCGGCATGGTCCTCGATTCTTAACGTCGTTTTGCCGGTGGCAATGTCAACGGCGTAAACGCTGCGGTCAGCTCCCGCAGCGGCGACAGATTTACCGTCCGGGCTGTAGCTGACGGCAAAGACTGCGTCTTTGGTTCGTACGAGAGTCTTCTGGTGCTTTCCGTCAGCGACAGAGAACAGTTTGACTTCGCCAAGCTGCCCGGGGGTCCCGGCCGCAACAGCCAGCTGTGAACCATCGTGGTTGAATTCCAGATCATAAACGCGTTCGGCCACATTCGTGATGCGTCGAATCAAGCTACCGTCGTCCGTCTTCCACAGGAGAATTTCATGGTAGCCGGATGATGCCAGAATCGTTCCGTCCTGTGTAAACGCAGTTGCTGTTACAGGAATGGCAACTCGATAAGTCTCTGGCGGCAGCGGTTGAGGACTTTCGGGCATTACCTGAAACAGGTCAGCAGTTGCCACAACACCGGCGTCCAGCGGTGCTCCAACATTAATCCACTTCCTGATCAGCGCGTTTTCTTCCTTCGTCAGTGGGGCCGCGTCTTTAGGCATGGACTCGTCGTCAATCATGGCCCACAACATGGAACTGTCTGCATCGTGAGCTTCAAACGCTGCTCCTGATTCCCCACCTTTTACCAGAGTGGCAAAGGAGTCCATGTTCAGACGACCGCTGGCTGTTCGTGTGTTGTGGCAGGCCACACAACGCTTCGCAAAGATTGGGGCGATGTGCGTTGAAAACGAGATAAAGCGATCCAGTGGCTCCATCGCTGCTTCAGCAACCCGTTGTTTGCTGACGTAGTCGGTTTGCAGCTTTTCAACTTCCGCGGCAGCCGCTGCGATTTTCGGTTCCAGTTCCGTTTGCTGCTTGGCGATCTGCTCCTGAGCTGCTTTGGCGTCTGCAATCTGCTGCTGGTGCAGTTTGTCGGCATTCTGAAGATCCGCAGTCTGGAGCTGCAGTTTGAAATGACTGCGACTTTGCTCTGCGTACTTCGTCTGTTGTTCGCGGAACTTGGTTTCGGCTGCTGCCAGCGCCGTTTTTCCGGCAGCAACCTGCTTCTGTGCTTCGGCAACACTGGCGTTGACAGCCGCAACAAGTTCTGTCGCACGCTGTTGCAGTGGCTTGAGAGCCGTAATCGAAGCTGATAACTCAGAGCCGGCAGCTGCAGGATCGCCGCCCGTCGCTTTAGCGGCCGCCTGCAGTACACTTAACGACTCCTGCAGTGACTTAATACTGGCATTCACCTGAGCCAGAGCCGCCTGGGCCTTTGGTTGCCGAATGCGTTCCGGCTGAACGGCTGCTTCACGTGTTCGGAGCGTACTGCGGGCATCGGACATCGCCAATCTGGCAACATCAAGTTCTTTGCCGACAGCGTCGAAAGCGGTTCTCGCCTTTGTCAGCTCTTCCTTCGTCTTTGGTAGTTGTTCCTGAGCAGCCTTTAAGTCTGAGGCGGCCTTGTTGCCATGCTGCTGCTGGTCAAATTGATCTTTTCTGATCTTTGCCAGCTGGTCCAGCAGACTCTGGTGCCTGGCTGTGGCGGCATCGACCTGCGCCCTGACACCGGCGGCCACGGCCAGCAGGCCATCCACTTCTTGATGCTGCTGCAGCTCTGCACCGAGCGTCGCAACAGCTTTGGTGCTGGCTGCTTCAGCCGTTTTGGCGGCGGCCAGAGCTTTGGTTTCCGCGGCCGCCCGCTGCTGCGATTCCTTCAGCTGCTTTTCCAGTTCGGCACTGCGTTTCCTGGCAACGTCAATGGCCGCGGTCTTCAGAGCGATCTGTTTCTGAGAAGCCTGCCGCTGTTTCTTTGCCGCATCCAGCTGAGCCTGAACGGCTTTGGACGCATCTGACGGAGTTTGGGCCGGCGTGCTGGCAATCTGAGTCGTCACAATCAGGGCGGCAAGTGTGATCTCGAACAGACGTCTGGAAGGAGCGGTCATCTGGGATCTCCGCAATTTGGTGGGATGTTGCTGAACGTAACCGTCACATTTTTTTTCGACCGCGGGCGGCGTTGCATGCAGCCAGCCATCGAATTCCGATGTCCTGCGACTCCGGTGACGTGCGGATAGTATTCTCAATGCGCTCTAGGATTCAGATCGGACGGCCAGCTGTCAAGCTCTACGGAAACGTTAGTGTCAACCATGATAGACTTTGCGCAGCTCTCCAGGCACTGGTTAATCCTGCTCATCGCCAAAATCCGCGCATGCAGAAAGCCCGATACGATTGTACTCGAACCGGGCTTCGCAGTGTATTCAGGATGAAAACCAGGCGTGATCGCCTATTTGCGGTGGCGAATCTTGGCTCGCATACGGCGCTTCTTGCGGCCAATTTTTCGACGTCCTTTACCTGTTCTCTTCGTTCCCATTCTTATAATTGCTCCGCAGTGCGGTATGACCGCAACAAATCTGAGTGGATGCTCAGAGCAGACCAAATCTGCTCTCGCTGGTCGTCTCTGCAGGTGCCCGCATGAGCTGTGTGTGGTGAAAACACTCCGAAACAGCGAACCGGGAAGGATACCAACGCTTTTGAGATCCAGCAAACTCGCTTTGCAGCTGTGTTGAAAGTATCCCGGAATTCTGAACGCTGAGAGAATCGACGTGTTATAGTCGGCATCTTTTGAGAAGATTGAGGCTCATGAACGACCCTTTCTGCCGCCCTTTCTGCCGTTTTTCCCTTTCTTTTTTGGATTTCGAGCCTTTGGACTCGCACCTTTTCGTGACTGTTTCCCCGGGCCCTTTGATTTTCCAGACGCAGTTGAACGGCCCTTTCGCGGCTTCGCGGCAGATTTGACAACTCTGAGGTCCAGTTGGCGTCGATCCACATCAACGTTCGCGACCAGAACAGTGATGGGGTCCCCCAGGCGGTATTCCGCCCTGGACCGATCCCCGGTCAGCGACCGCGACGTCTGGTCGTAAGTGTAGAAATCGTCACTTAGTGAACTGATGTGAACCAGACCTTCTGCTGGGATTTTTGTTCCCTGGCAGAAGATTCCGAAACTCTCGACGCCGGTGATCATCGCTTCCATTTCTGTACCGACTTTGTCTTCCAGATATCGCAGCAACCTGATGCGTTTGAGTTCCCGTTCCGCTTTTTCCGCCCGACGTTCTGTCGTCGAACAGTGTTTGCCAAGCTGTAACAGCTCACCCATACTGTCGATCTTCGGCTTTCGACCCGCTGCGAGTTCTCCCACGACGCGATGAATCGTCAGGTCCGGATATCGACGAATCGGACTGGTGAAGTGGCAGTAGTCTTCTTCGCTGAGAGCGTAGTGGCCGAATTCTTCGGGACTGTATTCCGCCTGTTTCATGGCTCGCAGCAACGCGAAGTTGATGGCTCGTTCAGCGGGTTCTCCGGCGACGCTGTTGATTAGTTTTTGAATCTCTTTTTTGCTCTGAAATTTTTCCAGTTCATAACCGAGGCCGCGACAAAACTCCTGAAAGTTCTTCAAACGCAGCTCATCAGGGGTTCCGTGAACACGCCGCAGATACGGAATGTCCCGAGCAGTCAGAATCTGAGCGACCGCAATATTGGCGGCCAGCATGAATTCTTCGATGATCTCATGGCTTTCGTCATGATGACGTTCGTGCGCACCTGTTACGTTACCGTCATCATCAAAGTCAATTTCGACTTCCGGAACGCCCATCTGTAAAGCACCGTCAGCAAAACGTTTCTTTCGCAGAATCATGGCCAGTTCGTACATTTTCAGCAGTAACTTAGTCACTTTCGCAGACACTTTTCCTGTTTGGCTCTGCGGAGCTCTGATGATCGGCATCACCTGTTCATAGGCGAACCGTTTTGACACCTTGATCACCGTGTTGGCAACCTCAGCGCCCTGCGGATTGCCCTGTGCATCGAATTCAATAAAGACAGTCTTGGTGTATCGAACGTTGCCTTCCTGCAGACTTGCCAGTCCGTTGCTGATCACTTCCGGCAGCATCGGAATCACGTGTCGTGGCAGATAGGTGCTGGTGCCTCGATCCTTGGCGGATCGATCCAGCGGTCCGCCGGGCGGTACAAAGTGGGCTACGTCTGCGATGTGTACCCCCAGCTGCCAGTGGCCGCGTTTATCCTTGCGCAGTGAAATGGCGTCGTCGAAATCGCGGGCGGTGGCCGGGTCAATGGTGACAATCGTCTCTTTGGTCAGATCGGTGCGGTCACCGAAGTCTGTTTCGTCAAAGTGTTCGGCCTGCAGTCGCGCGTCTTCCAGCACCTCTTCGCTGAATTCGAACGGCAGGCCCAGACTGTAGACGACCGCCATCGTGTCCACCCCCGGATCGCCGCGCTGTCCCAGCACTTCCGTCAGCACCGCCTCACCAATTCGATTGGCAGTCGGAAACCGCAGCATTTCAATGACAACTTTGTCGTCCGGCTGTGCTCCCTTGGCACCGGGATCGCCAACGTGGATATCGCCCTGCAAAGCGGTCCCGTCCACGCGGACAAACGCCTGCCCCTGAGCTTCCAGATACGTTCCGACAAAAACGTTGCTCGCCCGTTCCAGAATTTTTTCGATCTGGCCGCAGCGTTGCCCCCCAGACCGGCGCCGGCTGATCAACCGCACCATGACTTCGTCGCCCGTCTGTGCGTCGCGCAAATCACGAGACGATACATAGACGTCCATCTTCTTAGTGGCGGTCGATGGTTCATTGGGTATGACGAAAGCGGCTCCACTGTTGATCTTCTTAACAATACCCGTTACGAAGCCGGCGGCAGCCTTCAGTTGCAGTCGGCCTTTCTTTCCCTGCCGAATCTTTCCCGCCGATTCCAGTGTCCCTACGACGGCGCGAAACTTTGGCATCCCCTTCTTGCTGACTCGAAGTTTTTTTGCCAGGGCGCCACTGTCAATCGGCCGGTATTTCGGCCCGGACAGATGCTCGATGATTTGATCTTCTAACTTGCTCAATGTGTTTCCTTTTTTTCATACCGCTGCCATGGGCAGCAGTGCGCACGGAATGCGTCTTGAATGATAATGAGCAGCGCAGATTCCCATTTGTTATATCGGTTCCGCATTGTTGCCCAAAGTGAAGTCGTGTGACAAACAACGGATGTGTCACGATCGGCCGGAGCAGTGTGTTGCCGGAATTGCTCCCTCGGAGAATCCGGCCGCTTTAACGTATTGACACGGCGAGAGCTTCTGCAATGTGTTGACAGAGCTGCTGTGTGCCAACAGCTCTGCCAGGGCGGCGAGGGTTATGGAAGAGTGAGGCTGCCAGGATACGTCGCACACAATCTCTCTGGGGTTATGTACAACACGGGGGTGCCTGATGTTGCGGCCGTTCTTGCGTTCGCAGCACCCATGTCAGCAGTTCAGAATGGCTCCACGTTTTTTGGGGGGGAGGGGGGGACTGCCAGGCATGAATGATCTGTGGGACACCGTATGGACCGAAGGGTTCGCGTCTGAGTTTAACTTGCGGAAGATTCAGGAAACTCAGTGTAACGCGTTTTCAGACATTCGTATCATGGCCGGGACACTGCCACTATTCATCCACGCCAATGCTGTTTCGAGACGATTCTGTCGTTTGTGTTGCTGCTCCCGGGGCATCTCAGCAGCAGATTTCGCTGTGCATTCGCGGATGATCTCAAACAACACGTAACTCTTCTTCGGCACCCGACAGGCAAATTGCTCCTGTTTCAGACCTCGGATTTCCTGCGGGTCGCGATAATTGAATGGAGTCAATCCTGTAAGCTCCCGCAGCCTGCGAACGAAGACGCTGCCGTTCTTTTCTTCATGCGTCACATCGGTGTTCCCGAAAGCCCCGTCCTGTTTCCTGATTGATTGCGAATTACTTCACCGCAATAACCTGAATCGCGTCTGCATGAGCATTTCCGCCAGCTCCGTTCGCACTGATTTCCACATATCCTTCTTCCCCCAACTTCAGGTCAAAGATTCCCAGTGAAATGAAGCCGTTCTTCAAAGGTGCCGGCTGCTGCATGTTGACCTGCTGAGTCTTTTGTATGCCTGAAACAGACACCGATACGGGAACTGTTGTCCCTCGGTTTTCATGATTTGCGTACGCCACGCGAATTTCGTGTTTTCCATTGGCCGGCGCATTGAAACGAAACTTAATCGAAGCGTCCTTCCTGCCGGAATACAGATAACCGTAGCCCACATATCCTTTCAGTCCGGCACCGGACCCCCACTCACCCTTCATTTCCGCCGCCGTGTCGTCGATGACCAGTCCTTCCATTTTTCCTGGATCCAGACCGGACATCGGGCCCTTCGCGCCGGCCAGTGTCATGGCATCGTCCGGGATGTCGATCGTGTCGTAAACTGTCTTACGCCGAGCCTTGCCGGGCAGATGCAACAGATCGATCAGTTCTTCCAGATAACGATCGTAAACGTGACGCGGGTTACATTCGTGCAGTATGCAGATGCTGGCAGCACGGCCAACAACTTCTCCCATCATACCGCAGGTCTTCATCACTCGCGTTGTTCCCAGTGCCTGGTGAGTCACGCTGATGTTGCGGCCTGCCATAAACAGGTTTTCGATATTCCGACTGTAGAAACACCGATACGGCACAGGGTAACCGTAGCTGCGGTCAACTCCCTTGCCATGCACGGCAATTGAAATGAACGGATTATCGGGAAACTTTTCGGCGTACTGTTTCTTGGGGTAGTGCAGGTCGATTGACCATGTGCTGGGCACGCAGCCATCAGGAAACTGTCGTTTGGAAACGATGTCTTCCTGATTCAGCACAACGTCTCCCATCAGCCGCCGCGATTCACGAGGCCCGCCGATGTACGCCACCCACGTCAGGATGGCATTCCTGTGTTTGTCTGCACCGTCGCGATTCTTCATCGCGTTGAACGCTCCATAGACGGCTCGCAGGTTGTGGTCACGAATGCCTTCGGCATCACTCAACGGGTCCTTATCGAACCCACTTTCCCAGAACCACTGACCATGATGATCTCGGGGGTAGGGGAAGTCCTTCATTTCCAGATCCAGCGCCCATGATGTATCGGGGTATGTTGTTTCCTGATCAAGCTCTGCCCACGCCCACATGTTGCTCATGCCCATGCGGCCCTTGTCTTCCATTTCCAGATCCGCGTTAACCAGCTCTCCGATCGTCCCGTGGCCCGTACAGTCACTGAACAGAGTGCCTGTGAATTCCAGATGTTGGCCGGTTCTGGTGTCGAACGCTGTTACCGTCTTCAGACGACTGCCTTTTCTTTGCGCGGCATACGCATGATGATTCAGGAACAGATCGATATTGCCTTCGGCACGAACGATCTGCTCTTTCAATTCATCGCCGAACTCTTCTTTGTTGCCTGGTGACTTGGCCGCGTGATCACAAAATTCTTCGATAATTTCACCGATACGCGGAAACTTCCCGCGCCGAATATTCCCCTTCGCCCAGACACGAACTTCACTGCTGCCGTTTCCGCCAAGCACCGGTCGGTTCTGAATCAACGCCACGCGACAGCCCATGCGAGCTCCGGAAAGTGCAGCACCCATACCGGCGTAGCCGCCACCGACAACCACCAGATCGTACGGTCCCTTTTGCGTTGGCTTGTCGTCGAGACCCAGTTGATCTCGTCGCCATTTCGAGAGTATTTCAGAATCGTCCGGCGGTGTGTCGCCTGACTTTGTGAAGAAAACTGCGTCGCAGCGACCATCGAAACCAGTCAGATCGTGCAGGGCAAGTTTTACCGATTTTGAGGAAATCCTGACCTGTCCGCCGTCGTGCCAGAACCATTTGGCGCCCTTTGTGCCGAACGTTTCCTTCAGTGGTTTTTCGTTAACCAGCAATTGAAACCGGCCCGGCTGTCCTTTCGCGTTCCAGCGTGCCACCCAGTCTTTGGTTCGCACGAAGACCCGATACGTGCCTGTTTCCGGGAATACGACGGTGGTCGTTGCATCGTCCAGAGGTTGCCCCAGTCCGTGAGCCAGCAGGTAAGGCGATCCCATTTCGGTGATGAACTGAGTGTCCAGCTTCCAGCCGCCGTGAGATATGAAACTTTCTGATTCGACGAGCACGTCCTGAGCATGTCCATCGGAAGCCAACGCCAGTACCAGTACCAGACCAAACAAACGCATTACACACCCCATGAAGCGAAAACATGAACTCCTGTACCGAGCCGCATTGTGATGCGGTCCTGACGCTTCAGCAAATGCTGTTTGCTGTATTCTCACACACCGCTCGAAAGTCCTGCTGATGAGTGCTACGCTGCAATTTTCCAGTCCGGACCGTCACTTGCCCCGAATTGCAGGAAAGCCTACTGATGAAGACGCCGACCGTCGCACTATTCACTGTTCTTGTGGCCGGAGTTCAGGCCGACGACGTCGTCAAACGAACCAGCCTGACAAATCCCGAGGTCAAGTACCGCGTTTCTGCCGAGCACTATGTCGTCCTGGAGCGCGGCGATGTTCGGGCAATTATTGTTGACAACGCAGCAATCGACATTCCAGCATTGCCCGGGCATCGCGCCGGATACAACGGGGTGGCATCGCTGACACACACGAAACATCGTGAAAATCTATTCGTCCCGTCCATCGCCGGACTCAACTTCGAACACATTCACGATGGCACAACACAAGGATTGGTCGAAAAATTCGAGCCGCGCAAGTTCCCCATGCAGTTGCGAATCGTCGACGACAGCACGGTCGAAGTTTATCAGCCTCCCACAGGCAACTGGATGCTGGAAAGTTGTGGCCGTTATCAACTGCTGGATGACGGTACGATTGAGTACACATTTGAGTGTATTCCTCGCGCGAACGATTATCGATACGATTACATCGGTTTGTTCTGGGCCAGCTACATCCATGAACCGGAAGACCGGGCCATCTTTTTTAACGGACGTAAGGCAGGAGGTGACGAAGCGGCTCACTGGATCAGGGCCGTGACGCCGAAACACGGGACGGACAGCACTCATCGACCAGAGAACGTCGCCGCGCTGCCCTTAGTGGACGATGACTTTCCACTGACGCTGGTGAATCATACGTCAGATTTTGAACACACGGAATCGTGGTACTACGGCATCAGCCATGGCATGGCTTTCGTCCAGATGTTTCGACCGCAGGACAATATCTGGCTGGCTCAGTCACCCACCGGAGGTGGTAGTACGAACCCGGCGTGGGATTTCCAATGGTTCATTCCCCAGCCGCAGATCGGCAGGGCTTATGGCTTCGTAATGCGTGCGGCCTATCTTCCGTTTGCAGATCGGGAACAGTTGATGGAAGCGACTGCTGCTCACCGGGTTCGACTGATCGACTAAACGATTGATGGATTCGAAGTACCGGCGGGCCCCTTCGTCCTTCGCCCAGCCGTCCCCCTCTGCCTGCAATCCGACGCCGCACGCATAGCAGCCGACGCAGGACGCTGAGCGACGTCGCTCCGGCACGTCGAGCAGTGATGAATGGCGGCCACCCCGCGACGGTACAGTCATTCGAGAATATCGACGGGCCGGTCGTCCCGCTGATCCAGAATCTGTTGCGTGGCCTCGACATCAGGCTGTCCAGCAGGCGTGAGAAGAACGCGCGCGGCCTGTTCCCTGCTGATTTTGGCTGTCTGCGACTTCCACTGATCAATGGCTCGTGTGCGTGACGTGGAACGTTCCGCGTCGGCAGCGAGAAAGTCATATTCAAAATCATCAAAACCGAGGAGTTTCTTCAACGACCGACAGCCAACGAATCACACAACTGAATACGAATCAAGAAGTGTTTCTGTACGGAAGGGTGCCTGCCAGTCAGAACCGGAGACTTCACGCGCGGGTTGCCAGCTCATACCCCACGCGGCGATTGTCCGTTGCATTGCCGCGAAGCAGCCACAGCAGTGACGCTGACGTTTTCTGATCGGTCTCACTCATCGTAATCCGGGGAACGCCGTACCAGTCCGACAGGTGCGTGGCGGTCCATTGCAGCGACTGATCCAGACGACACAGATTGCAGGCGTTGGGACGGGCTCCCAATGTTGTATCAGTCGTTCGCGGACTGTCGACTCGATGGCTTCGAATGGCCTTCAGCAGTGCAAATGACGTGTGACGCGTATGGCAATTGGCACACTGACTGCCGCTGGAGCCGATCGGATGATGTGAATGCTGTTCGAGCTGATCACGGTACTGTTCGTGGCACTGCAGGCACGATTCGTTGCTGTCATTTGAGCACCGCAGCTGGTCCGTCGGATCTGAATCATGCATCGAGTGGTACGACAGACATGACATCCTGCCCTGTTGATAACACGCTGAGTCATGAAGATCGAGCAGCTCATCACCTCCCGCACGACAGGTCCCGTCGTTCCAGAAACTGTCCTTCAGATAAGGGGCATCCAAAGGTTCTGCACTTCCGATTTCTGCGTGACGAAATGATTCTGTGTGATCTTCACCAGGGCGATATCGGCTCCCGTTCTTCAACCAGTCGATTGGATCACGGGCCTGTGAACTGCTGTGACACTGACCGCAAATCAGAGAAGCGGCGACTTGGCTTATTTTTTCAGGATCGACCATGGGGGCTGCCGCGATGACTGCCGGATCCTCGTTTTTTGTCGCTTGATGAAACGTCACATGTCGCTCACCCGGCCCATGGCATGCATCGCACGAAATCCCAAGTTCAGCCACAGTGGTTTCGACACGCGTCGGATGTGACATACGCAGCATCCGCTCGGATGGAGACCGGTGGTTTATCCGGCACGGGTTTTGAAACCTGAAACCTGATGCCGGACTGCAGCATGAATATCAGGCCACTTCCGATCACGATGAAGCCTATCGTGAGGGTGATGATCCGAATTCGATTATTTTGAGCCATAGCGTGGCTGTTGCGAACAGCGTCCGGTTTCTGACGATCAGGAATTCATCCCGTTCTCGACGCCGGGTCACAGAAGTATTTCCATGCGATGGATTGCCGTGTTGCCGGTCAATTTACAATCACGATATCCGGTGAAGTGCCATATTCTGTTCTTGCACAAAGACCTGCACACCGCCCCTGTCCTGATGATTGTTATCGTGGTGTTCGAAAGTCACGAACAACCATGACGACTTACGACACTGGGCGATCGTCTTCCGGACGATACTTGTTCGCAACCGACTGTCAACTTTTCATCGTGGTGACCCTGAGCTTGACAATTCCCTGTTGAGTAGTTGAGTACGCCGAATCCCGGAACGACGCGACACCGCTGCGGCAATATGGGCGCAGTCATGAATAGTTGCACGCAGACGCCATCCGGCGTCATTGAGATTTCGGGATCGTGCCGGCTTCATCCGACAGAAGTGGTTTGTAGCGGTAATAGACTTCAAGCGTCATTATTGCCAGGCTGGTGGTCAGCAGGCGACCGCCCTGTTTGGCGTGGATGGCGCCTGTACGAGGTTTCCAGCTGCCTTTTGCCGGGCCTTGAGTTGCCTGGCGGGCAATCAGATCGTCGCGCAGACGGCTGTTCCAGCGGTCCCATTCGTCTCCTCCCCAGTTCCTCATCACTTGAGTGGCGAAGTATGAACTATAGAGGTTTTCGTACGGGCCGGCCTTGTCCAGCAGGGCGATACCCGCTCGCATGTCGCCGTCGTCGCGTTCCCAGCCCAGATACATGCGACACAGCAATGCCATCGCCGTTCTGGCGCCGGTGTACTGTTTCTTTTGAATTTCATAACCGTAGCGACCTTCACCATCGACCTGCACACTGTCCAGGTAGTGCATGACTCCTTTGAAGACACTGTCCGGGACATTGATGCCGGATTTCTTACCCGCCATCAACGCCATCAACTGAACGACGGTGACCGATGTGGATCCGGCTTCCTGCGGGTTGTACCGCCAGCCCCCGCCTCTGGGGTCCTGTGAATTTACGATGAATCGCACTGCTTCTTCCGCCGCTTTTTTCAGACGGCGATCCTTTGTCATGCCGTAGGCTTCGCACAACGCCAGCGTGGCGGCACCGTGAGTGTAGTAGGCTTCGTTCGGAGCTTTGTCTTCGCTTTGCTTGTTGACCATGCCTCGCAGGTCATAGCCCGCCGGTACGCTGATACCAATGCTGGTCAGATAATTCAGACCCGCGGCTACGGGTTTCCGGTAGTCGCCTTCACGGTGAGTATGTCCGGCTGCCAGAAACGGCAGCAAAGCGTAGGCGGTTCCGCCAATCGGATTGTTGATGGTGCCGGCATTTCCCGAGGGGCCGACACTGCCGAAATCCCACCAACCCTGAGCATGCTGTACAGACGCCATCCATTCCAGACCCTGACGTACTGCTGACTCGCTGGCCTGGGATCCGCCGTACTTCTGCAGCAGGACTTTGCGACCCGCGTCACTACGGTTGTTGACGGACGCTGTTGTAACATCTGTTGCCGCCGAGACCTCCGTTTCCGGCTCGGAGGCCTCCGTCATTTCTGCATCGCTGGCCGATTCCGTTTCCGCCACGACCGGTTCTTCCATGGGCTTCTGTGCCGACACCGGTTCGGATGGGGCTTCTTCCGGTTTCTCGACGGGCTCTTCAATTTTCTGTTCCGTTTGATCGCCCAGTTCTTCTTCCGGCGGTTCCACAGGCTGTGCTTGTTCGACCGGTTCTGCGTCCGTTGCGAAGGCTGCGACGATTGGGTTCAACGGAACGATTTCCTCCAGCTGCCACGAGATCGTCCGCAATATGAACAGGCTGAGTGCAAACAGACCGAGAGTCGTCACAATCGAGGTGCCGCCTTTTGTTAACTCTTCTGCTGCCGTCCTCTGTTTTGGCCTTAGGTCGGACTTCCTTGCGCGCACCCGGATTCGTCTTGAAGCCGCACGTTTTGCGTATCGAACTCGTTCTACAAAGCGACGTGTCGAGATGCGTCTTCTTCGTCTTACAGACGTGTCGTCCGCGATCGAATTTCTCTGCCCATCTGTGTCGCGCAGATCGGGGACGGTTGAGGACTCGGCGTTGGTATTGGTGCCGGAGCTTGATTTCGCGGTGCTCGCGGTCACAAACGGCCCTACGGAGCCTGGTGTCACCGAAATGGCAGACGGGGTCGGTACGCAAGCGTCCAATGATGCGAGAGTCTGTCTCAGTTGGGCAATATCGGCAGATGCTGACTGTTCTGCCAGGTGATCGAACTTCAGCGACAGGTCCATATATTGCTGCGCGAGTTGTGCATGGTGTACTGACGCTGCGGCTGCCTGTCTGGCGCGGTGTCGCAGATCCTGCGCAAATTCTTCGCGTGAATCTGATCCTATGCTGCTACGGATTTCGGAAGCACGACTCATGACGGCGACTCGCGATACCTTGGCGAACTCCGGCTTCATTGCCAGTGGTTAAAGCGTGCCTCATGCAGGTTTATACATCACCCGTAGTGTGATGTATTTATTTACTCTCTGCAATCGTGCGGGCGGGCGTTAACGGAAAATCCGGCAAGGCGACAGGTCGCCGTAGTTTTGTCAGTCCACGAACAGAAATTCGTTAGCGACAAGCAGGACGTGGGCATACTGTTGCCAGACGGCCGCCCGCTGTTCTTTCTCGCAGGCTCCCAGATACTGCAGGCCGAGATCCAGTTCTGCCGGCGTCGGCTGACGGCAATACAGCAGAGAATAGGCCAGCGCAATGCGATTGCCGTCGTTTTCCGGAAACCGGGCGGCCAGCCTTGCGGCCAGCGCTGACGCCTGTTTTTCCAGTAGCGGGCCGTTCAGCGCGTACAGCCCCTGCAACGATGTCGTCGTGCTGACACGCTGAGGGCTGTGCGACGTCGGGTCAGGAAAGTCGTGGGTTAACAGCATCGTTGACATTTCGCGGCGATGGATTGTGCTGTAGATGGTTCGACGCACATTGTTCGGATCGTCCAGCGCAACCGATGATCCACCCGCAGTCAGATCCAGTTGACCGGATACCTGCAGGATTGCGTCGCGCCATGGTTCCACGTCCAGGCGACGGCGATTCATGCGGGCCAGGAATTTGTTCTCAGGGTCTGACGACGGCAGGCTTGAACTGGCTTGCCGGTACGCTGCCGACATGACGATTTCACGATGCAGCGTCTTCAGCGACCAGCCGTTCGCAATGAACCGCGCGGCAAGATCATCCAGCAATTTCGGGTGCGTCGGTTGCTCGCCGAGTTGTCCGAAATTGCTGGGTGTGGCGACAAGACCCTGCCCGAAATGTGCGGCCCACATCCGATTGACGATGACTCTCGCGGTTAACGGCGCTGCCGGACCGACGATGGATTCAGCAAGTTCCAGTCGGCCGCTGCCGTCTGTAAACCGGGGCGGGTCAGATGGTGACAGAACCTGCAGAAACCTGCGCGGCACGACTTTCCCGAGTCGGTTCGGGTTGCCTCGAATGAAGACGTTCAGGTCACGAGGTTCACTGCGATAATCCAGCCTGGTTCCTTCGTCCGCTCGTGTGCCGGCTCGCTCAACAAATAATGATTCCTCGATCAGCGCACTGGCCATCGGAGTGTCATAATTTGGGGTCGCTGATTTCAGCTTGCTGATCTTGCCGAGCGTTTCCTTTACTTGCTCTTCGGGGACGGGTTTTTTCTTCCGCAGCGCTGCCAGTTCTTTTTCCAGCTTTGCAACGTCAGCCCGTGCGGCTTTGACCGGTTCAAAAAGCCGTTCGTCGATTGTCGGACGTTCAGAAATGCGGCAGCTGGCAAACACTCCGGCCAGCGCGTAATAGTCTTCCGTGCTGACGGGATCGAACTTGTGGTCGTGGCATCGGGCGCACGCGACGGTCAGTCCAAGAAAGGTTCGCGAGACAACATCGACGCGTTCTTCCCATTCGTCTGCCACGATCACTTTGATGATTTCTGCCGGGAGCTTCAATTCTTTCCAGTAGTTTGGGCTCAACCCCAGAAATCCGAGCGCAGCAATATCGTCTGCTCCTGTGCCGGGCATCAGATCTGTCGCCAGCTGGCGACGCACAAAGTCGTCGTATGGCATGTCATCGTTAAACGCCTGAACAACCCAGTCACGGTAAAGATGCGCCTGTCCGGTCGAATACAGCCAGGACGCGGTGGTGTCTGTGTATCGGGCAAAGTCCAGCCACAGACGTCCCCAACGCTCTCCAAAATGCGGTGACTGCAGCAGACGTTCGACCTGTTTTGCATACGCCTGGTTGCTGTCGTCGTTCACAAATTCGTCCAACTCGGCTGGCGTGGGTGGCAGCCCTGTCAGGTTAAATGAAAGCCGCCGCAGCAGAGTTTTCCGATCAGCTGCGGCTGACGGTTGAAGATTGTTTTGCTCCATCTTGGCCAACAGGAAATGATCGATGCGCCGCCGTGGCCACGACGTATCTCTGACGGCTGGCGGTGTATGCTCTGAGACTGGCTGAAACGACCAGAACTGCCGCCCGGCCTCAAAATCGATTTCGCCGTCCGCACGAACTGGTGCATCCGTATCAGCTGGAAACGGTGCTCCATGTTTGACCCACTCTGTCAGTAATGCGATTTCAACATCCGGCAATTTTCCTTTCGGGGGCATTTGAATGTCGCCCTCGTAGTGCAACGTCTGAATCAAGAGACTCTGTTGGGGGGCTCCCGGAAGAATGGCAGCACCGCTGTCACCGCCTTTTGTCAGTGCAGAAGATGAGTCAAGACGCAGGCCGCCCTGGACAGTCTTTGCGTCGGCTGAATGGCACGAGTAGCACCGCCTGCTGAGTAGCGGACGAATGTGTTTTTCGAAGTACTCGAAATCAGAGGTCTTGAATTTCGAATCTTCGGCAAACGTGCTGGAGATCAGCACGAGAACCAGCAGGGAGGCCGCTCTGAACACGGGCATGTTTGAACTCCACTGAAACGCGACGTCTGGTTTGTCAGCACGAGCCGGTTGACGAGATACGGTGAGAATTGACCGGGGGGACAGTCTATCAGCTCGAAAGCGCCAAATCCTGTTCTTCCCGGACCGCGAGTGGATTGATCTGCAGTTCTCGGTGAGCATTTACCATGGTCAGGTTTTGCCCAATGTTCGCGGATTGCTGAGTTAAGGGAATGTCATAAAGCATTTATACAAAAAGGTTTGTGTCGAATCTTGGTTTTTATCAGCCGATTCCACGAAACCGCCGGACTATCCGCGGAATTCTCGTTTCTACAATTGAATTGTTGACGAAACACGGATGCACGGCGATAATGCTGGACTCCTCGGGGCGTTGTGACTGCTGAATTTCTTGTTTGATCAGCATCAGAGCAGGACTTGCATTGATATGGGGATTGGAATGTTGTGTCGTCTTCCGCCGGGAACGCTGATGATTATCGCCACACTGGTGATTTCCGGCGGTACGCTCGGTGAAGACTTACATCAACACAAACATCTCCCCATCACGCTTCGCTCACGACCCGTCATCGAGCGACTTCCTCTTCGCGTCGTGGATCCGGTCGATGTGACGCTGACTGACTTTGGAGAC
Source organism: Fuerstiella sp. (assembly GCA_029245955.1). Classification (GTDB taxonomy): domain Bacteria; phylum Planctomycetota; class Planctomycetia; order Planctomycetales; family Planctomycetaceae; genus Fuerstiella. The sequence continues at coordinate 33,322 of JAQWOH010000042.1, read as the reverse complement.
ACCCTGGTTGCTGACCGCGTCGGCAGAGTTCTGCTCCGGATCGACGCCAGGGGAGAATCCAGTCTGATTGGTCGTGAACTGGACGGTTTGTGCCGAGTCGTCGATTCTCCCCAGATGGGAGCTCACGCTCTGCTGACAAGTCGGGGTTCAGGCCGCATTGTCCGTATGACGGAAGCCGGCGTTCAGCACGAAGTTGCTCAGTTACCGTTCTTGCCCGCTGGACTTGGAGCCAGTCCCTTTGATGGTAGCTTATATACAAGCAACAGCAGGACGGGTGACGTTATCAAAGTCGAGGCTGACGGCACTCTGTCCACAATCGTTCGTGTGTCTGACACAACAAAAGATTTGGTGGTGAATGCTCTGGGAACGACTGTCAGTGTGCTGCTCAACAGCGGGAAGATCGTTTCCGTTGGTGTTGACGGCAGTCGTGAGACGGTCGGTTATGTACCAGCGACTGCGACTCGTCTTGTGTATCACCCGGACAAGTTTCTGGTGGCATTATGCGAAGATGCAGTCGGCAAGACGGTCCTGTTGAAGCCAGCGGCGTCTCGATTACAACAACCGCCTGTGTTTGCAGGGGCTCCGCGTGGAACGAAAGCGATAGCTTTTGACACCCTGGGGAATCTGACTCTGGCTAATCCCGAGCTACGAGCCATCACTCGGGTCACCAGCCGTTTTGAGCAGCGGTGCGATGACTGCGGGAAAATGATGATGATCAAGCTTTCAACGGAAAAGCCCGCTCCGCAGGAATCCACGCGTCGTTCTTTCTGACGTCTGCGGGAGTTCGTCGGCTGGTCGACAATGGCTGAGATCACGTCATAATGTCGGCCCAGGTGCGTCCGTCACCTACGCTCTGCACACGTGTTCCAATCTCGTCTCGCCGATTCAGGCCAAGGTTAAGCAATGTCGATGCCAGTGACTAATTCCGATCAAAACGAAGTGTATGAAGATCCACTGGATCTGATGGATGAAATTGACGAGTTGAAAAAGGAAAAGGACGCGACGATTCTGGCCCATTTCTATGTGGACGGCGATATCCAAGATATTGCTGATTTTACCGGTGACAGCCTGAAGCTGGCACGGGACGCGACGCAGGTAGAAACATCCACGATCGTGTTTTCCGGCGTTCACTTTATGGGCGAATCAGCCAAGATTATGAGTCCGGAAAAACGCGTGCTGATTCCCGATACGCTGGCCGGATGTTCACTGGCAGAAAGCTGTCCGGCGGATCAACTGGCGGCGTTCCAGGAACAGCTGCGAACACAAGGTCGCATGTTTGACACGGTCGCTTACATTAACACGTCAGCGGCTGTAAAAAGTCTGTGCGACTGGATTGTCACCAGTGGCAATGCTCAGGATATCATTGAGCGGGTGCCGCAGGACCGTGAAATTCTGTTCGTTCCGGACCAGCATCTGGGCCGGTATCTGATGGAAGTCACCGGCCGAAAAATGATTCTGTGGCCGGGTTCGTGCATGGTTCACGAAGTGTTCAGTATTCAGGACTTAATCCGCGCCAAAAGAAATACTCCGGGCAGCGTTGTGATCGCTCATCCTGAATGTCCTCAGAACATTCTTGAAATCACTGACTTCATCGGCGGCACGGAAAAGATGCGGCGACACGTGATGTCCACCGAAAAGCCGACAACGTTCCTTGTGGCGACGGAATCCGCCATGATTCACGCTTTCGAAAAGTCGGCGCCGCAGCACAGGTTCGTACCTGTTCCCGGAATCATGACCTCAACCGGCGAGACCTGTGCGTGCAATCGGTGCCCGCATATGGCTCGTAACACGCTGCAGAAAGTACGTGACTGCCTGAAGAACGAATCGCCGGAAATCGAGTGGAAAGACTATTTCCAGAAAGCTCGCGACGTACTCGATCGCAGTCTGCTGCAGTAAGGTATTCGAGTCGACCCGGGACTCAGGATTTCAGCACTTCGTCGAACAGCGGAAACGCTGTTCTTCCGCTCCATTCATGTCCACCTTCAAAGCGGTCGAAGTGCAGGTTGCTGCCGGCATTCATTGCCTGGTACACGCGACGCAGACGATTGCGAAATACATCGTCCCACTGCGGCACAATCAGGCTGTCGTTCAAACCGGTTTCCCAAACGCACGGTCGAGGTGCGATCAATGATCCGATCTCTGAATAGTCGCCGTACCTGAGCAATCCCGGAACGATCTGCGACCCGCAGCTGTGCCGCGCAGTCATTCGTTCCTGCAGCAGATTCAACGCACCACTGACGGCCGCTACCCGTATCCGTTTGTCGATGGCGGATACCATCATCGTCATTCGTCCGCCATACGACAGTCCCGCGCAACCGATTGTATTATCGCTTACTTCCGGACGACTTTGCAGCAGGTCTATTGACCAGCGAAGATCTCTTACGTTGGCCGTGATGGGCAGCTGGCCGAGCGCCTGCATGCGGACGAACGTTACGGCGCACGGGTCCTTGCCGCGATAGGCTGCACTGTTCACTCGACGGCCAAAGGGAATCATGCACGGTGCCGCGACGACGTAGCCTCGTTTTACGAACTGTACGCCGTAATCATAATTCAGCTGATCGATATGCTCGCCTGCACCTTCCTGTTCACGCCGGCCCACAACCGCATCGTTGCCTAACGGTCCATGACCATGGACACACAATACAGCGGGTACCTTCTTTCCGGGGGGTAATCCCTTTGGTACCAGAAGGTACACGGGCGATGACGGCACTCCATCTGCCGTGAGCAACAACTCAGATCGCGTGTAGTCGTCGAATTCGGTTTGGCCTTCTTCGACGATCGTCCACCTTGCCGGCGGAGTGGAATGGCCCATCAGGTCGTGCAGCTTCGACTGAAACATATTCTGCCAGGCCCGACACTCATCAACAGTGCCGCCCCGGAACTGCAGCGACAATTCGGCTTTTGCCATTGCGGCGGCGAGATCTTGATCCACAATTTGCGTCGATTCGTCCGACTGCCCGAAGGATGAAGCAGAACAGGCAGCCGCTCCGGCACTGAGCAGAGCCTGTCTCAGAAATCTGCGGCGGGGGCGAGCAGGTGAACGCATGAATATGACTCCAGACGGTAATCAACAGAATGGCAGCCCGCACCATATACAATTCCTGTCGTGGAAGCACCGGATGCCGTTAATTCACTGGGACGCCGCGACAGACATGAAAGACCTTATCTGTGTCTTTGATCGCAGGATCAGAAGCCGGCCGCAGTCTCTGATTCGGTTGCGGGGAATACATCGGTCGGAACAACCGGCTCAAACATCGTTTTGTGGCGTTCAAATGCATCCGCAGAAGTAATTTGATGTGGCGATTGATGATCCGGTCCTGCTGCTTTTCCCTCTGTCGGACGCGGCGTCTGCGTCATCAGCTGTAGATTGCCGGGCCTGAGACATGATTGCCGTGGACCCAACAGTGTTGTCGCTCTTACCGTTGATTTCAAATTCATCATCATTCAGAAAATCACTTACGTCTTCTCACCATACCGGATCAGCTGCAGAGTGATGAGGCTGCTGGCGACATTCGTTGCAGGCTTTCAGATGTCTTTCCGTGGCATGCTGTTCAGCTTCTGACAGGTCGGCGTTAAGGAAACGCTGCAGTTGCTCGGGCTCAAAATGTGTTGTTTCAGCATTAACCGAGGTCTGCTTCCAATTCTGAAACGCCTTGCCTTATTCTGCGCATCACCTGTGAACGAGCTGCATAGATTGAGCCAGCACTGCACTTCAGCTGATCGGCCACATCTGCAACGTTGGCCAGTTCTATGGATGAGTGCCGGAACGTCAGCCATTTGGTTTCCCCGAACTCTGAGCGAATGTTTTCAGCCATCCGGTATGACAACTGTTGTTTCTGTTCTTGCTGAATCTCGCGATGCGTCGTTTCATCGGAAGCGTGCCGACGACTCAGCTGCTGCACCAGACCGCGGTCACCACCAGCGATATCCGGTTTGATCTTGCGCAGGCCATCAATAATTGCGTTGCGAGTCACTGTCCACAGTCATGTCCGAAAGCGACCTCGCTCAGGATCGTATTCTCAGTCACCCATCTTTGCAGCAACCGATGTCAGGACTTTCTGAGTCCGATCCCGGGCGTCTGCGTTCTGCAGGCCTCGGCGACGAGCCATTCTGTAGATGACGGGGCGATAGATGTCGGAAAAGCCCAGCCATGCATCACAATCAAATGGGTCTTTCACCCGGATCAGCAAGCTGGCTCTTGTGTCAGGAATCCTGTTCAAGTCTGTCTCCTGAACAGTGACACGTATCGAATGGGGACATATGACACGGAAACACAGAGAATTGAAAAAGTTGTCTGCGAAATCACGGGCCTGCACAGTTCATCAATGCATTTGTCTGTCTGTCTGTCGGATCGGCTGTGGATTGCCTGCACCGAAAGTCTTCAGGCGTTGCGTGCTCAGTTGCGCAATTCGCTTCTAATGCCTCGTGGCCGGGGCAATTTATGGCCCATCAGACCTTGAAGGTTGAATACGTCGCTGTCGGACCGCGAAACGCTGCACAACACGGCCCGCAATGCTGAGCCCGGTCAGATTCTGACTCGCAGGCCTGCTCGTGCGATGAGTCCTGTCAGGGTGCATATGATTAGCGCCATCGCGATGGACCCGATGATGGCCCCGGATGCGTCGGGCGCGTCTTTATAGCTGAGCAATTCATCCGACAGACTGCAGATCGAAATCACGAAGATTAATACCGGGTGCAGTAGATACGCAATCAGCGGGTTTGCTCCCGCCGGTCGTACAATGACCGACCATCTGACCGCGCCGCGAACGTCCATCACCCAATAGACAACGGTCCACACCCCGCACGTTAACGCTGCACACCACAGACACCATGTCGGTGTTGCCGCAATCTTGTTGACGCCTGCGAAGTTGTCGAATACCAGGCCTGACACAGTCAGCCCCAGCACAAACACAGCCGCCCACTTGATTCTGGCTGCATGATCATTCAGCTTTTGCGGCCCTGACAACGTTGTTCCAAGCAGGCTTCCCGCGACCACGATCGCGGCCAGCGAGCCTGTTGCACTTCGCAAATCCACGAAGCGGACGACATACCCCATGGAATTTTCCAGAAGATGCAGCAGCGGCAGCAGCGGATCGAGCCAGACCTTGTCGGCGATTCGGGTGAAGAACCCTCCATCACTGAACACAAGATAATTGACAAACAATAGTGCCATCGCTCCCATCAGCCATTCACGACGAGTGCGCAGCAGCAGATATATCACCGACGCTGTGAGATACGACCATCCGATTAATCCCAGGATGCCCCACCATCCAGTTTGCAGCCAGATCCAGTTTGCCACAGGCCCAATGAACATGACTTCGGTTGCCGCCGGTGCATTGCGATAGATGATCAGCAGAATGATAAGGCTGGCTGCGCCCAACGACTTCAATGCGATGAAGACATTGCGTCGTCGTCCTGATTCGGGCGGAATCACAGACCATGCCAGGATAATGGCCACATATGCAGCCAGGCCCCACAACGGATTACCGAGGGTTTCGTCCCCGCTTTGGTTTAGTCCGATCAGTCCCATGATTAACAGACCCATCGTTCGAGTCAGTATATGTGACAGGACCTGCATGTGTGTCCTGCCTGCCGCCAGAGCTCTTTCTGTGGCCAGCGGAATAGAGATGCCGACAATAAACAGGAAGGCAGGAAACACGATGTCGGCCAGAGTCATTCCGTCCGCGTCCGGTGGCTGAATGTGGTGCATCCATGTCGGTGCGGCCGGACCCAGATCGTTCACAAAGATCATCAGCAGGATGGTCAGACCGCGGACCGTGTCAACGGACATAACACGCTCAGAAGGTGTTGCGTTCAACCCCCGGTCGGCGCCTGTGACTCTTTCTGCTGAGGATTCGATGTGTTCTGTCATACGTGTCTTCCTGCTCGTTTTCTGACCGCCTGCAAGTCGTTCTAAAACCCCTGGTAGCTTGACGGGAAAGCGAGGCCCGTCTTTAAGATTGCTTCGTTTCTAGTCACTCGCTCACGCTTCGGGTTTTCGGATGCGTGTGACAGGGGGAAACTGCGTCTATTCATTGTCTGCATCGTCCCGGGGCTCAAGGCAGAGGACTGCTGCAAAGTTACCGACCTGAGGCGGCGCGAAAGTTGTCGCGATCGTCGTGCCACTGTGTTCCACGCTGCCGGTGTCGATATTGATCCAGTCAATCTGTCGATTCGCCTGCGGATTGTCTACGTTCAACGTCACACTTTGTTTGTGCTTCGCGGCCGGAAAATACAGGATGAGTGCATCCTGCCGCGTCGTCGCGGCCAGAAAGACTTCGTTGCCCGACCGGTCTTTCAACAGTTCGTTCGCCGGTTCAACATCCCACAAGGGTACCAGTTTTTCGACACGGCGAGCGGCCCGCAAACAGGCAACGGCCCTGTCATTGATACCCAGTCCTGAGTCAGGCCGGTGAAAGCGAATCGATGCGGCTCCCGCCAGCAGATGTCGCCAGAATCGTTCAATCGCATCCTGGTCGGTGTGCTTGAACTTGTTGCCATCGGCCCCGTAAGTTTTCGTGGTGTTCATGGGGCGGGGCTGGTGGCTGAGGTATCTTCTGACGTACAGGAAATTGTCCCAGTGTTTCTGGCCGCTGTTCTGGTTGTTCTGTGATACGTCCACAAAGCCGTACAGCTCTGGATGGTCGAACGTACGGCGATGGCGTTTGGACTTCAGGTCCCAGTCATCCCACATCTCTGTGACCATAACACGTTTGCTGACCTGGCCAGAACGGCGGTGCACCAGGTGAGCCCAGTACTCGCCCCACTCAGCGTCACCGGACGTTTCGTTGTCCATGCAGTACAGGACGTTGTCAAACTTCAAAGAATGGTCAAGCAGTTTGTTGACGAATGACTCCTGATACCGCAGCACAACTGTGTTGTTGCGCTGCCTGGGTGTCGTAAAGAAAAATGGCTGCCGATTGGCTCCCGGGTGGGCTGGATATCGCCCGGCGAAGCCGGATTCCTGAAACGTGTAATTGATGTTGCTGGTCGGACAGTACGGATGCTTTGCCCAGCGCTCGGGATCGTGAGCTCGCACGTCCGTATAATCAAAGCGGTCCCAGATTTCGATCTGAACGAAAATACCGCGGCGGGCGGTTTCCGTCAGCATAGTTTCAAACCGTTGCCAGTATTCCGGATTCCACTGCGACAGATCGTACTTTCCATTTTCCAGCTGCAGGAATGGATACACCTCGAAGCCGCTGTCCTGGCGGTCACTCATCGTGTTTCGAATAACATTGCCGCCTGCTGCGACGATTCTGTCCAGCTGTGGAATTAGTTTTTCCCGCGGCCACTGAAATAAATTATCGTCATCACTTCCGCCAAGCAGCAGCACCGGCTTGTCATCATGTGACCAGTACCATGGGTTTTGGCGCCATGGTTCAATCGCGCAGACGCCATGAATGTGGGTCAGGACAAGTACCATCACGGCGAGGGTGTATTGATATGGCTGGCGTGTGCCGGGAGCAGACTTCATGTCGGATCCGCTTTCTTCTCGAGCCCGCTGTCGATTGACGTGCCTGTGCAAATTTGTTTATTGCCGCACTTCCTGCGAACGCTATTCTGTTCACGTTGTGAGGAAAAAACAATGTTCCGTCCTCCCTCGGGCATTTTTGCGGTAACCAGCCGCGACTTGCGGTAAACACCCACGCGACAGGTCGAACAGTCGCTCAACGAAGATACGTCTGCCGCTTTGTGCGGGAAACAAATTCTCGCTGCGGCCGGTGTATTGTGGCTTGACGAGAATTCCAGGGTCTACCGGAGTGGTATTCACGAATCCGATGGCAAGTCATTCCGGGGCGTAAGACAGCATCCGCCGGCGGTTGGCAACGTCTAGCTGGGGGCGTTGCTGATGACGTATGCCAGCAGGTCACGCGTTTCCTGATCTGTCAGTTTCTTCATCAGCCCTTCCGGCATGATGGAAACGTCCAGTGCTTTCAATTCTTCAATATCATCGCGGTTGATGAGCGTTGTTTCGTTGTTGACCAGACGCATCGTGACGGTGCGCTGATCCTGTTTGTCGATTAGTCCCGTCACCGTACGACCATCGGTGGTCAACACCAGAAAATTCGTGAACTCTTCCCGAATCGCTGCGCTGGGATCGACGATGGACGGTAACAGGAATGTCAGATTTGTTCTTTCGTAGCCTGTGAGTTTCGGCCCCGTACGACCGCCTTCTCCGAACAATGTGTGACAGATGCCACAGTTCTTCTTGAACAACTGCTCGCCGCGAGACCGGTCTCCACTGTCCTGCTTCAGCAGATTCTTCAGGCGTTCGATTTGCTCTTTCTTTTCTGCGGATGTGGTGCTGCGGACTCGGCCCCAGTGCTTTTCGATCAGTTGTTTTATGTCCGCGTTGTCGTGGAGCGACATCTGCTGCACGACGTCCAGCGGGATTGACTGCGATTTAATACGGTATTCTTCGACCTCGGCCAGCAGACTAAGTGCCCACGATGTTCGTGTCGCCAGTACTCGCTGCGCTGTGCTGCGAACGCCGAGTTCATCCGGCAAAGTCGAATGATAGCGACGACAGATGGTCTGCCCGATGACCGGATCGTCGTAGTTTGCCAGTGCCAGCATTCCGATTCGCTTGGCAGAGTAGTCCGCAGGTCGATTCAGCAGATTCAGCAGCGGCTTAACGACTCCGGGCTGTTTGATCTGTCCCAGGATTTCGATGTACTGCAGCCGCTGAGCGTGATCGGATTTGGTGTCTGATACGAAACGGATGGCGCGGTCGATGGCCGCCTGGTCGCCCAGCCGCAGGCCTAACGCGAGGTCGGATTCCCCGAGACTTTTTTGATAGTCGGACAGCGCCTGTGCCAATTCTTCCGGCACGTTTGTGATTTGTCGGCCGAGAAACGCTGCCTGCAGCCCTGACATCAGCAGGCGCGTTTCATCAGAACCGGGCGCCAGCTTCAACAGCCGTGCACATGTGATAAAATTGTCCGTTCCACCTGCCATCGCATACCGCTGCATGACGCGTTTCAGAACTGCGTCGCGGACCATGGGCAGGCGCCAGAACGCTGGTTCACGAAACAGATCCAGCACATCGCCACGGTCTGATTCCGTCTTCGCTTCAATGGCCCACCAATTCAGCAACGGAATGTGAAGGTCGTCCCGATCTTCTTCGCGCGCCAGCAGCTGCCGGACAATGGCCAGACCGTGCGTGGCAGAAAGTCTCTTCGCAGAAGAAGCCAGTTGCGAGCGGACTTCCGGGTCAGATTCTGTTTCCGCAAGTTGCGCCAGTTTGTTGCCCACGTGCGGTGTGACTCCCCGTGAATCGCCCAGTAGACGGACTGTCCAGCGACGCACGTGCGGATCCGTATGGTCGAGCAGTCGGCCTGCCACCTCGTCGTCAAACCCGCCCGACAGATTGAGCGCCCAAAGTGCTTCCAGCGACCGCGAGTCGTCAGCGCTGGCCGCAATCTGCCTGAGCATCGGAAGGACGGACGAATCAGCTCGTTCACCGAGCACCTGTACGGCTTTGTGCCGAAACCATTTATTCGGATGCGAGAACTGTTCGATCAGTTCCTCGTTTGACAGTATTGTCAGATCGAACGGTGCGATCGGTCTGGCGTTGCTGCCGCGCAGGCGATAGATCCGTCCGCTGGATTTATGCCAGTTGTCTCGAGGATCTACGTGTGTCAGCCGACTGTCGTACCAGTCCGCCAGATAGACGCCTCCATCCGGGCCCACTTTAACATCAACCGGTCGAAACCAGCGATCGCTGGAGACCACAAGCGGAGGCACGTCAACGGTCTTAAACGACGACGTATCAGTGAACAGACGACTGCCCCACACACGATTGTGCAGAGCATTGGCGGCAATCACCATGCGGTGATAACGTTCCGGAAACCGGCCGCCTTCGTAGATGACGAAGGTCTGAGCAAAGCGGTCGTTGTCTCCCTCATGCCGCATGTGCTGGTAATAGCCGAACGCGTAGGGGTTCGTGAGCGGTCCGTGTTTGCCCCAGTTCTTTTTCGCGTAACCACCCTGGGCATAATGCATCCCGCGAGTGGCCCCGTTGTTCGTGCCTGAAAAGATGCGCCCCTTTGAATCATGCTCAATACTGAAGGTGTTCCCGCCGCCTTCGGCATAGACTTCGAAGACTTTCGTCACTGGGTGGTAACGCCAGATGCACTGACCTTTGAAGTGGACATTGCGTGTTGCTTCTGAATTGATCGTCGCAGTGGTTGTGCTGCCGTTGGCGCCGTACAGCCAGCCGTCCGGCCCCCAGGACAGGCTGTTCGCAACGGAATGGGTATCTTCGAGTCCGAAACCGCTAAGATGAACCTCCGGGTCGCCATCGGGAATATCGTCGCCGTCAGCATCCGGGTAAAACAGCAGATACGGCGGATTCAGCACCCAGATGCCGCCACGACCGACGACAACCGACGTCGCGATATTCAATCCTTTGATCACGTCCTTGGATTTGTCGTACCTGCCGTCGCCGTTTGTGTCTTCCAGCACGGTGATGATGTCCTTGCCCACGAAATGATTCGGGGGGGGAGGTGGTACCTTGTCAAACACGGCTCGCAGGTACTGGTCGTATCGCACGACCTTCAGGCCGGCGGGAAAGGGGTACTGCCGATACTGCACAATCCACATTCGGCCGCGATGGTCCCAACTCATGAACAACGGTTGCGCAATCGTTGGTTCCGACGCGATCAGATCGATTTCAAAATCCTCATGCGCCTGAAAAAATGACATCGCATCGGCGGCTGCGGTGGGTTCACTGTCGTCGCCCACTTCGCCTCGGCCGGCGAATTCACGAATCACTTTTTCAACTTCCTTGCTGTCCGCCAGACCGGCTTTGTACTTATTCCGCGCTGCTGGCGACATGTCTGCCGTTCTTCCTGAGCCCGCCACAGTCTGACCGACCATCGGCAGATCCAGGCACCAGCGCACCGAATTGATCAGCATCCCCGTGAATGTTGGCTGAGCGAAGTCGGTGCCGTGTCCGAGTGACGTATAGAATATGCGAGACTGACCGTAATGGTTGGTCCACGCAATGGGCACTTCGACCGGTTGACCGTCGATACGCGTGATACCTCGCAGGATGACACTCGTTTTCGATCCGAGTTCCGAGGAGCGATACAACGTTGCCTGGCTGTGGAATGATTTGCGACGGATTCCTGTCATAATCGGATGCTGTTCGGCCCGAAGTTCTGTTGTGACGCTAGTGCCGCCGTTGTTTCCAAGGTCACCTTCGTAATGACCGCCCAGCACTTCACGATCGAAGTTCTTCCATTCCACGTGTCCGGCAGGTGGTTCCCCATTGCTCAGCGCGAATGCGTGACTCGACGTGCGAATCGCAATTAATGGCTTGCCGGCCTTCAGATGAGCTTGAATGATTCCCAGTTGCTTGTCCGTCAACGTTCGACGTCGCACGCTCAGGAATACGATATCTGCCTGCTCTACCAGCTCCAGACCGGGAAAGTGATTGGCGTTCTTCGGGTCGGCGGTGACGAAACTGCACCGGAATCCATGCGGCACCAATTCCTGGTCCGCAAACAACGGCAGGGTTTCGGCAGTCTTGTATCCGCGTTCACCGATGACGAACACTACGTGAGGCACTGAGGCGGTTTTATTCGCCAGCACTTCATCGCCGGCGCCCACGAGATCAACCAGTTCTGGACTCAGCACAGCCACAGCAATCACTGCAAGGCGGCAGATCGATTGAACCGTTCCGTTACCCGTGAGCCGTGCACCGGGAAAGCGAGCAAATACTCGTGTCATTCTGCAGTCCATTTCATAGTTATTGCGGCCGACAGACTTGGCGTTCGCTGTGTTTCCCGGGATCTCGCATCATTCTGCAACGTTCACAATATCGGAAGGCACACTCAAATGCAGCGCGACCACAATCAAATTCGATGAAACGAAACGACGGCGTTTACGGGTTGTAAGTGGGGCATTCGGCGGAAAACGCTGTGTCAGGAAACCGCAGAAGTAGTATCTTTACATTCGGTTCTCTTTTCGGTGATAATGTCATTCTGCACACTTGCCTGCCTTCAGCGCGATCGCGCCATGAATTTTCTTCGCTTCACAATTCCTGTTCTGCTGACCGCCTCCATCCTGAATGCTGCGTGCGCCGGTGATGAGTCTGCGTTGTCGTCGGCCGACACTCAGTTCTTCGAAACGAAAATTCGTCCGGCCCTGGCGAAGCATTGTTACGAATGTCATTCCGCGGATGCGAAGGAAGTCGGAGGCAAGTTGCTGCTGGACAGTCGTGATGGTCTGCTGAAGGGCGGAGAAGCCGGGACTCCGTTCATTGCCGGCAAGCCTGATGAAAGTTTACTCATTCAGTCGCTGCGGTACGACGGCGTTGAGATGCCTCCTGAGGAGCCTTTGTCGGAAGCCGTCGTCAACGATTTTGTGGAATGGGTCAGACGCGGTGCACCGTACCCTGCTACGTCGGAAGCTGAGGCCCAGACAGCGGTCATTCATGATCCGGAATCGTTGTGGGCATTTGAGTCACCGAAAAACTCACCGATACCGAACGTGCAGAACACCTCGTGGGCACGCGACTCTCTGGATAGTTTTGTGCTGGCGAAGATTGAGGCTGCGGGGTTGCAGCCAGCGAACGATGCCGATCCCCGGACACTTATTTGTCGTTTACACATTGATCTGATCGGTCTTCCGCCGTCATTCGAAGACGTTGAACGATTTGTGGCTGATCATGATCACGTCGGAGACGCTGCGGTCGAGCGACTCGTCGACGACCTGCTGGCAAGTCCGCAGTTTGGCGAACGCTGGGGTCGACACGGGCTGGATGTCGCCCGCTACGGAGAATCAAACGGCAATGACGGTCTCGGCCGCAATCCAACGTTTCCTCATGCGTGGCGGTATCGCGACTACGTGATCGCCGCGTTCAATTCCGATACGCCGTATGATCGATTTCTGACAGAACAGATCGCCGGTGACCTGCTGCCGGCGGATTCTGACCAGCAGCGCGACGGGCATCTGGTGGCCACCGGATTTCTGGCCATGGCGGCCAAACCGGCCAAGGCGATGAATACTAATTTTGATATGGACGTTGTCGCCGATCAGATTGATGTGATCGGCAGCGGAGTGATGGGCATTAGCGTCGCGTGTGCCAGGTGTCACGACCACAAATTCGATCCTGTGCCTGCTCGTGATTATTACGCGCTGGCCGGAATCTTCACCAGTTCTGAAACCATGTGGGGGACAGCGGCCCACGAAGGACTGACGGCTCCGAAAACGGATCTGCATGTACTGAAGGCTGCGGCCAATGTTCCGCCACCGGAAGGCTTTGTCGAAACCGTTCTGGTACCTGAATCGAACACTGGAAAGCCAAAACCAATTCCGAAATCCAAATGGCCGGTTGGAACGCCTCTGGCAATGGGAGTCCGTGACGGAAAGACGCCGGCGGACTGCAACCTGAATATCAAAGGTGACGCAAAGAAACTTGGCGACGCCGTGCCGCGAGGATTTCTGACCGCGTGCAGGTTCGAATCGGATGATTCAATCGAGGTTGCCCCCAAGCAAAGTGGACGCATGGAATTGGCGCAGTGGCTGACTCGCGGCGACCATCCGTTGACCGCACGTGTGATGGCCAACCGTATCTGGCAGCACCTGTTCGGTGCTGGAATCGTCAGGACACCGAATGACTTCGGCGTCTACGGCGAACGACCGACGCATCCGAAACTGCTGGATCATCTGGCGATTCGCTTTGTCGACGAACAGTGGTCCGTGAAGCGAATGATTCGAAACATTGTGCTGAGTCGGACTTATCAGCTGAGCAGTGATGCCGACGAGACGTTGACGGAAGCGGATTCCGGCAATCTGTTGCTGACCCGGCACAATCGCCGCCGACTGGACGCGGAATCACTGCGCGACAGCATGCTGAGAGTCAGCGGACAGCTGGACCTCACCGCGGCGGACGGTTCAATCATTCGGCATCGTGATATTCTGGTGAATCTTGCCGGCAATCTGCATCAGCCCAGCAATCATCGCAGCGTGTATCTGTGCTATCTGCGAAGTTCACCGCCGCCGGAACTGGCAGCCTTTGATCTGCCTGACTTTACGGCTGTCACGGGGCAGCGCAACATCAGCACCGTTCCGAATCAGGCGCTGCACCTTTACAATAATCCGTTTGTGATCGAGCAGGCTGAACGTCTGGCTGCCAATGTGACGAAGAAAGCAGAAGATCAAAAAGTTCGGCTGCACTTTGCGTGGCAGCAGGTGTTTGCCCGTGAGGCCACGTCGGAAGAAATTGAAAATGCCGACGAGTATCTGCGATTGACACAGAACGATTTGGAATCTGAAGAAAAAGCGTGGAGCAGTTTGTGCCATGCGCTCCTGGTCACGAATGAATTCCGGTACGTGGACTAATCAATGTCAATCATGAATCATTCACGGCGCAGCATGCTGCAGTCGGCGTCCTGCGGTTTTGGCTTTCTTGCTTTGCAGGGTCTGTGCGCCCAGCAGGCTTCCACCGCGACGTCCGCTGGTCTCGCTGCTCAAACACCACCGCTGGCGGCGCGCGCGAAACGAGTCATCTTTTTGTGCATGAGTGGCGGTCCGGCTCAGATGGACACGTTCGACTACAAACCGCAGACGGGTAAGAAGAAGCATCCGGGTTCTGTTGTTCGATTTCGCCAGCATGGAGACAGCGGCCTGTGGATTTCGGAACTGCTGCCTGAAACCGCCGGACATGCGGACAAGCTGTGCGTTATCAACGGCATGTACGCGGATACCGGCATTCACGCTCAGTCGTTTCTGCAACTGCACACCGGCGAACGTCTGCGCAAACGGCCCAGCCTGGGTTCGTGGATCAACTACGGACTGGGGACTGAGAACCAGAATTTGCCCGGATTCATCAGCCTGAACACGTCCAAGAGTTCGATCTATTCCAGTGCTTTTCTGCCTTCGATTTACAACGGCACGCCGATTGGTGTGAACGGCGAAGACATGTCGGTGGCGACGATCCGCAATGTGGTGAGCGAGCACCTGCCGCTGACTGCCAAACGCAGACAACTGGACTTTGTGCAGTCGCTGAACCGACAGCATCTGCAGCGACGCCCCGGCGATGACAAACTGGACAGCGTGATTCAGTCAATGGAGCTTGGTTTCCGCATGCAGGCATCGGCGCCAGCTCTGCTGGATCTATCTGATGAGTCGCCGGAAACACTGAAAAAGTATCGTGTCGGTAAGAAACTTAAGATCGGCACGTGTCGTCCTACGGATTTCGGCCGGCAGTGTCTGCTGGCCCGACGCTTCGCAGAAGCCGGAGTGCGATTTATCGAAGTCAATCATGGCGGCTGGGATCAGCATAAAAATCATCGCCGCGACCTGAAGGCCAACTGCGATACCGTCGATGCGCCGACAGCCGCGTTGCTGGAGGATCTGGATCAGCGTGGTCTGCTGGAAGACACTCTGGTTGTGTGTGGTGGCGAGTTTGGCCGACCAGGTCTGACGCCGGACGACGGCAAAGACGAAACCGGCCACAATGCACGCGGTTTCACATTCTGGCTGGCCGGTGGTGGCGTTAAGAACGGGTATGTTCACGGAAAGACGAGCAACACCGGCGACAGAGCTGTTGAAGGCAAGGTCCATTTCCGAGACCTGCACGCAACGATTCTGCACGCACTCGGCCTGCCAGCCAACGACCTGAAATACTGGCACGAAGGCCGCGACCACCGCCTGACCGGTCCGGAAGGTGGCAAAGTTGTGTCCGAACTGTTCGCCTGACCAACGGCAGCGTGGCAGTGAACGCCGGTGAGTGCGAATCGCACGGATGTCCGGCGGTTCTGAAAAGCAGTTTTGCAGCTGAACGGTGGAGAAAGTCGCTTCACTGCAGTGAAATTCAGTCAGGAATTCCGCTGCGCAATCACTTCTGACCGTATACCGGCGCTTTCCAGCCCTTTGGCAGGCGTCCCTGAGGTCGCACGCCGTATGCTTCCTTTGGAATGGGATGGTCTGCTGCTGTTTGCAGTGGCAGACTGTCGGGCAGGTGTTTGATTCGGAAGTCCTGGTACTGAATCTTCATCGCCGGACCTACGTGAACCTGCACGGCCAGTACGCCTTCCAGGACTCGGCCGGCTTCATCCAGATCGATCAGGTCTGCGGTCTGGTGTCCGTCGATCCAGTGCTGGTGATGATTTCCTCGTACCAGCACACGAAAATCGTGCCACTCGTCGGGGGCAAATTCTTTCACCGGCATCTGACCGACAACCCATGGCTGTCCGGCCGGGTCGATGATGACTTTCTCGCCGGTATGCGACAGGATTCGTCGGCCTTTTTCTTCATACAGCATGCCATTGTACTGCGGCGTGTTTGCGACAACGTCGCACTGGTAACCTGTGACGATGTCGAGTCCCAGATCAGGCCGTGATGTGCCTCGATACTGAATGCCGCTGTTGCCTCCGGCAGTCACTTTCACCTTAACTCGCAGATCGAAATTGCGGATCGTAGAATCTTTCCAGGTAATGAAACGATTCGTCTTCAGCGAGCCGTCCGTCACGCCGGTGAGCGCTCCGTCTTCGACCGACCAGTACTTCGTATCGCCCGTCCAGCGCCGCAGCGACTTGCCATCAAAAACGCGAACGAATCCGTCTTTGTCAGGTCTTGAGCCAACTGCTGCGGATGCCTCGGGGTGAGGAACGGTGGAAGCTGTGAATTTAGCCTGCAGCGGATCAAGCGGCCCGCCGACTTCGTTCACACGCGATGTCGTTCGGTTTCGCATGGCTTTCAGGGTATCCAAGTGCCGGGGATCGTCTGCGAGATTAATCAGCTCGTCGGGGTCATTCTTCAGGTCGTGCAGGAATTCACGGTTGCCGTGATCGAAGTAGCGAACGTATTTGAACCGTTCGTTTCTGAGCCCTTCGAAGGCCGGGATACGAGTGCGAACGGCAAAGTGTTCATGGAAGGTTTCTGTCCGCCAGTCCGCAGGCTTGCCGGTTGCAACGACGGGTTGCAGGCTGTGGCCCTGATATCGATCGGGGATGTCGATGCCCGCCCAGTCAAGAAATGTGGCTGGCAGGTCAAGGTTCAACGCCAGTGCATCAGTAACCTGGCCGCGCTGAGATTCCGGGACGCGCGGATCCGCCACAATCAGAGGTACTCGCAGTGATTCCTCAAAATGTGACCACTTCCCCGCCAGGCCCCGATTACCCATGTGATAACCGTTGTCGGCGGAATAGACGATGATCGTATTGTCAGCCAGTCCCGCTTCTTCCAGCGCACTCATGAATCGACCAATGGCACCATCGATGCCGCTGACCATGCGGTAATAGGCTCGCATATTCGTCAAATATCTCTGATCGGTGTTCCACCGCCAGAAGAAACGTTCGCGGTTGATGGTCGTTTTCAGAAAGTCAGGCAGCCCGTCAAAGATCGCCGGATCGTTTAGTCGCGGCGGGGCGATTTGCACGTCGTCATACATTCCGTCGACCGCTCGGGGCCACGGAAACGCGCCAATGCCCGGGCGACGATCGCTGTCTTCGGCGTGGCAGGCATTGAACCACAAGTTCAGTGCGAAAGGTTTGTCTTTTGGCTGGTTCTTCAGGAACTTGATCCCACGATCGACGATCAATTCTGTTTCGTGTCGCAGACTGCCATCGGGTTGTTTCTTGTAAAATGGGTTCCGTCCGATCGCTTCGAATTCGTCAAAATGATCTTCTTTGCGGTAACCCCTGGGCATCTTGGCATGCCATTTCCCGAAGTAACCGGTGCGGTAGCCGTTCTCGCGCAGGATGTCCGGGTGCAGCGTTTCAACAGCATCGGGTCGTGCCTGGTCGGCGTTGGCGGACGTGCCATAACTACGACCGATCAGTCCAGTCAGAATCGTGGTGCGACTCACCCAGCAGATCGAATGACTGACGAAGGCGTTTTCGAATCGCGTGCCACGAGCCGCGAGGGAATCGAGGTTCGGTGTCTTAACGACAGAGTTGCCATAGCAGCTGATCGTGCTGATAGTTTGATCATCGGCAAAGAAAAAGACGATGTTGGGACGTTCATCGGCACTCAGATTTCCAATGGAAAACAACAGCAGCGGAAGAATAATCAGGATAGTTTTCATGTGAGTAACTTGGTTAGTTATTTTTGCGACGCAGCAGGCGAACGCACCGCAGTGGCACGTCAGACAGGGATGATGGCGACTCTGTCGCCAAACGGAAGTCTACTCGACCCCGGAAGGCATGGCACTCGTCAGCGACGAAAAGAGTCAATTGCGGGCGGGACGTTCGGCCAGGTATTCGCCCACGGCGGTCGCCAGGTTAGCCCCGACGGCTCGATAGCCTTCGGTCGTGCTGTTCTTATAGTTCCAGATCGTTTCAAGGCACAGGCTGACAGTGTGCGGATTACCTTTCATACAGACCCAATTGGAACTGATTTGCCGCCAGAGCGGATGATATCCGGCGCCAGTCACCTTGGGTTTGTTACTCATCGGGATCAGCGGCTTGATCCTGCTGATCCGAGCATATGCGAGGTCGATGAAACGGTCACGCAGGCTGATCATGGGCTCTTTCAGCATTTCCTGAGGAAGAATGTAGAAGAAGCTGGGATCACCCGGTGCCGGGTTGTGCAGATCGAGAAACACATCCATGCGACCGTCATCGATTAGTTCGCTCACCATCCGCTGAGCGGCCTGGACTTCGTTCCAATGTGGATTTGATGACCAGTCCCGATTGTGATCGTGAGGTAATGCGTTCTTACCGCCGTTGCCGGTTGCTGTGTTGTCGACATCCATCACAGGGACGATATAGATCTCAGCATGCCGTCGCAGCCATGCGGCATCCGTATCGTCGCTCACAATCCATTCTGCAAAGCCCTGCGCCACCCAGCTTGAACCGCTTTCCCACGCATGCTGTCGAGCCTGTACCCAAACGCCGAATCGCTCTTCAGTGGACCGTTGTCCTTCTCGCACATGCAGCAGCGGTACTGAGCGACCTGCACGTGAACGACAAAGTTCGGTGGCTTCTGCATACGGTGATGCTTTGCCGATTGCCTGAACGAACTTGGCAGCCGTTGCTGGTGTGTAAGGCGGCCCCCAGGCGACATATACGGATGGGGCATCGGGCTGAAGCGTGTAGACCATCCATTCATCCTCACGATCTCCGTTGTCAGTGTGCAGCCATGTCGTGCCGTCGGCGGACCATGTCGCCTGCTTTGGCGTCGCCCATGACGCCGCCAGCGGTTTTTGTTGGCCGACGGTGGCCGTTGATCCTTGCAGTTTCAGCGTGATGGTTTCACCAGGATCTATCCCGTCAATGCGAAAGTACCACCAGCACGGCCAGCCGCGTTCAGGATTGCCGCCGGGCATGAAGTTGATGGAACGCATGGCCTGATCAATAGTTACGTCAGCAACCGATGCTCCTTCAAAGTTCGAGGCGACTGTCAGATTGCCGACGGACTCCGGCTGGTCCTGGCGATTCAGACGCACGCTGCCCATGGGCTGTTCATCGCCGCTAACGGCGAACGAAGCAATAACGGGTACCAGAATAGACAGAGCCAACGGGATATTCATGGGTGAACTTACCATTCGTTTTACGGCGCCCCTGCGTTTCGGTCATGGAACACTGTATGATCTCCTGGAATTCAGACATGTACAGTTTGACTCCCAGCTTCCAGGATTCCAGTCCGCATGTTTCACGCTTCGGATTTCCCCGGGCGGAACACGGGACAAACAAGGCCTGGTTTCGAGATCGGGCTTTCTTTTTCTCTATCCTCTGTTTCGACGTTCCATCAGACAGAATGGCATAACATGGCGATTTACATCAGGTTGATTGTAACCGTGACGATGTTCCTACAGGTCACAGTGTCCACAATAGCCGTCGGTGCGGAACCGATCGATATCGTTAACCGACTGGAATTATTCGTTGACAGTCACCTGATTAGCGGCATGGATGGAGACGTTGGTCGGCAGTTGATTCGTCCGGAACCGCAGGAAGTTGTCCTGGAAACGGGTGAGCCATGGGAAGGCAACACGAGTGGCTATTACACCGTGTTTCAGGACGGCGGCACGTACCGCATGATTTATCGAGGCTGGCGGCACGACGAAAAGATGAAGGCCGTTCACAAAGAAGTCACCTGTTACGCCGAAAGCAAAGACGGCATTCACTGGACAAAACCGAATCTTGGCCTGTTCGAATGGAACGGTTCGAAAGACAACAATATCGTCTGGCTGGGGCCGGGAACGCACAACTTCACAGCGTTTCGTGACGCCAATCCGGCAGCTCCTGCAGAGGAGAATTACAAAGCGTTTGGTGGTGTCGGCAGCTTTGGTGGCGGGCTGGTGCCTTTTACATCACCCGACTGTGTGCACTGGACGCTGGGTCAGGAAAAGCCCGTGATTACGAATGGGGCCTTTGATTCGCAAAACCTCGCGTTCTGGGATACGGATCGTGGCGAATACCGAGCGTACTGGCGTTACTTCGGCGACGGAGTTCGCGCGATTCGCACGGCTACGTCGAAGGATTTCATGCATTGGGAAAACGAAGCGGACCTGACATATTCTGAAGGGACGCCCAACGAGCATCTGTACACCAATGCCATCCAGAAGTACTTTCGAGCGCCGCATCTGTTCGTTGGGTTTCCCACTCGATACGAACCGAAGAGCCAGCAGGTTGAGCCGATCCTGATGACCAGTCGAGACGGAGTTCTGTTCCAGCGTTATGCTGAGGCTGTTATTCCTCGCACGGCCCCCAGGGATCGCAACCACAATCGCAGCAACTATATGGTCTGGGGCATGTTTCAGCTGCCCGGCAAACCGAATGAAATTTCTGTATACGGCACAGAGAACTATTACGAAAGTACTCCCGGACGAGTTCGGCGATTTGTGTACCGTGTGGATGGATTTGTTGCTCTGCGCGGAGGTATTGGCGGCGGTAACGTGTTGACGAAACCACTGCGATACAAAGGGCAACGGTTATTGTTGAACTACGTGGTGAACGCGGGTGGTGCGTTAACAGTAGAAGTGTTGGATAACGCTGGGCAGGTCATTGGCAGGTCAGGAACACTAAGCGGTGATGCGGTGGATGCTCCGGTTGTCTGGGAACAGAAGCCGGCGCTGGATGAGGGCATCATCCGACTGCGTTTCACAATCAGGAATGCGGACGTGTATTCGATGCAGTTCAAATAGGCGGCACCGGCCGCGGCGGATTCCAGCTGCGGCTCGGAAGATGACCGGACTGCCGGAACCCTGCTCTCAAAAGGGAACATGGGACCACATTTCCGCAAAGCGCGGCTTCGCCGTGCACAACAAGCCCATGCTGTGCGCCGATGCGAAACTTCCAGGATAAGTGCTCTCAGGCCGGAACCCGGGAGCAAGACATAAATCACAACTTCAACGGTTCGCGGCTGGCGACAGGACTCTGGCGGCGATGACAAACTCCAGTGCCTGCTTCGTGTCTGTGTAATTGGTGCTGTGACCCCCGTCTGGTCGGTGGATGCTGAGCACATTGGGGTTGCGTCCGGCAATTCTGCTGACAAGCCGCAGAACACTGTCAGCGGGTACGACGTTGTCCCGGCCGCCTGTTGTTGCGGCCAGTGGCATCGAGAATTTCTCCGGAGAGAACTCTGCACTGCGTTTGCGATACTCTTCGGGGACTTCCTTCTTTGAGCCGCCATACGAGGCAGTAATGGCGCCCTGAAAACCTTCGTATTCAACAAGATTGGCCGTTCCGTTCAGAGAAACGACGCCGTCGATCAGTTCCGGATGCAGGGCAGCAAACGTCAGAGCGGCCGTTCCCCCCATCGATCCGCCGCAAATGATGACGTGGGACACATCAAACTGCTGCTTCAGAGCTCTGATGATCTGTACGACGTCTGCTTCTGCGGCCGGGCCCATCCAGGATGTTTTTGCCCGGTAGTCGGGAGAAACGAGCAACATCCCATAGGTCGCGGCGACGTCTCGTGTGGCACGGCATTCGCCACGCGGCTGACGGACGAACTGCCAGCGATCTGAACCATGTCCATGCAGTGCAATTATGACTGATACGGGCTGACCGGGTATGAGACCCTCAGGCGTTATCACGACATACTTTTGCTCAGTGCCGTCGTGTACGGCAATGAACATCCGGTCGACGACACTTGCAGCGGGAGGAGTCTTGTCTGCAACGCACTGTGGGCATGCAAACAGCAAAACCAGACAGCAGCCGGGTATTACAGCGGAGCACACCGTTGACGGATAGAACCGATTTTTATGAGTCATGACATCGAACATTGCAGACAGTTTCACGAAGGACATCAGCCGATGACACAAAGGTGATGGAATGGTCAATTGCTGACTGCCGTATCCGGAAGCGGAACCTGTTCTGCATGGCCCAGGTAAACGAGCAGGTCTCGTACCTGGTGATCGGTAAAGTCGCGGAGCATTCCTTCCGGCATCATCGACGTGTTTGACGTGCTGAGTTCTTCGACTTCTTTCATCGCCACTCGGATCCGGGCGTCCTGAGTACGGACGACCAGCCACGTGTCGTCCTGCTGTACCATAAATCCGCTCAGCAGACGTCCATCCGTCGTGAGCACCGTTGTCAGCCGATAAGCCCGGTCGATCTCGGCGCTGGGATCGATCAGGTTGCTGAGGATATAGTCCGTCTTCTTTCTTCCGGAACCGGTCAGATCGGGAGCGATCGTGCCTCCCTCGCCAAACAGCGTGTGGCACTTCGCGCACGTCCGCTGGAACACAAGCCGCCCCGCGCTGACATTCCCGTTGGCAAGGTAATCAGTAGACATCAGTTTCGTGTACTGGGCGATCTCGTCCGACTTCTTCAGCCGCTGCGCGTCATCAGCCCACAGTTGCTGAATTCGCAGTTGTAGTTCCGGATTCTTGAAGGCCCGCAGTTGCTGCAGCGCGAAGGCCGATACGTCGGCACGATTTATACGACCGTTGTCGATAGCCGTCAGCATTGCTTCGGCAAAACCGCGGCGAGTCGCCAGCACACTGATGGCGTCCCGTTTATCGTCTTGTGCGAATTCTGTATATTGGTCCAACAACACGCTGGCTGTAGACGGGGCGTTGCTGATCACCAGTGCGTGCAGTGCATCATTTCGCAGCACGGAATCTTCCGCCACCAGCTGGTGCAGCATTTCAACAGGTGCGCCGTTCTTCACCTGCAGCAGTGCTCTCAGCGCATCACGGCGGTCGCTGGCGGCAGCCGCCTGGTTAAGGGCCGTTTCGCGGAGCCGGGAAATGGCCTGTTTGTCACCGAAAATGATGGCCAGACGAACAGCCACGGACCGCAACGATGGTTGTTCGGCAGACGAGACCTGCGGATAGAGTTTGCTCCATGTTTCGGGTGACGTCTGCCGGCCACGACCGTCTAATGAGTCGAGTATACCCTGCAGCAGGTCCAGTCGACTTGTTTCGTCGTGATTCTGCAATGCTGCGTCAACGACCTGTGCAATGGGTGGCGATTCCACGTCCACAATTCGACGCGCAATGTGTCGTCGGACAAGTGAAAGACGGGAAGACGCGGCCAGTTTCAATGCGGCGTCGGCATCAGTCGTGACGGCGGGTTCGATGCCATACCAAATCATCAGTGGAAGGTAGGGGTCTGTGGCGTCCTCGGCATGAGAGACCAATCCCCGGGCAATGGCCATCCGGCGATTGATGCTGACGCGTTGCAGCGCACAGGCGAGTTCCAGCCTTACTTTCGGTGACGAGTCGTGGTGGGCCATCCTGACAAAGTGGTCGATCACGCCCCGGGGCAGAGACGATGATTCGTGACGCAGACGGTCGGTCAGAAAACGAACGGCCCAGCGACGCACATGAATGCTTTGATGGCTCAGCAACCTGGTCAGTTCTGATTCGTTCAGGTCGTCAACGACATACCTTGTCCAGAGTACGCGCAGCTTGAGCAATTCGTCTTTTTCGTTGTCAAAAATGTTTCGCAAACGCTGACGGGCGACGGTGAGGTCTGTTTTCATCGCTGACCGTTCGTGCAGAATTCTGCGGGCATGGCGAACGTACCACTCATTCGAATGCAGATGCAATTCCACCAATTCAACATCATTGAGTTGTTGCAGATCCGTGAGAGGGGGCGATGGTTCTCCGAATACGATTTTGTAGATCCGGCCACTGCTGCGATGACTGCCGTCGCTGTCGTGGCATTCACCAATGTCGTGCCAGTCAGAAACGTAAACGCCGCCGTCCGCGCCGTACTTGATCGACATGCCTCGAAACCACGGATCGTTACCGAACAGGAAGTCTTCGCCGTGTATGCCGACGTATGTCGACTTTGCGGGCACCAGCACATCGTTGTTCACTCTGTTGCCATGCAGGTTATTCGTAAAAAAAGTGCCGCGGTACTGCTGCGGCCAGTTGTCGCCCAGGTAGATCATCGCTCCACAATGAGCGTGGCCGCCGCCCGCCACGGAATGCGTATGATAATGGCTGTCCGGATCCTCGGTGTCCTGGCGCGAAGGCTGTTTGTTATTTCCTGATTTCCGACTGTTCCCTTTTCTACTTGTCGGCGCGCGAGACGCCTGCCAGCCGCCGCCGCCCCAGTGCAAATGGTCAGTGATGGATTGAATGCGATTGTACGCATACGGGTTATCCTGTTCTGATGCCCGCCGTTCGCAATACATACCCGGAACGATGTGCCACAGATGAGCGAGCACCGTGTTGGAGGTAATCAGGTCACCATACTCGTTGAAGTCCGCTCCCCAGGGATTGACCATGCCTTCGGCCAACTTTTCAAAGATGTGGTCGACAGGATGGAACCGCCAGATGCCGCGGGTGATGCTGGTCCGGTGCTCTTCCGCTGTTCCCGGCTTGCCGACCAGTGATTTCGAGGACAGGCCGATGGCTCCGTACAACCAGCCGTCGGGTCCCCAGTGAAAATTGTTGACAACGTTGTTACTGGATTTCTGAAATCCGTCCAGCATGACGATCGGTTCGGAATCCGGCACATCGTCCTGGTTGCGATCCGGCAGGAACGACAGTTCCGGCGTGTTGGCGATCCAGACGCCGCCGTGACCCACGGCCAGGCCGGTCAGGTAGCGTCCCTTGTCCCAGAACACCGTTCGCTGATCGAACTGCCCGTCGTGATTGGAATCCTCCAGAATGATGATGCGATCGCTGGCGCCGTCGGCTTTCCATTCGGGGTGTGAGTAGTTTTCCACCACCCACAATCGTCCTCGATCATCAACATCAAAAGCGATCGGCCGTCTAATGTTGGGTTCGCCGGCAAACAGCGTGACCCGAAATCCGTCCGGGACGGTGATGCGCGCCAGTGATTCCTGAGGTGAAAGTGAAAGGTCGCTGGCCTGCTGGGTGTTGACGACCCCGGGAGGCAGTTCGTCAGCCACCAGAGTCAGGCCGTACAGACAGATCACAACGAAGCAGTTCAGACGTCGCATCAGCAGATAGTCCCCTCAGGCGTTCGGTACTTGTGCCGGTCACATCTGAGAATCGTTTCGTGTCCAGGTTAATGCATCTCAGGCCTTGATTGTGATCCTACTTCAGCACTGATCGTCCTGCACGCAATTCGCCAGCAAACTTCGACACGACCGGACGAAATCATGGGCATCTCCCCGGTGTGCCACGATTCACCGGCTGCTGACTTCTGCTCTGAATAGCGGGTATGGACTGGTAGAAAAACGGAAGGCTACGCTCATTGAAGTTCTGACGTGTCAGCATCAGCAAGTTGTATTCACGCAGCGCTGCTGAAGCCCCAGTCCTGCACGCACACCGTTCAAAGTGACCAGATCTCAGACGCTGGTTATTTGCCGACGGATTTCATGGCCTGGGCGTACTTACCGGCAAAGTCTGATTCGGACATCGAGCGAATCTTGATGCCAGCTTTTTCGAAGAACGGTTTTAAACGACGGCTTTGTGCCCATTCGTCTTCCCCAATCGTTCCGTCCTTGTTCTTGTCCATAGCGGCAAAGTATCGTTTGGCTGTCGCTGCGTGCTTTTGCACCTCTTCTGCCGAAGGTTTACTACCCTTTTCTCCGCCACCCATCCGGATCGCGGCAGATCCTGAGGACCGTGTACTACTGCCGCCGACAATTGTAATTCGTTCGCGCTTGTAGGATGTCACTTTGGGGGAACCGCTGGCGATGACTTCGTCATAGACCAACAACTCTGATGGTGTCAGTATCCCGTCAAAGTTCATGTCCATCTGATCGAACTGGGCGAGCGACTCGCGTCTGGCGGTAATCCATTCGTAAAGTCCAATCTGACCGTCGTAGTCGATATCCAGTTCACTGTACTTGGGTGGCAGATCAACCGTCATTCGTTCTTTCGTACGAGCCCGGAAGGCAGAAGACCCGCCGCGATTGTCGGACCGAGAATCGTTACCACGTCCGGATCCGGATCCTCCACCTTCTTCACGAGAACGGCTGAACTGTTCTCGCATTTGATTGCGAAAGTCGTCCATCGAAGTGCCCGGGCGAATGGAGATCCCGCGCGACTGCATGAACTGCCGCATGCCGTCAGACATCTGGTTGATTTCGTTCTGGTCGATGCGACCATCGCCGTTGCTGTCTAAACTCGGCCGGCCGCCTCGATCGCCGCCGCCAGGAGTTCCGCCTCCAAATGCACTGCGGGTTCGATCGCCGCCACTGGAAGGTCTTCCGCCAAATCCACGAGTTCGATCACCGCCACCACGATCACCGCCACCAAATGCACGCCGATCACCTCCGCCGGTGCCACGGTCACCAAATCCACCCCGGCTTCGCCCTCCAGAATCACCTCGTTCCTGGGACGGAGCGGCGGGTGTCAGCACAATTAGGACTATGGATGCCATGACATAGGCGAATGATCGTTTCATGTGGCCGCCCAAGGAAATATGCTGGTTTCAGAGCAACGACACCGACGTAACCTTTGTTACGGCTGAGTGTGCGCGCACAAGTGATTTACAGGTAATGACTTACAACAATCAGAGGAGGATCAGAGCAGGTAATTAACGGTCCTTTTCTTGCCATTCAGCAACGGCAGGTTGGGATGGATAAACCCTTGCACCGGATTCGAGTACCGGACCGTCTGAAGAAAACAGCAAGAAATTCAGAAGCAAATGACGTAGTGGGCCGGTTTTGACCGCGAATCGTGTCAGGCGTGATATCGTGTCAGGCGTGATATCGTGTCGTGAAGTTGCTAGTTATCACAATCGTCAACTTCCACGCAGGTTACCTGATTCGCTTGCATCATCGTACTCCTGCCGAAGAATAGTCGGATTCTGGGTCGATTCTGTAAACTATATAGACTCTTTGTCAGATTCCACGGGGTTCCGCCTCTTGGATATTCTTCGTTGTTCCCACAAGCCTGCCACAACCTCAAGGTCAACTTGATGGCTATGTCTGATCTCAAAGTTATTCGCATCCTGGTAATTCTGGGGCTGGCTCTTTCGTTCAGTTCGGAAGTGTCAGCACAACGCAGCCGGGGCGGTTCAGAAACCGACCTTCTGCGACGTGAAGAAGTTCACCAGGAACTGGGTCTGTCTGAAGAACAGTCCAAAAAACTGCAGGAATTGCAGCAGTCATCACAGACCACTCGTGAGCAGTTTGAGGAGAACCGAAAGAAGCTGGAAGCGGCTGAGACGGACGAGGAAAAGACAAAGATCCGCGAAGAGTTCGGCCAGGCAATCATCAAGGCCAGAACGGCTTTTCAGGACAACGCCCTGACGGTCCTGCAGGATTCTCAGCGTAAGACCTTGCGAGGGTTGTATCTTACAAATGCGGGCCCACGCGGTCTGGCTAACGAAGCTCTGGCCAAAGAATACGGTCTGGACGAAGAGCAAATCAAAAAGATCGGTGAACTCAGCAGTGCTCAACGCACGGCTTCACGGGCACTGGGCTTTGATGCATCCGAAGAAGAACGTGACACATTCAACAAGCAGTGGCAGGAAAAATACACGTCAGTGCTGACCGCGGAGCAAAAGTCTCGGTTTGAAAAGGAGTTGGCTCAGGCACCCAAACCGCAGGAAGAGGCGGTCGCTGAACGGTCTGACGCGGCAGCCGGAAGTATGCCGCAGGGGGATGCGCCGGAGAGGCCGACAGATGAGCCTCCGCCTGGCGTGGAGGCCGTGGCTAGTTTTGGTGGCAGCGTCGTTCCGGGAGAACGACGGCTGGTTGAAGAGTTCACCTTCAACTTTCGCTTTGCTCCGTGGGATCAGGTGCTGCAGATGTTTGCTGACGGAGCAGACCTGACGCTGGACCTGAATCAGGTTCCACCCGGCACGTTCAGCCACATCGATGACAATACGTACAACGCCAAGCAGGCCCTGGATGTCATGAACGGTTATCTGCTGCGTAAGGGGTATGCCATGGTTCAGAAGGACAACTTTCTGATCGTGCTTAATACAGACAATGACATTTATCCCAGCCTGATTCCGGACGTGAATGCTGAGGAACTGTTGAAGATCGGCGATGAGCTGGTGGTGGGCGACAATGAACTGGTCAATGTCACGATCTCAGTGGATGGGCTGGATGCCGGCCGCGCTGCTCAGGAAGTCGAAGCTCTGCTGGGGCCGCATGGCAGCCTGATTGCCCTGACCGAATCCCAGATCATGATTGTTACGGACATCGGCGCCAACCTGCGCCGGATTCACGGACTGCTGACGGCTGCCATGTCCAAGTCAAAGCCCGACGCTCTGATTTTTACAGCCTACCATCTAAGAAATATGGATGCTGAGGAGGCGGAGATCGCCGTGATGACTCAGTTCGGTATGCGACAGAATGTGGCCAATGTCAGTGTCAGTGCGGAAGAGCGATCTCGGGCACAGGCACGCAGCCAGGCATTTAACCGAGGTCAGGCTCCGGCTCCGGCGGCCAAGAAAGCCGAGCCGGAAATTCAGATCGCCGCTGATCTGCGCTTAAACAGCCTGCTGGTGACGGGTACGGCCAAGCAGCACGAACTGGTGGCGACCATCATCGAAACGCTGGATGTTTCTGAGAGTCCCGATGGGAGTCCTTTGGCGAAAGGCCGCAAGGGCACATACCTTGAGGTCTATCAGGTGAAGTCTGCGGACGCCGGCGAAGTCACAAAGACATTGACGGCGATGAATGTTCCCGGTGTGCAGGTTGTGAACGAAGATCGTCGCACTGGACGAATTCACATTATGGCCACCGAACGCCAGCACCTGGAAGTCGCCTCGCTGATTCGGCAACTTGATGGAGCGGGCAACAGCGGGTCTGTGGCCGTTATTCCGCTGGCTCAGATGGATCCGCTGTCTGCGGCCGCTACGCTGCGTTCTCTGTTTCTGGGTGACGGCGCTGACGCCCCGACGATTGAAACGGACCTGTACGGTCGCCGGCTGATCGTTCGCGGCAGTATTGAACACATTACTCAGATCAAACAGGTACTGGCTGATCTGGGCGAGGATGGTACCGGCATACGACAGCGAACGGATGGTGGCACGGTCCGGCGTTTTTCCATGCAGGGCCGCAATCCGGACGACTTCATCAAGATTCTGCAGCAGGCATGGGAGGCTCAGGAAGGAACCAAGATTAACATCGTCGTTCCGCAGGACCAGGGGCCGATTCGCAGCAGGCGGACGAGTTCCGGTGAATTTGGTGACGGCTCTGAGGCGGCTCCGGAGGCTCCCCGACCGCAGACCAAACCGTCTCCTGGCCCGCTGTCTCAACGGACTCTCTCGTCGCCCCGCGACACCGTTTCGGACAGCCGCTGGCGCGGTTCGCGGAAGACCTCTGTCGCATCCGGTTATCGCGAATCAGAGCCATCTACTCACTCGGCGGAGCGGTTTATTCCTGTGCGGGCACCTCTCGCCAGCTCAGCTGATGAATCGCAGCCGCCGTCTCGTGGTGAACGTCAGGGGCGACAGGCCGCCAACTTTGATGCGGTGGATATCATCGTCTACGGTGATGAACTGATTCTGTCGTCGCGAGACGAGGCGCAACTGGACCGTATGGAAGATCTGCTGGACGAACTGCAGCAGTCGATGCCGTTTAAGCCGGAATGGACGGTCGTATATCTGGAATCTGCAGATGCGACGGAAGCGGCCGATATGCTGTCACAGTTTTTCCCCAGCAGTTCGGTGGCGTCGAGCTCCAGTTCTGTTGGCAGCAGCATGCTGGGAAGTCTGGGCAGCAGCTTTTCGTCTATGGGCAGCAGCCTGATGGATATGACAGGGCTGAGCGGACTTGGGGTCAGTTCCACATCGATGAAAATTATTCCGGATCTCCGAACAAACTCACTGTTCATTTCCGGGCCGCAGATGCTGGTGAAGGACGCTCTGGCATTTCTGAAAGTTCTGGATTCCAACGACGTACCGGATTCACTGAAAGACATGCAGCCTCGATCCATCATTGTGGAACACGCAGACGTCAATGAAGTTGCCGCGTTGGTGCAGGACGTGTTTAAGCCATACCTTGAGGCACAGCAACAGAACCGTCAGCAGCAACAAAACCCTCTTGCCGCTGTGTTTGGCGGTGGCGGTGGCGGTGGCGGCGGCGGCGGGCGAGGTGGAGACAAGAATTCCGGGCAGGTGCGGATGACGCTGGGTGTTGATGCTCAGACAAGCACAATTCTGATCAGCAGCAGCCTGGCACTGTTTGACGAAGTGGAATTTGTGGTTCGTGGCCTGGACGACCGTGCCAAAGCCGCCAACAGAATGGTTCGTTCGATTCAATTGAAGAATGCCGATCCGATCCTGATTCAGCAGGTGCTGACAAATCTGCTGCCCAGAGTTTCGGTCACGTCGTCGTCGACCAGGTCACCGTCCCGTCCGGGTACCAGTGGCACATCTGGTCAGCCGAGTTCTGGCAGCAATCCGCAGCAGGATGCGATCAACAGAGCGATTCAGGAACGGATTCGCAGTGGCGGTGGACGTGCTACGGGCGGCGCTTCGGGCGGCAGTCGCGGAGGATTTGGCGGGACCCCTGGCGGCGGTCGAGGTGGCGGAGCCCCCGGTGGCGGTCGTGGCAGCCGATAGTGTGGGCACGTGTCATCGTCGTTCGCGGGCGGCATACAGTCAATGTGTTATTATTTGGCCGCAGTCCTTACGTGAAAACAATGACACGAACGACAGGCATCTGTGCAAGAAACAGCGAACTTAAGTCGAAATTATGGAACTCGGACAACTATTTGTTGATGAAGGTCTTGTCACTTCGGAACAGCTTGGGCTGGCGAAGAGTGAACAGGACGATGATCGCATCGACCAGACTCTCATCAAGATGGGGTTGGTGACCGAAGATGCTGTGCTGAAATTGCTGGCCGATGAATTCGGGATGGAGTATGTCGATCTGAATGATGTCGAAGTTGACGTTGAGCTGCTCACACAGTTTCCGACATCGGCCATCTATCGTCATTCGCTGCTGCCACTTTACCGACAGAACGGACACGTGGTTGTCGCGACAGATGACCCACTCAATCTGGAAGGAATCGATGAGCTCGGGACCGTCAGCGGCCTGCGTCTGGAACCCGTTCTGACTCGACGCAACGAACTGAACGTACGAATTCGCGAACTGCTGGGTGTCGGCGGTGACACGATTAACGAGCTGGTTCGGCAGCGCGACGAAGAAGGTATTGAGCTTCTTGAAGACATTGAGGAAGACTACGGCGAACTGGCCGAAGGAGCTCAGGCACCGTCAGTTATTCGACTGGTGAACGAACTGCTGATCGAAGCGGTCAAGATGCAGACCAGTGACGTTCACATCGAGCCCCAGGAAAATGGCCTGCGGGTGCGTTACCGCATCGACGGAATGCTGCGAATCCAGTCTGTGCCGGTTGAGATTAACCATTTCTATTCGGCCATCGTGACAAGACTCAAGATCATGTCACACCTGAATATTGCAGAAAAGCGATTGCCACAGGACGGTCGTATCAAGCTGCGGGTTTCCGGTCGGGAAGTGGACGTGCGGGTGTCCATCATACCGATGTCGCACGGCGAAGGCGTGGTCATGCGTCTGCTTGACAAAGACAAGATGACCTTCGACCTGAAGAATGTCGGTATGCCGCCGACGATCGTCAAACGCTTCCGGGAACTCATTTCTCTGCCTCACGGAATTATTCTGGTCACTGGTCCGACGGGTAGTGGTAAATCCACGACGCTTTACAGTGCACTGAACGAAATCAAAACACCGCATTCGAAGATCATTACGGTTGAAGATCCGGTGGAATATCAGATGGACGGGATCAGTCAGATTCAGGTCCACAGTCGGATCGGACTGACCTTTGCTGCGGGACTTCGCAGTATTCTGCGACATGACCCGGATATCGTGCTGATCGGAGAAATTCGCGATGGCGAAACCGGTCAGGCCGCCATCCAGGCGTCGCTGACAGGCCACGTTGTCTTCAGTACGTTGCACACCAACGATGCCCCCAGCGCTTTTACGAGGCTGGTGGACATGGGTGTCGAACCATATCTTGTCGCCAGCACGGTAGAAGGTGTTCTGGCTCAGCGGTTGGTGCGTCGACTCTGCCCGGACTGCAAACGTCAGGTCGCGACCGCTTCACTGGATCTGCCCGCAGACTTTCCTGAAGACCGTCCTGAGTTCATTTACGAACCGGTCGGATGTCGGGAATGCAGTGAATCGGGCTACGCCGGGCGAACGGGCGTCTTCGAATTGCTGATCACAGATCCGGCGCTTAAGGAAATGTGTGCGGAAAACGAAAGCGCGACAAAGATCCGAAAACACGCGATTGCGAACGGTATGACAACGTTGCGAGACAGTGGCTGGGAGCAGGTCATGGAAGGCGGCACCAGTGTGGATGAAGTTGTCAGAATTACTCGCGGAGATGTGATCGCCTGAAACAGGCCGCGAGGCCGTTCCAGCGGGCGCTCGGAATGTGTTTCGTTGGTTGCTGCGTAAGTATCTATTGAAACCTTTAAGTCGTCGAAAAACATCGGACTCGCAGCTGACTGTTGGTTCGTTGAAACCGAATAATGCCGGATTTTGATTACACTGCCAGAGAACTCTCCGGAAAGCAGGTAACGGGAACGTTAACTGCCGGCAGCGAAAAAGATGCGCTGGTGGCTCTGCAGACACAGAGTCTGTTTCCAATCAAGGTCGGCATGTCGGAGGCGACGCGACGTCAGGTCGTTACCGGTTCACGTCGTGTTCCCGGGCGATATCTGACGACGTTCTATAACCAGCTGTCTGATCTGTTGCGGTCCGGTGTCCCGCTGCTGCGATCATTACAGTTGCTGGAAGAGCAGACATCGCACGCGGCATTGCGGTTTGTCGTGCAGGACATTCGCGAGCAGGTGGCCGACGGGACTCGGCTGAACGAAGCCATGCGACGCCATCCGAAGGCAATTAACAGCCTTACGGCCAGCATGATTAAAGCGGGTGAAGAAGGTGGTTTTCTGGAAGATGTGCTGGCCCGCGTCGCCGCCTTCAACGACCATCAGGAAGAGCTAAAAGGCAAAGTCACCGGAGCCATGGTTTACCC
>JAQWOH010000011.1 GCA_029245955.1 Fuerstiella sp. | reverse complement strand
CATAAGTTGCAATACAACGGGATGCCGGCATCGATGAAGAAGAATCTCCGACAGGTGTATGATGAGATTCGGGAGTCCACACCGAAGCGAATTGAAATCACCAAGGAGACCACGACTAGAGCAACCGACGACGGCGATATTAAAACCCCGACAGGCAGAGAACTGCAGACAGAGATCAATGGCCCAGCAGTGTTGTTTTACAACCACTCGTTCGACATGGCACGGTTTCGGCTGGCATTAAAATACAACGAGAGGTGGGCCGATGACTTCGTAGAATTCGGGCACTCGCGAGATCATGCGGTACTCGAATCTTTCGTTCCGATTCCGGAAGCGATCGCAGAGGACTGGCGGGATGGAAATCTCGTTGACTCTCTAAAGGCCAAACTCCCCCCGATCTCGGTCAAATCATTAAACACGCCTATCGAAGTGGGCTCGGACGTTGTTGCGGTCATCGCTTCAAAGGCAGACTTTAAGTTCCTTTACCACGGTTCAGGATATAGCTGGAGAAAACCTTCCGTTTACCTCGTCACGGCCGACGGGATCACTCGCCTCGATGCAAGCAAAGGTCATTGGCATCCAATCAGGATGGCCCCCGGAGGTGGTTTTTTCAGCCTGGACACACACTCAGAACCGCGCGAAGCAGAGTAGCGTGTCGACAGATCTGCCCTTTTATAACCCAGTGTCAGTAAATCCAAACGACGGTTTGAAATGCTGTTAACGGCCTTGTACCGAGCTTCAACAAAGGCGAGATCTGTGCGTCAGAATGAGCCTGCGAACGCGAAAACAAAGTCCGACTACAGCCGATTCCATGACCTGATGAACCAGCGGTCGACATCATGGACGGCGGACACCAACACTGCTGAATCCGCATATAACTCACGGATCAGATTTTGCGGAGCACGCCAGTCGAAGGCAGACCGTCAAGACAGGTTAAAGCGAAAAGATGACTCACCCGGTGTGTCTCGAATGAATGCAACAGAACCTCTGCCCATCATGATGCGGCAGAATCGAAGCCTCTGCAATTGCTGTGAGTGACGGCTCTCAGATCGTCATTCACATAACGTGGCTCGGCAGGCATTAGTGGTTAAACAGAAACTCGGGGCTGTTGATCAACGCCCAGAGAACGTCCTCCATACCACTGCGTCGGTCGGCAGCAGCGCTGACGACGGTGGCACAGTGTTCCAGTTCTTCCGCAGATGGTCGACGACTGAACGTTACAAGATAAAGTTCGATGAACGCATGTTCGTCGGCGCATCCGCTTTCAATCAGTTTAGAGATCCGGCCCTGCGTGTCCGTGAGCTTGCGATGCACAAGCTCTCCATTGGCGAGTTGCAGCACCTGAGCCAAATTGGGTTCCGCCGTCCGTTCACACTCGCAGGAAACGATTCGCTGAGGCCTACCAAGAGTATCCAGGAAATACGAGCTGAACTTGGGATCAGGCAGTTCGATGGCTCGAGTTCCAAGTGGGACTCCCGTGAATCGTTCCCGCGTGCCGCAGGCCGTATCAATTGCGTCCAGCAGGACTTCGGCGGGGAGACGTCGGGACGGAAAGTGCGAATAGAATCGTGTGTCGCCCGCATTGCTTCCTGTGGCAGTGGACGTGAGTTGAAAAGTCTTCGAGACCATAATGGCTCGCATCAGTTTCCGCAGATCGAAGTCGTCATGTACAAACTCTTCGGCGAGCGAGTCGAGTAATTCCGTGTTTGAAGGTGGATTCGTTGCGCGAAGGTCATCGATTGGTTCGACCAGAGCAACTCCCATCAGGTGCCCCCATGTGCGGTTGACGATGTTACGAGCAAACAAAGGATTCTTCGGAGACGTCAGCCATTCTGCCAGCGGTTTACGAAGGTCTCGTGACGTAATTGATTCCATCGGCATGCCGCCCAGCGGAGTGGGAGGAACGATGGCACCGGAACGGGGATGCTTGATGCTTCCGGACCTCTTCAGCCTGACGACCGTGTCATTGCCGAATACTCCAAAGGCGCTGCTTCGTTTCGTCGTCACCTGCGTAAAGAAGGCGGCCAGACCGTAGTAGTCCGACTGTCCGTAAGATTCGAACGGATGCTGATGGCACTTCGCGCATTGCAGCCGCACACCCAGAAAGACCTGCGCAGTCGTTTCTGCCAGATCGGTTGGCAAACTGGAAACCTTGTAAAAATTCGCCTGACCGTTCTGATAAATCGAACCCTGCGCCAGCAGAATCTCGGCAGCGAATTGATCCATCGGCTTGTTCTCACGAAGCGAACCGCGGATCCAGTTTGTGAATGCCCACATGCCGATTTCACCGACTTTGTCGCGATTGTTTCGCAGCAGGTCACCCCACTTCTGAGTCCAGTAGGCGCTCCACGGCTCGATGAAGACGTCACGCCCTGGATCACCTGTCAGACCGAGCAATTCGTCGATCAACCTGGTTCGCTTGTCCGGCTCATTCGACGCCAGAAACGCTTCCACTGATTCCTGCGACGGAAGCGTGCCGATCGCCGACAGAAACGCTCGCCTTAGAAATTCCTCGTCGCTGCACATCGGAGACGGTCGCAGGCCGATTTTCTGCCATCGCGACTTGACGTGCTCATCCACAAAATTCTGCGGATGAAATCCGGACAAGTCAACGTTGGCTGCATATGGTCGAACGACCAAAGACACTTTCGCGCGGCCTCGGTACCGAACCATGACCGCCGCCTGGCCCTGACCGTCGGCCGTGATGAGACCAGTTCGGGTCACGGTGGCGATTCCCTTTCCGAGACTGTCATAACGTGCACAGTGCGTCACATCGCGCTGGCTGCCGTCGCTGTAAGTGGCGACCACACGCAACTGCTGAATCTCGTTCTTCTGATATTCACGCTCGTTCGGTGTGACACTGATGTCAGCAATTTCCGGTTCGCTCTTCAGGGGACCCGCCGCACCGGATTTAATCCATCGTCTCAACGTCTGAAATTCTACCGAATTGGCATCCATTCGTTTCCCGCCGCCATGCGGAATCGCGGCGACGGCCTTTTGCAGTAAC
This sequence comes from Fuerstiella sp., assembly GCA_029245955.1. Lineage (GTDB taxonomy): Bacteria > Planctomycetota > Planctomycetia > Planctomycetales > Planctomycetaceae > Fuerstiella. Next base: position 24,275 of record JAQWOH010000011.1, on the reverse strand, counting down.
AGACTGTCAATCGGGGAAACCAGTGCAACACGTCGCTGACTTGCTTCGCGCACGATGGCTGGATGATCGTGCTCCGGTGCATATCCCAGCAACGACAGTTTAAAATTACCCTGACCAAACTGGCTTCCATGACATGCCCCCTGATTACAACCTGCCTTTGTGAGCACAGGCAGCACCTCTTCCGTGAAACTAACGGGATGATCATTCGAGATCGCGGTTACGACCACGGGAACTTCCACAACCTGTGACTGATAGAGAACTCGCAACAAACACCGACCATTGGCGACGGGAACAGCCTGTCCGCTTCGCGAAACTGTCGCGACGGTGGGATCACTCATAGTCAGCGTCGATTCCGCAATTACATCGACCGTGCGGCCGCCACTCATGGTTGTCGTAACAACAACCTGCGAACGGCTCAACGGACCGGTCAGTTCAACAATGGCAGGCTCAACATTAATAACAGCAATCGACGCGTCGTCAGCGCAGAACGAAACGCTTTGCAAATGGGTGAGCAGGCACAGAATGGAAAGGAACACGGCGAACCACTGTTGCATAGCGAAGCACACTGAATTTTGTGGAGTGTTCGAGGCAGGATCAGGGTGTAGAGCGGTACTGACGGGATGCATTGTCCGAAACGGCGCGTGGCGCAGCAAGCACCAACAGACAATTCCACGCACCCATGCGACTTTTACATGCCCCCGGGCGATCCGGAAAACCTTTCTCATAGACATTTCTCTGCCCCGGAATTATTATCTACCGGTAGGTGTAAACTGCCAGCCGAATCTGCCTTTCGCAGAATTGGAAGCACTTCCTCCAGCCGTCTCTCACCCTCGCCAACGCCGGTTGTCTTCAACAAGCCCACCTTATGCTGAATCTCTTTCCCCATCGGCACGGCAACTGCCAGCACGGATCCCGGCGTTCGTTTCTCATGCACGTCGGCTCCCTTACAGGGTTAGGTCTGTCGCTGGACACCGCCCTGCGTGCCCGGGCCGAATCCAAAGTTCCCGGCTCCGATTTGAACTGTATTCTTATCTGGACGCGCGGTGGTACAAGCCACATCGATTCAATCGACCCGAAGCCCCACGCCAACGCCAATATCCGCGGTGAATTTTCGACAATCTCAACAGCACTTCCCGGCATTCAGTTCACAGAACTGATGCCGAACTTCGCAAAAACACTGGGCACATTCTCCCTGTTGCGTAATCTCAATCCACGTAACGGCAGTCACAGCGTGGCCGATGCAATTATGATGTCCGGCAGGCCTTTGAACCCGACGATCACGTATCCGTGTTTTGGTTCCGTTGTGGCCAAGGAAAGAGGTAAGCGAACATCCCTGCCGCCGTTTATCCAAATCGGATCACACGTTGATCGCCGCGAACGCGCAGGGCTGGCGGGCTATCTTGGAATCGAACACAACCCCTTTGAAGTTCCCGGCGATCCCAGCAGCGGAAAATTCTCAGTGCGAGATGTCACACCGCCCGGAGGGCTGTCGCTGTCACGTTTTGCGCAGCGTCGCAAGGCGCTCAAACTGCTGGACACATTGCCCCGCAAGGCAGACGAATACGCCGGAACACTGGAAGCAACCGATAAATTTTATGAAAACGCATTCGAAGTGATTTCATCACCGCAAACGAAGAAGGCCTTCGACCTGACGGCGGAAAAGGAACAGACGCGTGACGATTACGGTCGACATTACTTCGGGCAAAGTTGCCTGCTGGCGCGGCGGCTGATCGAATCCGGGGCGAGATTTGTCACAGTCAGCGATGGCGGATGGGACACGCACAGCAGTAACTTTAAAACGCTCCGTAAAAAGCTGCCACCCATTGACCAGGCCATGCCCGCGCTGATCGAAGATCTCCAGCAGCGAGGTCTCCTGGCAACGACTCTGGTTGTCTGGATGACTGACTTCGGCCGCACGCCTGTAATTAACGCCAACGCCGGTCGCGACCATTCGTCAACGGCCAGCTACATCTGTATGGCCGGAATCGGCACTCCCCCGGGAACCGTTATCGGCAAAACAGATTCCACTGCGACACGAGTCGAGGACAACGAATACTACGCTCATGACGTTGCCGCGACGATCTACACGAAGCTCGGAATTCCACTCGACACGTCGCATATTGCTCCCGATGGAAGGCCCATCTGGCTTTGCGACGGAACGCCTATTCCGGAATTGCTAATCTAGCGAAATTTACCTGTTCGCGTTTCCGCCGAACATCCTGACAACACGCACTGCAAAGAATCACTCCTCCTCCCTCTTTCCTTGCACTTGAAATGTCGCATTTCGGATTGCCCATGAGACACCTCCTTGCGATTGTCTTTGTTGCTCTGTTCACTGATGCTGCATTCGCCAAAATCGGATTTCGCCAGCTGCTGAACTTTCACCCCGTTGCTGTGCAGCGAGGCACTCAACAAACAGTGAACCTGCGCAGCAACTTCACCCTCGACAATACGTATGCAGCGTTTTTTGATAAGCCGGGCATTGTGATGGAATTCGCGGAAACGGCCCCCATCGCGGCACCGCGCAAAAGCCGAACGCATGTTGGTACGCCCTTTCGCTTCAACGTGAAGGTGCCGCACAGTCAGCCCACCGGCGTTTACGAAGTACGCGTTGCCACACAACAGGCGGTGTCAAGTATTTCCCATTTACTGGTGACGGATTTTCCGGTCGTTACGGAATCAGTCGACGACAACGACAAGCCGAGCACGGCTCAGTCCGTTCCGCTGCCGGCAGCAGTCTGTGGAGTCTGCGATCGTGATGAAGACGTCGACTGTTTTCGGTTTTCCGGCATCAGCGGCCAACAGATTACGGCCCAGGTGTACGCCCAGCGAGTGACTGAATGTATTCACACGATGGTTGTAAAGCATCCGGTTTACCACATGAACCCGATTCTCACGCTGCTGGGGCCCAATGGACAGGTCGTTGCTGAAAACGACAACTTTTACGGTGGTGACTCGTTTCTGTCCTGCGACCTGCCGGAGGACGGCGATTACGTGATTCGTATTCGAGACGTTCGTTATGCCGGCAGCGAAAAGTTTTCGTACTGTGTTGAGCTTTCGGAGCGACCGTTCCTGAAAACTATGTTTCCGTTGGCTGTGCAGAGTGGGGAGTCGGTCGACGCCCGGCCCGTTGGCTTCGGGTTTCCTGAAAACCCACCGCCGGTGAAGCTGACGACGGACGACCGGTTCGTGCGGTATCATACCTCAGAGGGACCGTCCAACGGGGTAACGCTGCTGTCCAGTCCTCATCCGCAATACGTGTTCGGTAGCGGAAGCGACACCATCGACTCAGCACAGACGATCATCATGCCCTGCGGCATCAGTGGTCGCATTGCAGATTCCGACACCTCGCAATACTTTCGTTTCGATGCCAAAACGGGCGACCGATTTGTCTTCGAAATCGAAGCGAATCGCCACGGTCTGCCGTTGGACGGCCTGCTCGAAGTCTTCGACTCCAACGGCAAATTCCTTGCTGAAGCAGATGACACGGCAGGCTCACCTTACGCTGGATTCTGGAGAGAGAAGGATCCGAAATTACGTTTCACGGCACCCGCCGACGGAAAGTATTACGTTGCTGTCAGAGACTCCAACGGACGCGGTGGTGAACACTTTGTCTACTATCTTCGTGCCGAATCTGATCGGCCCGACTTCGATTTGTACGGCGAGTATTACTACGCCATGCTTGCCCCCGGCACTCGAATGCTGTGGTTTGCTCGTATCAATCGGCTGAATGGCTTTGACGGACCCGTTCAGATCGGCATCGACGGGCTTCCGAAAGGAGTGGAATTGACACCTGCTACGATTCCAACCGGGATGAGCCATTGCGCCCTCATTCTTTCCGCCGCCGAAGACGCGAAGATCAGTGCGAATCTCGTGCGCGTTTTTGGCAAAGCACACATACGAAACGCAGCAAATGAACAAAACGAAATCATTCGTTATGGAAAGGTCACATGCGAACTGCAACAGGGCGGAGGAAGCGCGCAGCTGCGCTGGCCCTGTAAGACCCAGGTGGTTGGCATCACCCAGCCACTCGATCTTGTCCGAGTCGACTCCAGCGTTGACGAGATCACCCTGGAACCGGGTGGGCAAGCAGAATTCAGTGTGCGAATTGATCGTCAGGAAGGGAATTCGGACCCCGTAACCCTGGCGATGAGGCATATGTACTATACCAATAGTTGCGGAGATCAGTTGCCGCCAGGAGTGACACTTTCTGCTGACAGCAAGACTCAACTGAAGGCGAATGAAACCGAAGCGAAATTCATTCTCGAAGCAAGCGCAGACGCATTGCCTGTATCCAATCTACCGATCGCGGTCATGGCGCGGCTTTACGTCACCTACAACATCAGCACCAACTACGCATCCACACCGATCTCGCTGACAGTCAGATCGAAAAAGTGAGGCCGTAGCGTCAAGAAACTGTGCGCCAGAAAAAGCACATTAACAATCAGGTGTTAGCAAGCGAATTGAGTCACGATTTCGGCCGAACGTGGTTGAGACGATTGGACCACAGGCGCGTAAATCGGTGTCGGTTTCAACTGAACGCGAACCTTCACCGCAGAATGACCACGAGTGGTGCAGGTACGAATTGCATCACGCAGCATTTCGGTGGCAGTACTTGAGCATGCCACCGAGCCGTTCACGGCATTGGATCCTGCCAGCGACGGCATCAGCATCATCGTTTGGCGCAATCAACTCATTGCCCAGTCCCTGATGATTCCGTTCTGCATGGTAGTACTCGACGTATTCACGCACTCCGTTCTCCAGTGACTTCCGTCCAAAGAAGATCATCCGGTCGAGACATTCTGATTTGAGACTTCGAAACCATCGCTCCATGAAGGCGTTCAGGTTGGGACTCTTCGGTGGAAGCAGGACAACTTCAGTGTCCGTGTTCTGCTCCAGGAATTCCCCATGCTGTCGCAACGTCATTTCCCTGTGAAAGCAGGACTTCTGCTTCACGAAGTTTCTGAATGATCTCTTCTGTATGGAATCGCTTACGTGGCATTTAAGGCCTCCCTCTTCTGTGGCCAAACCCTGAGTCTACCACTCAAAGCCTGGTCGCGGTTAATGGGGGCAGGTCAGCTTCGTGGCCGGTGTTACGAGTGCGTCAACAGCCAATTGATCTGACAGATAGTCAGCCTTGTCCTCCAAATTCCTGTTTGCTTCGTGCAGTCGCTGTTCCCGCGTGTTGTCAACAGGTGGTGCTTGCTGAGACAGTTTCCGAGGTGGCCGGACACGTGGTATCGCCATCAGTTGATTGAGCAAGGCGGCTGGACTGGTGAATCCAACGATCCGATAAACCTCATTGCCACTACCATCAACCAATAGGAATGTCGGCACTCGATCGATGCCATAGCTCCGAGCCAATTCCGGACTCTCGCTGATCACGATTGCGTCCTGCATTCGGTACCCTTGTTGCGGGTCATGATGGCAAATCGACTTGTTTTCTGGGAGGTACGCAAATGGAAGATCGTGGCCAGACCGATTCCTCTCATGGCGACATGATTCTCCGGCTTCTATCCCCGATCATCGAGGTATTTCCATTTACCATCGTAGCGTCGAAACTGTGAGCGTTCGTGATGAGTTCCAGATTCCCCCTCATACTCGTAGCCCGCAATGAACTCCACGTTCCCGACCTTGTCGTCGGCCCGGCCTGAGCGGGTGGATACGACTTTCAGCCAGTTCCAGGTGACCCGCTCCGCGGTTTCGACAACTTCGTCTCTCAACTTCGCGCTCCGTGCGTCCGGATGGGTGCTGTCGACCAGATAGTCAATCCGCTTCAGGCAATAGGCGCTGAAGCGCGAGCGCATCAACTGTTCGACTGTTTCCGGAGCGTCGCCATCATCAAGGAAGCGCCCGCAACAATCAGCGAAATCTCGATCCGTTCCGCACGGGCAATTTTGCTCTGTAATACTCATCCGCGTTTCACTTCGAAATGTAGTGGCGGTGATGATAGTAGTGGTAACCAAGTTGAATGTCACTCGCACGCTGGTCGTTTCGAAACGACCAGCGTTGCAACAAAATGTATGTTCACGGCGATTGGCGGACTTCTCTACGGCGCACTATTTGGAGCGTTGTTCGGAACCGTCCCCTCCGGGAACGTCCTCAGAGGCGGGCCAGCAGAGCCGCTGATGACCAATGATTCTTCAGCTACGATGTCCGCCATAAGTTGGGTCGCGTTCACTGGTCAATTTTCCGGACACGTTCCTCAATCGTGAACTGGTCCGCCGTGGCCTGGCCTGGCATTACAAGGAATACAGCGACGACAAACGACTGGCGGACGATGAGAACAACGCACGGTCAAAGAAGCTCGGGCTATTCCTGAAAGACGCCAGGCATCTCATCATGGATCGAGACACCAGCTTCATCGCATTGCGGGAATCCCTTCAGCAGAACACAGATACGGAAATCGTCCTGCTGCCACCCAAGAGCCCCAACCTGAACGCGTACATGGAGAGATGGTTTCGCAGTCTCAAGTCCGAGTGTCTTCACCGGATGGTCTTCTTCGGTCAGCGGTCACTCGAGAACGCCGTTCGTGAATACGTCCGGCATTACCACGGCGAGCGGAATCATCAGGGGCTCGGCAATGAACTCATCGAGCCTGAGGATGATACTCAGATCGTCGCCGGCACGATCGAATGTGGTGAGCGGCTTGGTGGCATGCTGAAGTTCTATCACCGTGGCACTGCGTGAACGTCGCTGTAAACGCCTCTGGCGATGGCCTTCCGCGATGAAGGTACGCACTCACAGCAGGTCGACGCGATTTCCACGCTCTGAAGTCGACGTTTCCGGCCGCGGCTTGACCGAAATCGGGATCGATTGCTGCTGCTAACTCCCGATTGTCAAAAGGCTTTTATGGCGTCGGTGTTTTTTGACCCTACGGGCACAACATCATTTCTTCTCGTACGACAGAATGACGCGCGAGCCGATTTCGTGTGCGAATGCGTTTACACTGATCTCGACACCGCTCCTGGCAAACGTCGAGTAGTGACGGGTGTCCGAAATAATCGGGCGACGCGTCTCTCGGTATCCTTTCCGGCGGAGTTGCAGGGTGAGAAACTTGTACAATTCCGACAGTTTCAGTGTCGACTTAAACAGCCGACACTCACCCAAATCATATTCCTGGTCGCGGTAGCCATCGGGCAATTTGAATTCTCGCTGCAATACCAGATACGCCTCAGGCTGTGGCACGCCCAATTCAACCAGCTTGGCAGGATCATCTGTTCCGTCGAACGACAGCCCTTTGCAATCCATACTCACGCCGACGCGGTCGGACGACAGGTCCAGATTCAACTCCACCTCGGCCTCACCGTGTTGGAAAGTAACTGTAACTTCGTCATCCTCGATGTCCGTTTCGGTGACTCGCCAGCCCCGCTTGGCCATTTCGGTACTGTAAAACTTGGAAAGTGCTGGCAGAGAAGATGGACTTTCAAATCCGAGCCTGCGGAAGACAGCCCCAAACTGAATTTCCCGTGCATCGGTCGGATAGGGTAGCTGTCGTACATCCGCTGTGAATTCGACATTCCCGGCTACTTGCACATCGGCCCACTCTTTGGCCAGTTTCTTCTTGGCCTCAGCCTGCATCCGCGCTACCTTCGCACGCTGGGCTTCCTCGGCGGCATTTCGCATGGCGATTGCTGCTTTGACTTTCGCGAACTTGGCCGTGGCCTTCTTCTCATCTTCTAAATCCGCAGCGGTGATCGACTTAACCACGATATTGCGGTAGAACGTCGGCGCGGGAAAGAAACCGCGTTGTGATTTTATCGCCACCGCCCCCTTGGTACGATTGATGGGTTCGATCTGATTCACCACCGTGCCGTTGATAATCACCGTGAGTCGTTTGCCGTTGCTGATGACCTTGAGCCGATTCCATTCCCCCATGTCGTGATCGACATCGTCGTCTCTATCGGGTGCCCGAAAGGACCATGAATCGGTGTTGCTAATTTTCTCATTGTCAATGTCAATGTCACGAAAGTACACGGAGCCCAATTCGCGCAGTGAGATTTCGATTGACTTCGGTTCGAGGAACGCCCCTTCTATGGCCTCGGCGTTGATAAACACTTCCCCCAAGCTGCCGACGGCCGTGCCGTTGCCTTCCTTAGTGCTCATCGTCCGCACTTCGAGAGAAAGGACATAGTTTTCGAATTCGTTCCTGTGAATGAGGTAACCGGATGATAATCCCCGGGAAATCAATAAGCCTCGCTGAACGATCCACGGATCTTCGACCTTGTCGGTTTCTCCGCTTTTATGGTGAAAAGTCCACCCCTCAAGATTCTTACCGTTGAAGAGGTGTGTTTCCTCCGCGGTCGCGCTGGCCTCAAACAAGGCCAGTGCCACGAAGCCAGCGGCTAGTCGAATCAATCTATGCATCGTTGAACCTCGCTGAATCCACGAACTGTCAACGCGTGAGTCTACCTTCCGAAGTCTGCACGGTCAAAGTGATCGGGTTTTTGCCCGTAGGGTCAAAAAAACTACGCCGAACTCAAAACGCCGCAAAAACACTCGATTTACGGCTCACCAGAGGCTCTCATCTCCGCCGCTTGATTTCACCTGTCGGCACCGGAAACTGACGATTTTCGGCGCCTAACATGTCGTTCCTGCTCCAGCCATGACGTTCTGCGTTCTCGCTGTGATGCATCTGAAAACCCGTCGCGTCCACAGTGCCGGGATTACGCCGAGTCCGAATACCACGTGGGTGAAACAGGCCTGCCGCAATCTGACCGACTGTGAAGATGGGGTACTGAAAGACGCCAGTCACCTCATCATGGATCGAGACACCAGCTTCATCGCCATGCGTGACTTCCTTCAGCAGAACTCTGAGACCGAAGTCGTCCTGCTGCCACCGAAGAGCCCCAACCTGAACGCGTTCATGGAGCGGTGGTTTCGAAGTCTGAAATCAGAATGTCTCGACCGCATGATCTTCTTCGGACGGAAATCACTTGAGAACGCCGTTCGTGAATACGTCCAGCATTATCATGGCGAGAGAAACCATCAGGGCCTCGGCAACCAGCTCATCGAGCCTGAGGATGATGCTGATTCTGTTGCTGGCAGGATCGAGTGCCGTGATCGCCTTGGTGGCATGCTGAAGTACCACCACCGTCGCGCTGCGTGAACGTCGCTGTAAACGCCTCTGGCGATGGCCTTCCGCGATGAAGGTACGCACTCACAGCAGGTCGACGCGATTTCCACGCTCTGAAGTCGACGCTTCCGGCCGCGGCTTGACCGAAATCGGGATCGATTGCTGCTGCTAACTCCCGATTGTCAAAAGGCTTTTATGGCGTCGGTGTTTTTTGACCCTACGGGTAATAGGTGTTATCCGTGACGCCGATCTGCCGACATGCTGTCGCAACGTCCTTTCCCTGTGAAAGCAGGACTTCCGCTTCACGAAGTTTCTGAATAATCTCTTCTGTCTTGAATCGTTTACGTGGCATTTTCTGCCTCCCTTCTGCCTCCATCTTCTGTGACCAAACCCTGAGTCTACCACTCAAAGCCTGGTCGCGGTTAATGGAGGCAGGTCAAGAATCCGGTGCGTGCGCTGAGAAGTACTGACAGCCATGATCGAATGATAATCTGTCGTCAACTCCACGAGTTGACATGCGACCACCGGGTCTGCGGCCCTTGTCGAAGACGCTCACTGAAACTCCAGCGGCCTGAAGTCGAGCGGCAAATGCGAGCCCGGCCATGCCAAGCTCAAACAATCGCCACCGACGGAAACGATTTGCCAGTAGAGGTAGCCATCAACTTTCGTCCCACGGAGTTACAGTGCCCGGCTCGTTTCTCAAGGTCAGGATTTCAAACAGACAACTGCCGGGTGGGAGCTTCGCGAGTTGCCAGAGCACGTACACGGAAACGGCCATGTTTCCGAAAGACATGACGAGGACAAACCACGCCGACCGTCGCAGTAGTGTTTGCTCTTTCCACGCTATCCAGACGTAGACCGTGAGGAAACCGATGTAGGCGTCGAACAGCGTCACCTGAAACCACACGTCCTGCATCAGTGCATTGTTGTCAAACACACCGCGGACCGACATGGCTCGCAGCGTCAGCACCAGCAAGCACACCGCGCCTGTGGCGAAGATCAGCACCAGCGACAATCGTTGGAATCGCACGTTAGTTCACTTCCTGGTTGTTGATGAGTCGCTCCGACTTCTGGCTGCAGAAACGCCCCATTTTCAGGCCGAACAAAGCTTTCTAGTCATTCAAAGCCAGCCGAACAGGAGAATGCTTTGCCTATTAGGGCTATTTTGGTCCTGGTTTTTGGCTGCGTTGCTCCTAGAAACAACACTGCAAGCACCGTGACCGCGTAGCCCCGTCGAACGCACGTCCGATCAATGCACACCGTTCAAGCAGAAATGCTTCTCGGATTATCCCCCATTACCCGAGCCACCGGCCTGAATCACCGAACACCGATGAAACTCCTCGTACTCACACACGTCTGTGCTACGCTATTCATGGTGGGGCTGATCTGGTTCATACAGGTTGTGCACTATCCGCTGTTCGCAAATGTTGGGCAGCCCCAATTCAAAGAGTATGAAGAACTGCATCAACGCCTAACGACGTGGGTGGTGGGGCCTGCAATGCTGGTCGAACTGGTGACAGCGATAGCGCTGGTGAAATATGCTTCCGCCGAATCAACGACTCTTGCATGGGTTGGCCTGGGACTCGTAGTGTTGATCTGGCTGGGGACGGCGACTTTGTCAGTGCCAGCCCATAATTCGTTGACCGTTGAGTACTCGACGAACGCCTGGCAAAAACTCGTGTCCACGAACTGGATTCGAACTGTGGCATGGTCAGCGCGAGGTATTCTCGTGCTGGTGCTCACATTCCGAATGATGAAGTAGCTCCGCTGCTGGTTAAGACGGGAATGAAGATGAATCACTTCACGGGATCAATCGCCCTACTGCGGCACCCGGAACGGCTGGAAAATCACTGGCTGACGTATTGGGATGCGCGTCGTCAACACTTTGACTTTGTGACGGCGGAGCGTCTCGATGACGAATCGTTCCGCGAATGCCTTGATCGTGAGATTGCCTGGGTTTTCGATCTGCGCCGTGGGAAGGATTACATTATTTCCAGTCAGGCTCGGCTTCATCTCGACCTACCCGTTGAATCGGAAAATGAGGAAACATTCTACGTTGTCGAGTTCTATATTGCTGATCTCTACGGCAAAGCAAGTCGAGCGATGGTCGAGCTCAACAAAGAAGTGCGTTGGTTGACCAGCGATGAAGTGCTGTCAGGACAAACGTCTGAAGGTGTTCCCGTCAATCCGTCGCTCGTGGAATTACTCAACCGAGCTGACGTTATCGCAAGGCATACGAGCTGACGTGCAGCCATCGAGCATTAATCCATGCGAAACCTGATTCTTGTCCTTAGCGATCAGCTGGATCATATGTCTGCAGTCTTCGACGACCTTGATCCCGACAACGACGTTGTTCGGATGGCGGAAGTCGATGAAGAGACGACTCATGTGTGGTGCCACAAGTTGCGGATCGCGCTGTTTCTGTCAGCGATGCGGCACTTCCGCGATGAACTCCGCAAGAAGGGCCGCACGGTCGAGTATCACGAGCTGCAAAAGCAGCCGTCTAAGGATCGTGGAAAATCCTTCGCCGAGATCCTGCGCAAGGACGTCAAACGGCTGAAACCGGAACGGCTGATTGTCGTGCAACCCGGTGATCTGCGAGTTCAGACACAGCTACAGAGTTGTGCAGATGAACTCGGCATCGAATTGGAAATCCGAGTGGACCGGCATTTCTACTGTTCGCCGGATGAGTTCGCAGAATACGCCGATGGCCGCAAAAGCCTGCTGCTGGAATTCTTCTACCGGGACTTGCGGAAAAAACACGACGTCCTGATGGCGGATGCCAAACAGCCGGAAGGCGGGCAGTGGAACTTCGACCACGATAACCGCGAAAGCTTTGGTAAGTCCGGCCCAGGTGACATTCCACAACCGAAAACGTTTCGGCCGGATGCCGTCACGAAAGACGTCATCACTCTGGTCGAGCATCGGTTTGCCGAGCATCCCGGGAATCTGGACTACTTCACTCTACCGGTGACCCGCAGACAGGCGAAGGCATTTCTGCACCACTTCATCGACAACATCCTGCCCAACTTCGGCAAGTGGGAAGACGCGATGTGGACGGACGAAGCGTTCCTGTATCACTCACGTCTGTCCGCACCGCTGAACATAAAACTTCTGAACCCGCGAGAATGTGTAGACGCCGCCGGGGAGGCTTACCGCACAGAAAGGGCTCCATTGAACAGCGTCGAAGGTTTTGTTCGCCAGATCCTCGGCTGGCGAGAATTCATTCGTGGCGTGTATTGGCTGAAGATGCCTGAATACCTGGACTTGAATTACTTCGACCATCAACAGGAATTGCCATCGTTCTTCTGGGACGGCGAGACCGAAATGAACTGCGTCAAACAGTCGATGCAGCATGTCATTGATCACAGCTATTCACACCACATTCATCGCCTGATGGTGCTGGGCAATTTTGCTCAGTTGTGGGGTGTTCACCCGCGACTGTTTCACGAATGGCACATGGCCATGTATGTCGATGCGATCGACTGGGTGTCGCTTCCAAATACGCTCGGCATGAGTCAATTCGGAGACGGCGGCATTGTGGGCACGAAGCCGTACTGCAGCAGTGGCAACTACATCAACAAGATGAGCAACTTCTGCAAAGGCTGTCGTTTCGACTACAAAAAGCGAGTCGGCGACGACGCCTGCCCATTCACTACGCTTTACTGGGAATTCATGGACCGGCATTACGATCAACTCAAGGACAATCCGCGAATGAAGTTCCCGATCAAAAACCTGGAAAGGATGCGAAAGAAGCCAGAAGAAATGGCTGACGTTCGCAGCCGCGCTAACTCCCTGCGGGACGCATCATCATCCATACTCACACAGCAAAGCCAGACAGATGACCGTTCCTGATATTCGTGTTCAGAAGTGCAACGAGGCGGCGATCAACGCAGATGGAGAGTTCGTCCTGTACTGGATGACTGCTAACCGCCGCCCGGGATGGAACTTCAGCCTGGACCGTGCCATTGAACATTGTAAGGAACTCAAGAAACCGTTGCTGGTGTTTGAAGCACTTCGCTGCGGCTACAAATGGGCCAGTGACCGGGTTCACCACTTTGTCATCTCAGGCATGGCCGACAACGTCAAAGCCTTTGAGAAGAAAAAGGCTGTTTACTTCCCGTATGTTGAATCAAAGCCAGGAGACGGTGCGGGTCTGCTGGAAGAACTGGCCCGTCGTTCGTGCGTTGTCGTCACCGACGATTTTCCGTGTTTCTTTCTGCCGCGCATGGTGGCGGCAGTCTCGAATCGGGTGCCGGTGCTGCTGGAGAAAATAGATTCGAACGGCATCTTTCCGATGCGAGGGACGGACCGAGTGTTCTCCCGAGCCCACGACTTCCGCCGGTTTCTGCAGAAGAACTTACGACCTCATCTTCAGGAGTTTCCGAGCGCCGACCCGCTGAACGGCCTGCGGATTCCAAAACTCGACGGGATTCCGTCAGACATTCAAAAGAAGTGGCCGTCGGCCGACGTCACTGAAATCGCTGAGCATCCTGAGAAGCTAACGAACTTTCGCATTGATCATTCCGTTGTCGTCACCGATACGCGCGGCGGAATCAGGGCGGCGGCGAAGAAGCTGAAGTCGTTCTGCAACGACAAGCTGCAACGGTACGAAGAGGATCGCAATCAGCCCGAAGAGGACGTGGCCAGCGGGTTTTCTCCATACCTTCACTTCGGCCACATTTCAGCGCACGAAATCTTCAACCGCCTGATGCAGGACGAAGAATGGTCGCCGAACGACCTTGCCGAAAAGGCAACGGGCAGCAAAGCCGGGTGGTGGGGCTGCAGTCCGATGGTGGAAGCGTTCCTCGACGAACTGATCACGTGGCGAGAAGTCGGCTACAACATGTGCTGGCAGCGTGACGACTACGACCAATACGAATCGCTGCCCGACTGGGCTCAGCAGACACTCGAAAATCACGCCAGCGATGCCAGACCGAGCATCTATTCGCTCGAAGAATTCGAATCCGCCGCAACACACGACGATTTGTGGAATGCGGCCCAGACGCAGCTTGTCCGCGAAGGTCGCATTCACAATTACCTCCGCATGCTTTGGGGCAAAAAGATTCTGCACTGGTCCGAAAGTCCGCAGGCGGCCCTCAAGATTATGATTGAACTGAACAACAAGTACGCGCTCGACGGCCGCAACCCGAATTCTTATTCCGGCATCTTCTGGGTCCTCGGCCGCTACGACCGAGCCTGGGGCCCGGAGCGAGAAATCTTCGGCAAGATCCGCTACATGACCTGCGAAAACACAGCTCGAAAAGTGCGTGTACAAAACTACAAAGAACGATACACGTCTGAGACTATGGCATGAATGCCAGCGTTTCCCATCGCAAGGGCCGTTCCGCCCCAAAGCCGGTGATTCCGTCCGCAGGGATTCAGGTTTCTTGCCCGTCACTCGTCACTCCTTGATCTCTTCCCCCCACCAGTCCCAGACTTGCGGATCCGAACGCTTCAGCTTGCGGTACTGGTAGACGACGATGGCAACCGTTTGAACAAGGACAAAGATCACGATCGCCGGCATGATGAAGCCAAACTCCCGATAGCCACAGTACGCGCCGTACGACACGGCCGCGATGGCCAGCCCGGAGAAGCTGGAATAACGACAGCTAAGCTGATACGGAGATCCAACGTTTTTGACCAACTCCATGTGATACTGAATAAATCTGAGAAGTATGTCCAAAAACAGGTTTTCGGTACCAAGTACTAGTAGAGGCCCGATAGTTCGCGGTGGTTAGGGATACGTTTTGATCAGCAAACGACTGGAACATGACGATTTTCTGCGACTCTTGCTCAAGAGCGAGCGAGAAATCATGCGGTACATCATGGCAATCGTTCCTCAAGCCGGGGACGCTCAGGACGTTTTTCAGGACACCGCCGTCGCACTTTCGAAGCAGATTGACAAGTACGACCCGTCAAAGCCGTTTACGCCATGGGCATGCGGGTTTGCCGCAAACAAAGCGAAGGAGCATTTGAAAAGGGCCGGACGCTGGAATGGGTTTCTGAATGAGGACATTGCGTCGATGCTGTTGGCCCGGCGCGAGGAGCTTGCTCCGGAGCTCGATCAGCGTATAGTTCCGCTCCGCGATTGCCTGGGAGAATTGACGAAAAACAACCGTAGGCTGATTGAGAAGTACTACTTCGATCAGGCTTCTGTCGAAGAAGTTGCGGAGGAGGTAGGTCGTTCGGTCGCGGCAACATACAAGTCGTTGCAACGCATTCGCGCGGGGTTGATGGAGTGCATTAACGGCAAACTCGCATCACCGGAGGCTTCGTTGTGAACTCTCCGAACCCTGGTTTCGACAAACGGCAGTTGCATGAATTGGCTTCGGCAGTCTTCGATGGGAGGGCGACTGAGAGGCAGCTGCGCGAGCTGACTGAAATTCTGCGAGAGAGCCCTTCGGCTCGCGACGAATATCTCAAATTGGTGGATCTGCATGCGACACTTGCGACTGACATTGCAACCGCACATGGTGTGCAGCAACACGTTGTAGCAGAACGCGTTGTACTGCCGCGTCGTATTTGGTTGCCGTTTGCCGCAGTGGCGGCTTTGGCGGCCAGCCTGTTGATCGCCGTCACTTGGTTTGGCGCCGACGATTCAGATGCCAGACCCGTTTCGTTTGCCACCATTGCGCAAGCAACGGAGGCCGTATGGGATTCTAATCAGTTCGCCATTGGCAACCGCATTGGCCCGGCGACCATGCAACTGAAGAGCGGCCTGGTTCGGCTGGAATTTGATTCAGGCGTGGAAGTCACGCTGGAGGGGCCGGCCGTATTCAGGTTGATTGATGTCGCAAAGACCGAGTTAAAAAGCGGTATGCTCACAGCGACAGTCCCTCCGGGCGCCGAGGGCTTCACGGTTGACACTCCGTCGGCCCAGGTGATCGACTTGGGAACTTCCTTTGGGATCGATCTTAGCAACGACGGTTTTTCAAACGTGTCTGTCTTTGACGGCGAAGTCGAAGTTGCCCCGCTGGATTCCGGAGAGCAAGACGCGGTGGAGCGACTTCTGTTGTCCGAAGGCGAAGCAGTTCGCATCGGAGCAGGATATGAGATTGAGAACATCGATTTTGATCCCAGGCCGTTTGAGAAGATGTGGCCATTTGCATCCGGCATCACTGGCTCGACTGAAACGATCTCTTTCGTGCCGCCCTGGCCACGAAAGATCAGGTCTGTGAAAAGTGACGAACAGATATTTGTTCGTCCCGAAGGACATCCGGTTCAATTGGAAACCGAATTGAAGGTCAACATCTCAGAGCCCGGTGATTGCGCCGAAATCGGAGATTTGTCACCGACGATACTCCAGGAAAATGAAACAGTTCGTAGCTACGTTCTGCACTTCTCGCCGGAAACACAGCTGGTTGAACGTAGGGCGAAGCGAGTCACAGGATCGATCACTTTTGACGGCCCAGTCCTTGGAATGATTGTCCTTCACGATGAACTGTTGGCAAGCAGTCGGCGTTTCGGGCGTCGACGGGCAGGTGAGGCGCAGCACCGGCGAGAATTGAACCTGACGGGTGATGAAGCCGGTGATCGCATCACGCTTAGCCAGGATCGAAAAACCGTGACCCTTGATTTGATTTCGCCCCGGAGGTCATCCGATCTCATCCGCGTGATCGTCGAAAGTAGCAGTGGCTTCCAGCGGTCAGCAAGAAGAAAAAGAAACTAATCGGCAGCTATGAACAGTAAATCGCAAACGAAACGCGTTGGTGGCTGTAAGCCATCGCTACGGAGATCCAATATGAAGAGGACTCTAATACTCGCCTCAGTGAGCATGATGTTGATGTCGGGCGTTGCTAGTGCTCAGCAACCGTCTGCGGCCCAGCTTAAATTCTTCGAGACCAGTATTCGCCCGGCGCTGGTCAAATTTTGCTACGAGTGCCACAGCGTTGAATCCGGTGATAGCCGAAACGGTCTGTTGGTAGACACTCGCATGGGACTCTTGCAAGGCGGTGACGCCGGTCCGGCGATTGTGCCAGGTGACGCAGAGGCGAGTCTGTTGTGGGAAGCGATCACGTGGGACGGCTACGAAATGCCACCCAGCAAAAAGATGCCCGCATCAGTCATCGCCAACTTCAAGAAGTGGATCGACATGGGCGCTCCAGACCCGCGCGTTCGTGAGATTCGCGAGTTCAAGACGAAGATTACGAAGAAGGACATCGAGAAAGCCAGGCGTGAACACTGGGCGTTTCAGCCACCACGAAGTGAAAGCGGCGCGACAATTGATAGTCTGGTCGCAAAAAAGCTGGCAGAGGAGGGACTTCACGCATCAGCGACCGCTGATGGTTACACGCTGCTCCGCCGAATCTACTTTGATCTTGTCGGATTGCCGCCGACTCCAGCGGAGATCCAGAGATTTCAGGCGGCTTTCAAAACCAACCCTGATGCGGCTGTCGAAGCAAAGGTCAACGAACTTTTGGAGCGGACGCAGTATGGGGAACGCTGGGGGCGACACTGGTTGGACGTTGCTCGATATGCCGCGTCATCCGGTTCACGAAACACTCCCTATCCACACGCATGGCGTTACCGCAACTACGTCATTGATTCGTTCAACGATGACACCCCATATGACCAGTTCATCACCGAGCAGATCGCTGGTGACCTATTGAAGGTGAAGACTGATGAACAATGGCGAGAGAACCTGATTGCAACAGGGTTTCTGGCGATCGGGTTGAAGCATCAGGATGAAAAGAACCCGCGTAAGTTCATGTCAGACATGGTCGACGAACAAATCGACACGATGACTCAGGCAGTCCTGGGGCTAACGGTCGCTTGTGCTCGCTGTCATGATCACAAATACGATCCCCTTCCAACAGACGACTACTACGCACTGGCAGGGATTCTGTACAGCACAAAAACATACTATGGAACAGATCGGATCGGACAGAATCACCGACCAAGCGAGCTGTTGTTATTACCCCTGCAGGGCACAGAATCTGGTCGGGCCAGCAGCCGGCAATCAATGGACAGCATGAAGAAGAGGATTGCTGATCTTGACCGCCAAAGAGAAAGCGTGCGAGGCAAGGAGGGACGCAGCCTGCGAAATGCGCGCAATCGAATCGCGGGGCAATTGGCGTCGCTTAACGCGGATGGTACCGCGAAAGAATTTGGCATGGGGGTTCAGGAAGCGAACCAAATGGTGAACGCCAATATTCTGTTCGGTGGCGAAGTGGACACACCGGCTCAGGAAGTTCCTCGTGGATTCGTCCAGGTGTTGGGCAATTTGAATTTCACCACGACCAGCAACGAATCGTCAGGACGACTTGAGCTGGCCAAAGCGATGACATCGAGGACCAACCCATTGACGGCTCGGGTGATGGTCAACCGGATTTGGATGCACCTGCTTGGCAAACCCCTGGTTGAAACGCCAAGTAATTTTGGATCATCGGGAATGGTACCCGGCAATCAGGATTTGCTTGATCATTTGGCCGACCGATTCATGCATCTCGAATGGAGCATCAAGGAGATGATTCGCGAAATCGTCATGTCCGATACGTACCGGCGCAGCGCGACATACAGCGTAGCGAACTACGCAGTCGATCCCGACAACAAGTTCTTATGGAGAGCCAATCCGCGACAAATCGATGCCGAGTCATTGCGTGACGCGATGCTGGCGATGTCTGGCCGACTCAATCCAGAGCGACCAAAAGCCTTTGCGGCCGCAGGCACCAAACGAGACTCGCTGAACTCACGAGACAGCGATACTCACCGCTCTGTCTATGTGCCAATTATTCGTGACCAGGTGCCCGATTCGCTGGACCTGTTTGGCTTCCCGGATCCGAACATCACCAGCCCTGGACGTCCGGAGTCGATTGTTCCGACTCAGGCGTTGTATCTGATGAACGGTGACTTCGTGACGGCACAAGCGCAGGGCATGGCGTCTACGATCGAGCAGCGGTTTGACGACACGAGCGACCAAATGCGGATGGCGATCCTGTGGGCTTACGGGCGTCCGGCAACCAGCGACGAACTGCAGGCCAGTGCTCAATTCTTTCGTGAGTTTCAGCGTACGGGGCCTCGTCCTGTTGCTGCGAACAATGCGACGTCCAACGGGGCAAGAAGACGCAACGGTCCGCGTGGTCAAGGCAAACGTCCCCGACGCGGTGGCGCACGTGGTGCGGGTGGTCCGCCGGTTGGCAACCAGACACCGTTGTCAGTTTTTTGCCAAACCCTGATGGCAAGTTCCAGCTTCCGAATTCTGGACTAACTGTAGTGGTGGTGTCCGCACCAAACAAAACAACAAACAACGATCACAGAGAAGACGATTTACTTAACCATAGCGGCTGGAAGCCACCACGACATAAGGCACTCACCATGACCAGGATCAGTCGACGCCAGGCAGTTCAAACAATCTCGTCGAGCCTGGGGGCTCTCGCCTTCGCTGGAATGGCGACTGGTGAGGCTCTCGCGGCAGACGACAACCCACTCGCACCCAGAGACACCCATTTCGCGCCGCGTGCGAAGCACGTAATTATGCTCTTCATGAGTGGAGCGCCATCGCACGTGGACACGTTTGACTACAAACCAGCTCTGATCAAAGCCGACGGTCAATCGGGTGGTCGAGGACGGTTGATGGCTCCAATTTCCAGATTCAGGCAGCATGGGCAAAGCGGCCTTTGGATTTCGGATCTCTTTCCAAACGTTTCCAAAAATGCAGACGATCTTTGTTTGATCCGCGGCATGCATTGTGAACAGCCGAATCACCCGACAGCTCGGCGCGCGGCCCACACCGGTTCGTCTCAATTTGTCAGGCCGTCATTGGGCGCTTGGAGTGTGTACGGTCTGGGTACTGAGAATTCGGACCTGCCTGGATTCGTGGTCATGGGCGAACGAGGTCAGCGAGTCAATTATGGGAGTTCGTTCCTGCCAGCACGGTATCAGGCGACAACCGTCAATCCCGGAGTTGGAGACGAAAGTGGACCAGGCGGAGGAGGCGGTCGCCGAGGCGGATCGGGGGAAGCATCCGACGGCGCGATACCCAACATCAGTAACAAGGCGCTCGACAATCGTGGCCAGCGCACTCAGCTTGACCTGTTGGCTCGTTTGAATCAGGCGAAGTTGAAACGGGAGGTACATCAGCCACAAGTCGAAGGAATGATGCAGTCGTATGAACTTGCGTTTCGCATGCAGTCGTCGATGCCTCAGCTCATGGACCTTGCCAGAGAAACGAAAAGTACCAAAGCGATGTACGGCATCGGCGAAGCAGCGACGAACTCTTTCGGGACGCAGTGTTTGCTCGCCCGTCGAATGGTCGAGTCTGGCGTTCGCTTTATTGAAGTGGGTGTTGGTGGTTGGGATCACCACACGCAGCTTTCCGATAAACTTCCAGCCTCCTGCGAAGCAGTCGACAAGCCGATCGCAGGGCTGCTCGCGGATTTGAAGCAACGTGACATGTTGAAAGACACTCTCGTCATCTGGGCTGGCGAGTTTGGTCGAACACCCCACGGAAACGGCAACGGTCGCGGACACAACAATAAGGGCTACACCACCTGGATGGCTGGAGGTGGGGTCAAAGGCGGTTTCAGTTATGGATCGACCGACGAAACCGGCCGCGAAGCTGTCGATGACCGCATGCACACGCACGATTGGCACGCAACGATCCTGCACCTGCTGGGACTGGATCACGAGAAACTCACCTACCGCTACGCTGGTCGGAATTTCCGATTGACCAATGTTGCAGGAAAGGTCGCCAAAACCATTCTTTCTTAGTCGGTTTTCAGCCACTCAATCACAACGCGTTCGATGTCCCTTTCACCATTTCAGGAATAACGCATGACCAGACTCAAGCAACCCAGCGTCAAACGGCTGCTCGCAGGCGGCGCAATTCTCTGTCTGATTCCATCACTTGCGATGGCTCAACTGGCGGGAGGCAAGGAAAGGAAGGCCCGCGCCGACGGCGAACGGAGTGCCTCGCAAGGTGCGAAGGGTAGTCCCAACGAGATGGCAGCCAAAATGCTCGCCGATCATGACAGAAATAAGGACGCGGAACTTAAGCTTGACGAACTAACCGCGGCCGTTGCTGCACAGCGGCAGCAACGCAGCCGTCAACAAGACGGTATCCGTGGACGACAACAAAGCGGTCGCGCTGGTCAGCAAGGACCGGGTGACGGCAGGAAACGAGGCGCAGGTAAAGGAAAACAAGGTAATGAGAAAGGCGAGATGCAACGACAGCGTCGTGGACCAGGGCAAAAAAGTGCTGGCCAAGACAAACCAAAAGGTAAGGCTCAAGGTGAGCAACGCCGTCCCGCTGGCCGAGATACGGATCCCGCCCAGATGGCAACGAAGCTCATCGCGGACTTTGACAAAAACGGCAGTGATGGATTAGATGTTCAGGAACTTAAGGCTTCCATTACGGCTCAACGACAAAACCGCCGCGGCAAAGGCGGAGCCGAAGCCGGAGGAACCGACGGTAAGGCGGGTCGCGAAAAAGCGGAAGGAAACAGACGTCGGAAAAAAGGTAATTCAGCAGAAGCCGGAGAAGGGAAAGGTCCCGATCAAGGACGCCAGAAAAAGGGAAAGGCCAAAGCCGAAAAGGACACATCTGAACCAGGTGCTGGCGTGGTGCCGAAACGTCCCGGCGAATAACCAGTCACTTCATGATTGGTTAACAAGGCGGGCAGATAGGTGTGGCGTTTCCCGTTTGTGGCGTCGACGAATCTGGATGAACATCCGAATGCAATTTCAATTCTCTGCAATACCTTAGTCGTAGACGCTTGGCAATTGTTTGTCTAAGTGGAAGACGCATGCCTCATGTACGTTTGCGTCGCAAAGACAGATGCCGCGTAACGGCGTCAACAAATCCATGCGGCAACATGACTCGATCACCTTTAACTTGCGGAGCTTGGACCATCCTAATTGAGTTGGGCGAATGTCCAACTGCTGTCGGTCATTTGCACCGAAGCAGCTTCGGTCCACATTCATGAGTCGTCAAATCGTCAGCCGACTAAAGTCAGAAAGTGGCGGCCTTCGGGATCTTGTGAAAGCCATCGCTGCGAGTAACGTCTTTCTGAAGAAGTAACAACCCGTTCGGAAAACCAGGGTTTGCCAGCCGGTCAGGTCAACGACCGGTGCGGTTGAAGCCAGGTCTTCCCCCGCCGCGAATCGGGTGTCCCTACCGCACACCGAAAGGGACCCGCCTATCAACTTTTGGGGGTCTGTTGATCAGAGGTTCCAGGATTTCCGGCGACCCGCGACGTTTCAGCCGACCACCCCGAAATCGTGGCGGACCTGCCACGTCGGATGGTCGTAGTGTTGCTTTAGCCACGGTCCGTGATGTGACTTCAGTTCTTCGTCACTCGAGTTTTGAACGGGCTGGAGCGGAACGTGGTCGCGACCGGCCAGGCGCAAGAAAAAACGCGCGACCGTATTGGGTCGCGCGTGCATTTGGTCCAAAGTGGCCAAGAGGCGAACTACTGAGCGAGTGCGGCGTAGGTACTTTCCAGAGCCTGCCGCATGGTCCATGACCGCTGAGTCATGCAGTGAGTGTTGAGCCCGGAACTCATCGTCATTTTGACAGCGTGAGCTTCTGAGTCGCAGATAGAGCTCGGACGGTCTGCCATGATTCGCTGCATTGTCGAGGTATAGATCGCAGCACAACCGGCATGGTCATGCGAGTTGAATCGGCGGGAGCCATCTGCAATCGCTGATTCAATCATCCGCCGAGCGGCTTGAGCAGTGAGCTTACCGGGAAGAATGACACTGTCGATCACGTGGATAACGCCGTTGCTGGTTTCGATGTCGGTGGCGATAACTTTCGCACCATCGATCATGACGCCAGCGCCGGTGACCTTGACTGACGCTGACTTACCATTGACAGTTTTCGCTGATGAGATCCGGACGACATCGCTGGCGAGCACTTTTCCTGCCACGACGTGGTACGTCAGAATCGCAGCCAACTGGTCCTTGTTTTCCGGCTTCAGCAGATTGGCGACAGTGCCTTCCGGCAACTTGGCGAATGCGTCGTCTGTTGGGGCGAAGACAGTGAATGGTCCTTCGCCTTTCAGTGTGTCGACGAGTCCAGCGGCCTTGACGGCAGCCACGAGCGTCTTGAATGAGCCAGCTCCGACAGCTGTGTCAACAATGTCTTTATCGGCTGGAAGCATGACGCTGTCGATGACGTGAATCACGCCGTTGCTGGTTTCGATGTCGGTCTTCACGACATTCGCTCCGTCAACAGTTACCTTGCCGTTTGTGACTTTGATGTCGACCTGCTGGCCCTGAACAGTCTTCGCACCAGTGAGCTTGACGACGTCGGCAGCTTTCACTTTTCCGGCGACAACGTGGTAGGTCAGAATAGACTGAAGCTTGGCTCTGTTTTCCGGCCTCAGCAGGCTTTCCACAGTGCCCTTCGGTAGCTTCGCGAACGCTTCGTCCGTTGGAGCGAAGACCGTGAATGGACCTGCCCCCTTCAGCGTGTCAACCAGACCAGCCGCCTGCACGGCAGCGACCAGTGTTTTGAAAGAGCCCGCTCCTACAGCCGTGTCGACAATGTCTGCCGTAGCGGCGGGGTGTGCTGCCACTGGTCGAGCGGTGGTGATGTAAGTAACGTGACTTTGTTGCTGGCAAGGTTTGCTGCTTAGAGTGACCGTGCCGTTACATTTCTGTCCGGCGTTAGCAGTCGATGAAAGCATTGCGACAGCCGTGAGTGCGATGAGTTTTTTCATAATCGAGTCCGTTGATCCGTTGAGATGGGAGGTGTGTGATTCTGTGATTTGAACAGTCATTTGTTTCCGCGAATGTGAGTTTGTAGAAGCCCGAAAAACATCGGCCATAAGAATTTCGCGATTTGTCGCGAACGTCCGACGGGCCGTGGCGTGGGTGGTCGGGAAGGCGGAAATGGAAGTCGCACCGCAGAGGCTATGTGTGAGCTGACAGACACGCACGCGTTCCGCGGGACTGGAGAGACAGGCCATTCCCTCAGTACAACGGGAAATTCATGTCGCGGCAACTCATGGGCGACTGGCGCCTGATCGCCGCTGCACTGCGGTCAGCCGGTGGTATCCAGCCTGAAGATGATTCGCCACCCTGAGAGCACCAACGCGATCAACCTTCCGCCCGCCTCCGTTCTTCCGCTTCGAGTTGTTTCACAACAACATCAGACTCGGCTGCCAGCTCCGAGTAACCGACACTGTTGCCTTTTCTCTGCAAGTCACGGGCGAGTTCCAGCTTGCGTGCGTACTCTTTGACCAGCTTCTGG
>JAQWOH010000003.1 GCA_029245955.1 Fuerstiella sp. | reverse complement strand
TTGTTCGCAGAAACTTCGTAAGGATTGAAGTTTCGGAGAGGACCAATGTTCTCAAAATTATTAACCGTGTTCCGCGTGCCGGAGCTCCGACAGAAGATCCTGCTGACATTATTTCTGTTAGCGGTCTACCGTATGGGGTTTTCCATCACGTTGCCGTTTATGGATCATGCTGCACTTAAGGAAGTGTTTGGACGGTCCGGCGGCAC
This sequence comes from Fuerstiella sp., assembly GCA_029245955.1. GTDB lineage: Bacteria > Planctomycetota > Planctomycetia > Planctomycetales > Planctomycetaceae > Fuerstiella. The sequence goes on along the minus strand of JAQWOH010000003.1, from coordinate 41,050 downwards.
GGGTTCCGGAATTGGCGACCTGCTGCAGGTTGTTTCTATGTTCTCGGCATCCAGCATCACGAACGGCTCAATTTTTGGGCTGGGAATCATGCCGTATATCACGGCGTCAATTGTGTTTCAGTTGCTGGGCACGGTTTATCCACCACTGGAACAGTTGCAGAAGGAGGGCGAGTCGGGTCGCCGTCGCCTGAACGAATACACTCGCTATGCAACTGTTGTCATTTGTTTTCTGCAGAGTTTCTTTCTGATTCGAGGACTGGCTGCGGGTGCTCTGACGGGGCAGAGTGTTCTATTGGATGGTTATAACACGACAGGCTGGTGCCTGGTTGGGACGGTCGTGATGACATGCGGGACCGTGTTCCTGATGTGGATCGGCGAACAGATTGATGCATACGGCATCGGCAATGGAATCAGTTTGCTGATCATGGCTGGGATTCTGGCGAGAATGCCGGCTGCCGCCGGAGGGTTCCTGAGTGGTATTCTGGAAAACGGCTTGCAGCTCGGCGGCGGACAGGGGGTGGAGATCCTGTTGGTTCTGGCTGCATTGTTCGTGCTGGTCATCGTCTGGGTGGTGTTTATCACTCAGGGGCAGCGCAAGATACCGATTCAAAGTGCAAAACATGTACGCGGGCGAAAGGTGATGGGTGGTCAGCGACAGTGGTTGCCTCTGCGGGTGAATCAGGCGGGAGTCATGCCGATCATCTTTGCCTCCAGTCTTCTGTTGCTGCCGTTCTTCGTGTTTAATCAGTTAGCAAATATCTGGCCCAACAATTCGATACTGATGACGCTGGGCAGTGCGTTCAGTCCTGGCCAGGGATTTGTGTACAATCTCACCTACATCTTCCTGATCTACTTCTTATGCTCCTTTTGGACAGCGATCACTTTCAATCCCAAAGATATGTCAGAGAATCTGAAGGATATGGGGAGCTTCATTCCGGGCTATCGCCCAGGTGGACGGACAGCATCGCACCTTGAACAGGTAATGATGAGAATTACCTATGTTGGTGCGGCATTCCTGGCAGTTATTGCTGTAATACCGACCGTTATTTCGACCACCCTGACGGGAGACTACGCGATCGCGAGTTTCTTTGGTGGGACTGGTCTTTTGATTATTGTTTCCGTGGCTTTGGACCTGGTTCAGAAAATTGATTCGCATCTGATTATGCGAAATTATTCAGGTCTGCTGGACACTGAAGAGTAGCTTCGGAAAACAAATAGGATATTGTCTGCAGGAGTTGGTTCGATGAAAGTAAGGTCAAGCGTCAAACGAATTTGTGAGCACTGTAAGACAGTTCGTCGGCGGGGCCGTACGTATGTTGTCTGCACTGCGAATCCGCGTCATAAACAACGTCAGGGTTGATTGCGTTGGAGTCGGCGGTGTCGGCTCATGATTGTTTTGTTAGTTGGAGTGAGCTTCGATGCCTCGTATTCTTGGTGTGGACGTCCCAAACAATAAGCCAACGTATGTTGCGCTGACCTACCTCTTTGGTGTTGGTCGCATTCTCGCGGTCAATATCTGTTACGAGCTGGGAATCGATCCGCAGATTCGGGCCAGTGACCTGTCCGAAGATGAAGTGAGCCGCATCACCAACCATCTGGATAAGAATTACACTGTTGAAGGCCCGCTTCGGCGGAAGGTTCAACAGGATATTGGACGTCTTCGCGAGATTCAGTGTTATCGCGGCCTTCGGCATCGTCGAGGTTTGCCCGTACGCGGACAGCGAACGAAGACTAATGCCCGAACTCGAAAGGGTCGCAAGAAGACCGTCGCCGGCAAGAAGGGCGTAAAGGACGCCAAGCATTAAAATTGTGTTCCTTGATGGCGTTCTGACTCCTGTTATTCTGTGAGAAATTGAATCGTGGCAAAAGTAAAACAAAAAAAGCGAGTACGTCGCAACGTGACAAAGGGCGTTGCTTTCATCAAAGCAACCTTTAATAACACGATTGTGACCATGACCGACACAAACGGTGACGTTCTGTGTTGGGCCACAGCGGGTACCGTTGGGTTTAAAGGAAGTCGCAAGAGCACTCCGTTTGCCGCACAGCGTGCATCTGAAACCGTTGCGGAACGAGCGGCGAAGTGCGGTGTGAAAGAGATCGAGATTCGGGTCAAAGGGCCAGGGTCCGGTCGCGAAAGCGCCATTACCGGCCTGCAGTCTTCAGGCATCACCGTTCGGTCTATTGAAGATGTCACCCCACTGCCGCACAACGGCTGTCGTCCCCCCAAGAAGCGTCGCGTCTGAGTTGGCGTTTTTCTGTACGTGGTTGATGCGGTCTGACTAACAAGAGCCCCCTGTTTCAGGAGAAGACAATAATGCGAATTCGATGGCGTGGATTGGAACTGCCCAGTCGGGTTTTCCCGGTTCGAGAGTCCCTGACGGCCGAGTACGGCAGGTTTGTTGCTGAACCATTTGAGCGTGGTTTCGGATCTACGGTGGGTAACAGTCTGCGACGTATCCTGTTATCCAGCCTTGAAGGTGCTGCGATCACCAAGGTTCGTGTTCAGGGTGTGCAGCACGAGTTCACTACGATTCCAGGTCTTGTGGAAGATGTGACTGACATCTGCCTTAATCTTAAGTCCCTGGTTTTGAAGAACTACAGTGCTTCTGTCAAGACTGTTCGCATCGAGAAGAACACTCGGGGTGTGGTCACTGGTGCAGATGTCATTTGCGACGATCAAGTTGAAGTTATCAACAAGGATCTTGTGATCGCAACGATGACCGATGACGTTCCTTTCAACATCGAAATGACGGTGGAGAACGGTCGTGGATATGTGCCGGCATCGGAACACTATCAGAACGATCCTGAGGTTGGCCTGATTCCTCTGGACGCAGCGTTCTCTCCGATTACTCGCGTCCGACATCAGATTCAGGAAACCCGTGTTGGTCAGCGGACGAACTACGACAAACTCAACCTTGAGATCTGGACCAACGGCACGGTTTCTCCTTCGATGGCACTTGTGGAAGCCGCCAAGATTCTCCGGAAGCACCTGAACTGCTTCATTACGTATCGCGAACCTGGTCCGGAAGCGAACCAGGATGGCGGACTGAAGGGGATGATGGAGTCTACCGGTTATTCGCCGGTCGACATGGAACTGGAAGAAAAGCTGAACAAGAGCCTGGCAGAATTGAATCTGTCGGTGCGTGCGACAAACTGTCTGGAGTCTGTCGGTATCAATACTGTCCGTGACCTGGTGGTGCGGTCAGAGGACGAACTGCTGCAGGTTCGCAACTTCGGTGAGACAACGCTGGACGAAGTACGGGAGCGTTTGGAAGAGATCGAACTGCGATTGGGCATGCGATTGCCGAATCAACAGCCCGTCGGATAGACGCAGCAGGCAGGTTACAGAATTTCCCTAGACTACGATTGAGAGACTTGTCGCCATGCGACATCGATTACGCGGAAGAAAACTCGGACGAAACTCATCGCACCGAAAGGCGATGTTTCGCAATATGGCGGCCAGCCTGATAAAGACTGTGCGCGTCGATGAAGACGATCCACATCGCCCACGTGTACCCGGCCGCATCGTCACGACCGTGGCGAAGGCAAAGGAGCTTCGTCCGTTCGTTGAAAAACTGATCACACTTGGCAAGAAGGCCGTTGCTCACGAACAGGCCGCCGCTGATTTTGCGTCTGATGCAGAAAAAGGAACTGACGCATGGCGTGACTGGCGTAATTCTGACAGGTGGCAGCAGTGGTCACAGACCATTTCTCCTGCTGTCGCTCTTCGCCGACGTGCGTTTTCACTGTTGCGGGACGGCGAAGCGGTTTCGGTGTTGTTTGAAGACCTGGCTGAGCGATTTGCAGATCGTGACGGTGGTTATACCCGAATAGTACGGCTTTCCAACGTGCGGCTTGGCGATTCAGGGCAGCAGGCACTTGTTGAATTTGTCGGCGAACGCGATCGTGTGAAGTCCAGGAGGCGTTCTGCGCCAGTCGTCAATGACGATCCGGCTCCACAGCAGGATGAACCAGTGGCGGATGATGCTGCTGCGTCAGATGCGGAGGAGTCTCCAACAACGGACGCTGATGACAAAGAAACGACGGAATCATAACTACGTACCGCCGTGCATTCGGATTTGATGACAGGCCGCTCTGCAGGAGCGGCCTGTTTTCGTTTCAAGCGATATTGCTGCAATCCGCGTAAGGGAATAGCCTTCACTCAGTTCGAAGCGGTCCGCGGAGCGGGCTCATGAATGCAATTCCTCCGGTTGCCCGAGGTCAGTCCGTTGCCAGCTAAGGCGTTTGATTTCTGTGCTGCCATGAGGCGTCTTTGCGAAGACGTTTGTCGACGTCATCCCGAATTTCGTCACATTGACATGAGCCAGGTAGCGTTGACGTTTGCGCAGACAAGGTCGCCCGTCGAATGGGGCATGCAGGCGAAGCTGACACCAATGCGATTCGACTATGGTGCATTGACGCAGCGCCGCGACGGCCGAGAATGGACGGTCCAGCGGTTGTACCATGATGGCCAGGAAATGCTGTACATTCTCACATTCTACCTGCCGCGATTTCTGAACCAGTCTTACAAGGAGAAGCTGGTTACGACGTTCCACGAACTGTATCACATCAGTCCCGCCTTTGACGGTGATATTCGCCGTTTTAAGGGCGGGTGTTACATGCACACGGGCAGTCAGGCTAATTACGATCGACATATGGAGACGTTTGTGAATCAGTATCTGCGGATGAGAGCACCTGCGCAGCTGCGAAAGTTCCTGAAGCACGACTTTCATGGACTGCGGAAGGCCTTTGGTCCCGTCGTCGGCCTGCGAGTCGCTGTACCCAAGCTGATACCTGTGGACGACGCAGCATAGTTGACGGGAATCAAAGACGATGGATTTCGATCCGGCTGACGTTCGTGCATCTGTCTTCTATCAGCAGATGATTCATTGCATCGTGCCACGACCGATTGCGTGGGTGTCGACGGTCTCTGAGACTGGTGTCACGAACGTCGCTCCATTCAGTTACTTCACCGGAGTCGGCTCACGTCCACCCAGTCTGCTTTTCTGTCCGGCCAACAACAGGGACGGCAAACCGAAAGACACGCTGCGGAACATTCTGGATACTGGTGAATTCGTGGTAAATATCGTTCCGTTCGCCGTCGCTAAAGCGATGAATGACTCGGCAGCGGCGTTGCCGCCGGAAGAGTCAGAATTTGATGTCGGCGGACTGACGCCATTGTCCAGCGTGAAAATCAGCGCACCGCGAGTTTCGGAATCGCCGGTACAGTTCGAATGTCGGAAGATACATGTTTTGAATATTGGCGATGGTCCTGGTGGCGCCAACGTTGTCGTTGGAAGTGTCGTTCACATGCACATCAACGATAAGGTGATTGGTGCCAAAGACCTTGTCGACCCCGACCTGCTGGACGCTGTCGGTCGCATGGGTGGAGTGAGCTACTGCCGAACCAAGGATCGATTCGATCTCCCGCATGCCGGAGAGTAGCTCTCCTGTTCTGTACATGGCCTTGGCGCGGGTACACAATCCGCGGGCGAGACGAAAGTCGTGGCCAGAGAATTGACGTCCGCGTGCTGTCAGTCGGCACCCGGTGTATTCGTCGGCCGTGATATGTCCGCAGGAATGATCCGCAGATACGATCGTTACCAGTCAGGAACACTGCGCCAGTGGAGCAATGTGGGGTTTGAAGTTTGTGCCTGATCCGCCGATCAATTAGAATTCCGTAGGTTCATTTCCTGCCAAACCGGTTCTTCTCAACGGTTTCCGTGATCGTTACCCTGCCTCAGGACTTAATCCATGCATGAACGCAGCGCCACAGCATCGCTCGTTTTCCTCTGCGTGCTGGTGTGCGCGTGCGGGGCGACCGTAATGGCGGAAGATCTCGTTGTTTATCCTGACGAGATTGATCTTCGTGGTCCGCAGGCGACTACTCAGGTTGTTGCCGTAACGAACTCTGCTTCGGGGCTGCAGACAGATCTGACCAGAACCGCCAAATACCTGGTTGCCAACAGCAAAGTGGCCGTCGTGTCCGAAGCCGGCATCGTTGAGGCGAAGGGTGACGGACAGACTCAACTGATTATCATTAGTGGTATGGATCGACGGGAAGTTCCGATTTCAGTCAGGGGATTCGACACGCCTGATCCGGTGTCGTTTGGCAACGCGGTGATACCGGCTCTTACGAAGCTTGGCTGCAATTCCGGCGGTTGTCACGGAAAGGCCGAAGGCCAGAACGGCTTTAAGCTCAGCGTCTTCGGCTTTGACGCAGAAGCCGACTTTGAAACGCTCACCAGAGAAAATCGCGGGCGCAGAGTCAATCGCGTTGTTCCCGCCACAAGTCTGATTCTGGGAAAGGCGACAGGACAAGTGCCGCACGCCGGCGGCCAAAGAACAGACGATACGTCGATTCACTATCGCACGCTGTTACGATGGCTTTCAGAAGGTGCTCAGTTTGAAGATGAGCCGGTTGCTGTCACATCGATCGAAGTTCAGCCTGCGGACGCAATGCTGAGTCTCGACGGTCGACAGCAACTGAGAGTGATCGCTCACCTTGTCGATGGATCGCAGCGAGACGTGACCCACACAGCAGAATTTCAGTCTAATGCCGACAATCTTGCCGCCGTCAGCAGTGACGGTCAGGTTGCGGCGAAGGGAGTGCCAGGAGAAGCCGCTGTGCTGGTTCGTTTTCTGGATCAAATGGCCGTGTGCACAGTCACGATCCCTCGGCCCGGCACTGAATTCAAACGCCCCCCCGAAAACAACTTTGTCGATCGACACGTGTGGGACAAGCTGGATCGACTCGGCATTCAGCCATCAGGCCTGGCCGATGATGCCACATTTCTGCGTCGAGTGTTTCTGGATGCGATCGGTACTCTGCCGACCGCAGACGAAACGCGAACCTTTCTGGGCAGCGACGAACCGGACAAACGGACGCGTCTGATTCAGCAGTTGCTGAACCGCAACGAATACAGTTTTTATCAGTCGCAAAAGTGGGCGGACCTTTTGCGTGTTGACGGCAATGCCCTGGGGGCGGAAGCGTCGGTGGCGTTTAACCGCTGGCTGCGCCGGCAGTTTCGCGAGAACCGACCCTACGATGAATTCGTCCGTGATATCTTGACGGCCAGAGGAAGCACTCGTGCTCAGAGCCCTGCCGCACTGTACGTGACGCTGAATGAACCTAAAGAGCTTGGCAGTTCCATCAGCCAGTTGTTTCTGGGCATTCGTATTGAATGCGCTGAATGTCACCATCATCCGTTCGAAAAATGGTCGCAGGAAGATTTTTATTCCTTTGCCGGTCTGTTCACGGGAGTCGGACAGAAAACGTTGCCGGGGGGGGCGAAAGGTATTCTGTTGAAGGCTGGAAGCGATCTTAAGCACCCGAAAATGGATTTTCTCGTTCCGGCAAAGGGGCTTGGTGAAGTTCTGTCCGCAGATGCCGACTTCAAGATGCCTGTCGATCGGCGCGTTCATCTCGCCGACTGGATGACCGGCGACAGTAATCCATATTTTGCCAGAGCAATCGTGAATCGTGTCTGGGCGAACTATTTTAGTCGCGGTCTTATTGATCCGGTTGACGATCTGCGTGCCAGCAATCCGGCCAGTAATGAAGCGGTACTGACTGCACTGGCCAACCATCTGCGAGAATCTGAATACGACCTGAAGGTTCTGACTAAAACCATTCTGGAGTCTCGTACCTATCAGTTGAGCAGTGAGAAAAACGATTCCAACGTTGGCGACCTGCAGAACTTTTCTCGTGCCGCCTATCGTCCGCATCCTGCCGAAGTCTTACTGGATGCAATCAGCCAGGTGACCGGCACTGCCGAGAAATTCAATGGCTGGCCATTGGGGGCTCGGGCGATTGAGGTCTGGGATAACCGTATGCCGTCGTATTTCTTCCGTATTTTCGGCCGCCCGACCAGAACCACCGTGTGTGCTTGTGAGCGTGGTGATGCTCCCAGTATTTCTCAGGCCCTGCATCTGTTGAACTCATCAGAGATTGGCGAAAAGATTCAGCATCGGCATGGCCGCGTGCGGCAGTTAGCCAATTCTGATCTTGGTTTCGAGGCAATCATTGAGGAGTTATATTTGTCCACGGTTAATCGTTATCCGACCGTTGCCGAACGCGATCTGATGTTACAGGCCTGCAGTCAGAATGCGGATCGTCGTGAAGCGGTCGAAGATCTGATGTGGACGTTGTTGAACACGAAGGAGTTTCTGTTTAACCACTGACACGATGATGCCGAATTGCGTGTGTGACCACTGTGGCAGGATGCCTTAGCCGTTCCCCCAGACCGGAGACTCTCATGCTGAAAATACCATTACGTCAGAAACGCGGACGATATTGCGATCGTCAATCTCGCAGAGACGCGATTCGGATTGGCGGACTGGGCGCGGTCGCCGGGCTGAACCTGCCGTCTCTGCTGCAGGCTGACGACATCAAGGCCGTCGCCCCACAGGCCAGGTCCTGCATTATGCTGTTTCTGGAGGGCGGTCCAAGCACCATCGACATGTGGGATATGAAGCCGAACGCACCGGAAAACGTGCGTGGTCCCTTCAAGCCCGTTTCAACAAATGTCGCAGGGACTCAAATTTGTGAGCATCTGCCGGAATGTGCGAAGGTGGCTGACAAATACACGATTGTTCGCAGTCACTCCCACGGCGATAACGGTCATGTCACAGGTTACTACTACGTGATGACCGGTTACAAGCCGCGATTTCGTGACGGTCAGAACAGCCGAATACCGGCAAACGTGCTTTACCCTTCGATCGGTTCTCGCGTAGCTCGTGAACTGGGTGTTCAGGGTTCCGTGCCTGCTTATGTGAATTTACCCGCGCCGATGGACGCCGGCGGGCCCGGATTTTACGGGCCGGAATACGCTCCATTCGTGATCGAAACGGATCCGGTCCAGCCGGATTTCAACGTGCGAGATCTGACGCTGCCTAAAGGGACCACCAGCGGCCGCATGACTCGTCGGCAACAGCTGCTTTCCGGAGTCGAACAGCTGCGAGGAGACGCATCGGGGAAAGCGGCTGACATGTCTGCCTATTACAGCAAAGCGTACGATCTGATCACATCTTCAGAGGCTCAGAGAGCTTTCGATATTCATGCTGAGTCCCGGTCGCTAAGGGAGCGTTACGGCCATTCCACGATCGGACAATGTGCATTGCTGTCACGACGTCTTGTTGAGTCAGGTTGCCGCTTCGTTGGTGTCGATCACGCTGGCTGGGACACCCATTACGACTGTTTTCCGAGCCTGAAGGAGGACCTGATTCCTCAGGCCGATCTGGCCTTCAGCGCATTGGTCACAGATCTCGAGGACCGTGGTCTGCTCGACACGACGTTAGTCGTAATGATGGGAGAAATGGGTCGTACTCCGAAAGTCAATGGTGATGCGGGGCGAGATCACTGGAGTCGTGCTCAGAGTATTCTGCTGGCCGGCGGTGGCGTGTCGCCGGGGCAGGTGATCGGCGAAACCGACGCCACGGCATCGGCGCCATTGGCAGACCCTGTTTCCATTGCCGACCTGCAATATACGATTTTTCGACTACTCGGAATGAACACAGAAAAAATATACTACACACCTCAGGGACGCCCGGTCCCGGTGGGTAACGGCGGGAAGATGATTCCGGGACTGGTTTAGGCGGCTGTCGCAGTTCATCCTGCTGGCGGACCGGGACGTTCGCGGTTTATGGTGAATTCATCGATTGCGGTGTGCATCAGGATAGATACTTTACCCTATTCCAGAGCTGGCCACGCCAGAGCGAAGAACGATGATGAAGGCAGGAATTATATTCAGACTTTGCGTCGCAGTGCTTCTGTCTCTGCAAGCCACAGTTTACAGCCAGCAACCGCCGACGATCGGTTATGCTTTTCCCGCGACGTTGCCGGCCGGAAGCACCATCAAAGTGCACTTGGGTGGGTATGACTGGACGCCGGACACGCAATTCTTCGTTCTTGACGGTCGCGTTAAAATCGAGGTTCTGTCTGCCCCCGGAAAAATGCTGTTTCCGGGGGCACCTCACTGGTTCGGCCCCAAGGCCAGCAACAAAGCGTTCATGGTTCCGCGTGAGGTGACGGTTCGTCTTACGGTTCCTGAGAACATGCCGCCGGGACCCATCAGGTGGCGGGCCGCTAATGCCAATGGTGTCTCACCGCCGCTGGAGTTGCTGGTGACTGACAGCCACGATGCCATAGAAGAGGAATCGGGATCATCACGCGATTCGCCGCAGCAGTTGCCGACGCTGCCGTGCACCTTGTTCGGTCGGTTGAAGCAGAAAGAGGAAGTTGATCGGTATCGATTTGTTTCACCCGTGGACGGACTTGTTACCTGTTCGGTGCAGTCTCACGGGTTCGGGTTCGGAATCAATGCTGCCGTACTGGTTAGTGATGAGTCCGGTAATCCTGTCGCCGACGCGGCTGACACCGAGGGGCGTGGCCTCAAGACGACGTTTGCAGTCAGGAACGGGGCGGAGTATCGGGTGACACTGAACGACATTGACTATCGCGGTAATCGATCGATGGGCTACCGTTTGTCTCTGGAACTGGGGCCACGGGTCGTTGCGACGCTGCCAGCCGCAGGTCAGCGTGGAACAACTCAGAAGATGACGTTAATCGGCTATGGGCTGGAGACCGGGACTCCGGTGATCGAGTCTGTTGAACGTGAAATTCGGTTTCCTGAAGAATCAGCCAGCGAACAGCTGGACATCGAGTTTGATACGCCAGCTGGAAGCGTTCGGCATCAGGTTCCTATAAGCGCCCATGCAGAACTGATCGAACAGCGCGACGACGGTAAACCACAGACTGTCGAGCTGCCAGTGGCAGTGACCGGGCGGCTGGAGAATACTGAAAGTCATGATGCGTATACTTTTGAAATGGCGAAGGGAGCTGAGTGGGACATCACCGTCGCTGCCCGCTCAATCAATTCGATGCTGGATGTGGAGATCACCGTTGTCGATGCAGATGGAAAGGCTGTTGCATCCGCAGATGATGTGAACGGGTCCACGGACGCATTCGTCCGTTTCAGGGCCCCGGCAGACGGCCTTTACACCCTCCGGGTTTCCGACGTCTCAGGTCGCCAGGGAGCCCCCGACTCGATTTACCGTGTGTTGTTTACGAGGCCGGTGTCATCCTTTGAAGTCGTCGTTCCCGATGTGGTTGAACTTATGATCGGAGAAGCACCGCCTGAAATTCCGAATAAACGTAAGAAGGGCAAAGAGCCCCGTGGCTTGCTGTACGTTGACATTGTGCGCCCGCCGGAATTCGAACAGGACGTGAAAGTCGATATCGAAGGCCTGCCTGAGGGCACGACAGTTCCTGAAGGACTTGTGATTCCAGCAGGTGAGTCGTCCATCGCAATTCCGTTGTCTTCGTCTCGCCGGGCGTCGTCGTTTGCATCACTGGTGACGGTCACCTGCACTGCGAACGACAGCAAAGTTTCTCAACGATTTTTCGTAGCACCGATCATGAAGCCGCGCGCGAACGTGCGGCCACTTTATCCAGACGCCGGTCGCACGGTGCACCGCGGAGCCACCTACGACGCGCCGGTTGTGGTTTCACGTATTGACGATTTTTCTGGCGAAGTGCGTTTGGAGATGGCCGCTCGTCCGGATCGTGTGTCACAGGGAATCTTTGGGGCCTCGATTTCTGTGCCACCCACCGTCAGTCAGATCAACTTTCCGCTGTTTCTACCCGAATGGGTGCAGATCGACCGCACTTCTCGCATTGTGCTGAATACCATCGTGGATGTGCCTGATCCACAAGGCAATGTGCGCACGCTTGTGAACCGCATGAATCAGCGGATTACTATGAATGTGGAAGGAACGTTGTTGACTGTATCGACGCCGCAGCACGAGGTTACAGCTGCGAAAGGTCAGAGCCTTGAAATCCCCATCCAGATTCTTCGGTCCCCTAAACTGCATCGGGATGTTCGAGTGTCGTTGGTCGCGGAAGACAGGTCGGCGGCGCTGGAAGTTGCTTCCGTGATGATTCCCGTGGAACAGGCCTCCGGCGTTCTCAGAGTACCCTCGGACCATGTCTTGGTGCAGAACGGGGAGGCGATCATGAAACTGAAGGCTGTCGTCGCAGAAGGGGCAAACGTTATTGCGATGTCGTCGACGCCGATTGTGATCACGTCGCCCTGAAGGACCTTCAGAGTGGGTCGGAGTCCCTTCTGTCTGGTACGGCATTCTTGTTGCCTCGTTACTTCGGCGTCGCGGTCAAAGTGGTTCAGCGTGCCGGGCTCTGCAGATTGGCTGTGAACCACTCATGTCACATCAGTGGCGATGGCCGCGGCGATTCGGCAGGCGTCCAGGAACTGAGGGATGTGCAGTGTTTCGTCAACAGTATGAATCCCCGCTTGGCCGCACCCCATGGTCACTGCCGGATAGCCGTGCTCTGCCATCCAGTTGGCGTCCAGTCCCCCGTCACAATCACGGGCCAGTGGTTGCAGGCCGATCTTCCGTACGGCGGCTTTCGCCGCTGTGACGCATGCAGAGCTTTCTGGAATGCTGAAGGCTTCGTAGCGTGTGTCTTCCTCAAACGTCAGTTTCCCACGTTTGCCATTGCTGTTCGTGACCGCGCGGAGCGCAGCTGCAAATGCTCTGCGATACTCTTTCACGATGCGTTTTCTAAACGCTGGCTGATGACTTCGGGCTTCTGCTTCAATCAAGACCTCCGGCATTACCACATTAGTCGCCGCTCCGCCGTTAATGGAGCCGATATTACTGGCACCGCGGTTTTTCGACTTGATGACAAGTCCGTGCCAGCCGTCACGTTGCAGGTCCGCGATCGCAAGGGAGGCGACGACTGAGGCGTTGACTCCGTTTTCCGGATGGGCGCCGGCGTGACTGGCGATCCCTTCAATGGCGATTGACAGATTCGTTGCTCCGACGGCGCCGATGATCAGGCTGGCCGGGTCACTGCCATCCCAGTTGAAGCACAGCTGGGGACGCCCCAACTTACTGGCTGTCAGAAATTTGGCGCCCCGCAGGCCAATTTCTTCCTGCACAGTAAACAGCAATGTCAGAGGTGGGTGCGGCCGGTTCTGCTTCAGAAGTTCGGTGATCGCAGTCAGGATCACTGCGCAGCCGGCTCGGTTGTCGCCTCCCAGGGCTGTTTTGCCCGCGGGGCGAATGAAGTCACCTTTCCTGACGGGCTTGCAACCGACGGCCAGTGGGACTGTATCCAGGTGAGCCATCAGCAAGCGACGGGGGCCCCGGACGTTTCCCTTTAGTCTTACGATCAGATTGCCAACCTGTCCGCCAGCGGGACTCCTGCGGTGCGCTGTATCGGATGAGATCGCGGATTCTGGTACGCCCGCGCCTATAAGTTCCTCACGCAGCCAGACGGAGACCCTGGATTCATCGCAACTTTGGCCGGGTATGGCCATCATTTCCATGACGCGGCGGATTGCTTTGTTTTCGTTAATCGATTGCATGGAAATTCCTTATTATTCAGACACCAGGTCAGAAAGCACTTCGAAGTGCTTTTAGTGTCCGAGCCGTGTCATGTCTCGGACATTTTCGGTGTTAGGTCATTGGTGCCATTCAGTTTTGTATCGTAGTGCCCGTGGCGTTCGGCACCACCGACATTCGCCGATTACTGGTGCTGGCAGAGATGGGGCTAACCGCTATCATTAAGCGGTCTGTTGATCGGCGGATTTGTCACTCATGGAATCAGACGCACACAACCGCAGGATGCTCGTAATCCGATTTGGGCTGCCCTTACTTGTCGGGGCCCCGCCGTTGTAACCGGTTGTTAGACTTACGTGAACCACAACAATTCATCGAGAAACATTCGCAATGCCACGGTTGAGTCAGGCAGACCTGATTGAAGTGAACCGCACGTTTGAGGAACGAACGCCTCAGGAATTGCTTCAATGGTCGCAGACTACGTTTGGCGATCGGGTGGCTGCACTGTCTTCCATGCAGAAATCCGGCAATACGATCTGCCATATGCTTCAGGCGGTGTCGGCAGGCATGCCCATTCTGTTTGTTGATACGGGAGTCCTGTTCCCGGAAACGCTGGAAACGCGGGATCGCCTGGCAAAACAATATGGTTTGACCATCAGGACGTTAGTACCGGAACAGACGATGGCGGAACAGTCGGCCGAAAAGGGCGTGTTGTATCTGACTCCGGAAGGGCAGAAGGAATGCTGCGAACTGCGAAAGTCTGCTCCTCTGGATGCCGTATCGGGCCAGTACGATGCGCTGATCAGCAGTCTGCGTCGCTCGGATGGAGGAGCTCGTGGTGCTTGCCCGATTTTGTCAGTGGACACTCGCCTGAACTGTCTGAGAATCAACCCACTTGTAAACTTCAATGATGAGCAGTTGGCTGAATATATCAGCGAGCATGACGTTATTACAAATCCTCTGCACGATCAGGGCTATTCCTCCATTGGCTGTAATCGCTGTACGACCCCTGTTCTGCCAAACGAGCCACAAAGAGCGGGTCGCTGGCGGCACCTGGGCCCTTGGTCCGTTTATTGTGGAATCAATCCCACGGACCTTGACCCGGAGCGGTCACCGGCTGTGGAGTTCTCTCAGGACCTTGTCGACCGCATCCTCGGCCGCGCAACGGATTACATGATTTAGAGTTCGCAGCTCAAGTACGTTCGAAGCGGCGTTTTTCGCGCAGGTGTGTGACTGAAGTCACGAATGCAAATTTCGTTCATGTTTGAGGTAATCGGCGGAGCTGCCTTCGTCTGCGACAACAGATGCTGTTTCGCGGGCCGCAGACGTATGCACATTGCAGACCTGAATGTCTGTCCACATGATTATCAGCAGCAGAGCTCTGTTGGGCCGTTTGCGTTGTCAGTTCGCCACAATTCAGCAAACGTTGTGTGATTGTCAGCTTTCACCGATAACAGGAGCCAAGTTCGTACGCGTTTACCGGTTTGACGAATTACATGCTTGCAACAACTTTTCCTACTTCGGAAACATGGGAGGAGATACCCGCGTTTTCCGGTTTGACAAATTACACGCTTGCAACCGGTCTGTTCACACGGTGAGAATGCTAGGAGTGCTAATCGCCACTGCGCGGCAGTACTTATCCTCTTGGTCTTCCCCTGACCCGCAGGCTTCCCCAGTATGTTTGGTTTCACGGCGTTCGTTACGGCGTTTTTCGTCAGCGTAATCATTGCGCCCTTAGTGGCTCGGTTTGCTCGCAACGTCGGCCTTGTTGATCAGTCAGACAATCACCGCAAACTCCATGTCCAAGCTGTTCCGCTCACCGGTGGTCCGACGGTGCTGGTTTCCACGGTTGTTGCTCTCGCCGTCACCCTCTGGTTGTATCCCGGGCTTCTTCAGCCAACGGTGAACGATGCGAAGTTTCTCGGATTGCTGTTCTTGTCCGGTGGGCTACTTGTGTTGGTCGGGATGATCGACGACCGATACGGGCTCAGAGGGCGCCAGAAGCTTGTTGGACAGATTCTGGCGGCACTGGTTCTGCTTCCTTCCGGAATCATCGTTTCCGAGATCAGTGCATTTGGCTTTACGATATCGTTTGGTGATCTGGCATCGATCATGACATTGCTGTGGCTCTTGGCAGCTATCAATGCTTTGAACCTGATCGATGGAGTGGATGGTCTGGCGAGTACGACAGGGATCGTCCTGAGTCTTGCGATCGCTGCTGTACTATTCATACTTGGGGGGCGTCCCGATGGATTGTTAGTCTCACTGGTATTGGCAGGGACACTGTCTGGATTTCTGATATACAATTTTCCACCCGCCAAAATGTTTCTCGGCGATTCAGGCAGCATGTTGATCGGTCTCATTCTTGGAGCGATCGCAACAAAGTGTTCCATCAAACAGTATGCGGCCGTCGTGTTGATTCTGCCAACAGCAATCTGGGCAATTCCAATGTTCGACGTTGCGATGGCGGTCGTTCGCCGAAAGTTGACAGGTCGGAGTATTTACGAAACGGACCACGGTCACCTTCATCATTGCCTGCAGCGAAAAGGTTTGGGGGCAATACGCCTGCTGGCGACTATGGCGTTGTTGTGTACGATCACCGGGGCGGGCGCAGTTGTCGCTTCCTACACCGGACGAGAGTCGATCGCATATGTCGGTGTCGCCACTTCGCTGTCTTTGTTGATCCTTACTCGTTCCTTCGGTCATACGGAAATGAGTCTGTTGACGAACCGTCTTCGTCGACTGGCAGGTTCAATTCTGCATCGGTATGTTCCCAGTGATACGGTGCTTCATGACGAAGAAGTTCGGCTTAACGGAGATCACAATTGGCAGCAACTCTGGGAAACGCTGACGGCGTTTGCTGAACGATTCGAGATGGACTCGGTGGAGCTGATCGTCAATCTGCCATTGATTGGGGAAGAGTACCATGGCAGTTGGAAACGTAAGGCAGATACGAAGAACCACGAAAAATGGACATCTGAAATTCCGTTGATTGTGCAGGACATGCGAGTCGGCTGTCTGCGCGTGGCTGGGGCCCTCGGGGAGGGTTCCATCTGCAAATGGATGAGTGATTTGATTGGGGGGCTGGAAGGCTTTGAGGCAGAATTGGTGTTACTCGTCGAGGAACTTCGATTGCAGAATCGGGTTGAACAGCCATCAGCGTCGTCTGGACCGGTGCTTTCGACGACAGACGATGGAGATCAGGTAGCTCTGTGATAGGGCGATTCGCTTCTTCTCGTGAACGGTACTGGCTGGCGGCAGTCACGAAACTGCAATTGAAAAGTTTTTATCGCCACCACAAGTCAGCGTGAAACGCTGCAGGCCTCAGTTTCTGCAGCGGCGGTTGCGTTCTTTCGGTCTTGTGACCGCCCGATGCGAGTGGTTGAAGCAGCTCACGAAAGCAGTTCGCGGATCACGTGACCGTGGACGTCGGTGAGTCGTCGTTCAATCCCGTTGTGATAGTACGTGAGCCTGGTGTGATCGATGCCCAGAAGATGAAGTGCTGTGGCATGCAGGTCATAGCTGTACGTTGGCTGGTCAACTGCTTTGAAGCCAAGTTCATCAGTCGCTCCGTAGCCAGTACCTCCTTTGATCCCGCCCCCGGCCAGCCAGGCGGTAAACGCACCAGCATTGTGGTCTCGGCCTGCCGAACGATTTCCCTGAGCTGCCGGCTGCCGACCGAATTCCGTCGTACACATGACCAGCGTTTCATCAAGCAGCCCACGTTGTTTCAGGTCGGTCAGCAGCGCAGACGCTCCGGTGTCCAGAACTTGTCCCCAGTGACCGTGGTCCCGCACAATGTCTTCGTGTGAATCCCAATTCGGTCGAATCTCCTTTGCCTGAGTGTTTTCTGCGCCACAGTAAATCTGAACGAAGCGGACACCACGTTCGATCAGTCTTCTGGCCAGAAGGCATTGTCTGCCGAACGGGCCGAGGGCCTTGTCCTGAATGGCGTACATCTGCTGAACCGTATCCCGTTCGGATGACAGGTCAGTGACCTCAGGAGCACTTAATTGCAGTCTGGCAGCCAGTTCGTAGGCTTTAATGCGCGCATCCAGATCACTGTTGCCGTTGCGGTCAGCCAGATGCTGACGATTCAGCCTGTCAAGAAAACCAAGTCCAGCTGTGTCCGCTGCCTGATTGTCTCCGGTAAACGCAGATGGGGGAAACAGGTCCGCGATGGGCTGTTGATCTGGTTTTGTGTTGAATGTTGTCGCCTGGTGAACCGCAGGCAGGAAACCGGCACCCCAGTTGATGATTCCGCCAGGTGGCAGGCCATCCGGATCGGGAAGGACGACAAATGCAGGCAGGTTCTCAGCTTCGCTGCCCAGGCCATAGGTGACCCAGGACCCCATACTGGGAAAACCCGGCAGTGTGAATCCCGTGTTCATCATGAAGCAGCCAGGCCCGTGCAGTGCCGACTTGCTGTGCATGGAATATATGAATGCCATATCGTCGACGTGAGTGGCCAGTCGCGGAAACAGGCTCGACATCCATCGACCGGACTGGCCATGCTGCCTGAATTTCCAGAACCCGGGTTGACAGTTGCCCGGTTTTGACGCGAAGAACTGTAGTTTGCCATCCGGGTCGAACGACTGACCGGCACGTTTGCTGAGCTCCGGCTTGTAGTCGAAGGTGTCGACGTGACTCATCCCTCCGGGGCAGAAAATCTGAATGACTCGTGTCGCTCCCGGAGCGTGGTGCGGTGATTCTTCTGCATTCAGTATCGTATCCAGCGCTGTTGCAGCAATGCCGCCTCCCGCGAGCTGCAGGACGCTTCGCCGAGACAGAACAGATGAATGTAAGGAGTTGCTCATGTGATGTTTATCTGACTGCAGGGCTTCAATTGCTCACAACAAACAGCAAGTGGACAACAGGTCAGCGATCTGTATCGGAGGCCGACCCCGTGGGGGTACTGTTCATGAACTCAATCCACATACACGAACTCATTTGCGTTGAACAACGCTCGACAAAGATGCAACAGGCCATGTTGTTGCACCAGCTGCGCTGAGTAATGAAGTTCAGTAATCGTCGGATACCGCGAGAATGCGATTTCGAACGCCCGAGTTATCTGTTTAGGAGTATCCTTGGGATGTTCGGCTCGTAGCCGTTCAGCAAAGTAACCGGCTTGTTTCAGCATAAATTCGTTATTAAATAAGGCCAGAGACTGCAGCGGCGTCGTCGTAACGTTCCGCGTTGGGGTCAGGTTTGCGGGGTCAGGACAGTCCAGAGTCGTCATGAACTGAGGTGGTGTTGTGCGAACAATGTATCGATAGACACTGCGTCGCCACAGATCAGGCGAATCAGCCGTCTTGTACGTATAGATGGGAGCGTATGCCTCCTGGTAGTTGAAGTCCCGATAGCCCGCACCGAACATCTGCCGATTCAGCCTGCCGGTGACGGTGAGGACCGAATCTCTTACCGCTTCCGCTTCCAGCCGACGTGGATTCATACGCCAGAGAAGTCGATTGTCTGCATCTATGTCTGATGGTGTGATATTGTCATCAGGGGACCGGTCGTCGGGTTGTCCGCGGTTTGATGTTTGTTTTTCTGCGGGGCTGACGCTTGTCTGGCGGTACGTTGCCGACGTCACAATCAATCGATGAATGTGTTTCAGGCTCCAGTTGTGAGTGACAAGTTCGGTTGCCAGCCAGTCCAGCAACTCAGGGTGAGATGGGACGCCGCCTCCGGCTCCAAAGTCGCTTGGCGTTGACACAAGACCCCGCCCGAAATGCCAGTGCCAAAGACGATTCACGATGACTCGTGCCGTCAAAGGATTCTGTTCACCGGCAATCCAGTTGGCCAACGCGATTCTGCGTTGGGCATCGGACGTAGCTGTTGAGCCAAATTCAACAGTGTTGCCTGACCACGACAATGTTCCGGGGTTGACGACTTTTCCGGAAGATTCCGGATTTCCTCGGTCCAGCACATGTACAGCGGGCGGAGTTGCGGAGACGACACCATAAAAGACAGGCGGTTCACCGGCGTCTGCCAACTGCTGTTCCAGACGTGATTGTTGGTGGTGAAGTTCTGCCAGTTGCCGCTTATGCCCTGCCGTTGGCGGTACTGCTGATTCCCTGGCTATGTGGGGGTCACCGAAGCTGACTTGATCATGTCCATAGCCGTTGCCGCCGTCTGTTGAAATCAATGTCAGCCACTGAGCCGACAGGGGAATTGAGAGTTGAATCGGGACAGCGTCATGGCGTCCAATGATCTGATGTTGTTGGAGTTCGCCGTTAAGGAAAATATGAAATTCAGCGCTTGGTTCCTCCAGCCGTCCGCCATAACCTGCCGTGGCCGTGAACCGCAAAGCCGTTGTTTCGGGGCGATTCGCCAGTCCGGCATGCTCCCCCGTCATTGCCTGGCGGATGGCGACCAGATCAAACGTAATTCCTGCATTTGCATGCAGTCCAATCATTGAATGGTCGGCTGTGTTGTAGTCGACTGCACCCAGCGTTGTGGAATACTGACTCGACACGGGACCGTTTCGAATCATGTCCCATGCTTTGCCGCTGTTTGCCGGCAGTCCGGTGACTTTGACTCCGGTCGAACTGACTTGCGATTCTGCATCTGCCGGAACAAATACGCCGTCAATGAATTTGTGATCGACCTTTGCATAGTTGCCAGGCTTCACATTCCCGAGATCCCCGAACGGTCGTTCCTGAGTCTTTCCCGTACGTGCATCAAGTCCGAATCCTTTGCGACCTGTTCCCATGCCGTTTCCGCCACCAACGACATCTGCCAGATTGATTCCGCGGCCTTCCAGCTGGCCGATTGAAAGCAATACTTCGTTCAGCTCTGACTCCAGACGTGAGATCGTTGACTCATATTCCTTGCGAGTCCCCGTTCCCAGATCGCGATCGCCACGTTGCAGTCCCGCAAAGACGGCGGTCAGCTGGTAGTATTCCTGCTGAGTGATGGGATCAAGTTTGTGATCATGGCATCGCGCACAGTTGACTGTCATTGCGGTTGTGGCAGTCATGACCTGAGTGATCATATCATCCAGATCCAGAGCTCTGGATGCTCGTCGTAATACGGGACTTTTGGTCTCGACCTGACCAACGAAGTCCCACGGCCCTGCAGCCAGGAAGCCGGTTGCCACGACGGACTCGTCGTTGTCTGGGTCCAGCACATCGCCGGCAATTTGTTCGCGGAGAAACTGATCGTACGGTTTGTCGGCGTTGAAGGATCGGATGACATAATCGCGATAACGCCACGCGTGGTCTCGCCGCTTGTCGCGTTCGAAACCATGGGTGTCGGCGTAATGAGCGATGTCCAGCCAGTGCCGTGTCCAGCGCTCACCGAAGTGCTGTGACTGCAGAAGTGTGTCTACCAGATTTTCGTAGGAGTCAGGATTTTCGTCCGCCAAAAAACGCGATACGGTCTCAGGCGCAGGCGGCAAGCCAAGCAAGTCGAAGTGCAGCCGTCGAATGAGTGTGCGTCGATCTGCCTGCTGAGACGGCCAGAGGTTATGCTCTGCCAGTTTTACGTGGACAAACCGGTCGATGGGATGGCCAGTTGGTACCGAACGTTGTCCTGCGAACGTCGCTGCATCCGGTATCCGTTCAGAACGCACGGGCTGTAGTGACCACCATGACGCATCGGCCCGGGATCGCCGCTGTAATACAACGTCTGCAGGCCAGACGGCTCCCTGTTTGATCCAGCGATGCAGTATTTCCACGTGCTGCGATGATAACCGTGATCCTTCCTGTGGCATGGCCGGCGGCCTGTCTTCCTGCGAAATCACAAGCTGCAGCAGGTGACTTTCGTCAGGCCTGCCAGGAATTACATATTCGTTGTCACGAAGTCCACTGGATGTTTGCAGCGATAGATCACCTTTGGGGTTGTTGTCGCAGTGGCAGTGCAGACAGTGGTTTTTGAAGATCGGTGCGACATCCCGCGCAAAACTGACCGGGGCCTGTTCTGCAACGGCCACAGATGCCAGCAACAAAGGCAAGCATATGACGAGAGATCTATTGCGCAACAGTTGCATCCGAACTCAATTTAACGCTGTTAATCGTGCGAACTGCATACGTCGATGGTTTGCCGGCGGGAGCATCCTTGTCGACGTATTCCATTTTCTGCAGGGGCTGTTCGGGCGTGTCATGGTAGGACATAGATTGAAACAAAGCGCGACCGAACCGGCCGGCGGGGTTCTCAGGGATCTGACCGATCTGCTGTCCTTCACGTTCAATAATAAATCCACGAATTCCACTTTCGAAGTCGGCTTTCGCTGTCCACGTGAGTTTCATACTGCCGTCCTTCAGACGATTGGCCGTGACGTTGCGCGGGGCCTGTGGAGGAGTTTTGTCAGCGACCGCACCCGTTTTGATGAATTCATCCAGTTTCGGCGCCATCTCCTTTTTCCACGCTGCTAAGGTCGTATTGTCCACGGTCTTCAACGTCTGCGATTCGTCGCTGGGCAGTCGGTGAGTCAGCCAGAAGTCAAAAAATGGAATGGACAGGTAACGAGAATCACCGCATTCATGTGCTGTCTTCGGGTCAGGGGCGAATTCGAAGAAGGCAGCCCCCCTGTCAAGATACTCCTTCCGCATTGCCACCGTGCCGTCGTAGGCAACTCTGAAACGTTCGTGGTCTTTTTCCTTCAGCCCGGGATTCCCCATGACTGGAACCTCGAACACTGTTGACGACATGTCCGGTGTGGCGATCTCTCCACGTTGCCAGTAGGCAAACGCGGTTCCGGACTGCAGCCAGATGGCAACAATTCGTTCCGGGTGGATTGTCTGCATGAGCGACGCCCAGAATCCACCTCCCGAATGCCCCCACAGACACCACGGCACAGTCTTTAGTTCCGGCTGTCCGGTCGACACTGCGAAATGGTCGATCGCCTTTAGAAAACGCCGTTCGGAACCGTCGCGAGCGTCACACCACAGGCGGCAGTTGACTCCTTTGCGAGGCTCGTACGATGACCCCATCAGTGCACATCGCTGTTTTGCTGCCAGTGTCTGCCAGTGCAGATCATCAGCTGCGGTCTGTCCGCCGATGGATGCTCCCGGGCCGCACCCGTGCTGATGTACGATGATGCCGCGAAGTCTTTCAACGTCTTCGGGTACCCACAGGTAATAGTCAACATACAAGCCTAGTTCACCGTCTTTTGTGCTGGCAGGGTAGTGAATGCGGTGCAGCGTGCCTCCGGTTGCGGGCCGCCGCGACGTATTTGGCCGTCGTGCTTCCTGAATCAGTGGCTCTATCTTCGCATCCAGTTCCTTCCCCTTTGCCCTGGCTTCCTGTAGCGGCAGTCCCCCTCTGACTCCTGGTCGCTTGTGGCCCACGTGAGATAACCATGCATCGTGCAGTAGTTTTTCTTTTTGCTTCATCAACTGCTGCAGATTGACCGTTGGTTCTTCCCAGGATTCCACTCCCCACGCCTTCAGAATTGCCGCCGCCATGATGTGATGGCCCGCTTCATTCATGTGAACACCGTCAGATGCCACATGGAAATCCGGATCCTGCTTGCGCTGCTCAGCCAGAAACTCATTCAGTGGCGTGTGAACGTCAATGACCATGTCTACTCTGTCTGCCTGCTTCATGATCCATGCCCCGTAACGCCGCAACACATCGTCATAATCTTCGTAGATCGCGAACCATGCAAACTTTTCCGATCCGACCGGCAGCAGTTTTCCTTCCTTGTTCTTCAGGGGGGTCGGGTCAAACGGTGGTGGTGTCACCAGCACGAGTTTTGCACCCGCGGCATGGACTTTATCGATAAGCTTATTGATACCCGTCTGATAAGCCTGAAAGTGGTCCTGGCTGAACGGATAGTAGATTCCGTCGTTCATGCCGTAGCACGCAACAACAACATCCGGCTTAACTTTAGCCAGAGCACGGTCAAGGCGTTCATGAACGTCTGGTCGAGGAAACGGGTGGTCCGGCTCAGAAAGTCCGCTGCATGTTTCGCTGGGAAGTCCGATGTTGACGATCTCGGGCATTGGGGCGACACCCTGGATACGTAACTGCGATTCAATGTCCGCGACGTAGTAGCCGGAGTTGGTAATCGAATCACCCAGAAACAGAATTCGTTTCGCCTTCAGTGGGAAA
Organism: Fuerstiella sp.; assembly: GCA_029245955.1. Taxonomy (GTDB): domain Bacteria; phylum Planctomycetota; class Planctomycetia; order Planctomycetales; family Planctomycetaceae; genus Fuerstiella. Next base: position 17,626 of record JAQWOH010000003.1, on the reverse strand, counting down.
GTTTCCTCAGCAGCAGCGGTGTGCAGGCCAAAGAGCAGAACCAACAGGGCAGGGTGCCAGACTAAGCGTTTCATAGTAGCCAACGTGGAGATTGAGGAAGGAGTGATCACAGTAGTATTGGATCGAGACCTATTCTAAAGCGAATGGGCGCCGGATGCGCATGTCAATGGCAGGTTCTGGTTTGAAACCAAGGACGACCGGGAGTCTGCCGCCAGGGGATGCTGGTGCAGATACCGAGCAAATGCGATCGCGTTCGCAAGGCGTGTGCCGGCCCTGCCTTTCTGAGGAACCGTTGGTGGTGTCAGCTTAAGCGACCGGATCACGTTGTGCAGCTTCCGGCTGCCTGTATGTACATTAATCGACTTGAGTATGACACTCGGGACGGGACTCGCATCAACGCGGTTCAGCAGTCGCCCGGTACTTTCATTGTAGACACACAGCGTATCTGTGGGTCTTACGAAGTCTTTCCACGCCTTTCGGAATGCTTCGGTCGAAAGTGACTGTTCAAAATCTTTTTCGCATAACTGAAGATATTGCAGGAACCCGGCCCGAACAGGTTGCCTTGGCTGGATCGCACATTCGAACGATTCGCCCGTTCCCAACCGTTGAGCGACCCAGTATACGGGGAATTGATCTGCCTGCTGTTTTCCCCTGGCTCCAAACGATGCTTCACCGTACGCCACAACAACGTTGTCGATATCATGGACGATCGCCGAGGGAATATTGACGGTCGGCCGCGGTGGCCCTGTGGTGCGGCGGAGTCGTCCGATTTGCCGGGGATGTTTGATCTGGTCGTCTATCATTCGGTCGAAGGCTGTTAGTAACAGATCAATTCCCTGTGTTTCCGGTTCCAGAATCTGCAATGCCTGGACGGTCGCTTCGAGGGTTGATACGGCAGACTCAGTGGGTTCTTTGCGAATCCGATAGGTACTCGGTGCAGCCGGGGCCAGACAATACCGAGGCAATCCGTGCAGGGCGGTAATGTCTCGCATCAATGTCCTGGCGTGGTGCCAGGTGCCGTCCAGAATAATCAGTTGAGCAGGTCGTCGGCTGATCGGAAGGTCCGACAGCAATTGTGCGTCGGGACCGGGATACAGAACGCCGGTTGATGTATTCAGTGGCAGTGTGGCACCGGCCAGGTTTGCTGTCTGGTCAACCAGCATCGCGCTGTTTCTTAATGCCTGCTTCACTATGCGAGCGGTATTGAATGCGTGGAACCGCTCCTTGACGTGCTGCAGAATCAGAATGTGCGTGCGATTGTCGACTGAAGGAATGGCATCGCAGAAACATGCTGCCCTCGGCCGATAGCAAACGTAACAGCGTTCGCGATATCCGGCCACGTCGACGCTGGAAGTGTTGTCAGGCTGAGATGTGGGCGTTGTTGAATACGTCATGGCAATTGCACAATTGACCGAGGAATGTTTCCCGAATTCGAAAGTTTCGTCAGGACGAACGTGTATGTGGCTTGCACGATGGCCGACGACTCGAATTCAGTATGCGGATCCCGCCCCCGGTCTATTCGGTGAACTCGCACGGCATTCGGCATTGAATGTCGTGCCGTTGCCGACGTACGTTGATGGAATTGTCAGACACACGCAAGTGTCTTCGTGCCTGCCTTCGCATTGTGAATCGCAGACAATCAGTAGGTCGCTTGAATTATTCTGGCGCACAGCGTGCAATGATGAACCGTGCGACTGATTCTTTCTTTCAAAGCGAATTATGAAGCAATGACACATTTTCGATTCTTCCTGTCCGGTTTCCTGCTTATTCTGCTGGCGTGTTGCCCGGTTCACACCGCTGCGCAGCCGCGCAGGCCATGGACGACGTCACGTCTGAAAGGTACTCCGACGCCACCGTCGAAGTACCGGGTCAGTCGCGTCTTTCCCATGCACAGTTTCAATCATCCGACCAGCATTCAGCAGATTCCGTCCACCGATGAGATGCTGATCACTCAGATGAACGGCAGTGTGCAGACAATCTCTATGTCAGGCGAATCGGCTGAAAAACATTACGTCGGAGAACTTGCTCAACTGGCAGGTGGCGATGTGAACCTGTTCAGTGCCGCACTGCACCCGAACTTCACGAAGAACGGGCACCTGTTTGTCTGTCTGGTTCATCCGGAAGGTGGGCGTCACACGCGGGTTTCACGGTACTCCACCAACAGGAATACTGTCGGGCAACTTGTGCTGGACAGGGAAAGTGAACGGGTGATTATCAGATGGCCGTCTGGTGGGCACAACGGTGGATGTCTTCGCTTTGGACCGGACGGACTGTTGTACATTTCCACGGGCGATGGTTCCGGGCCGAATCCCCCTGACGGCCGTACAACCGGGCAGGATGTCAGCGATCTTCTGGGAGCTGTTCTGCGAATTGATGTCGATCGGAAGACGGCCCAAACGAACTACGTGATTCCAATCGATAATCCGTTCGTTAAGAACGAAGCGGCCCGCTCTGAAATCTTCGCGTATGGTCTGCGAAATCCCTGGAAATTTGGCGTCGACGGTCAGACCGGGGATGTTTTTGTGGCTGATAATGGCTGGGAAACATGGGAGATGGTGCACCATGTGAAGAACGGTCAGAACTGCGGCTGGCCGGTAATGGAAGGTCGTGCCGAGCTGCGCAGTGAGGTCAACGTCGGCCCCACGCCCATCGTTCCTCCCGCGCGAGACCATCATCACTCGGAAGCAAATTCGGTCATCGGCGGCCCGGTGTATCGAGGTGAAAAACTAAGTGGCCTGAACGGGGTGTTTGTCTACGGTGACTACATCACCGGCACGATCTGGGGAGTGAAGACCGCGGGGGATGATTACGTATACCTTGATGTCGTGGATACAGATCTCCGCGTTGTGGACTTTGCTCAGGGCCGCGATGGCGAATTGTTCGTCCTGGATTACGACTACACGGGTGGCATCTATGAAGTGCTGCCGAACGACGTGGAGGACTTATCGGCTGATTTTCCTCGTCTGCTAAGCGAAACCGGACTGTTTGAATCTGTTAAGGACCTGAAGCCTGCGGTTGGCGTACTCGACTACGACGTGGTTGTTCCTCGCTGGCAGGACAGCGCTGTGGCGCAACGCTGGGTGGCTGTACCCGACCTGCAGTCGATCGATGGCGACGCCGGTAAAGCAAGTCCGACCTATCCCGACGGAACCGTGCTGGTCAAACACCTGAGCCTGCCTTCTGTCCCACCAATATCGCTCGAAACCCAGATTCTGCATTACGATAACGGCGTCTGGAATCCTTACAGCTATCTGTGGCGCAACAACGGGACAGATGCGGAACTGGTAAGTTCGATTGGTTCGAACACGTCTGTCAGCTGGCCGGCTGATGGCTTGAATGCCGTGGGCGGCATTCGAATATGGCGCGCCAGTGCCACCAACGAATGTCGACTGTGTCACAACGCAGGATCCGACTTCGTGCTTGGTTTTACATCGAGTCAGCTTCAGAAGGCGACGGGAAGCGATACGAATGCGACAACCCATTACCAGGCTCTACAGCGGGCCGGCGTTCTGAAGGCGTCCGGAGCCGTCGATGACGCTGCCGTACTGGTGGATCCGCACGATGAAACCCAGGGCCTGAATGATCGCGCTCGTTCGTATCTGCACGCCAATTGCGGCATTTGTCATCACAAGAAGGGCAACGCAATCGTTTCCTTCTACCTGAATCGGGAGTTGCCATTTAAAGATCTGAATACAAATAAGGGCACGGGCATTGGTACTTTCGGTATGCAGAACGCGAAGATCATCACGGCTGGCGACCCTTATCGGTCGGTGCTGATGTATCGCATGGCGAAACTTGGTTATTCGCGCATGCCGTATATCGGGTCGCAGGTGGTCGACAGCAAGGGGGTGGCGCTGATTGCTGCGTGGATCCGCTCGTTGTCTGACGAGTCTTCTAAAGAGAGTTCTCCGCCTTTGGTTGCCGGTTCGTCGGCGGCGAAAGCACTGTCAGTGCTGTCCAATAACGGAGATCAGATACTACGAGATGCGGCCGTGGCCACACTTGCCGGTTCGACGGAGGGTTCCCTGGCGTTGGTAACTGGACTGCACGCGGGGCAACTTTCGGCAGCGGATCTGTCTGCTGCGATCACCATGGCGAGTAATACGAACAGCAATATTCGTGGCCTGTTTGATCACTTCATTCCGGAAGCCGAACGCAGGAAGACTCTGGGACGCACCTTTGACCCACAGCTCGTGCTTTCCCGGAAGGGAGATGCTCGTCGCGGAAAACTGATCTTCTTTTCCAGTGACTCTCGCTGTCGAGCGTGCCACGACGTGGCTGATGCCGGCAGGTCGGTTGGTCCCACACTGACTGATGTGTCGAAAAAATACCCCCGCCGAACGGACCTGCTGCAGCATATGATGCGGCCTTCAGAGAAGGTGGATGAAAAGTACGTCACCTGGATTGTCGTTACGAATGACGGCAGAGTGCTGACCGGGCTGAAGCAATTCGAGTCCGGGGACAGTTTTACGCTGCGAACGGCGGACGGGAAAACTGTCTCAGTACGGAATGCAGATATCGAGGAGCAGCAAAGGAGCAGAACGTCGCTCATGCCGGAAGGTGTGCTGGCCGACCTGACCGCTCAGGAAGCTGCCGACCTGGTCGCATTTATTCAAAGCGTTTCGCCGAAGCAATAGACCTCCAACGCAGTCAGCCGACGTGGAACGTTTTCACGCTGAATGCGTTTTCGGACTCATTCATTTATTTGTTCTTCTTGCCCCGCATCAGCCTGGCCTTGACCGGCCACTCGACGCCTCGATCAAAGATTGTGCCGTAGGGCTTGTAGTTGTGATACTCGACGGCCGTGTCAGACCAGTGAGCGACTGCTGCGTCGTAGGTGGCCTGCATTCTGGCAAGTGTTTTGCTGTATTGAACATCCATGGCGGAGTTACTCAATTCCAGTCGATCGTTCTTCAGAGCGAAGAGTTCTTCGGTGGCTTTGAAGTCGTCTGCGGCGTACGGCCAGTAGACGTATTTCCAGTCTTTGGTCACGACACCTAGGCTGTGCACATCCTTCGGTCCCCAGACATTGATCAGCGGCAGAGATTCATGAGTCGCAGAATTCGGGTCATCATAAAGAGTCATCAGGCTCTTGCCGTCGATGTTTTCCGGTACCGGTAGCCCCGCCAGTTCCAGGATCGTGGGCGCGAAGTCCACATTACCGGTCAAGGACCCACACCGCAGTTGCTTTCCACTGTTCGAGTGACGTGGGTCGAAGACAATCAATGGAACCCGTGTGGATTCTTCATAGGGCAGCACCTTACTTCCATAACCGTGTGAACCATTCATGAAGCCGTTGTCTGATGTGTATATGACGATTGTATTCTTAGCAACGCCGGCAGCCTCAACGGCCTTGCGAATCATGCCTACCGCAACGTCGATGGCGTAAATCTGCTGAAAGTACAGTGCCATGACTTTGTTGTATTCTGTGCTGTATTTCCAGCTGTGAAAACGTTCGTACTGGCGCCCCTGACGGCTTTGCAGACTGAAGTGTTCACCGAATTCACGACCGTAATTGCCTGGCTTGGAAAACGTCATGTCCCGGTAGACGTCATCGAACTTCGGGTCCGGCTGAACGGGATGGTGAGGCGCTTTGAAGCTGATCGACAGACAGAACGGCTTGTCCCCGACAGCGGATTCAGTCACGAAGTCGCGTCCAAAGGCTCCGTACGACAACGTTGAGTGGGGATACTGGTCGACGTATTTTTTCATCGACTTGTTCTTCTTCGTGTCGTACGACGTCTGCCCTGGTCCGCCCCCCCAGACGTCAAACTCCCCTTCCGGCAGTACGCCCTTCGTTTCCGGCGTGTTCGTCACTTCGAAGCCAAACTTGCCGGCGAATGCTGTGCGATAACCGGCTTCACGCAGCAGCACTGGGTATGTCATTGCCCAATGATCGCGGAGCAGAGCGCCGTGTTCGAAGTTGCACCCGGTCTTGTATTCAAACATTCCTGTCATCACGTTCGCTCGACTGGCCATGCAGATGGCGGTCGTGTCGTAATGGGCGTCGAAGACCATTCCGTCAGCGGCCAGCCCATCCAGGTTTGGCGTCTTTGCTCCTGGAGTGTTGTAGCAGCCCATGGAATATGTCGCCTGGTCGTCGGCCATCAGGAAAATGATGTTGGGACGGTCGGCGGCTGGCGAATGTACGGCTGCAAAAAGTGCAAACGTGTACAACAGCAGATGCATTAGTAAAGTACGAAACATGGCAGGTTCTGATTAGAAAGGAGGGTAATGATTTGACCGGGGTTTATTGATGCTCATGAAAAGAGTTGTTCGGATCGTTGATCGCAATAAACAGTCCGTTTTGTGGTTGTGCTGCGGACAGGGGCGATGACAGAGGAGTCAGGGGCGATGACAGAGGAGTCAGGGGCAGAGTAAATATCAGTCGAAGTGATGGCATGGCAGAACTCACCGGTCTGTGAAGTAAACAATTCTCGCCAGTAAACAACAGGATTTCCGGGAAAGTCGACCGTACCACTGAATTCCACAGACACGGACGATGTTCCCGGTGCGCATCGTATCGAATGCCGCAGCAGCGACAATTCAATGAAGGAATCAATAATCAATAGCCGGAACGGCCGTTCGGGGCCTGGCCATATTCGTTCTGACCCGGATGAAAGGTATTAATTGCCAGAGCGAAGCGTCAGGAGCATGCACGTGCAGACAGTGTTGTCTCAAACACCATCGTCAGTTCACTGAGAACCATTCGCAGTGCCGCAACTTTCCGGCATGGTGCTCCGGGTGTGGCATCGACCGGAAGGTATGTCAAACGGACTTACTGTCAGTATACCGGCTGAAGTTTCGGCAGCTGACCCGACTGGCCTGCCGTTTACACGGGCTGATATCCTGGCAGCTGTCAGGATCAGCGCGACAGAGTTTCAGGCGGCATCGCTGTTCGGGAGTGGATGGCAAGGGGCTTCGGTGTTTGCTGCGTCTCTGACATGTCCCGTTCCGCTGCTTACAATTGACAGATGTTGGCAGATCTCGTTTCAACTATTCGATGATGTTCTCACTGCAGCGCGTCGTTATTCGGTTGACGCGGTCATGCTGGCCCCCGCACTGACAGCCCCTGTAGCGGATCGGATGTTTGAACCCATTGAAAGTGCGTGGCGCGCCTGTATTCAGATTGAGCGACCGCTTTTCGGCGTCCGTCAGAAACTTGCAGCGATGCTGGTCAAGTGCCACCGCGAATTGAAAGCATAAGATATTGGGGCTGCCAGCGCGGCTGGCCATCGCCACTGCATGGAACAGGTGTTCCAGCAGGTCATTGAATCCTGCGTACATAACAACGAAATGGAACAGCACGGCTTGGAGTTCGAATCTTACCGACGGGATATGGTGAATCTGCAGGAGTCCATGGGACTGTTTTGTCGGCCGCCCAATAGAATGGCACTCAGAGAATTCTCGCGAAGATTTGTCAGCGACGTGTTCGCAATCGTGAGCTTCTGGGAGGCGTGAGTATGGATAGTTCATGTCGCAGAAAAAGATAGACTATCCCGCAGACGTCAGTTGCCTGTACTATGCACCTCTGACGCGAAACACGGTGTGACAGAATTCGTCGATACTGCAACTCTCCTCTGGTGTAAGATGGCTGTGCATGGAACGCGATGCGGCAGCGTGGGAGCCGGTGTTATCGTCGTGTATGGTTCTGAAGCAGCATTTTATGTATTGCCGTAGACTTACTGGCTCGCGGGAGTGGCGAAACTGCTGTTAAAAAACGTTCTGCGCGGCCACAAGTCAGCGTGAAACGCTGTACAGCAGTCATCACTTATTCTGATTCGACACGACTGAGTATGGTCTGATGCTGAAACTGCTGTCGATTGCTGTGCTGGCGCTGCGGCTCCCGATCGCGGAGACGTTTGAACCGTATGACTGGCAGCCAGAGTTTACCAAACCGTCGGATCTGCACATTGTGGAATCGACGGTTGCATTTGTTACTCACGGTTCCCGTCACTTCGATCCACTGGGGACGACGCGAAACGCTGTCAGGCAGGTTGTGGCCACGATGAAGCAGGACGGGCTCCCGGTCGTCTATCTGCACGACAAGTACAACTCATCAAACCCCGGCTGGATGTACTTGTACGACGACTGGAACCCAACTGCATTTCTGTCGTCTGATGTTGGGCATTTCGATATTAAGTTTTCGCACGTATCACATGTTGTCTGCCTGGGGGGCTATTTCGGTCAGTGCGAGCGATCCACCGTCAGTGATGCGGTAAGACTCTGGCGACGAGATGGTGCGGATCACGATCTGCGAGTCACTCAGATTGTCGACGGCACGTTCTGTGTTAACGAATATGTTCGCTTCAACGATCCCTATTACACGAAAGTGCGCGATGTTTTTCGCAGAGACCTTCGGACGCGACACCCGAAGGCCGTGATTTCTGTGCAACAGATTATAGAACAGATCCAGGACGAAAAGCTGGTTCTCGAGTTTCTGAAGCGTCAGCTTCCACCGCTGCCCTCCAGGGTCAACGTAGTCGTTGACGCGTTTGGCCGGTATACTTTGTTGAGGGACGCCGGCAGAGACGCGCTGACTCTGACATTCGCTTACAGGCGTTCAGAGCGTTTTCTGGCCTTTGATGAACCACCTTCAGACCTGATTCGTGATCGCGGTCGTATGACCAGCCGGCGACGAAAACAGTCGGGACGCACAGGAAATCGTCCATGAGAATATTCGATCACTACCGCTGCCATGTCGCTTCGTAAGAATCAGCCGTTCATCCTGATGGGCGTGGTTGCTGCAGGCATTCTGTGCTGGTACGTAATGTCACCCTCGGTCAGTCTGGATGAAGAACTCCAGTCAGCTCAGACAGCGCTCAGGAACCAGAAATTTACAGAAGCAGAATCGCTGGCGAAGGGCATTATCACCAGTCGACAGAGCTCTGCTGCAGCTCTCGTTGCAGGGGAATCGGCCGCGCGACAGGGGCGATTTGAGAATGCGATGCAATACTATGCGCAGGCGGTCGAATGGGCCGATGGCGACACAGATCGGTCTCAAAACCTGGTGTATCTGGCGGAAGCTGCCGTACAGATCGGGCATCTGGCGGATGCCGAGCATGCATATCGCAGGGCACTCGCTCTGAATTCGGGTAACACTCTGGCGGCTAGTCGGCTGGAATTCCTGCTGCGGGTGGAAGGTCGTCTGATTGAGTCGCGTCAGTTCCTGAAGCGTCAGATTCAAGCCAACTCTGCTGGTTTTGAACAGGCATTGAACTATGGGTATCCGTCGCGTGTGCGGGAATTGCCGGATACACTTCGACGTCACCTGGCTGTGCTTCGGAACGACCGACTGCCTTTGATTGCGATTGCTCGTGAAAATATTTCAGGCAACAGGATTCAGGCGGCCATCGATGACCTGAACACGGTGCTTGAGACGTTTCCGGAGTGTGTCGACGCACAGACGGTACTTGGCACCGTACTGCTTGATGAGGGGCAGTTACAGTTTGTGGCGTGGTACGAATCTTTGACGGACACATGCCGGAGCGAGCCATCTGTCTGGATGCTGCGAGGTCTGTTCGCCGAGCGGCGTTCTCAGTGGGCTCAGGCAGCTCGAGCGTATTACGAAGTTCTTCGTGTCGAGCCATCGTCTGGAGACGCCACACGACACATGGCGATTGTCCTTGAACAACTGGAACATTTGCAGGTCGCTGCGGCGTTCCGCGAACGTGCGGCCGCGTGTTCGACGATTGATGCTCTGCTGGATGACCTGCATGACGCCAGTCAGCCACAGGCAGCATTGACACAGCTGATTCCGCTTTTGATTTCGAGCGGACGTCTGGAAGAAGCTGACAACTGGATCCGGCTTGGGAAAGAACGACTTGGACCGCAGTATGGAAATCTGATCGATACCGAAAGCCAGGTCAGACCGAGCCAGGACCGGATCGTTGCCGGTTTGCTGAATTCGATAGGGGTCGGAGGATTCCCGGTACCTGTCCCGGCGTTATCTGCGAATCTTGGACAGCGAGAAACTGCGGCAGTTCCGATTCGTTTCACTCGTCACGCAGAGGACGTGGGATTTGATTTCCGATTCATGAATGCTGTGTCCGGGGGCGGGGAAAGACGGATGGTGCAGTCCAATGGGGGTGGAGCCGGGATCATCGATTTTGATCGCGATTCGTGGCCTGACATCTTTATGACACAGGGGGGCGAATGGCCGGTCCGTTCCGGACTGTCCAGCGATCAGATGTTTCGGAACCTGCGAGGTCGAACTGTGGCCGACGTGACATCGTTGGCCGGGGCTGCCGATGCTGAATTCAGTCAGGGAATCGCTGTCGGCGACTTTGACAATGATGGGTTTTCGGATGTGTTCGTTGCCAATGTGGGCGGCAACCGACTGTTACGAAACAATGGCGATGCCACCTTTTCAGACGTAACAGCGGCAGCCGGAATTAACGGCAACCAGTGGTCAACAAGTTGTGTGTTTGCAGATCTTGATGCCGACGGGTTTGATGATCTGTACGTTGTCAATTATCTCTCGCTGTCTGATGCAGCGTCCGAGATCTGTGCGGAGCAGGGCGAGCTCAGACGCTGCAACTCCGGTGAATTCGCGGCCGCCGCTGATCAGCTGCTGGTGAGTGTCGGCGATGGAACGTTTCGGGATGTTTCAAAGCAGTCCGGCATCGTCCACGACAACGGTCGAGGACTGGGTTTGGCCGCAACAGATTTCAACCTGGACGGCTTGATCGACGTTTTTGTCGCGAATGATGCCGTGCCTAATTTTCTGTTGCTGAACCAGGGGACGGCGGGTGTGCCGCGCTTTGAAGAATCCGCAGTTGCAGCGGGTATTGCGGTCGCGGTTTCCGGTGAGCCGCAGGCTTGCATGGGGGTTGCTGTTTCAGATTTTGACCACAATCAGCTGCCCGACGTTTTTGTGACCAACTTCCTGAACGAATCCAACACGATGTATTTCGGTCTCGGTACGGGACTGTTCATTGACCGGACACGGTCACTGCAACTGACTCAGCCCAGCATCAGCATGCTGGGATTTGGTACACAGCCGATTGACCTGGACATGGACGGCTTTGACGATCTTGTTGTTCTTAACGGGCACATCGACGATATGTCCGACGCCGGCGTCGCGTATCAGATGCTGATCCAATTCTATCGGAATCAAGAAGGATCGGGGTTTGCTCCCGTTGTGCCTCAGTCTGAATTTCTGACAGCGAAGCATGTTGGCCGCAGCCTGGCTTACACGGACTGGAACCGAGACGGCAGGCCGGATCTTGTTGCGGGGTTGTTGGACGAGCCGTCGTGTCTCCTTGAAAACGATACCCTTAACGACTCAAATTGGCTGCAGATACGACTTGTCGGTGACACTGTATCTCGTCAGGCCAATGGCACCAGGGTGACACTTATGTCATCCAGCTCGCAATGGGACGGCACGGTCTTCATGAAGATTGCCGGTGGTGGCGGATTTCAGGCCTCGAATGACTCTACGCTGACCTTTGGTCTGGGTGAACATGCGGACGGCTGTACGGTCACAGTTCACTGGCCGAATCGCCCCGCCCAGACTCTTGCTGATGTTCAGCCAGGCCGCTCACTGACTGTCGTTCAGCGCCGCGACAGGGTGCAGGCATGGTGGGTACCAAAGTAGTTCCGCGACGACTTTCTGCAGTGGTGTTCGAGGCTTGCTGTCAATTGTTCTGCGTCTGTCCCGGGAAGTCGCCATGTATCCGGAAATCAGCAACAGAGTGTGCTCAGGAGTGCTGTATGCGGGTTGCCCGCCTTGATTCGGCACATTAATGAGTGTCGCAGCGGCCTGTGGGAACCGATTACATTGATCGTCGCTGTCGGCACCGGCCAAGTCCTGTAGTTGTCAACAAAACTGAGAGACAGGGACGTAGTTCACTGGTTATACTCGCTGCTGGGCAGAGCTTGTGATGGATGCCTCAGCCGTGCGCTGTGCGAATGCTGCACCTTCGGAACGAACAACCCCAAACACCAATCATGTTGCTGATTCTTGTCGGTCTGATCTTCTGGTTGTCCGGGCTCGCCGGTCTCGTTTACGAGGTTGTCTGGTATCGGCAACTGGCCACGACCTTCGGGTCAACGGGGCCGGCGATCGCCGCGACCACGGGGTCGTTCATGGCGGGGCTTGGGTTGGGCAGCTGGATTGTCTCAAGGTATGCAGACCGTGTGCGTCATCCTGTTCGCTGGTACGCGGCGTTAGAGCTGATGCTGGCAGGATACGCGGCATCGATGGGAAGCTGGATCCACCAGGTTGAAAGGATCCACCAGTGGGCAGCCATGCAGGGATATTCGGGGGTGGTGATGGCGTTCGGCCAGTTCGCCATGATTTTTGTGGTGCTGATCATTCCCACGGGATTGATGGGAGCAACCCTGCCGCTGATGTGCCGGGCCCTTGTCTTGAAAAACTCTCATCTGGGCCGCCGATTTGCGTGGCTGTATGGAGTAAACACGCTGGGAGCTGCAATGGGGGCAGCTCTGGCGGGATTCGTGTTGATTCAGGAATACGGCCTTGCCACCACATCGGGAATTGCCGTTGGCATCAATGTTGCGGCGGCGATCAGCGCACTGCTGATTTCCGGATCGATGTCCACGCGCAGCCACGATTCGGCAATTCAGGTCGAACAGGAAATGGCCAGCAGCCCACCCGTTGAGCCCGCAATATCGCCTGCGACTGTTCGCCTGGGCGTCTTTGCCTGTGGTTTTGCGGGGCTGGCTGCCCAGAACTTGTGGGTCCGGTCTCTGTTGTTCGGTTTTGATCGGTTAAAGAATACGACATACAGCTTTTCTGCCGTGCTGACGGTTACATTGCTGGGCTTGGTGATGGGGACTGCCGTCGGTTATTCCCTTGTTGATCGCCTTCGACGACCGCAGCGGGCTTTTGCAGCTGTCGTGGCCGGAGCGGGATTCAGCATTCTGTTATCAGTGTGTGTGTTAATGACCAGCCCAAAGATTATGGATACTGTGGATCCCCGGACGCTGCAGGTTGACTTTGCGAAGGCCGTCAGTTCAGTGGTCTTCAGAACGGCTGCTGTTGTCGGACTTCCCTGCATACTGCTGGGGCTCGCAACACCGATCGCCGTTCGCTGTGTCGGGAATCCCCGGTTCATTGGTCGTGAGGTGGGTCGGCTTTACGCCTGCAACACAGTGGGGGCTGTGATCGGGGCGATGGCGGCGGCGTTCCTGCTGCCGCCATTTCTGGGATTGCTGCCGTCACTGTTGTGGATCGGAGCTTCCATGCTGATCGTTGCGGCCGTCATGCAACCGCGGAGTTTGGCAGTCGCTCGCGTTTATACAACGGTGGCCATGATCACGGCACTGACCGCCGTGTTTGTTCCTGCAGAATCCTGGTGGTTGCAGTCACTACGAGCCGGGGAAGAAATCATTGCGTTGCACGACGGTGTGACGGGGACAGTATGTGTTATTGAGAATCCCGTAGGGGAACGAAGAATCTGTGTCGATGATGTCCCTGTTGCCGGGACGTCCAATATCATGCAGACGGATCAGAAATGCCTTGCTCACTGGAGCATGCTGATCGCGGACAAGCCTGAATCCGCGCTGACGGTAGGATTCGGCAGCGGTGGGGCGTCGCACTCGTTTCTGTTACATGATCAACTGGAGAAACTGGATTGCGTTGAAATTTCACCTGATGTTCCTCGCATGGCTCCGTTGTTGCGTGACGCGAATCACGGACTGCTGGACAATCCCGATCCTCGGTATCGCATTATCTACGCAGATGCCAGAGCCTACCTGGCCCGAGCGACTGAGCGGTATGACATCATCGTGTCCGACTGTACAGACCTGAGATACCGGTCCAGTGCAAATCTGTACGACCTGGAATATTTCCAGCTGTGTCGCGAGGGAATGACCGAGGGGGGATGCACGACGATCTGGATGCCTTTGGGGGGATTGTCGACAGCAGCATTTCGCATGACGCTCAACACGTTCGATACAGTCTTTCCCAACGTTTCCATTTACTATCTGCACAATCGATGGACCCATTATGTGTTACTGGTCGGCAGAAACGCTGCTCCCGGACTTTCGGTGAGTCGAGTTCGGCAACAGCTGTCTGAGAGCGATGTTCGGGAGGATATGGCTGAAATCGGGATGACGGATCCATACAAGGTAATTGCGACATTTCTGACCTCCGGAAGTCGCTTGCAGGGGGCGATTCGGTCGTTGCCATTGAATACCGAAGATATGCCGCGACTGGAATTCGACGTCCCGCGTTTTGACATGGGCCCCTGGTCGGCTCAGCAGAACCTCAACTTCCTGCGTTTAAGTCGTGGTCCAATGTCCGATGTTCTGTCACCCGATACCACGGAGCAGGAATTCGTTACTGTCGGTCGATACCAGCAGGCGGCGGAATTCATCATGGCGGCTCAGGCTTCCGCTCGGGCCTTTAACTTCGAAGACGCGACTTACAAGTATCTTGCTGCACAACGTTTGACGCCCGAAGATTCTGCACTGGAAGATGCCTTGCAGTTTCCCAACCTGCTGGTTCTGGCGGAAAAAGGTCAACCGACGGCCACACTGCTGTACGGTCGAACCAGACAGCTGCAGGGTGATGCAGAGGGAGGCCTGATGGCGATGGGGCGTTTCCAGGAACGCCTTGACGCTCTGGCTGCGGCTGACGAACCGGAAAAGCAACAGTGGTATCAGCAGGGACTTCTGTGGGAAGCGACCGCCAAACAGTGGATGAACGAAGTCACAGCTCAGCAGTCGTCACAGCAATAGCAAAGTCCCCGGTTGCGTTTTTCCTGGAATAAGTACCGGGCAAAGTGACTTATGCGCCACTCTGGTTATCCTTTTCAGAATCGATGGTACGCTCTTATTTAGTTCTGCATTCCGGAATGATTCGGTGAATTCGAAAGGTTTCCCATGGCTTACTCACGCGTGACTGGTCTTTGCCTGTTGATGTTCGGGGTTGTCGGATGTCAAAAGGATGAAGCCGTTGTCGAATCAAAGGCAGTCATGAACGCTGATGTTTCGCGGGGACTGGACGGTAGTCCGATGTCAATTCGATTTACCGACAGCGCACCAACTCCTGCTGACATGGCCATGATCAGGAACATGCCCAGTCTGCAGGAAATCCACGGCGAAGCTCCTGGCGTCGATGACGAAGAACTTGCGCTGCTGGCAGAAATGCCGTCACTTTCTGTTTTGGCGCTGACCGGAACAAAATCGACTGGTCAGGCGATCGAAGCTCTGGCGGGGGCGAAGGCACTGAGGTCTCTGGACCTTTCCGGTGCCGTTGGGATCACCGACGACGGTCTGAAACCACTAACTGATCATGCGGAACTTCGTGTGCTGAAGCTGTCTCGGATACCGCTGACGGATGCGATTGCCGATGTGATTACTTCGTTGCCGAAACTGGAAGAATTGTCGCTGGACGGCACAGGAATTACGGAAGTGACAATCCAACGAATCGCGAAACAGCGTCCCGGACTCAAGTCACTGTCAATTGGCTCGGCCCACATCACAGACGGCGTTATTTCTTCGATTGTGAAGTTCAGCGATCTGGAGATTCTGGAAATCACGAAGTCCGCCATGACCGGAGCATCATTGGTCGCCTTAAGCGATCTGGCCAAGTTGAAGCTGATCCGTTTGGCGGACAACGTGAGCATGACCAACGATGCGATCATGCAGCTGGCAGATGTTGCGGCGCTCTATCATCTGGATGTGACTGGAACGCAATTTACGGCCGTCGGCCTCGGGCAGAAGGGCTTCAGCGGTTTGAACATGCTGGACGCAAATCGCACCAAAGTGACGGATGACACAATCCCGCAATTCAAAGGTCTGCCGGCGTTATATTCCGTTAGTCTTAAGGGGACCGAAGTGACCATGTCGGGCGTCCGCGAACACTTTGCCGAAAATCATCAGACGGCCTTTCTGGTTGACGAATAGGCAGTATTCATCGTCGTTATGTGACATTGGAATGTGCAGCATGTCGTGTGAATGCTGCAATTTGTTTATACGAAAAGAGGTTGCAGCATTGTGCTGCAACCTCTTTTCATTCAATGACCGGATCAGAGACGGTGTGAACTTATTTCTTGCCACCACCAGCCGCCTGCTTTGCCATTTCGGCTTCTATTTCTTTTTCGATTTCAGCATTCTTTTGTTCTGTTTCTGCCTCATTAACCTCTGGGATGTCAGAGTAGTCCGCTTCGCCACAGCCGGTGATCGCGAAAGTCGATGATGCGACAAACAGTAACAACGCAAACAGGCGTTTCATAATGACAGTTTCCTATGGGATGAGAGTTGTGGTCCGGATGCATTAAGGCAGAGCATACATGCATCGTCAGACCGTGACAAACGAAGACCCGGCTGATTTGAATAATTAGAATGGTCTTTAGATCGACATTTGCACACGTTATCTCAGCCACCGCGATTGATATTCCCGGCTGGCAGCGGACACACGCGAGCTGTTTCGTAACATACCCATCAACAACCTCCGGAACGGCATGGTTTGGAGTTCCTGCCAGTCTGATGTCGCCGTGTCAGTTCCGTAGAGTGCCACGGCAAGGATGGCATTGGCGTGATCAGTCGTGGAATCTGAAGTCCGACGTTGCGAGGCAACGCACGTCAGCTGTTGCTTATGTTGACAGGCTTCTCAAAGTCCCCGTTCGTCTGGCACCGCTGAATGGTCTGTAACCTGGGGAAGATCACTATTTCCGCGGATTCGGTGCCGAGCCGTTGCGGAGCGGCAGATAAATTCACCGTTGTCGCCTGAAGAGCTGGTATGTGGCGAATCGAGTTCATGATGAGAGAGGAATCCTGTTTCTGCACTGCGGCTCATTCGACGTCTTAAAGATGGCACCAGAATCACGCCACATTGGTTACCAGCGCCTCAGAAATTTGCACGCCACTTCCGGAATCACAGCTTCAGACATGTCGGATGGTGTGGCCAATTACACGTGGACCGTCTGGCATGGTGGGCTCCGATCATATGTGTGGATCTGACTATCCCTGTGTGGTGACGCACACTTGGGGGACATGTGCGGTTGGCGTTGTTGATGTTTTTTTTGGGTCTTGGGGGGGCAGGTGGTGGTGAGGGGGGGGCGGGCGGAGCAGCTCCAAAACCCTGATATTACGGGTTTTCTTCGTAATTGGTGAATTTTCTCAAACGTTCTGCATTGCCACTGCCCGAAGTTTCGTTCAACATGCGCAGACCAATGTTTTCATTTTGTGGGGCTGATTTTCTGAATAACGGTAATTCAGGAAAATGGTCTTGTTTTTGTCAGTGTCCTATCGAAGGAGGTATTTTCATGAAACCGTCATCGCAGGGCCGCTCGCACATCAGAGGGTTTACCCTGATTGAGCTGCTCGTTGTTATCGCAATTATTGCTATTTTGATTGCGCTTCTGCTGCCCGCTGTACAGCAGGCTCGCGAAGCGGCCAGACGTACTCAGTGTAAGAACAACCTGAAACAACTGGGACTTGCACTGCACAACTATCATGATGTGTATGGAGCGTTTGTTTTTGGTAAGGGCGGAACCGGTTGGACCGGAAGCGACACCGGAAACTGGGGGCGACTGAGTGGTCTGCCGCCACTGCTGCCGTATTTTGATCAGGCACCTCTGTACCTGATGATGACCACTGGTGGCTCAGCCAGTGCCATGGATAATACGTTTAACTATCCGCCGATGGGGCC
>JAQWOH010000060.1 GCA_029245955.1 Fuerstiella sp. | reverse complement strand
CCAACCCTGCTGGACTTCGCAGAAGTGTCGCTGCATGGGTTGCCCGAACCTGACGGTCAGAGCCTCGTTCCGTTGTTGACGAGGAACGGACGATTCACTCGTCGTCAACTGTTCTGGCAGTACGGTGACGCACTGAGCATGCGAGACGGAAAATGGAAGCTGATTATCAACGGTGGCAAAAGACTAAAACAGAAAACATCTGCGCTACCGAACATCGACTGGGATCGCCCGGAGGACAACCGTCATGAAATCGCATTGTTCGACATGGCCGTGGACCGTTCGGAGTGTCACAATCTGGTCGACAGGTTCCCGAATCGCGTGGCTGAGATGAAACAGGCGATCGTTCAATGGCAACAGGATGTCACAACCAACGCCACGCAACAGCCCGAAAAGTCGGAACTGCGGGACGATGAGTGCCGCTGACGAACATGGCTGCAGTGTTGCACACTGGCCGATGACCGCGCATATTGTTTTTCATCAGCAGTTTCGTGACTTTCACAAGCCGGCGGACGACGCGATTCTGGCTGGCAGTTGTTGCAGATTGATCTCAAGAGCGTCCGTTTCTCTGACACCATCCAGCGTGATCCCGGGACCGAAGGCATTTCCGTGAATGAGCAGCTGATCAGCACTTCCGCGGACATACAGCGCACATACAGCGGAATTCCGCCTCCAATTATCGCAATGTGTTGCCGAACACATTGCAGCTGCCTCTCGCTGCAGCCACGTGTCGGGGCACTGACAGTGAGGAGAACGTTACATAACGCCACTCTCAAGGAGTAATACCTCAAATACGACTTCGTACGGGGCGTTCATTTAGTGCGTTATTAAACGTATGAGCTTCCAGAGGCAGAGTTAATGAAAGGGTGAATACTAATCGTTGCTTAACGAGCTTCTGACTCAGGCTACTAAAGTGCTGCGCGGCAGACGTTGCAACTGACAAGAAAACCGGGTCGGACATAACTTCGTCTGTGATCGCTGTGTCTTCCGCTGGCACCGGACGTCTCTGTTCGTCGTGGTCTGCCGGTATTGGGGATGTTGTTGTTCGCGAGTCTGCAACCTGCAGAGGCTTGACGAATTCCTCAGGCGTTGTCCACGAGGATAGTCGAAGTTGGTCGGAAAAAACGCCTTCTGGATTGTCAATGACTGTCTTATCCACGACAGCCACCGTGAATTCAACGTTGAAACTCCACGGGCCCGGAGAGTCGTTGTTTCCGTTGATGGCTCGTACCCATGCGCGATAATCGCCGGGTGTAAGATCTGACACCGGCGTGTAGCTTGTCGCGGTCAATGTGTTTTCGCGGATAATGGAGTTCTGTCCTGTCGTCAGATTGTCCACCTGCAGTACGTAATGACTGGCGCCAATCACCGGTTTCCAGACAACTGTCGGCGTGAGGTCCGAGGTCGTTCCGGACGGCCCCAGCACGACAGCTCGTCCGGAGGTGTCAGTCGTCGCGGCGGCACTCCATGGGCCAGCGGCATTCGACGCATCGCGAGCGCGTACCCACCATCGCCACTGGCTGGTCGCCAGCGGTGTGGTCGGCGTCCAGTTGGTTCCGGTCAGCCCGAGCAAAGAGACGACCGTCTGACCATCGGTCAGGTACAACTCAGAACTTGCTGCAGTGGCGTCTGCCGTCCATTCAAACGTGGGAGTTGTGTCAAACGTGGGCGTCAACGGACTGGTTGGCGTCGCGGAAGTGCTGCTGGTTGACGCGTCAACGGCGAAACTGAGCGAACGGCTCCACAGACCGGAATCACCGTTAGTATTGTACGATTTGATCCAGACTCGATAGTTTCCGTCCGCCAGCGGGAACGACGAATAGCTGGTCCCCGTGATTCCACCCGCGCGATGAATCAGGCCGAGACCGTCGTCGTTAAACAAATAAATCTCGTAGGAACCGGCGCCCTCGACGGCTTCCCATGTAATTGTCGGCAGGCTGTCATTGACGGTGCCGGACGGGCTGATGACAGTCGGTCGCCCGCCGACAAAGAATTCACCTAGTTGGCTCCATTCGCCCCCGCGGCCGCTGGTGTGCCAAGGTCGTATCCACCAGCGATAAGCCCCGGAAGTAAACGGACTGGATGGATTAAACTGAGTTCCCGTCAAACCCGTTTCGGTCAACACAACGGTGCTGCCGCGTTGTACCCACAACTGTGTACTGGCCACGTCGGGCAATGTCGTCCACGAAAACAGCGGTTGCGTATCGAAGGTTGAAACCAGAGGCGACAGCTGCTCCGGTCCGATGTAGTATTGGGCGCGGTCCGACCAGGCGGCTGCATAGTTGCCGACGCCATTCGCTCGCACCCAGATATGGTGCCGACCGAATTCGAAATCTAACGTGGGCGTGAAGCTGGTCTCAGTCACGGTTTCGTCAGCAACCAGAATTCCACCTGCCGTGAAGTTGTCGATGAAGACCCGATACGACGTCGCTCCGACAACCGGACTCCAGGAAATTGTGGGGGTCGGGTCGTCTCCGTAAACCGGCAATGGATTGATCACCGTCGCGGTCTGAATCTGAAAATCTCCGGTCCCCCATACTGTAGTGCCACCGGCCGCAAGATTCGCTCGGATCCACGTTCGATAACGTCCGATGTCCAGGTCTGCTGACAGGGTGTAGCTGTTACCGACGACAGTTGGATTTACGACCGGATTCCCGACCCCGCCAAGTTGTTCCAGCCAGACTTCATAGGAATTCGCGCCGCTGACTTCGGTCCACGTCAAAGTGGGCCGGTGATTATCAATGGCACCTAAGGGGCTCGTCACCACAGGCGGTACGGCCGGCAGGTGAATCGTAAGGGGAGCGGCGAGAAAGGAAAACTCCGCCGGCTGACCGATGACGTTGCCGGTCTGATTTGCGGAAAAACTGATAGTCGTTCCGGAAAAACCGGCCTTCGCCGTGAATGTGGCCACATACAGAGTCTGTCCGTTCGCCACAGGCGAATTAGGCCAGCCAAGCGATACTGTCGGATCTGTGTCAGCGTAACTGGTGACCAGCACCGTATCGGTGGCGGCGAGGTTATCGTCTCCGAGCACAGTTGGATCTGATTCCAGACGCGGTACGTCCGGTGTGACCAGCAGACCTTCGGCAAAGACATCGCGAGTTTCCACGAATGTCAGTGCATCAGCATCAAAGTGCAGGTTAAAGCTGAACAGCGTTGCCTGCAGAGCGGCCGGATCGTCGCTGTCATTCAATGTCTGATAAACGACCGGTACATCAAACGTTTCGTCCGGGGCAACAGTGGTGATGGCGACATCAGACGCGATCAGTTGAGTGGCCAGCAAAACTCGGTTTTCCAGAACTTCCGTAGATAGATCCTGCAAGGGATTCCGCAAATGCGCTGTTCGCCTACGGCGATTGCGGCGAATCCCTCGGCCGTCCCACCACAGTCCTTTCAATGCTGCAGGAATCCAGCTCATGTATTTCTGCCTCTCCACATCGGAACACGTCTGAACATGGTTAAACTCAAACAACCCAAGCTATTATACCAGAATCAGAAAATGACGGGTACAACACGTAATTCTGACATCAATTCTAAAATTGGCGGTATGCCAGATATTCGGATTTAGTCGATCCATTGCCGAAGCCGGCCTTAAATGGCTGCTGACATAAGTTTGGAAATAAAACAGAGATCTGCAGGCCGGCACATAGTTTCTAACCCGCCTCCCTCTGTTATTCGATAAAACGCCGTATACACCGTTCTGGCTCTGCCATACAAGACAGAATGAGGGCGAGATGTGATTTTGCAAATAGGCCGTTATTGACAACTACTACCACAGACAGGGATTGCGGGCCCTTGATATTTGCGGCCGACGGCAAAGTTGGTCTCAGATCCCACTGACGGATCAATTCCCTATTCATCATAGGCAGAGATTTTGTGAGGACGGTGGGACGCGATCATGCAGGTCGTCTGACCGGTCTCCCAACCATTCACTCAGCAAAAAATTGACTTCGCAGCGATGCACACCGTCCCCGTTCTGGGTTTACCGTCGTGAACATCCAACGCAGTTTTCGTCTCGCTGCTGACGCTTTACCTACCGTGATTGAGCCTGCCATGCAGCAGCACAGCAAAGGTGGCCCGCCCGTGGCGGCATTCTGAACTGTGCCGCTCACTGTCGAAAATGGCTGCTGAATGGTCAGTGAATCTGGCACTGCAGCCCATTGAGGCAGCGACTACCCCGGCACGTGCAAAGGTTAAGGCGTGCTCAACCACACCTATCTAAATGTAAATGCCCTTGAGCCGAACCAGCACTTCAGGGCTGATTGTCGATGAAAGCTGGTTCGGTTCAGTGCCGCCGGCCTGAAATTAACGTTTTATCCCCCCGAAGCTTCGCGGAATGGAAAACCGTCAATGCGAAAGATTTCCAGTGGCGCGGACGCTGCCCGTCCGCGCGGCGCTGCAAAGCCGTATGCGATCACCGCGCCTGACGTAAGTTCCGCAACGTAAATCAGCCCATTCGCAGGTTGTACTCCTCCGGATGTTCTGAGTTGAGCGTCTCCGGCCACCATTGAGTATTTGGGCTCCGGAGTCGCCGGATTCAGTTGAAAGTCCTGCGACACGGTACGGATATACTTGTGCGAGAATGATCCGGACTGACTGTTCAGGAATCCCCCGCTCAGCACACCTGTCAGATGGTCCAGAATGAAAACGGCTTCGGATTCACCCAGAGTCACTCGGCAAGTACACATGGAAAACTTGTCATTACCATTTGCGGCTGAGGCTTTTACGGGCTGGTGCGGTTTCATCGTCATAAAACCGACCCCTAGCATGACGCCCAGGGTCAACGTCACGAACGGGTGTTTCTTCAATGTCTTCATTTTTGCCTCACTTTTTGTTGAGATGCCATAAGTCCGCGCCGCAAATGAACGCAAAAACGACGTATCATCTGGCTGACGCCATAAATTGTATGGTGCCGGGGTTGATTTCACCAGATTCCGACTGATGATCTGCGTTCACAAAACGAATTCGTCACTGCGTTTCCGTCAGTTTCCTGAAAATTCTTAGCATCCCGCGACGAATTATTGACAGAGAACCTTCCTCGTCAGTTACGTGTCCGGTTGTCTGCGGGTTCATTAGTGCCGAAGTTTGAACGTCGACCAAGTGACCTAAATATGACGACAGACTCAGATAAGTCTTCCACTAGCGGTATTTGCGTCTGGAAGTCGATTCGCGAAGCCGCAGTGGAGCACGTGCGCAAAGAGCCTATGCTCGCCAGTTTCCTGCATGCTACGATTCTGAACCATGACCGTTTTGAAGATGCGGTCAGCTTTCACCTGGCCGGAAAACTGGAGTCAAATTCACTCTCCGGTATGCAACTGCGTGAAGTGATCGATCACGCGTTTGGGCACGATCCTCGGATTGCCGAATCCATCAAGGCAGACCTGTCTGCCATACGTGAACGTGACCCGGCCGTCAACTGCTGCATGGTGCCACTTCTGTATCTGAAGGGACTTCATTCGCTGGCAAGCTATCGAATCGGCCACTGGCTGTGGAATGACGGGCGACAGGTGCTGGCGCTACATCTGCAGAATCGAATGTCGGAAGTGTTTGGAACGGACATTCATCCTGCCGCGAGAATTGGGCACGGTATTCTTGTCGACCACGCAACGTCGGTTGTCATTGGAGAAACGGCCGTTGTCGAAGACAATGTGTCCATGTTGCACGAAGTGACATTAGGAGGCACCGGTAAGGAAACCGGAGACCGCCATCCCAAAGTTCGTCGCAATGTTCTGATCGGTGCTGGCGCGAAGATACTCGGCAATGTGGAAATCGGCGAGGGCGCCAAGATTGGGGCAGGCAGCGTGGTGCTGACCGAAGTGCCGCCACACTGCACGTTCGCCGGGGTGCCCGCTGTTCTGGTTGGGCGCCCGCAGTCTGAGGAGCCGTCGCTGGAAATGAACCACGGCATAGACATCTGACATGTCATGGATTTGATAAATGCCTCGTGATCTTCTTGCACAACCACTTTTTCGCGCTGGTCATCTGGGAGCTCGTATTCCCGACGATCCGCATGCGGTTTCAGTCTGTCTGCCACTGTGGTCACATAACATTGGCTATGAGGAAGCTGATCCACACGTCGTCGCGAAACTGCAGGCTGCGTACCCGCGCTTCCACTTTCATCCCATCGTGCAGAATTTATGTGACCGGTCGCTGAACACAGAAGGGTACAGGGGCCTGCCGTTCGCGTCGACACGCTGTGCACAGCGAGCCGTCGAGTACGTCCAAAACTACGGAGCTGCTGAGACACAGCTGGTTTCTTTTGAAGGACAATCGGCCTGTGGTGTCGTCGTGCCAGCTGAGAACTTCTCATTGCTGAAACAGTACTGGCAGCATGCCGGTGAAAATGTGTCGTCACGCGTTGCCGAACAGATTCTTTCCGGCGTACGTGCAACGACAACTGAAACCACAGCCAGGTCGACGGTTCGGCGGCGTGTGGCCGATCTGATCGGCGCTGCGACCAGCGACGTGTTTCTGTTTCCGTCCGGCATGGCGGCCATTGCCTGTGTGTGGCGCGCAGTCGCTACGCTGCGTCACCGCCGAACCTGTCAGTTTGGTTTCCCGTATGTTGACAGCTTGAAGATTCAACAGCGATTTCCCGGTGCCGAATGTGACTTTCTGCCAATTGGCAGTGAAGCAGACATCGAAAAACTGGAACAGTTGTGCAAAACACAGACTCCAGCAGCCGTGTTCTGCGAGGTTCCGACCAATCCTCTGCTTGAAACACCGGATCTCTTGCGACTTCGCAGGATTACAGACCAGCACAACATCCTGCTGATTGTGGATGACACGCTGGCCGCCTGTGGAAATCTTCAGCTGCTTCACTACGCCGACCTGGTGGCGACCAGCCTGACAAAATACTTCAGTGGGTATGGAAACGTCCTTGCGGGATCGTTGGCGATCAATCCACTTGGCCGGCACGCAGACGATCTCCACAAGGCAGTCACAGGAAACTTTGAGGAGACCCTGAGCGACCTGGATGTCGAGGTACTGGCCAAGAATTCGCAGAACCACGTCGAACGCACAGCAGCCATCAACCGCAGCGCATTGCTGCTGGTGGAATATTTATTGAAACACCCGGCGGTGGAATCAGTTTTTCACCCATCGGTCGCACCCGCGAAGTATGACCGCCTGAAATCGGTGGGGGGTGGGTACGGTGGTCTCCTTTCAATCGTGTTGAACGATGCGCAGAACTCAACCCCAAACATGTTTGACGCTCTTCAGGTGAGCAAAGGTCCCAATCTTGGCACGCGATTCACACTATGCTGCCCGTATACGTTGCTGGCGCATTACGATGAACTGGATTTCGCGGAATCGTGCGGAGTTTCCCGGTGGTTACTGCGTATCAGTGTTGGCACAGAGCCCATTAACGAACTGATTACACGCTTCGGACGGGCGCTGGATCACGGAACGGGGCCTGTGGCATGAGATCACGATTTCAGGGTTATACGCGGGCTCCTTCGTACTTCAGGGGCATCCACGCTCCGTTTTCTGCACTGCTGGCGACACTTTGCTGGATGAAATACATCCCCTCCGCACCGTCGTAGACGTTTGGGTAAATTGTATCTTTCGCCTGGAATGTCTGTCCTTCAAGGCGAGCAATCATCGCATCGTACGCAAAACGATATACGTTGGCGAATGCTTCAAAGAAGGCCTCCGGATGCCCGGAAGGCAGACGACACGCACCGGCACCAAGGCTGTTCATGAAAGGCGCATTTGGGTCGCGGGTGTACATCTGATGTGGTGAGCCGTTTCTGCGAACGATCATCACATTCGGCTCTTCCTGTCGCCATTGCAGCGCTCCGTTTGTTCCGTCCACTTCAATGAACAGATCGTTTTCACGTCCGTGTGAAATCTGACTGGCTGTCACCGTGCCCAGCGCACCATTTGTGTATCGCACAACCGCATGACCGTAATCATCCAGTTGCCTGCCTGGAGCGAAGATCTTCAGATTACAACTGATGTCCTCCGGAATGAGGCCGGTCATGTACCGGCCAAGGTTGAACGCATGCGTACCAATGTCGCCGAACGCTCCGGCAGCACCCGACTTTGCGGGGTCGGTTCGCCAGGCAGCCTGTTTCTGTTCTTCTTCCTCCAGTCGGGTTCGCAACCATCCCTGGATGTAGTTGGACCGAATAGCCTGTATATCTCCGAGCTCGCCGCTCAGAATCATTTCGCGTGCCTGGCGAACCAGAGGGTAACCTGTGTAATTGTGTGACACGGCAAACACCACACCGCTGGCTTCCACGGACTGCACAAGCTGTTCTGCCTGGGCCATATTAAAGGTCATAGGTTTGTCGCAGATGACATTGAAACCGGCTTCCACGGCTGCTTTGGCGATCTCAAAGTGGGTGTGATTTGGTGTCGCAATACTAACGAAGTCGATTCGCTGATCCGCCGGCAGCGCATTTTCGGCATCAAGCATCTTCTGCCACGACGTGTAAGCCCTGTCTTCGGCGATGTCGTAGGCGGGAGCAGATGCCTTCGCCCGTCCCGGATCCGAGGACAGTGCGCCGGCGACCAGTGCCGCCCGATTGTCCAATACAGCCGCCGTTGCATGCACGCGACCGATAAACGATCCCTGCCCGCCCCCCACCAGTGCCATACGAAGTTTGCGATTCAGCGAGCCGTTTGTTGTTTCCATCTTGCCAGATCCTTTTTCTTGCGTTATCTAGAATTTGTCTGTTCGTCCTGCGAGCTCAGGATCGTCACCGCATATTGCGGAAGTTTTGCATGACGGATGTCCGGGCGTCAGGAAATCAGACACTGTGCCGGCCTCCGGTTCCGGCGATTTATCCGGAAATATCATCGTGTCAGAGCGGTGCACGTACGGTATTGCCGACGTGGCCCGCCTCCGGCAGGTGGCAGAATACTGGTGACGGGACATCAAGGCAACCATGCCGTTTCTTCGTATTTGCGGAGCACAAAGATGACCGAGTCCAATCGGCAATTCTTCAGACTGAGCTATCCCCGGAGCGGCCGCCCCGGATTTATCTTAGATGGGAAGTCTTATGAGGTGGCGGAAGTGTCAGAGTATGGCCTGCGAGTCGCGTTGCCGTCGACAGAGGCCGACGAGTGGTCCATCGAAACGACTGTCTGTGGTCGGGTGTGCTTCTCGGACGGCGGGACATTCGATGTTGTCGGCGAAATTGTCCGGTTTGAGGATGTCGGGAACGAGCTTCACTGTGCCCTTCACCTTTCGGAAGGAATTCCTTACGCCCGAATCGTCGCTGAACAACGCTTCATGCTGCAGGTGTTCCCCGCCGCAAAGAAGCGAAAGTGAAGTAAGCCATGGCCTGATGATTCGTACCGTTCCGGTGCCTTGAATGTGACGCCAATCCAGCTCTGGATCTAACTGGCGTACAGTCACAACACTTCGTCGCCCCCACCCTGTGATTTCCCAGCCTTTGAAGGAAGCTTATGACCATTGCCCTCAGCCATTTTGCGGAGTCCCTCACTGCGGAGTCCGCATTTACCGTTTTGGCGATCGCAAAGCAGCTGAAAGCGTCTGGCAAGGATGTCGTTGAGCTTGAGATTGGAGACAGTCCGTTCAACAGCCCTGCGTCTGCACAGGCCGAAGGATTACGTGCGATCAAGGAGAACGTTTCGCATTATTGTCCGTCCCCGGGCTTGCCCCGTTTTCGCGATGCCGCCGCGACATTCTTGCGCACTGAGTTTGGTATTCCGGCTACCCCCAAAAACATCGCCGTCGGGCCGGGGGCGAAGATCTTTGAACAGTTTTTCTGTGAAAGTTTTCTGAATCCGGGTGACGGCGTCCTGGTTTTTAGCCCACACTTTCCAACATACCCACCCAACATCGCCCGTCGTGGCGCAAGAATGGTGCTGAAACCATTACGGCAGGAGCATGAGTTTCGTCCGCAGGCTGCGGATATCCAGGACTTCCTGAATGATGACCCCGCCCCTCGGGGTATTTTTCTGAATTCCCCCCACAATCCGACGGGCGGAGTCACTACCGAACAGGATCTACGTGATATTGCAGACTTGATTCGTGGCAGAGACATTGCCGTACTAAGCGACGAACCCTACTGCCATATGGTCTGGGGTGGACGGCATCACACGCTGGCCGCCCAACCGGGCATGTTAGAACAGTGTGTGGCGGCCTATACCTTCAGCAAGTCGTACAGCATGAGTGGCTGGCGTCTGGGGTTTTGCGTGTCGTCACCAAGGATCATTGAAGCGATTAGCCTGATGATCAACACGTCCATTTCATGTACTCCACCACTGGTTCAGTTGGCCGGAGTGGCCGCTTTAGAGGACGATTCTGCGGAGCGTGATGAAGTCATGTCGAAGTTTCGCAGCAAAGTGGAATTGTTGACGCAGGGTCTCAACCAGATTGAGGGATTCCATGCACTGAATCCGACAGGCACGTTCTACGTTTTTCCAAACGTCAGCGCCATCTGCAACCAACTGGGTATCACCAGCCATGGTCTTGCGCTATATTTGCTGCAGGGCGCAGACGATGAATTTGGTATTGCCTGTCTTGGGGGTGAGTGTTTTGGCGACGCGGGTGCTGGATTCCTGCGATTCAGCTGTGCCGAACCGAATGAGCGGCTGCAACAGGCGCTCAATTTTCTGCCGGTCGCTCTGTCCCGCGGCGATCGAATTGCCAACTGGCTGAATGAGAATCCTGAAAGCCGACTGCAGTCGCCGTATTCGAAAGCCCCGCGAACTCCGGAAACAACATGAGCCCGAGGCTCACCTCAGTGGCGAAGTGTAGAAACGATCACGTCGTATTCGCCAAACCGATGGACTTCCGCGTTGGCAAACACCTCGATCATGCGGTTCTGATGCCAGTCGGTCAGTTTTGTTACCAGATGAATGCTGCCGCCGAAGGTAAGTGCATCGACAGCGGCCTGCAGGAACAGTTCGGAAATGCGAAAATCTGAATAATACGGAGGATTGCACAGGAACATGTCCCACGTCCCTGGGTTCGGAATGCGGCCATTGGCCGTCAACAATACCGAAATATTCGTGGCACCGTTCATGGCGGCGGTCTCTTCGGTCGCCTGGACGGCTCTGGCGTGACTGTCAACTGCCAGCACGTCGGCGTTTGGATATTCCAGCGCAGCTACAGTCGCAACTGCGCCGCATCCGCAACCCATTTCCACGATTCTGTCCGGGCACCTCGGCTTCCTTAAGGAGGACTTAGACTGCAAAAGACTCAGCGATCGGATCAACGCGCGGGCACCTGCATCGATCTTTCGGTGACTAAAAACGCCCGGACGACTGGCACAGCGAATCAGACGTGCGCTCCGGCCAGTTGAATCCGGCGTGTTTTTACGTGCCGGTGCTGCGTTTGTGGAGTCAGATGTGTCTTCGGGGCCGTGCATATTCGCTCGGAATGCGAACTCACAAGTAAAGTCTTTCACTTTCGCCGGGACGTTGCGTTTCCTGGCTACGTAACAAACACCCTGTTTGTCTCGGAAAACAGTGATTCGGCCGAACGTTGCCTGCAGGTGTTCATGCAGCCAGTGATCGCGTGCATTGTTGGTGGAGACGATGAGGCGACCATTCGGCTTCAGGCGAACAGCGATGGCCTGCAGCACGTCCCGAGTCAGTTCAGAAGACGCACGTGAGTCGGTCGGGAGAAGGACCGTGTCAAAAGCGCCCTGCGGCAGGTCCGGTGTGCAGAACAGTTCAATGTCAGCGGCATTGTCATCTGTCGTGTCTGTTTCGGAGAGTGAATCCACCAGCGACGTCAGAAAGAGGTGCTCAAAGGTGAAGATTTTCCAATGAACCCCGGAATGACGTTCCGTCAGATGCGTCGCCAGCCCGGTGCCTTTCAGCAAAACCAGCAATGCGTCGCCGCGCAGAATCTGATCTGAGTGTTCCAGGATGAGTCGGTCAGCGGCCCCTCGAGGCGTTGAACGTCTTGTTGTTCTGCGCCCCGGTGGTGTGCCCGAGCCTGTCGACGATTGCCGCCGGGGCCTGCGTTTTGGCATAGGTCCGTGCTGCACTCTCAGTTCGAAGACGCCGCTGACGGCGGGATGCGTTCCGGGAAATAGACGTAGTTGTGCACAGCACAGGCGAGAGATATCCGGTTGAAATAGTAAGGCCACAGATGTGCGGCCCCAATGACTTCAGTAACGTCATAGTCGTTAACTTTCTGGCCCCATGCTCCCAGTTGTCGTCGATCACGGAATGTCAGACCGGTCAGGCCAAAGGGTTGTTTCGCGATCAGCGGCAGGCGGCACGAATAGATCCTCAGTGCCGGGTCTCGACGGTTCTGCAGATTCAGAAGGCATTGGGTGCTGCACAGTGCGCGTCCATAACGATGGGAAGGATTGAGCCAGTCATGGTCAATCGCCGATGCAGCAAAAACGGTGCGGATGCGGCGCCCTGCGGCCCGGGCATATGGATGACAGACGCCCTGCACACTGCCTCCGGCCAGCAGATGCAGAGCAGACGCGATCACTCGGGTGCCGTGACTGTGTCCCAGTAGACAGATTGGGCATTCCGGCGGAACGTGCTGAGTGAGTTCCGCCAGGTAATAGCCGTTTCGAGCTGCCCTTCGTCCCAGTTTGTTGACCTCCAGTTGCAGCATCGGTCCGAGAGGCGAATAGCTGGGCCACGTCAGATAGATCATCTGCATGCGTCGCCCCATTGATCCGCGGCGGAGCCAGTGCCATGTCGAAATTGATTCGCGACATGCACTCGCCCAGTCGACAAAGCTGCCATGAACCATTATGCACACGGGAATTCCGGGTTCCAGTCCTGCACATAGTTCGGCGATCCTGGACGGCCGATAGCCGACACATTGTTCGTAGCGCAGAACCGCGGGACAGAACCGAGGACGCGCGTGGTCAAAGGACTGAGGTGAATCGTGGGTGCTGACAATCCAGAAACCACTGTCACTCAGCGGCGCATCAGTAACCGCGACGTTCACCGACGCCTGTGCTGCCTCAGCGCCGGACAGTTCCTCGCCTCGCGTCACAGAAGCGACACAGGACAGAAGAGCGACCGCCAGGACACGAGGGCCAGCTCCACGGAGGTTCGCTTCAAGTAATTCGCGTAGCATCATTTGAAGGCCGGTTATTCGTAAACGGTCTCCTCCGTGAAACGTGCGAAATTATTACCTCATGCAGCCACACAGATTGAAAATTCCTTATGGCTTCGGTCTGACGCGCAATCCGTGCGTATGCCGCTGTACGATAGGTGTTGTATGCCTGCATCTATCGACCAAATCTCCAAACGGCATTGGCGGAATGCCCCCACAGGACACGTGTACCGGTTTTGACGACATGCAGAGTGAATCGGATCGGAGGTGATCTGCTGACGACAGCGGCCGTAATGCCAATGTGACATCGAACAACGCACCGGTTTCACTCACTTACAGACTGTGTGTTGCACATCGGCTTGCAAGGATGGCCCGGCCTTTCAAGAATAACGTTCTGCACGGGATGAGTCCTCAGGCCTATCTTGTCGATAGCTGCTCCGACTGCCTAGGAGCAGCTTTATCATCGAACGATTCGGGACGTAAGCGATACACTGCAATTGAGACAATTTCAGAAGATTCCGTCGCTTACGCGCCGGATCACCAGAGCTTTTGAGACGACCTGTGGTACATGGACAATGTGCGGCTGCGTATGGCCGCGGTTCCTGCATGAACATTCAACGTAAAGAGGTGTGATACGTGAATCTGCTCTTACGAATCGGACAGGTCTCAGCGGGCCTGACAGTCTGCATGGTGCTGGCTGCCAGGGGCAGCGATGCTTCTGTTGACAGTAATCCGCTGGCTCAGTTCTACGGCTTCACGGATGTTGAGATATTCAAACTGGACGGTCGCGCGTTCAACCTGGTATCCGGTGACTTCGATGCCGATGGACGCACGGATATTCTGGCGGTGGACAATCGCGCCAGTTGTCTGAGATTGTTCAGTCAGCGGGCGGACCACGTGGAGCCTCAGGTGCCCTCAGGTCGCTACGTCAACGATGTCAAGTCCGACTGGCGTTTCGACGTCCGACAGATCCCGGTGGATAAGGAAATCGCGGGACTCGTGGCCGCTGACTTTGACAACGACGGCAGACCGGACGTCGCCTATGTGGGGACACCGGATCGGCTGGTGCTGCGGTACCAGCCGGACAAGGGCAAGATCGACTGGAATCGCCGCTGGTCTGTTCGACTGCCCGAACTCGCTCCGGCGTCGTGGATGATCTCATCTGGTGACCTGAACGGTGATGACCTGACAGATGTGGCTGTTCTGGGGAAGGAGGTTACCTATGTGCTGTATCAGATGGATGACGGAACTATGGGAACACCGTCCCGGCTTATTAACACTTCATCGCAGTTGTCATTATTGCAGGTCGCCGACATCGACGGAGATGGTCGCGACGATCTCAGCTATCAGGCAACCGAAGGCTCAGAACGTGGACTATGCGCTCGGATCCAGACTGAGGACGGCAGACTTGGGCCGGAAGTGCGATTTGATCTGAGTCAGCCCCGATCCGTCACACTGTACGATGTCGATCAGTTGCCCGGCAAAGAAATTCTCACGATCGACAGTCGCACCGGAAGAGTGGTTGTGTCGAAGATCCGAAAGTCCGTTAAACATGAATCGGGGCTTCCAACACGACTTGTTCAGTACGGGATTGGTCAACCGGCGTCCAGTCGGGGCCGGGCAATCGCCGTTGGGGATGTGGATGGTGATGGGTTGCAGGACGTTGTTGTTGCAGATCCGGAGAATGCACAGGTGTTGTTATACCGACAGAACGGTGTAGACGGTCTCGACACCGCGGAAACGTACCCTGCTCTGCTCGGCGCAGAAGACATATGCGTGGTGGACACAGATGGTGACGGGCGTGCAGAAGTCATTCAGATGAGTGACAAAGAGGCAGCCATTGCTGTGAGCCGCTTCAAAGACGGCCGGCTATCATTTCCCACGACCGTCGCCAAGCCACCGGAGGGTCACAAACTGGCGGCTATCCAGGTACTGGGTAAGGGGGACGATGTTCAGCTGGCGGCCTGTATCACAACCGGATCAGGCAGTTCCTCGAGCGTGCAGATGCAGTTTTATAAGGTTTCGGGCGATACATCGTGGGACAAAATCGGGGAAGCAGTCGATCTGGAGTCATCTGCCGTCGGCACGCGCGGCGTTTCGCTGATGGCGATCGACTCAGCGCCGGATTCATCAGACAAAGTGCTTGTGGTTCCCCGGGGGGCAGGGAACGAGGGTATCACGCTGCTGCACCGCGCTCAGGGCGAGCATACATTTCACAAGAACGCTCCGCTCAATCTGGGTACCACATCGGCGGGGGAGCTATTTCAGAAGAATGGCCACCTGTATGTGGCGCGGGAAGCCTTTGCACGAACGATGAAGTTCGATGGGACATCATGGGCCGTTGTGGATCAGTTCAACGCAGGTGAATCCAAAGCACGAATCGCGGGTGTAGCCGTGCTGAATCTTGATAATCGTGACGAAGACGAGGTTGTGCTGGTCGATACAGGCGTGAAAAAACTGCGAATTCTCAGAATGATGGATGGTCTGTTCCGACCGTGGCGGGAAGTTGAACTGGGGTCTCTGCGTTATGTCGGATGTTTCGTGGCGGATCTGAATGGCGACGGAACAGAGGACCTTCTGCTGCACGGTGCCAAGCAATTTGCGGTGTTGTACTCGGGACAAAACGGAACGGAACTGGCCGAGTTGGCTTCTTTTGAATCAGAACGCGAGAATGCCTACCCGGCGGACATCATCGCCGGCGATGTGAACGGAGACGACGCTGTCGACCTGACGATCATTGACACCAGCATTGATGGACTTGAGGTGCTCCGATATGACTCAGACAAGGGGTTACGGTCGGCCACGAATTTTCGGATCTTTGAAGAAAAACGCTTGGTGTCCAAGTCCACGTCACGCGGAACTGAGCCACGCGAGGGACTGGTGGCGGACGTCACAGGAGATGGACGCCAGGACCTGATTGTCTTGTGTCATGACCGGCTGATCCTGTACCCTCAGGATCCGGGAACGGAGTCTGCAGACTAGCCTGTCACCGCAAACGGCAGAAGGTCCGTCGTTACAAAGCAGCCTAGGTTCTGCAGCAACGTCGTCGGAACGACGGGGACACGGGACTGCCTCAGATTTGGTTCTTCCCGGAGGAGTCAGCCAGGCTCTGATTGGTGTCGCCGGTCACTTGATCAGGCGCGGGAGCTGATAACTGCCTCTGTCGATATCTGAACAGGCGTTCTCAATAATTCGCTGCCAGTCGGCAATATGAAAGAAACAAGAGCCATGAAAGATCCTCGAATCACGCATCTCGCCGAAACACTGATCGACCACAGTTGTCAGCTTCGCCGCGGCGACAAGATTATAATCGAAGCCTTTGACCTGCCGGAAACAGCATTGGTCTGTGACCTTGTTGACACTGCCTATGCCCGCGGCGCGACACCCTTTGTCATCTGGAAAGACAATACCATCCTGCGGAGTCTTTATCGGGGGGCCGACGTGGACACCATGCAATGGGCCGGAACTGTGGAGAAAGGTGCGATGGAAGCTGCAGACGCCTACATTGGAATTCGCGGATCCGCCAATTCCGATGAATTTTCGGACGTACCGCCCGCAAAGATGGAACTGTTCACCGAACACTGGTGGAGCCCCGTGCATACTGACATTCGTGTCCGGCAGACACGCTGGGTCGTCCTGCGATACCCAACGTCGTCGATGGCTCAGGCGGCCAGGCAAAGCACGCCACAGTTCGAAGAATTCTTTTTCGACGTGTGCACGGCTGACTATGCGAAAATGGCAGAAGACCTGAAGCCTCTGGTGGCCCGCATGGAGGCCGCCGATCAGGTTCATATCACGGCACCCGGAACGGACCTGAGATTTTCGATAAAAGACATTCCCGTCATTCCGTGTGCGGGAGAATCCAATATTCCTGATGGCGAATGCTTTACGGCGCCGGTCTTAGACAGTGTTCACGGAACGATACGATTCAACACGCTGTCACGATACCAGGGCGTTGTCTTTGACGGAATTGAGTTTGAGTTGCAGAACGGCCGAATTGA
Source organism: Fuerstiella sp. (assembly GCA_029245955.1). Taxonomy (GTDB): domain Bacteria; phylum Planctomycetota; class Planctomycetia; order Planctomycetales; family Planctomycetaceae; genus Fuerstiella. The sequence continues at coordinate 102,327 of JAQWOH010000060.1, read as the reverse complement.
AAAGGCCACCTGTGCCAACGAACCGGAACGACTTAATCGTATTCTCGATTCGGATGACGGGGCTCGTTTTATTGGGGAATGGTCCTTCGGAACCAACAATCGCATTCTTCATCCGATGCTCGACACGCTGTTTGACGAAAAGATCGGCGGGTCGTTCCATTTCACGCCGGGCAATGCGTATGACGAAGCGGACAATGGAAATCGCAGCAAGGTCCACTGGGACCTGGTCCTGATTCAGCGTGCCGATTACGGAGGTGGCGAGATTTCGTTCGACGGAAACGTGATTCGTAAAGACGGATTCTTCGTACCCGAGGATCTGGCGCCATTGAACGACGGTCTGCCGACTTCTGCCGGCTAGACCTTGGGTTGCTCAATGTGGCCCAGCGCAGCAAGTGCCTCATCTCGGCGTTGCAGCGCCGATTCCACTGCCATGATCGAATCGGCAGCCATGCCGCGTGTGCCTGCAGCCGCCGTCTGAACGATCTGGTCGGGGCGACGGGCACCAACGATGGCGGCAGTTACCTCCGGTTGTCGCAGGACCCATGCAATCGACAGTTCTGGCAGTGTCCAGCCGAGACCTTCTGAGACGGCAGCCAGTTCTTTCACAAATGCAAGATTGACTTCCAGTTGCGGTGACTGGAATCGGGGGTCCCTGGTCCGATGATCCTTCGCTGGCAGTGCCGCAACACGTTCGGCGGTGAAGGTCCCCGTCAGCAGCCCCTTCCCCATTGGACTATAGCACAGGACTCCAATATTTTCGTGACCGCAAAACGGAAGAAGCTCCGGTTCAATATTACGTGCGATCATGCTGTAGGCCGGTTGCAACGATGTAATGGGATGAATCGCCTGCAGTCTCTGCATCTGAGCCACACTGTGATTGGACACCCCGATATGCTGAACCTTCCCCTGTGCCTTCAGATCAACCAGAGTGTGCCAACCCTCTTCGATCTGGTCATCCGGTTCCGGCCAGTGCATCTGATACAAATCGATACAGTCGATGTTAAGCCGTTGCAGACTGGCCTCACATTCGGCAATAATGCTGTCCCGCAGCAGGCATTTACCGATGTCTCCGCGGCCGATGTTAGTGCGACCACATTTCGTCGCGATAATCGGCCGAGAATCAGCCGGAATCAGTCTGAGCGCTTTGCCGACCATCTGTTCGCTGCGACCGAGACCGTAGATTGCGGCTGTATCAATCCAGTTGACTCCGACTTCAACGGACTTGACGATAGTCTCGATTGCTTCGGATTCGTCCTGGTCACCCCAGCCGAACTTCCAGTTTCCGCCCCCAATCGCCCAGGTACCCAGGCCGATCACACTGATCTTTAGCTCACTGTTTCCAAGTGCTCTGAACTGCATACTTTGGTTCTCCAGACATGACGTTGGCGTGACAGCGACGGTCAGCCCTGCAATGTCCACAATCCGTCAGCTCGATTCACGGTCTTTCAGTAGTGCAACCACGTGTTGCTCAAGCTCGGCCCGAGCGAGGGAAGGACGGTACAGCGTCCCGACAGGTTTCCGTACCCTTTGGAACGATCGGACACCGGCCAGCAGGGAAACGGCCAGCGACACGACCCATCCTGCAATGAGTAATGCGGTAATTATGAAGTAGTTCGTGTCACGCGGAAAGGGCTGCATGTCATACACAACCGTAACTACCAGGCCCATCACTGTCAGCAGAATCGCCACGACCCGTAAGCTGATACTGCCACTGAGACAGCCCACCAGAGCATGCTGCGTCGATGGCAGCGGTGGGCGGTCCTGTTCGTCGACTGATTCGGCAACCGTATACGGGTTCACCGAATATTCCGACGACCCGGCCTTTGGTTCGTTACTCAGTATCTTAGGCTATTCCAGTTGTCCGGACGCATCATCTGCAATACTCAATGCCGCAGAAGTCTCTGGAAATCGGCGTTTTAGTTCTGACGTCAGTTGCTCTGCTGCCTTCCGCCGTCCGGCCATGTTCAGGCAGTAAATACCCTCTCGCAGTGATTGAGCCGCCAGAGCTTCGTCGTCAGGAATCATCAGGGGCCCCCACAAAAATGCCAACGCCGCTCGATCGTGGTCAGGCATCTGTAACAGGCACCGTCCGATAGTGAATTGCGGACCATGTCTGGCGGCCACTGGCAGGTGACGAATGCGGTCGTTCCAGACGTTTAGGATTGGCGTCGGAGTAAGTGGATGCTCCAGCAGGTGCATGCGCCACAGCTGTATTTCAGCCAGGTCGCTGACTCGCTTCAGGCCACTGAATCGCCGCAATCGCTCCAGGACAGATCTTGCCCGAACCCGATGTACAGGATCGTGCAGGACAGCTGAGGCTGCCGCCAACTGCTCCACCAGTGAATCACTGTCCAGACCATCCGGGATCTCCGGAAGTCGCTCCCGGGTCGGCAATCGTGAATCCCAAACCAGCGGCAGAGATGACACGTGTCGAGTTCTGCGATCCTTCGAAAAGATCTGGTTGATGCGTTCAACAGCCTGCATTCGTTCTCCCCCCCGCACAGCGGTCTTTGCGGCTGTGGCCTGCAGTTCATTCCACGCCCAGGATCGTACTTCCCCTTTGAGGGCTCGGTCGAAGTACTCCAGAGCGCGTCGTGCCTGTCCGTTCTGCGCATGCTGCAGACCTTTCTCAAAATCGTCACTTCTTGAAAAAGAAAGTTCAACGATATCCGTAACTCTGTAGAACTCAACGCTGCCGCGTCCGCCCCGCCGAAGAGTCAGCGATTCGCCCGAAATATCTTCAATCCTACCGGAAATCCGACGTGTCTGTTCGCTGGAAGTGTGAAGGATCGTGATCGTGTCAGTGCCGGTAAGCGGCAACCTTGTCTCGATGTCCTGAGCAGCTGTTTGTGTCGCCCACAGCAACACAAACGTAAGTGTGAAGTGCACCAGAGCTGATCGTGGAATGAAGATGTTTCGGTCGGAAATCCGAGCAGTACCGGACGTCCAGATCGGAGACGTATTACATTTGGACCACTCAACGGCAGCCAACAGATGTTTTCGCGTCTCCGCATTTTTGTAACCTGCAGATCGTTGCGGTACGCTTACGCCACATCCGCCCGGGGGCAGTGGCCAATCTGCAAAGCAGAAGTCAGAAGTTAAGGAAGCGTCGTACACGTCCACGTTTCCGATCGAACAAGAGTGTTGTCTGAATGTCTGACAACCTGAATACTCCACTGTGCGACGCCAAACGGCAATTCGTCGCAGTACATCACATCACAGCGATGCCAGCAACGACCATGTTCCGGATCGTCGAAGGCGACACGTGACGCGCCCCGTTCGCATCGGAGAGCCCATTTCTCACCCGACAGTCGATTGTATCTGAGGTATCTCGGACTCGCCGCGTTGTACGGCCTGGGACTCGGAAGTCCCCTTAATAATCGCACGATTTGCGTTGCGGGCGTTGCCAGGGATTTCGAGGAGTGCTGCATGAATTCCTCTGCATCCGCAGGCAAAGGCAGTTGCCATTCTTTCAGCCAGAAGGAAATGTCTTTCCCGGCGGCTTTCACCTGTGACAGAATGACAAGATTGTGAGTGGCTCTGGCTTCTTCGGCGTCACGACCCCCATCAGTGGCGGCTCCGGTCTGTCCGTCTGTCAGTGATAGAATTACGGCGGGCTGGTCATCGAAATTGACGCGATAAATTACCTTTAGAGAAATTCGGCGCGCGCCGCTCCTCCATTCTGACGTGTCGTCGGCGTCTGCGGCAATGATTCCCACGACGGAATATCGAGGCGGGTCGAATGCCGCAACGGTCGTGCTGTAGTCGATCCAGCCGGCTTGTTGCATCTGCGTGTAGATCCAGCAGGGCTGCCAGGGTGTGGTCAGCGAATACAGTGGCGAATAGATGGAAGGAACCAGCAATGCCACGCACATCAGTAATCCTGACGTTCGTTTGCCGTATCGTTGCAGAGCCGGAATCATTCCATACCACCAAAACGGAGTCAGCCACAGCATCCACCGCAATGCTGAAGAGTTCCCGCCGTAGTTGTAGTTCTGTGTACGTGACAGATAAAAGCTCAGAATCAGGAACGATAGTCCGGCACCCAGCCACCAGACAGTACGAAAGACGCTTTTGCGTTCCGACCATAGCCCTGTCAGCCATCCGATACCGGTCAGAAGAAAGACTGGTGTCAGCGCCAGAATACCGTGGTGTCCCAATACGCAATGAAACAGATAGACACCAGGAGACTCGTCATTCGCATCAATTCCCCGCGGCTGCGACCAGTAACTGGGCACTCCTTCGTGGACGTACACATATTTTTCTGTTCCGTAGTAGGTGTAAAAGGGTTTGATCCCGCCGGTGCAAATCCAGTTGGTGATAAAGAACGCTGCCAAGGGAACGATCGCCGCCGGTACGTACACCCCCGCTGTCGTTTTCCAGTCATGTTTGTAAAGCAGAACAAAAGTCAGCAGTCCGAACAATGCGGCGGGCAGCTCAAGGCAGCAGGTCAACGCTGCGGTACATCCAACAATCGCGAAGTCTTTAACGGCCGCTGTGGACGCAGATCTGACGCGAATCAATGCTGCCAGGCAGAAGACCACGCACACGGCGGCCGGAGTGTGGTTATTGAGTGTGGTCAGGAACGGATTCAGCATGCTGCCAAATCCCGCGGAAACAAGAACAAACCAACAGACCCGCCGCTCGACACGAGCGTGCAGCAAAGACCGCTGCAGTGACAGCAACGCCGCCAGAAAGGGAAGTACATTCACAAAGAACAACAATAGCCGTGTGACGAAGGCCGGCTGCTCCATTAAATCGAAACCCAGAGTATGACGTTCGATCCAGTATAAACCGGCCACTACTGTGGGAAACAGTGGCGGCTTTGATGAGTAAAAATGCCACGGTTCGGCCGGGGACATCCGGTGCCGCACCTTGTCGATTGTGGACCATTCAGGAACCTTGTCGATTTCGTCGATTTGGTAGGTTCCGCGCTCTACCAAAGACCATACGGTACACCAACGAGAACGATCATTGGCACTCTGCAGGGGCTGACTGCTGAGCAGTGCTACAACCGCGACCACAAACGACAGCAGAATCAGCGCAAGGCCGACTTTGTCCGGCCGAATCACGGCTTTGAGTTCCTGCGGTACGGGATATGGCTGATCTCTGGTCACAGACCAATGGTAGTCGAAACCGGCTATACACGCATGTATCTCGCCAAACAAAAACGCCGCGCGGAAAACCGCGCGGCGTTTTTGTCCGGCTTTAGAATGTCTGAATCAGAAAACTATACTTCCTCAGCAGCATTGTAGTTAAAACACATCCGTATCAGGTGAGCCACATTGTCAGCTCGCATTTTGTCGTTGATGCGCGCACGATGAGCCTCGACCGTTTTCGTACTGACGGTCAGTTCTTCAGCAATTTCACGACTGGACAACCCGTCGACGACATGATCAAGCACTTCACGTTCACGATTTGTCAGCCGATTGAGACTGTCTTCAGTCTCGTCCAACTCATCGTCCATGTCGATGTCGACATCGTAGTAGTAGTGATACCCGCGGGCCACAGCTTCTACCATGTCGTGAACCTTGACAGGCTTGCACAGAAAATCGAACGCGCCGTTCTTCATGGCGCGAACAGCCATCGGCACATCCGCATGTCCTGAAATCATCACGATCGGAAGCGGAAAATCCTCAGCGGCCAGCTTCTCCTGTAACTCAATTCCGGACATGCCTGGCAGGCGAATATCAAGGATCAGAACGCCCGGCCTGACTTCGCGATAGTCGCGATAAAACTCCATGGCCGTCATGTAGTCATCAACCTGAATTTTTTCCTCCTCGAGGGCTTCCTTCATGGAGGCACGGATGGCCTGGTCGTCTTCCACCAGGAATACAGTGAATTCCTTACGCTTACGAGGGATGTGAAACTCGGTAGACGGGGGATCCGACTTTTTCCGTTTCCGACGGGTAATTCTTGCCCGTTTCTGCAACATCTAGGTTCCTCCGAAAATTGGTGCTGATGAATGGAATTATCCCTAATGACTACCTGTTCGTGAACTTACAGGCATTTGTACGGGAATACAAATCTTCAGTCGCTGTTCCCGGCAACTGCCACAATTGATTGAGTCAAACGCCCTATTACCCGATCTTAAACGGGCCGCGAGATCTCGTCAGTCATCCGGGTAGGTGCTGTATATGCACTCCCGGGAACTTCTAGAATCACGTTGTTCGCGTTTCAATCCCTTTGTCCACCGGAGGCCTGTTAGTTCGAAAACTCTCTCGCCGGCTCCCGGGGTGTTGAACTCTGGATTTCTTATTGCTTTCGCAGCCCATTCCTCCGGCCATTCCCTCTCACTCGGAAATCATCAACTTTGAGCTTGATGTTGACCCCAGCCGTCGGTCTGAGCTAAACGCACATACTGATGATGTGTTGTGGTGACCGTCTTGGGCGCAGCCGCGCCGGTACAGACTGTTTTATGGGATTGTATGTTTTGCGGATGATCCATCGGTGGACTGCAATGTTTGCTCTGAACGCCCATTTAACTCGCCAGACACGTCTTTGGTGCGGAAACGTTTTCTGTCATGGTCTGGAACGTCCCGGAGCTACGCGAAAAATGTCCACGCAACGCTTCAGCTGCGCAGAACTGCTCGGATGGATTGTGTCGTGCTGCTGCTGGCTGTTGCTGGCGTCTCCGACGGTTGCTCAACAGTGGGAAGTTCATGAGACGCTAGGCCATGTCGAGTTGTTCTCGGAATTCCGCTTGCTGCCGAATGTAGTCGCTGCGCAACTGGCCAGTGTGGAAGAGGAGCTGAGTCGAAATCTGAATCTGGTCCAGCCGGACAACGCAGGAATACAGGTCATTGTCTTCAAGTCGGCCGCAAGTTATCGAGCCTATCTTTCCAGCCGCATACCTGAAGCACGGCATCGCCGAGCGATCTTTTATCGTTCGGGGGACCAATACCAGATCTATGCCTACCGGCATGAACAACTGTTGACGGATCTGCGTCATGAATACACGCATGCAATCCTGCACCGTGCGCTTCCATTTGTGCCATTGTGGATCGATGAGGGACTGGCTGAGTACCTCGAGGTTCAACCGGAACGCAGAGCCAGGTCGAGCCGTCTGATGGCCATGAAATGGAAGTGTCGAGCGGGTTGGAAACCCAGTCTGCGAAATCTGGAATCGATACCCTCTGCGGCGCGCATGACGGGCGACCATTATCGTGACAGCTGGGCATGGACACACTATCTTCTGAATGAGTCTGATCAGACTCGCACGCTGTTCCGTGAATACCTGGCGGCGGTTTCTGCCGGAGCAGCCCCGGGGGCTTTTAGCGAATGGGTGGCGTTGCGTGATTCTGAAGTCGAAAAACGCGTAGGTTCGTATTTTCGCCGATTTCGTATTTCGCTACGCTGACAGCCCCGCAGGCTTGATCGACGCACTGTTGTTTCCGTGCGACCGGCTGTTACGCACCTGCTTCGAAAACACGACGTTGCCAATTTTCGATCGGAATGTATCTGTGACAAGTATCCTTCGCACACGTGTCGTTATCAACTGTCTGGCTGTGGTTGGGTGTATTCTGGTCCAGTGCCTCTGTTTCGGTGCCGATCAGTCGGCGGCAAACACCGCTTCGGTTACGAGGCCGCCCATTCGCGACATCAGGATGCAGGTTGGGGGGAATGTTGTTTTTCACGTGCAGGATGCAGCGGGCATTCCCCAGCCCAGAAGGGTGGTGACGATCGGGTATCAGGGCCATACCGTGGCCACGGCCGTCAGCAACGCAAGCGGACAGGTCCGGATCAGCGGACTGCGTCCCGGCATACATGTGCTGGCATCGGGACAGTCCGGTATGGCACTGCGCCTGTGGAATGCAGAGGTTGCACCGCCATCTGCGTTAAACAGTACGGCAGTCATCGTTTCTCAGCCAGTGGTTCGAGGACAGTATGGCGCCCCGATGATGGGGCCTGGCATGCTGGCCACCGGAGCGGCGGTCGCAGGAGTCGTCGTTGTTATTGCCGGAAAGAACTCAACAAATGAGAGTGTTCCGGTTAGTGATGACACTTCCTCCGGGCCTGCCAGCCCCTGACCGGAGAAGGTCCGTTTCCGTGGGAGTACGGGCGTTTCCATGGGTGGCAGCGACGAAGACCCCTGGTGAAATTCAGAGTACACCATATTTTTCATAGGCGTCGACGGCTTTCATACCTGCTTGAATGGCGTCGCGCACTTCGTTTTCTGCGTGCACTTTTTCCCACGCCAGTTCCAGCACGCGCTGTTCAACCGCCTGCGGAACCACGACTACTCCATCTTCGTCGGCGACGACCAGATCTTCCGGGCAGAACGTGACGCCGTCAATCTCCACCGGGACATCGCGATCAACCACACGTTGCCGATCTTTGCTGTCATACAGACATGTACCACGAGCGACAATCGGGAACTGCATGTGCCTGATCTTTGCAACGTCACGCACTGCCCCGTCAATGACGGCACCGACGCAGCCTCCGTTACGCACGGCGGTCGTTAACAGCTCGCCCCAAATCCCCGAACGCAAAGAGCCGTTCGCCGCGGCAATCACCACGTCATCGGGGCGACAGCTGTCAACCGCCTGAAGCTCCAGAGCATAGGGAGCAGGGTCTTCGTGAAACATGTCTGCCCATAACGTGGTACGGCAGCGTCCAACAATCATCTGCTGCGTTGTGAGCTGTCTCAGCTGAATACGAGGCGACTGGTGCGAATAGCCGAGGGTGTCCAGCGCGTCGCAGATGACAGCGGAATACATATCTTCGCGGATTTGCCTGAGCGTGATCTTTGGCCGTGTGTTCATGTCTGAAGTCCGGGGCGAGGCTTTGCTACCAGTGCGTTCCATGAAACGTTATGTTAATGAAACACCGTCACCAGTCCCACCGAACACAACCCTGCCGGGGAACTATCGATGCGAATCGGAGTTATCGCATTTCTACACGAGTCCAACACGTTTCTGACTCAACCAACATCGATTGAATCCTTCCGTCAAAACCTGTTGCTGACGGGCGAGCCCATCCGGGCAGCGCTGGCAGACGCTCACCATGAGGTCGGAGGATTCTTTGCGGGGCTGGCGGCCGCCGGCGTGAAAACCGTTCCGCTGTTCGCTGCGCGGGCGCTTCCATCGGGACGAATCGCGTCAGATGCCTTCGCCGAACTGGTGGAACGACTTCTGACGACCGTGCGGTCGGAAGAAACGTTGGATGGAATTCTGGTGGCGCCGCATGGAGCTACAGTCAGCGAAGATTATCCCGACGCCGACGGTTACTGGCTGGATAGCCTCCGGCAGATTGTCGGGTCTGACTTTCCGATCATCGGGACGCTGGACCCACATGCAAATCTTTCGCCGATGATGGTGGACAGCTGTGATGCGCTGATTGCGTATCGCACTAATCCTCACTTGGATCAGCGTGAACGAGGTATTGAAGCGGCTCAGTTGATTGTTCGGGCAGCCCGCCGCGAAATTCGTCCGCAAATGGCTGCGTGTTGTCCACCGCTGGCGATCAGTATCGAGCGACAGTGTACGGAAGAAGCTCATCTGAGACCGCTGTATCGGCTAGCGGATACGCAACTGACCGATAATCGTGTTCTGTCTAACAGTATTCTGCTGGGATTTCCGTATTCGGACGTCGAGGAAATGGGTTCCGCCGCGATTGTAGTGACGGACGATGCCCCTGACCTGGCCAGGGAACTGGTGAAGAAGCTGGGACAGACGATGTGGGACATGCGGGGGGAACTGCACGGGGAATTTGTGTCCGTGGAACAGGCACTTGACCAATGTGCCACTGACGCCGGACGCATTTGCCTGCTGGACATGGGTGACAACGTGGGTGGCGGCTCCTCAGCTGACGGTACGGAACTGCTGGCGGCACTTCATAACCGCAGCATGGGACCATCATTCGGATGTCTGTATGACCCGGAGGCTGTCGTTGCCTGTGAACAGTCCGGACGCGGAGAGCATTTATCGCTGACCGTGGGCGGGAAGACCGACAATCTTCACGGCACTCCGTTCAGGATTGATGCAACGGTTGTGTCTCTGCATGACGGAAGGTTCCGTGAACCTCAGCCGCGACACGGTGGCATAGGGGAATTCGACCAGGGTCGAACTGCCGTGTGCCGAACTGAACGTGGCCTGACCTTAATGCTGACGTCTCGCCGGATGGTGCCTTTTAGTCTGCAGCAGCTGATCAGCTGTGATCTTGACCCATACAGCTTTCACATACTTGTCGCAAAAGGCGTCAATGCACCGATTGCGGCATACCGGGAAATTTGCGACAGTTTTATACGGGTAAACACTATCGGTTCGACCTGTGCAGACATGAATCGACTGCAATATTGCCACCGACGACGACCTCTGTTTCCACTGGAACCGGACGCTGCATTCACTTAACCGGAAAACGTCTATGCGGCTGGCCCACTGACGTTTACTGAAATCGATGGACAAAAACTCATGAGTAATATCTGGCGATGGTCTGACATGATTGAACCTATTCCCGAATCGGCCCGGATCACCCTTGGTGAAGGCGACACACCACTGATTCGGTCCCGAAGTATTGGGCCGGCCGCTGGCCTGACGAATCTGTATTTTAAGCTGGAACACGGAAACACATCCGGCTCGTATAAAGACCGTTTTGCGTTCACTGCAATCTCTCACATGGTGGCGAATGGCCAGAATAAATGTGTCGCCACTTCCAGCGGCAATACCGGTGCAGCACTGGCAGCGTACTGTGCCGCGGCCGGCATTGAGTGTCGAATTGCCATCGTGGAAGGCGCGCCCCTGGGAAAACTGAAACAGATGATGGCATACGGCGCTCGAATTGCTCGCATTCGAAAATTCGGCACCGATCCGGCGACGACCACACTGGTTCTTGAAAAACTGCGGGAACGGGGCAAACGGGCGGACTCTGCGCTGCAGGTGAGTGCGTTTATGTACAGCCCGGCAGGTATGTCCGGTGTCCAGACCGTCAGCTTCGAACTGGCGGAACAGGCGGAGCGTCCGATCGATCACGTGTTCTGTCCGGCGGGTGGAGGCGGATTGTGCGTTGCCGCTGCCAGAGGGTTCCAACAGCTTGTGGATCGTGGACAGATAGCACGAAGTCCCGCAGTAGAATGCGTACAACCCGAGGGCAATAACACAATCGCCGGACCGCTAAGATCCGGCAGAAAAAGAGCTCAGGAGGTCGACTGTACATCACACGTCAGTGGATTGCAGGTGGCCAGCGTCGTTGACGGACATCTGACAATCGAAGAATGCCGGCCGACCGGCGGCACCGGGCATCTGGTCACCGACGAATACGTGTGGGAGACTCAAAAACGCCTGGCTCGCGAAGAGGGCGTATTCACTGAACCGGCTGGTGCTGTCGCGTTGGCGGGGGCGCTGCGGGCGGCAGCAAACAGCGATGTGGACAAAGACGCAATGATCGTATGTCTGGTGACCGGGTCCGGCTTTAAAGATGAGTGTGCGTTGGATCGCATCAACGCGGAGATTGAATGTCCGATGCTGGATGCAGATGCGATTGATGCATGGTAGGCTGCCACTTTTTACGTCTATTCGACTGACTCTGAACGTCTACGTAGCTGTCGTGTACCGGGGCCGCCCCGTGGGTCGACCGGCACAGGAGTACATATGCTGACCGTCGAAGATGCCCTGGCATCCATTCTTAATCACGTCGTCTCCGGTCCTGCCACACTTACGCCACTGGCCCAGTCGCTGCACCGTGTTCTGGCTGAGGATCTGACAACACCGCATGACTCACCGCCGTTCGATAAGTCCATGATGGACGGGTTTGCTGTGGTCTCGGGCGACTTTACGGCCGTCGGAGCTCAGACGCTGCAGGTTTTGGAGACCATCACAGCCGGCACGGTCCCTACCACTTCGTTGAGAACGCGGGACGCATCCCGCATCATGACCGGAGCCCCCATCCCGTCTGGTGCAGACTGTGTGGTGCCGATTGAACAGGTTAGTTTTGACGAATCTGTGCCCAAATGCGTAACCATCGATCACGATGTCGTCAGTGCCGAACAGAACATTCTGCGGCGGGGCGTGATTGCGGAAATGGGCCAGCCATTGACGAACGCCGGCACCTTACTGGAGCCACAGCACATTGCCGTTCTCGCGGAGTTCGGTCTGGCACAGGTCCCCACAGTCCGGCGTCCGACAGTTGCAGTTCTGGCCACGGGCGATGAATTGCTCGCGGTTGACCAGCCGTTGACGCCCGGACGTATCAGAAACTCCAACGAACCGATGCTCGTCAGTCAGACGCAGCGCGCAAATGCGACGGCCGTTCCGCTGGGAGTCGCGCGCGACAGTCGCGAAGATCTGCACCGTCATATTTCGAGAGGACTGACGCATGACTTCCTGCTCCTGTCCGGCGGCGTGTCGGCAGGAACCCTTGATCTGGTCCCTTCTGAGCTTGCCGCCGCGGGGGTGCAACAAGTCTTCCACGGCGTTGATATGAAGCCGGGCAAACCTTTGTGGTTCGGTCAGTTACAGACCCCCGAACACTCCTGCTGGGTGTTCGGGCTGCCCGGCAATCCTGTGAGCAGCATGGTGTGCTTTGAACTATTCGTGCGCACCGCGGTCCGGAAATTCACGGGGTGTTCCATGCCGCTGCCCCAACCGACCCCGGCGGCCCTCACAAAATCCATCACGGTCAAAGGCTCGCGGCCCGTCTATTTTCCATGTAATCTGCATCTTTCCGACGAGGGACTGCAGGCTACGCCGGTGGCATGGGGCGGATCAGCGGATTTGAGGTCAACTGCCGATGCCAACGGCATGTGCCTGCTGATGCCTCAGTCCGATGCTTATGAGGCCGGTGATAAGGTTGCGGCAATTCATTGGTCCACGATGTGACAGGGCAAAGGCTGCGTTCATGAAGCGACGCAAACGTCGCCACCCCGCCGCTGCACATCGGCCTGCGGGATACGCCGGACGGTGCAACACCAGTACTATCGATTCCGCCAAATGTCGGCACGCGTAATCCCCAGCGCTGCAGCGGTCTCGGCAATGTCATTCCAGAACCGCAGTGCGTCCATCGGATAGCCCTTCGTCGTCTTAATACAGGGTTGATGATGCTGCCAGAATCGGTTGAACTGTATCATCACGATTTCACGCATGTACTTCGCGACCATGGATGCCAGAGCGACCGGCAGAAATTTCTCTGCCTTAGTACGAAAGCCGAATTCCAGCGAACCCATTTTGTAACGCGACACCGCTCGGGATTCTTGCAGGCGAAAGACAAATCGATCGTCAAATGCGGTGCTAATGATGTCGTCGTATCGATTGCGACCTCCATGTTTGTCGCACACAATCCATCCACCTGCCGGTGCTTCCGGATGGTCCACTGCAGTCCTTACCAATGCGAGTGTCTCTGCTGAAAGCACTTTTCCCTTGGAATTCGTCTCGGCGACTCGACGATTAAACTCCTGCGGAAACATAATGCAGCTCTCGATACCAAGCAGGCGAATACCCGCAGACGCCATGGCGTCCTTCAGTCGCGTGGAGTTTTCGTCGTGTTCTTCATCTGTGCAGTGGGTGGGCAGGGACAGTTCCTCCACAACCCCACCTCGAACATCTTCATAGTCAGTGCTGAATGAGGCACCAGCCAAAAACACACCGAGGGCAGCGACGCTGTCTGCGTTCGCACCAAGCTGCCTCAGAAAGGGATGAATGCCTCGCTCGAGCGAGCCTAAGGATTTTCGGGCCGAGTACACTTTTTTGGAATCAGCCACGTGAAGTCGACTGTCGCCTCGCATAGGTGACTCCACGACGACATCGGCTAGCAGTGTCCAGAGATCTGCTGGTTCCGAATCATCAGGAATTGACCAACTGGTAGCCGTGACGACCAGCGGACCCAGGTTCGGTCCATACCCGGCTTCGTCAGTTCCAATAACAACGGGCATGTTTTCCAGTGTTGTCTAATGCGAACGCAATTGTGGACATGGAATTCTGTGAACATCGGTCAGATTCGCGGACTCTGCAGTGAGCCGCCGAACACTGCAGTGGCAAATATATCAGACGATCTGTGGATTCCCAGCGATACATCACAGACGAAAAGTGCATGTCATGCTTCTTCAGGTGACGCAGAAAGACTTACATCACCCGCAGATGTGCAGCAGCAGCAGCCGGAAAAATCGCAAATCGCAAATCGCAAATCGCCGATGCGTCTCTTGCAGCCAGGGGGCGGATTGCGTCCAAGACCAACACGTGCAGGACATATGCGGCACGTGCATTCCTGTCCAGCACCTGAAACACCACGCATGATAATCAGCAACGGTCGCAACCTGGTTGCAAACGTGTGATAGGGAATAGTTCCGGCGCGGGGATTTATCATCCAGTAATTCCATTGCCGGCCTGTCACGTCGGGGCGGGGCAAATGCGGCATCCGTGATGCCCCGGAAACTCCTCTGGTCATCCGTGGACAGTAACGGATCGGTGGCCAGCCGTTCGTTTTGCAATGCGTCGACCTGAGTTACCGATACGTCATCGAAACGTGGCCCACAGGGAAGGAACCATCCCGGCGTCATCAGGATCACCGACCATCAGAGCAATCGCAGCCAACTGCTTCGCCTCGACACATCGGAAATAATGTCACGCGCGACGGTCCTTCTCACAGTAGTAACGGTTTAGTTAAGAAAGGCGAATGGTGCCGCGTGGGTCGTAATTAGGGATGGTACCCCTATCCGAGAAGCGGGATCTCGAGACGCGGACGGTCTTCGGAACTTATCGCGTCTATCGTGCTCCTGACCGCGACACTGAAGTGGAACGAGCTGCTCGGGTTGGTGAAGTGGGCTGCGAACTGCTGACAGCCGTACTGCGCCATTCAAAATTGAAGCACCATGACAGCAGAACGTGCAGAAGGGTCGACACCTCTGCAAACGCCACTTGACTGGATGTGCGACTACGTATGAACGTAGTAACTACAACGATGTTGCGGCAAGGCCCATGAGAGCCATAGTAAGCAGCCGCCGGAAATTAAAGCGGCAGCATAAAGCCCGTTTATTCGCCGCGAGTTTCTTGAGTTTCTTAATTCGCGTCCACCGAAAGGTCATCCTGCAGGGATCCAGAAGCAGGATCTGTTTTCAAGTCCGCAGAAACAGGTATGCTGTGACTCAGTTTACGCCTACGGAACCACTACTACAGTGCAGGCTCCCATGTGACGAGTGCTGTTCAGGACTGTGACAAGACGCCGAGATACAAGAAAGACGCCGACATACACAGTTGCTGTGAAGGACGCCACGAAGAACGACTGGGTGAGCTTGCGCTAGCCAGAGGGTAATCCCTCCGCAGCGGACTGTGTGTCATTCCGCCTGCGTCGTTTTGAACTGTACTTTTCAAAATGGAACTTTTCTGCATGAAATTCGTACTGACATTGTTGATGTTGTCGGCAGTACCGTCCGCTTACGCAGACGATCCGGCCTCCGTACCCATGGCCCTGCAGAATTACGTAAGTCGTCCTGAACCGGAATTTGCGTGGAAATCAATCGGAACGATCGACTCCGAAGCCGGAAGGGTACATCAACTGCGAGTTACCTCGCAGAAATGGCACGGCATCATCTGGCGGCATGCGGTTGAAGTGTATGAACCGAAAAAAGTGCTGTTTCCCGGCCACGCTCTGTTGTTTGTCAACGGAGGCAGCAAGCCCAGCTCACCGGGCGAAGGTGACATGAAAATCGGTCTGCAACTGGCACGGATGTGTGGTGCGCGGGTGGTCATGCTTCACCAGGTGCCGAACCAACCCCTGTTCAGCGGCAGAAAGGAAGACGATCTTATCACCGATACGTGGCTGAAGTATCTGAAGACAGGCGATGAAACATGGCCGTTGCTTTTCCCAATGGTCAAGAGTGCTGTTATGACCATGGACGCCGTTCAGGAGATGGCGGATGCAGAATGGCCTGAGCCAATCGAACACTTCGTCATCACGGGGGGCTCAAAGCGGGGCTGGACAAGCTGGCTTACGCCTGTCGCGGACGAGCGAATCTGTGCGACTGCGCCCATTGTGATTGACATACTTAACTTTCGGCCCCAGATGAATCACCAGCTCAAGACCTGGGGCAAGTTCAGCGACCAGATTGTTGACTACACTCGTAAAAGCCTGGTGAAACGACCGGACGAGGTGGAAACTCCGCGGGAAGCCGCATTACGAACGATGATGGATCCATTTACGTATCGCAAGCAGTTGACGTTGCCGAAGCTGTTGATTGTCGGAACAAATGATCCTTACTGGGTCGTTGATGCCATGAATCTTTACTGGGACGAACTGGAAGGGCAAAAGTACATTCGCCAGGTGCCTAACGCGGGGCATGATCTGGGCGGTGGTCGCGAGGACGCATTAAAAACACTGGCTGTCTTCTTTCGGCATGTCGCCGCAGCTCACGAAATGCCGAAGCCTTCGTGGTCTGTCGCAAATAGCGACCGTGACCTGAAGCTTACGATGTCTTCATCGCCAAAGCCGGACACGGTGCGATTCTGGACGGCCGCATCCGATGACCTGGACTTCCGAGACGACAAGTGGACGTCAACAGTCCTGACCGCAACAGGAAAGGACTGGGTTGGCCAGATTGAGGTCCCGGCGTCTGGACACGTGGCCGTTTTCGGTGAACTGGAGTTTGATCTGGACGAACACCCGTGGTCACTGACAACGCTTGTTTACCGCCGTTAGCAATTGGCCCGGTAAACGATATGTCTGTGAAGCAGGCGCCATTCAAAGCGGCCTGCCTTGTAGCGAATCAGTCCCGGCTGTTCCACAATTCGTTTGCGGGTCAGTATTTGTGCATCGGCGTGCTCGCGGCTGTCGTGGAAGGTCCAGCGGGCGTACGGTTGCTGCTCAACATGAGGTGATACTCAACTGACAGGAAAACCATGACTGCGGGAATAATTGCCTTAATTCGGAGGCTGGCCTCGGCGGCCGGTGCCCCTACTACCAGTCACAACACAGTGCGTCCGTTAAATCTTGCGATCTGCAGGAACGGCGATTCCAATCCAGTCCTTCAGCGGCGGCGTTTCCCTGTGCATGATCACCTGGGAACTGCCGACACCGAATCAGGCGGTTCTTCAGTCACGCAATTGCGTACCCAGCTCCTGAGCACGGCGTAATCGATCGACTGATCCCCAGTCGGGATACAGCGCCTGTACGACGCCCAGCCGTCGTCTTGCCTCTCCCGGTTTCTGTTGCTGCGCTGAGGTTCTGGCAAGCTGATACGATGCTTCCAGCCACACGTCAGATCCGGAAGAACTGGATTCAACGATCATCAGCCAGAAGCGTCGCACACCGGGACTAAAAGAAGCCGTCGACTGTTTCGTGCCTTCCTCCGCCAGTAATTCAGCGATGCTGATCAGAACAGAATTATCCAGCGTCTGTATACTGTCGTCCTGAAGGATCTGGTTCTGAAGCTGTTGTTGTCCGGTGAGTCTGTTGGTACAGACCACGATCGGCAAAGCGAACAACACGGTCTTCGCCGTCAGGGGACGCTTTTTCTCAGCAAGCCAGTGTCGAACCAGCGATTCAGTCGTGCCCGCCAGCCAAACGTCACCGACAGATGCTCTACTGCCCTTCAGTTGTGAGTACAGTGACCTAAGGCAAGTCGACAGATTCCGGCCCTTCAGGGTCAGCAGGTTCTGCGCCGCGGTGTCCATACGTGCCCTGGTGGACACTGTTCGGGCTGCAGTCAATGCCTCGAGCACGGAGAATTGCAGGAACAATTCTTTATCCTGAAGAAGATGGGAACGTGGTAACTGACTGTGGATCGCATTCAGACGCGTGTTGACGTTGATCCAGTCAACACGCATCGGCGGCTGTTCGGCAACCATGGCGCTCAGCACCCACAACTGCAGCGATGCCAGAGCAATTTCATCCAGAGTATCCGAACCAGCAGCGAGCTGATCCACGTGTTCCCTGAACAGAGCCAGCACCTCAGCACTTTCAGCGTCGTGCCCCATCGTCCCGGACGCGGCCAGCAGACGTCCGCAATCCTGCAACAGCTCCAGCTGCCGGGTCGCCGTCTTCGCGTCATCCGTCATAGAAAGTACCAGCCTGGCAGCACGCAACGGGTCCTGGGAACGCACCTGTCGAAGGAGCCATTGGCGAGCCCGACGGGCCGTCGATTGATCACTAAACCTGACAAGGTGGTTCTCAATGGCCGCCACATATTCCTCGGATGTGACAGTCTGAATCTGTGAAGTGGTCTGAACCGACAGCTGTGCGAGTACGAAGACTCTCAGCAGGTCAGCCGCCGCCTGCCGAGTTGACTCACCGAGTCTCTCGTAGATCATTAAGGAGCCGTCAAGTCGCGAGCGCGCTTCCGTCCATTTGCGTTTCTCAATCAGCAATTCACCAGCACGCAACAGTAATGCCGCCCGGGGGCGTTGACGTCTCTGCCCTGACAGCCGACTGAGAGCAACGTCGATCAATTGCAGCGCTGCGGCAATATCACCGTCGGCGTGCACGGATTCGATTTGCTCAACAACGTCGGCGATTTCTGCGCCCACTTCAGTGACCAGATGAAATCGCTGTACCGTTCGTTCCACACATTCCGCAAAAACACCCTGCAGAATGGGTCGGAGCTGTCCGTATGCAGTTTTAAACGCTCCCGAGGCCTCCATGAGCAGGGCCGAATCCTCCAGTTCAGAGGCAAGTTCGAATCGCCCCAGCAGGGATTCCAACTTCAACCACGCCAACTGTTGACGTGCGAGTGCTGATACGGCCCCCGGCTTCGACAACAGTTGTAACGCATCACTGCACTCACCTTGCAGCAACAGAGCACGAATCTGAAGTAGTGCAATTGGCCGATCCGGCCCGGACGAAGGGGTCCCGCTGCTGATCTTGAGGTTAAACTGCGCGTTATCACCGGTTCTTAAAGCGATTTCAGCCGACAGCCAGCTGGCCGTCAACTTAGTTTCATGAGTCGCCACGCTTCGTCGTATCAGCTTCAACACCCCTTCCGCGTCGTCGAACGTCTTTTCGGCATCTATTGCGATCTGTTTCGCCCCTGACAGCAACTGGCCCTTTAACGAGTACAGTTCAGCCAGGACCAGTCGAGCGGCGCCTTGTAGTTCGCGGGCATTATCCGGCGGCAGGTCACTGCGCATCCGCTCAAGTTGTTCCATCAGAGCCTCCGTGATCGCGATGGCCCTGTTCGCTACCGTAATGAGAATCGGCGCAACCGCGATTTGCACAGATTTCTGTTCCGTTGCCGACCCAAGGTCGTGACCAAACAGATGCCCGGCCTCTGACAGACAGATGCTCATGCGAATGCTTTGGCCAAGTATTCGGGCTTGCTGCAGCCGCAATCCAAACTGCCGGACCGGAGAGGCGACGTTGTCGTTCAGAAATTCCGTCAATTCTGTCAACGACTGGTTCAGGAGGCCCTCGCGATCAGCCGCCGGGGTGAACCACGCATGTTCCTGCAGAGTCTGGCAAAGTCGCTGCTGCCACTCAGCCTGTTGGTCAGTGGTTGGTGATCTCGCGATTTGCTGCCTGCAGTGCTGTTCTGCCAGCGCGAACAGTTGCCTTTCCGTCAGTTGCTGCAGGAACAGACGCTCGGACCGTTCGGCTTCTGCATCCCGCGCTCGTGCACTCGGAAAGCAGCACATGAGCAGCAGGATCACGCGTCCGGCCGGGACCAGCAACAACCTCCAACCGTACGGACCGACGCGGCGCTGCTGCCGCCGCCGAAAATATTTAGTGATCCATAAAGACATTCTTGGATCCTACCGCGTTCAAAGCGCGATCGCCAAACCGTTACCAAAAACGGCGCAGTTGCTGGCAAGTTGGCTTTCCGGGCAACGTAACCTTCTTCAGACGGTAGCAGCAGGCTCAGGCTGTTATTCTGCGGAAACCCGTATCCGACGCGGCTCTGACCGCTGAGTCCGGGGCAGTTCCACGCGCAGAACACCGTTGTTCAGACGCGCCGAAATATTTTCGTGGTCGACTTCATCACTAAGAATGAATGATCGCAGGAAGTCGCCGACCTTGTACTCTTCGTGCAGAACGGCTCGCCCGGTCTGGCCGTTTCCCACTCGACCGAACAGGGCCAGACGGTTGTCCTGGACCTGCAGTTCCAGGCCTTCGGTCGTTACGCCCGGCAGGTCGGCATACAGAACAAGCCCATCGTTGGTTTCATAAATATCGATGGGCGGATTGAACAACATTCGTGGTGGACGGTCGCCGACAGTGGCAGCTGTCGGCTGAACTTTCGCCGCTGTGGAAGGTACGGTTTTGTCGGAATCGTCCATTTCATCTCCCCTTCAATATACCTGTAATTGACGGTCTTGAGAGTGGTTATGGCGTCGTTGATGTCAAATCGTTCGCAAAGACGCGAGCGAACGGC
This sequence comes from Fuerstiella sp., assembly GCA_029245955.1. GTDB lineage: Bacteria > Planctomycetota > Planctomycetia > Planctomycetales > Planctomycetaceae > Fuerstiella. Next base: position 82,037 of record JAQWOH010000060.1, on the reverse strand, counting down.
CGTCATAAATCTCCAGTCCGTTCTTTCGACAGGCGTGGCAACACACGGTGCCACAGTTCGTCGTGTGTGTCACAGCAACTAATCTGAGCCGTCCGTAACTGGTATACTTCGGGCAACCGAGCCGGCAATCTTGGGCAGAATGACGCGCAGCACGCCTGCGGAATATTCTGCCTTCATCTCGTCTTCGTCAATTCTGTCCGGCAAGTGAATGCTCCGCTGCCAGTCTCCTTGAAAACGCTCCTGGCGCCGAAATGATTCCGTCTGAGCTTCCGGCGGGGCTTTCCGCACTCCTTTCAGCGTCAGCATTCCATTCGCGGCCGTTAACTCAAGATCCTCCAATTGCACGCCTGGAAGCTCTGCAGTCAACAGAAAAAAATCTTCTTCGTCCAGAAGATTTATCAATGGAAAACGGCGTGAAGAACGGCCCTGCAAAGTCAGGTTCATCCCCTGCAGCAGTCGATCCACTTCACGCTCAAGGTCCAGTATTGGATCCCAGCTTTGTCCCCATCTAAATACGGGCATCTGTAGACTCCGAAACCAGAGGAAACAGCGGACTTCCAACTTCCAACAGTTGGACAATTGTGCGTTTTTTTCCACGCATTGTGCTGCTGTTGTCATCAACGTCGGCGAGATAAACTTCCGGTGTTGAGCGACATCACACTGACCAAACAGCCGCTCCGTGTTGTCAAAAAACCGTCAACCATCTGAAACGTAAGACACCAGGTTGCACAACAACGGCAACTTTCACTACAGGCAGAACCTCCCACGGTTCTGCACGCCTCTGTAGGCAGCACAGAACGTGCCGTTGCAGGTAAATCGCTCTGCCATCGGGTTCTCTTAACCGCTTAGATATAACGCAAGGTGTTTCATTGCAGGAACTTATCACGTACCGGGAGGTCGCCATCGATCAGGCAGGAACTGAAAATTCCCTGCCAATTTTACACCCCAATGACCCGTGGCGTTGCCAACCACGCATTACCATCGAGAATCTGATTCAGCGTTTTCAATGTTCTGGCCACGAACCGTGTGTCAATTCTGTATTTGCCGCTTTACGAAAGAAGGTCGCCGATGTCCAGAGATGATGGCCCTTCACACGCTGTGTATGTGGGCAGCTTTGATCCGCTAACACTTGGACATCTGGACATCATTTCCCGTGGAGCCCGGATCTTTGACAAACTGACGATCGGGATTGGCGTAAATCCCGACAAACAGCCACTGTTTTCGACTGAATTGAGAATCCGCTTATGTCAGGCAGCCGTGATTGATCTGCCAAACGTGGAAGTCAAAGCGTTCGAAGGCCTGGCTGTTGAATTTGTGCGAACGTGCAACAGTTGGGTACTGCTTCGAGGTGTGCGCAGTCTGACGGATATTGATGCAGAATTCACGATGACCCTGGCAAACCGGGTACTGGACGACCGTATTGAATCGGTGTTCTTGATGTCAGCAGAACGCTACAACCACATTTCAAGTTCCCTGATCAAACAAATAGCCCGAATGGCTCAGGGAAATGTTCGCGATCGCCTGAAGGAATTCCTGCCGGAATGTATTATTGCGCCTCTGCTGGAGCGAGTACAGACACGGTAGTCTGATTCCTTCTGCAGCTGATTTATACTCACCATGGACAGCAATTTTATTTAAGAGCTTACGGTTTTATTATCATCAATCGACAAGGATCCGAGAATGGTCAAGACAGCTTCCACGATGTTGCCTCTGGGCACGAGAGCACCCTCATTCTGTCTGCTGAATGTGGATGGCGCAACGGTCACCGACGCAGATTGCGCAGGCCGGCCACTGCTTGTCATATTCATGTGCAACCATTGTCCGTTCGTTGTGCACCTTCGTGACGCACTGGCTGCGTTCGGCGATGAATATCAGGCCAAAGGGCTGGCGATCGTCGGGATCAGCTCCAATGACGTCGAAAAATACCCGCAGGATGGCCCGGAAGAAATGAAGAAGGAAGCTGAGTCCGCCGGATACCGCTTCGCATATCTGTACGACGTGGATCAGAGTGTGGCAAAGGCCTATAAAGCCGCCTGCACCCCCGATTTTTTTCTGTTCGATGCAGATCACACGCTGGTGTATCGAGGGCAGTTCGATGCCAGTCGTCCTGGCAATAACGTAGCAGTGTCCGGCCAGGATCTCAGAGCAGCCTGCGACGCGGTACTGTCGGGCAATCCGGTCGATGACAATCAAGCACCCGGCATCGGGTGTAACATCAAATGGAAGGCAGGAGCCGAACCAGAATACTTTACCGGCCAATCCGCCGAGTAGCCTTGGCCGCGGTGGTCGCCGTGGTCGTTCTGACGCCAGCAGCCGATCCCGGAACAGGTATCAGTTGTCTGCATTCGGCGTGAGATTGAACGATTTTTGCAGGGCCTTCAGCGCCACCGCGGTCTGATCAGCGGCGACCACAATACTGACTTTGATTTCACTTGTATTCACCATCTGTACGTTGATCCCGCCGTCGCCCAGAGCATGAAACATGCGGGCACCGACGTCGGTGTGACTGCGCAAGCCAATCCCGACAACGGAAATTTTGCCGATGCGTTCATCGCACGACACCTGCGATTCTCCATGCTTCAGCAACGGCATTCTTAACGCTTCAATCGTCCGCGCGACGTCAGTTGGAGGGACGGTAAACGAGATGTTTGCCTTTCCATCCAACGCCACGTTCTGAATAATCATATCCACGAGCACTCCGCCATCCGCCACTGCCGAGAAAACCTCGGCGGCAACTCCAGGATGGTCGTGCAGTTGTGTGATTGTGACGCGGGCCTGATCGGTATCGCTGTAGACATCGCTGACGACAATCTCTTCCATGCCGCTCAGGCGAGAGACAATGTCCGCTTCCAGTTCCGAGGTGTCTTTACGCGTCATCCTCCTTGACACTTCAGAAGGGACACCAACATGCGGCGTCTGGTCCAATTCCTGCGACAGCTGGAAACCTTCATGAACCGCATTGACCGCCAAATCACATAGTTTGTGATCAATCAGCACTGAAATCTTAATCTCACTGGTGGTTACGATACTGATATTCACTGACCTGTCGGAAAGCACGCGAAACATCTGGGCGGCCACGCCGGTGTGTGTCTGCATTCCGTGGCCGACGACCGACAACTTCGACAAATTTGGATTGTGCTGTACCGTCCCCCCCAGGTCGTGCGTCGCGGTCGCTGCCACGGCGAGGGTCTTCTTAAGATCGTCTTCAGCAACGGTAAATGAAACATTTGCAGTGCCGGCGACACCGACGTTCTGAACGACCATGTCGACAGGGATGCGGTTCTCAGACAACAGTGAGAAGATGCGACTCATCACACCAGGCTGATCGGGAATTCCGATCAGGCTCACTCGTGCTTCGCTGCGAACAAACGCCAGTCCGGTCACCATCGGAGCCGGATTCGCGGGTTCCGATGAAATCAGCGTGCCCGGACCATCAGCAAACGACGGCTTGACCCTCAGATTTACCCGATACTTCTTTGCGAATTCGATGGATCGAGAATGCATGACACCGGCCCCCAGACTCGCGAGTTCCAGCATTTCGTCGTAGGAGACACGTTCTACTTTCGTGGCACAGGCTACAACTCGAGGGTCGGTCGTAAAAACACCTTCAACGTCTGTATAGATTTCGCACAACTCTGCATCCAGGGCGGCCGCCAGGGCAGCGGCAGTCGTGTCACTACCGCCTCTGCCCAGCGTGGTAATGTTGAAATCTTCGTCGACTCCCTGAAACCCTGCTGCGATCACAATTTGCCCGGCATCCAGTGCGTCCTTCATTCGCTGTGTGGAAATGCTGATGATGCGAGCCTTGGTATGGCTCCCGTCCGTCCGCACACCAATTTGAGCGCCAGTCAGACTGATGGCTTCCTCGCCTAGCTCGTGAACAGCCATTGCCATCAGGGCGACCGACTCCTGTTCGCCGGTCGACAGCAGCATGTCCATCTCCCGTGGACGCGGCTGATCCGTTATTTCCGACGCGAGGCCGACCAACTCGTCGGTCTTCTTACCCCGCGCACTCACGACCATAACGACCTGCTGTCCGGCCCGTTTTGCCTGGACAGCTGTTCGGGCGGCCCTGCGAATTCTCTCCGCGTCAGCGACGCTGGTCCCACCAAATTTCTGAACGACAATTGACACGAATCACCTGAAAACAAATCAAACCCGAGAAGCCTATCACCTCATACAGCCATTCTGCACGAACGGACGAAGAATATGGCAACCTTGTCGTGCGCGCAACCGCTTTCAGGGGATCGGGAATCAGATTCCGAAAGAAAGAGCATTTTCGGCGACCGTCAGTGGACCAGCACAAACTCGCTGCTGTTCAAATAGGCCCACATCATGTCACCGACCGCCGTGGGCATGGCTCCGTCAGCCCGCGGCCCCTGCGTCAGCTGTCGATACCGACGTCGAAACGCCCGCTGTTCACCGACAGTTGGCTCACGAGTCAACATAGCCATCGCCACACGGTCCAGAGCCTTCGGCGGTGAGGTCACGTCTGAATCGCGGGATTCGGCGATCACGCGACTGGTGTGACGAATGGCGTCATCGACTTCCCTGCCGTTCATCATCACCATCGCCTGCGCAATTGTACCGTCAAAATCGACAGCCTCATCGTTTTCGTCCGTGTCGTAGGAACGGGCGAACTGGCGAACCCATTGCCGCCGATGATTAGAGCTGACTTCCGCGGCTGTGACCGGCCGCTGTCCCGCAGAACGCACGGCAACCCGTATCGATTCGTACACCTGTTCGGGGGTCATGCGACGTACGTACACACGACTGAACAATGGTATCTCTCCATGTTCGGGGCGATCAACCGTGCCCTCAACGTATACCTCGCTGCTCAACTGCCATGCATGGGAGGATGCAATCCACTTCATCAAACGTTGAAGATCATAGCCGGACGCCACAAACACTCTGGTAAGGTACGTCAGAAGTTCCGGGTGACTGACCACAGAATGCGGGCCCATGTCGTCGATCGGGGTGGTAAATCCGTAGCCAAAAAAATGAGCCCACATACGATTAACCATCGCTTTCGCGACTTTCGTTTCGGAATCAGTAGTCAGCAGCCTTGCCAATTCTTCGCGGCGCCGGACCGTACTGTCTTCCGGTACAATATGTCCATCATAAGTCGGCAGTACAGCATTCTGCTGGCCGGAGAGATTCTCAAAGAATGTCATTCGTTCCGTTCGACGTCGATCGACGAGCTTCCATGCTGCATCTCGCAGCGAGGCACGGACTAAGGGATTCTTCATCGCCACCGGAACAGTAACGCGGTCAGTGTCCTTGAAGAAAGCATTCAACGCCCAGTACTCGGACTGCCCTGAATCCTTGCTGAACGGATGATCATGACATTGAACACAGCTCAACTGCTCGCCGAGAAACAGTCGGGCAGTGACCGCAGTGGCCGGCGTGGCCTCGTTGTTCAGATGGGCCAGCAGGAAATTGGTGGCACCATTTGTGTCGTTGCGCCCGGATGCTGAAATCAGCTCACCGACCGTATCAATCCACGGGGCATTCTGCTGGAACTCGTCGAACAGAAATTCAAACAGCGCGTCCCGATTGACGCCGCGCCGTTCCGTACGACCAACGAGCATGTTAGCCCAAATTACTGCCAGTTGTGACGACCGTTCAGTTGACTGAACAAGTTCATCGATAAACTGTGTCTTTTTCCGCGGGCTGCGACTGCCGAGGAAAGTGGTTGATTCTTCCACGGTAGGAATGCGCCCGACGATATTCAGACAGGCCCGACGAATCCATTCCGTGTCAGACGCCGTTGGTGATGGTTGTAAGTTGTGCTGGCGCCAGGTATCAGAAACCATTCGATCAATTTCAGCCACAACGACGGCATCAGAAAAATCGAACGACGAAGCCGAAACTGCCGTGTTCGTCGCAACATCGTCAGGCGGGACGTTGCGGACACGGTGTTTTGACTTCAGGCTGTCCAGCACCAGAGGTTTAAGTTCCGGATGAGTTTCCGGCGGTTGGGATCGCAGTTCGGCGACCACAATGTTTCGGGCCGCATTGCCTGATGCCGGCGAAACATCGGTTGTGTCCTCAACGACGGCGTCGGAAACTGATGAATCACGAGAAAGAATCAGGCACGCACACACCAGAGACAGAACGGCGGCTGCGACAATAACCGTTCTGCGGCTCCTCGCTTTGAATGGTCGCCTTTCAACTGTGAGTTCCATTGCCACAGCAGGGGCAGATACAGTCGCGTCCCGCGGGGCGGCTGCTCCCCACATCAGATGTCCGTGAATGGCGATCAGTTCCACGTACAGGGACACGAACTCCTCGTTGTCCCTGAGTAATTCGTTGAGCTGCAAAATTGCAGATTCATCAAGCGTGCCTTCCAACTGAAGATTCGTGAGCCTGATCACTTCATCCCGAGGACCGCTCATGTCAGTCTCCCTTCTTCAGCCAGCTGCATGCGCACACATTCCATCAGCACTCGACGAATCCGTCCCAGAGACTGATACACAGAATTCGCCGGGCGGCCCAGAGTCTTCGCAACCTTATCGCCGTTGGCGCCCGGGGCGTATCGCAACTCAATCAGTTCACGGTCTTTCACACGCAGCTGCGTCAGACATTTCGCCAGAGCCGCCTGTCGAACATCCAGATGCTCATTCACCAACTCTGATTGTTCCGCAACCTGCTCCAGAACGTTTCCGTCGAGAAGCGTCATTTTACGATTTCGATTGCGGCGATGGCGAAAAACTTCCAGCCGAGCGATTGCTCGCCCCCATGCCAGAAAGTTGGACCCCAATTCAAACTGGCGCCACTTTGCCCAGATAACCAGATTGGTTTCCTGCAGGATTTCGTCGGCGTCGGATGAATTGCCAACCAGCGGTAGAATGTAGAGATACAGCCGCCGCTGTGACTGCGTGAACTCACGGATAAACAGTTCTCCCGGCACCCCACTACTGGAGGTTTCCGATGAGACTCGGGCGCGATCGATATTATCCGCAGGATCAAACATTGGGTGCACAAATCGTTGCAACACAATAAAAAGAAACGGGCCTCAATCGCTTACTGATCGAGACCCGTGAACTTCAAATTCCCAGTTAAACGCCTAACCCAGCAGCTCTTTGATGGGCGTGCCACCGTTCGCCAGTTTCATTGGACGGCCCCGTTTCGATGTATGGACAGTGTTCAATGGAATCTGCATAGCGTGCGCTACCGTGGCCCAGATGTCGCCTGGGAGGTACGCTTTGCTGTTGTCGGCAACTCGCACGCCGTCAGCATCCGTTGCTCCTACTGCCTGTCCATTTGTCAATCCACCGCCACCAATCATGTTAGACCAGCTGGCTGCCCAGTGATCGCGACCGGTGTTCTGGTTAATTCGAGGAGTACGTCCAAACTCACCCATCCAGACAATGACGGTGTCATCCAGCATGCCTCGCTGTTTAAGGTCAGTGACAAGTCCGGAAATGCCGCGGTCAAGCACTGGCAACCGCTGCTGACTGAGCGTGTTGAAAACATCCTGATGGAGGTCCCATCCGCCGAGATTCACTTCCACAAACGGCACACCAGTCTGCACAAGCCGTCTGGCCATCAGTAGGCTCTGACCAAATCCGTTACCACCCCGCATCCCCATGGCGGCACCGCCACCGGGCGCCGGATTGTACATAGCCTTCGTTTCTTCGGTCTCTGCTTCGAGTCCGAATGAGGGATCGGCTTTATCGACGTCGAAGGCTGCCATCTGACGTGAGGTCATCAGATTAACCGCATTCTTGTAAACATCCTTGTGGGCTTCCGGCAGCTCACCTCTTTTCGATTTGATAAAGTTGGATTCAACCGCCGCCAGCATCTCAAGGCGACCGGGCAGTCGTTTTTTTGCATCATCTGTGGGTGCATTATTAATTCGGCCATCGCTGCCAACTACAAAGGGAGCGTGCGACATTCCCAGAAATCCAGCCTGCCCGGATCCGCCACCGACAGAAACGAACGAAGGGATCTCCAGGGCCGTGCGTGACCGGCCAATTTCATAGCTGACAACGGAACCGAACGTCGGATGTGTCACGGTGGGGTTCGGGACATAACCGGTGTGCATGAAATACCGGCCGCGACCGTGGTCCGCTTCACGAGTGCTCATGGACCGAACGATAGACAGATCCTTGAAGACCTTTGCGGTCCCCGGCATGTGTTCACTGATCTGCACGCCAGGCGCTGCCGTATCAATAGGTCGGAATTCACCACCATTTTTGGAACCGGGCTTCAGATCCCAGATGTCAATCGTGGGCGGCCCACCACTCATCCATAACAGGATACAGGCCTTGTTGTTGGCTTTGACAGTTGCGGCATTCGCCTGCAGGTGTGAAAGAAAGTTCACGGCCGGCAGTGTAGCTGCCGCTGTCGCCATGTGCTGCATAAAGTGACGACGACCCATTCCATAGTTATTCCAAATTGGCATTGTTCAGCTCTCCAGTGTGGTAGGTAAAACCTGCGTTAACGAATGTTGGTGAATATGAGCAGACCGTTGCTCGGACAGTGTTGGACGTTTGGCAAACTAGTGGGGATTCAGGAAACAACGGAATTGATTACGGAAAGCCCGCGGTCATCATCCAGACGTTAATGAACACAAATGAACTCATTTGAATTCAACAGAGCCCAGAACAAATCCTGGTAGGCATAGAGTTTTCCGTTTCGCCCATAGGCACTGAACAGCTTCTGAGCCTTGCCGATTTCGCTGCGGGACGGGCGCCGGCTTAACGCCGCCAGATAAAGTTCCTGCAGCTTCTCGGCGTCTTTCCCCGGTTTAGTGACCGTTTCAAACAGAAAACTGCCGCGTTCGGCATTGACTGCTTTATTAATCAGCTCGCTGTTCATCATCATCAGAGCCTGCGGGATTGTGCCGTTAAACGTGGTTGCCTCATCATTCTCATCAGTGTCGAAAGCCGCCACAAACTGCTGCATCCAGCGTCGTCTCTGAGATTCCTGAGCTTCCCATCCACCTTTGCCGGACTTGTGTGCATTCGTCGCGGAAATCAGAGAATCGTACAGTTGTTCGGCCTGCATGGACTTGATGTACATGTGGCTGAACAGCGGCATCTCACCCGCGCTCGGGTTATCGATCTCATTGTCATCCCCAAACCGACTGGTCAGCGAATAAGGGACACTGTTGGCGACCCAGCTGATTAGCTGTTTAACATCGTACTCACTGCTGACGAAGTCAGCAGCCAGTCGTTCCAGCACATCCGGGTGGGACGCAGGATTATGAGGCCCCATGTCGTCAACGGGACGAGTGAACCCATAGCCAAAGAACTGTCCCCAGACACGGTTGACGAATGCCTTGGCGATCAACGGAGTTTCTCCGTTATCTGCCGCGACCAGCAGTTTTCCGAATTCCTTACGACGATCGAACGCATTCGGGTCGACCTTCGTGCCCTGGTAAATCGGAAACGCAACCTGCATGAGACCGCTTCGTTTTTCAAAGAAGACCGGCCCACTGAAATCCCGGGTGACCACCTCCGAAAAATCATCAACACGTCGACCCGTTTCCGGATCGACTTTTCGATGCTCGATCTTCCTGACCTGACGGAAGAAACTGTTAAACTCCCAGAACTGACTTTGCTGCCAGTTGTTAAACGGATGATTGTGACACTGAGTGCACTGTACCTGCATTCCCAGAAACATTTTCGTGGTCATCGCAGTCAGTTGAACCGCCTCGTCGGCCATCTGCATCTGAGCTAATGTGTAATTAACCGCCCCGTTTTCCTCGAAATGCCCTTCACCCGTCACGATGTCAACGACAACTTCATCCCATGGTCGGTTCTTGGCGAAGGCTTCACGAAAGAACTTTTCCATGCCTTTCCGACTGACACGGCGAGGTGTTCGTCGCCCGATGCAGTTGTTCGCCCAGATCGTCGTGAAGTTGCGTACATAGTCCTGACTGTCCAGCAATTCACCAATCAGAGCTGTTTTCTTGCGAGGACTCTCGTCGGACAGATATTGCTTCACTTCTTCCAGCGTCGGAATTCTCCCCGCAATGTCGAGATACACTCGTCGGACCCATTCGTCGTCACCGGCGACCGCCGATGGCCTGATTTCGTTGTCCTCGTACCCCTGTTGAATATTTGCATCAATGAATTCAACCGTGGACAACTCTGCTGCGTCTTCGCCCAATCCCGTATTGCTCATCGAGACACCAGCGAAGAAAACGCTGACGCCCACCGATGCACCGGTAATTCGCTTAATCCATTGAGGCAAACGGTTCATATGTTGTGGCTCCAAAGCAATCTTACTTGCAGAAAATAGGGTGTCTCAGAATGGTACACCATGAATTCATCATTGTGTTCGTTGTATTCTCTGAGTTAATCTAGCAAAACAAAGAAAATGTCTCAGCAGCCGAAACGCTTGTCTGATACGTCCCTTTGGAACGATCGCGTATAACGTCACTGCTGACTTGACGCCGAAATGCCTGCAGGCAATGTCCAATACTACTGTTCAGGTGTACATATATGAGGATTACGTTCCTGGGAGCGGCTGGTGAAGTCACCGGCAGCCAGCACTTGATTGAAACTGACTCCCGCCGAATTCTTCTGGACTGTGGCCTATTTCAGGGGGCAGATGAGGAAACCCGACCAAAAAACGGCAAATTCCACTGCGTTCCCCGCAAAATCGACGCGGTAATCCTGTCTCATGCTCATATTGACCACTCGGGAAATCTTCCTGGCTTGGTAAAGGCAGGCTTCGACAAACCCATTTTCTGCACTCGAGCCACCGCGGACATTGCAGCGATGATGCTGCGTGATAGCGCCAGGATACAGCGGGAAGACGCGAAATATCTCCGCAAAAAGGCACGACCTGAAGATGCGCCCGTGGAACCGTTGTACTCGGAAGACAATGCAAGAGAAGTCGCCCAATTATTCGAGTATGTGCCGTTCGGTCAGTGGGAGACGCTTGGTGACGACGTTCGCCTGCGTTTTCATCATGCCGGACACATCCTGGGCTCTGCAATTTGCGAACTTGAGCTGATGGACCAGGGCGAATGGAAACGTTTGGTTTTTACTGGTGATTTGGGTCGCAGAGGAAAACCTCTGCTGCATGATCCGGCTACGGTCGAACGCTGCGATGTCGTTATTACGGAATCGACCTATGGGAACCGAGTGCACCCCAATGCTGGAGATGTCAAAGCGGCCCTGCAGCGAATCATTTGCCAGGCTTCACGCAGCGGCGGCAAGGTAATCATTCCGGCTTTCAGTCTGGGGCGTACCCAACTGCTGGTTTACCTGCTGAACGAATTGCGCAACGAAAATGCCATGTGCCGAGTTCCCGTGTATATCGACAGTCCTCTGGCGACTCGTCTGACAGACATTTACCGAGATCATCAGGAAGGCTTGGACGCCGACGTGCAGGAAACGCTGCGATTCGACGACGATATTTTCAATTTTGACGGTTTGTATTACGTTCGCTCACGAGACGAGAGCATCGCCCTGAACCGTCAAAAAGGCTCTCTTGTGGTTATTTCGGCCAGCGGCATGTGCGAAAACGGCCGAGTTGTTCATCACCTCAAACACGCGGTATCGGGCCCCGAAAATACCGTCATGATTATCGGTTATCAGGCAAAGGGCACACTTGGACGCCAACTGATTCAGCGGAACGAATACGTTTACATTCGCGGGCGTCGATATCGCCTTGAAGCCAATGTGGAAACCGTCAATGGACTTTCGGCCCATGCGGACGCGGAAGATTTTCGATGGTGGTTTGATACATTGCAGCGCAACGGCGGTTGTGGACGTGCCTTCATTGTGCATGGTGAAACTGCCGCGGCCCAAGCTCTGGCCGTGCTGATTGACGACACGTGCGACACGCCCCCAGTGATTCCACGATACGGCGAATCGTTTGAGGTTTGATGCGTTCGGAGGGGCGGAATGCCCTATCTCAGCTTCAGCGCCAGACGTTCCTGAAACTCCAGAGCAAATGCCTCGTCATCTGACAAACAACGGTTATTCATCGCCAGAATCTTCCGGATTCTGCCAACCGTCTGTTTGGCGGGACTTGTCAGACGCATGACCAGTTCGTCAGGCGGGAACTCTTCCAATTCGCGAATTGTGTGAATGCCCAGAAAAGCGAACGCTTCCTGAGCATCCAGGTCATTCTGAAAGACAACAGCTAAAGGCGCATCGGTAGGAATCCGTGACCGTCCCATTTTCTTGCCAGCTTTTTTAGTGCGTATGCCTGTGGTCATCGTCGCACGTCGAACACCCTTCTTTTTTGCGGGTTTCGCCGCACCTTTGGGTGGCTTTTTCGGCACTTTTTTTGCTGCCGGCTTCTTTGTACCGGACTTCTTGGCCCCTGGCTTTCTGGCAACAGCTTTCTTTGCAGCCACTTTTTTCTTCGTGGCTTTCTTCTTAACTGCGGCCACCTTCCTGGTCTTTGCAGCTGCTTTTTTCTTAGCCATCGACATCACCGATCTGTCTTGCATGATATTTTCAAACTCGGAGCAACACTCTTGCCAAAACGAGCTTAAAAAGGCTTTCTGCGTCGACAGAGTCTCGGCAGCAGCGATAGCCTAGCCAAAATCCAGGGTGTTCGCCATGAAGTTAGCTATGCATGTTGCAGGTCAGCCCGATTCGCGGGGGTGTTTTCGACCGATCTGGAAATTCAATGTCTGATGAGTCCAATTTTACGGCACAGGCCGATTCTAAATTCCCTTGGCGAGCTCAGAATTGGCAGTACCACAGCCAATTGCTGCTGAATTCTTATGAGAAATGGGTCGGTCGGCCCTTGATCCCACGTGTGGCACTGGAAACCGATGCTCAACAGTTGTTTCTGAGCCCTGTCGTGGTCGTGGGCCACGGCACCGAAGACGACCCGCTGTTGAACTTCGGCAATCAGGCAGCATTGATCCTTTGGGAGATGTCGCTTAACGAGTTACTCGCTACGCCGTCCCGCAGGACCGCCGAAACGGTCCACCGTAGCGAAAGAGCTGAATTGCTGCGACGAACTAAGAAGTACGGCTTCATTGACGACTATTCGGGAATTCGAATTTCGTCATCCGGCCACCGTTTCCTGATCCACAACGCCACGGTGTGGAACGTGGTGGATTCGCAAGACACGTACCTCGGTCAGGCAGCAGCTTTTCAGAGGTGGGATTCTTTGGCTCAGCTGCCAGCAGGCTGAGCATCCAGCTGAACATCGCCCAATATCGTTTCACCGCCGATGTTAGAGGTAAACTTCTGCTTGTGATATTCGACCTGCTGCCCCGGCGTGTGATGCCTCACTGCTTCGTCGTTCAGAAAGAATGTGCCCGCTTCCTGAAGTTTGAAGAACATTCTAAACCACAGCATCTGCTCAACATTAGGTTGCGGAGAAAGGAGCTGAATATTGATACCGTTTTCGTACCATTCGTAAAGCATCCCAAAGAAACCGCTGGGAATGTACTTCACTGATTGCAGATTCACAGCGATTGAACCATATTCTTCGCGTTCTATCAGGTCAGTGAGTACCTCTCTCAGAAGGGCCAGATCCGCACCATCCCAGATCTCAATGTTGTCGAGACCAACGATTGCCAGTTGACCATCGGCGATAAGATTTAGCCGTTGTTGTTTCTTTCGGTTCATCATTCCATCCGATTAAGGTGCTCGTTGCGTCAATGCTTCGAGGGGATGTTTCGACTTTGCAAAGAGTGCACCGAAACACGACGGATTCTGATGCACTTTCCCAACAGTCTAAGTAACCCTTTACTCCACATTGAGTTAAGTCAAACCTTCTGTTCGTCCCCCAAATCGCAGCGTGCAACAAATGTTGCTGATTTGGTGCACTTTGGAACAAAACGTTGCACGACGTAAACGTGACTTTCACAACTAGCTGTACATTACAGTAGCTCACCCACAGCCAAAGTGAAGGTGACGTTTCAAAGGATATGCAAATGACGACGCCGTGCCACGTACGACCGATCTCGAAACCGATGTTACAGTTCAGGAATTTCAGACAATAAATCATTGCCCAGGCGCGAGGACGGTCGGGGTCCGTGAATTCCTGCCGGATCACAGCCTGAATGCAAACCGAATACGATTCAAACCCACTCAGAAGCGGGAGGTAAAGGGACGGAGTATCAGCAGTCAAATCTCGGATTTGGAACCTGAGTTCAGTCAAATGAGTCCGCATCCTGATCCGGTTAACCGACCTCCACAGCTCGTAGTTTCGGAATTGGCAGCTTCAACTGACATGTCGCGTGCTTCAAATCGTACGTAACAGTGCTTCGGTACCGTCTTCAATCGGTGTTACCGCGTTCTTGATCGTCCCCATTAACCGCGACCAGTTTTTGAGTGGTAAACTCAGGTGTCGGTCGCAGTAGCCGGAAGCAACTGCCACGTAGACGATTCGAGACAGAAGAGATTCTCCAGAAGCTCCGCGAACCGGAAGTCCTGCTTTCGCTGGCCAAGCACGTGGCGTCAGCGTGTGGGCAGATCTGGGTGACACGGATAACACCTGTTACCGCTGGCGGAAAGAATCCGGACAGATCCCGCGAAGCGTCTGAAGGAGCCGGAAAACGAACACTCTCGATTGAAGAAGCTTTTGGCCGAGGCAGAGCTGGACAGGGCGATTCTGCAGGAAGCCACGTTATTGGCAATAAAGCTTCCACCGAATCTGAGTTGGAATCTGGCACCATCTGGGGGCGGGCAGGTCAACTGCTGTCTCAATATCGTCCGTTGAATATTCAAGCTCCCGGTTCCCGCCAAGCCGAGCGTGTCTGGTGTCGGCCACGGTGGCCGTCAGTTCGTTCCTGCGTGAGACGATTCAGCGATTCCGGCAGATTACGATCAGATTACGATCAGATTCGCTTACGGCAGGATCACCGCCATAGATCAACACATCTTTATTCGCGGTCATCGAGCGGTGCCACTCGACGTTTGGCAACTGAGCTTTCGTCCATCGTGCACTGGCTCAACACACAGGTTTCCGGAGGTCATTGACCGTCATCACTGTTTGCCGTCCGCAGACACTCTGGTTCCGAGTGGTTCACCGGAAATCACGCGACCGATGTTCCCGACTCGCTTGTAGTTGAACACAATAATCGGCAGTTTCTGTTCCATGCAATGATGGAACGCCTGGGCATCCATAACCTGCAGGTTCTGCTCAAGCACTTCGCGGTACGAAATTTCGGTATAACGAATGGCGTGTGGGTTTTTTACGGGATCGTCGGAGTACACTCCATCAACTTTAGTCCCCTTGAGAACGATCTCAGCATCGATTTCACGCGCCCGCAAAGCGGCCGCCGTATCAGTTGTGACAAACGGGCTGCCGGTACCGGCCGCCAGTATCACGACTCGACCTTTTTCAAGGTGTCGGATACAGCGACGTCGAATGAAAGGTTCGGCCACTCCTTCCATTCGAATTGCACTCTGAATCCGAGTTGGCACCCCGACACTCTCGAGCGCATCCTGCAACGCGAGCGCATTAATCACCGTGGCCAGCATGCCCATATAATGGGCTGTCGACGGAATGATAGTGTCACTCGCTTCTGAAAACTGTTTGCCACGAAGTATGTTGCCACCACCACAGACAATGGCAAGTTGAACTCCGGCGTCGACAACCTCTTTGAGTTGTTGGGTTATACTGGACAGTTCGGCCATCGAAATGCCGGATTCACCTTCGCGACAGAAACTCTCACCGCTTAGCTTCAGCAGCACTCGTTTGTAGGCAGGTACCATCTTGTTTTCGGACATCATCGCGCCTCAGTCAGAAATTGAACTACGCACCACCAACCTGCCACCGGCAAAATGACACGGCCTCCAGGCCGGCATCAGACAGTGCTTTTGCGACCGACTTGGTGTCGTCTTTGGCAAAGGCCTGGGCCGCCAGTACCCCCTGTTCCACGTAGAAGTTTTTCATCCGGCCATCAACAATTTTGTCAATAATGTTTTCCGGCTTGCCTGTCGCTCGAGCCTCTTCTGTAAGTCGGTCCCGTTCTTCCTGAACAGCCACTGGATCCAGATCCTCTGGTGTACAAACCGTAGGTTGCAGGGCCGCCACGTGCATCGCAACGTCTCGCAGGATCTCCGGGCTTTTTGCTTCGCCTTTTGCCTGAAACATGACACCCGTTTTAAAATCATGGTGGACATAACCACCGATGGGCCCGGGCAGGCGGCATATGCGATTGACCACCGTCTTTTCGCGAATTTTGTTTACGAAGTCTTCGTACATTCTCTGCAGAGAATCGTCGGACCCTTCCGGTGTCTGCCCCAACAGTTCCTGCGGCGTGTCGGCTCCCGGGCCGTTTAACAGCTGCGTGGCCATCGCCGTACCTAAAGCTTTCAGCGCTTCGCCGGTCGCCACGGGAGGCGATTCACACTGGATTTCCACCATGGCGGCTTCTGAGCCATCATCCCTGGACGCGAAGAAAATGCGGCCTTCTTCGGTCGCGTTGTCGGCTCGCTTATCCTCAATCTTCTTGAACTGTTCCTTAAGGATTTCGATGGCCTTTTCAGCGTCGCCTTCTGCCGCGACGAGAGCTTTCTTGCACTCCATCATGGGAAGGTCAGTTCGATCTCGCAAAGCTTTGACAGCAGCTGCGGTGATGTCTGCCATTTTCTTAGTCTCCTGAAATTTCTGGTGACCGTCAGGCGGTCGGCGTTAAGTTTCCCGATGACAAACTCAACAGTGGTTGATTGAGAAAACGTTCATATTGCAATTGAATTGATGATCAAGACCTGAAGGACGACACCGACCGCGGAAGTCGGGTTCCAAGCCGTGTAGCGGCGACAAAACGAGCAGCCCGGCGTAATTGGCCCACCGGGCTGCATTTTGTCGTCACTTAAACGATGCCTAGCCGATGGTCGGAACCGGCTTTGGCTCAGCCGACGGATCCACCTTTTTCGGCTCGTTCGGGCGTAAAGATTTACCCTGTTTGATGGCGTCACAGAGATGTTGAGTAATCAGCCGTACCGACCGCAAACTGTCATCGTTACCAGGAATCGGCAGGTCAACAATGTCCGGGTCCGAGTCCGTATCGATCAGGGCGACCACCTTGATGCCCAACAAATGAGCCTCATGAACAGCGTTCTTCTCTTTATTGGGGTCAACCACAACTAAACATTCGGGCAGCCGATTCATGTCCCGAATGCCGTTCAGATTGCGATAGATTTTGCGGTATTCGCGCAAAAGTGTCGACTGCATCTTCTTACTGTAAGTGGCCAGTTCGCCCGAATCACGAAGCAATTCGAGTTCCTCAAGGCGTTTCAGACGACTGCGCACTGTTCTGAAGTTCGTCAGTGTGCCTCCCAGCCAGCGTTCAGTGCAGAATGGCATGTTGCAATCAGCAGCCAGTTCTTCCAGTGATGCCGCGGCCTGGCGTTTGGTGCCGACAAACAGAATCAGACTTCCCTGAGCGGCAACGCGCATCAGATATTTCTTTGCGCGAATCAGACCCCGAATCGTTTCTTTGATATCGATAATGTGGATCTGGTTGCGACGACCGTAAATATACGGTCGCATTTTGGGATTCCAGCGACTGGAACGGTGTCCGTAATGTACACCAGCTTCCAGAATCTCTTTCACGACAATCTCAGCCATAGCCGATCTCCTGTGGGTTGCGAAGGTCCCGGTCAAAGGATTCCCCGCCCCGAATACCGCGGCAGCAGCATTCGAACAGAACAATTGTGTAAATGTTGAAGGTCGAGTTTCGTTCTCCAACAAACAACACACCACCATGGAATCGGGGGTGGTTACTCCCGGCGTGACAAAACTGCCTGCCACGACTGAACTTGAAG
This sequence comes from Fuerstiella sp., assembly GCA_029245955.1. GTDB lineage: Bacteria > Planctomycetota > Planctomycetia > Planctomycetales > Planctomycetaceae > Fuerstiella. The sequence continues at coordinate 64,323 of JAQWOH010000060.1, read as the reverse complement.
CGAAGCAGCATATCGGTCGTAGTTCATGACGTCAAACAGCGTTTTTGGGCATCTTTGCTGGTTTCTCAGCATTTCAACAGAAAAGCGAATCCGTTTTCGTGTTTACATGTCAGGGCTGCCGGACCGGTCATTCCCGGGGTGGCCATGAGATTTGCGCCGATTGATTTGCCAGGTTGACACTCACTCGCAGGTTGCAACCAACAAAAAGGCAACTGCCAATTATCTCAGTATCGGACCGCCGCTGTCCGACAAATTGGAATTCCCTTCAGGACTATTGGCGAAGGACGTTTGTACACCGGCAGATGGGTTGACAGGTGCACGGGATAGGGTAATGATCTATTCTCAAATGGGTTGTTGAGGTCACCAGAGGACTCAACAGCCCATTTGTCGGTATAACTGTGTAGATAAGGCGACGCTTTTCGCTGCAGACCCGTGGGTCAAGGGCAGCTGTCCGTACAGCAATTGATTGAGGCTGTTGAATGTCAGAACAACGAATTGACATCGAAGAAGTAGGATCCGTCACGGTGGCGCGGTTTCTCGACAAGAAGATTCTCGATGAGGCCAACATTGACAAGATCGGGCAGGAACTGTTCGGCCTTGTGGAGCAGGATGGTCGAACTCAGATCGTGCTGGACTTTTCCCTTGTGGAGTACCTGTCGAGTGCGGCACTGGGCAAGCTGATCACAATGCACAAGAAAGTCACCGCAGCTGGTGGGAAGTGTGCGCTGTGTAATATCCAGAAGGACATCATGGACGTGTTTAAGATTACGCAGCTGCATAAGGTGCTCACCCTGTGTGGCGATCTGGATGACGCGTTGTCCAAGTTTTGATGTATGGATAACCTGATGTCCTGATCGTCGGTGCACAGCAATCGTGTACTTGGGCGGTCACTGTTCAGCCCGCTTCCTTTTTGTCCGCGTTCCCGTCTCACACGAGCTTTTTCATGCCTGCAGCGTCTCAGCTCAACGTGCAAATTCCTAGCGACACCACGGAGGGATTGGCTGTTCAGGAGCAGATCATCGCGCTGATGGAAAAGCATGAGTACAGCATGAGAGACATCTTTGCGATGCGGCTCTCGCTGGAAGAGGGCATAACCAATGCAATCAAACACGGCAATGGCAATGACCTGGAAAAAAAAGTCACGGTTTTTGCGGATGTCAGCGACGAGAAACTGCGTGTGGAGGTTACGGATGAAGGTGAAGGGTTTGTCCCGGAAGCTGTGCCTGACCCCACAGACGACAATTTCATTGAGCGCGCCTGCGGGCGCGGCCTAATGTTGATGAGGGCATACCTGAATTTCGTTGAATACAGCGAAGGCGGGACCAGACTCACAATGGAACGTGAGCGAAATTCAGAACTGCCGATTATCGAAGACGATGACTAACGGGTCATTGTGCTGATCCGTTCGATGCCCGTCGAATACCCGGCAGGGTTCAGGATGGATTGTTGATCGCCCCTCTCAGTCGGCAGCGCAGATGTCTGTGAACTTCTGCCGCACGGGCGGCGAAATGTCCGATATCGGCAGTAACTCGAACTAACTGGCGAATTGTCGCGGGATCGTTTCGCCGACCTGTTTCTCACGGAATTCGTGAGATTTATAATTCCGCCTCCTTTAAATGGCCTTTCCTTGGACACACACAGTGCTCAGATCACATACCTGCGGCGAATTACGTCGCACTCATGAAGACGAGTCCGTTCATCTTTCCGGCTGGGTCAACAGCTACCGGGACCACGGAGAAAACCTGGTATTTGTCGACCTGAGGGACCGCTATGGCAAGACGCAGATCGTCTTCAACACCGAAGAAAACAGCGAAATCGACGCCATCGCCCGGAGACTGCGGCGTGAAGACGTGATTCAGGTAGAGGGTGTCGTGCGATACCGCGGCGACGATCTCGTCAATCCCAAGCTGGCCACCGGTGATGTTGAAGTTCGAGTCCACAGGCTGACCGTATTCAGCACCAGCAAGACACCGCCGTTTGAAGTCGATGGGGCCGATCTCCCCAACGAGGAGTTGCGTCTGAAGTATCGGTTCGTCGATCTGCGGCGTTCGACTCTGCAGCAGAATATCATTCTGCGGCACAGGCTGACGCAGGCGGTACGGCAGTACTTTGACGGACTTGAGTTCCTTGAAATCGAAACTCCGATCCTCGGCCGCAGCACTCCCGAAGGGGCCCGGGATTACCTGGTGCCCAGCCGAGTCCATCAAGGAGCTTTTTATGCGTTGCCGCAGTCTCCCCAAATCTACAAACAGATTCTGATGGTGTCCGGCTTTGACCGCTACTACCAGATTGCTCGTTGCTTTCGGGACGAGGACCTGCGCGCGGATCGGCAGCCCGAATTCACTCAGATTGATGTGGAAATGGCGTTCGTTGAACGCGACGACATTCTGAAGACCATTGATGGCCTGCTGTCCCACGCAGTGATGCAGGTCCGTGACATTGACCTGCCGACACCACTGCCGCGTTACACGCATGCCGACGTGATGGAGCGCTACGGTTCCGACAAGCCTGACCTGCGATTCGGACTGGAACTCATTGACATCGGAGATATCGGTGCGGCCAGCGAATTTGGTGTCTTTAAGTCTGTTATCGCGAGTGGCGGTCGCGTGCGGGGCATCAATGCCACGGGTGCTGCAGACAAGTACAGTCGCCGCCTGCTGGATATAGATCTCAAGAATTTCGTGGGCGAATACGGAGCCAAAGGCCTTGCGTACATGAAGGTCGCCGGCGGCAGACTGGAATCGACGATAGCGAAATTCTTCAGTGACGAACAGCAGCAGGAAATCATTCAGCGCATGAACGGACAGGATGGCGACCTGTTGCTGTTTGTCGCCGACAAAGCCAACGTGACATCAAACGCCCTGGCGGCGTTGCGGAACCGGCTCGGTAAAGAACTGAAACTGTACGACCCGGATTCCTTCAGCGCACTGTGGGTTGTGGACTTTCCACTGTTGACATGGAACGAAGACGAGCATCGATACGATGCGGAACACCATCCGTTCTGCCAGCCACACAAAGATGACGCTGAACTTCTGGACAGCGACCCGGCCAAAGTAAGAGCGGATTCCTACGATCTCGTCATTAATGGTTATGAAGCCGCCAGCGGTAGTGTTCGTATTCACGATTCAGCGGTTCAGCAAAGAGTGTTCGATCTGCTGAACATCAAGGAGGAAGAAGCAGAGGCACGCTTCGGATTTCTGCTGGAAGCTCTTCGCTACGGAGCACCTCCTCACGCGGGCGTTGCACTGGGGCTGGACCGCTGGGTCATGCTACTGGCGGGTGATGACAACATCCGTGACATCGTCGCGTTTCCCAAGACACAAAGAGCCTCAGACCTGCTGACCGGAGCCCCGGCTGCCGTTGACGTACGGCAGTTGCAGGAGCTTTCGATCCAGATCGACCAAGTCCAGTAGCAGGCCGGATGCAGTTACTGAATATCAGGCAGTCTGGTGCCACGAAGAGTCGTGCATTCGATAAGCTGCCTGAAGTTCAAGTGAACCGATCGTTAGTCTGAAACTGCGTTGCCTTCGCCCGGGCCTGGCAGGCTGGGATTCTCCTTCAGAAACTGCGCCACTTGTGGATCAATATCCTCAACAATGGCGTAGCGCCCGTCGCACCAGCGGAGCAGATCCACTTTACGGCACCGATCGCTGCAGAATGGAAAGCTCGACACACCCGCTTCTGCACGTGCGGGAAGTTTTTTTTCGCACACTGGGCAATGGAGAGGCTGAATCATCTGTGAATGAATCCCCTGTGTTGGGTCTGGTCTTTGTGGTCGTTATGATGTGTTCACGGGACAGTACCTGCCGCACAACTAACATTGGCCAGCAACCCGACGGAAGTGGGATCGTTGCGCCGGATACAGGGGCTTATTCAAAATGCCAATTCTGTCGGGGTATTCTCAGTGTATGGGATTTGATGATTCTTCTGCGATGTCGCGACGTTCGATTCTACAAAATTTCAGCCTCGGATTCGGCGGCATTGCACTGACCAATTTGCTGGATTCGTCAGCCACATCGGCCGCGGATGTGGCGGGTTCCGCCGCTCACAATTTGGCCCCGCGGGCCAAACGCGTGATCTATTTATTCCAGAGCGGTGGTCCGTCCCAGATGGACCTGTTCGACTATAAGCCACTGCTCAACGACTTGCAGGGTCAGGAACTTCCCGCTGAGGTGCGCAAAGGTCAACGGTTGACGGCCATGAGCGGAAATCAGGCGACGCTGCCTCTGGTGGGTTCTCCCTTTCAGTTTCAACAGCATGGCGACAGCGGCGCGTGGCTAAGCGACCTGCTGCCTCACACTGCAAACATCGCCGACGACCTGTGCTTCATCAAGTCAATGCATACCCCCGCCATCAATCACGGGCCGGGCGTTACGTTCATGCAGTCTGGCAGTCAGTTTCCCGGCCGTCCCAGTATGGGTGCCTGGCTGGACTACGGACTGGGATCAGAAAACAGCAACCTGCCCGCGTTTGTTGTGATGGTTACAAAAAACAAAGGCGGCCAGCCATTGGTGTCTCGCCTGTGGGGCAGCGGATTTCTGCCGTCGCGACACCAGGGAGTGCGATTCCGTGCCGGAAATGATCCCGTTCTGTACGTGAATAATCCGGACGGACTGGATCGAGCCAGTAAACGGCGAATGCTGGACGCACTGCAGAAACTTCACCTGTCGAAAACCGCTCAAACACCGGATCCGATTGTCGAGACACAGATCGCTCAGCACGAACTGGCCTTCCGTATGCAGGCTTCAGTTCCGGAAGTGACGGACCTGTCCTCAGAGACCGAACACGCCTTTGCGCTTTATGGGCCGGATGCAAGGACTCCTGGTACGTATGCCGCAAACTGCCTGCTGGCCCGGCGGCTCTGTGAACGAGGTGTTCGTTTTGTTCAGCTTTATCATCCCGGCTGGGACCAGCATGGTGGCCTGCCCGGCGGCATCACCAGACAGTGCCAGGAAACGGACCGAGCCTCTGCCGCGCTGGTCCTGGATCTGAAACAGCGTGGCCTGCTGAACGACACATTGGTAATCTGGGGTGGCGAGTTCGGGCGGACCAATTACTGTCAGGGCCATCTGTCTGAGAATTTCGGACGAGACCATCACCCGCGATGCTTCACCATGTGGATGGCCGGAGGAGGCATCAGAGGCGGCGTCTCGTACGGTCAGACGGATGAGTTGTGTTACAACACTGCGACAGATCCCGTGTCCGTTCACGACCTCCATGCAACGCTGCTGCATCTGATGGGAATCGATCACAAACAGTTGACGTTCCGCTATCAGGGACGACGTTTCCGTCTGACGGACGTTCACGGTGAGATTATCGCACCCGTTCTGGCCTAACGGAGGATCTGGGCCACGGGCGTGTCACCGACAACCGTGTGAAATATTGAAGACAATGACGTGGCAGTTAATTGAAACCGCTCGCCTGGATGCCGCGTCGAAGAAGCATCTTTTATGTGCCCATCTGACTGTCATGAGGTCACTGCAGCAGCGGGGTGCTGTCAGTCAACCACGTACACAACCGAACACGATCGGTTAACCGCAGTAGCGGTCCGCGCCATTAACGGCATCAGTGAACGGAGGAATCGCTCGCGGCGGTCGCACGGATGGCCACCACCGCGATGAATTGCCGGACCCGGCATCCAGCTCAAGCGGGCCGTAGTTCATTCCTCGCTATTTATTTCGAATCGCCCACAACGCTTCGAAGGTTCTCAGGTAGATCGTGCCGTCGGACACGGCCGGCGAGGATGAAATCACCTCGCTGATTTTATTCTGTGCGATAATCTCGAAGTCGCGGCCGGTCTTGACGACCGTAATCGTGCCGTTGTCCCGCGCGGTGAGATAGATGTGGCCGTCCGCGAGTACCGGAGAGGCACGGTGACGACCGTTGTTGGTTCGAACATGATATACTTCGTCGCCGGTTTGCCTGTCCAGACACAGCAACATACCGTTTTCGCGACAGAGGTAGACCAGATCATCGTGAATCAGGGGTGAAGGCACGTCCGGCGTGTTTTTGTCACGACTCCACAGCAGGGCAGCTTCGCTGTTGGTCAGATTGCCGCTCTGGTCCGGTCGAATCGCAAACACCGGGCCATTTTTTGCGGTTGGACAAATGATAATCCCCTCCGCCGCAGCTGGCGACGATACAAATCGCAGCGTGGGGTGATAATTCCGCGAAGGATCGTCCTGTGGATTCAAACCACCAAGTCTCCACAGCTCACTGCCATCCTTCAGTGAATGTGCCATCGTGTAATCTGCACCGTGAGTGATCAGAAAACTTATACCGTCGAAGTCGTATAACATTGGCGAGGCATATGAATGTTCGTTTTCTTTACTGGCTTTAGTCACTCGATCTGATCTCCAGAGTTCCCTGCCGGTAGCAGCATCCAGTCCGGCCGTCAGAGCCTCCTGTGTCTGAGCATCACCGTCACCATGAATCAATTGAAGAAACAGACGACCGCCATGCAGAACCGGCGTTGACGACATTCCAAATGCGATATTGAATCTGCCGTATCGTTCCTGCAGATCAACCGTCCAGACAAGGTTGCCGGATAGGTCAAAACAGGCCAGATGCCCGGTGCTCATCAGGCTCCAGACATGCTTGCCGTCGGTGACGGGTGACGGTGACGCTGAATTGCCTTCGTCGACGCGGACATCCCTGTTGCCCTGTCCCACTTCTTGCCGCCATTGTTCTTTTCCATCGGCGCCGAAACACATTAAGAGCAGGCTGTCACCGTGGACAGAAGTCAGGAAGACCTGTTGTTCCCAGATCACAGGAGTAGACCCTGCCGGACCGGGCAGTGCAACTCGCCACGCGACGTTCTTTTCTTCGCCCCATTCGATCGGCAAATCTGTCTCTGTGCAAATACCGTTGCCGGTCGGCCCACGCCATGACGGCCAGTTATCTGCCACGGTAATGTTGGCACCGACGAACAACGAAACAATCAAATACGTCGAGCAGGTTTTCATGGCGGGCGATTCCAATAAGAAAAAACTTCTGAGGCGGGATAAGGACACATCATCCGTGACCGAAGGAACAGGGGGATGCCGTGTTCGGGATCTGGTCAGTCGCCTGGATTCTGATACCAGACAACATTATTGCTGCCGCGACCGGCAACCAGAAAATCCAGGTTGCCATCTTTGTCCATGTCGACAACCCGAATATCGTAGGCCTCCTGATTCCTGCCCACAACGTGGCGGACAAACTTTCCATTGCCGAGGTTTTCATACCATACACACAACTTGCTGCCGTAGGCACAGGTAGCGGCGTCGACATCACCATCACCATCGATGTCCTGCACAGCCAGACAATGCGGCTCTTTGATTTTCGCATCAATCGTGTGGATTTTCCAGGACGGCGCCTCAAACCAGATGACTCCCTGACCATGGCCTCGAGATGCCAGCAGGTCAACATTGCCATCGCCGTTGATGTCTGCCGGATGAATATTGGTGGCGCCCGGATGGCGGCCCGGCAACGCGTGCTTCTTCCATGCCTGACGCGGATTTTCAGGAGCCTCCCACCAGGCAAACCATTCACCCATTCCGGATGTATCTGTGGGGCCCCCTTTGGCACCGGTGGCAGCATCCGGCCGACCATCACCGTTGATGTCCCCCACTCCGACGTAATGGGTCAACCCGGGAGCATCTCGGTCCGCGAAAATCGTCCTGGCCCAGGGATCACCTGACCGAACGTTTTTCGGCGGGGCAATCCACGCTAGCGAATCGGGATAAGGATCCAATGGTTGAGCACTGGTTGCCAGTAGATCAATTTTCCCGTCCAAATCCACATCACCTTTGATGATTCCATGAATTCCGTGGACCTGGTCATCGATCAGACGTCGCTTCCATGGCTGGGTCAGTGGCTCGTCCGGCTGTTCATACCACGTGATCAGACCCGGATTGTAACGGGCTCCGATATAATCCAGGTCACCGTCCGCATCCACGTCCCATGTTTCGCTGTGGATATAACGACCGCCATGATCGTCATCCAGCTGTAAGGTTTTCCAGTCGGGTCCCACAAACAGACGTGTATGCCCGCGACCAACATCGGCGATCACGTCGACGATACCATCGCCTGTATAATCTGCGGCGACCGCTGTCATGCAGCCTTCGCCCTCAAAGATCGTGTACTTCACCCAGGTCGTCTCCGCCGGCTCACCGACAACCGCACACGCGATGAGGACGGTAGAAGTGAAAATGCACTGAGTGACCTGACGGACGAATGAGTTCATGGGACGCTCCTTGCTGATTCGGTGGCAAATCATGGCAATCAGTATCGTTTGAAGATGACATCGTACGGGAACTTCCGAAAAGTTGTAGTCTTCAGGAACTCCCTTCACTAACGGCAGACCGACGTAAGGATAAGAAATGACCGGGGCTGAGACGCGGAAGTCGTCGTATGTGACTTCTGCCGGTGTGATCACGGCGCCAAGTATGCCACCCGGCGGACGCACGATGTCCACCGTTCGTTACCTCATCGACGCCGCCGGCGTGTTGATGACGTTCAGCCTGTATCTGGGTCGCGTTTGCCTGAGCGATATCGTGAAGTCCGATTCGTTCGATAATGACGTGCCGTTGTCGAAGGATAGGAACGGCAGCATTCTGGTTTTTTTGTTCTTCACCCATGCCCTGTTTCAGGTTCCCACGGGTAGGTTCAGAGATCGATTCGTATCTCGCAAGATGCTGACTGGTTACATCCTGGACTGGTCAGCGCTGACAGCCATGACAGGATTCATGACGAGTTGGTTTGGATTACTGGCGATCAGACTTGGCTGCGGTGTCGCTCAGGCAGGTGTGTACCCGACCAGCAACACGGCCCTGCGACGCTGGACACGTCCGGAACAACGGGGAGTAGCCATCTCGCTGATCTCTTTCAGGCCTCGTCTGGGATGCCGAGGACGCTGGCCCTTTGTTTCTGACCACGATCTGTATTCTGTACATCGGAGCCGGCGCAACACACTGTGGCTGTACGGAGTCTTTAGCCTTCTTAAGGCCATTGGATACTGGTGGCCCGTGCGTGACCGACCGTCGAAACACCTTTCGTGTAATGCAGCCGAACAGGACCTTGTCGGGACGCTCACGGACGACCATCGGTCCCGGGTGGGGGACATTCTGAAGATGCTGAAGGTCTGCTGCACCAGCAGAAGTCGGTAGTTAAACTCACACTCAGCCAGCTTTCCATCAACATTGGATGGGCCTTTCTGATTACCTGGCTGCCGACACATCTGAAGGAATCAAAGGGGCTGTCCGAAAAGCGCGGTGCTCTGATGGTGACAATTATTCTGGCAACCGACATGCTGGGGCAACTTATTGGAGGGGCGGCAACCGACACCAGCGGCAAGCGATTTGGGCCTCCTCAGGGTCGAGGCCTGCGATTACCATCGCAGGCCTCTCCTATCTGTGTTGCGCCTCCATCGAATCCGTCTGGGGCAGCGTGGTCTGCTGCGTCATCGTGTCATTGATGACAGATAAGGGCAATCCTCCAGTCCGGGGATTCATGCAGAACGTGGGCGGTCGGAATACAGCGGCGATGTTCGGGTGGGGGAACTTCGGTGCGTCAGTCAGCGTTATCATGGCACCGAAACTTCTGGTCTGCGGAGCCGACGATGGCAGCGGACAGACTCGGTCTTTTTTGTATGTGCCAGCGCGTTTTCCGTCGCTGCTGCTGTCGAGTTGGTAATGGACGCCACAAAACGGTTACGAGCGGGATCGTAATCCTGGCATCCGTCCGTGCACTGAGTCACTCACAGGATAATCGTCCGGAACCAACCAATGTGAACCACTGCATCACTCATTGACAGTGAACCGAACAATGTTCCCACGAACAGGACTGTGGATAACCCGCTTAGTCCACTGACTTTCCGTTGCCAATGTCGGAGCAACAAAACCCGATTACGGCCGGACCGCCGATTTTGGTGAGATGTGCTCGCATACCACAGAAATGCTGGACTTCAGCGTCCGAATAGGAACAATGCGAATTTGTTAGCGATTAGCCTCGTAAATGCAATCAATCAGATTTCGCCGAACCTAACCCACAATTCGAGTTGGGCATCGGTAAGCGTCGATTTCTGCGTTGTTTTTGAGGGCATTTCCGTTGAAATGCGGTAAATATGTCGGTGAGGCTGGATGCTGGCCGCCATGCTGGGTGAACAAAACAGCATCCTCAACCGCCCCTTGCCCGGGAAAGTTTCATGGGTAAGGGTAACAATGCGTATTGTGCGAGTATTTGCTGCCGCCGGACGTTGTTGGTCATTGCATGGTCATCTTAACTCATCGTCGACAGGCGACTTCGTCACATCCATCAGGGAATTTGATGTATACCTTACTGACTGGGGCTACGGGATTGGTCGGGCGTTATGTGGTGCGCGACCTGCTTTTGAATGGACACAACGTCGCAGTTGTGGTTCGGGCGTCAAAGAAGTGCTGTCCGCGCGAACGCATGGAACAAATTCTACAGCACTGGGAAGAAGAACTCGGTCGTGCATTGCCGCGTCCGGTAGTTCTGAGTGGCGACATCGCCGAATCCGGCTTTGGCTTTTCTGAAGAGGATCGCCAATGGGTTCAGGACAACGTCGACTGTATTATCCACAGTGCAGCCATTTTGGAATTCTACGGTTCCGATCGCACCGGTGAGCCGTGGCGTACGAACCTGGGCGGCACTCGCAACATGATACAGCTGTGTCGTAATCTGAAGATTCACGACATTCACTATGTTTCCACATGCTACGTCGCCGGTCTGCAGACAGCCCCCGTGATGGAAGATTCGCTGGACGCAGGACAGACGTTTCGGAACGACTATGAAGAAAGTAAGTTCCTTGCTGAAACGGAAGTCCGCGCAATCGACTTTGCGGACCATGTGACAGTTTATCGTCCCGCTGTCATTTCCGGAGATTCGGTTACCGGTTACACAAATACTTATCACGGTATTTACCTGTATCTGCGATTAATGGCCCTGATGATCCCCCCCCAGCCGGTCGGTCCCGATGGCTGGCGGCACGTTCCAGTTCGTCTCCGCATGGACGGAACGGAACGTCGGAACATTATCCCGGTCGAATGGGTGTCCGCAGTCACTGTTCGCCTATTCGAAACTCAGGAGGCCCGCGGTGGGACCTACCACATGGCTCCGGACAGGAAGATGACTTCCGGAGAAATGATTGAATGGTGCGAAGAATACTTCAAAGCGACCGGAGCTGAGCTATGCGGTCATGACTTCGTGCATGAGGACGCAACTCGGGAAGGCAACGAAGATCAATGGATGCTGGAACGTCTTCTGATGGAAAACATGGGAACGTACGAACCGTACGAACGCACCGACAACACCTTTGACATGACCAATACAAAACAATTTGCGGGAGACATTCGCTGCCCGGAGATTGACAAAACTGTCATACACCGTTACATCGACTTCGGCGACGAAGATCGCTGGGGCAAAGGACGTCCGGCGCCGTTGACGAACTCTGAATGGGCTGAGGATGTGTTCACTGCGTGCCCTGTCGAGCCAGACGGTGATGCAACCAGTGTCGGCATTGATGTACTGGGGCCCGGAGGAAGCCAATGGACAATGACCTATTCTGCGGCGGGAATCGCGGGCCTGTCGCGTGGGTTGCCGGCCGGTGAAAAACCTGTACTGCGACTTTCACTGACGGATCTGATTCGCCTGCGTGAAGAACCACTGGAATTCACGGAACGAATAGCATCGTTCCTTGACGGGGCCGCTGACGATGAACGCGACGCCATCGCCACAGAACTGCTCGCAGCATTGTCCGGTGACAGGCAACTGACGTCTGCCGGGTAGTACCGGCAGATGTGCGGCAGCGTCAGCCGCCCTTCAGTACCGTACACACCGTTGCGTTCACTTAACTGCGGTGTGGCCCCCCTGTTTTTTTTGCCATAGCCCATACGAGGTCATCAGTGAACCGACCACACGCTCCTTCCAACCTGCCCGCCCCGACAATTTGTATGGGCGAAGGCTGGCACTGCCTGCATCAATATTACAAGGTGGATCAGTCTGCTCTGATGCTGCTGACCGATTCGCAGAGAGCAGAGGGACGCGAATATGTTGCACAAATCCTCAACGCCTCCGGCGATGAGGCGCCCGCTCGCCTGCAGACTTCTGTGGTGTCGGGGCATCGTGCCGACCTGGGCGTGATGATTATGGACCCGGACCCTCTGAAGATTGATCGCGTCACTCAGGAACTGCGGAACTCGGCTGTCGGCAGTGCGTTAAAACCAGCGTACTCATTTGTGTCAATCACTGAAATCTCGGAATACGTACCATCGATTGAACAATACGCGGAACGGCTGAAACGGGAGGGGACTGCAGAGACCGACCCGGCCTTCGAGGCAAAGCTCAACGCGTACAAACAGCGGCTGCCGGCGATGAATAAGCAGCGGCTCTATCCGGACTTCCCCCCGTTTCCTGTGATTACTTTCTATCCGATGAACAAGGCCCGGCACCCGCAGGCCAACTGGTACACGGAACCGTTCAGTGCACGCAGCGAATTGATGGCGGAACACGCAACGTCAGGAATTAAGTTTGCAGGGCGCGTCTCACAGTTGATTACCGCGTCCACCGGTTTCGACGACTGGGAATGGGGCGTCACGCTCTGGGGGCGCGCTCCGGAACATATTAAGGAAATTGTGTATGGCATGCGATTTGACCGCGCTTCTGCAAAATACGCCGAATTCGGTCCGTTCTACCTGAGCTACGCGTCATCACCGGAAGACGCACTGGATCATCTGCGGATCTGACCCGCCAGGTTCGTAACGTACGCTCACAGCGCCCCAACGCTGTTCCGCGGGACGCCGCTCTACTTAGATTTAAGTTCATGGATCCGTAACGCTCGAAAGTCGAGGTCTGTCGTGGGGTCGTGGCCCTGCAGGCTGATGTGGCCGGCGTCCAGCCGTCTGCCGCGACGGGGATTCTCATCGGGCTTTCGATCATCCTCCCAGTTGACGACCTGGTAGCCGTTCACGAAGGTTGCAAATTTGCCACCTTGAGCGATCAGCGTTTCGACCATCCACTCATTGTCGTTGGCGACGACGTATCGAGCTGCCGCTCTGCGAAAAATCGCCCCGCTACCGGAATCAGCAGGTTTTGCGCGGTCATCATCCCTGTACCCGTTTTGAATCTGCATCTCGTATCCGTGTGACGGGGTTTCCTCTGTTCCAGGCATCGCTCGAAAGAACACACCGCTGTTGAGCGCTATGCCATTTGTTCGAGCTTCAACGTGCAGGATGAAGTCAGCAAACGTATCTTCACTTTCCAGAAAACCGGGTCCATTCGCGACGTGAATCGCGTTGTCCTTAACTTCAAACGTACTCATACCGCCAGGCACTTCTCGCAGGCCCGTCAGATCCGTTCCATTGAACAGGGCCATGCTGTTCAAAGGACGCAGAAAGACGTTGCGAAACGCAATGCGCCCGGAGTTCATCTGTAGACCGATCCTGCCCGAAGAGCGTGGATTGCCCGACTGGTCAGTAAAATCAACGATCTCCTTTCCGTCAAGCTTCACCGTGATGTGAAGCCCTTCGCAGTGGATTTCAAACGTGTGCCAGTCGCCTTCCACCGCGGGAACATCTTCTGTAACATGTCGCTCCACAAGGCTGCCTGTCTTATGTGATTCGTGCGAGTCACAGATGTTCAATTCGTAAGTGTCCTTAGCCGGATTGCCGGCTCCTTCGGCAGTCCGGAGAAAAACTCCACTGTTGCCACCTGTCTCCAGATGAAAATCACAGCGAAGCTGGAAGTCGTCGAATGCAAACGGAGTCAGCAGCAGACTTCGTTTTCCGCTGTCAGCCACAATTGTGCCATCTTCCACGTGCCAGTTCGTCTCCTCCGGGACCTCCCACCCGAACAGCGTTGCTCCGTCGAATAAGCTGATCCAGCCGTCGCGAATCTCGTGGTCGCTTAGATTCGGTTTCACAAAGTTAAACGGAACGTACGGCTCTAACTCAGCGTTCCCCGCCTCATTACTCGTCGCCTGAGTTGAGACGGTCTCATTCGACAGCGGAAGTTCCTCTGTCGGCTGATGTGTGCCGGAACAGCCAACCACGGCAAACGTCAGCGTTATTACCAAGATAACTTTGATTGATGCGTTGCGATTTGTTTTCATGGGGAGATTCCTGCTGCGTCATCGATCAGCAACGCAGCGTGTGGGTGTGTTACAGTGTTCTGTGGATGACACTCGCATCAAACGGCATGGGCGAGTCTCGGGGCGATGGGCAGCGTGGGATATCCCCGGCGCGTCGGTCTTGTCACGTTCGCCGTGAAGGGCCGCTCTGACTTGTGGCGATGATTCACTTTATTCGTTGAGACACGACCTGTCACGTCGTTGCGGAAACATCGTAACGAACGGGTGCAGTAACGGAATGTGTGTTTGGACTTGTAGGTGACCGGGACTGCACTTTGCTTACGCCACAAGCTCCGGCGTATCACTCATTTTTTGCTCCCCCCGGTCACCTCACCTCCAACTTTACCAACATTCGTTACAGCCCCCCAACGTCCGACGAAATACGATATTCAAGAACAGAGAGCAACTGCACATGAAGGACGTTAATCACATGAGGAATTCCCTGAAATTATCAGTCGCAAATGTCGCGGACTTGCGATTTGGCGGTTTTTTCCGGACCATCCGCCCGCAGGGTTACTGAAAGCCAGTCCGAAAACCTGGAACAGTGAGCCACGGGTACAAACGCTGTCAATTGTCGATCAGTAGGCCGTGCCGCTCATCAGAATAAACGCGTCCGGCCAGACAACGGAATTCGAACTCTCTTTTCACAGACAGTTGCGGTGATCGCTAAGCACTTACAGGAACAAAGATAATGAGCGAAACATTGTGCCGTTGGGGAATCCTGAGCACAGCCGGCATTGCCATGAAGAACTGGCATTCCATTGCAGCATCCGGCAACGCCAAAGTGGTGGCCGTCGCCAGTCGCTCTGTGGAGAAGGCTCAGGCATTCATTGACGAATGTCAGGGATCTGTTCCGGTCGCTCATCAGGTGGATGCGCTGGGCACATACGAAGAGCTGTTGGGTCGAGACGACATCGATGCTGTCTATGTTCCGCTACCAACAGGTCTTCGCACGGAATGGGTCGTTAAAGCTGCAAACACTGGCAAGCACGTCATGGTGGAAAAGCCGTGCGGAGTCTCTGCCGATGACGTGCAGACGATGATCGATGCCTGCAACGCTCACGACGTTCAGTTCATGGACGGAGTGATGTTTATGCATAGTGCTCGTCTGCCGGAGATTAGAAAGACGCTGGACGATGGCAGCAGCGTGGGCGAAATCCGTCGCATCGCGAGCCAGTTTAGTTTCTGTGCGGACGAGGCATGGGTGGCCAGCAATATTCGGGCCAGTAGTAATCTGGAGCCAGCCGGGTGCCTCGGCGACCTCGGATGGTACACAATTCGAATTTCTTTGTGGGCGATGAACTTCGAGATGCCGACGGAAGTGCGTGGTCGAATTCTGTACGGTGCCAAACGGGCGGACAGTCCCAACAACGTACCTATGGAATTTCAGGGCGAACTGCACTTTGCAAACGGGACGTCGGCGACGTTTTATAATTCCTTTCGAGGTAACCACCAGCAATGGGTTAACATCAGCGGAACCAAGGGTTACGTGGAATGGAAAGACTTTGTGTTGCCGTATCTCGACAACACCGTTTCCTTTGACGTCGCTAACCACGATTTTGTCGCCGACGGCTGCCGCTTCACGATGGAAAAATATCTGCAAACCGTATCTGTACCAGAAATCAGCAACAACGGGAAAAACACTCAGGAAACGAAGCTTTTCCGCAACTTCTCGTCACTGGTGCTGAGCGGCAAAACGGATTCGCACTGGCCGGATATTGCGTTGAAGACGCAACAGGTTTTGGACGCGGCGCTAACATCCGCTCAAAACGGTGGCGGCCCCGTGATGTTGTAGAGATCATTGCCCGGAGCGATAGCGATATTCGCCAGCCGCTAAACCGATATGGAGTTGGCGCTGCTGATTGTTTATCCGGACGGATCCACTGGACAGCAAGGACGCAAATCTTGTTTTCTTTGCTCCTGCCGCCGGGAACGACCCTGGCGTCGTCATTGCTGATGCCGGCCAGGGGAACATGAAATTTCAGTGGTCGCCACGCCGCTGACTTTGTCGCCTGATATTGATATCGACAGTAATGCTGAAGGCGAAAGTGCGACGACGACCACGTTGTCCCGCAATTCCGCTCTGACGTCCGCACTGACGGCGACAAGACGCTTATTCGGGCCCGAAAACGACCCTCAGCTTGAAAATTCCTCGTTGTGGCAGTCTCTGCGAAAAAATCACTCCTGAACTCTGCATGACAGCACCCGCACAAACATAGCCGGCCGCCTGCAGTGTTTTCGCTGCCCCAGCGACCGGAAGTGCGTGGAATTACATAGAGCGTCCAGTCCGGAACATACTTTCACCACATCCTGTACGCACAGATAATTTCCAAAATCATGGAAAACCGCGCCTTATGGAAAATGGCGGCGTTCAAGATCGACTTCCGGTCGGTTAGACTCCTTCGGCTGCTCTGCTTTCGCACTTTTCACTAGTCCGCCTCAACCCAACTGTGAATACTCATGGACTCCGTAATTGAACTTCTTCAAAGTCTGATCAACGTCCTCTGGTCGCTGCTGGCTGTCGTAGTCGCCTTTGCCAGGGCGGTTCTTCCGTGGTTGCCGTTGCTGGCGTGGCTGGCCTATTGGTCTTTTGCCGTGAACTGGGCGAAGGCGACGCGAATTCTGCGGAGTGGTGGTTTCATCGGTGCACTGCTTCTGATGTTCGTCACAGTACTTGTCTGGGGAGCAGTCGCTCCGCCCATTGAGGGAACACACTCACTTTTCGGTCTGACTGTCAGCAACTACGCAGGCAAATTCATCTATGTCACTATGCTGACGTGTATGACTCTGCTGTGCGGATCGGTACAGATGTCCGGCACATTCGGCTCGCTGGTTGACTTTTCGAACGAAGAACAACAGGCGGATGGGGCCGGTACCGCTTCAAATGTTCACTAAGATCCGGTGCGACCGCAAAGATCAACAGACTGGTCGTGAAACATCCCCATGGTGTCTAACCGAAAACGGTGCGCTGGCAACACACGCCATCGTGGTTCCGAATGCAGCACATTCTCCCGGAGACTCTCGGCATGCGGCTCGTAACATTTCTCGCAGCGATGCTGCTCCTCACTGCACAAGTTCACGCCGGAGACTGGCCCGGCTGGCGCGGACCGAACGGGAACGGCGTTGCCGACGATCATAAGTATCCGACCTCCTGGACAGCAGACGACGTAACCTGGTCGTACCGGCTTAACGGCGTCGGAGCCTCAACCCCCGCAGTCTTTGGCGACTCAATCTTCGTTACGACGACAGTTGAGGGAAAGAACCTGGTGACATGCCTGGGCATTGATGGCGAGGAACGCTGGGCAAAGAATCTGGGAACGTCCATCGACGGCAAGCAGGGCAAAGACGGCACAGGCGCAAATCCCTCGCCAGTGACGGACGGAAAACGAGTGTTCGTTTACTTCAAGAGCGGCGATTTCGGTTGCTTCAGCCTGACTGGTGATCTGCAGTGGGAAACAAACGTCTTTGAACGTTTTGCGCAGGTTACCGCCGAGACGTTGTGGTGGGACCTGGGAACATCGCCAGTACTCACCAAGAATGCTGTCGTCATCACGATGATGCACAGCGGGCCTTCGTATCTGGCGGCATTCGATCGAGCCAGTGGAAAACTGAAGTGGAAGCAAGATCGCATGACTGACGCTCCGCGGGAGGCAGCCCAGAGCTACACCACGCCGATTGTGACCACAGACCCGTCAGGCCGGGAAGTCATTATTGTTACCGGCGCCGACTACGTCACCTGCCACGACGCGGACGGTGGTGACGAACTTTGGCGATTCGGCACTTTGAACCCGGAACACAATGAGTATTTTCGGTCAATCAGTTCTTCCGTTTCGGCTGACGGCGTCGTGATTGCTCCCTACGCTCGAGGTGGCACGCTGACCGCCATCCGCATGGGCGGCTCCGGGGATGTCACTCGTTCTCACGTAATGTGGACAAACGCCGAAACTGCAGCCGATGTGCCCACGCCGACCATCGCCAACGATCGCATCTATGTTCTGAGAGACGTTAAGACGGCTCGAGGGACCGTCGACTGTCTGGATTTGCAGACCGGCAGAACGATCTGGTCGGGACAGCTCGAGAAACACCGCATGACATTTCGGGCTTCACCAGTTCTGGCAGACGGGAAGCTGTACGTCACTCGCCAGGACGGCACGGTCTTCGTCCTGGATGCTGCCGGTGACCAATTCAACGTACTGGCCAGCAACAAAGTCGCCGCAGAACATACCATAGCTACTCCCGTCTTTGTGGACGGAAACATTTTGCTGCGAACTCAGGACCACATCTATCTGATCGCAGACTAGACATTGGGAATCACCCTCGTCGCCACCGTTTTGACAAACAGTCTCTCGAAATCGAGTAACTCGCCGCGACGTTGACTGAAGCCAAGCGATTTTGCTTGCCGATTTCAGGTTTCGGGTTTACACTCCTCCGCGTCGACTGTGGAATTGATATGTTTTTAGCCGAAAGCCGCGTTCGGTGAACGCCCGAGCTCAGTTTCGACCGACTGTTCGTAACGACTGAGGCAATGGTCTCAGTCCGACTTTCTACCATCATCTTATTTCTCAGCATTGTCCGCACGCTGGTGTACTTGTCACCGGCTGACAATTGCCGAAAAGGCCATGAACCAATGAAAAAGGACACCCACCCGGAATATCGGGATGTCATCTTCCAGGACACCTCTAACGGCACTCGGTTTCTGCTGAAGTCGACGATTCAGTGCAAAGAAACCGACACATGGGACGACGGGACAGAGTACCCGCTGTTTAAGGTCGAAATCACGTCAGCATCTCATCCTTTCTACACTGGCAAAATGAAGTTTGTTGACACTGCCGGTCGTGTTGAAAAGTTTCAGAAGAAATACAACTGGGGCAAGAAGGCAGAGGAAGCGACCGAAGAAACGGCCACAGAAGACGCAAAATAGCAACTTCAATTTCAAGACTGACCGCCGGGACGTGCGCAGGAATCTGTGCGCGTCCTTTGTTTTTGTAATCTGCTGCCCTAAGCATAACGACACCCAGCCCTGACCCGCCAATCCCACTCCGTTGGGCCGTGGCTGCTACTCAGTGCTATGATGGCGAGTACGAATTAAGTCAGTGATCTTCCGAACGGCATCCCCCCTTACCGAACGACGACACCAACATGTTTCCTAGCCTTGAACAAAAACTTGCGAGGTACGTCGAACTTGAACAGCAGCTTCTGGATCCGGACGTTCTGTGCAGCGTCGATAAAATGCTGACTATTCAGAAGGAGATGGGAGGACTCTCTCGGATAGCAGTCGCTGTCCGGGAATTTCACTCACTGGAAGACGATATCGAAGCCGCACAGATGATGGTAGATGAGGAATCGGATGCGGACTCAAAGGCCTATGCCCAGGAAGAACTGGACGGCCTGTTAAGCAAACGCAACGGAATGGCGGAAGAGCTGGAGGATTTGGCAATGTCCGGCGATTCGATTTCTCGCGGGTCACTGATCATGGAAATCCGAGCCGGGACCGGCGGCGACGAAGCGGCGTTGTTTGCCCGGGATTTGTACGAGATGTATATGCGTTTCTGTGAAACGAAGCATTGGAAGGTCGAGTTGTTGGAACACAACACGACGGAGCTGGGTGGAGTCAAAGAAGTGGTATGTTCAATCAGCGGCGACGGTGCCTTTCACCAGCTGCAGTTTGAGAGCGGAGGTCACCGCGTGCAGCGCGTTCCGGAAACGGAAACTCAGGGGCGAGTCCACACAAGCGCGGCAACAGTGGCGGTTTTGCCTGAGGCAACGGATGTTGAAATTGACATCCAACCGGATGACCTGCAGATTGATACGATGCGGGCGGGCGGTCCGGGCGGCCAGAAGGTCAATAAGACCGAAAGCGCGGTGCGTATGACACACCTGCCGACGGGCATCGTGGTCAAAATCCAGGATGAAAAAAGTCAGCACAAGAACCGCGCCAAGGCACTGCGGGTGCTGAAAAGTCGCGTGTTGGAAGCGCAACAGGACGCTATCAACTCGGAACGCGCAGAAGCCCGTCGCACATTGGTCGGAAGTGGCGACCGCAGTTCCAGGATTCGCACCTACAATTTTCCGCAGAACCGAGTCACCGATCATCGCTGCGGTCTGACCATTCATAAGCTGGATCGGATTATCCTTGGTGAAATGCAGGAACTTGTGGATGGGCTGTTGGAATTTGACCGGCAGGAACGACTGAAGGGGGATAGTCCTTCCTGACTCACAGATCTGGTTCGCGGACAGGTCAATCGCATCCTCAAATGGCTGCTGCAGATGCGCTGGGCCACTCAACGTGGTGTCGGAGTCGTGGATTTGCTACAAGGTTCTGCTGGCAGGCAACATGACCGGCGGTACGACACAGGATGAACGACTGGACAGCACCGAAAGATGACGTGTGGACGGTGCAGCGAATTCTGCAGTGGACTGCAGAATTTCTGCAGCGGAAGGGCGTGGAATCGCCGCGTCTCGAAGCTGAGCTGCTGCTGGCTCATGCCCGAAACTGTCAGCGCATCCATCTGTACACCGATTTCGAAACACCGATTCAAGACAGCGAACGCGCTCGGATGCGTGATTTTGTCAAACGGCGTGCCAACCGAGAACCTCTTGCCTATATCACCGGCCAGAAGGAATTCTATGGTCGAGACTTCGCTGTCGGAACGGGCGTCCTTGTACCTCGTCCGGAAACGGAGACGCTGGTGGATGTCTGTCTCGATCATATTCCCGCCGAGCAGGCCACTGGAATCTGCGAGATTGGTTGCGGTTCCGGCTGTATTGCCGTTACGCTGGCAAAGCAGCGATCGAGCCTGTCCGTTTTCGCAACTGAACTCTCCAGACGTGCAGTCACGTATGCTGCAGAGAATGTCGCAACTCAGAATGTTGAACATCAGGTCACCCTGTACCACGGCGACGGCTACGCTCCGCTTCCAGCCGAGCAGGCGGGGCAATTTGACGGTATCATCAGTAACCCACCGTATATTCGCGACGACGAAATGCTGACGTTATCGCCCGAGATCGTCGACCACGAGCCTCGTGAAGCTCTGGTATCCGGTGCTGACGGACTGATGCTGGCCCGACGTCTCATCGCTGAATCCTGTAACTGGCTCACTGTTGACGGATGGATGGCCATCGAAGTCGACCCGGCACAGTGTGATACTGTTGCCGAACTATTCCGCACCGCGGGTTTTGCAAGAACTACGATTCATCAGGATTTAAACGGTGACGACCGAGTCGTGTCGGCAGAGCGGAGTTGAATCATGGAGACGCTGGTTGTTCAGGGAGGAAGCACGCTGCAGGGCGACGTCTTCGTCGACGGAGCCAAGAATGCGGCTCTGCCCATCATGGCCGCGTCAATTCTTGTCACCGGTGAAGTGCGCATCAAACGTGTACCGGATCTTGTTGATGTTCAGACGATGTCGTTGCTGCTGCAAAGTCTGGGCGCTGACGTCAAACGCAGCAAGGGCACGCTGGGTATCGACACACGAGACATCACCTCTCAGCATGCGGACTACGACCTGGTTCGTCGAATGCGTGCCAGCGTCTGTGTGCTGGGCCCTTTGCTGGCTCGATTCGGTCGCGCGTCTGTATCGTTGCCGGGCGGATGCAATATCGGTCATCGACCGATTGATATTCACCTGAAGGGACTGGCCGCTCTGGGAGCGGACCTTCGTATCGAGCGCGGTTACGTAATTGCAAAAGCTCCACAACTGCGTGGAGCAGACATATTTCTGGGAGGTCCCGGAGGCAGCACAGTGACGGGAACATGCAACGTCATGGCGGCGGCATGCCTTGCCAAGGGTCGTACGGTCATTCGTGGCGCGGCCCGTGAACCCGAGGTCGCGGATCTGGGCCGATTCCTCAACAGCGGGGGTGCCACAATCAGCGGACTCGGAACTTCCACCATAGAAATCACAGGTGTGGATGGTCTGATGTCGATCACACACACCGTTATACCGGATCGAATCGAAGCGGCGACCTATGCCATTGCGGCCGCTGCCACACGTGGAACGATCTCCATTCACGATGTCCAACCCCGGCAAATGACCAGCGTGATTGAGGCATTGCGCGCCATCGGTGTTGCCATTCACGTCGCCCATCATCGAATTGATGTTTCTGTATCCGACCCGTTGCACAGCGTCGAGCTTGCCACGCTGCCGTTTCCCGGTATTCCGACAGATACGCAGGCGCAGTTCATGGCGTTACTGGCGACGGTGCCCGGCGTCAGCATCGTTACCGATCGTGTCTTTCCCGATCGCTTCATGCATGCGCCCGAACTAGCGCGAATGGGAGCCGTAATTCGCCGCGAAGGCGCCTCTGTGGTGATTGACGGTGGCCGCCAGCTAACCGGAACAAGCGTCATGGCGTCTGACCTGCGCGCGAGCGCGGCGTTAGTGATTGCGGCACTGGCAGCCGATGGTGAATCGCAGATACGACGGATCTATCACCTTGATCGCGGCTACGCACGTCTGGAATACAAGCTGAACGGACTGGGAGCTCAGGTGGTTCGCAGACGCGATGAAGGCTCTTCCAACGGACCGCCCCATTTTCTGAACAACGCCTCTGCCGAGTCTAATCGACCTGAGATTCAGGTTGATTAGTCGGTCGATCAGACGCAGGCGGCAGTTACGCGGCATCAAGCAATGGTGCCCCGACACCGGACGTTACGTAATACGGTTTCGCCCAACCGAACAGAGTGAGGCCGGTCAGTTCAAACAGGTATTGCAGTGATCGCAACGCTGATCGGGCGGATTCAGCCAGTAGCCGGGACCGTACTTTGAGGCACGCTCAGTCAAAGAGTGCGGCGTGTAGTCCATGCGAAACGGATCACAGGGCCGTGCAAACAGATTCCCGAATCCACGAGGACGAAAGCTCTGCGGAACACAACGCACACCTCTGGTCCATGTCGACGATTTGGGACGATGCCACGTGGTGTAGCTTGGGGGCTTTGAAGGGAAATGCTTGAATCCGTAACCGGGTGACCCAGGGCTTCCAGGATTAGGATCCTGCCTAAACTGGTCGTAACCGTTCACGCCGTGATACTGGACTGTTGCCGAGACAGTGGTGGTGTCTGTGGGGGTGACATGGTTCAGTTGAGCGCAGCACCGGCTGTGAAACGTGATTATCGCTACGACAAAAACGGCGATCGGGGTGAGTGAACGCATCCTGCATCTCTCCGCGAGTGGGTATCGGCCGTGAGCAACAGTCCATTCGCTCCGGTTCCTTGTGGAAATCGGCTGATCGGGGGGCAAGACTCGCGAATGGATGAGGGGAACTGCAGAGCGCCACAAAGTCGTGGTACGATCAAAGGCGTCATGAGGATTGTTGGGGATGTATCGCTTCCCGCCCCGCGGACAGGAATCCAGATCGGGTCCGCATTAATTTCGTTGAGCGACACTCGGATCCTGTTTCAGACACAACGTTTGACCAGGAAACGCTCTTCCGCGAATGTCCGGGACATCACACATGCCGGCCGTTTTTTTGGCGGGGATGGACGTTTGACGCACAAACGTCGTACGCTCCGAAGTGTTGCGGGCTGGACGTGTGAGGGCAGAATGTTTTCTGCCGTCGGTCAGTGACTGAATCACACGGAAAAAGACGGGGATCTACGATTCACAAGTACAGGAAACAAAGAGATTACCGAACGATTCCCGAAAAGCACCGGCAAAATCCGGCGTTTGCGAAGGCTGAGCAAGCCGGTCGTGTTAAGGTTATAAATTCTGTCCGCTGCCTGTAAACTTTGTTTTCGCACAGATTTGCTGGAACCTCCGTCACACTTGCTCCACGGTGACTGCGGACTTTGTCTATGAACCCATTGAACTCCGCTACGGTCGAAAGTGCAGTGGAACTGTCTGCATCCGACGAACCAGAAAAGCAGCCCGAAACACAGGCTCAAGAATCAGAGCCGGACCGTCTGCTGTTTAAGAAGTCTCCTCGCACCTGTCAGCTGACGGGTGTCCGTATTCGTGCTATCGGAGCCTACGTTCCGCTGCGCGTGGTGACCAACGGCGAACTTGAAGCACAGTACGGATTTGAGGCTGGCTGGATCAAGAAACGTACCGGAATTCTGGAGCGTCGATATGCCGCTGAGGAAGAAGGCACAAGTGACTTGGCGGTCAAGGCAGCGAGGCGAATGCTTGCCAAGTCCGATGTTGATCCATCGGACATCGATCTGGTCCTGGTGGCCACGTTTACGCCGGATTTCACCTGTCCCTCGACGGCCTGCCTGGTGCAGGAAAAACTAGGGCTGGATGCGCCAGCTATGGATTTGCAGGCCGCCTGTTCCGGTTTCATGTACGCTCTGGCAACAGGTGCTCAGTTCGTAGCGACCGGTAACTCAAAACTGGCACTTGTAATCGGAGCCGATGTTAACAGCCGAATCGTTCAGCCCGATGATCAGGGTACGGCTCCATTGTTTGGTGACGCTGCCGGTGCTGTACTACTGGAACGCGGTACGACAGAGCAGGGGCTTGTTCGTTATCAATTGGGCGCTGACGGTGCTGGTGGCAGCCTGCTGGACCGGCCGGTCGGAGGCACCCTTCGTCCGCTGACTCCGGAGTTGGTTGCCGATGGTCAGCACTATCTGAAAATGGATGGACGTAACGTTTTTAAGTGGGCGATTCAGGTAGTCACGGAAACCATTGAGCAGGTTCTGATGCAGGCGGACGTCGGGGTGGCCGACGTGAAGTTGTTTGTACTGCATCAGGCCAACATCCGAATCATCGATCACGCCATGAAAGTACTGCAGATTCCTTCCGAGAAGGTATTTAATAATCTGGACCGAATTGGAAACACATCGGCCGCGTCGATTCCGGTGGCGATGGACGAAGCATTCGAACAGGGCCGGATTGAACCCGGCGACCTTGTTCTGATGTGCGGATTCGGTGCCGGACTGACGTGGGGCACCGGATTGTTCCGCTGGTAAATGAATTCCGAAATTAAGTTTATACGTTCGCTGCAACGCAGGTTTCCGATTACCTCACCCGTAGAAGTCGGAATCGGAGACGACGGCGCCGTTCTTGACTGCTCCGGCACCCATCAGCAGACGGTCGTCATTGACATGCTGTTGGATGGAGTGCACTTCGACCTGAAAGCAACTTCTCCGCAGCTGCTCGGCCGCAAGGCAATGGCGGTGAATCTGAGTGACCTGGCCGCCATGGGCTGCCGACCAACCGCAGCGTTTGTATCTCTTGCCGTGCCGAGGGTAATGGAGTCCCCGCACACATTTCTGGAACGGATGTACACCGGCTTTGAGGAATTCACGACACGCTGGAACTTTTGTGTGGCTGGCGGAGATACGAACACGTGGAACGGACCGCTTGCGGTTGATGTTTGCCTGACCGGTGTACCGATAGGGGCGCGACCCGTTTTGCGAAACGGAGCCCGACCTGGTGATGTATTGCTGGTGACCGGACCGCTTGGTGGCAGTCTGCGGAAGGGGCGACACCTGCAGTTTACCCCACAACTGGATCTTGCGAAGTGGCTGGTGCAAAACTATCAGGTCCACGCCATGATGGACATCAGCGACGGTCTTGCGATCGATCTGCATCGCATGATGGAAGCCAGTGGAACCGGGGCCGACCTGCAGGCGGACTGTGTGCCGATCCATGCAGACGTACCTGTCGACAAAGGCGATGCAACCCTGACGCAGGCTCTGAGCGACGGTGAAGATTTTGAACTGCTGCTGGCCGTGAGCCACGCCGACTTTAAAAGACTGAACTCAGACCCGGAACGCCCTCAGGAGCTGCATCGAATCGGAGTTGTTCGCCAGGAACAGCGATGCCGGCTGATCGACAGCGCTGGAAACAGCACAACCCTGGACATCGCGGGTTGGCAGCACGAACTGTCTTAGCTTCGGATGTCAACTAAACACCACCATTATCGCGTCTGTGCCTTACGTAACTGTTCATTTACCTGATTGATGTGGGACGACGATTGACTGCCACCGCCAGCACCCGAACGGCAGTTCCTCTACTGACCTCATGATGAGTCGCTGCAACGCGAAATTCCACCTTGTGCCTGATCGGTTTCAGTCCACTGGCAAAGATGACGGTTCTAGGATAATGCAGTCCTTTGCTGAAGCGATGATAGAGTTCGGAAGACTCCCACTGGCCATTATCAACTCGATATTCCAACTGGCCGGCGCAGGGACCGGCCAGAACGTAAACACCCACCGCAGTTCCCTCGAAACTGACCGACGCGGTCGCCCCCGGAACATCTGAATGCAGCAGAGGTCTGCCCAGAAACCGAGATCGTTTGCCACCTGCGATACTCTGCCAGTCGGGTTCGCTGACCTGCCAGTCCGTGTCGTGCTGCACATCTGTAAGTGGCAGCAGCTCTCCATCAGTAAAAGACGAAGCTAATAACATCTTCTCAGGTGCTGAGTGTATCCGTGGCTCCAGTTGCGTAACATCCAGCCCCCTCCACCCGGTGGACAGAACTGCCGTCGCCAGATCGGCAGCCAGCTGATTTCCCGCCGGACCGGGATGAGTTCCGCCAAACTGCTTCCAGGTCATGGTGCCCAGCCTGACGCGACGCGCCACTTCCTTTGATAAATACACGGACGACACCTTGTAGTGTCGAGCAACGCGTTCATGCTGACTGGCACTCAGAATCGTGCCGCCGGTATGAAGTGTTTCCACCATGCCGGGATTCACAAAGTGAGTCATGACGATGTCGGACCTGGGATTGTGCTTCCGCACGTGGCGAATAATCCCCTCCATGCCCCGCACGCAGGCATCAGCCGAATGCCCGGCATCCTGATCATCATTGACTGCAAATTCCACGAACAGCAGATCCACCGGTCCGTGAGAAAGAACATCACGCTGAAGTCGAAATGCGCCGGTGTTGGAGCAGGTTGACGAAATCCCTGCGGCTGTGAACACAAACTTTGTGTCGGGGAATCGATGCTGCAGCCACTCGCACACACGGGGCCGATACCCATCCATTTCCGTGATCGACCCACCGATAAAGGCAACGTGTCCCTCCTTCTGCACTACAAAGCGGCGCAGACTGTTTTCCAGATTGCCCCGCAAACTAACAAAGTCGTGGTCAACAACACGCATCGTCCCTTCACTGGCCAGCCAGCCCAGGGACTGCAGAAACGCGTCCATCTGAAGAAGCGTGCGTTGATGCCACTGATGCATGCGATCGCGACGTTCCGAATCATTTCCCCGAGGCGCGTTGAAGAACCCGTGTCCAGCCTCCGAAAACCCTTTGAGTTCACATCGATTGCCAGCCGCCAGCATTCGTTTCGTAAATTCTTCGACAGTAGCGTACGGAACTGTTTTGTCGGCCATACCGTGAAAGATGACTACCGGTGGCAGGTTGGGCCTGACATGATGGATTGGGGAAATTTCGGCCGCGGGCACACCGGTGCGCGTGGCAATATCAGCCAGCTTCTGTTGGGAAATCCCACCTGACCCGTAACCAGACAAGTGTTCCAGCAGCACGGCCGGGTTGAACAGGGCCAGAGCATTCGGCGCTGACGATATGCTGACATCTTCGTCTGCGGCGTCCAGACCCTGAATCAGGGCTGTGCAGCACGCCGTGTGTCCCCCGGCAGACCCACCGCCGGCGCAAATGCGGTTGGCGTCAATTCCCAGCGCAGAAGCGTTTTGCCGGAGCCAGCGTACGGCAGACTTGGCATCTTCCACGCACGCATCCGCCTTGATGCCGTGCCGTTTCGCCACTCTGTAATCAGCCGTGGCGGCAACGATCCCTCGAGACGCAAGATAGCGACAATGTGTTTCAAACTGTGCAGGTGTCCCTGCCTTCCAGCCCCCCCCGAAAAAGAAAACAACTGCGGGGCGACTATCATTACGGGCATCGTGATCGGTCGGATGAAATATCCACATGCGCAGGCTGATATCTCCAACCTGTTTGTACACCACAGCCTCGCTGCCTTCGAATTCAGGCAGGGCACCGTTCTGCGCCGTTGCCACCGAAAAAAGACAGGTGCAGACTGCGACAGTCAGTGCCACCCGCAGCAATGCGTGAATTCGTGAACGTTGCATTGTTAGCGCCCTCAGTGATTCAGCCATCGTCGGCAAGGAAGAGTTTCGACTCAATAAGTATTCCCGCTGAACAGACGACTATTTAGGCTTTCGACGAGACAATTCATCCGCCACCTTGTCCAGACGACGACGACGGCGTTTTTTTGTTTTCAGGACGCAACCATTGCCCGATCGGGAAACCACGGCTTCTCGCATAACGGACACGATGTGAATTGCCACGGCCGTGACAACAGCCGGCACAACTGCATTGCCGAACTGCCGATAAGCCTGAGTGTCAGACACGACCTGAGCTTTCCGGGACACCAGTGCCTCCGGAAAGCCCATCAACCGCCCCGCTTCCTGTGGCGTGAGCCTGCGCGGATTTCTGTTGCGTTGAGCAATCAGGATTTCTGACCCGTCCTTGTGATACCGTGCACTCAGCGTTCTTGTCGTTCCGTTCAGTTTCGCGATGCTGCAACCAAAGCCGTTTCCGCGGCGACGATGTTTTTCAGCATAGTCCTGCAGATAAGCCCAGAGCTTGTCGGAGAGTGTGTATTTCTCGTCAGGCCTGGACTCAAGGATGTCACGAAGTTTCGGTCGAGTTGCTTCTGGTACCGCAGGAAACCCAAAAGCCGGCGTGTTGCCGAAGATGTCGCGACGAAAACCCACAATGAAAACTCGTTCCCGATGTTGCGGTACGTAATCCGCGGCATCGATGACTTTATCGAACACAACGTAGCCCAGTTCTTCCAACGTTCCTTGAATGGTCTTCCATGTCTGACCTTTGTCATGAGACCGCAGATTCTTAACGTTTTCCAACAGCAGTGTGGGTGGCTGCATGCGGTCGATAATTTCAGCCAGATGAAAGAAGAGCGTGCCCTGAGTGCGGTCCTTGAATCCATGCGCCCGCCCCAGACTGTTCTTCTTGGAGACACCGGCAATTGAAAACGGCTGACAGGGGAATCCGGCCGCCAGCAAATCGTGATCCGGTATCATCCCCTTCCGGGACAACTCAGTAACGTCACCGGTCGGATCTTCACCGAACCAACTGACATACGTCTTCTGAGCGTACTTGTCCTTCTCACAGGAGAAGACACACCGACCGCCCACAGCCTCGAGGCCGAGACGCAGACCGCCAACACCCGCAAACAAGTCAATGAATGAGAACGGCAGACTGTTTTTGGGCTCGATCACAGGGGTGGCTTCCAATACCTCGTCATCTGGGAACAACGACGGGGGTTCCGATACTGTCACGCGCCGATCTGACTTCTCGCAGTCGTCGAGCGCATCCCCGACAAATGACAGCAGCAGGTCGTCTTCGCCCACTCCCATTTGCTCTGCGACCTGTGACAGTCGTGTACGGATGTCTTCGGGGAACTCCCGAATCACGTCCATGGCACCGTTGCTCCAGACAAAATGTATTCAGTTGCAATAATACCAACCGCCATTACCGAAACAATCCGAGGCAAAGACATTCGTCGAGACGGGCGAAACTGGCAGTGATTCGGGGTAAAGTCGGGCCTGAGTCGTGCAGCGGGTGTCGGAGGTTCCCTCCGGGAAGAGGCATCTGACCTGAGACGCGGGCTTTATGAACGAGAAACAGTCGGGTAAACTTCGAGCATGTCCGAGACCGTTCAGTCACAGCCACTCAGCGATGATCCGCCAGGGCCCCGGCTTTCCAACACAGTTGCGTTAATCGGCGTGATTCTGTCCATGATTGCTGCCCTGTTCTGTGCGGTTTTGTTCCTGCTGGCACATCAACTTCCGGACAACATCGACTCGTTCGACCCGCGGAACGCCAACTCTTCGGCTCATCTGAGACTGTTGATTCTGGGATGTTCCACCGCCGTACTTCTGCTTGTATCGTTGATTCTGAGCGTTGTCGGACTCTTCCTTCCGGACCGCTCAAGAAAGCTGGCGGTTGTCGGAACGATTACCTCTTTGGCACTCTTTTTGGGCATCTTCGGTGTTCTGATCGCAGCAGTGCTGCTTAACCCTGACGAAAAGACAAATTCCGGCACCCAATCACTCTTTTCCGGCGTCGGCACGTTTTTTGTCGAGCTGCGCTGACACACAGGCGCTACAGGCCTGGTTCGCAACACCTGACGGACGCTCAGGATGGTATCCAAAGTTCTCGAAACGGTAAGTGGGCGCAGCTGCCGAAGAACACGCTGCAGCTGATATAACGTTTTCTATTCCGGCTCGATCCCACGGCGATCAGATGCTTTTCAGCCTTGCAAAACTGAAACGAATCAAGGCTCAGCTTCAGGGCAGCGCAGAAGCGGCAGTCGCCGTTCCGTATGAGGTGCGGTGCGTCTGCGGACAACCTGTCAGCGGAATGCGCAGAACCACATGGATTGAGGGCGAATGTCAGAGTTGCTATCAATCTGTATTCGTATTGCCGACGAACGTTTATCCGTCAACACCAAGCGTACCTAGTGAATTCCTTGGGGGCACGTTCAGTCACCGCCTTGTGGCCGTTGTTGCCGAACTTTTCCCCCCATCCGAGCAACAGGCGGTCGACGATTCAAACCGCCCCGTCTCATCTGCTGAAGTCGCTGACACCGAACGTGCTGCTGACACCGAACGATCACAGGAAGATGTTCGCTGGCGCCCATCACTCCCGTCGTTCCACGTCAAAACCGCAGTACTTCATCTGGTCACTCCGTTTCGCCTGTTGATGCTGGCGATGGTCACGGTGGTCGCCTTGACGGGATACTGGATGACGTATCAATGGGCTGTCGAAGCAGCACATCGTGCGTGGCTGAAGTCCGCCGACGATGTCCAGGTTCAGCTGGAGCGGCGTGATTTCCTGCAGATGGAAACTGTCCTGCTCGCTGCGGTGGACGCCGGCAGGATTCTTAAGAAAAGCGACCCGGAATGGCGCGGCACTCTGAACCTGCTGCAGGAGACACAAGCCATTAACAGCATCGCGCCCGGCAGTCTGTTGAGTGCATTTCAGCAGGCCTATGATTCGGAAGGTTCTCTGGTAAATGATGCTGAAATTCTTGTGCGTGAACAGGCGAATTCAGGTACGTTCGTGTTTGATTCGTTCCTGCACGCACATCCCTCATCAGACAACCTGTTTCTCATGGACCTTCCGGCGACACCTGGACGGCATTCAGTTGAGGTGACGATCGCTGTCGCCCGAATCAAGGATCTGCTGGACGCCGGCGGCGACGACCGAGTTCTTTTTGCAGGCCGGATCTGCTCAGTGGCGGCCCCTTCCTCCGACTCCCGGCATACATGGAAGCTGCAAATCGATCCGGGTTCATTTGTACTGCTGACACATCCTGTTCACTGCGAGGAAATCGGTCTCTCACAGGACGCCGATTCGGATGTCGCACACATTCTGACGCGGCAACGCGATTTCGTTGAAGCGTCTGAACGGTGGGAGCACCGCACTGACGATGCGGTTTCCCACACAGCTTTTACCGAGTCATCCAGCATTAACGCGCTGAACAACAGCCATCCGGAAGAGTGACCCGCCACCATGCAACGCACAATGATCAACAGACCGCGTCCATGCGCAGCGATGCGTACAAGCGTATTGCTGGCGTTTGTGCTGTTACAGTCTGCATCTGCGCCGGGCCAGACCAGGACCGTGCGGGAGTTGTTAGCAGCGCAAAACAAGTGGGGAGAATGGTCGGTGAGGAAGACAATGCTGAGCATTTCCGGGCGATATGAAGGACGTCTGTCAAGGCAGTTCCGTTTCAGCAAGCTGCCCATGCTGATCACCCCCCAACGCGTAACAGTCCTTCCAGGCGACGTAAAGGCCGGACAGCGAGTAACTGTTTCCGGCATCCTGCATCGCTCGGGAACGCGTTTTGGACTTGATGTCACCCGGATTGCGGTCGGATCCACTGACACCGAAAGGATGATTCGAAAAGTTGATCGCGTCGCGGCGGACAACCCCGAGGACATGTACAGAATTGCTGACGAGTATGGTGAGATTGCAGCGTTCTATGACGACAAGGAATTGCAGCTCAACATTGTA
Organism: Fuerstiella sp.; assembly: GCA_029245955.1. Taxonomy (GTDB): domain Bacteria; phylum Planctomycetota; class Planctomycetia; order Planctomycetales; family Planctomycetaceae; genus Fuerstiella. The sequence continues at coordinate 32,216 of JAQWOH010000060.1, read as the reverse complement.
AAACTGCGGGAACGCGCATTTCTACTGCAGCGGGAACAGAACAGAAACGATCCGGCTGGCCTGGTGCGCCTGGCGTTGCAGGCAGAAAAAGACGGTATGGTCGCATCTCGAATCCAGGCATTACGCTTTCAGGCATTAGTCGTGGCTGCAAATTCGGAAGACAATCAAATGGATAAGGTGCTTGAAGACATGCGGCAGCGACTGCCCGGTTGGGATCGTGTTAACCCGATGTCGGACCAGGCAGCTGAAGAACGTTTCCTGAAGACTCCTGTGGTGGAATATGAAGCCGCCGACAGGGTCAGCCGGCAAAGGATGCACAGAAGACTGTACCGCATACATCGACTGCCACAGATTCTGATGAAACTAGAACCGGATACGTCAAACGGTCTTCAGATCGTTCAACTTCTGGAGACAGAACTGCCGGAAGAACGAGAGGCGATCGAAAAAACCAAGGCATTGTTTGTGGACGACAGGCTGGACAGCGTACCCCGCCTGAATCGAAATCAACTGGAAGAGCTGGCCGACATTCTGGAGGACTTCGGGCGCCAGGGGGAAACAATGCAGGCGATCCAACGATGGCTGAAGGCGCAGGAAAAACGTCTCGACAACGGAGAGCTGGATGGCACTCTCGCAATTGCCGACGAATATCTGTTCGCCTTCGAACGCTGGCAGAATACAATGCATCGTGATGTCGGTGTGGACCTACTGAAGACAGCGTGGTTCCTTTCCAGGAACGATGCGCCAAAAGAGGCTGCCTTCATCGAGCAGAGACTGGGACGCCTTGGCTGGATCCGACTGCATAACAAGTGGCTGACCGCCGCTCAGATTTCCAGCCTCCCACGCGACGATGTTGAACTTGCGATTCGTGAAGGCCGCGTCGTCAAGGGAATGAATCCTCAACAGGTCATTGGCACACTGGGAGAGCCCAATCGAAAGATCCGTGTAATATCATCTCGCTATGTTGAGGAAATCTGGGTCTTTGGCGAAGACGGTTCGACGGCGATCACCGTTCACCTGAGGCGAGACAGACACAGTCCGCCCGACAAAGCGACCGCCACGCTGATCTCCAGGACCGAGAATCCGTAATGCCCCGGCGGCTTTGTATACGTGTTGGAACCGTTGGTGTGTTCGAATTCTGAGATCCGAATACCTGTCGTAATCTGCGCAGCATCTGGTTGCCGTCAGAATCCAGGTACTCCGACTCGCCGACAGGAACCGGTCTGCGTCAGGATCAAGTGATTGATGTTCCTGTCGTGACGACCGGCTGTCGATTGGATCCAGCAACGGAAGGCGCTGTCTGGCCGTATCGTTGTGTTCATTAATCCCCAATACCTGATTGGAATCGATCCGGGATTTCTACTGTTCATCGGCCGCTTCTGCCCCGCGAACTCTGAACAATTTGCGGCGTGATCACACTGCGGTCTCATTGCGAAGTCGAATGCGCCAATAACTCTGGCATAATCCTGCGGCGGAAAAATACTACACCATGAGCCACCGTGCTGTGTCGCATGGTCAACGGCACAGCACGGCCACAACATGCCTGCCCTGAGGCAGCAAGCTGCCGCCGAAACCATGCCCCGCACGTCTTTCGTCCGCAATCGTCACGACTCCGAATCAGCAAGCAATTCCGGACGAAACACCCCGGCGAGAAGTTCATCCGATGTTCCATAGTAATGGGCACTTCCCTGCCGTGGCCAGACGGGCCCCAGACACATGTCGGGCAGCCGACACGATCGAATGATCTGCAAGCACCGACGTATACCGCAAAGCCCCGACAGTCACGTCGTACAGGAACACGCACAATGCGTCACGGTCAGCTGACAAGCCACTCAATCAGAGGGGTTCGCCATAACCCCGGCTCGCGGACCGGACACGCCGGCGGCAACAACTTGCGTTTTGGTAATTCTGGTCGGTGTACTACAGACAGGAAAGGCATCCTGACCTGTTGATCCGCTCCCCAAATCTGCCACGTTCACCGCCCCGCAGAATCCAACCGGAATGTTCTCCGGTATAATGTCCCACTGGCTGATGTGGTGCGAATGGACGTGGCCCGCAGCTTTCGCGATATGCGGAACCACGCAACATCAAAACGTCTCAAAATGTTTGAAGGGGTGTACGATCGCTGGAACCGGACTGACACACGCGCCACGGAGGCCACAACCGGGCACGCCCTCGCCCTCGCCCTCAATCCGAGCGAACGCGTCCCGTATACGCAGTCGGATGAAAAAGTCTCTAAAAACTGCCGCCAGTTGCGCTGACAGTCGAACGCCTTCCACGAATTCCCCAACCGTCACGTACGGCCCCAGCATTAAGTGTGTTGCCTCTCAGGATTCGCCGTGTTCATTCTCTCGTTTTGGCAGTCGCCCTGCGTCGCGCAACGCGGCGCGCAGCACGAAATCGAGTTGGCCATTCGTACTGCGCAGCTCGTCTTCCGCCCAGCGACGCAACTCGGCCAGGATCTTAGGATCTGTGCGGAGCAAAAATGATTCTCTGGCCATTGGTCCCTTCAGCAGGTAGACGGACTGCACCAGCTCTGCTGGTAGATGCTCACGAGGTCATTCCTTTTTGTTACGGGTACGCATCACGGGGAAGCGAAGTGGGTATTGCAACCGCCAGACTCACACGCTGACGCTTTTATCATGGCCATCCTCAAGTCACTGGCTCCCGTGGTGGAGGTGCCGAAATCTCAACGGACTGATTCGTGGTCAGGAAAACTGTCCGAACGAACAGCTGAAATTCCCACGATCCCGAACAAGCGACGTGTCTTCGAAAAGGCACTAATTGTAGAGCGTTCCTGTGTTTACAACGGGTTGCGTATGTCGGTCACTGCACAATACGACCAATAGATTGGAAACCATGGTGGCTTTGCGATCCTCATCCAGTTCCACGATGCCGTCTCGTTTCAAATGGTTCAGGGCCATGTCGACCATACCTACAGCGCCCTCAACAATCTTCGTTCGCGCCGCAACGACCGCTTGTGCCTGCTGACGTTGAAGCATAGCTGCCGCAATCTCCGGCGAGTACGCCAAATGACTGATGCGTGCCTCAATGACTTCCACACCAGCCTGATCCAGGCGCTCCTGAATATCACTCTGCAACTGCTCACACACATCAACGGTGTTACCTCGCAGTGAAACTTCCGAATCTTCGCTGTCATACGGGTGACGACTGGCCAGATTACGCAGGGCGGCTTCGCTTTGAACCTCAACAAAGTGTTCATAGTCGTCGACCTTGAACAGAGCTTCTGCCGTATCAACGACTTTCCAGACAACTACGGCTGAAATGTCGATCGGGTTACCGTCCCTGTCATTCACCTTGGAAGGTTTGCTGCTGGTACGCCCCCCCTTCTTGATAACCTGCCCCAAGTCATTTTTCTGGTCCGGGGTTGAAGTGGACCCTGTTTCGAAATTCCGTACCCGCAGCGACAGCTTTCTCTTGGAAAAGAAAGGATTCACCCAAAAGAATCCGGTCTTCTTTACGGACCCCCTGTACTCACCGAATAATAACAACACCCGGGAATCGTTGGGGGCGACCGCCATAAACCCAAAACACGAAACCAGCGCCAGAGGAATGAACGCAATGCCCAGAAACACCAGGGAACCGCCGGCATTTTGAACAGACCAGATAATGGTACCTGGACCGGCTACAAACAGCGTGACTACGCAAAACAAAGGCATCCAGCCGGACATGGGATGGAACGGTTTTTCCTGGTTCATCAGTCGAAATCCTTCGAAACGTTGATAATTCGGACTTGATACCACAATGATATCATATTGATAGCCCACAACAACGTCAAAGTCCGGCAAATGGATCAGACAGATTCACGGAATCCGAAAATTTCCAGCAGGGCGAAGTCCCCTGGCACTGCTGCGTGATGCACCCAGGGCTTCAGTGATGTTGTCAGGGCCTCCTGACACTGCTTAGAGAACAGAGAAACTGGGTTCATCGGCTACAATCACAGCACCGCGATCGCGACTTCTCAGGAATTGCCCTCGCTCCGCCTCTTGCAGGGAGACCAAAGAATTGAACCCGACTGATTTTCGCCAGCGTTTAAGAGCGGGTGACGCGCTCATTGGGACAATGGTCACGTTACCAACAGCGGCCACAGCCGAAATCCTTGCAGACGTGGGCTTCGACTGGCTGTTCGTTGACGCGGAACACGGGCCGCTCGACGCCACAGACCTCCTGGGGATTCTTCAGGCAGTCGGTGACCGTGTACCGTGCATCGTCCGAGTGCCCCTATGCGACGAAGGCTGGATTAAGCGGGTGCTGGACCTGGGGGCACAGGGTATTATCGTTCCCCAGACGAACACGCCGGAAATCGTCTCCGATGTTGTCCGGTATGCGCGATATGCGCCCGCCGGGTCACGCGGGGTAGGCCTGGCAAGAGCTCATGGTTACGGTTTCCGGTTTGACGAATACGTAGCGTCCGCCAACGAACACGTGGCTGTGATTGTGCAGGCGGAACATAGACTCGCTGTCGCCAACATTGAGGAAATTGTTGCTGTGCCGGGGATTGATGCAGTGCTTTTGGGACCGTATGACATGTCTGCAAGCTACGGGAAGATGGGGCAGATTACCGATCCCGAAATCACTTCCGCGATCGCCCGTGTCATCACCACGTGCAGATCTGCCGGCATATCTGTGGGTTCATTTGGCGTTACGGCAGATGCTGTCCGGACATATGCGGAACAGGGATGTTCGCTCCTGTGCGCCGGAGTCGACGTATTGTTTCTGGGAGGAGGCGCCAGGAAAATGCATTCGGAGGTGGTGAACGAACAATAAGAATGAGATCGGAAGTCGGCATATCAGACAGCATCAGACGATCGAGAGCAGTGGGTGAGCTGAATCTGCCTGTATCGATTCCCTTCGTTCCGTCTTGCAGGACCTTTATTTCCATTTGGCTGAGTACTCTGCACCAACCGCACCGGCCAGGGGCTTGTACTGCAGGGTGAGTTTGCCGTTGCCGAGCTTCGCGATCGCATAACCGGTCCGCAGTTCCGGTACAAAGAAACCGGACGTTTCACCCGTGCTGAGGTGTTCTTCAAGGTTGCGGTCCTGGTTGTAACAAAGTGACGGACACAATACCTCAACTACTTGATAATGATCCTGCCAGCCACGAATCCCATTGTGAAAATGTCCGTGCAGGCACAGCAGTACTCGCCCCTTATGCTTTTCAATCAACTGGTAGAACGCGGTTTGACCGTTGTCGGGCTTTACGTACCAGCCCCGATCCGGATGGCGGTTCGAGTGAACAGGCACATGACAACAGAACACAATCTTCAGCCCCTGCATCGCTGCCTGGTCACACTCATGCGTCAGCCAATCCAACTGTTCGGATGTAATAAAGCCATCATGAGAATCTGCGTGGGCATTGGCGAAAAGTACAAACCGTACACCTTTGTGGTCAAATGATCTGTCAACACGTTCAGTGACGTGACGCTGAAACAGCGTTTCACTGTCGTGATTGCCCGGAATTTCGTGAATTGGCTTTTTCAGATCGGCGCGAGCCGCCACGTAACGCGGATACTGTGTCGCTCTGGCTTTGTCGACCACGTCACCCAGATGCAGCACAAAATCAGCTGGTCCACTGTTAATTTCGGCGATTGCCTGCCGAAACTGTTTTTCCGGGGCCACGCCATCATTACGTCCCAGGTGCGTGTCACTCACAATAACGAAAGAAAAGGCATCAATATCTGCCGCAGCCATACATTGGGTCCATGTTCCTGCCACAGCGGAAGCGACTCCAACGCGAAGAAGTTGACGCCGGTTCCTGGTACGCTGGCGAGTTGAGTTAATTGGCATCTGTGTTCTTTGTATGGAACCCGAATCGGAATTTCAGTGAGGCGGTGCCGACACAGCGGCGCGGTCAACATACGCCCTGACGAAACAGGACGATTTCGTCAGAACGGCGCGTGACTACCGCTACAATTTAGTCTCATGCCCGCTGACGGCGAATTCAGTGGATGGCACGCTCACAGAATCTAATCGGGCAACAGTGCCGGAGTGTGCATTATGAACGACATCCACTCTACAACCGTGAAACAAACTGACTTTCTTCCTTCTTTTCAATTGTGGTAGTGCCTGGTAACAGTGACGCTGGCGCCAAAGGGTGTCCCCGCGTCAGCGGTCAAAATAAATGTGACGTCGCTCATGCGGAGGATATCATGAAAATACCACGCTGCAGACCGGTACAGACCGACTGCGAGCGCGAAGGACAAACGCGTAGTCTGGACAATCGATCCGGTCGATCCGTCTGACAGAAATACCACGATTTCTCGAAAACAACACTGATTCCGGCAATCGTACTCTGAATTGACGTAAAACGTAAACTGGCCGCATATATCGCCGTACAGTTCGGTCTTTTCTCAATGGCAGCTATCCGTAGATTGACACGGAAAACTGGCCGACAATAATCCTCTTAACGCCAGCGAATCATTTCAAACATATGGAGCTGTCCATGAGCAGCGGCCGGGCCACGCCTTCGATCAACGGCGTCCCGTCTAACGCTGCTCGATTGCTCACGGCGAATCCGGAGAAAAAAGAACTTGTCGCCGCTGCTAAAGAAAATCCCGCTGTACAGGCGACCGGAGCAGATCGAATGTCTGCGGAACGCGAGCCGTTTCAACGCACAGCTGATGGACTTTCTGCGGCCTCACATACAGGCAGGGACCACAACCGAACAGCTGGATCAGCTGGCACACCAATACACGCTGGATCATGGGCACACGCCCGCCTGCCTGGGATATCACGGCTACCCGAAGACAATCTGTACCAGCGTCAATGAAGTGGTTTGTCACGGCATTCCGAATGAAAGACCGCTTTCCGATGGTGACATTGTCAACGTCGACATCACCACGATCGTGGACGGATGGTACGGGGACCAATCCGAGACGTTCATGATCGGGGAAGTGAGCACAGCGGCCAGAGACCTGGTTCAGGCCACCTTCGATGCCCTGTTCGTCGGCATACGTGCATGCAAGCCCGGAGGAACAGTTCGCCAGATCGGGCACGCCATCCAGACGTTTGCGACAGACGCCGGGTACTCCGTCGTCCGAGAATACCAGGGGCATGGTATCGGGCAGGAGTTTCACCAGGAGCCCGGCATTCCTCACTTCCCGAACTTCGCGTCGAGCCGTGATATTCTTACGCCCGGTACATGTTTCACTGTAGAACCCATGCTGAACATCGGCGGGTGGAAAACACGTCTGGACAAGAGCGACGGCTGGACGGTGCGAACAATGGATAAGTCGCTTTCTGCGCAATTCGAACATACGCTGTTGATGATGGAGTCCGGTCCTGAAATTCTGACTTTGACAAAAGACGGTCCAGTGGAAGGCGATACACTGTCCTGAACAATGATGTTCGAAAGCACGTCGCGACTGCCTGATCCAGCATGAGTAACTGACATGACAAGCGTGTTATCAGAAACGATTTCTGCACTGCGGAGCTTTGACACTCCGACTGTGTGCAACGTGATCGAGTTGTTTGACGTGCGTCCGCGCAGCAGTGGGTACATGAACAAGAGCATCAATGCGTGCTTTCCGGAGCTGCCACCGATGGTTGGCTTCGCCTCCACAGCAACGTTTCGAGCCTTATCGCCACCGCGCGATGGCGACGTGTATTCCAGCATCGACAGGCAACTGGAGAGTCTGGCCGATATTGCAGCCCCTCCTGTTGTCATATTTCAGGACCTGGATGCACCATCTGCTGCCGCCACATTTGGCGAAGTTATGTGTACCACCTATCAGGCCTTTGGCTGCAGTGGCCTGATCACGTCAGGCACCGGTCGAGATCTCGACCAGGTCCGGGCACTGAAATTCCCGGCATTTACGGGCGGCACCTGCTGTTCACACGGAGCATGCCACATACTCTCTGTAAATGTCCCTGTTGTTGTCGGGGGAATCACTGTGTATCCGATGGACCTGCTGCACGGAGACTGTAACGGAGTTACGGTGATCCCCGCCGAAATTGCCAATGAAATCCCGGACGTCTGTACCGAGTTCATGGAGGCTGAAAAAATCGTACTCGATTATGTCCGGACTTCGGGCCCGACAGCATCCGGCTTTACAGAAGCTCGTGTCGGAATGAGCGAGGCGATTCAGAAGATCACAGAACGAATCAGGCGACCATGACAACGCCGTACTCTGGAGGCAGACACGTCGTTGTAACGTTCGAACATAGGCGCGTAGGTAAAGGTCGGAAGTGTTTCACGCCTCCTCCCGACAAAGCCCCTGCTATTCCATCGCCATCGCTTCCACGGACTCACCGTCATCCAGTTCCACTCGGCATTCCGGCAGACTTTTCAGAAATAGTCTGCCATAAAATTTAGTCAGCACGCGAGGATCCAGAATCACCACTCGGCCGCTGTCCTGACGACTTCTGATGAGCCGACCGAATCCCTGCTTCAGCTTGATGATTGCTTCCGGTATTTGATAGTCCTTAAAGGGATTTCCGCCGCGACTCTTGATCGCGTCCACACGAGCCTCCAGCAGCGGGTGATCGGGCACACTAAACGGAAGTCGCGTGATGATGACATTCTGCAGAGCATCTCCCGGAACATCAACGCCCTGCCAGAAGCTGTCGGTCCCGAACAGCACGGCGCGGTCGTCGTGCCGAAAGCGGTCCAGCATGGCAGAACGCGGCATCCCCCTGCCCTGGCAGTAGAGGGTCAGGTCGTGTTCCGCCAGCCAGCCCTGCAGTCGTTCAGCACAAAACGTCATCATGCTGTAACTGGTGAACAGTACGAAGGCTCGACCGTTAGTCTCCAGCAGATGGCGCTGAATGCGATTACAGGCCTCCTGCTGGAACTCGCGTGCAGCGCCAGCAGGGTCCGGCATCTTGGTCGACAGAATCAATCGAACCTGTCGTTCATAATCAAAAGGGCTGCCCTGCCGCTCATCTTTCCCGTCCGTTACACCGACGCGACTGCGAAAAAAGCGAAAATCCTCAGCCCCAATGGCCAGTGTTGCACTGGTCAGGATGACGCTGGACACCTTGTTGAACAACTGCTCTCGCAATATCGGCCCAACTTCCACGGGCGCGCTCATCAACACCAGACGCTGTTTTTGGGCGCCGGACTTTTCGATCCAGTAAACAGCATCATCCGCCCGTTGCTGACACCATGCTGTCAGTCCGTCGGCCAGACCGTTGCAGCGAGTTGCCGCCGCTCTCAACTCCACTTTGTCCCCCTCCGAATCAACTTGGTCTGCGTGAGCCTCAATTAAACCGGCGAGCTCTGCAAGTGCTGCAGACAGATGATTCTCCACATCCACAGTCCGGTCCAGACGACCATTGCTCCGACCAAATCGCTGTGACCAGTCGTCGACAGCCAGAAAGAAGTCGCGGCACAGATGCCGAACTCTCATGACCTGGCGCTGGGCTTTCTCAAGTTTATGCACGACCAGCAGGCCGCGCTGGGCACTGTCGTTGTACAGTTTGTTCATCAAATAGTTGAGTTGACCATCGGATAGCTTCAGACCCAGGTGATCAGCTGCGACTGCCTCAATGGTGTGCGCTTCGTCAAAGATCACGGTGTCGTAATCAGGTAAAATGCTGGCGCCGTCGCGACGCAACGCAAGGTCTGAAAAGAACAGAGCGTGATTAACGACCAGCAGATCGGCGTTCCAGACACGCCTGCGGGCCCGATAGTAATGGCATTCGTTGTGCGTCGGACACTTTCTACCCAGACAGTCGCCGTGGTCACTGGAGACCTCGTCCCACACCTGTGACAGCGGATGGAAAGGCAGGTCCGAGCGACTACCGTCCGTTGTCTGTTGTGCCCAATCACTGATTTTCGACAGCTGACGCTGGCCGTCCATCTCAAACAGCAACTGCTGCGAAGCACGCTGCGTGGCTTTGCCGGTGCGACGAAGGCTGATGTAATTACCGCGCCCTTTGACCAGCACCGCTGAAAACTCAAGGGGTAGCACAGCCTGCAGAAAAGGTATGTCGCTCCCGATCAGCTGTTCCTGCAGACTGATGGTATGAGTGGACACAATAATTCTGCGACATTTTTCGTCCTCACTCCGGCGCTGCCCGGCTGCAAGAATTGCAGGCACGAGATAGGCGAAACTCTTCCCGACTCCTGTGCCAGCTTCGGCGACAAGGTGATGGCCATTCAGGATCGCCCGCTCAACGGAATTGGCCATCGCCAACTGCTCGGGCCTTGATTCATACGACGACAACCGACGCGCGATACTGCCATCGGGGCCGAGAATCTGTTCCGCGCAGAAAACTTCGTTGTTCATACGTGCCGTGTTTCGGAATCTACTGCGGAGGCAGCCGGGCTCAGGATAGTTTCAGACATTCCGGCTCTGTGTATGACCATGAATGTCACGTCGTCGACCAGCGGGGCGTCCCCGCGATAAGAATTCAGCAGATGCCTCAGCCGGGACTCAAAGACCGTGCGGTCGGCGATTGCGGCTTCCTCGATCAGGTTCGCCGTCTCCGAACGACTGAGAGTTGATCCGCTCGGCGACGTCAGCTTTGTGATTCCGCCGCTGAACACCAGAATTATGTCGTTATCATTCAACTGATATTCAGACTGCAGATGAACCTGCCTTCCGTGATTCAACGGCGAACCGATCACCTCCGGACTGTCGAGTTCTGTCACTTGCTGTCCGTCGATGCGCCACAATGAGCAATGCCCCGCAACCGACATCGTCACACTGCAACACTGCGGATCAAGCAGCATGACAGCGACAGACGTCACGGTCGGCAGTTGTCCGAGTCGTCCTGAAAGCACCTGCTCGGTCTGCCTAATTGCCTCCAGTTTCGATCCTGTTTCGGCAACGGCAACAATCAGCTGTCGTGCGAGCCACGCCAGGAGGTCGGAGGCGCCAGGCTCCCGTCCGGTCGCATCCAGCAGCAGACACGCCACGCTGCCATCCGGTAATACGAGATAGTCAATCAGATCCGTTGCCGTTTCCGCTGCCGGGATGAGTTCATGAGCAACTCTGTATCCGTTGAGTGCCGGCGGATCCATGGGAGCAAGTTGAGATCTGAATCGTTCTGCGGATGCCACATTCGTCTCAACCACTGTGCGTGTGATTTCCACTTCTGCGGCAGTTGCCTGCTCCAGAGCGAAAGAGATAACCTGACAAACGTCGATCAACTGCTCAAGATGTTCCTTGTTCAGCGGGCGGCGGGCGTTCTGGCAGTCGATCTGAATGGCGCCGATGCTGTGTTCTGCCAGTCCCACCAAAGGCACACAGATAATTGACCGCATGGAGCCATTACCCAGCTCCGAGCCATCAGCAGCACTGCCTTTCCAGTGGTCAACATACAGCATGGCCTCGTCATTCTGCATGCAACTGCGCACCACGGGGAGACAGATCTGTACCTCTTCGTCGGCTTGACGTGACACCGCGGCCGCGACCCTGATATCGTTGGAATACTGACGCTTTATAACAACCGCGATGCGTTCTGCTGACCGGAAGATGTCAAATAGGTTCTGCAACGCGCGTGAAATCACATCATCGTACCCAATCGCTCGCCGCAAACCGTTGATCATTCGCAGCACATGATTCAGCTTCTGAGTCGCACCCGTCAGGACGGGCCACGCACCGACGTTCGTAACCAGCATTCTGCTGACAACCTGTTCCTCACGCACAGGATCGGAGCCCAGGTCATCACTCGAGATGGAATCGCCATGTGAAACGATCCTTCGGCGAATCGAATCCCCGTTGTCGCTGGCCGCATCTGCACCACTCATAACTTTCGCTCGAACTCCCCGGATGCCGGACGCCTCCGACGGCGAATCCTGAGTCGCAAACCGATAGGCAAGTGCTGAAAACTCAAGCTGGTCACCATCGCTCAGGGGTGTGCGTTCAAGAACCTGCCGACCATTGACATGGGTCCCGTTTCGACTGCCCAGATCTTCGACAAAGAACCGATTATCTTCACACGACATGCGAGCATGAAAACGGCTGACGGCGGGCAACGGCACAATGACATTGCAGTCTTCATGACGCCCAATTGTGGTCACTTCCCCGCTAACGGAACACGAAGGCAGTGGCGGGTCGCCGAAGACTTGTTGAAGGACAGCCATATTCGCCAGGTCAAATTTCTCGCTGCTGCTGAGGCGTGTCCCGCATAAGACAGCAACCGACGATACGACTGGATGTCTGTGTCTATGCCGAGTGACCGCGATTTGGGATAAAAAACACGGAGCGTTGAACCAGTATCGAGGTCATAAAGAATCCGTCTATTCGATGCTGAACGTCAGCAATCAACCGTTATTGCGTTCGTCCAAAGACCATGATCGTGATGTCATCGTTCTGTGCACGGCCGTTGGCGTGCGAACGCACGTCCGCCAACATTTCCTTTCCCAGCTGTTCCGGGTCCACTGGTCCGTTCTCAATGAACTTAACCACTCGATCCTTGGAATACAGATTGCCCTCCGGGTCCATCGCTTCGTCAACACCATCCGTAATCAGAGTGAAGATATCACCAGGGTCGATTTGACGTTCCACCACTTCGTAGCCATATCCGGACATGATACCGACTGGAATGCCGATAATGTCATCGCTGAATTCTTCGATCGTCCCGTCAGCTTTCTTGATAACCGGTGACATGTGCCCGGCATTGGTCAGAGTGATCCGATTCATTTTCAGGTCGATAACACCCAGAATGTATGTCACAAACCTACCTTCAACCATGCTGTGACACATGTGGTCGTTGATTCGCTGTATGGCGAGAGATACGTCGTCAGTAAAACTCATCGTGTTCTGTACAACGCTGGACATTCTCGACATGATCAGGGCTCCCGGGACGCCCTTCCCCGCAACGTCGCCAAACGATACGCAGACCTTGTCATCCCCAATCATAAAACAGTCGAAGTAATCACCACCGACAGCCTGAGCCGCATCATAGGAGGCAAAGAACTGATAGCCCGGGACATCCGGAAGTTTTTCCGGCAACAGAGCCCGCTGCACGCCCATGGCGATATCCATTTCCTTGTCCTGCTTTTGCTTGGCCATGTAGGTAACCAGCAGGCGGGCATTTTCATAGGCATTGGCCGCCTGACTGGCGACTGCCAGCAGCAGTTGCAGATCGTCGTCGTTGAACCGCTTCATCGGGTTCTGCGTATCCAGATTGATCACGCCGAACGGATTATCCTCCAGATCCAGCATCGGGACACACATCATTGAATGGATTGTCAGACTCGAGATAGACTCGCTGGCACTGAACCGGGAATCACTGGCAGCATCGGCTGACAGAATGGCCGATTTCTCTTCCAGAACTTTTTCCAGAATTGTTCGGCTCAGTCGGACTGTTTCGTCGTTGTTCAGGTCCCGATGCTTCTGGGCCACAGGAAGCAGCGGTCCACCGGGCGTGGACCGTATCAGGATGGATCCACGATCGGCCTGTGGGAAAATTTCAAACAGGGATTCCAAGATTCGCGGCGTTATGTTCTTAATCTCGACCGTACCGGCCAAGGCTTTGTTGATCTTCAGAATTCCTTTCAGCTTGTCCTCCGGACGCACGTCCAGCAGGCCATAGCCACCGGCGGCCGCGGCCCCCATGATGGTGCTGTTAGAGTCCTCGCTGAGTTCCAGTCCCCCCCCAGGAATGAACCGGCTGGTATCCGCGCCGCTCGTTGCTTCGTCTTCAAAACGAAACTTGATCGGGCCGAGCTTAATTCGGTCCTGATCATTAAGCGCCGTCGGCGTACTCGCTTCAAGCTGCTTTCCGTTGAGAAACGAACCGTTTCCGCTGCCCAGATCCTCCAGCAGTGTCAGTTCCCCCTGCCTGACGATCTGCGCATGGAAACGGGACACCATGTTGGAGTCCAGCTGAACTGTGCAGTCCGGGTGCCGTCCCAAACGGGCTGGAAATTCGGTCAACTCATAGGGAATCGCCTGACCTTCTTTCAGCAGAACGATACGGGACATAGGAAATTAACTCCGGGCCGATGGACTTTCAGGAAGCCGGCAGGAACAAAAGACATACCACGCAATATTGTACGATGCGATAATTCTAGACAAAACACGAACACGATGCTCGGCAAACAGCGATTTCAGAAACGGTTTGCCGACTGTCCCTATCGTAAGCCTTGTATTTTCAGACGTAAAATCGCCCAGTGGCCATTCGTTAACTTGCACGAAATTTACTAAGCCGGGCCGAAAATAACTTCCACATTGCCGCGAAGCACCAATTGCCCCAGTTCTACTGCTTTTTCGACCGACCAACCTCGATCGACAACAAAGTCGTTGGCCAGGCACCTGGACAGAATTCGTCGGTACATGGCGAATTTCGGAAGGGCGAATTCCAATTTATACATGTCGCTGTAATACCCGATTTGCTTGGTTTTGGGGACCGCCTGCAGCCTTGCTCGCGTGTCATTCTCAATGAACACAGGGATATTAGAATACCACCAATGTCCGTTGGTTACGACGTTGGGGAAAATCCATGAATAGCTGACGAGTTCCTGGTTACTGGTTTCCGAAAGTACAGAAACCGGAAACGTCACCTCTGGAAAAGCGTTGAACAAAGTCTTGTACTGAATCAACGACACTCGTTTGTCATACAAATCCTGTCCCTGAAAAACGCCAGATTCGAACACCCGGCGATTCACACCAATCATCAGGTCAAACGGAAGTTTGTGCTCAGCGCACAGCTCAGCGAGGCTCCAGAACACGAAGCAACTCATTGAATCTAACTCACATTCTGTCAACTCTGCTCCGGAAAAAACCTTCCCGACCAGAGTGTCAATCGTGGCCGTGGAAACTGGCCGAGGCGCAAAGGAGGGTGGCAGTGAAATCGCGCACGCCCGTGCATTATTCCTGATGAAATGGGCAAACAACGTCGCCAGTGCATCTTTCAGCGATGCAGCATCACCAGGAGTGACGTCCGCACACTGCTGCAGGCGTTCCCGGACCTCTGCCTTTCCCAAATGGAATACCAAGTCATCGGTCCGCAGACATGGCACATAAAACGCTGTGTCAAATCCGTTCAACGGATCATCGAAATCATTGGTGAGATACACCTGATCGAGTCCGCTTTGCTCCAGCACCTGCTGTTCCCAGTTCGGAGACTGCATTCTTACCAAAGATCCGTCATACAATGCCTCCCAATTACTCTCTGTAATTCGGTCGTCACTGAAATCGAAGAAAGTCTGACACATTTCCAGCAACCAGCTGTACTGAACCGTGTTTTCAATCGTCGCCAGCCAGGGTATGAGTCGGCCGACTTTTTCCTTGGGGGAGATCCCCGTTTCCTCGATCTGGGCCTTCGACAGACCCGCAGAATGCGCCAGCTCTGTGTAGTAGTGATAGCCCATTATGTCGGCGAGAGTCTCGGAGGCAGCAGACAGAGGGTTGATGTGAGTATGAGGGTCAATCAGTCTCAGGGACTCAAGTTCCGTGAGAATTTCGTGGACGACCGGCTGAGACATGCTTCAACAATTTCCTAAACACTGACGGCAAAAACACGACATCCAACAGAAATTCGGATTCATTGTCAGCGCACGATTAAACGTGGTACCTTACCTAAATGAAACCGACAGCGGCTCATCTTAGCTTTATACAACGACGCCTGCCATTTACTGGCGACATGAAAACAACTTCCCCGTTTTTCGTATCTGAAACTCCGCCACAAAGTTGTTTCTGACACAATTCTGAGTGGTCCCCTGGAAACAACTTTCATGAAAAGTATCGATTATCTGAATGAGCTCATTCCGTTCCCTTCAGTCAGCAGCACGTCCAATGTTCAAGTGAGCAGATGGGTCGAACAGCGTCTGCAGGAACTTGGGTTTCAGACCGAATGGCTCGAATACAAAGACTCTGCGGGGCTAACGAAGTCCTGCGTGATAGGTCGCAGGGGACCTGACACCGGACGCGGCCTCGCCTATTTCTGTCACACTGATGTCGTTCCTGTTGAGTCGTGGAGTTTCCCCGAGAGCAGCCCGTGGGAACCGTATCAAACGTCAGACCGCTTTTATGGTCGGGGCTCCTGCGATATGAAAGGATCACTGGCATGCATGCTGGCCGCCGCTGAGTTCGTCAGGAACGAACCGCTGGATTCGCCGCTGTACATCGTTGCCACTGCAGACGAAGAGATTGGACTGATTGGCGCCAGACATATCGCCGCCAGGTCTGACACCTACCGAGACATTGTGCAGCGACAGTGTCGGGCGATCATCGGAGAACCTACGCTGTTGCACGTGGTCCATGCCCACAAGGGCGGACGCGCTATGAAGGTCACGTCTGAGGGCATCGCCGCACATTCCAGCACCGGCAAGGGCGTTAATGCCAACATGGCAATGATACCATTTCTGTCTGACGTGCGCGACCTGAGCCTGCGGATTGAAAGCGAGCCCGCCTGGCAGGACGATCGTTTCGAGCCACCGACGATCAACATGAACGTTGGTATTAACGACCACACCGGCGCTCTGAATATCACACCGGCACAATCCGTGTGCACAGTCTACTTTCGTACGATGCCCTCTATTGATGCATCGGGGCTGGTCAACCGGATTCGGGTGCTGGCTGAAAGTCATGGACTTGAGTTCGGGATGATGTTCGAGGGCGAATCACTGTTCACCAACCCGAAGTCTTCCTACGTCGCCGAATTACTTGAACTGACGAGGACTGACACATCGCAGACGGTGGCTTATGGCACCGACGGTTCCTGCTTCACGGAACTTGACGATATCGTCGTCCTTGGCCCCGGAGACATACGACAGGCTCACACGGATGACGAATGGATCAGCCTGCAACAGCTTAAGCAGGGAACTGACCTGTATGCCAGTTTGATTCAGCGATGGTGTGTGAAGCCCGCATAAACCCATCGTGCAATCGACCTGCAAAACTGTGCAAAGATCTTACGAACGCACCTCAGCCTTACTCCTTTCATTATACGAAGACTGACTCATGATGTGGGCCTTTCGCATTGTACTGGTTGGACTCTCTCTGCAGCACGTTTGTTTGGCGCAGCCCTTACGCACACGCCAGCAGATTCCTGATCTGGATGCGCTGCCCGATGTGACGACTCAACTGCAGCAGCAGATTGACGACAACGATGGCAGCCTGGTGCTGGTCGGCGCCGAGCATTTTCGGATCACCAGCCCGCTGATATTCGATTTAGCCAAAGTCGGAGCAGCATTTGTCGGCGCGACCAAGGGGGCAACTCTGGTGATGGACGGCCCCGGGCCGGCGTTGAGGTTCGTCGGCAGCCACGAAGGCACGGCTTCTCCGCGCAGCTTCAAACCTGCGACGTGGAACGAACGCATGCCAATCATCAAAGGGATTGAGATCCTGGGTGCCCATCCGCTGGCAAATGGCATTGAATTGCAGAGAACGGTTGAAGCGACAATCACGCAGATTGCCGTCCGTTGGTGTCGTCACGGCATTCACCTGGTGGATCGCAACAGAAATGTGACTGTGTCCGACTGTCATCTCTACGAAAATTCAGGGATTGGTGTGTTTCTGGATGATGTGAATCTCCATCAGATCAACGTCAGCAACTCGCACATTTCCTACAACCGTGAGGGAGGGATTGTCGTCCGCGACGGTAACGTTCGCAATCTGCAGGTCACCGGTTGCGACATCGAAGGCAATATGCCAGCCGACGAATCCGCCACCAACACCGCGAATATCCTGATTGACGTTTCCGGTTCCGCGAATGATCGCTCCAAATCAATCGCGGAAATTTCCATCACCGGCTGCACCATTCAGCATTCCGCAAACTACTCCGCCCCTGAAGGCCGAACCACGGCGCCCGGCGGTGCGAATATTCGACTGGCTGGAAAGAAAATCTACCCAATTAACTCTGTCACCATTTCTGGTAACGTACTCAGCGATACCACCGTGTCCGTCGACGTGGACTACGCACACGATATCGCCATCAATTCCAACAACTTTTTTGCCCCCAAGCCGCACAATCTCCGCGTTTCCAATTCGCAGCGGGTCGTCGTGAACGGAAACACTTTCAATCCTCGACAGTTTATCCGCCCGGGGATCATCTCCTTTACGAATTGTGCTGACTGCATTCTGTCGGCATCCACACTGCATCGATTTGACACTCCCGATGGTGCGGTCATTCTGGACCACTGCAGCGGATTTCTGCTGAACGCGCTCAATCTTTCAGATTGTGAATCAGGAATCGTGCTGCGTCACACCAGCGACACCACTATTGCCAACTGTCGGGTCACACGACTGGCCGCCGGAGCGAACTCTGTTTCTGCAGGCGATTCGAATTCACGAATTCACCTTACTGGCAATGCATTCAGCGCTCCCGTTGAGCTCGCCGCCGGTGCTCTGAAATGACAGAGGTGCTGGCAATCCTGACCATTATTCTTGCCGGATTCGTGCGCGGCGCTATAGGCTTTGGCGACGCGTTGATCGCCATGCCTCTGCTGGGATTGATCATACCATTAGAGACTGCCGCGCCCCTGGTTGCCATGGCCGCGTTGCTGATTTCAACTGTGATCCTGCTGCGGGAATGGAGACACGTGGAATTTACATCCACCACAGTACTCACCATTTTCGGTCTCCTTGCTATCCCGTTCGGAGTGAAGTTCCTGCACGTCGGTGATGATCGATTTCTTAAAGCCATTCTCGGGACAGCGGTGGCTGGATTTGCTGCCTGGTCATTGTGGCAGCCGAATCGCTTCGCGTTAAAAACAGACCGAACCGCTCCGCTCTTCGGAATTATGGCGGGGTTGCTCGGCGGAGCATATAACACCGCCGGCCCACCGCTGGTTATCTACGGAACTCTTCGCCGCTGGACGCCTCAACAGTTTCGCGCTTCCCTGCAGGGCTACTGCCTGCTCGGCAGCGTCTGGACACTGACGTGGCACCGCGCAGACGGTCATCTTACCTATGGCATACTTCGTCACTTCGGTATCGCCGCACCATTCATTGTCCTGGCAACAGTCATCGGGCAGCGTCTGACCCGTGACATCGCAACGGAACGTTTTACTCGTTGGGTCTTCCTGGCGCTGATCCTGATCGGGTTCTGCCTGCTGTTGTCGGCACTGCCCGTGCCGACTCTGGAAAACCCGGCATAACAGTCCTCCCTCTCAGGACAGACGAAGCTCCCGGCAAGCACAAGAACCTCCGGCATTCTGCACGATGCCGGAGGTTCCTTATCGTGGAACATCTTCATTCGCGAAAATCTCGTGCCTATTCCCTGAGTTGTAACGGCTTCAAATTCAAGGTGATGAGATCTGCGATCGAATCGGCCAACAGCTCGTATCCTCTCAGATTATAATGGCAACATCCGTCTGAATAGATCGTTTCCGCAACATCGCCGTATAGACCGCTTTCATCACTAAACAGAATGCCGTCGTCAGCCATCTGCTTACCGGCCTCGATCAATATCGGCTACATGATGTCAACACACTGGCCCTGTTCCATTTCGGCGCCCGTAGCAGTCCGCACCACTTTTTCTTCCCTGGGTTTAAGTATCTGTGACCCCGCAAAGTATTGATTTGGCTGCAGCACATGAACATACAGGCAACCTGTCGCTTGACAGCTCTCGTCCAGCGGAATTGAAGAACGTTCCCAAAGGTCAATCGCCGCCTGCTGTGCGTCCCCATCATCAGCAGAACTTTCACGGGGACCTTGATGTCGAAACCGCATCTTCCGGCTGTCAAGAGCTTCCACTCCGAGCGGACTCGGTTCTCTTTGTAAACGTTTGCCGCGGACAACCCACAGCAGGTTATACAGACTTGAACTGCGGAGAGCCGAATCCAGTAAGTGTCTGGCAGTCGACTGTCGGGTCGCTCGAATTGTAAGCAGCCCCATCGCAGTTGCAGATTGAGTCGGGTCCGCAATAACAATGGTCTTTGCGTGCCAGCTGTGAGGATAGGAGACGGCAGTTCTCTAGGATTATCGGAGCCGTATCGTTGTAACCGTCAATCTTGACCACGGGCATCGTACTGCGCCCCGACGGATCGAAAATAATGATATGCCAGCGCCTGCTGCGGCTGTTTGAACCGGAAAGCAGCCAGGCACGCGATTTCGACCTGACGACCTTTCAGCAGGGGGGCGTCAGACGGCTCCGAATTCTGTCCCGCCGCAAAACAGCAAACTGCCACCCAACTGAACATTCTGCAACAGCGATCACCAATCGGTCTGCCTGCCGACGGAAAACTCCATCGTTGTCGTAAAGAATTCCAAACCGATTTGTGGTTACAGAATGGCCATACAGGTCAACTGGCTGCGTGAGTTAAGATCGTGAACCCAACCCGGATATGGATGCAGAATCTCAGAAGCTCCCTCCGAAACAGTTGCTCCCGATGCGATAGATCCGTGATAAGAGCCGCAGATCGTCAAACGTGAAGATCGCATTGAATGATTGCAGCCAGGCACTGGCCGAACTCTCACCGATTACGACCGCTGAAGCAGCGAACCATACTGCAAATATTCACTTGCGTCGTCCCACGTCTTTTCCGCAATTCGATGCGGTCATCGTTTCTGTGCCACACAAGAACTTCCTGTTATCCGGGCAAGAGAAGCTGTCGGGCACCGGTTGATGGAAAAGTATCGGCCGCTTCCATACTGAAGAGACCAATCGAGTAAGGGCAGATCGCCAGACCATCTGAGCCTAACAGACGGACGGGGAAGATGTGGCCGAAATTTACACAGGGGCAATAAGGGGACGAGTCCCGAGGGCGTTAGACCATCCATCCAGGACGCCTCCACTTCCCTGCGGCCGTGGCATTGGAAACGTCAATGCCTGCCCCGAACTGAGCGAACCCGATCCAAGCACCTGACTTTGCACTGACCAAGTCGGCACTGAGCCCAAGAGTTCAGATATTCGAAACGCACTGCCGCCCACCGGTTGCCTGACTCTGTCGCCGCCTTGCGGCGTCCGGCGGCATACGCCGCTCTCTGTTGGTGAAATGCAACATCTGCGATTCACGCTGTAAGGGGTGAGGGCGACCGGTATCGTCTGGGCCGGTTCTGCAGGCGACGTTCCGATTTGCGCAGCAACCCACGTCAACGTCCGATAATCCATCAGAGCAAAGTTTAACCTTTAAAACTCCACAGAGTCGTCAACGGAGGCCGACATGTCCAAGTCAATGAACGTTCTGGCTCTTGTCCGCGACGAACATCGCTTTGTCTTTCTTTACGATGACGATAGTGTGGAAGCAATGCTGACGACGCTCAGCCAGCACGCCAGTGACCCGGATCTGGAATTCACGTGGTACGATGCAGGCATGCTGGCACAGCGAGTGCGTCGAATGCTGGAACAACAGCAATTCGAAGAGCAGATGGAAGATTTTCCCCAGGCCTTCTAATTCCATTCCTTCGGCGAGCCCGACCGGATGCAAAGTGCCATACCTGCATTTCTGAATTATCTGAAGGTTGAACGCAACTGTTCTGAGTTGACGATCAAATCCTATACAGACGATCTCAGCCATCTGTGCGAGTTTCTCCAGGAACAGTACGGACAGAAGCCTCGCCCTGCTGTTATTGAGGTCAGTCAACTGCGCAGCTATGTCTCCTACCTTCATGAGTGCGGTTACGCTCAGGCAACGGTCGCTCGGCGTCTGGCTTGTCTGCGAAGTTTTTTTCGCTATTGCCAAAGGGAGGGTCTTTGCGAATCAAATCCCGCCAAACCACTGCGTACTCCTCGCGCGGGCAACAAACTGCCACACTTTCTCACCACGGATGAAGTGGGGCGACTTCTCTCGGCACCGCTGACAACGACGAACGACGGGCTGCGTGACCGAGCTATTCTGGAGACAATGTATTCCGCAGGTCTTCGAGTCGCGGAAGTGGTTGGCCTGGACCTGCAGGATTACGACCGTTCATCCGGAATTCTTCGAATCCGCGGCAAAGGACGCAAGGAACGAATCGCGCCAGTGGGCAGTTACGCCACCAGGGCCCTGGAAGGCTGGTTGACTGTGCGAACACCGGATCTGAATGCAGACCAGATGGACCAGGCATCCGTCTTTCTGAATCGATTCGGTCGACGACTGACGACTCGCAGCATCGGACGCATGCTGGAGAAGCACATTCTTACTGCAGGATTGTCACAGCAAACGTCTCCCCACACACTGCGGCACAGCTTTGCCACCCATTTGCTCGACGGCGGTGCCGATCTTCGAAGCGTCCAGGAACTACTGGGGCACAAGAGTCTGACAACTACACAGATCTATACGCACATCAGCACTCGGCGCCTACGGGAAACCTACGAAGCTGCACATCCCCATGCCAACTCATCGGACCCGAATTGAGTTCTTCGGCTCGGCGCGATTCCGGATTGTTCCTGATCAGCCCCAGGTTATCGACCACCCACAGATGTTATCGCTGCAGCTTTCCCAGAGCTGGTCCGTTGTCCGGTGGCAGCGCTGCATGCCAGGTCAGCAACTGCTTCGTGAGCTCGGTGACCACGGACGGATTCTGACTGGTCACCGGGTTCTGCTCGACAACGTCGTCAACAAGATTGTAAAGTTCGGGATGATCACCCTCGTAACCACAGTAAAATTTCCACGGCCCGCTCCGGACTGCGAGATCCGGTAATGACGAGTAATGGCGGAAGTTCTTGCGGTCCGGCGGCCTGCGAAAGAACAATGGTGCTGCTCTCGCCTTCTGCGACTTGCCCAGCAGAGTGGCTGACAGGTCTTCGCCGTCAAACTGTACTCCTGTCGGTACGGCCGTTCCGGTGATAGACAACAGTGACGGAACCAGATCAATCGCTGAGAAGACAGACTCGCGATTGCGACTGCCGTGTGCTGTTGCAGGCATCAGTCCCGGAGCCCAGACGACCAGAGATGATCGAATCCCTCCTTCATAGAGTGTCGCTTTATGCCCACGCAACGGCGCTGCAGATCCGAAACCAACCTCCGGTCCGTTGTCCGAACAGACAAGTATCACCGTGTTGCCACGAAGTTTCCTGTTGCTCCGCACGTAATCAAAAATCACTCCCAGTTGCCGATCCATTGTCTCCAGTACGGCAAGGTAGAGCGTGCGATTCGCTCCATCGCCCCACTTTTGCAATGGAGGGTGCATCGGTGTATGTACATCATCCGGCCACAGATTGAGATAAAACGGCTGGTCCTGAGACTCCGCGCACCGGGCAAACGCCAACGCGGCTTCTGTAAACTTCTCCGTCACGTAGGCTCGGTCGTGCCAGATCACCGGTCCATGTCCCAACGTATCGGAACCCAGATTGTGCTGTACCGGCCGCTTGTCTCCGGGAGAGTATTTGAGCGGCAGGACTCTGGCGCCCAGCCCTTCGAAATTGGTAATGGACTCATCAAAGCCGTATTCTGTAATCAATGGTGCTTCGTGAATGTTCCGCTGCCCTCCCATATGCCATTTGCCAAAGTGACCGGTCGCATAGCCAGACTGCTGGAGCGATCGGGCCAGCATTGGCGCTTTCACGTCCAGCCAGTCTGCGATTCCGCGCTGTTCGTTACTCTTACGATTATTGAGATAGGAATTAATACGCCATTTCTGGGGATATTGCCCAGTGGATAAAGCGACACGCGAAGGTGAGCAGATCGGAGAGTTGACATAAAACTGTTCAAACGCGATGCCTTCGTTCGCAAGCTGGTCAATCTGAACTGTCTTTGCCTCCTCATTACCAAAACACGAAAAATCGGCCCACCCCATGTCGTCAATGAACACCATGATGATGTTCGGACGCGAATCGACCACATCAGCCGATGCGGATATCGGAGGTGCAAACAAGATTGCTGAATGCACCACCAGCAGCACACCAATTCGAGTCGCCTTCAGCCACGGATTCTCGACAAATATCGTTTTCATGTTCAGCTCATCTTGTTTTGAGATGGAAGGTCCGGCAATACAATGTCTGCCAAACGTGCCTTCATACCGGAATTCCGGAACGTTCGCTGCCACAAATCGATTCTGATCTTCGTCCCCGCCGCAGATTGAGGATTATCGGACGGTTTGAACACGGAATTGGCTCAGCTATTTCGTTACGATGAGTACAGAAGAAACGTTCTGCCTCAAATACCGCATTTTGTTCTGTTGAACGCATCGGTCAGCCACTTTACGAAGTAAATCACCACAGGGTTCTTCGCTATGTCCAGCGCCAGCGAAAGGCGTTTACCCGGAAACCGATTCGTGAAAACGAGATCTCCTGCATGAACAACAATGCACGGAATGACCAACGTCTGAACCGTCCGCTGGCTCAGGATGTCGCTCGACTGCACGACGTGGAACTGAAACACGAACGCGTTCGTCAGCTGCTGAACGCCACTGACAGAAATGCGCTGCTGCTGCAGAGTCCCGAGAACATCGCGTGGTTTACCGCAGGCGTCGACCCGTTTCGCTGTGCATCCGAAGACTGCACGACCAGCTTGTTCGTCACGCCGGACGCCAGACTGTTCGCCACCAACTCTGTCGATTCGGCTCAGATCTTCGAACGTGAAGCGTACGGCCTCGGCTTTCAGCTGAAGCAGCGAGAGTGGTTTCAGCCGCACCAGGAACTTGTCGCGGACTTGTGCCGTAGTCGAAACGTGCTAAGTGACCAATATGTCAAAGGCGCGCGCTATGACCGTGAAGCAGTGCGAGCTATCAGGTTGCCGTTAACCGACCTTGAAGTGGCCCGACTGCGACGGCTCAGTCGCATAGCGGTGCACGCAGTAGAAGCTACCGGACAGAATCTTCGCCACGGAGTCACAGAGGCTGAGGTTGCCGGGCAGATTAGCCACCGACTGCTAAAACGAACGACTGCTGCCACAAGGATCCAGGTATGTGCTGATGGTAGAAACGAACGGTATCGGCACTGGACGTTTGGTGAACACCCAATTAACAACTTCGCAGTGCTGTCCTGCATCGCGCGCCGCTGGGGATTGCATGTCGGTGTCACTCGGACAGTCTGTCTGGAGAACGTACCGGGCGATCTGTGGAAGGGATTTCAGCAAGCCCTGCTGCTGCATGCCACCGGGATTTTTTTCTCGCGTGCGGGGCAGACTCTCTCTGACGTCTGGGAACGCGTACACCGCATATACGACAAGTTCGGCATGAGCAACGAGTGGCAGTTGTCGGACCAGGCCGACGTCATCGGCTACAGCTCAAGCGAATGTCAGTTAACCCCAGATGCAGATTACCGTTTAGCGTCACCTGCTGCGGTCTTCTGGCATTCGTCAGTTGGACCGGCAATGGTCGGTGATACCATTCTGTTGCTCGATTCGTCAAATGAGCAATTGACAAGGTCGTCATCATGGCCCTACGTGCCCGTCCAGGTGAAGGGGCGTGAGGTTCTGTGTCCAGGCATTCTTCGCGTCCGCACTGAGGATCAGTCGACTGATGCGTCTTCCATTGAGGAGGCTGCAGCGTCTCCGGACGACAGCCTGGAATCGCGGGAGAAGGGTCCTGCTCAGGTTGAATCTTTCCGGAAAATGAATCTGCCGACTTTTGGTACGGTCCCCGCAGAGGACGGCTGATCGACACAAGCTGAACGTCCCCTGCTTGAGACGCCACAAAGACACCCAGTCACCCGATGGCAACGAACATCGGTAGTTGAGCGGACTTTCGCACTTCAAATACGTCGTTTGTCGATGCGGGTCCGTGACATGCACATTCTTATCATTCCTTATACACGATACGACCGCCCCCCCCCCCGCCAACTTGTCAGGAAATGACATTCGGACATCGAGGTCAATGGTCTACTGCACCAAAGTTCGGCATCATCACCGTCCTCCCGGGAAGACACATGCCTCACCCCCAACCTCTGCGGGAACATGACCGCCAGCAATGCTCGCGTTCACCGTTGTTTTAGATTTGACTCGGAGTGCGACGTTGTTCAATAACAACGCAAGAATAATTCCGTATCACTGCGGATTCTGCAGAGAACGGCTGGAAACTGCTCAGTTGCATCGCACAGATTATGTGTGGTTAATACTACTGGTGCGACCGTTTCAGTGTCCGCACTGTTTCAGCATTAAACGTCGTCCATTGTCGTGGATTGGCCGACTTTGGCCGTTCACCTCGTTTGACAGAGGCCGAACATGGCGCGTCGCCAAACTCGACTCGATGCCGGTTCGTGATGGCGACATCAACGGACCAGTGACGCATAACCTTGTCGGAGTCGCGCGGTGGGTTCAGATGATTGGGCGAGGACTGCTGGCTCCCGCCAGGTTCCTATGGATGCCCCTTAGTCAGATTTCGAATAAACTATGGCAGCGCATGTCTCGTCGCCCTTCGAGCGGGCGGTCTGGATATGACGAGCGACGGTCGCGACGGCAATCTCAGGACACATCTGATGCGGACGAGCAACCGCAGCACCGCGACCGACAAGTCTGATTGGACTCGTCGTCGGCATTCCTGTTAAAGGTAGTCTGCACCACCTTGCTCTCTGACTTTCAATAACAGTTCCTTGATCCGCTCAGAATCCCGTTTGTGTCCCACCAACGTCGCATCCTCCGTTTGAACGATGATCAGGTCGCTGACACCAAGTGTGGCTACCAGGTGGTTCGCCGACGTCCGCACGATACAGTTTTTCGTGTCGACTCCCACAAATAGCCCTTCGATGGTGTTCCCGAATTCGTCCTGCCCGGCCAGTCGGGGGACCGCCAGCCAGCTGCCAACGTCGTCCCATTTGAACGGAGCCTCAATAACGGTGGCGTCTGAAGCCCGCTCCAGGACTGCACAGTCAATGGAGATGCTGTTCATCTGCGGAAACTGGTCGCCGAGTACACGAGTATAACTTTCGTGTCCGATAACCTGAGCAATTCGCAGCAGACGCTGGTAAGTATCCGGTTCATACTGCTGCAACTGATCCAGAATTGTCTGTGCCTTCCAGCAGAAGATGCCACAGTTCCAGTAGAAGCTGCCCGACGCGACGTATTCTTCGGCACGCGACAGCTGTGGCTTTTCATGGAATGCGACTACGTCAAATGCTCGTTCAACATCCGACAATGCTGAACCTCTCTCAATGTACCCAAATCCGGTTGAAGGAAATGTCGGAGCAATTCCAAACATGACCAGACGATTCGGGTCCTTTTCCACCACAGCAGCCGCCTGCATTACGGCATTCTGAAATTCCTCGGAAGTTGAAATGACGTGATCGGCCGGCATGATGAGCATGGTCGCGTCGGGGTCGTGATGGACGGCATGTATAGCGGCAAGTCCCACGCATGGCGCAGTATTGCGGGCCTTTGGCTCCACCAATACATTCTGTGAGGGAATCTCCGGCAACTGACCGGACGTCGCCGCAGCCTGAACCGCGTTCGTGACAATCCACGAATGGTCCGGCTGGATCAACCCGCGGCAGCGATCAACGGTCTGCTGGATCATTGTGCGATTCCCAGACAGTTTCAGCAGCTGTTTCGGCATTTCTGCCCGACTCTGAGGCCAGAAACGCGTACCACTTCCCCCAGCCATGATCACAGCGTGCAACATGTTCGATTTCTTTCGGCGACAAAAGGCATGCCCTGAACATTTATATATTGTCCGACCTGGCCGATGGTAGACGGTATCACAAAGTTCGTCCAGCAGTGTGACCCTGCAGCGGTTCGCTCGCTTTGGCAGTGTGGATTCCTTCAACGGCGACCAATGGTTATCCTTTGCAATCGGAACTGCATATTCGACTGCCTGGCGGTTCGGTCCTGAACTCTTGTTTGACGGGGAATCCACGTTATGCGATTGACACAAGTTGTTTCATCCCGCTGGTTGCGACTGGTGGTACTACTTTGCGTAGCGGGATTAAACATTGAGTACACCTCAGCGCAGGATGCGGAAGCGGTATCGCCGAAGTCCGTTGAATCCGCAGAAACTTCATCGGAACGTGGCCTCGTTCAGCAGTTCAACGATGCTCTGAAGCCTGTCGACAAATATTTCGGCAAAGTCAACGGCTACATCGAACAAATCATCTTTTACCCTGTTCCTCTTGGTGGGAAAGATACCATTCCGGCAGCCGTTTTGCTCCTGCTGCTGGGTGCGACCTTTTTTACGATCCGTATGGGCTTCATCAACATTCGCGGCTTCAAACATGCCGTCATGGTGACGGCAGGCAAGTACGATAATCCGGACGACCAGGGAGAGGTAACGCATTTCCAGGCGTTAACGGCGGCATTGTCCGCGACCGTGGGGCTCGGCAATATCGCCGGCGTCGCCATCGCCATTTGCATCGGGGGCCCCGGCGCCACACTGTGGATGATCCTCGCCGGATTCATCGGTATGTCGTCAAAGTTCGTGGAATGCACACTGGGGCAGAAATATCGAGAAGAACGGCCCGACGGCCGTATCATGGGCGGAGCGATGTACTACCTGTCGCGCGGATTGCCCGAGCTGGGCCTCGGACCCCTCGGAAAGGTCCTGGGAATAATGTTTGCCGTCCTGTGTGTGGGTGGGTCCTTCGCCGGCGGCAATTCATTTCAAGTAAAAATGTCATTGGGTGCAGTTGCACAGACGCTACCGTTTCTGGCGGCTCCGGAAGTGGTTGGTGCCGCAGATTACCGCTGGATTTACGGACTGCTGATGTCCATCGTCACGGGTATGGTGATCATCGGTGGAATCAGACGCATAGCGTCTGCCGCTGAAAAAATCGTGCCCGCAATGTGTGGCATTTACGTTCTGGCGGCTCTTGTCATTCTGCTGAAGAACATCGATCAGATTCCCATGGCCCTGCAACTGATCCTGAACGATGCGTTTACGGGAACCGCTGTCTCCGGTGGCCTTGTCGGTGTGCTTGTTGTCGGGTTTCAACGTGCCGCATTTTCCAATGAAGCCGGTGTTGGATCGGCAGCGATCGCTCATGCCGCGGCCAAAACCGAATATCCCGTTCGTGAAGGCATGGTTGCACTTTTGGGTCCCTTCATCGACACGGTCGTCATCTGCTCAATGACCGCCCTGGTGATTGTTATTACCGGGGCATGGGACCCCGTTGAGCATCCGGAATTTGCCAGCCTGATTGAAACCAAGAACGGAGCAGCTCTGACATCGGTGGCTATGGACACACAGATTCCGGGCTTCCGATATGTTCTTTCCGTTGCTGTCGTACTGTTTGCATTTTCCACGATGATTTCCTGGTCTTACTACGGTGAACGCTGCTGGGCCTTTCTGTTTGGCGACAACGCCTCAATGTCCTATCGCATCATCTTTCTAATCTTCACGTTTCTGGGGTCCATCGTGTCCGCAACCAACGTTCTGAACTTCGGTGATCTGATGATCTTCGGCATGGCGATTCCAAACATCATCGGCGTTGTGCTGCTTTCCGGAAAGGTACGCAAGGACCTGGATGAATATTGGCAAAAACTGAAGAACGGCGATCTTGAAGTTTCCGGAGAGAAGTCCGTCGCAGACTTCGGCGAATAACGACGTTGGCTTCCAAAACACCACAGGAACATACGATGACATATTCCATATCAAAGATCGTAGTGCCGATCGATTTTTCCGGCGAGTCGCGGCATGCGATTGCCAGGGCCGTCAACATCGCGGGAGACGCGTCCAGGCTGCATCTTGTGCACGTGCTGCTCCCTCTGGACACTGTTTCGCCGGGCGTGTTGCTGGGTGATGTGAGCGATGATTCGCGACGCAAGACAGTCACCGAGAAGCTGAACACACTGGCTGCTGAACATGGTGCGGCAGAAGCGGCAGTGTCCGTTCTGCTGGGCACTCCGGGAATGGAAATTGCTGACTACGCCAAAGACCAGGACGCTGATCTGATCGTCATACCCTCACACGGATATCATGGCATCAAAAGAATGTTTCTGGGATCGGTCGCTGAACGAGTCATCCGTCACGCTGAATGCAGTGTGCTGGTCCTGAGACGTTCCGACGCGGGATGAATGCCTAGTCGCAAACGGGTACTGTTCATAGTCGTGGTGATTCCAACACGACGACAATGTGCATACCACGATGCGCCCGACGGTGTTGCCCGATCGGACATTCCGTCGTCAGTCTCTGGTCCATCGACCGGGGTTGATGCCAGGCGCCTCAGACCGCATGCCAGCCGGCTTGTGCTCCTGCTCAAAGGCCTGTCCCGTCGTGTTGAGACTCTGCAGATATGGTTTCGCAATCTTCGGAGCAGTTCTAACCAACTCCGGATCCCAGTCGTCGACCGGCTGTACGGGTCCCGCCCATGCCGGTCGGTATCCGAAATGCAACAGTTCCCGTGAGCGAGTGTCGTGATTCGGGTGACTGCCGTGAAACAGCAACGATGGGATTATGACGGCCGAGCCGGCAGAAAGGATCAGGGAAATTTCTTCCGGATGCGATTTGTAGCGCACATATGGGCTGGCATCGGCGTGAAATGACAGGTGTGAACGTGGTATTAGTCGAAACGGAGCTCTGTCTGTTGTGAGTTCGTCCAGGTAATAGAGAACACGCACCAGACGAGGACAACTGCCCTCGTAGCCAAACAGGTTTGACCCGTGCGGCTGGCCGTCCGTGTGCATCGAAATGCCCGGACATCCCGGTAGCGACCGCTGGAAGAAGCCTCGCGTGAACACGATGTCCAGGCCCATCAAGTCCTTGAGAAAATCGAGCATTGGTCTGTACCCGATTAACTCGGCCGCAGTTCGACTATTCCACTGCGGCTGTATGACTGCTCGAGTCTGCTGAGTGCTGTAATCCGTGTGAGACATCTCAACGTCTGCCAGTTCAGCCTTGACCGACTCGACCACATCGGGAGTCAGAATCGAAGGCAGAACGACATATCCTTCGACTTCAAAATGTCGAATCTGCTCCGGACGTGACATCGATGAGAAGTCCGTCTCATCAATATTCATGAAGTCCACCTCCGGTCGGAGGTGTGGTGAATCGCCTTCAGATGCTGTCATGGGTGCCACGTGGAATGAATGAGCCATACCTTCGCTGACACGACCATAAGCTCAGCCTGGCAGAGCGTTAGTCCAGATCAGGAACGGCAAACGGATCAACCACCTGCGGCTTCTGAATAAGGCCGGAGCGAATTGCGCTGACGGCAACGCGTCGACGCACGGCCCGACCATTTTCAAGCACGCGGATTTTCTTGATGTTTCGTTTGAATAATCGACGAGACACACCAGTCGTCTGACGACCGTTACCGCCAAGATATTTGGGTTTACCGCGTTGAGTGACGCTGTTTCCATGTGCCGGCTTGATGTCGCCATACAGCGCTTCCAGCTTGGATCGCTTCTGGCGTTTGTTCTTTTTTAGTGTACTCATTGATCTAACTTATGTTTGAATAGCGACTTGAGTCGCCGAACTGGCTTAGGTGCGAGTGGCGGATACTGTTGCACACGGTACAGGGCACTAAAGAACGGTGAAGGCTAACCACTCTGCGACGGAAGTTCAATTCTGATTTCCGCTAACGCCGTCCGGATTCCCTGATCGTCGACACAGCTGACCATTCCCGACAGCAAATTCGAGTACGTCGTGGACTATTCGTGCCTGAGCGCTTCAATCGGATCCAGTTTTGCCGCCGCATGAGCCGGATAGATCCCGAAAATAATGCCAATGCCGACTGAGATAAAGAAGGCCAGCGGCAGGCTCCAGGGAACCGGTTCCGGTCTCATTTCAGAAAACATCAGCGCGAAATCACTGTCTGGTTTTCCACTTTTAAGAATGAAGTTCTCAACGAAACTGCGAATAGCAGCAAAGGCATATTTCGTCGACAGGCCAAGCAGAATCCCGATAATTCCGCCGGTGCCCGATAACACAATGGTTTCCGTAAGGAATTGAATAGTTATGTCACGCCGTCTGGCTCCCAGGGCCCGGCGAATTCCGATTTCCCGCGTCCGCTCGGTCACTGTCGCCAGCATGATATTCATGATGCCGATGCCCCCGACCACAAGACTGATTGCCGCTATGAGTCCCCCCACCAAATTGAAAATGATGCCCATCTGTTCAGCCTGTTTCAGGAGCTCCAGAGGAACGACAATGGCATAGTCGCCGTCAGTCTTATGATTCTGTTTCATACTTTCGCGAATAACATTGGCTGTCTCCACCACGTTGTCCTGCGAATCAACTCTTAATGTAATCTGACTTAGCTCCCAGTACTCCGAGCTGAATGATCCTGCGGTACGGTCGATGTTCAGGTCGCCCATCCGCACACGCATCGTTTCCAGAGGAATGTAAATATCCAGATTGTAGTCCTGCCCGGACATACTGCCGCCAATGGCCGCACTGGCCTGACGAGGAATTGTGACTCCGACGATGCTATAGAACTTGTCACCGATGCGGACCGACTGACCGACAGGATTCTCGTACTGAAACAAGTCGTCGGCTGTGCCCGCAGCAAGTACGGCGACGTTCTTCTTCTGCTTTCGGTCATCGTCCGTGATAAAACGTCCCTGGGCC
>JAQWOH010000047.1 GCA_029245955.1 Fuerstiella sp. | reverse complement strand
GACGACCTCGAGGTTATGAGCCTCGCGAGCTACCAGGCTGCTCCACCCCGCGACAGTGTACTTCCTGTGTTTCAATGAAACACGAATTTCGCTGATTTGTCAGGTGTCAGATCGCACGGGTTCTTTCCCCGTGCGAGGGTGAGGAAGTCTATCGGCAATTCTGACGATAGCCAGCCACTTTTTCCACGTATTTTTCCATTTACTCGCCAGTGACAAGTCCCAGACGCTGCAGTTTGCCGCGACATTCGTCTCGCTCACGACTGCGTTTCAGTGCGACCCACTTCGGATCCTGAGCTGCCAGGAAGAAATCGTCAGAATATGGGGGAACTGCTCCGCTGGAGGCTGCCGTCGATGTCAGACGCTGGATGACTTCCACATCCATTTTCGTCAGAAACATTGACTGCATACGGTAGTCCTGGAACGCTTCCCAGACCACCGGAAACAAAGGTGCAATAATCTGTTCACCGATGGCTGTGGCATAGTCACGGATCTCCTGCTGAGCGTGGCTGTCCATTCGTAACGCAAGAAAATGGAGCAGGTTGTGCAGATCAATCTTCCAGTACGCTTCGGTATACGTGGCCAGTGGCAGATCTTTGCGAGCCTGCTCTCGGGCCACGCCGCAATCTATGCGTTCCTGATACACCGAACGCATCTGATTCTGCAGTTCGGTTTCCTGGTCCGTCAGCTTCTGCCCCAGTTCCGTGGACAGAGGATCTCCACTGCCCTGACGGTTGGATTCTGCCTGAGTTCTCCATTCGTCCACGGGCGTCGTCTGAGCAGCATCGATGGCCAGAGAATAACGCGTGCTGTATTCGTTGACGTTCGCCGTCCGGTGGCGAATCCACTGCCGCCAGCAATCCATAGGCACTCGAACAAGGAACTTGATTTCCGCCATTTCGAACGGCGTGGTATGTCGATGTCGCAGCAGGTACCGAATGAGCGTGCGATCGTCACTGACTTTCTTCGTACCTTCGCCATAGCTGACACGGGCCGCCTGGACAACGCTGCTGTCGTCTCCCATGACGTCTACCAGGCAGACAAAGCCGTCGTTCAGCACAGGAAACTTCTTCCATCGCAGTTCGTTGACCTGATCGAGCCGTTCGGCAACTGACTGGGGGACTTCTGATGACATTCTGATGTTCTTTAACAGCGAAGAAGAAGAGGGTCGCGTTTTTCAGCCATGCGACCGATCAGCAGGCCCTTTTTTCTCACCAAACTGGTGAGTCGACGAGCGGCAATGTATGGTCTGTGCAGCTCGAATTCCAATTGGTTGGCCCATCACGTTGCACTTTCCTGCCAACCGTCATGGTGCGTCAAAATCAGGGAAATGTTCGATTCTGTCATACGACAGCAGTTTCGGACGAACTGCCCGAATGCTGACGAAGGGTCGGATACTATGTTTTTTACGTGGCTGGACCAGACACCTGTCGGTCGACTTTTTCTGGCAGGCGACTCTGACGCACTGCGGTATTTGCTGTTCGACGGAGGTTCCATGACAGAACGGCATGACGTTCGATTGCAGGAATGGGAACAGAACGCCGAAAAACTGAAAGAACCGGTGACTCAGCTGAACGCCTATTTTTCCGGACGACTGCAACAGTTCGATTTTCCGGTGGCTGGGCAGGGCACAGATTTTCAGCAGCGTGTCTGGAGTGCATTGCGCGACATCCCGTATGGAGCGACGGCCAGTTACGGAGACATCGCCAAAGTCATCGGTCAGCCGACGGCGTCACGGGCCGTGGGCATGGCCAACGGCCGAAATCCGATTTCGATTATTGTGCCCTGTCACCGAGTCATTGGTACCAGCGGAAAACTGGTTGGTTACGGCGGCGGCCTTGAGCGCAAGAAAAGCCTGCTGCGACTTGAAGGCGTGGCTGTTTAGACTTCGCGCTCCGGCTGCGGGCTACCACTTGTCGACCGGGCCGCTCGGCACCGGAATATGACAATCGCTCAAAACACCGCTGCGATTACCACCGACCGGGCCTTCCCGTCGAATTCTTTCCAGAGCGGCTTCGAATTCCGCGGGGGTTTTGACGAACTGAAAATCGCCCCGCAGCTTCCTGCGAATGCGCATGCCCTTGAGGTACCAGTGAGCCATCTTGCGGAACAGGATGATGGCGCGTTTCGGCGGATGCTGTTCTGCCAGGAATCGATACTGCTGGACCATCAACTGCAGGCGTTCTTCAAAGGTACCGGCGGGGGAGTAAGTTCCCGTGCGTTCCCATTCGTCCAGCTGTCGAAAAATCCACGGATTGGCCAGGGCCGCGCGACCTATGGAAACCGCATGGCATCCGGTTTCACGAATCATGGTTGCAGCGTCGGCCACGTTGCGTACGTCACCGTTGCCGACGACAGGGATCTTTTCAACCGCTTCCACAACTTTGCGAATGCCGGGACGCGACACCGTTCCGCTGAACCCCTGTTCGCGAGTTCGGCCGTGAATGGCAATCGCACAGACTCCGATCTGCTCAAATTCTTTAGCAAAAAACGGTGCTGTCAGGTTGTCGTCGTCCCAGCCCAGTCTCATTTTGACGCTGACAGGCAGGCTTACTGATTCCACCACTTTTTGTACCAGCGAAGTCGTGCCAGCGGCGTCGCACATCATGCCGGCCCCGGAACCGGCACCGGCGATGCGATTGACAGGACAGCCCATATTGATGTCGATCGTGGCCACTCCTCCACGTTCCTCCAGAAACTGAGCGGCTGCTGCGACAAATTTCGGATCGCTGCCGAAAATCTGCACGGCAAATGGCTGATCCTCGGCGTGAGTCGCAATCATCTGCATCGTGCGGTCGTTCTGTGACAGCAGCGCGCGACAGTTGACAAGATCTGTCGTAGCCAGGCCGACTCCGCCGATGTTACGAACGATTCGCCGAAACGGCAGCGTTGTGAAACCGGCCAGCGGAGAAAGCAAATAACGAGTGGCCAGCTTCAGCGGGCCATAACTGACAGGGCCTCGGAATTCCGGGCGGTCCACGCTGACCGCACCGTTGGCGCCAGTATCAGCAGCAGCGTCATCCGATGATACGCCGGGCTGAGTTTTAAAGACGTCGGGAATCGCTCGTTTGATGACTTGTGATCTCACTTCCGGAGGGTTGTCTGGCCACGCGCTCGGCAGCCCTTGATGACAGATTTTACATTAGCGCGGCCCGCAAGGCACGCGGTTCACCGAGTCGTCAGCAAACGCGTCGATCCTTATGTGCCGGGATGATATGTTCCGTGTTTTACTTCGATCGGGCCACTTCCGGTTTCTCTGTTTTGGGTATCCATTCTGCCAGCTGTTTCTTGAGTACCGTATGCTGCGTCTTGCCGGCAAGGTTCGTCCATTCGTAGGGATCCACATCGTGATCGTACAGCTCTTCGCTGCCGTCTTCGTAGCGAATGTAGCGCCAGCGTTCTGTACGTACAGCGTGTCGTTTGATTCCGTGGGTTGTCAACGCCGGGCGGTCCCATTCGGCATTCGGATTCTGCAACAGCGGTGCAATACTGACTCCGTCCAGGTGTTCCGGTTGTTTCAGCCCGGTCAGTTCGCACAGTGTTGGGTAGATGCTCATGAAGTCGACGGTGCGAGGACTGATTTTTCCCTGAGGCGTCAGACCGGGGACAACCCACATCAATGGTGCACGCGTCGCTTCTTCCCAGAGGGCAAATTTGCGCCAATGATGTTTTTCGCCCAGATGCCAGCCGTGATCTCCCCACAGCACAACGATTGTGTTTTCTTTCTGTCCGGTCGTTTCGAACGCATCCAGCAGACGCCCCAACTGCGCGTCTGCAAAAGTGATGGACGCCAGATAGGCCTGAACGGCCTCTTTCCACGCTTTTCCTGCACGGATTTTTGCGTGATCTCCCTGAGGCCTGGCAGTCCTGACGCCTGGCGACGGTATATCGTTCAGATCGTCTTCCCGATACGGTGGAAGCTTGATGTCATTCAGCGGGTGCATATCGAAGTATTTCTTCGGAACGCTCCAGGGCATGTGTGGTCGAAAGATACCACATGCCAGAAAGAACGGCTTGTCGCGATTCTTCTGCTGTAACTCATCAATGCAGTAGTTGACTGTGTAGTAGTCGGCAACAACTTCGTCTCCGCCTTTCAGAACACTCCAGGTCACTCCGTTGTAATTGCTTTTGCTGAACGCACCTTCGCTCGGTACGTTTTTCTTCTTGAAATAGTCGTCCCAGTCGTCGGGGCGTTCGAAACGTCCGTGGTAAATCTTTCCGGCACCTGTGACTCGGTATCCATTCGCTCGGTAATAGGAATTCAGTGTCTGTGCTGAACTGATATGCGGTCGATAATCGTGGGGATTGTGATACACGCCCGTTGTCGACGGCCG
This sequence comes from Fuerstiella sp., assembly GCA_029245955.1. Lineage (GTDB taxonomy): Bacteria > Planctomycetota > Planctomycetia > Planctomycetales > Planctomycetaceae > Fuerstiella. Next base: position 171,987 of record JAQWOH010000047.1, on the reverse strand, counting down.
CATGCCCGACATCAGCGCGGCCCGTGAAGGATTGCAGGCCGGCGCGGCGCAGTAAGCTCGTTCAAAGCTGACCCCCCAGCCGGCCAGTCGGTCAAGATTCGGCGTGATCGTCTGATCGTTTCGTTTCAGATGTCCGACCCAGTGGTTCAGGTCGTCTACGGCGATGAACAGCACGTTCGGTTTTTCGGCGGCAGGCGACACTGATACGAGGACGGACAGAAAGAGAATAACGTTTCTGAACATCTGAGACTTCCGATTTGAAGACGTGTGGACGGCACAATTTGACGGTAAAAGACTGCCGTTCTGAGATCTCGCCACTCAGACCCGTCCTGCTCGCATTATGTCGCACCTAAAGCCGGCCGGCTGCACAGATCGGAAGACAATTCAGATTTTCGTAGTGTCCCGACCAGTGGCACAGTATTTTCCGCTGCCGAACGTTGTTGACTGCCTGCGATCTCGCGGCGTGATTTCGAGATCGCAGGCGCCGGAGGCCGGATCTCCTGACGCAATCGTGCCCTCACAATTGCCCGTTTCTGTTGTGAGAACCGTGCATTTTTGCCGTGTTTTTTTGCGGACTGCGGCGTACCATGCCGCCTATCACTGTTCGTAATCGCATTATTTTACGCTCGCAGCAGAGCGGATTGACTTCGATGACAACGACGCCCTGGTCTTCATCGTCTCTGAAACGACTGATCATATCTGAAAACCTGGTTCTCCTTATTCTTGGGCTCGCTGGTCTGGCCTACGTATATCTGGACAGCCAGAAGCCAGCCGTGCAGGAAAAACCGACCGTGTCGCCGCAGCTGAATGTGGATGTCTACACTGTCGAATCCATTAATTTTCAGGAGGTACTCAGTGGTTTCGGGACTGTTCGGGCAGATCGCGAAGTGATCCTGGCAGCTCAGGTCTCCGGTGAAATCACCGAAGTACATCCGCAACTGGAGGTCGGATACCACGTCGCTGCGGGAAAACGCCTGACGACGCCGGCTGGCCCATCCGAACAGCGGGCCGCGGACCAGTTGCTGAAGATCGATCCTCGTGATTATGAGCAACGGGTCGAACAGGCTGTCAATCGCATTGCTGAATTGAATACTGAAATTGACCAGCTGAATGTTCAGAAAACGAATGTGGCTCGGCAGGTAGCGAAAGGGGAGTCAGTCCTGAAGACCCTTACCGAAGAAAAAGACCGGTTAAAAGCGGCGGTCGAGCGGAACGTTGGTACTCCGTCGGACCTGAACAAAGCACTGTTGGAGGTGCAGCGTTACGCTGACACTCTTATTCAGCTGGAAAGTCAGGCAGCGTCCATTCCACATCAGATTATCGCCGCAAAGCAGCGGTTGGCGACAAGTAAGTCAGAAAAGCAGCGGGCGGAAAACGATCTGCAGCGGGCGGACGTTATGCCGCCGTTCGACGGTGTTCTAAGCGAAGTCTTTGTTGAGCAGGGGCAGTATGTTCAAGCGGGCGAGCCGTTGGTACGTCTGACGGATCTGTCGGTCGTGGAAATTCCGGTGGCATTGAGTTTTGATGATTTTCTGCAGCTGGAGCAGGAAATGAAAAACGGTCACCGTCCAGCTGTTACGGTGGCGGAAAATGAGTCTGTCAATAATCAGTCTGAGGAAAGAACATGGAAGGGCTATGTGGTCCGAACGTCGCCCGAAGCGGATCCAGGTTCCCGAACGGTACAGGTGTTTGTTGAAGTTCGAAACACCGACGAAACGCGGCCCCTGCTTCCCGGAACATTTGTTCACGCTCGGATTGACGGCCGCCGTTATAAAGATGAAGAAGAAGTTGACGATGTGTTCCTGATTCCCAGAGAGTGTGTCGTTGATGAATCGGTTTATGTGGTAAACGAAAAAGATAAAGTCGATGTTGCTCGTCATCAGATTGTGCGGCTGAGGCAACATTATCGTTCATTGGTCGAGGTGACAGACGGAGTGGAGCCAGGTGACCGGCTTGCGTTGACAAATCTGGACATACTGCAAAACAGATTCGGGAGATCAGAGGACCAGACAGTCGAGGTGTCCGTGCAATCTTCGACGACAATAGCGGAGGAGATTAAACCGCTGGTGAATACCGTGATCAAACCGTTAAACGGCATCGTGAACCGTCGTCCAGAGTCCACACCACGGTAGCCCTCATGACAGATCGTTTCTTTTGCGCTGAGCTTAACTCAAAGACACCGATTCTTACGGGGATGGAGGCTCATCATGCGATACACGTGCTGCGGCTGAAACCCGGACAGTCGATCGAGATTTTTGATGGCGCAGGGACTGTCGCCGAAGCCCTTGTCGAAGACCTGCAGCGAGACCGGGTAGTTACCAGAACGATGACGACATCTTTCCATAAGAAGCCGACACAGCACGCGTTGACGGTTGCTGCGGTGCCACCAAAGGGCGATCGACTGAAATGGATGGTGGAAAAGCTCACCGAACTGGGAGTCGACACCTATGTCCCGCTGCAGACGGAACGGTCGGTCGTCGATCCGCGAAAATCAAAGCTGGACAGGCTCGCGGCAACCGTCACGGCGGCCATGAAACAGTGCGGTCGCCGCTGGCGCATGGAAATCGCTGTGCCACAATCTCTGAAGTCTCTGCTGCTGCAGTGCGGAAATTCCGGCGACACGATTCTGCTGGCGCACCCGGGTGACACGCCTGAGCCAGCGGAAGCGGAGGTCGGGCGTCGCACACTGCTGATCGGACCGGAAGGCGGGTTCACCGATTCAGAAGTGCAGCTTGCCGCCAGTTACAATGTTCGGCAGATTGCCTGGCCCGACTCGATCCTGCGTATTGAGACTGCTGCCATCGCGTTTACTGTTCGATTGCTGCGTTAGCACGATATTTGCTCACCGTTGGGCGGTGAAACGAATCGTTCCGGCGTACCGTCATGCCATGGTCTTATGCTTCCGGATCATAACGATAGCCAACGCCGTGCACCGTACGAATCAGACTGGGCTCCTTCGGATCGACTTCAACGCGTTTTCGAAGTTGCGAAACATGTTGATCCAGAGTTCGGCTGTTTGGGAAATAATCTTCGCCCCACGCGTAATCGAAGATGACATTACGGTCCAGGGCTTTGCCCGGGTTGTCATAAAGTAGTTGCAGGATCTTTGCGTCACGCGGGCTGAGATCGATGACATTGTCACCCCGTTTTGCGCGCAGTTCGCCTGGTAATACGGTCAGGTCGCCCATCGTGAATTCGGCCGAAACTTCAGGCTTTGCCGCACAGCAGCGACGGGCCACGGCCCGCACTCGAGCCACAACTTCCCGCACGCTGAACGGCTTGGTGATGAAGTCGTCAGCACCGACTTCAAAGCCTACCAGCCGGTCCACTTCTTCCGACTTCGCACTGATAAAAATAATCGGTACATCCGGACAGTCGGCTCTGATCGCGCTGCAGGCCTCGTAGCCACTGCGGCCAGGCATCATGATGTCCAGGCAGACAAAGTCAGGCCGTTGATCCTGAAACCGTCGAATGGCTTCTGTTCCGTCGGCTGCCGCAATGACCTGATAGCCTTCGCTTTCCAGCACTTCGACAAGTCCGTTGCGAGTAAACTGATCATCCTCGGCAACAAGCACTTTCATGCGATGATTCCTCGTGGTTACACAGCAGCCCGTGACACAGACGGACCCCGTCGCTGTAATGCGTCATGGATGGTCGCCAGTATAGACTTGTCCAGGTTGATCCTCATAGCGGCAGACGTTTCCTGAATCTGCCAGTCTCTTTTTGCACCGCATAAAGCAGACGTGATGCCTGGCTGACGAATCGTCCATGCAACTACCAATTGCGAAACCGTGACACCAATATCGTGTGCAATTGACCGAAGTTCGTCCAGGAAATCATGATTCTTCTGCCATTCGTCCCCCTGAAACATCGGGTATTTTGCTCGCCCGTCGCCAGGTGCGAACTGATGGCCACGCTCGAGTTTCCCGGCCAGCAGACCTTTCATGAGCGGCCAGTACACACACAGCGAGATGCTGTTCTCACGACACCAGGGTGCGATCTCCTCTTCGATTTCCTGCTGCAGCATGTTGAAATGCGGCTGCACTGCAGTCAGCGGGCATACGGCGTGGAACTGTTTCAGCTGCTCCAGATTCAAGTTCGATGCGCCGGCAGTGATTGCCTTCCCATCAGCAATAAGTTTCGCGACAGCCCCGGCAGTTTCCTCGATCGGTGTCTGCTTATCCGCCGCATGCAGATAATAGAGTTCCACGTGGTCTGTACCCAGTCGCCGCAGAGACTCATCGCATTCTCGCTGAATAGTTTCCGGACGAGCATCGAAATCCTGGCCTTTGCCGACTCGATGGATTCCCCCTTTTGTGGCGACGACGACGCTGTCGCGACGTCCGCGGATGACTTCACCGATCATCTGTTCACTTTCGCCTTCGATACCATAGGCATACGCAGTGTCCAGAAAGTTGATGCCGTTATCCAGAGCGGCATGCAGCGTCCTGATACTGGCTGCTTTGGTCGTGTCGAGAGTCGTTAGTCCCGTAATCGGCCAGCATCCCATAGCCACTGATGAAACATGAATTTCTGACTGTCCAAGCTGCCTGAGCATTATTGATTCCAGATGCGAATTTGGCTGTGACCCGACTGCAGCAGGTCATCGAAACGGCTTTCCACATCGAATGTTATTCTGAAAGTTTCGTGGCAATATCGTGTTGAAGCTGTTTGTGTGAGATTGTTGATGAAGAGAATGCGTTCATGGCCTGGTCAATTTGTGAGGTGTTTCGTGCGCCGATCAGAACTGACGTGACGCCAGGCTGCCCGAAAATCCAGGACAACGCTAGTTGAACATGCGACTGCCCGGTTACTTCGGCAGATTCGTCCAGTTGATCCAGCACCCGATACCCGTGTTCTGTAAAATAAATATCCTGATGCCCCGGAATTACATCAAAACGTGAGCCAGGTGAAACAGCCCGTTCACGTCGATATTTCCCAGTAAGAAATCCTGCCCCCAGCGGACTGTAGCTGATGACACCGATGTTCTCACGGCCACACAGTGGCAGCAGTTCCGTTTCAATACCGCGCTGTACCAGATTGTAGGGTGGTTGCACGCTTACCATTCGCGAGAACTCGGATTTGTCACTCAGCGCCAGGGCGGCTGCAAGCTGCAATTCATCGTAATTGCTGCAGCCGATGTAACGTACTTTGCCCTGGTCCACTAACGTGGTCAGGCCTTCGAAAGTTTCTTCCAGCGGCGTGGCATCATCCCACACGTGCGTCTGCAGCAGGTCGATCCGATCCGTCTGCAGACGTTTCAGGCTGGCTTCGGCCGAAGATACGATACGTTCACGAGTCAGTGGGCCGCTAACTTTCGTAGCAAGGACGATCTTTTCACGCCGATTCCGACTGTTCAGCCATTGGCCAACCACCTGCTCCGACGCACCCTGCGCATACGCTTCTGCAGTATCGAACAGTGTCATCCCCTGTTCGAAGGCGTAATCCATGATCCGCAGTGATGACTGAGCGTCAATTTCCCTGCCGAATGTGACACACCCCATTCCGATGGAACTGACAGACAGATCGGAATGGCCAAGACTGGAGTACTTCATAATTCTGTGACAACTTACTGCAGCTTGAAGGGAACAGGCAACGTATTGATTGATGTTGCCCCCCCCGATTCCGCTGCCTGATAAATTCCGTAAACCGTACGCATCGTATTCAGCGATTCCTGAGTCGTAATCGGCGGCGCGGTCTCGTTTGCGATCGCAGACACGGCCCGTTCCACGAACGGAGAATAGCCTCGAGGCTCAGTGGAAGCATCGAACGTCTGAACCTGCTTCGCCATCGGACCGGTATTTTCGTACCACGTCAATTTGGGACTACCTACAGAATCAAGGTTAATCCAGCCTTTGGATCCCCAGATTCGAATCTCAGTGTGATATCCGGAGTCCAGGTAATAACCTGAGTTGATTGTGCCCAGCGTTCCATTGTTGAATTTCAGTGTGGCAGCCGCGGAATCTTCGGCTGAGATCGGTTGTCCTCCAACATTTGCAGTGGCGCCGGTGACCTGAGTGATAGTTGTGCCAGTGAGATACATTGCGAGGTCAAGCCAGTGAATTCCCAGCCAGATCAGGTGCCCTCCACCGGCACGAGCTTTGTCTGCGTACCATGTTGTATGATACGCGGGCCTGGTCAGCCGCGTCTGATCGGCCACAATACGCATGTCGATGCTGAAGATCCGGCCAGTGCGTCCCTGTTGAATCATCCGGCGGGCTGCCAGCGATTCAGGATTGGTCCGGTTTGCAAACGCCATCATCAGATGCAGGTGCTTCGATTCTGCCAGATTTGCAAGCTGCTCGAACTGATCCAGCGTGACACAGCCGGGCTTCTCCGAAAACACGTGTGAGCCGGAACTCAATGCAGCTTCAATCACGGGCGGAGCATGCAGGGCTTCCATCGAAACCAGGCAGAGCTCAGGAGTCTCCCTGGCCAGCAACTCTGTGTGGCTGTCATAGACCTGAGTCAGCTTATCTTTGAGTGCGATCCTGGCATCGTCACGCCATCGATTCCCCGGATCCGCCAGCACAACTTCATTGCAATCCTTTGCCGTCGCCAGCGCAGAAAAGTAAGCACTCATATGTGCGCCTTCCGCGTGCGTCAGAAAAGCAACTTTCATGATGTTCCTTTGCGGTACTTATGAGAGGATGCAGATGTGGACAATTGTTAAGGAGCGTGCCCCAACCGGCAGCTTAATTTCCTGAAATCCGGCCGTGCCGATCAGTAACGAGCCAAATCGCCGGACTTCGACAACCCCAGCGCATTCACGTGTGCCTGGGCCTGTGTCACCATCATTTTCAGTTCACTTTGCATGGCCAGAAACTGCCAGCCTTCGGAGATCCGGCGTTCGACGTCGTTGACTGTCTGCAGGTGCATACCGACCGGCGTTCCCGCTTTCTTTCCGGCGGCCAGAATCCGCTGCAACATGGCTTCAAACTCATCTGCAGTCGGATCGCTTCCGTCCTCAGATTTCATCTGCCACAGCAAATCGTTCGGCCCGACGAATATCGCGTCGACTCCGGGCAGGCTGTAGATCTCGTCTGCATTGTCGACTCCCTCGGGGGACTCTGTTTGCAGAACGACCAGAACGTTGTCGTTGGCATGTTGATAATATTCACCTGCGGTGGCCTGAAAATTCAACGCCGGAATGCTGCCGCCAATGGACCGATTTCCCGTCGGTGGATACTTTGCCGCCGCGATCGCCAGCCTGGCTTCTGCCACCGTATTCACCATCGGAACAACGATGCCCATCGCTCCACCGTCCAGAACTCGTTTGATCAGGTCGTGATCGCCACGAGGAACACGAGCGAGCGGAACACAGCCGGAATCCGCGATCGCAGCAAACATCAGCGACGCAGTCTGCCAGTCGATCGGTGAATGCTCAAGGTCCACCGTCAGCCACGGGAAGCCGACTCGTGCCATCAGACGGGCAGAAAATACATTACCGAAAGACAGCCATGTTCCCACCTGGGGTTCACCGGCGGCCAGAGCTGCTTTAACGGGATTTTTTTTCATGAGGGACATACCACGATTTGGGCGAAGGTCAGAAAAACGCTGAACGGTCAATGTTCAGTATCGTGACTGATCTGGCGAAAGTGTCTACCGCCAGGCGGTCACGTCCGGCGTATATGCCAGCCAGTTTGGCCCGGCATCGCTGTACGCCCACCTCGCCCCTGGCTCGAAAGTCAGTTTTCCGTATCCCCCCGGCTTTTCAAATCCCGCGGTCCGGGTCGCCAGGTGCTCGATAGTGATACGCTCTGACCAGCCTGCCTGCCGATTGGCCTCCGGCGGAACGGCAAGTGACGAATGACGTTGAATCGCTCTGTCTGCCAGTCTCATCTTCCCGTCCGCTATGGCCAGCTCAAGCGACGTGACACCAATCGACTTTGTTGTCGATTTCAGATCATAGCGTCGATGAGCATCGCCCCACGACATGACGAGTTTTCCATGTCGAATGACATAACCGGAGCCACTGCCGTTGAGCGCATAGTTTTTTGCCTTTTCCAGCTGCGTTGCATGCATGCCGACGTCTGCCGGGCGCGCCGCATTCCAGTTCAGCCGTGGCCAGTCGTCCGCAGATGACGCCTGCAACACACCCACAAGAAGCGTCAGGCCACTTATCGTTTGTGTCACCATACTTTTCACGCTGCTGTCTCGACCCGGTTTTCTGCTGTTGCGATATTGCCGGCAGATTTTTTCTACTGCTCTGACACTTCATATCCTCACTCGTTTGCATGACGCACGCAAACCTGGAAATAATTTGGCATGCTCAATTCATCTGCCCCCACCGCTTTGCTGCGACGGCGCCTTGTTCTTATCGTTCCGGCTGTCACGGCCTCAATCTGTTTCTTACCCACCAGCATTGCGGAACCCACAGTTCGGACAGGTTCGCTTGGGACAGGAACGGCCTGGGAAACACCGTGGTACGTGATCAGCAGTCAGTCACCTGGGCCAACTGTACTGGTGGTCGGAGGTATGCACGGCAACGAGCCGGCCGGATATCGTGCAGCACATCAGGTCCGGCACTGGCCCATCGTTCGCGGGCGACTGGTGGTTCTGCCACAAGTCAATCGCGCGGGGCTTACGGCTAACATGCGTTGGGCCCCGGACTTTCGCAACGACCGCAGTCGGCGAGATCTCAACCGCAATTTCTCCACCAGTGGCGATTCCAGACCGTTGACTCCGCTGTGCAGGGCCGTCTGGCAGTTTGCCACGGAACAGGAGCCGGACTGGGTTTTCGACCTGCATGAAGGATTCGATTTTCACCGAATAAACTCGAAGTCCGTCGGTTCCGGCATAATTGCGTTTCCTGAACAGGTGGAATTTGCACGAGCACTGCAGCAGGCCGTGAATGCGGACGTCGCGCCTGATCGGCATTTTGACCTGCTGACGAAGTCGGGGCCTGTCAACGGCAGTCTTGCTAGAGCATGTCACGAACAACTCGGGGCAAACAGTTTCATTCTGGAAACCACGTTCAAGGATCAACCGGTTTCGAAGCGGACCCGGCAGCAGCGATGCATGATGTCAGCCGCACTGCAGCGAATCGGCCTGATTCATGACGACTGTACAGACCTGCTGTCCCCTCTAAGCTCGCCCGGTATTTCGCGCGTCGCAATTTTTGATGATGCGGGCGCCAACGAAGCTAAGGTACTGAGTACCATTGACAATCGTCCTGATATTCTGGTCAGCCATGTTGGTCCGGCAGACCTGTGCCCGGCCGTGCTGAAACAGATTGACGTATTGTTGTTTCCTGGCGGTTCCGGCAGTAAACAGGGTAAAGCCATTGGTGAAGAACGGCGGCATCACGTGCGACAGTATGTTCGGAACGGGGGCGGTGTGATCGGTATCTGCGGAGGAGCATATCTGTGTTCATCACACTACGACTGGTCGTTGAATCTGATGAACGCGTCCGTGTTCAATAAGACTGTCGAAATTCCGGGTAAGGGGCGTAAGTCGATGTGGTATCGAGGCCCGGCAACCGACGTTGATGTGGAAATCACACAGGACGGCAAACCCGCGCTGGGGATTCACGGGCTCCATTCCGTGAACTATCAGAACGGCCCCATCCTGTCTCCGGGAGACCATCCTTCGGCACCCGCTTACAAACCACTGGCGTACTTCCGAACGGAAAATGGAATATATGATCCTCAGAAAAACACGATGATTGGAGCACCCGCCGTGGTGGAATCACAATTCGGCAAAGGACGAGTGCTGGCGATCAGCCCGCACTTTGAATCGACACCGAATCAGACATCTGTGGTATTGCGCAGCATTGAATACGTGCGAAAGAAGCCTTCTGTCGGCGATCACTGAGCGATGGGTTCATCCTGTGGCGTTTTGCAGATTTGAATGCCGTGCCGGCAGTGACCACAACGTTTATTATTACGTAATGACGTCGGACAGCGTGTTCATCCGCTGTCGTGCCGCAAGCTGATAACTCACTCCACTTGCCACAGCTTTTTCAGCAGATCATGCATCTGCGAATCGTGCACTTTTAACTCAGCGCGGTTGAACGGATAGAAGTCGTTTTTGCCGAAATAGGCCTCCGTGGATTCAGCGAAGTATTCCTTGTGGTTCGACAGGGCGTAGGCTCTGTCGATGACAGTCTTCCGGCCGTTGAATCGTCTGACCTCTTCGTAGCCCCCGGACTCACGAGCCGCTTCGAAAGCGGCGATCACAGCAGGTTCATCAAATCCCAGGACCTGGTCATGATAGGCGTGAGCGAGTTCATGCAGCATCACATACGGCATGCGACGATTTTCGAAGGCGAAGTTGGACACGTTGGTGATTTCCACTGCTTTTACCATGGCAGGGTCTCGACCGTTGTCGCGGAGCCAGCCTGCACCGGGATGGTACTCGGCACTGGGGCGGACACCTTCATACTGAGGATTGATCCAGATGGGGACAGTCCGCAGCGATTCCAGAGCATTTGGCGGCACCGCCTTAACGACTCGGTCAAGCTGAACATCCAGCAACTCGAGCATCTGCCTGGTTTTCTCCGGTTCAGTCTGTCGCAGTTCGCTGTTCAGATGAATGGTCCAGCCTTTAATCCGCAGACGTTCCTTTGCTCCGGCAGTCGGCAACTGTTCCGTTTCCGTTCGGACTTCATCCGTGGCGAAAGACGGTGTCGTACAACAGATGACAGCTGCAAGGGTGTACAGAAGCAAATGCATAGTTTCGTTTTCTGATGATGACGTCCGTGAGGCGTTTCGGTCCCACAGACAGTGACGACCTGATGTAGATGTAACCATTGAAGTTGGATTTATCCTGGCAGAATGACTGAAGGTCCAGTGCCCCTGGCGAAAAGAAGCTGCCAGACGATCGGGCTTCTACGGCACAACGGCCCGAGCTGCACGATCCCCGACAACAAAGTGACCGAGACGCTGTTCTTCGTTCGGCGTTGCAACCATCCAGACCGCACCGGGACGAGTCTGCTGACGTTTCATCTTATCCGCAGCGATCAGACCATAAGACTTTGGCTGTCCCTGGCGATCCATCCAGAATAGTTCGACAGGCACCGCCCGTTTGTTAACGAATGCCACCTGAAACGAATTGCCATCGGGCCGTGAGGCCGGCGTCGGTCCGTCGCCCGCAGGGTGCCATGTCAAGGCCGGCAATGAATGCAGTTTCGGTTTGACCAGCGTCGCGAAGTCTTTCGGTGCTGTTGCCCGCAGCTCAACGAGTTTGTCAGCGTGTTCAGGCTTGTTCGCCAGATTGTGCCATTCGTACGGATCGTCTTTGATGTTGTAAAGTTCTTCATCATCATTGGAGTAATGAATATAACGCCACTCATCTGCACTCAGGCCGAAGCTGCCGGGTTCACCCAGGTGAGTGAGCGACACATGATTCCATGCCGCGTTCGGGTCCTTCAGCAGCGGAACCAGGCTTGGTCCGTCATTGTCAGCTTTGGCAGGAAGCCCGGCGAGCTCGGTAAGCGTTGGATAAAGACTGAGAAGATTAACTGGTCTGGTACACAGGCTGCCGCCGGTCGTGCCCGCGGCCAGGCCTGGCGTGCCTCTGGGGACGCGGACCATCAAGGGCACGCGTGAGACAGCTCGCCACGCAGTGAACTTCTGCCAATGCTGCTTCTCTCCCAGATGCCAGCCGTGATCACTCCACAGGACGACGATCGTATGATCTTTGTTGGGACCGTTCTCCAGCGCATCCAGCACGCGGCCCAGCATGGCATCGGCAAAATGAATTGACGCCAGATACCCCTGGATACCCTGTTTCCACTGCCCCTGTTCGCGAATGTGGGGGAAGTATCGGTTTGGTCCGCGTCGTCTTCCCGCTGGCGGAAGATCAGCCAGATCGTCTTCTTTGTACCCGGGTGGCAGCTGTATGTCGGCCAGAGGGAAGGGGTCGAAGTATTTCTTTGGCACAAACCATGGTTCGTGCGGTCGGTAGAGACCACAGGCCAGAAAGAATGATTTCTGATGGTCCTGCTGAAGTCGTTCGCTAATCCATTCCGACACCAGCCAGTCGCCGCCGTATTCTTCGTCCGTTGCATCGAGGGCGGCCCAGTCGGTTTCGACATACTGCCACGGTCCGCCGCGAGGCAGACTGACCGGGCGTTCCGGCGGATAAAGTGTTCGTGGGAAAGGGTTTTCGGTCTCTCTGGCAGGGAAATACTCGTCCCACGATTGTGCATCAATGAAGTAGTGCAGCAGTTTTCCCGAGCCGCTGGCGTGGTATCCGTGATTGCGAAAATGCTGAGGCAGGAGTTCTGTATCCGGCAGAATTTCGCGCATCTTCTGGCCGTTTTCGTACAGGCCGGAACGGTGCGGAGAACGGCCTGTCATAATGGCTGTGCGCGACGGATTACAGGCAGCACCAGGGCAGTGAGCGTTTGTGAACAGCACGCTGCTGGCGGCCAGTCGATCAAAGTTCGGTGTGATGGACTGAGCATTCCCACCGAGACAACCAATCCAGTCGTTAAGGTCGTCAACGGCGATAAACAGGATGTTGGGCCGCCCAGCGGCCTTGTTATCAGCCATGACCGGATGTGTCCCGGCACGAATGACGGGTATGCAAATCATGACGCAAAAAACGACGAATCCCAATCTTCCTGCCGCACCTGAGGATTTGCCGGGGGCACGTCGTGACCGGATGTTCCGGATGCGGAAATGCAAAGGTCGACTGGCCATTCCGGTTCCATAACTTCAGTACGAGAAGTACAACGGTCCGTTTCTTGTACGCATCATTACACCGCCCAGGGGAAGCGGGCCAACAAGTTCCAAGCATCAGTTCGAACAAGCCGGCGATTGCGGGGCGAACAAACCGGCTGAGCCGACCCCCCTTTTACCAGATCTGGATGCGGTCTCCGGGAGGCTTGTAGAGTTTGTCGCCAGGCTTGACATCAAATGCTTCGTAGAACGCATTCAGATTTGTGACCGGACCGTTGCCACGAAAGGCAGACGGTGAATGCGGATCAACGACTAATCGGCGTACCAGTTCTTTTTCGCGATAAAGGCGACGCCAGATCTGACTCCAGCCAAGAAAGTAGCGTTGCGGCCCGGTGTGTCCATCAATAACGGGCGCCTGCTGACCATCCAGCGACAGAATGTAGGCTTTGTATGCGATGGCCATGCCGCTGAGGTCGGCGATATTTTCTCCGAGCGTGAGTTTTCCATTCAGATTCTTTCCCGGCAATGCCTCATACCCGGCATACTGCGCGACCAGCTGACCTGTCAGTTTTTCGAAGGCCGCCCGGTCTTCATCCGTCCACCAGTTTTCCAGGTTGCCGTCACCGTCGTACTTGCTGCCCTGGTCGTCGAACCCATGACTGATCTCATGTCCGATCACGGCTCCAATGCCGCCATAGTTGACAGCATCATCGGCATCGGCGTTAAAAAAAGGCGGCTGCAGAATGGCTGCCGGGAAGACAATTTCGTTCTTACCCGGATTGTAATAGGCATTAACCGTTTGAGGTGTCATCCCCCATTCTGTTCTGTCGACTGGTTTGCCCAGTTTGTCAATCATCCGCTGATGTTCGTGCATTGCCGAACGTCGCATGTTGCCGATCAGATCATCCGACCGGATTTCGAGTTTCGAGTAGTCTCGCCATTTTGTGGGATAGCCGATTTTCGGCGTGATCCTGTGCAGCTTCTGCAACGCCTTCTTTTTTGTTTCGTCCGTCATCCACGTCAGACCGCCGATGCTGTTTTCGTAGGCCTTCATCAGGTTGCCGACAAGTTCGTCCATTCGCCGCTTGGCGTCCGGGCTGAAGTGTCTGGCGACATAGATCTGTGCCACAACTTCTCCAAGCACGCCAAAGTCGCCGGCGCCTCCTCCGCTGGTGGCGTCGACTCCCCGTTTCCAGCGTGGTTTCTGCTGGGGGACTCCCGCAAGCTGCCTGCGATGCAGTTCAAAGTGAGCATCAACGAAAGGCTTTGGCAACAGTGGGGCGACACCGTCCAACACACGAAAAGAAAGATACGCCTTCGCAGCGTTCAGTGTTGTGTTATCACCAATGGACTCCAGCGCCTCAAAAAAACTGGGAGTCAACACATTGACCTCAGTCAGATCCTGAACGCCAACGGCTTCAAAGAAGACGGGCCACGGCAGCTTTGGCGTTAGTTTCGGCAAATCCGACACATCGTACTTGTTATATCGTTTTTCGGCGTCCCGTAGTTCTGTGCGTGACCACTGTGCCTTGGCCAGCTTTGTTTCCAGCACCAGTATCTGTTCGGCGGCGGACTCACCTTCAGGCAGTCCGGCCAGATCGAACAGTTTTTCGATGTAGTCCTTCAGAGCTTTTCGCGCGACGAGGTATTTTTCTTCGTCCTCAAGATAATAATCGCGGTCGGGCAACGTTGTACCACTCTGCACAATAGCAGCAAGGTAACGGCTGGAATCTTTCGCATCTGTCGATACGAAAAATCCGATCGGCCCGCCAATTCCGAGGGTCTGTAAATGGCCGAAATGCCGGAAGAGCTCTTTCTTGCTGGAAATCCGTGTGATCGCATCAAGTGCGGGGTGAATGGGTTTCAGCCCCCGCTCTTCGATCAGGCGTTCGTTCATGAAGCTGCTGTAGAAATCGCCGACCTTCCGGCCGTTGACGTCGGCCGGGCTCTTTGCAGATTCTTCGATGATTGTCCGGATGTTCTCACGAGCCGCATCGTCCAAAGCCGTAAAGGAGCCATAGTTCGATTTGTCATCGGGAATCTGAGTGCTCAACAGCCAGCGACCATTCACGTGCTGATATAGATCGTCCTGCGGACGAACAGAATGATCGAATCCGTCCGGATCAATACCGGAAAACAAGTCCTGTGCAGTCGCGCCATGACGACAAACAGCCATGTGTATGAATGTGACCAGCAGGACGTATTGTGAAGAACGAGTGAACAAGGAAACATCCCTTTGTCAACAGTGTGAAGAAAACGCGGTATAATCTACGGTCGCCCGATATTGTAAGTGGGCTGAGAAAAGACAGTAAGTCAGTGGGAAAAATTCGGCCAGGTCACGATGGAAAACTGTTTGCCAAAACACAGGTTGAGCCGGCAACCGAATGCCCTCCGATGACGCTGAAGTGCGTTTTCCGCGGACCTTCGGATGCTGACCAATCACAGACATTCCGCAGTACAAGCTGATCTTCTGAGCCAATCAGATGGCTTTTTCTGCGGAATATGCGAGGTTTGGGGCGAATACCGGTTGTTGCCGGCGATATGGCAACAGTGGTGACCTGGAAATGTCGTTTTTCGCCAATTCAAAATCCATAACAGCGTTGCCTTTCAGACGCTGCGGCCGATAAAGATTGTGTAGCTTTTGTGATATTGGATTGATGCTGGCTGGCGTGGCTCATGCAGGACTCGTGGCTGAACAACTTCGAAACCCGACTGGATCAGCTGGAGCATGCTTCAACGGGGCCAGACGTCGTTTTTGCGGATGTTCTGAATCTTACCGGTGCGGCCCTGCGGTGCCTTGGCACGGTTCACGACATCAGCGTCTGGCTCACGCGTCCGACTGGTATCGAAGAACTCAGGGCGGACGGTCAATGCTCGACCCCGTCCGACGAAATCCAGGCCGAAATTGCGGCGGCCGCAGAAAAGCCGTTTTTTCTGACGGATGCTGCGACCGAAGCGTCGTCAACGCCACACGTGTTGACTGTCTCTACTCGACTTGCGGACCAGGTTTACTGCGTAATGCGAGTGTCAATCGAAGGGTTCAGTGCACCGCGACAAACGTTCATTGAAGGCGCAGGGGCGGTCGTTGACGTTGTGGGCAGCTGGTTGAGTCGTCATTTGATGTCGACGTATGAGAGCCTTCTGACGGCTCAGACACAGCTGGTCAATACCATCGGACGCCTGCACCTGAGTCCGACCATTAATGCGGCAGCGTCAGTAATGGCTCAGGATGGTCCGGCAGCGCTGGGACGATGTCGGATCGCCGTGCTGTCGCGACGAGGAAGTCGCTACCGAATCGACGCCGTAACCGGTGTTCGAAGCCCGAACATGGAAGCGGAAACGGTTCGGGCACTTGAAGACGTCGTCAACAGAAATCGGTTCTCTCAGGACCCCATTGCCACGTCCGAATGGCGAACGCTGAATGAAATCGATGACCCCGGTGTTGCCGGCGCCGTTTCTGTCTTACAACTCAGCGATGTGACAGCCATTAGAGTGGCATCTCTGACTGCGTCCTCTCATGCCCCTGACAATACACCGTCGCCTCCGGTGAACACTTCGAGTGCTGTCGGCGTTCCGCCGGACTTAGCTCCGGCCGTGATATCGGTCGAGGTGTTCGGCAACTCTGAACGTCCCAATGAACAGCTGTTAAGGCAGCTGGTCGATGCGGCCGGCCCGGTGTTTGCCAAGATGCACAGACGACAACGAACTCTGCTGACAAGAATTATTCATGGTGGCAGGAGCCGCTGGCTGGCAGCTGCGGCTGTGCTGCTGGGGTTATTATCGGTCTGTCCTGCGAATTTCGAAATTGAAGCGTCCGGGCAGATCGTATCGACCAGTCAACGTCGGTTGTTCGCGCCTGAGAATGGTACGATCGACGAAGTCAGGTTTCAGAATGAAGACTCTGTCCTGGCTGCACAGATCCTGTTGAAGCTTTCCAGCCCCGAGCTGGAACTGGAAAACAGGACCGTGCAGGGTGATATTGACACGACGACGGCGAGGCTGGCTTCCGTGCATGCGACACGACTTTCCGGAGGCGACCCACAACTCAGCGGTGAGGAAGCACAGCTGAAGCAGCAATTGCAGAATCTGAAAGAACAGAAAGCACTTGTGGAGAAACAGCTGGCGTCACTGGAGATCACCGCTCCGTTTGCAGGAACTGTTTTTCGACGCGACTCCCAACAGGAGTTGATGTCACGACCGGTTCAGCGCGGACAACTTCTGCTGGAGATCGTTCCGGCCGACAGTGCATGGCGACTGGACATTTCCATTCCCGATAACGCAATGGCATACGTCACGAGTGCTCGTGACTCATCTGAAGAACTCCTGCCGGTTCGATATGTGATCCGTTCCGCACCGGAACACGACTGGACGACGACGCTCACCAGCATCGACAGCGCTATCGAGACTCATGACGGCCTGATGACCTGTCAGGCCACGGCATTGTTAACCTCAATGCCACTGACAAATCTTCGTCCCGGAACAACAGTGACCGCCAGGATCGGCTGTGGCCGGCGTTCTCTGGGATTCGTTATGTTTCGCGAGGTGATTGAATTCTGGCAACAGGCTCGATTCGCCTGGTTCTGAAGCACATTTCGAGAGGTTATTCGATGACGGAAACAAACACTGCTCGCCGCCGAGCCATAAATGATGTTCGATCAGTTCTGACTGCGGCTGCGGTCATCTGTATCGTGGGCCAGCTGAGTTCTTTGTGCGCGGACGAACAGCACATTGACGTTTCACAGGTTACGATCAGTCTGGTGCGGGAAGCCGACATCCCCGCAAGAGACGCCGGAACACTTGCCGAGGTGAATTTTTCAGAGGGTCAGTCTGTCACCAGAAATCAGGTTGTTGCCGTACTTGAAAATCAGCAGCAGATGTTAAAACTGAATGCGTCGGAACTGAATCTTGACGTCGCCCGGTTGCGAGCTGCCGATAATCTGCCGCTGCAGGCCGCCACAGCCCAGGTGAAAGAATCTGTTTCCAGTCGCCGCGTCAAGGAAGTCGCCCTGAAGATTTCCGAAACGGAAGCCCAAACAGATGTTCCGGTTCAGGTGGCCACCGCAGAAACGAAGATGCTGCAGCTGGAGTTGCAGCGTGCCCAGAATTCGAAAGATGCATTTGACGGAAGCATCTCTGCATCACAGATCGATCGTCTGAAAACGGCCGTTCGCAAAGGAGAACTTGAGGTAATTCAGGCGCAGACAAATCACCGAATCGACCAGATGAAACCTGACGCAGAGCGGGCCGCAATTGAACAGAAGGCAGAAGAGATTGCTCGCTATCAGACTCTGGTCGAACAGGAGCAGAAGAATCTGACTGTCGCCAAAATCAACCAGCAGATTCACAACAATGACGTCGCGATCGCGGAACTGGAGCTGGAGCACCGCAACATTCGTGCACCCTTTGATGGCGTGGTCGTAAAAGTGGAACACCATGCCGGTGAATGGGTCGAACCGGGCGCACCGATTGGAAGAGTGATTGATTTGAAGACTCTTCGGGCCGAGGGTTTTCTGTCGGCACAGCAGGCTTCGGCTAACCTGGTTGGCCGAAGTGTCACAATCGAGTTGAAATCTGTCTATGACCCGGTCCGCTTGAAAGGGAAAGTTACCTTCGTCAGCCCGCAGGTTGATCCCGTCAATCAACAGGTTCGATTCTGGGCAGAATTCCACAACGCAGACATGCAGGCTCTCCCCGGCATGAATGCATCACTGGTGATCAAATAGTCTATCCGTACAACATCGATTCCAGCTGCCCGCTTCGCTGCAGCGTCTAATGGCGACGGCCCAACAGTTTCCGAGCCGTCGTTCGGATCGGCTTGATGGCCTTCCGTGTCAGGTTCATACGTGCAGTTTCCCTGGTTAAAACGTGACGACCTTGTGGCAGTGCCGCATGATTCCGGTGGCTGGATCGTCAAGGATCCGCTGACGATGCAGTACACCCACCTTGACGACATCGAGTTCTCAGTGCTGAACCTGATGAATGGTCGAACCAGCTTTGCAGGAATGCTTGAACGCGCTCGTCAGCTGTGTCCGGAACGACATTTGTCGCTGGACGATCTGGGACAGTTTGTGCGAGTACTGGCAGGACATCAGCTGATCCGGCAGCCTGGTGGCGGAGATTCCGTCCGTCTTGATCCGCGAGTAACTTCATCTTCGCTGTCACGATTTGCCAGTCCTCTGTTCCGAATTCTGCGTTTACAGTGCCGACTGCTCAATCCTTCGCGTCTGCTGGATGCCGCGCTGCCGCTGGTGTCCATTTTTTACAAACCGGCTGTGGTGCGGACGATGGCGATGGTGGGATTGCTGTCCATCATCGTGATCGGCCTGCGTTCTGGTGAACTTCTGCGAGCCCTGCCGTCGATGGCCGAGTTTCTTGGTCCGCAGAATATGCTGCTGATGCTGCTGGTGTTTGTCACCGTCAAAGTTCTGCACGAAGCGGGGCACGCCTTTACAGCCAGGTACTTTGGCGCAGAATGCAACGAATGTGGCATAATGCTGATGGTGTTCACACCGGTGCTGTACACCAACGTATCAGACGCATGGCTGCTGCCACGCCGGCAGCGGATGCTGATTACCTCTGCAGGAATTCTGGTTGAACTCTCGATCGCGTCCATCTTCGCCTTGTTGTGGTCGTATGCGGCCCCCGGCACCACACGCGCTCTGTTGCTGAACACCGTTGTGTTGTGTTCCGTCAACACCATTCTGTTTAACGGAAACCCGCTGCTGAAATTTGACGGCTATTTTCTGCTGGCAGACTGGGTCGGCATTCCCAACCTCGCTTCCCGCGCATCAGCTGTCGTACAGCAGACTCTGCTGCAGCTGGCGACCGGGCGTCGCAGCGATTTAACAGAACCAGTTCGAACTCGTCGTTTTCTTCTGACCTACGGTCTCGCTTCAGCTGCTTTTCGATTCTTGCTGACGCTGGCGATTCTGAAACTTGTGCAGGTGATGTCACGTGAATGGCACGTGCAGTTTCTGGGCACCTTTGTTTCGGCCGTAATTCTGACCGGATTTGTCATCATACCAGCTGTTGTATTCTTGTTCCGAATTTTCGATCACGACGAAACCAGTTCACGTTCGTGGACTCGACTGACAATTTCGACCGTGATGCTGCTGGCAGTTGCCCTGTTTCCTCTGCCTCATTCAGTGATAGCCCCGGCATTGGTGGAACCAGCCTCTGATCCGGTTTACGTAACATTGCCCGGAATCCTGGACCCGATTGGCCGTTATGGCGATCACGTTGCGTCGGACAGTGTTCTTGCGAAGCTGCTTAATACGGACCTGCAAAAGTCTGAGCAGAACCTGCGCAGTCGTGTGAATGAAGTCGGTCTGCAACTGAATTCGTTACAGAAGAATCCAGCCACCGCAAACTCCGAATTAATTCCTGCACTTCGCGAGTCAGAAGCTGCCGCCCGGATACGTTTGACCGAATTCCTGGCCGAAGCCGCTGCGCTTGTGATTAAGAGTCCTGCGGACGGAGTATTTCTTCCTCCACAGGCCGTCCCGCGGCTGGATGATTCTCTTCCGGAGCGCTGGTACGGAACGGCTGTGCAGAGCAGAAACGCTGGCGCATGGATTGAGCGGGGGACGCTGCTGGGATACGTCGGCGACCCGAGTGACGTGACGGTGAGTGCCGGCGTGCGGGAAGACGATGTTGAATTCGTCACGAAGGGCCAACAGGTGGAGTTTATGCCGCAGGCCGGAAGTGCCGGCAGTTTTTCCGCAGTTGTGGAAGCCGTTGAACGTCTGGAAGCGAACGCGTTGCCGTCTCAATGGGCGATTGCCGGACTGGCAGGCGGGCAACCGACGGAAAATGGTCTCCTGCCCAATGCGGTCACCTATTTTGTCAGAATACGGATGAACGAAAGCTCTGGCGCGCCACCACCGTTGTATTCGGTCGGTCGTGTCCGGATTTACACCCGTCCGGCATCTTTGCTGCAGAGATTTCTCCGATACCTGAAGCAGACGTTCTGAGACGGGCCGGCCTGACACAGATCGCCTGACCGTTGCACTAACCATGAGTCGACCGGTTGCAGCATGCGACAGTCTTCAACCGGACAAGGTCGACCAGTCGGCATCAAACCTGATACCGCTCTATCCCGCGTCTGCTGTTGTCCAGCCACCATCGATGCACCGCCACGTTTCATTCTGATTTGCGTCCTGCAGAACTTCCGGCAGTCGATCCGGGCGAATGTTGTCGTAGCATTGCAGCATGCCGAAGCGTGAAACGGCAGCAGGTATTCCGACGGCCGTAAAGCCCGGATGACCGGTTGACGGGAACGGCCCGCCGTGGTTCATCGCAGCGGAGACCGCAACGCCAGTTGGCATCTTGTCGTTCAGCAGCCGCCCGACTTTCGTGCGCAGGGCCGGTTCGATGACAGCGTATGCATCGTCATCGCTGCCGTTTGTGTCTGAATAAACGCAGCCCGTCAGATTACCTTCCAGCGATTCCGCGATAGCCGCCATCTGTGTCACATCATCGGCCAGCACGACTAATGAGCCGTTGCCAAAGGCTTCTGTCTGAAAGACTTCCGGGTCTTCCAGAAAACGGCTTCCCCCGACGATCATCAGGGTGTTGTTAAACGAAACACCATTTCCTCCGCCCTGCTGTCCACCCGCAACAATTTCGACTCCTGCTTTCTGCAGCGTTTCGATGCCGGCGGCGAAACTGCTGCGAACTCCCTCGCTGAGCATCGTACCGACAGCAGCAGCGCCGAATTTATCCGCGACCGACTTGATAAAGCTGTTGCCTGCGTCGTTTGCCGGAACGACCACAAGCCCCGGATTCGTACAGAACTGTCCGGTCCCCATCAGGCAGCTGCCGGTAAAGTCGGCGGCGATCGCATCTGCTCGTTCGTTCAGTGCGCCCTCCAGAATGAACACGGGATTAATACTGGACAGTTCCAGATACACGGGCTTTCCGGCAGCGTCAGCGGCGGCCTTCAGCTTCAGACCTGTGTGCCGAGCGCCAGTGTATCCGGATGCTCCGATTCGAGAGTCGGAGACAAGTTTGTAGCCGTCTTCGTGGCTGGTGCGGTAAACCAGTTGCACGAGCGCCTTCGGCATGTCCGTCTTTTCGATAGCGGCCAGAGCTGCTTCGGCGAAAATGCGAGTTGTTTCCGGATGGCACGAATGGCCCTTGGTAATCACCGGGTTGCCAGCAGCAATCGCGGCGGCGAAGTCTCCGCCGGCAATCCCGTTAAAAGCAAACGGAAAGTTATTCGGCCCGAACACAGCCACGGGACCAATGGGGCCGAACATGGCACGGATTCCGGTAGCTGTGTCGATCGTCGGACAACGCCACGAATCGGTGCGAGCCGCCGTGGCAGCCTGTCGCAGTTGATCGGTCGTGCGAGGTAATTCCCCGTCTTTCAGACGTGGTGACACAGGAAGCCCGGTTTCTGCGTTGGCTGCTGCAACCAGTTCATCCGCGCGAGCTTCAATCTGTTCTGCATAGCAGTCCAGAAAATCCGCAAATCGACTTCCCGGCCAGCCTCGCATTTCTCTTGCTGCATCGGCAGCTGCCTGGATCACTTTGTCAATTTCCGACCATGGACTGACTGGGAAAATGCCCGGCAGCGGTTCTTCAGTCGCGGGATTAGCCGCCTGAAAGGTTTGAGTTCCTTCTGATGCAATCCAGTTACCATTAAGGAGAATTGAGTGGGTCATATGTTTCTCAGTTCCGTTGAACGATGGGAAATCGGTGTATTGTGGGCCACGAATCATTTCGCGGCGCAAACGACTGTAGCTGTGACTATGTTGTTTCGCGTGTTCTCAGCGACCCGCAGGAGTGACGCAGATGCGGGCGTTTCCAGACAATCAACGGAAGTTGGTCTCTGGTCGGTAAGGTCAGCCGTCATGGCACGTTGATCAAAAGATACCGAGTTGATCTCGTGCATCGTCTGTCATTCGTTCGGGCGTCCATGGTGGTGACATGACCAGCGTAATGACCGCCTTGTTAACATCGTGCAGTCTCTCCAGCGCCATCTTTGACTGCTGAATCAACTGGGGGCCTGCAGGACAGGCCGGACTGGTCAACGTCATGCCAACGTTAACAGTACACCGATCCTCCTCCTCTTCTTCCACGGTGTAGATCAGCCCCAGATCCACGATGTTAATCATCAGTTCCGGGTCAATGACCTGCTTCAGGGCTTCCAGGTAATCCGAAGCGGTGGACGGTAATGTTTCGGGCGTATCTGAAGTTTCGCCCCCGGCACACTCATCAACTTCCGGCTCGGATCCTGTGGAGACTGTTGCGGATTCTGTTTCTTCGACGGGTGCTGAGTTTGTTTCGTCAGTGGACACGTTTTTTCTCCGGCAATGTCTGACACGATCTGATGACTGGAACGGCGGTAATTACTTCACACTGCGCCGCCGACTCATATAGGGGCCGCCCAGATGGCGCCCTCTCTTTCTTCCACGGTGAATGTGCGAATCGCTTTCGTCGCCGGCATGCACTGAACCGCTCCGGTTTTCAGATCGAATCGGGCACCGTGACGCGGACACGTGATGGAACAATCAGCGATGGGCCCATCGGTCAGTGGCTGACCATCATGAGAACAAACATCCTCAATCACATAGTATTCGTCAGCGATCCGAACGACCAGTGCCGGAATGTCCTCAACAATGACCGAGCGACGATCACCGGGCTGCAGTTCGTCAGTGCCTATCAGACGTTCCATATAGCTATCTACTGTTCGGGAACTTCAGAGAATCGCGGAATATTCATGTGAAGTTTAGAATGAACGAATGCGAAATTCAGCGATTCGGGCGGGAAACTCATGGAATTACGCAGCCCGCATTCCGCGTCTATTGTTGGGGCGTTCGTGCGGCAGTACATTGCGGAGCCATGTTGCCCCTCGAGAACAGCTATGTCCATTGGCCGTCACGTGGACTCTGAGGAGCTGCATCCGTCAGCTTTTGAAACAATTCTGCAGCCTCGTCCGACAAATCCTTCGGTGTGACAATCTTGAGGACGACAAGCTGGTCACCGGGCTGCCCCTTCTTGCGATCCGGCACACCCTTACCTCGCAGACGCATTTTGGCACCGCTGGAAGTGCCGGCGGGAATGGTCAGGACCACTGTTCCTTCCGACAATGTCGGGACTTCGACTTTGGCCCCCAGAGCGGCTTCTGACGGAGTAATCGGCACGTCAATCAGCAGGTTTCTCCCCTCGCGACGGAACCAGGGGTGATCTGATACGCGAATCGTGACAATCACGTCACCGGCCGCTCCTCCTCCGTGCCCGGGATGCCCCTGGCCGGCCAGACGCACCTTGCCACCGTCATCAATTCCTGCGGGAACCTTCACAGTAAGACGTTCCGTCTTACCAGTGGTCTGCAGCGTCAGTTCATGTTCACCCCCGGCAACTCCGACCTGAAACGGAACCCGGATCTCTGCTTCGACATTTTGTCCTTTCTGGGCGCGTGTCTGCCGGCGACCTCCTCCGAACGGACTACCACCGCCGAACGGGCTGCCTCCACCTCCACCACCACCGAACATGCCGCCCAGAATATCATTCAGGTCGAACTGCGCCCCGCCGCCGCCGCCGAACGGGTTGCCACCGGGGCCGTCTCCGACTTTGCTCCAGTTGTGCCCGAACTGATCGTATTTTTTTCGTTTATCATCCGTACCCAGCACTTCGTAGGCTTCAGTGATTTCGGCAAATTTTTTCTGGGCACCCGGGTCGTCGGCATTGGCGTCCGGATGGAACTGGCGGGCCAGCTTCTTGTAAGCCTTGCGGATTTCGTCAGCTGATGCTGATCGAGAAACCCCCAGTATTTCGTAGTAGTCGCGTTGAGACATAACGTGCACCATGCACCAAAGGTGCTTATTTCGCAAACAGAGCGTCGACAAATCCGTCAGCATCGAACAACTCAAGATCGTCGACGCCTTCTCCAACTCCGATGTATTTTACGGGAATACCCATTTCCTGCCGAATGGCGACGGTGACTCCGCCACGAGCGGTCCCATCCAGTTTTGCCAGAACCAGGCCTGTGCACTCGACGGCTGCCGAAAAGCTCTTCGCCTGGCTCAGTCCGTTCTGTCCCGTTGTGGCATCCAGCACCAACAGACTTTCGTGAGGGGCTTCCGGGATAACCTTCTGAATGACGCGACGGATTTTTTCCAGTTCGTCCATCAGGTTTTTCTGAGTCTGCAGACGCCCGGCTGTGTCGACGATCAGATAATCGGCATTCAGCTCGACGGCTTTTGCGGCACCTTCGTAGGCCACTGATGCCGGATCGGCCCCGCTGTCCTTCCGCACGATGTCACAGCCCAGTCGTTCACTCCACATCGTCAGCTGTTCGACGGCCGCCGCTCGGAATGTATCCCCCGCAGCCAGCACAATACTGTTTCCATTCGTCTGCAGCAGATTGGCAATTTTTGCAATCGACGTGGTCTTACCCACTCCGTTCACGCCTGCTACCAGAATTACGGTTGGCCCCGAATCTGCTTTATTCAGTGGCGACAGCGGGTTGTCCGGATCCCATGCTGTCGCGTCATCACTTTTCAACAGGTCTCGCAGTTCTGAGCGAACCGTTTCCCAGACAGCGTCAACATCAACCGTACGGCCACCGTGTTCCTCCCGCAATCGAGACGTAATGCGATCGGCCGCAGCCACACCCATGTCCGTGCGGATCAGCCGCCCTTCGAAATCTTCCAGCAGGCCGTCGTCCAGAATATCCCCGGCTCTGAACAAGTCCCGCACGTCCGTGCGCAGGATGTCCCTGGTTTTCTGCAGTCCGGCTTTCAGTCGATCGAATAGTCCCATCAGTCAGTTATTTCTCTCTGTTTCACACAGTTGTACAAACCGTCCCCAGGCATCTTCCCAGGCAGCGGAATCCCGGGGAGTGTATTCGCCAATCGTCTCAGAACCTCGAACAACATCACGGATTTCTGACAAAGAAGAAACATCTCCCGCAGCTCTGGCCTGCAGCAGTACATTTCCCAGTGCCGTGGCTTCAATCGGCCCGGCAAACACAGGTCGGGCACATGCGTCTGCGGTAAACTGATTCAGCAGTTGATTCTGCGTACCTCCCCCGACGATGTGAATCACTTCAACAGCAACGCCTGTCAGCTCCTCCATCCATCCCAGCACCATGCGGTATTTCAACGCCAGACTTTCCAGAGCACAACGAACGAACTGCCCTTCCGTTTCCGGTACTGGTTGATTTGTGCGATGACAGTCTTCCGCAATGGCGGCCGTCATGTCCGTCGGACTGAGGAATTCGGGCCGGTCCGGATCAACCAGCGATCGAAACGCGGGGGCTTCAGTTGCCAGTCGGGTGAGTTCTGAATAATCAATGTCTTTGCCGCGCTGGGCAAATGCCACTTTGCAGCGCTGCACAAGCCACAGCCCCATAATATTTTTCAGCAATCGATAGGTACCGTCGACGCCGCCCTCGTTCGTGACATTGCGCTGAAGAGCTTTTTCTGTAAGAACAGCGTCCTGCACTTCCACACCCATCAACGACCACGTGCCACTGCTGATGTAGGCCCAGTTCGCCTGACCGGTCCTGCGCGTCGGCACAGCAGCGATGGCTGCTCCTGTATCGTGAGTCGCAGGTGTCACCACATTCAGCTTGCCCAGGCCGGTGAATTCGGCCACGTCATTTCGCAGTGTTCCCAGGTTCGTTCCCGGTGACACGACTTCCGGAAACATATCGGTGGGAATCTCGAACTTTCGCAGCATGTCGAAAGCCCAGTCCCGGGTTTTTGCATTCAGCATCTGAGTCGTGGTGGCGTTTGTGAATTCGACCACTCGACTGCCGCTCAGGCACCAGTGAAAAAAATCGGGGACCATCAGAAAACGTTTCGCCTGAGCCACCAGCTCAGGATCGCGGTCACACATGGCCAGCAATTGGTACAGAGAATTCAGCTGCATGAACTGCAGACCCGTTTCCGCAAAGATTTCGGCACGAGGCACTCGTGAAAACGCCTTCTGCAGCATTCCGTCCGTGCGTTTGTCTCTGTAGTTCCAGGGTTGCCCCAGCAGTTCATCGTGCTGGTTCATCAGCACGAAATCGACTCCCCATGTGTCCACGCCGACGGATACGGCAGATCCGTTGAGACTGGCAGCGGCTTCCCGCAGGCCGTTCTGAATCTCAGTCCACAGGCTGACCAGGTTCCATCTCAGCGTCCCGCCGAGATTAACCGGACCGTTTGGAAAACGGTGGAATTGTTCCAGCGCAATCTTTCGGCCATCAAAGTGACCGGCCATCACTCGCCCGCTTTCTGCTCCCAGATCCACTGCCAGATATGTTTTTTGCACCATATTGTCCAACTTCCAATCGTAATTTCTGCGAATCATAGCGACGTCGAGCCTTCTCGAAAACGAGCTGGGCAGTCGTATTTCTGACGGGCAGAATAGTTCTGATTCTGAGACGTTTCCTGTATCATGCACCTGTTATGAAAACTGTTGCGACCAATCAGATGCTGTTCCTGTGGGCCATCGCCCTGACCCTGATTTTTGAGGTGATCACGTGTGTGATGCGATTCGGCCTGAAGCTGGAATCTACACGAGACACCGCATCAACGATCGGCCGAATGACATGCGGGGTACGGATTCATCACAGCTACATTGGCGGAGTCATCATGTTGCTGGCGTGCTGGCAGTGGGACCGATATCCGAAGGCCAGCTGGTGGATGCTGGCCATTGGGCTGGGTCTGTTCTTTAGTGACCTGATTCACCATTTTCTTGTGCTGTGGCCGGTTGTCGGAAGCCCGCAGTTTGACTTCTTCTATCCACCCGGCTTCTAAGTTGCCGTTCGTGAGAAACACCAGTCTTCAGGAATTATGGCACCTTTCTTGACGACGGCGACGCCGTCGCGGACGGATACCTGATCGTAGTCGCCGTCACCGTTCGGGGCATCAGAAGCGATGATTCTCGCACCCGCCCCAATGCGAACATTCTTGTCGACCAGCACTCCATCGATCAGCACACTGTTTTCCAGACCTGGCCGTTCAAAGCTTTCCGATCGATCCTTGACGTAGTAATCAGCCCCCATGATCACGCTGTTGCGAATCGTCACCTTGCTGCCAACCTGAGTGCGAACTCCGATGACGCTGTTTTCCACGCGACATCCTGGCCCAATCTGGCAGCCCTCCGCGATCAGACTGCGATTCACTGTGCAGTCGTCAATTCGAGTCGACGGCAGGAATCTTGCGCGGGTGTAGACTGGCCATTTGTGATCGGCAAACGTGAATTCCGGATTGGTGTCGGCCAGGGCCAGGTTGGAATCAAAAAAGGCCTTGATCGTACCAATGTCTTCCCAGTAACCGTCAAACAGATGGGCCTGCACACGATGGTCATCGATCGCCTGTGGAAAGATGTGCTTGCCAAAATCTTCGTCGTCTGACGATTCCAGCAGATCGACCAGCAGATCACGATTAAAAAGATAAATTCCCATGCTGGCCAGATACTCGCGGCCTTTCGATTCGATGCCCTGCTGGTCGATCCAGCTGACAGGCGTTTTCGCAGCTGCCAGAGCCGCGTCGTCCTGCGGCTTTTCCACAAAACCCGTCACTTGACCGGTGTCATCCAGCTGCATAACACCGAATCCGCGAGCGTCAGCAGCATTGACCGGAATTGTCGCAATCGTGACATCAGCGCCGGCTGCCATATGTGTCGTCAGCATGTCCCGATAGTCCATTCGATACAGCTGGTCGCCGGAAAGGATCAGCACGTAACGCACATTCGGTTGCTTCAGGAATCGTAACTGTTTGCGAACGGCATCGGCCGTGCCCTGATACCATGCGGAATCACCCGGTGTCTGCTGGGCCGCAAGGACTTCGACGAAGCCTTTGTTGAACACATCAAAGTTGTACGTTTGTCGAATATGTCGGTGCAGGCTGACGGAATTAAACTGTGTCAACACGTAGATGCGGTTGACGTCGCTGTGCATGCAGTTCGAAATTGGCACGTCAATCAGTCGATACTTGCCCGCTATGGGAACGGCCGGCTTCGAACGAAACTGAGTCAGCGGCATCAGTCGAGTGCCTTTACCACCGCCCAGAATCAGACTGATAAAATGATCCATGCCGTTCCGCTTCCAAATCCGGGTTTAGAGTGTTTAAGATGAAATTTTCCGGTACTCTGCGTAACCTAGCGGAATCAGTCGCGAGTTAACAATCGATTGTCCTGCCCCGTGCCGGGTGACATGGGCATGGCCAGACGGCGGGGGCAGATGCCGTCTGTTTTCTTCGATGTCGCGTGTCACCGCACAGAGAAACGAGGCAACATGCATCGACGCCTTACGCATCTTATGAAGTATCTGTGCTGTCTCTCCGCAACTGCTGTGCCCGCCCAGGATTTGATGCAGACTGTGACATTAGCCCCGTCTGCGGACGGTGGAGAAGTCATGCCTCTGACAGGTCGAGTGCTTGCTGAAGTGCCGAACGGTAGTCTTCTTCTGGAAGAACGCAGCGGTCAGCTTCACAATCTCACGCCGAAACAGTTTACGGCCCGCGCGGCACGCTTAGACGCTTTCTCATATCTGCCACCTGACGAAATGGCCACCCTGTTGCTGCAGCAGACGGGAGGCGGAACTGCCATTCATCAGACCGAACATTTTGTAATCTGTTCGGATGCCTCAGAACTCTATACAGCGTTCTGCGGACGCCTGCTTGAAAAGGTTGTTGTTGAGTATCTGAAGTTTTTTGAGGATTCGGATATTCAGCTGAAAAAAATCACAGCGAAACTGCCGGTCCTGATTTTTCGCGATACTGCTCGATTTCAGGAATTTGCTCAGCGGCAGCACCCGGATACCGATTTCTCTGACGTCCCCGGCTATTACTCCGTTCGCGACAACCAGATGCTGATCACCGCAATATCCGGTGACCGGGAATTCCGTACCAACTCAGACGTCGTTCGTGAATTAAAGAAGAAACCGCGACAGGTGGAAACCATCGTTCACGAAGCTGTGCATCAACTGACTTTTAATACAGGGCTGCAGGTGCGATTTGCCGACAATCCGATGTGGCTGTCAGAAGGACTCGCCGTTTTTTTTGAACGGGCGTCGGGCAGAAGCTCGACGATCTGGAGCCGACCGGGCGAAGTGAGTCGGATTCACCTGCCGGGGTTTCAGGCGGCCACGAGCCGGAACCGACTCCGGTTGCCATTGTCGCAACTGCTGGAGTCCGATCAGGTGTTTCAGTCGCCCGATCAGCTTGCAGACGCCTATGCGGAAGGATGGGGCCTCACGTTCTTCCTGATTCGTTCGGACCGAGCCGCCTTCGATCGTCTTCTGTCACACCTGCAGAACAGAAAACCTTTGCAGCCTGTTGGTACGACCACACGTCTGGCAGAATTTGAAACCGCGACTGGCCGGTCGCTTGAAGATTTTGAACGTTACTTTCTGCGCTACATGTCTCGCATCCGGACGAGGCCATAGGGCTGAACGCTGACTGCGTTTCCGGCAGCGAAATATCGTCGCGATTGCGATAAGATTCACCGCATCAACGTCTGTATTGACCCGTGAAATGCGATCCTGTGCCAGTGGTCGGATGTCGCCGGTATGATTGCTGACAGACGTCGCCCCAACGATATATTTCTTTCCTGAAGTTCCTGAACAAACCACATGACAAGCTGCCTGATATCACACGAAAAACTTCGGGGCTTTGTTCAGGAGGTGTTCGTCGCGTCCGGCGTGGACGCAGTCGATGCTGAAAAGGCGACGGACGTTCTGATGTGGGCAAGTCTGCGAGGCGTCGATACACACGGAGTCCGAAATCTCAAACGTTATTATATCGACAGTGCCGGCGGCGTTGGCCGGCGCGACGGCGTTATTCGAACCGGGGCCCCGCTCACTGTGGAGCGAGATTCTCCCACCACTGCGGTGACCAACGCGAACGGAGGAATGGGACTTTCTGCGTCCGTGAATGCAATGACTCTGGCAATCGATAAGGCAACCGCTCAGGGAATCGGCGTTGTCACGGTCCGCAACTCAACACATTTCGGTGCTGCAGGTTGCTACGCGCACATGGCGACCGAACACGATATGATCGGTTTCGCGTCCACAGGCTACCTGTTTCCCAATGGGCAGCCGAAAGCTGTCACTTCGTTCGGTGGACTGCTGCCGATGCTTTCGACAAATCCACTGGCCATGGCCTGCCCGGGCAGAGACGGGGCTGCGTTTGTACTTGACATGTCGACGTCCGTCGTGCCTGTCAACCGCATTGAAATGCTGGAAGAACTGGGCACAGCTCTGCCGCTGGGATGGGCACTTAATGATCAGCATCAACCGACTTCCGATCCGGCGACCGTTGCTAAAATGGTCCCGCTGGGCGGGGCGGTCGAATTTGGCGGTCACAAGGGATTCGGCCTTGCAGTCGCCGGCTGGATTCTGACAGGTCTGCTGTCCGGCGCATGGCGCGACAACCCTGACCCGGATCGCGTGCTGGGCGATGTGAAAGGCCCGGATGGCGAGTTTGCTCAGGAAGGCATCGGCCACGTCTTTGCAGCGCTGCGGCTGGATCAGTTCGGCGACCCTGACACAATTAAAGGCGGCCTGGATGTCATGATGCGAAAATTTAATGAGTCTCCGCCCGCACCGGGCTTTGAGCGTGTCATGATTCCGGGACAGCCGGAAGAAGAGTGCATGCAGAATCGGCTTCGTGACGGGATACCGCTGTCGCCTTCAACCGTGACGGACCTGTCGAGCCTTGCCGAACAGTTTGGTATCACTCTGTCGCTGGATGACGATTGCACAAAGACATAGGCACTGGTATCTACAACTTGTTGTGAGCAAGGGACGGGGCGTTCGCACAGAATTGATAAGGGCAATCGGAGCCTTCGGATTTGAATAGGTATCAATGCCACCGGAGAAGCCGTGCTGCTTATTCTTCTCTGCAGGCTTCTGTTGGATTGTGACTTCTGTCAGTGCCACGCAGGCTTTCCGTCTGCAGACCCGGGTTGGAACACAAGGGCGCCAACGAAGCAAAGAAACGCAGGACGGACAGTCGTTATCCTTTAAAGAGAATCTGCTCAGGAGAGAATATGTTTGGCGCATATCAATTCAATTCGGCGGCTTCTGTTCGATGCCCCGCAGTTCCGACCGCATGTCTGCTGTGGGCCCTTCTTGGTGGCTTCAGTGAAGAACTGGCGGCCCAGATATACCGGCCCGGCATCAGGAATGTCCTGTTCATTGTGTCGGACGACCTGCGAGCCAGTGTGCTCGGCTGCTACGGCGACTCGATGTGTCAAACCCCCAACATTGACAAGCTGGCCTCACAGTCGCTGATTTTTGACCGAGCGTATTGCCAGGGCACCGTCTGTGGCCCGTCGCGAACCTCGTTCATGTACAGCCGTTACAAAGGAAAGGGCAACGTCACTCTGGGGCAGCACTTTCGGCAGAACGGCCGCTACAGCGCGCGGATCGGAAAGATCTTCCACATGCGTGTTCCGGGGGACATCATCGCCGGGACCGACGGCCAGGATGTTCCGCAGACGTGGACGGAGCGGTTCAATTCGCAAGGCAACGAAGCGCACACTCCCGGTAACTACGCCTGCCTGAATCTTAACATTTTCACGACCGAACTGGAGGGCCGACAGTCCACAAAGATGCCTCATCGAATGTTTGTATCGGTGGCATACGACGGCAGCGGGGCGGACCAGCCGGATCACAAAACGGCCACCAAAACCATCGAACTGTTGCAGAAACATCGTGATGAACAGTTCTTTATCGCCGCCGGGTTTGTGAGGCCGCATTATCCCATGGTTGCGCCACGTCAGTACTTTGCAACATATCCATGGCAGAAAACGACGGTACCGGAACAGCGTCTCGGCGATCTGGACGACATCCCAAAGCTCGGAGTGCCCGGCAGCCGCTCTGCGATGAACGGAATTGACAAGTACCCTGACAATCAGAAACGCATGTGGGCGGCCTACTACGCAGCGGTGACGTTCATGGACGAACAGGTCGGTCGACTGGTGGACGAACTGGAGCGTCTGGGGCTGCGGGAATCGACGGCAATTGTCTTTACAAGCGATCACGGATATCACCTGGGAGATCATACGTTCTGGCAGAAAAACAATGTCCATGAGCAGGTGACGCGGGTTCCGCTGCTGATTTCCGTCCCGGGTTTCAAGCCAGGCCGAACGGATTCCATTGTGGAACTGGTAGACCTGTTTCCCACGCTGTGCGAACTGACAGCCCTGTCGCTGCCGGACGGGCTCCATGGCACCAGTCTGGTGCCGCTGCTGCAGGACCATTCAGTCGCAGTAAAAAACGGAGCATTGTCCTTCGCAAAAGGCACGTCGTGGCGAACCAGAGACTGGTCTTACATGCAATACAACGACGGTACGGAGGAACTGTACGACATGAAGAACGACCCCGGTCAGTTCACGAACCTGGCGATTGCTCCGCAGCATGCAACCACGCTGCAGCAGCAGGCCGCACAAATGAAGGCTCGCCTGAAGACATTCAGGGTGAAGTCGCCATAACACCGTTTCAGTTTTGCAGCGACCGACAGGAGCGGACCATCACCTTCCGAGCGTCAGCTCGCATCATCATGCGGGCTGCCCCGCATTATGGTAGTTCTTTGATGCGCAGGTTGCGCCACATAATCTTCCTGCCGACGGCCTCCGGGTGTTTGCCGACGCCGTGAACCTGCAAAGCGATAAGTCCCTGAGGTGTCATATCGTCTTCGAAGTCAGCTCGAGCCTTGCCGTTTAACCACGTGCGAATGTGAGAACCATTGCATTCGACTTTCACGAAATTCCATTCGTCCGGCTTGTAAAGATCCTGTCCCTGTTTCGTAAAGGCCTCTGCGTCACCACCGCTAAGTCCCGGATACAGCCAGCCGCGACGACCTTCATCGTAGATACCACCGCTCCACATACGACTGGGCTTGTTCGGGTCGATTTCGACCTGATAGCCGTGAACACGTCCCGCGGCAATCTTCCGATTCCTGCCTGTGCCACCCACAACCACTTCAATGGCATATACATTGCTGCGAAACTGAACACCGGAATTCAGCAGGTTGTCGCACTTGTATTCATACTCAAGAACAAAATTTCGGTACAGCTTCTTCGTACACATGAAGCTGTTGGGCGTACCAGCGACAGATTCGCCCACAATCACGCCGTCTTCGATTCGGTATTTAGCAACGCCACCCTGCTGTTCCCACCCGTCAAAGTTTTCACCATTGAAAAGTGGTGTAAAACCGCCATCCTGAGCAACGCCACAGGCGGCCAGTACCAGAACAACGAATGAGCACGTGAAGTATCGGATCATCGTCAACTTTTCTTGCTGAATCAAAACAGAGGCGGAAACGTCATCCGCCGAATATAGTCGAAGCACATACGCCGGGCCAACGACCGGAGTGACCGGCCATTCAGTGCAAGTCGTTTCTATGTCGGTGCTCCGCAGAATCAGCTGTTTTCCCGCATCGTGGGCGTGTTCAATTACTGCGGGAGTCAAATATTCACGATCAAAATCGCATCAAATGACAATTCTGTCATCGCCTGGTCGGTCTCCGATCGTCTAAAGAAGGTATTGGAACGTGCCTATTGAACCGCCGTCCGGAGTTGCATGAAGTCGTGGTAATTTCAGACAAAAATGTATACGTTTGCATGAAACGTGGCAGGCGCAACTGCCACGTTCAATGCGCTGGTATTCGGCCAGGCCATTCACCAGTACTGTCATGTACTGAATGCGGCCACGATGGCTGTGGGAACATCCACGTCGACCGGGTGCTCGTGCCGGACGTGTCCGTTTCACAGCCGCGAGGCATCCGCCCCGGACACCTCGGAACAGAACGTGCCGCATTGAACACAATTGTGTTGTTTGTCAGGTTCTGTTACAGGCCGCAGATCCTCCGCCAACCGTAGTTGCCTGTGACAGCGTTGTACCGAAACCGGGCGTACTGGCCATTGCCAGTGAAGACTGCGAATGGGTGCCTGACTCCCCAAAGTGCTCGCGAACCACCCGCCTGAGGCCGCGTCGTCGCTGTTGACAGTCCTTCAGCTCCAATTGGTGCACACTCGGTACGTCTTCGATTCGTAATCGTTGCTGTCTGTACCGTGTATTCAGCACCGACCAACAGTCGGCCGCCGTCGCATCCAGCTGCGGCCCGGTTGCATTTGTCGTCCCGCAGGTCAGGTCACGTTCTGCAATCGCACCAGTGGTTTCCGAGGTGCAGCGGCCGGAACTTTGAATACATGAAATCGCATTTGCACTTTTCGCCCATACAATTCCATGAACATCAACAGATCCTGCCCCTGAAGGCGGGTTACATTGATCAAGCTGCCTGTCGTAAATGCGATCATTGCAGTTCTGACCGCCCTGTTCCTGCCTGCCGTCCAGCAGGCTCGGGAAGCAGCACGACGTACACCGCGCCTTTCCTCCGGGATGAATCGCGGTTGGCAATGGTTCACACAGTGCCCACGACGGGCTGAATGGTGCCGGCTGGGGCGCGATAATTCTGCCTTATCTGGATCAGACACCTTTGTATCAAAGGTTTGACGCTGATTACTCAATTCACGATCCGATCAACGTTCCGTTCATCGACACAGTGTTGACAGCATGGCAGTGTCCATCTGATCCCAAGCCGGACAAGTGGATGATCGAACACGAAAGCAGGCCCGGAACTGTGCTGGCCGAGCATCCCACGGCCAACGATATCGGCTTCTTTGGTACTGACGACCTGCATGGATGCGAAAATGCGGCCGGCACTCCTCCGGTACTGTCGTCAGGTCAGTGCACAAGTGACAGCGTATTTCACCACAACAGCAAAGTGAGGATTAGTGACATTGTCGACGGTGCGACAAACACGTTTTTTGTTAGGTGAGCGGCGGACGAACGCAGTTCAGGGATGATTTTCGACATGGCCGGGCATGGTCGCTGAAGGCGCAGAAGCATTTCAACGAATTCCTGGTTCTGCAGATCACGTTCCGAATGATCGCATCGCCCACTTCGATAATTTCAGCAGTCGGCACGTGGGTAGCGCCCAGTTCACACCGGAAGACAGCTCAGCTCGTTTCATCAGCGAGAATATCGGCCAGGGACGGTATCGTTCGCTCGCCACGATTCAGGGTGGTGAAACCGTCGGTGAATTCTGATGCAACCGGCGAATTGCTGGAAACACAGACCTTTTTCGCGGACTCGCAATCCACTCCAATCTACCACATCTGACAAACACATCTTCCGAGGGGCGTTGCAATGTGAATTGAAGGTGGACTGTGGTTTTCCTGTGCGGTAGTATCTGACAGTCCAGTGATTACCTGTATCGACCGGATTCCCGCCGTTTTCCCTACCTCACACTGCAGCCGTCTATCCTGACTGTTGCGTCCACAATTGGCCTCAATCGGAAACGACATGGTGGCCCGCGCTGAACGAACCATCCAGCACCCTGTTTTTCTGCGCGTCGGCATGATTGTCGCGGTATCTGCGTTTGCTGCGCCGGGACTTTGTGCAGAGTCAATCAGTTTTGTGAACGACGTCATGCCCGTGCTGACCAAAGCCGGGTGTAACTCGGGCGCCTGTCATGCCAAAGCCGGCGGTGGACAAAACGGGTTTCAACTTTCCCTGCTGGGGTTTGAACCACAGCAGGATTACGAGAGTCTGGTCAAGGAAGGACGTGGCCGCAGACTGTTTCGGGCAGCTCCCGAACGCAGTCTGCTGTTGATGAAAGCGTCGGGACAGAAACCGCATGGCGGTGGCGCCCGTCTGCCACGAAATTCGAAGCACCTTGCACTGCTTCGCGAATGGATCGAACAGGGCACGCCTTATGCGGACGTCGAAGATCCCGATCTTGTTTCCGTTGAGGTCATCCCGGAACGTGGTGTGGTGGAACGAAATGGACAACAGCAGCTTCAAGCGCTGGCGAAATATTCCGACGGCAGTATTCGTGACATTACTGCGCTGGCGCTGTTTGAATCCAACGACGAGGCAATGGCTCATGTCTCTGCGGCGGGGATGGTGCAGATTCAGGACATCCCCGGAAAAGTGGCGGTGATGCTGAGGTATCAGGGTCAGGCCACCGTATTTACGGCCGCTGTTCCGCTGGGGGCTCCCGTCGAAAATCTGCCGGTCGCAAACAACTTTGTCGACGACCATGTCTTTGCCAATCTGAAGCAGATAGGCATTCCAGCATCAGTCGTCTGCGACGACGCTACTTTTATTCGACGAGTATCACTGGACATCGCAGGACGACTGCCCACCGAAGAAGAAGCGGCAGCTTTCTTCGCCAGCACCGATGAGAACAAGCGAGATCAGCTTATTGATGCTCTGCTGCAAAGCCCGAATTACGCTGATTTTTTTGCCAACAAGTGGACATCATTGCTGAAGAACCGTCGAGATGACGCCAGCGATATCACTTCCAACTTTGCATTCCACGCGTGGATTCGGGACAGCCTGCTGGCCAACGTGTCGTACGATCAGATTGTGCGAGAACTGCTGGCGGCCACGGGAACTGTGATCGGCAATCCACCCGTGGCGTGGTACAAGCGAGTGAAGGAACCAAAACAGCAGCTGGAAGATGTAGCACAGCTGTTCCTGGGCGTGCGGATGCAGTGTGCTCAATGTCACCATCATCCGTTTGAACGCTGGAGTCAGGACGATTACTACAGCTTGTCGGCGTTCTTCAGCCAGGTCGGACGCAAACCCACAGACACGCGTGGCGAGGATTTGATTTTTCATAAGCGTGGCATCGCCGCAGCAAAGAATGTCAAGACGAACGAGTCACTGAAACCTGCCGCGTTCGGCGACGATGTCGGACAGATTGGCGCGGATGAAGATCCTCGCCTGCGGCTGGCCGACTGGATGAGTGCCGAAGATAATCCATTTTTCGCCAAATCGCTCGTTAATCGATACTGGAAGCACTTCTTTAATCGTGGTCTGATTGAACCGGAAGACGACATTCGCGACACCAATCCACCCACAAATCCTGAACTTCTGACGGCTCTGGAACAGCACTTCATCGGCAGCGGATTTGATCTGAAGGATCTGGTCCGTACGATCACCCGGTCCAACGCTTATCAGCTGAGCGCGACACCGAACAAGCATAACCTCGTCGATCGCCAGAATTATTCTCGATATTACCCGCGACGCCTGCAGGCCGAAGTCTTACTGGATGCAATCGATTACCTGACGGGTGCCACGACAAGATTTGCCAACCTGCCCGCCGGAACAAGCGCAGTCGGGTTACCTGACAACAGCTACAACAAAGCATCCCTGTTTCTACAGGTCTTCGGGCGCCCCAACAGCCAGAGCGTCTGCGAATGTGAACGAGTTCAATCGTCCAGCCTTGCGCAGAGCCTGCATCTGATCAATTCGTCAGAGATTAAGTCCAAGCTGGCAACGGCGGATGGTCGCGCGGCCCGTCTTGCCAGCAGCGACGTACCAGCGGAAGAAAAAATAGAGGCCCTGTACATGGCCGCCTTCTTCCGAAAACCACAGCACAGCGAACTGAAAACGGCTCTTGACTATCTGAACGAGCCACCAACGGACGCCGAGGGCAAGCCTGTCGACGCAAAGAAGGCAGCTCGTGAAAACTTTCAGGATCTGATCTGGGCGTTGATGAATTCAAAGGAATTTTTATTTAGCCACTGATATCAATATGCATAACAACGCCTCAAAATCTACTGGAAGCCCCTCGGCCCTGAGTTCGGGAACAGGAGCTGTTCAGGTCATCGTTGCGGTCATTCTTGTCTCCTCAGCAGCATGGGCACAATCTGTCTGCCTTCCGGCTCCGCGCCTCATGACCACATTGCCAATGGGCGGTCAGGTCGGAACCATCGTTGAAGTTACGATCACGGGGCAGAACTTCGAAGACGCTGACGAACTGAGTTTCTCACACCGCGGGATTACCGCTGTGCAGAAGCTGGACGACAACGGTCAGCCTGTTACGAACAAGTACGTGGTGACAATCTCAGCGGACTGCCCCACCGGTATTCACGAGGCCCGAGTAATGACACGGCTTGGTGTTTCATCGTCGCGAGTCTTCAACGTTGGCGTTTTGCCGGAAACGACCCGTGTCGAACCCAATACGTCGGTGGACACCGCCATGGCCGTCACGGTGAATTCTGTCTGCAATGCGACCATGACGAAACAGGCGGTTGATCATTACGCGTTCGAGGCACAGAAAAGGCAGCGTATCGTCGTTGACTGCGCGGCAAAAAGAATCGATTCCAAGCTAAATCCCGTGTTGATTGTGGCAGACGCAAAGGGCAACGACCTGCAGGTGGAACGCCGCGGCGGGGCGATTGACTTCACAGCACCGGAGGCTGGCAGGTACGTCATCAAAGTGCATGACCTGACCTTCAATGGCAGTCAGGAATACTTTTACCGCCTCGTACTGCAGGAAGCGTCCGGCGACGAATCCATACCACGTCTTCCCGCAACGAAGACTGTCAGCTCGTTCTCATGGCCGCCGACCGGCCTGAGTGATGATGCCGTTGTTGCTGAAACAGAACCCAATAACAAACATGCTCACGCTCAGAAGATCACTCTGCCCTGTGACATCTCCGGAAACTTTTTTCCCGCTGCGGATGTTGACACATTCGAATTCACCGGGAAGAAAGGCGAAGTGTGGTGGGTGGAAGTCGCGTCCGAAAGATTCGGTCTGCCCACCGATCCATCCATCGTTGTTCAGCACGTCAGCGGTGACGGAGCCGACGAAAAGGTGACCGACCTTGTGGAACTCAGCGATATCCCCAGCCCCGTCAAGGTCTCCAGTAACGGTTACTCTTACGACGGCCCGCCGTACAACGCCGGATCCGCAGACATCATTGGCAAGATCGAAATCAAGGAGAACGGAGTACACCGACTGCAGTTGTCTGATCTGTTCGGCGGCACACGTAATGATCCAAAGAACGTGTATCGACTGATTGTCCGTAAAGCATCTCCCGATTTCGCCGTGGTCGGATGGGCTCTGCACATGACGTTGCGAAACGGGGACCGCAACGCTCTGTCAAAACCAATCGCACTTCGCGGCGGCGCGACAATGCCATTTGAAGTTGTTGTTGTCCGACGAGACGGATTCGATGGTGAAGTTGAATTGATCATGGAAAACCTGCCGGACGGAGTCACGGCGACAGGACTGAAGATACCTGTCGGAAAATCTCGCGGCATCATGCTGATCACAGCTGATCAGAACGCTCCTCAGGGGTTGACCAGCGCGAACTTCTTCGCACGAGCCACCATCGACGGACAGACTGTCACTCGTCCCGGTCGTATGGCATCGATGGCGTGGCCCGTGCCGAATGCATGGAGCGAAATCCCCAGTCCGAGACTGCTGGCGGACGTGCCGGTGTCCGTGTGCGATTCCGAGTTCGCTCCACTGACAATCGCCCCTGCGGAAGACAAAGTCTGGGAAGTCTCGGCCGGACAGAAGCTGACGATTCCACTGGTACAGACTCGCCGCTGCGAATTCTCAGGAGCGAATACGTCGTTGAAGACTTTCGGGGCAGGGTTTGAAAAGACTCCTGCCTTTGATATTCCGCTGGATGCGGATGCTGCTGAAGCTGTCCTGGATCTGGCCAAATTGAAAACCCCGCCGGGCGATTATGTGATCGCTTTTTATGGCAGCCCGGTCGCCAAATACCGATATCATCCACAGGCTGTCGTCGCAGCGGAATCCGTTCTGGAAGCTGCCAGGAGAAACGCAGAAGCATCGGCACTCGAAGCAAAGGATCTTGCCGAAGCTGTGAAGACAGCCCCGGACGAACAGAAAGCCGAAGTCTTGAAATCCGCGCAGGAGGCTGTGGCCAAACAGAAGTCTGCTGAGGCGGCCGTGGCAGTGGCAGACAAACAACTGAAAGCGGCGACGACGAAGGCCGCGCCCAAGGATATTGTCGACATCGTTGTGTCGACACCCATTGCGATCCGCGTCAAACCAGCGGAAGAGGCTGAAAAAAAATGAGTCATCCTTTTAACGCGTCATCAATCTGTCCCGGACCAGGAAATCGCCGAGGCTTCATGAAAATGGGACTCGCTGGCTTTGCGTCACTTAGTCTGCCGGGAGTGCTGCGTCTGCGTGCAGCCACTCCTGCGAAAAGCGACGATGAAAAGACAGCGGTCATCATGGTCTGGAAGCCAGGCGGCTGTTCTCACATCGACACCTATGATCCCAAGCCCAACGCAGGCTCGGAATATCGCGGACCGTTCGACATCATTCCGACCAAGGTGCCCGGTCTGGATTTCACAGAACTGCTTCCGCTGCAGGCAAAGATTG
Organism: Fuerstiella sp.; assembly: GCA_029245955.1. GTDB lineage: Bacteria > Planctomycetota > Planctomycetia > Planctomycetales > Planctomycetaceae > Fuerstiella. The sequence goes on along the minus strand of JAQWOH010000047.1, from coordinate 131,183 downwards.
CGGACAAGTTCACCGTCCTGCGATCCATGCGTCAGACGGCTGGTGGTCATCCGGCCGGATCGATGCAGATGCTGTCTGGTGATTCGGACACTCGAGACAAACCCAAACCACGTCTGCCCGACTGGATGTCGGTTACTAATTACCTGCGTTCTCAGGAAGGTCCTCGGTCCAACCCGCTGCCTTTGTATGTTGGCGTCAGTCCACCGACGTCATATGCCGGGCCCGCTTATCTGGGCGATGCCTATTCACCGTTTTCCGTGACCGGCGATCCGAACAAACCGAATTTCGTGGTGCCCAACATCGGCCTGTCGGATGCCAGCGAAATCAAGCATCTGAGTCGGCGTTCGTCACTGCGCCAGAATCTGGACACCCTGGAACGCGCCTTTGACCAGGCCGGCGAACTGCAGGCCCTGGACGAATTCGAAACTCAGGCCATGACGCTGCTGACAAACCCAAAGACGAAAGAAGCATTCGATCTGACCAAAGAAGACGACGCCACCCGCGACCGCTACGGCCGCAACAGCTGGGGACAGCAGTTGCTGCTGGCTCGCCGCCTGGTGGAATCCGGTGTCGAAGTTCTGACCAGTAGTCTGCGAGGGCCACTGTGCGGCCGAGTTAGCAACTGGGACGATCACGCCGTCAATCATCACGTCTTTGACGCTCTGCGTTTCCGTGCCGCAGCGTATGACCAGGCGGTTTCGGCATTGATTGAAGACATCTACGACCGTGGTCTGGACAAGCGAGTTCTGGTGGTAGTGACCGGGGAATTCGGTCGAACTCCGAAAATCAGCCACCAGCCCAGTACCGGCGCCGGCAATGCCAGTTCTCCGGCGGGAACTCGACAGCCCGGTCGAGATCACTGGCCGCGAGCGTTTTCAAATATCTGGGCCGGCGGCGGTATCGAAACCGGACGTTTTATCGGTGCGACGGATAAACGCGGCGAAGATTCCATCGAACGCATCTGCAGCGCCGATGATTTTCTGGCAACCATCTACCACCACCTGGGCATCGATTCTTCCAACGTTTTCATCAATGACTTCAACGGTCGCCCCACGCGTATTGTCGAACACGGCAAACCGATTCCCGAGTTGATGGGATAAATTCTGCAGTCAACTTTGCCATCCGGTCGAAGCAGGCCGGATCCAGGATCGCAGCAACGCCGCTCCGGCAACGTAACGACGTGAAAGCACGCGCAATGAAACCGGTACGATGTTTCGCCGAGGCCGGCCTGCGATCCACGGTCAAGATCCGCACATGGCTGAGCACGCGACATTGCCCAAAGTCAGCGGCAGCTGTCGCCTGATGATCCTCAAGCCGGCAGATAATTCGTCCCGTTGCTCAGCAGACCTGTGATCAATCCGGCGACAGCAAGTCCATCGCTGATTAATTCCTGCTGCATACCGGAGCATGGCAGAGCCACGTCGGCCAGCAGGATTCGACTTCCGTCGCTGGTATGATGTGCTGTGACGTGCGAGTTGTCCGAATGAGCTGCACGGTTAATCCACTGGACGATTTTGTCAGCCGAATGAAAACCGTCGTGCCGACTGGCAACCCTGACAAAGCGATCGTCTTCGCCAATTTCAAAACTGACGGACGCCTTTCCGACGAACTCTGACACTGCAGAGTCACCTTTTACGAACGTATTCTGCTTCGTACGCAGCTGAATTTTCAGCATCTTTTCAGACGCCAGCCATTGCAGGCGGTCTGCGACAACAGAATCGGCCACCATTGCCGTTACCGCTACGTCAGATGTGTTCGGCCACCACCTCCGCAGCCACTGCCGATATTCAACTTCTGACTGCACAGACGTCAGGCCTCCACTGTGACGAACGGACCGAAACAAATGCTGACCATCGGCGGTGATGTCCGGCAGAATCAGTTCGGATTCTTCAAACTGAACACCGGCAGACGTTTCCGGTTTGTGATCGGTGTCGCCGCAACGAAACTGCGCCAGAGCGTCTTCGATACTGACCAACGTTGTGTGATATTGCTCTGTCTGATACGCCCGATTGATCACTCCATATTTCTGCCACGGGACAGGAACGGGCTGCTGGTCCTGCGTGAAAATATCCATGCCCACGTCACTTGCGGAACCACCGGCCCCAGTCACCAGTATGGCTCCACGGACATCGGGATCGGTGCGGAAAATATTCAGCAGACTGGCGGCCGTGCAACGTCCCGCGTCGACAACATCGCATCCGTTTTGGCGGACAGCAGAATTAACACCTGCCAGCAGGTCGGGCGACCCGTAACGACCGTCATAGCCAGTCGCAACGGTCACGTTTGCTGCAGTGCGTACAAAGTCTGCATCGTCAGCTTCCGGCAGCGAAGGGATATCCAGAGTCGTCTGCTGACCGATCTGCGTTGAAAATATGGTTGCCAGCTGAGAAGCCCGGAACCGGTCGATCGCATTCAGATACGTGCCGCGAACACCGAACTCTGTCCGACGAATACTGTGGCGATGGTCGATTTCAGTTCGCGCCATGGCTGCGTAGCGATCTGCGTCACAGACTTCGTTCTGCCACACGCAATCTCTGCAGCCTGACCATCCTGCTGTCAGTCGTCCCAAGTGTACGGCTCGGGAAATCGGCGACGATTCACCGGGACACTGGAACGACTGAGCGCTGCGTCTCTCACCAACGGTTATCGCCGACGAGGTCGCAGTCTGTGAATGATCAGAATGAGAGTGTTCAGGGTCGATGGGCACCACGTGTCCGTATCGCGGCAGCAGAAACAAATGTCAGGACCAGCCGTCTGACTGACTCGGAACTTTAGACTGCTGCACAGTTTGCGAACAGCCCAGAATACAGAGCATCGTTTTCGGCAGAGGTTGCTGCGTTTCAGGACGATTAGTTATCGCTCCATGGCAAGCGACGGCCTGGGCAGGCGAATCTACTCTCCATCAGACGGTCGGCGACGCATTCGTTTCTTGTCAGAATTCTGTTTCTTATTCTGAATGCGGCGCTGCTGTGATCCTCTTGTGGGCCTGGTCGGGCGGCGCTGCACGGGAGGCTTCGCGACCTGCAGAATCATTTCACGGAGACGTTCCCTACAGTCAGCGACGTTGCGACCCTGATCGCGGTAGCGCTGACTGTGCAGCACGAGCATGCCATCTCGGGTAACACGATTCTGATACTTTGCCAGGAATCTCTGGCGTACTCCCGGTGGCAGTGCCTGCGACCGGGTGACGTCCCAGCGCAATACAGCCTTGGAACTCACTTTGTTAACGTTCTGTCCGCCGGGACCGCCGCTGCGGGCGAACGAGAACTCAAACTCCGAGTCATTGATTTCAATGTGTGACGTGACGCGCAGCATGAGTTTGCTGTTGAGTGGACGGGACAGACGTCGACCTGTTGCCGGAATATGAACAAGGCCGTCAACGATTCCCGTTGACGGCCCTGGTGATGCGGAGAGAGCGGGATTCGAACCCGCGGTCCAGTTTGACCCGGACACATCATTAGCAATGATGCGCATTCGGCCACTCTGCCATCTCTCCGACTGCAAAACGCAGTGTTTTCTACGATTTTGCGTATCGCAGAGCGGTTGTTGTCGCAGTCTGTAAACGTACCGTTTCCGTGCCGATCAGCAGATTGCAATGCCCAACCGCGACGGAGTATCTCGCCAACCGCCTGTCTTTTCAACCCAGAAGTTTGTTTCCCTGCTTAAATGTGGGGCGCACGGCAACATGAACGCAAGAAGCGAAATTGACGCTGAGCGAACGGAAGCATCAGGCTGGCGGCGATAACCGTGCAAAGGTGCAGGACGGTTGCTGGCCACCACTATTCGACGCGTTTTTGAACGTGAGCCTGAATTGACGCAGCATTCTTGACGCAGCGTTTGAGGGAGGAGGCCGGTCGCTAACAGCGCCCGACAACGCCGCGGGCACGGGTCTTCGCCTTACGCGAGCACTTCGACTGGTACCTTGACATCCAACTCATGCAGACCTATTGTCGACGGTTGTGTCCGGATAACTACGTTGTCTGCCGAATCCTTCTGGAGCCGCCAGCTCAATGATTTCTCAGACTGCCGAGTACGCGCTGCGTGCCGTTGTGTATCTTGCCGACCAGGAGGGACGGCCGTGTACGACGGCTCGAATTTCTAAAGCGACAGAGGTTCCCGCCGGGTATTTGGCCAAGGTTATGCAATCGCTGAGTCGAAGTTCGGTTGTTGACTCACAGCGCGGGCCTCATGGTGGATTCACGCTGATAACTTCACCTGAAGAACTTTCCGTGCTTGAGGTCATCAACGCCATCGATCCGATTCAACGTTTTCATACGTGTCCGCTGAAGATTCCACATCATGGCTCCAATCTATGTCCTCTGCACCGCTCTCTGGACGATACGGGGCAGTTGCTTGAAAAGACGTTGGGAGACAAGACCATCGCTTCACTATTGGCAGTGCCTAAACGACGAAAACCGCTTTGCCGTTTTCCGTGCCTGCCGACCGAAATGACATGAGCGGCTGGCAGAGCATCGCTGCATTTCCTGCTCAGGCATAAAGTCGGCGTCAGCAGTATTCCTGCTGACGTCGCATTCCTTAGCAATCGATCTATACCGCGCTACTTCTTATGAACCTTGTGGCAGGCGGCACAACTTGAGGTGACGGTCTTGAACGCGGCATTGGCAGCATCCGTGTCCTTTGCTTCGACGGCCGCCAGCAAGGCAACTGTTCCGTCACGAAGCGCTCCAGTGGCTGCCTTTGCCCAGACGCCATCGGGGCACCGACCGTCGTCCATCAGCGCGAAACTCAATTCATTCAGGCAGGCTGCGTGGCAGGCGACGGTGTCCCATGCCTCGTCCTCTGCAGGTCCTTCCTTCAGCAGTTTGCCCAGACCGGCACAGTTTGGACGTACGATTCCCCGCATCAGATATTTCGTCGCGGCTGGTCGTGACTTACCCTTTGTCTTCTGAGCCTGAGCGTCGTCGGGCGTGCCGGCAAACCAGACCAGCGCTGCCAAGCCAGCGACAACAACGGCCATCTTTGTGAGCTTCATCAAATTAACTCCTAAGACTGTTCCGGGGAAACGAGACGTAACAATTCCTTGACGTGATCAATTCTTTTTTACCTCATCGTCAGATTCAAAATCCTCGGTTCTGACGGATTTTGCACCTTTGGCAGTGGGCATCGCAGAATCCGCGAACAGCGCACTGAACAAAACACCGGACGGAGACTTCACAGACTCCGTTTCCTTAAGTGCTTTCTTCAATTCCGCAAGCAATTTTTCGTTCTCGGATTTCTGCGCATCAGTGCTGATCGCTTTGGCCATCGCCAGACGGTCTTTGGCGTTGCCGGAAATGCGTTTTGCCAGCTGAACGCCGTAACCGTTCAGCCAGTCTTTTTTCTTTCCCTTCACATGGCAGGTGTTGCAACTCGCAGATTTGAAGGCCGCCTTGAGAGCATCATTGTCAGATGACTTGACGTATTTTTCATCGAACGCCTTCTTGAACGGGGCGAGTGCGCTACACGTGTTCATTGCGCATAACAGCGCCATAATTGAAAGCGTCAGTGTCTGCAGTGTCTTCTTCATTGAACATGGTCCTTTGTTGGTTGGTGACTGAAGTCAGGGTACCAGTGGTAAGTGAGTTTCCGGTGTTGGCAGGCTGAAATGGCTTGCTGCTTAACACGTGCTTATCACCGGATTCCCAGAGTGGCAACAGCCGGCTGGCGAATATCAGTGCGACAAATGGCAACGCAAGAATCACAGCGGCCGCAATCAGCCCCTCACGTCCGCCTATGTGTAACGGGTATTCAACAAAGCCACGGAAACTCTTCGACAGCATCTGGCCTCCGACCACCACGTTCCATCGCATGGCGAAGACCTGCACGAGGACAAGCACGGACGCGATGCCACTCAGACCAGTCAGCCATCGAGGGTTCAGCCGAGGGCGAACTGCCAGCAGTAGTAGCAGAAACGGACACACAGATCCGATCAACACCTGTACCACGCCGTACGAAATGGCCAGACGCTCCGTGAGCAGTGTCGATATTGCGTGCCATTCCGCTCCGGCTTCATAAGCCATGTGAACCAGCTCAAGCATCTCAAGTGATACTGCGATGGTCAGTGAGACCCAAAGATAACGGGACATTGCGCGGACACAGTCGGCGTCCGGAGTGATCTTTCGCCGCCAGCAAAAGAAAAGATACAGTGCAATGAGGGCTGCAATTCCTGAAACCACGGCGGACGCCAGAAAAATGACCGGCATCAAAGCTGTCGACCACCAGGGATTGGCTTTGACAGCACCAAACAGGAATCCGACATATCCGTGCAGCACGCAGGCTGCGGGAATTCCGCCTATCGCAAGTGCCCGAATCAGCCATTCGTCAACGGCCCGCGATTCCTTCGTGATTTCCCGATCCCCCAGAGACAGCAGTCGGTACACCATGCCCGGCCAACCGTTAGTGGTCTTTGCCAGCGCAACAATATCCGGACGAAAGACAAGCCAGACTTCAACGACCAGCAGCAGCATGTAGACGTTGTAGATGATCCCGAACCCGGACATGGCCGAAGTGGCACTCGGGGTGATCATAATGTTGAATGCACGCTCCGGGTGGTGGAGGTGCAACAGCAACGGCAGCGTGGCAAATACGCAGAAGCAGAGGGCCGTAACCAGAGCCAGCCGTGCCACGGGTTTAAGAACGTCCTGGTGAAACACGTGATACAGCGCAGAAACGACAAAAGCACCCGCAACGAGCCCCGTAATGTACGGGTAGAGCACAATCATGATGCTCCAGGGCACGTGTGGATCGTTGGGGAAAACGAATGACGAAGCGTGCATCAGATGACCTCCCCGGATTTCGCAACATAGTGCAGTTTGGGGTGCGTACCGAGATGTTCCTTCAGGACCGATGTCGGGATCGCCGCAAGCCTTTTTCTGAGTTCACTTTCGGGGTCATCCAGCCGGCCGAAAACACGAGCGTCCACCGGACATGCCTCGACACACGCCGGCGTTTCATTCCGTTTGATTCTGTGGTAGCACCAGGTGCACTTGTCGGCATTGCCGGTCTCCGGGTTGATGAAGCGAACGCCGTAGGGACACGCCTGAACGCAGTAGGCGCAGCCAATGCAGCGGTCGGGATCCACCAATTCGACTCCCTCCGGTGAAGTAAACGCGGCGTGAACGGGGCAGACCTGGTTGCAGGGAGCGTCTTCGCATTGATTGCAGAGTTTGGGAACGAAATAGGCGCGGTCCACAAGACCCGGGGCAATCGGTGGCACATCCGACCCCGCAAAACCTGTTTCAGGAACCAGATCCACCTGAACCGTACCGTCCTTATAGTGCACGAATCGTTCAACCCATGTTCTTGCGTATCCTTCCGGTACGTTGTTCTCTTCGCGACAGGCCGTCAGGCATTTGCCCGTACCAACACATCGCTCAGTGTCGACAAGAAAACCATAGACAACTTCGTCACTCTGATCTGCCGTTCTACTGCCTGCGTCTGCGGGGGCACCGTCAGGATCATCCGGACTCGGCTCATCAGACAAAAGATCACCGGACATCGGCAGAAGTGTAAGACTGAATGAACCAAGCGCAACTGTTGATGCCTTATTCAGAAACTGGCGTCGGGAACTGGCGTCGGGAGCGTCACTGCACCCACCGCAGCCTGTGTGATTTCCACACTGCTTTTCACGGGAATCGTCGGAACCGCAACAGTCACCCCCGTTGTTCAGAATATTCAATTGAAACTTCATGTTGATCTCCGGCGAACACCTCATAGCCCGGGGCTGTGCCCCTCGTGGCACTCAAAGCAAACGTTCTTACTGTTAATTTCTTCTGCTCCCTGTTCTTCCAGATGCGCTGCGACATTGATGCTGAGAAAAGAATCGGGCATACCCACCACCCGGGTGTGGCAGGACAGGCAGGTCGCTCGATCGTGCGTAATGAACAGATCCGTGTGCGTCCGAAACTTTCCGTCCCACTTTTTTGCAGGAGGAATCGAATGCTCAGGGAATTCGCCCGCCTTCGTGGCGTCAACAATGTGCTGTTTGCCATTGCCATGACAATGGAGACAGCGGACTGCCGCATGAGGCGATTCGCTTCGCTCTTCTTCCACATTCGTGTGGCATTTCAGACACGTTGTGTCGGACTGCAGCACAGAAGGCTGGGCCTCGATTTTCGCCAGTGCCGCATGACGGTACGGACCATTCTGTCCGTAGTCAGCAGGAATCATCTGGCTGCGTACGAAGAACGCACCACCACCGCCGGCGACGACCAGCAACACCAGAATTCGAAGGTGCCTGGTGTTTCGGGAAAAGATAAGTTTCCAGTTCACGGGTGGCCTCCCTGAGCATGCTGGAAGTTCTGGTCCGTAAACTCATCACTTTTCGTGACGACTGTACGACGTGCAATTTCCTGCTGATCGGCAGACGCTGACTGGCAGTTGTCGCAACGACACATATGCGAGTCCGTTGACGTCATCGACGTGCAGTGGTCGGACCCGGGAAAGGCAACGCTCAGGAACGTCATCAGCAAGAGCACAGTCAGGGCCGTGACGGCCAGAGAGAGACTAAGGAACACGATGACAAGCATCTGTCGGCTCCTTCAAAATGGTGAGTTGCGTCACAGAGTGCAACGCAGTCGCTGGAGGGGAAGTCCATCAGGGACGGCGAGAAGAAAACCTTATTACCACTAACCAGAGCTAGTTAGTTCTAGATCTATAACTCCATAATATGACCCCCGGGCGACCCGTTGTCAAGTTTACAGTTGCAATCTGAGCAGAGATGACGCCGGGGACTGGGAGAATGTCCACGAGGAAAATCTTATGTTTCCTGTGGCCATGAAGACGTTCAGCGCGGTGACCGGGAATTCTGGCTGTGGGCGCTGGGCATCCAGTCAATTCATTGGGGCACGATACCAACTTTGAGTAATTCGGGCGGCGAACCATTGGGCCCAGCCATCCGGGACTCGGCGACTGCCGTCGTCCTAACGTTCGCTCTGCAAAGAATTTTTGTTGCGAAATCCACCTCAGAGTTGTTCACACCGAACTGCCATTCCCTGTCTGGTGGCATGCCGTCTGTGACGGAATTAGGTTTCCGGTCAGATCGCCGATCGCTGCAGAACACTGACGAACACCACGACGTACGGTGGCGTGGTTAAATCCCCGAGCCTGGGCAGACAATTCATGGAAGCGACGGAACCGTGAGTCCATCTCGCGGCCAGTCAGTTGCTGACTGCAAGCTCGGACCTGCGATGTACCAACGAATAGACGCATGGCACTAATACGAGCGTCAGTAGCGTCGACGCGACCATGCCACCCAGTAACGCTCGGGCTAAAGGAATCATTGCCTCGTTACCCGGAGCAAATTGGTAGGACAACGGCAGCATCGACGCGACTAGTGTCAGCGACGTCATCAGAATCGGACGCAAACGGACCTGAGCTGCGGACAGAGCTGCATCGTGAGCCGACAGCCCTTCCTGGCGACGACGATTCGCGAATTCCACCAGCAGAATCGAATTATTTACGACCACACCAATCATCATCAACGTGCCCATCAGCGACTGGATATTGATTGTCGTATCCGTCAGATACAAAGCCACAAGTACGCCGCCCAGCCCCAACGGGACGGCCAGCATGATAATCAATGGATCGACGAAGGAGCGGAACTGAGCCATCAGTACCAGATAGACCAGAATGCCAGCGACGACCAGGCTGACGCTCAGTAGTTTCATCCCTTCGTGCATTGTTTCAACCGGGCCTCGAATTTTCGCTGCAACTCCGTTTTCGAATTCCATGCCGGCCAGGGCGACCTGAACATCCGCTGCAACCGATCCGACGTCTCGGCCGGACACATTGACGTGCACATCGTTAACTCGGCCAATGTTGTAGTGAGCGATCTCGCCCGGAATATTGACCCGCCTGATCGTGGCAATGTTGGACAGAGGAATTGTGACCGGGCCGTCCGGCGTACTCAGCGACAGCGGAATATTGCGAATGTCATCCAGTGACTCAAAATCGTTGTCTTCATATTGAACGCCCATGAAAAAGTCGACGCCCTTTTCCGGGTCAATCCAGATCGTCGGTGAATAACCAACGCTGGAGCCCAGAGCTGTCAGCACTGTCTGTGCGACTTCTTCCTGATCCAGCCCCAGGTATTTCGCTCGAGTGCGATCGACCTGCACGTCGAACTGTGGATAGTCCAGTGACTGAGCAATCTGCACATCCTCGGTGCCGGGAATCTGCCGAATAACTTCCAGTACACGTTCTGCATTTTCGCGACATTTGGGAATAGTGCCGGCAGAAATCTGCACGCTGATTGGTGTCGGGACACCCTTGTTTAAGGCCATGTTGACGATTCCGCCTGACACAAACAGAAACTGTTCCAGAGGATAGTCGTCTGCCAGTTTCCGGCGTAGTTCTGAGATGTAAGTTTGAGTGGCCGTCTGGCGGCCGGCCTGTTTCAGGTTGACGATCAGGTACGCCGTATCAGGACCGGAGTTTGAACTGAGTACAGTCGAGAACCCCGCCCCTTTGCCGACAGGCAGACCGATATTGGCGATTAGTGATTCTATTTCATGTTCCGGGATCACTTCCTTAATCGTGTGCTCAAGCCCGGCAACCAGCTTTTCAGTTTCCAGCAGGTCGGTCCCCGGCGTTGTCTTAACACGCAGTTCGAACGTACCGGCATCGACCTCAGGAAACAGTTCCGATCCGATCATCGGCCACAACCCGAAGGTCGCTCCCACACCGACCACGATGATCAGCACTGTCAACACTGGCACTCTTAATGCGGTGCTCAGCAGACTGCCATAAACACCTTTGGGCTTTGCACTTGCTGCGGCGTCGTCCTGTGTGGCGCCGCCGTGCTGGACTTTCTCGCGCACAAATGTTGCACAGAAGGCCGGAATGACCGTCAATGCCAGCACGTATGACGCACCGATCGTAAATGTCGCGGCCAGGGACAGTGGTGCGAACAGATACTTGATCATGCCGGTCAGAAATACCGCTGGCAGAAAAACGGCCAGTGTAGTGACGGTACCGGCAAGGATGGCTCCGGACACTTCGCGAGTTCCTTCTAAAGCGGCATCCAGCGGGATCCTGCCCATTCTCTGATGCCGAATCACATTTTCGACAACAACGATTCCGGCATCAACAACAGTGCCAATCGCCAGTGCGATTCCTCCCAGTGTCATGACATTAATAGTCTGCCCCGTGAATGCGAATCCAAGACCTCCGATCAGGATTGCCAGCACAATTGTGGCAACGATAATCAGCGTTGGCAGGAACCGTCGCAGGAAGACCAGCACCACGACTGCGACCAGAATCGATCCGAGACCAACCTGGGTATACAGGTTCGTCATGGCCAGACGAATGTAGCTGGACTGATCGGATACCAGCGTGACTTCTGTAGCTTCGGGGATATCGCCCCGTTCCTTCATCTTCGGGATTTCTGCGGCAATACCTTCGTAAATTCGATCAACGCAGGCGATCGTGTTTTCGCCCGGTTCTCTCAGCAAAGGACAGTATACGCTGCGTTTTCCGTTAACTCGAACAACGTTGTATTGCAGAGCAGCATCGTCAACGACTCGCCCGACATCACGCACGAAAACAGGAGCTCCACCACGAATAACAACGGGAATGGCTTCAATGTCCGCGGGCGTGGGCAGAGTATTTTTCGGGTGGACCTGATAGTCAATGCCGCCCATTCGAGCCGTTCCGGCCGCAAGCACCAGGTTTGACTTCGTCACAGCATCAACTACGTCCTTGGCGCTGACACTGTGAGCCTGCAGTTTGACCGGATCAACATAGACCATCATCTGACGGAACTTGCCGCCAAAGGGATGGGGAATCTGGACGCCCTTTAATCCTCCCATTTTGTTGCGTACCGCATAGTAGCCAATGCCGTAGAGTTCAGACTCACTAAGTCCTTCTCCTGAAATCGCGGCCAGGACAACCGGAAGATTTGATGGTTCACTGCGCAGGGTAAATGGCCATTCGATACCCGGCGGCAGGTGAAACATATCACTCGCTTCCAGATTGACGATGTCGTTCATGGCCGAACTGGCGTCGGCTCCCGGCTGGAAAAAAATCTTCAGAACAGCAGCACCGGGAACAGTGCGGGATTCCTGGTGTTCGATCTTGCCCGCGAGTGTCAGCGCTCGTTCGACTCGCGAACTGACGGATTTTTCCATATCCATCGTGGGCAGGCCCGGATACGAGAAGAAACTGACGACGACAGGCTGCTTGAAGTCCGGCAGAATATCGACCGTAACTCCCGGTATGACGGACGCACCCAGCAGGCACAATGCCGTTGCTCCGGCCAGAACTGCGAACCGATTCTTAAGTGAGAAGTTGATGAGTCCCATGTGTCTTCAATTCGATGAACTGGAAATACCGTATTTCTTGTCCCGCACCATGCCAAGCAGAACTTCCCGGACACGTGCCCCCTGGCCGAAGCCCGGGAACAAGTTGATATGAAAGAATGCCCACATCTGATCGCAGAGCAATGTTGTCAGTTCAGTACTCTGACCGTCTGACCGTCTTTGAATCTCTGCAGGTGAGCATCAATGACCGTCTGACCGGGCTCAAGCCCCGAGACAATTTCAATCGAACTTCCGTCGTCGAGTCCCGTTGTGACGGGCACAACGGAAACCTGTTCACCAGAGACAACGTAGACGTACGCGTCACCCGAATCCTCGAATCGAACCGCTCGGGCAGGAAGCATGCTGGACGCCAACGTTGTCGAAAGCAAAATGGCTGCCTGTCCGAACATTCCCGGCAGCAGCTTGCCATCGGTGTTCGGTACTTCTGCTTCCACCAGCATTGTGCGAGTGTGAGGATCAAGACTGCCTGTCGATCGAGTTACCTGGACCGTCATTGCTTCTTCCGCCGGGAAGGACGGAAACGAAACACTGACAGAGTCGCCGCGGTCCACATGGGCCGCATCGTTTTCAGGGACTAAAATCTGAATTCGGACCTTGTCAATCTGACTGACGACAAACAGAGGTTCGCCGCCGCTTCGCTCGCTGACCAGATCGCCCGGAGATACGTTTCGTCTGGTGACGATGCCGGCAAACGGCGAGGTCAGCGTCGCGTAGTTAATGAGCTCGTCAATTTCCTCAAGCTGTCGCCCCTGAATTGCAGTCTCGGCGGAAGCAAATTTCAGGTCGGCTGCAGCTGCTGCAAGTCTGGACTGGGCGACCGTGACATTGGCCACGGCGGATTCGATAGCTGATGTCACCGCCGCCCGTGCGGCCGCTTCTGAATCTCGCTTTTTGCGAACCTCGTCCAGAACGCGAGGCTGCATGGACCCTCGTTTGACCAGATCATCGGTCCTGCGAAATTCAGCGTCCGCAGCGACCAGTGAAGCTTCCACCTGCTGCAGTTTTGATTTGGCTTCGGCCGTCATCGCTTCGGCTGCCTGAACATTGGCTTTTGCCAGGTCGATGCCCGCTCTGGCTCGCTCTTCTTCTGCACGCTGCCGATCAATCTGTGCGAGCGCCGTCAGCCGCTGTTTGACCATCTCGGGGACATCCACGATCGCCAGCACATCTCCGGCTTGGACAACGTCTCCGATATCTACCTGCACGTCTTTGACGTAGCCGTGCACCTTCGCCTGAATCGAAGCCGCGTAGAACGGATGAACTGTCGCCGGCTGTACAGTTGTGCGACGAACATCTTCCTGAGCCACAGCCACTGTTTTAACCGCCACAGCCTTCTGTGGTTTGAATTTGGCAGTCCCGTTGCCGTCGGTGGCACCAATCTGCGAACAGCCGGCTGCTGTCAGCAGCAGACCTCCCAGCAAGAAGGACCCGGGAAAATAGCGGAGGAATCTCATTCTGACGGCCTTTGCGGATTAGAGAACTCAGGGATTCTGGAGGCTATCATGAGGTTAAGTCGGAAGACAGTACTGCTGATCGCCGAAGGGACAGATTGCAAAAGTCATTGCCGGCATTGTCGGCAATGACGTTGGAACTCGGTTGGCAGGAACAATTCATACCACCGCCGGGACGGTTGTCGTTAATAGAAACGGATGCTGCAAACGCATGCCTGCCGCGTGCAGAACTGCCGATGAATTCGGACACTGGCACAGATTGGAACAAGGAGGTTCTATGCGCTCAGCCATTATAAATGCGTGGTTTCTTGGCGGATTAGTCTGCCTCAGCGGCTGCAACAGCATACGAAACAGCTTCGCTGACAGAGATCCCTATCGCCCTGCGCCGCCGTCAGTGGCCCCGGACCCGGATGCACTGGCGGAATCCCCATTTCAGCCGGCATCTTTTCGTGTCTCCCCCAATCGAGAGTGGACGGCGGCCAAAGAAGCTGCGGATCCACCAGTCACACAAACACCTGGTCGGTCAGCACCGGCTGGTGTTGCAAGTCCCGACCAGAAACGACCTCGTTCTCTTTCGTCGGCGACTTACCGGAAACTGCTCATTACTCCTGTAGCGCATGAGGTGCCTGACAACCGGCCACACAGCGACGGAACCATTACGCTTGATGGCCGTACGTACGAAATCCGATTGGTTGAGCAATGCCCGAACACTGATTTTAAGGACGTTCGTGTCGCGTCTGAACGAACAGAATTTTCTGAAACACCGTTGCCGGAAAACCCATTCGTTCCGGCATCGATGCCAGACAATGTTGCCTCAACCGACGTGACGCCACCAGACACGCTGCTGCTTAACCTGCCCAGCGCATTGTCCATGATCGGTGGCGACCATCCGGCTGTGGGGCTTGCTCAATGGAAAGTCCAGGAAGCTTATGCCAATCTTGATCAGGCGGAAGTGCTGTGGTTGCCGAGCATCCAGACAGGCCTCAGTTTTCATCGACACGACGGCAATCTGCAGGCAAGCAATGGAGCCATTGTCGACATCAATCGAAGTTCCCTGCAATATGGGTTAGGAGCGGGCACTGTCGGAGCAGGCACAACGCCTCAGCCTGGTATTCGCGCACAGTTTCATCTGGCCGATGCGATCTTTCAGCCGGACATTGCTCAAAAAACGGCCTGGGCAACATGCCACGCAGAAAAAGCTGTCGTAAATCGACAGTTGCGGGACGTTGCCGTGGCGTACCTGCAGCTGCTTGATGCACATCAACAACTCCAGATCCTGCAGGAAGTCAAAGATCGGACCGCCGCTGTTTCGAAAATCACCAACGACTTCGCCGGCGCTGGCGAGGGATTGCAGGCGGATGCCGATCGTATGCAGACAGAATTGAATCTGATTGAAGGTCGAATTGCTGCGGCTCACGAGCAGGTGGATGTCGCTGCTGCACGACTGGCATATGTCCTGAGCATCGAAACCCGTCAACGAATCATTCCAATGGACGCCACAGTTGTGCCGATCGAACTCGTTTCGGCAGATCTGGAAGAAGGGTCCCTGATTGCTTCCGGTCTGTCCAATCGGCCGGAGCTCAAGGAAGTGCAGGCACTGGTAGCCGCGGCCTGCGATCGACACCAACGGCAGAAGTATGCTCCGTTTGTGCCCAGTGTACTGCTTGGCTTCAGCACAGGCGAGTTCGGCGGTGGCGTCGGAAACGTGATCGGCAACGTGGACAACCGCTACGATTTCGACGCCATGGTCACATGGGAAATTCGCAACTTTGGTTTCGGCGAACGATCGGCTCGTCGACGATCAGAGGCCCGGGTTCAGCAGGCAATGTATCGCAAAATGGGACTGATGGACGACGTTGCAAGAGAAATCTCTGAAGCCAGCACGCAGGTGACGCATCGCCGTGAACGAATGGCCGTCACACAGACTTCGATTCTGTCCGCACAGAACTCCTATGACCGAAATCTGAGTCGCATTCGCGGAGGCGCCGGTCTGCCGATCGAGGTGCTGCAGTCTGTGAAAGCACTGGAAGCATCACGCCGAGCCTACCTTGATGCAGTCATAGCGTACAATGAAGCACAGTTTCAGCTGCAGTGGGCTTTGGGCTGGCAGATCTCGGCTCCCCGGTAACCTGTCTGTTTGTCGTCGTACAGGCGGCCTCATGGCGTCGACCGTGTACGACGGACAGCTGTAGTCAAGAACAAGGCGCAGGCCGCCAGCCTGCTGTGCGGCGGATATGCGAAGGAATCAGGTAACGGGTGTCCCCCTGCCACCAGGACTGATGCCTCAATAAGCTCTACCTGCTGACTTCTTCCACGATTGACTTGTGATCCCGCTGTCGGTGGTTTATTTCGAGCCGTCGTGAATCGTCTGTCTTTGCCATCTTAATTCCACGCTGCGGACTCTGCTGCTGACATGGCTTGCCCTTTGCTGCAGCAGAACGGTCTGTGCCGATGCCATCATGGCCACGAAGACCAAGACGGCATCCAGGATCGCTGAGATATCCGTCAACGTGACGTTTGTGAGCGTGGACCTGGAAATCGGCCCCCAGGATCTCACGGCGTTCTCTGATCTTTCTATCTGATGATCTGTATGACAAGCTGACCGGGAACCGCGAGGCCTTCAAGCTGCGACCGGCGCATCTGTTTGAAAGTGTTCTGGTACTGAAAGCTGACAATCGTCGGCTCACCGAACACATTGACCTGCTGAAAAATCGCAGACAAATTGTCTGTGACACCATCACCGGACAACCGTTGATGGTCCAGCCAAATGATGCTGAAGTCGTTCTTCATGCTGTGCTGAAATATGACTTCCGCACGCAGCCGGAATCTCTGTCCATTACGCCTCCCGGTCTGAATGACTCACAACGCCAACGCATGCCTCGATGTCTACCACAAAATCTTCCGGTGACTGATTTTTGATACCTCAGCGCTGAAGAAATGCCCCGTGGTATTCACGGTTTCGCAACATCAACCTGAAACGTCAATTTGACGCTCCATTATCGGCATTCCCGTATGTTGAGAACTTTAAAATCAGAAAAGAGATCATCGTTCGGCCTCACGATCTGCAACAGTGGATTGATCTCGGGATCGACGGCAGAACACCCGGACTGTCGCTGAGCAACCCGCACTGAAAGAACACGTGGCCCGGTTCCTGCCGGAGCGAAACCCGATTCGGATTGCCGAAAGATCAGTGACACAGTTGCCGGACCGCATTCATTTCATTTGTCGATCACTGCGGACGACAGGTGTTATCGCTCCACCTGAAAATCCTGATCTGACCTCCGCCACGCTCGGTGTGATTATGGTCTAACCCATAAAAACTCTGCCGCAGCAGGTAGAGATGACATGGGAACTGTTCGGTGATCAGATTCAGGATATCCCCACGATCACGACGGACGAAACCGCTGGTCTGCCGTATAACGTCAGCATCAGCGAACCGGTTCTGAAGTGGCAGCATTCTCTGAAGAAACCCACCGTACCCGCGATGATCAGCATCGCACCCGCACAGCAGTGGTCATTGTTCAGCGTGTCGGTTTTGTCACTGGTTACGTTTGTGATTTCCGTCGCGGCAGTAATTGTTGCCCTCCGAATTCGACGGCCGCTGTCGGCCCGAAAATCATGAACGTTCAACGCCGCAATGTTCGTATTAGGCCTTGTGTGTCTGCCTTTCGGTCAGACCGCGATTGCCAATCCGCTGGAAGATACTAATCGTCTGAGCCAGTATGAGGTAGAACAGTTGTTGAACGAATTTACTGCACAATACACACCGGGCGTTTGATCGTCGCGACAAGAATCTGGCCTGCGACCGCCTGGCTGTCAGCATCAGTGGAAAATTGATATCAGACGTGGATGTTCAGGTGCGCACCAGCATGGAACTGGAAAACCACGGCGAAGCACGCGTGAAGATGAATGATGTCGAGTTGCTTTCGGAGTTTGTGATTGAGCAGCGGGAGCATGGCGGTTTTGTGCCTCGTTGCAAATGGATTGCCCGTGGATCGGTGGCGCACTGGGGACACACTCATCAACGGGCCAATGGACACTCGGCGCTGATTACCGTTCAGCCTGTTGACGGCGCGTGGAAGATCTCACAACTGGAACTGAACGACCAGCGGCGCAGCGTGCAGGAAAGCACGGCGTCGCGACTGCCATGACTCAGACAGACAGCTAATCTGATGCTATCTTGCTGTCCATCCGTACACGCAGAAGTTGCGGCCGGGATTGTGCTGCCACGAATGCGGCAATACGATGTCGGAACCTAAAGCGTCATGCGGCCCATTGATTCGGGTTTGCCAGACGTGCACACCGGTCCACTCCATCTCCCGGTTCTTTCTGTCCGCTCAAGGTCTGACATACCGCAAAGCCTTTCTAACGCCCGTGAAAACAGACATTGAACGAATCTGGCAGCATGTGAAATGGATCGCGGCAGAACCGCGGTACGCAGAATCGGACCGTCTGGAAAGATGCCGTATTTATTGTGAACAGCAGTTGACAGAGTCCGGCTGGACCGTGGAACGTCGGCCTTTTTCCGCGAACGATCAGATGCTGCGATCGACCGACGGGATCAATCTTGTCGCTCAACAAAACTCATCCGCGTTTGAAAACTCAGACGTCTTTGTCCTGGGGGCACACCTTGATTCTCGTGAAAACACTCCGGGAGCAGACGACAACGCCTCAGCAGTCGCCGTCTTGCTGGAAGTCGCTCGGCTTCTGGGCACCGCAAATAACGTTGCTGTTCCAAAGGAAGTTGATCTGGAACTGGTCGTCTTCGACCTTGAAGAGCTGGGCATGCTGGGGGGAGCATTTCATGCCGAATCGTGCCGTCAGCAAGACAGATCGCTGATCGGCATGGCGTCACTGGAAATGCTGGGATACTGCAGTCATGAACCGGGAAGCCAAACATTTCCCGAAGGCCTGCGGGGGATTTATCCGGATGTCGGCGACTTTATCGCAGTCGTCGGCAATCAGGATTCGGGGAATCTGATTCAGCATTTTGCAAATGCCTTTGGTCTGGTCAATCAGCTTCCGTGTGAATCATTACAGGTGCCCGACAACGGAAATCCACTTCCGCCGACTCGACTGAGTGACCACAGT
The DNA here is from genome assembly GCA_029245955.1 of Fuerstiella sp. Classification (GTDB taxonomy): domain Bacteria; phylum Planctomycetota; class Planctomycetia; order Planctomycetales; family Planctomycetaceae; genus Fuerstiella. Next base: position 112,321 of record JAQWOH010000047.1, on the reverse strand, counting down.
CCGTTCTGGGATGCCGGGTTTCCTGCGCTGATGATCACCGACACAAGCTTCCTGCGCAATCCGCATTATCACGAACCGACCGACACACCGGAGACTCTGGACCGTGACTTCCTGCACAAAGTTGCCGAGGGTGTCCTGCATGCAGTCTGTGGATTGAAGGGGCGAGTGCCCTGAAATGACGAGCCGTAAACCGACCGGAGATCTCTGTATCGCTCAATGAACAGGGCAACGTTGTTCGTCCCGCAGGCTGCCTGCACAATGGGAGGTAGTTTTCCGCCGAATTCAGTTGACCACTTTCACATTCTTCCACTGACAGCAAACTGCGTCGCTCGTATACTCCACGCAGGTGCCCTGCCGTGATAACGGTATCTTGAATGGCCTGACGCAACATCAGACTCACATGCTGAGAAGTCTCAATGAATTCCCAATCATCACTTTCCCGCCGTATGCTTCTTGGAGGTGCGGTCGCAGCTGCAGCCACATCCGCAGCCCCTTCACATGCCGCCAGCGCCGTGGAAACAAATCACCACGATGTGCTCGACGATTTCACGATTCGAAATAAGAAGATCCGTCAGTCGGTAATGGGGTGGTGCTTCAAACCGATGCCTGTGCCGGAACTGATTCGTCACTGCGCCGAGATCGGTCTGGAAGCCATTGAAGGCATCAGTCCGGAATTCTACCCTGAGGCACACAAACAGGGCCTGAAGATTTCGCTCGTCAGCAGCCATGGTTTCGCGAAGGGGCCGGTTGATCCGGCAAACCATGCAGAGTGCATCAGCAAGTTGAAATCGTCTATCGATAAGGCCGTTGAATTTGGTGCTCCCAGCGTGATTACATTCACTGGCATGTCGTTGCACGGAATCATTGATTCGACAGCAGAAAAAAACTGTCTGGCATGCTGGAAGAAGGTCATCCGCTATGCCGAAGAAAAACAGATTACGCTGGTTCTGGAACACCTGAATTCGCGAGATGATTCTCATCCAATGAAAGGGCACCCGGGCTACTTCGGTGACGATGTCGATCGCTGTGTGGACCTTGTTAAGCGAATGGATTCGGACAGGTTCAAACTGCTGTTCGACGTTTATCACGTACAGGTTATGAACGGCGATGTGATACGAAGAATTCGCAACTATCATCCGTACATCGGGCACTATCATACGGCTGGCAATCCGGGACGCGGCGAACTTGATCAGAACCAGGAAATCAATTACCCGGCTGTCATGCGGGCAATACTGCAGACCGGCTACGATCTGTTTGTGGCTCAGGAGTTCATTCCAACGTGGGACGATCCTGTTCGGGCACTGCGGCACTCGGCTATGGTGTGCGACGTAACGTAGGGCAGGCTGTGGCGACGGGAGAGTACGTTTGTTGATGAAATCGGAACAGAGCCGTGCAGGAGCAGAGAAAGTGAGTACGCACCGAGACGGAACGACGTTTGGAATTCCACGCAGCCGTCGACTGACCTGGGACCTGCTGCACTTTCATCAATCGGTCCCGCTTTGCGGACACGACCGCTTCTGCAATCTACGTGCAGTAGCGGAAGCCCGTGCCGCCAGCCCCGTGCGAGTTTCATGGCCTGCGATTTTTTTGAAAGCCTACGCCATTGTTGCCAAAGACGTCCCGGAACTTCGTCAGACCTGGTATCGCTGGCCGTGGGCTCATCTGTACCAGCATCCGCAAAGCATCGGAGTTCTGACCGTTCATCGGGAATTTGAAGGAAACCCATGGCTGTTCTGGGGACGAATTCCCGCTCCGGATGAGACCCCATTAACAGAGATTCAGGCGACGATTGATCGTTATGCGAAGGGGCCCGTGCCTGCGTTGTTTCGAAAGGAGCTTCAACTTGCCAGCCTTCCCACTTTGTTGCGGAGACTGGTCTGGGGATGGAACGTCCACGCCGCCAAAGCAAAGAGGGCAAAGCGGCTGGGGACCTTCTTTCTGTCCACCCTGGCCAGCAGAGGCGTTGAAATACCAGCTCCTCCCGCCATTCATACTGGCTGTCTGACATACGGAGCCATGGATGCGCACCATAACTGTAAGGTGACAATTGCCTATGACCACAGGGTGATGGACGGTGCACTCGTAGCGGACATCTTGCGGAACCTGGAATGCGTATTGTTGGAAACTGTTTGCTCCGAGCTATTGAAACTCACCTCAGTACATGTGAATATGGACCAAGTAGCGTAGAACACCACTGATATAAACATCCTTGTCATTACGCTGAATCCCGCAATCGTCAGGACGATTGATTTAGCTTTCAACGTACGGCACAGGAATCGAGGTTACATCAGTGAAGAAGAAGGCGGCCTCAAAAAGAGGCAAGAAGGCGGAGCCCCAGCGGTCGGCCAGAGTGGGTGGCCGATCTCGTACTGAAACCGGAGTCAACTGGTCACGCGTCGGTCGTCGGCGTCTGGAGAATGACAACGCCGTGCAGGATATTGCCAAGGCAATCAAGGCGCTGCGCGAAGCCAAGGGCCACTCGATTGGCAAGCTCGCTAAGGAGCTGAACGTTGCTCCTGCCACGATTATCAAATTCGAAGACCGTGGACATCCTGTGTCCATCAAGATCGTCACCGCATTAGCTGAGCGATTGGGGTCGACCCTCGAATTGAAGACCCCGTCGACACGTAAGAAGTAGTGTGCGGCGAGTTCCGTTTCGCCCAGGTGTCTGAAATTGCAGTGACCCTTTTCAATTATGGTTCTGCAGGTGGCGGTGGGGCACTGTGTGCTGGTTCGATCGCAGGTTCGTCCCGCTTCGTGAGAGCGCGGCGGGAATGATTGCTGGTGTGGCTGTGACCAGAACCATTCCCAAGCGTCAGCCGATTACGCCACCATTCCGGGTTGCCGAACGCAAAATAGCCGTACGTCATGATCAACCCAAAAGTCCAGAGGCCAAGGAATGCGCCAATACCGAAGTGCATGGCGGCACCCAGGGCCAGCATCAATGGTCGCCAGCGCTGGTTCCAGACAAGGACGCAGAAGAACACTTCCCACGCGACAGTAACGTGAGCGATCAGGTACGGCAGCCATGGCACCCAGGCCATCCACGTCAGATCCAGCGTTTGATATTCCTCACTCGCGATGACCTGCCACATGGCCTCTCCGGTCCACCATGTGTCACCCTTTAACTTGGAAAATCCTGCCCAGAAATAGATGACGCACAGATGAATCTGAATTAGCCGCAGCGCTGTCCTGGCGGACGCAAGTTTTCGTATCTCCATACATAGGCCTCTTGTTCTGCGCCAACGATCTCGCACCACCTGGTCTATAGATAGAGCCGCTCCGGAGGGGCCAATTGCCAGGTAAAGACACAGCATCCCCAGAATCTGATCGAGGCCGAAGTTCGCAACGGGCACTCGCTGGGAGTACGAAATGGTAATCAGGAATGCAAAGACAGATGTCACTCGGGTTGCCAGTCCCAGACAAAACATCAATGCCAGGATGACGCAGCTCCAGTGTACGACGAACAGCCACTCATCACTGACGTAATAGAGAAACGAAAAAATCACATCGTTCTGATAGAACTGCGTCATCGCAGCCAGTGGCTGCAGACCATCGCGGGCAAAGAATGCATTCAGGTCAAGGCCCCAGACACACAGGCTATACACCAGCATCGATCCGGTCAGAATTCGAATCATGCCCAGGATAAACGGATCGGCAGGGTCGAACCAGAAGCTCTTCCATTGCTCTGAGGCTTCGTATGCCGCGTCAAGACATCGTCGGGCAAGTGGGTTGGTTGGAATCGTGCTCATGAAATTCTGAAAACTCTGCGTGGCGGCAGCCTTTCCGCAGATGTTCGTTCACAATTGTTCATTCAGAAGTCGGCGGAAGCGGTGGCTGCCCTCGCCGCATCTGTCTGGTTTTTGCGAAAGTCATAGAAGCCAACAGGCTCCTCATAGAACGTTTCAAAATCGGACAACTTGCCCCCTGCCTGAATTCTGGCGATGGAAGATGGGCTGTGCAGAAGCCTTGACAGTCGGATCGTCGGGGAGTCATGCTGCAACGCAAAATGCCTGGCGTATGCTTCAAAGACAGGCCCCTGGGTTTCGAGCGGAAATGCGCCAATGTTTTGTGCCAGCATGAAATAGCGATGATACAGCAGGCGCGGCTGGACCATCGGGTCCGGGAAACGCCCCTTCAATGGCGTGTCACCCGGACGATCTATAGCCCACGAAATCAACGTGCTTGCTCCGGGGTCCGGAGCGAAAAAATGATAGCCGTGATTCAGAAACAGCAACTGGTTGTAGGGCAGGGCCACACGTGATGCATCAACAAGCAACGGCGACGCGGGCGGCATACCGGCCGGAGAAATAAAGATCGCAAAGACATGAAACGCCAGCCAGAAATTAACCAGCACGAAGCCGGCCTTTTTCAGACCGACGAAGATTGAATTCATGATTCGCATGTCCGACGACAGCGGAGGTTCAAACGAAATAGCACAGCAGACCACCCGGGCAACGACCCGAAACCGGAAATTGCACGTCCGCCGCCGCCAGACCCGCGTGTTTTCTGAAGAACCTGCGTTTCTGATCAGGACTCAGCAGGCACCCCCACGGGCCGGCTGTTGTACCGACTCCATTCTTTCGCGACCATGCGGTAAACGCAACAGAAAAAGCAGAGTGCTAAAAGGACCGCACCTGAAGCGTATTTGCCGGACACATATCCTGTCATACGATGAGAACCCCGTCATGGTGAGGGATTCCGTGCTCCCGGCTGGCCCACGTCACACGCGATCCATCCCCGGCTATGCGCTCGCGCGGTGCCGCTGATAGCCGGAATCAGAATCAAGGGCCTGGATTCGGTCTGACATAACGGTCAGGGTATCGGCGATCAGTTTCTGCTGTTTGACGACATTGTCCAGCACTTCCGTAAGCGACTCCAGACGAATGCGGCTGGCGTCGTGGTGTTTTTGAAGCATCCCCGTGATATCGGACGCTTCTGATACATCGTCGGAATCGGACATAGCAACATTTTGACGGCCGATGGCCTCTGTATTCTGTGCCTGCGTTTCAGCCACGGTCTGCAGCAGCTCCAGAACGCCATCGTCGGGGGTACGCGTTAAATCCTCAACAACCTCGATCTGTTCTTCCAGTCGTTCGACCAGTTCTGCGACGGTACCGACCTGTTTTACAGAAGAGGCGTCACACATGAACGCTTCTTCGTCAAGTGTAATTCGACGAGCATCTGCAGCCAGACGGAACAGTAACCGATGTCCACCGATCTCCAGCAAGTCTCCGTCAAACAGCCGACAATGGGAAACCGGAGTGCCATTCACCAGCAAGGCAGGTTCAATGACTTCACAGCTGAGCTGAACCTGATCGTGCTCGACTGTTACACGCGTATGAACATCGGGAATTGTGGCATCGCCGAATCGAAGCTGGCAGTGTGCAGCGCTTCCAATCAGCAATTCGCCGACCGATACCGGTTCAATAGGCTGTCGACGAGCAGAAGATGCAACACGGAAATAACCCACCGTATCGGCTGGATAGATCTGGCCTGAAAAATTCACGACGCCCTCCCTGGCGAACACCTCGCTCGCGCCTAACATCTACTGCGCGATATGGCACCACACTTTTGAGGTCGACACGGCAATAGGCGCGACTGCGGGTTGATTCGAAAATTCGGTCAAGTTCAGACAGCAAATGTTCGACACGGGTACTTTTCAGCACGGAACTCGGTAAAGCACCCGGCAGAATCTGCCGGCCACTTCGGCCATGCGGCAAGACGCGGTAATCTGCTCACGCGTCAGAAGCTTAGGTCCTGACCCTGGGGGGCTGATGCGAACGGTACGTACATCTGACTTGTGTCCGGATCGACAAGAAATGACGTACCATTGCGGTCGGAAAACCTAAGCAACCTGAGTTGATGAGCCCCATCAGGTCGCTGCAGACCACCATTCTGCAGCCCGCCATTCTGCAGCCCGCCAACACCGGGCTGATAACTGATGCTCACGCCTGGAATGGACGCCGGATTGCCAAACGACTCTACGTCATTGGTCGGCAGGTTCTGGACCGCGGTGACCATTGCCAAAGTCAGCGAACATACACACAGGGCTGCCACTGCTCCGTTAAACCGGCGCTGCACAGGGGCGGATTCAAAACTGCGTCGCGACTGCAACCGGCCTTCAAGTGTCGGCCATACCTTTCCGGTCGGAATGTCATCGACATCCTCATCACGCACCTGTTCAATGACGTGCATCGCATCCACCATCCCTGCATGGTACGAGCGACAATCGGAACAGCAATGCAAATGTTCAGTCAGCTGACGTTCTTCTTCCGTCAGCGTATCATCGCCGACAGCAAGATGAATCAAATGTCGAGCGTCCACACATTTCATACTCTGCTTCTGCATTGTCGCGCTACTCCATGATCTCCGGTTTGTCTGCGAGTACTTCTTCACAGCAAGTGACAACTCAGATCCGCTGCGGCCACCGCCACAGTGTTTCGTGCTTTATCCGCAGCCCGCAGTATTCTCTGCCAACAGCTGCATCACCCGATTTGTTCTTCTTCAATACACCTCTGCCGTCGATCCCACGCTTCTTTGAACATTCGTCGAGCTTCCGCCAGTCGCCAGCGAATCGTGGCTTCACTGCGCTCAGTAACGGCGGCAACCTCTGACGTGGAAAACCCTTCAAGATCCCGCAACACCAGCACCGTGCGATACGTTTCCGGTATGTCCTCAAGAACCGTTCGTACTTCCTGTGACAGATCGATTTCCCCCCGAGGATCCGGGGCCTGGGGATCCGGGACACGATTTTCCCCCGCCTCACTGAACAACGCCCATTTACCCTTGCGTTTGATCTTTCGCAGGTGGTCGTACGTTGTATTGACTGCAATCCGAAACAGCCACGGCCCAAATCGTCGCGACGGATCAAACTGTTCAAGACGGTCAAATGCCTTTAAGAACGCATCCTGAGCAAGATCCAGCGCCATTTCCTGGTCGGGCATGAAACGTCGGATGACCTTGATCACACGCCGTTCGTATCGTTGCGCCAACTGGCCGAAAGCGTCCTTATCACCATGCCGAGCCTGCTCAACCAGACGCGCATCGGTCGCCAGAGACACCAGCGAATCGTCTGATTCCGCTTCTGCCTCGGACGAGCCGTAGTTCGCGTCCGAATCGGTCATTGTCAGCATTTCATCGGCCTTTCAGCCCTGAATACGCTGAAATCCCGAGATCTGTTGGGGCTAAATCAGAGGGTTTCCGGATGAGGGAGATGTTGGGCCGGCAGAATTGTCTGTGCAATCCATAATGTAAACTCTGCTATGAGTCCGTTGTTCGAAACAGTTGCGGACTCTTCACGGGGTATCGACAGAAAACATGTTGTATTAATCGGCAGCCAACAGAAGGCAGCATAGTGCTACATGGCCTCAGGACAGCAGTTGCTGAATTTCGTCCGTCGTAAACCGTTGCTCCATCCGGGCACCCAGCTGGCTGACGATCCGCGCTGCAGCGTGCGACGCCAGGTGTCCGGAGTCCTTCCAGGACAGCCCGTTTGTGACTCCGTACAACAGCCCGCCCGCATACATGTCGCCGGCACCCGTAGTGTCGATTGCATCAACCGTCACACCTTCAATAGCAATTGTTTCGCCACCGTGCATGATGATTGATCCGTTGGCCCCCAGCGTCATAGCGACGTTTTCTGCGTGACGATGGATTTCCGCCGCACATTCGACGGGATCAGGATTTCCCGTAAGGCTTTTTGCTTCTTCCTCGTTACAGAAAAACAGGTCGACCGGGCCTTCCACCAGACTCCAGATTTCGTCTCTGATCATATTGACCAGAAACGGATCAGATGCGGTGAAAGCGACCTTTACGTTGTTCTTTTGTGCCAGTTCAATGGCCTTGTAGGCAGCGGCCTTCGTAGAATCGCCCGTCAGAAGATATCCTTCGACATAGACGTATTTTGCCTGTTTGAGTTCGCCTTCGTCGATATCACTTGCCGTCAGCGTGGCGGACACCCCGAGATTCGTCAGCATCGTCCGCTGAGCATCCTCAGTGATCAGAACAGCACACGTCCCCGTCTGTCCGTCGGCCGCGGAAGTGACTTCGATCGTCACTCCCATGTTCCGCATGTCCTTCAGGAAGAACTCGCCGGTTTCGTCGGCGGCGACCTTGCCGACATAGGCGGTCTTCCCGCCAAGGTCGGCCACCCCCACAATTGTGTTGGCCGCCGAGCCGCCAGCACAGCGGTTCAGATTGAGCCCCGATAACCCGTTGATAATCTTCTGCTGCTGATCATCGTCAACCAGAGTCATGATGCCTTTATCAAAACCGGTTGCCGCAAGAAGCTCGTCTGACACCTGCGCCTGGATGTCCACGAGCGCGTTGCCAACTCCGTATACGTCGTACTTCATGTTTTCCAATTCGTGGTGAGTTTTTTGGAACAGAAAATGCTTTTGTTACTTTGGCTGACACAGTGGATGCCGGTCACTCATAACCAATGACCAGCAGAACGGCGGGACACACTAGCTGCGACTTTTCCAATCAACATTTGACAGACTCGCCAGTGCCAGCTGCAGCGCATGAGTCCCGTCGCGGCCGTGTCCCTGAGCCTGCAGCGCCATGTACAGCTGATGTCCCAGAGCCAGGCCGGGCATCGACAGGCCGAGGTTTCTGGATTCTTCCAGAGCAATCCCCATGTCTTTGATAAAGTGCTCAACAAAGAAACCAGGATCGAAATTGTTGCCGATGATTCGTGGACCGAGGTTGGACAGCGACCAGCTTCCCGCAGCTCCACTGGAAACCGACTTCATGACGGTCTCCAGATCAAGCCCGGCTTTGTACCCATACAGCAGAGCTTCACACACGCCTATCATGCCCGTTGCAATCAAAGTCTGATTGACCATTTTCGTATGCTGGCCGGCGCCAGCCGGCCCCTGATGGACAATCGTCTGGCCCATCGCGTTCCAGCACGGCTGCAATGCCTCAACGACTTCTGAATCGCCACCGATCATGATCGACAATGTGCCATTCTTTGCTCCTACGTCACCTCCGGACACAGGTGCATCCACAGAACTGACGCCGCTGTCCCTGGCAGTGTCATAGATTTCAATCGCAAGAGATGGCTGACTGGTCGTCATATCGACCAGCACACTGCCTTCATTCGCACCTGCCAGAGCACCGTCATCACCGAGCAATACCGAGCGCACATCGTGAGGAAATCCAACAATCGAGAAGACAACGTCTGAATTCTGTGCGACGGCCCTGGGTGACTCCGCCCACACCCCGCCCTTATCAAGCAAAGGCTGAGATTTGGACTTTGTGCGGGAGTATACGGTGGCTGAGAACCCGGCATCCATCAGATGGCCGCACATGCTGGCGCCCATGACACCGGTTCCGATCCATCCGATTCTGGTCTCGCCTGCTGCGATTTTAGTGGCTGCCATACTACGATTTTCCTTTGCTCTGCCAGCATTCCGACGCTGATGTATGCTGAAGATCAGATTCAGTCGGCTGTTTACAGAACGTCCGACAGCCCGTACCTGTCAATTTCACGTGAAAACTATCAGATGGACCTTCGCGCACAAGGGCCTGGTACGTTGAACTCACGTGCGAGAAGAATCTGTTTTCTCAGTTGAAACCGGCTCGCCAGGTGCCAACAATCCTTAAGTGCCGCCAAATCGGAGTCTGTTGTGAACATAGCGATACGTTCTGTTTGCAGCATTCCAACGACAGACCCGGCGGGCCAATGCGTTTCGAGCCGGTGGCTCGAACAGACCCCCGCCGACTGCTCACCCTATTTGCGTGCCTGCTGCATTAAAAACATCACTTAGTTTGCCGGAGCCTTATTGTGAATAAAATCAGTGTGTGTCTGCTGTTGTTGCTCGTCACGGGCACTGTCGCACCCGCCGAAGACGTCAAGAACGGCCAGGAACAGAAGACGACAGAGGTCAAGTTAAAGGATCTGACTCTTAAAATGCCGGCCACGTGGAAGTTGAAGCCCAGCACAAGCCGCATGCGACTGGCCACATACACGATTCCTGCTGCCAAAGGCGATTCGGCCCCTGGTGAGCTGACCATTTTTAACTTCGCGGGCGGTGGTGGTGACGTCGGAGCAAATATTTCACGCTGGGTCGATCAATTTAGTGGCGAAGGACGCTCTTCGAAGGTCACGAAGGGCAAAGCCGGCGACAACGATTACTATTTCGCCAACATCACCGGGACTTACAGAAAGCCAGTCGGGCCCCCAATCCTGCGGAAAACAGAGTCTGCTCCGGGCTATCGAATGGCCGGCGTCATTCTGGTGCTGCAGGGTAAGGGTGTCTACTATCTGAAACTCGCTGGTCCGGACGCCACGATCAAATCACAGGCAGAGGCGTTCCGCAAATCATTCGGGGGCAGCAGCGATGCCGAAGAGGCATACGAAATCTAAAACGTAGTGACCGGCGAAACCGACGTGGAGTGTTCGCTGCGATGGTCCGGCACTCCTGGCAGGGCTATGGATAAGATTCCAAGGGGCGCCGTCTGACGTGATCGGATCCGGCTGTCCGGAGCAGAAGCAGGGATCGGAGATGTTGCTTGCGCGTGTAATTTTCACTCCCTTGTTTGAACATGAGGAAGCGGAGCTGGTCGCGACCGCCGAAGCATATCTGGGCGCGCTGGTAAAGAACGGTCAGATCTGTGGTGAACATCTCACCGGCTGGCATGACGGTGACTTCTGCGCGTACACCTACCTGTCGCATCGGAACGCGGCCGCCGAAAGGAATCTGTCGCAGTGGGGGCGGCGCGACCTTGGAAGCGTGCGGCGACAGTTCGGCTGCGACCCGGTTTGGGAAATCCTGGACGATGATGCTGCAGCACGAGTGGCGTCGTGGAAGTCCGCGACTTCGCTCTACCTTTTTACTCACGCATTTGACGTCGCCAGCCCGATTATTCACGGCGATCGAGGTACGGCTGTCCCGCTCCATCTGCTGCCAATAACCGACCGGCAAAGAGAAAGACTGTGCACCTGGTCCGATTCCTACACCTGTCACGACAGAATCTGGTTTGAAAGTGGCGCACTGGAAGTCCGTGCTTACCAACAACTGGCCGACCCCGACAGCGACCTGTCAGATCAAGGCAGGACGCTGTGCCGGGAAGTCGAGGACGCGGTCAAACGGCCTGTGTATTTCTACCTGTTGAAACACTGGGGGGAATTCGAGACGGAAAAGAATCGATCGTGCCCGGGGTGCGGCCACGACTGGGTTGCGCCCTCCAGTCCGGCACCTTCCAGAGAACCGTTTTGCCAGTTTCACTTTCGGTGTCATCCCTGCCGGCTTGTTTCTCATCGAGCGGTTGCCTTCGATGACTCTGAACGTGCAGCCATTGGTAGGTCGTCGCCTGGTTAGGGCGGTCTTCACACAGGTACCGCAACATGCGCCACGGTGCCGGCAGAAAACAGCCCACCGATTCCGCATCAGTCGTCGTAATCGATTCGCACGACTCCGTTTCGAGAAACAATGTCAACTGCGTGGTGACCGTAATCCAGGCGAATCTTTGTCCGGCACGGCGATACCCGCAAACCCTGCAGTGAACAGGTTGGCACAAGCACTTCAACGTAAACCAAAGCTTCGACACAACCGCGACTTCCGAATCGTCCCGAATGCGGATCGCGCACTGCGACCGCAACGGGAACCGCATCCGGCGCAATTTTGTCAGCGTCCTTGATACGGACACATGTTTCCAGTGGTACCGGGCACGTCACCACATCACCCAGGTGAAAAGGAACATGATGGAGTTGTTGCAGCGCCGGAGCGGTTGCCAAAACGTCCGGGTGTGACGGAACGTTGATGTATGAGGGTACCGTGGAGAAGGCCGGGCCCGCACCAAGACTCAACGAAAAAGAAATACCTGAACGGCTCTCGCGCCGGGAATGTAATTCTCGATGTCCCCTGGCTGTTCGATGAGGCGATCTGTGCGACCGGTCGTGGTGACCATGATGTCCAGCAGCGTGTACCACACCCGAATGGTGCTGCGTGTCTGACGATGTCTGAAGAGCTCGCAGGAAATCGACGATATCGTTCGCCCGCGATCGCTCCGGGGCAGCACTGCAGCAGCCAACAACCAACATGAAGAAAAGTAGTGTGCGAGTCATGGGGCTGATCCTTTTTCGTCATGAGCAAAGGGTTGGGAGCGAGGTGTTAAGGAACTGTTGTTCCTGCCTGAACGTCACTCATTTCACAATTCATACCACTCCCCTATATGTGGCTGTAACCTGATTCATGAAAACACTTTATGTGGAGTCAAATGTCATAACATCGTTTACTTTGCTGTTGTCGTAGTGACTGCAGATCGTGTCGATGTGATATCCCAGCGGCAGACTAATTGAAGCGTCAACGTTGTGTTCAGAGGTTCGCTGGGCGAATGCGCACGGGATCGGCGCTTGATTCGCAGGAACATAACCAAACACCAGCGGCAGTTTCTGCCGACATCCTGCACCGTCGAACATTTAAGAAAGCGTTAATCACGCCGCGAAAATTACGCACTGCCTTCAGAATCTTTAAGGTTTTCTTGGCTCAACAGAAAATTCCGCGGCGAACATCAGCAAATTCACTGAACTGCCGCAGATTCGTCGACTGGGAAAGACGTCTTGACCCATATCACCGGTTCTCGTAATTTTCCGAAGTCGCATGTCAACCGCGACACCTTTCCGTATCTCCTCACATCTCATCTCTGGCTTCCTTGCCCTTTTCCAGCCAGCTTTCATCTCAATCGAAGGCTGGTCGGTCGGAAGTCCAAAACTTCAAATTCTCTCTTCTCTCGCCCACTGCCAACATCCGTTCGGATACCAACCACGGCAGATCTCTGGAGGCAACCCAATGAACCGTTTTGTAATGTTTTGTACCGGTCTGCTATTAATGTGCTCAATGACCGGTTGCTGCCTCATGCATGGCTTTGGTGGTGGATACGGCGCTGGTTATCCCGCTGCCGGCGGCTGTGGAAGTTGTGGAAGCTGCGGTGGCGTCCAGGGTGGATACCCCTCAGCGTTTGCACCCGGTCAGCAGACGGCATTTGCTCCCGGTTATCCCGCAACTGCAATGGCTCCGATCGACGCTCTGCCAACCTATTAATAATACACTGATTACCAGCATCGCTTAGTTGAAATCCGCGGCGAGCTGTGTGCGACGAAAATTTCAACCGATTTAAAGGCTACTCTCCGTAGACGAAGGCTTCTTCGTCTCATCCGTCTGAGGCACCGAGCGACTCCTCTCCCTTCGAGTCGCCCGGTGCTTCTTTCTTGGTACGGTGTCTGATATCGGTTTGAGATTCAACACGTCCTGCCAGCGCACTTCCGGAAGAGCATTGCATGTGCGGAATCTGCACGGCAGCTGTGCCAGCCCGGACATCGGAGTACGCAATGCGCGAAACCAGCTTATCCACGAGCCGGAACGGATCGGCAGACGGCCCGTAGCCGACCACAACAGTCGACTATTCGACAGCGTCGTATATTGCCTTCTTAACGGCCCATTCAGTTAGAAATGAGTAGGGCGTCACCTGTTCCATAGTGATTACGATCAGATCGTCTTGGGGTGAAACCCAGTAATGAGTGCTGGCGGCCCCGCCCCAGCCGTACTCACCAATTCGTCCATCGGGATCCCACTCGGACATCGCCTTTCGAACCGAAAAACCAAGTCCGAACCCGACACCGCGCCGAATGTCGTTTCCGAAGGCAATCGACTTTACTTCATGTGGCAATTGATTAGTTGTCATAAGTCGTACAGATTCGCGAGACAACAGTCGACCACCGTCATGACTGCCTCCCCGAGAGATCATCAGCAAAAACCGAAAATAGTCGTGGATTGTTGACACGAGGCCGCCGCCGCCCGATAAGAATGCGGGCGCCTTCCGAAAGGCACTCGTTTGCGGCACGTCAACCGGTCGCAATCCGTCTGGCTCAGCTGGTGAGTAGACTGTCGCAAAACGCCCGCTCTTGTCGTCCGGAACATGGAATCCGGTGTCAACCATTCCCAACGGGTTCAGGAGTCGGTCCTGCAGCACTTTTTCAAACGACTCGCCAGAACAGACCTCGATGACTCGGCCAAGAACGTCACTGGCGACACTGTATTTCCATTGCGTTCCCGGATCGAATTCAAGTGGCAGGCGACCGACCTTTGCGGAGAAAGCTGTCAGATCGTCGTCCGGCGACAGAACGTGTGCATCACGGTACATTCTGTCAACCGCCGAATTGCCGAACAGACCGTAGGTCAGACCGGAAGTGTGTCTCAGTAAATCACGGACGGTTGGCGGGCGTTTTGGCGTCCGGCCACCATCTGCTGTGTAGACCTTGATTGCTGAAAATTCAGGCACGAATCGACTGACTGGGTCGTCCAGCTTCAGTTTTTCCTCTTCCGCCAGCATCAGCACAACTGCCGATGTCAATGACTTGGTCATGGAATAAATTCGAAAAACGGTATCGTCTGTCATCGGCAGCCTGTTCTCGACATTTCGGTAGCCGTATGACTTCAGGTGAGCGATCTGACCATGTCGGGCCACCAGGACAACTGCCCCCGGCAACTGTCTGTCTTCGACCAGTCCCTGCATGATGACATCGACTCTCGCCAGTTTTTCTGCCGACATCCCGACGGTTGCGGGAGGCACCACCAACAGATCATCCGCAGTCGTCCGGGAAACGACGGCAGTGGTGGCGATCAAGACGACAAACAGTGCAAGAGTACGGACCATGATTATTTCCATAGAAAAAAGTCAGCGGCGTGAAGCCTGTATTGCCATGCGCTCAGCCAGCCACTCGCCCACGACGGTCTGCAGCGGGTCCGATGTGCGAATGACGCGATAGTCGACGCCCAGTGTACCGCACATTTTTCGAAGCCCCGTCGAAAATTCCTTGTATTGGCGAAGGTATTCCTTGCGCAGACGAGCCGGATCAACCAGCAGGCGGTGATCGATGTTTTCGAGATTGCGAAACTGAGTGGGACGATCAAACGGAAATTCAATTTCTTCAGGTGCGGCGATTCGAAAAATGACCACTTCGTGACGTCCGTGTCTGAGTCGCTGCAGTACATGCTCAAGGGCATCGACGCTGTCGAAACAGTCACTAATCAGAATGACAAGACTTCTTCTCTGAATTGTCGGCAGAACGGACTCAATGACGTCTGCCACGCTGGTGTCTTCGCCCGGCGTGACTGTATCCAATACGTGCATCATCCGGCGAAATGCGTCACGATTGCTGGACGGCTTCAGCTGGTCCCTCACGTCGGAATCAAAGGTCACCAGCCCTACAGAATCGCGTTGACCAAACAGCAGCCACGCCAGTGATGCTGCCAGCAAGCGGGCGTATTCGAACTTGCTGAGCGTACTGCCCGCATAACTCATACTGCCGCTGACATCGACCATTATCTGAGCACGAAGATTGGTTTCGTTCTCGAACTCCTTCACATAATATCGGCCGGTCTTGCCGAATGCTCGCCAGTCGATATGACGAAGTTCGTCCCCCGGGTGGTAGTCGCGATGTTCAACGAATTCGACGCTGGAGCCTTTGAACGGACTGCGGTGTCGGCCCATCATCAGTCCTTCCACCAGCTGCCGCGCAACGAGTTCCAGCTTTCCAAAGCTGGCAAGTTCGGCGGGGTTTGTGGGAAGTACGGATGGTTTTGACATTGTGCAAAGACGTGTAACAGAGCTGCCGGTGGCTGCCCCTGAATGAAGAAAAGGATAGGTGACTTCGCCCGTTTGCCTTCCGCGGCAAGGCAAATCACGTAGAGCTTACATCGGCGCGATCCTCTCGCTGCCGACGTCCGTTGTCAGTAGGACGTGCTGGTCAAAGCTCTCAAACATCAGTTGGGCCTTGAGCTCTGAATGGGCGGGGTCGTCCCACAAACTGTTAAATTCTTTCGGGTCATCGTTCAGGTTGAAGAGTTCTCCCAGTCCGTGGCCATGGTAGACGACCAGTTTCCAGTGGCCTCTACGATACATCGTGCCAAACGTGCCGCTGCCGCCCGTAAAATGCGGGTGCAATGCTTCGAAGTATTCGCAGCGGACGGAATCCCGAAAGTGCGACGGTTCTGCATCACCTTTCAGAATTGGAAGCAAAGATCGCCCCTGCATGTAGTCCGGCTGATCCAGTTCGGCCAGTTCAATCACCGTCGCTGTGATATCCAGCAGTTCCACAAGAGCATCACTTTGCAGGTTGTTCTTCAGGTGCCCCGGCCACCTGAAGATCAGGGGCACTCGCACAAGACCTTCATAAAATCGGCAGCCCTTGAACATCAGTCCATGATCGCCCAGAGCTTCGCCGTGGTCGCTGGTGAAGATGACCACCGTATTGGCGGTCTGTCCGGCATCATCAACAGCCTTCAGCAACCGGGCAAACTGGTCATCGATCTGTGCAATCATGGCATAGTAGCGCGCCTGAGCCTGTCTGGCCTCGTGATCTTCGGGACGACGGACCTCGTCCTGAAAATCAATGTCTTTCAGTTTTTTCTGCTGCGCAAGATCGCTTTCCTGAAACCACGGACCGGGCATGTCATCGGGGTCGAACCGGTCTGCGTAGACTTTTGGAGGAACGAAAGGTGGATGAGGATCGTAGATGTTGATGCTCAGCATCCACGGGCCGGAGCGTTCGTGACCAAGAAAATCGATCGCCATGTCCGTAGCCCACGTCGTCTGATGCATCTCCGGAACGACGCGTTCATCAGAGTGCCTCATGGCATCCAGGTCGCCCCCCCTGGCCCTGACCCAATCGGCGTAATCATGTCCGGTCTCCCAGTCGTCACGCGGCGCATGACTGAACTTCCAGAAGGAATAACCGTCGTCCAGTCGTGGCTCAGTACGGTAACCGGAACTCTGAAGGTGGAATTTTCCGACCATACCGCAGTCGTAACCACTGTCGGCCAGCAGCTTGCTGATCAATGGCGGATGATCCGGAAATGTGTCGTTTCCATTGCGAGTGTTGTGGACTCGGCTGGGGTACATCCCTGTCATGAAGCTGGAACGACTTGGGGTGCAGATCGGGCTCTGGCAGTATGCGGACGTGAACGCCACGCCATCTTCCACAAACTGGTCGATGGTCGGTGTCTGAACATACTCGTTGCCCAGCGCAGCGATGGTGTCGAATCTCTGCTGGTCAGTGCAGTACCACAGAATATTAGGCCGAGTGTCAGTCATAGATAGATGCAGTCGCAGTCTGAAATGGGAAGAACAGGCAACAAGCGTTGCTTTGAGACATCGTAATGTCGATCTGCGTTGACGGAAGTCAACAACCGTCCGGCTCGGTCAATTTACAGCGGTCACACCGGGGCACCTTAACAATCACCACAAACCGTATACAAAACGGGGCTTGCGTCGAAAAACAAGTCGCGGTGGCTTCGTTTTTTTATTTCTGGCATCAAGCCTGCTTTACGTCTTGTTAACAGCGACGCGAAGCAGGTTCATGTTGCTGAACACCGAAACAGGCAAATCAGGATTCCAACCATGAACATCTTCACTGCACTCAGGAATGACGAAAACGGGTTCATTGTCTCCGCAGAAATCGTACTTGTCGGCACCATTCTGGTACTGGGAGTCATTGTCGGATTGACTGAACTGTCGTACGGCGTAAACGAAGAACTGGAGGACCTAGGCTCAGCTATTGGCAGCGTCAACCAGTCGTATTACTACAAAATTGCCAGCGCCAAGAAGGGAAGAGTCGCCAGCAGTTCCTTTCAGGACTATCGTGATGAATGTGACAGCAGCTGCGACATCAGCTGCGACTCACGAATTCGCGGTGAGAAGAGGGGCGGTCACCGATAGTGTTGCCTCCCTGAAAATACTCAGCTAATGGAAAGCCTCAGCGATCTGCTGAGGCTTTTTCATGCGCTGACACCTGTCATTGTCCGCTGCCGCCGTGGTCGGCAGCGGCAACTCACCACGTTGACGGGACGCACAGGCACGGATAGCCTTTGGCAACAGTCTGCCACGTTCCTCTGTTGATACCTGTTTTTCCAAGAGAACAGCTCAAGTGCCCGTCAATTCTTCTCGTTACGTTACCGTGGGTCTTATTCAGACGACGTGCTCTCCGGACCCGAATGTCAATCTTGAACGCACAGTCGAACACATTCGCGCGGCTGCCTCTGCCGGCGCAAAGGTCATCTGTCTGCAGGAAGTCTTCAACCTGCAGTATCCGTGTCAGGCAGAAGACCACGCCCGATTTAAATTGGCAGAACCAATCCCCGGCCCTACAACGGATGCCATCGTTCAGATTGCAAAGGGGCTGGAGGTTGTCGTGATCGTGCCCCTGTTTGAGATGCGAGCACACGGTCTGTATCACAATTCGGCGGTTATGATTGACGCGGATGGTTCGGTGGCAGGACAGTATCGAAAGACGCACATTCCCGACGATCCGCTGTATCACGAGAAATTCTACTTCGCGCCGGGGGACCTGGGGTTTCAGGTCTTCAACACAAGATACGGCCGAATCGGCGTCGGCATCTGCTGGGATCAGTGGTTCCCTGAAGCCGCTCGACTGACAGCGATGCAGGGGGCGGATTTGATTTTTTTTCCGACGGCGATTGGATGGATTCCCGGCGAAAAAGCACAGCTGGGTGTCAGCCAGTTTTCGGCTTGGCAGACCATGATTCGCAGTCACGCAATTGCCAACGGTCTGTTTGTTGCCGCAACCAACCGTGTCGGCGTCGAAGGAGAAATCGAATTCTGGGGAGGATCGTTTCTGTCCGATCCGTACGGCAACGTGCTGTCTCAGGCGTCACAGAACGCCGAGCAGAATCTGGTGGTGGATTGCGACTTGTCACTTATCAATACGGCTCGAACACACTGGCCGTTCTTTCGAGACAGAAGGATTGATATGTACGATGGCCTGATGGACCGTTGGGCAGAATGATCGGCAGCCATTTCAGGATCAAACAGGATACGGTCTGGCAGGTCCGGCCGAACAGATGTGCAAACACTTCCGGCAACGGTGTTTGCAGCTTAATGTTCTCTTTCTAAGGATGCTTCGACCGTGACCGCCCCTCTACAAATGTTCCAGCCGTGCCCGATATCGATCTGACTCATTACCGCTGGCCAGCGGAGTGGGAAACTCACAACGCCACCTGGATCTCATGGCCGGTCAACGAGGCAACCTGGCCCGGTCTCTTTAGAGACATTCCAGCTGTTTTTGCTCAGTTTGTCGCAGCCATCGCGTGCTTCGAACGCGTTAACCTGCTTGTTGGCGGAATGGACGCTGTACGTGATGTTCAGCCGCTGGTCGACGTCGCGTGCGAGAAATCCGCCGCGACTTTTGAGGTCTGCATGGTCGACATCCGGACCAATGATGCGTGGTGTCGTGACTACGGCCCCATTTTTCTGAATTCGGTTCCCGGGGTGACAGATGTGCCACCGCAGATCGCTGTCGACTGGGGCTACAACGCGTGGGGTGAGAAGTATCCACCGTGGGACAGGGACGCCGCGGTTACTGAACAGATTGCCCGCCACCTGGTCATCCCCTGTGTGCAGCCTGGCATTATTCTTGAGGGCGGGGCAGTGGAAGGAAATGGCAAAGGGACTGCAATCACGACGGAAAGCTGTCTGCTGAACGCCGGTCGTAATCCACGATATGGTCGCCCGGCGACCGAAGCACTGATGCAAAAATTCTTTTGCGTGGAAACCGTAGTCTGGCTGCCAGGTTGCGGCATTTCAGGTGACGACACCGACGGCCATGTGGATCAGATCGCTCGGTTCACGGATGAAGAGAATGTACTCGTCGCAGCTCCCTGCGACTCAGACGCTCCGGAAGCCGCTGATCTTCGCGCTAACTTCCGGGCAGTCGCTGAAGTACAGAACAATTGTGGTTCCGGTCTTCGCCCCGTTGAACTTCGGATGCCCGCACCGAAGTTTCACCAGGGCCGCCGCCTTCCGGCATCGTACTGTAATTTTCACATTGTGAATGGCGGAGTCGTTGTGCCGCTGTTTAACGATTCTGCCGACGACGAGGCGATGCAGATTCTGCAAGCAGCGTTTCCCCGTCATCGGATCGTCGGCGTTGAAGCTATTGATCTGGTGTCGGGACTGGGGGCGTTCCACTGCATCACACAGCAGCAACCTGCCGTTAGTCGCAGCGTCCGTTAATCCCCGACCGCGAGAAAACGAACGACATCACAAGAGTCCATGATCTTGATCAGCACATATCGGTCCCTCCGAGTCCCGGACGGCCTCAGAATGATATTGTTCGGCTGCACACCGCGCGATGATAAGAATTCAGCAGACCGTCAAGTCATTCATGGCATTCGACCTTTCGGGCAACTGCACCGACCTCTACCGCGAGATCGATAAGATTGTTTTCCAAGCCCTGGCGATTGCGTTCAGCTTGATAGTGCTGGACGAAATCGTAGACGGCTCGATCAGGTAATCGTTCGCCAAACAGAGAAAACTCGGGCCCCGATAATCAGCAAGAATACCTGCAATTATCGGTCGGCTGAATATTTCATCCCTGCAGCAACCTGTTGTCTCCGTGGCCGACTCGTCCGCCCGTGGGACAAAAACTCAGGTGGCTGCAAAGTTCTTTCAAAACCAGGCGATAACGAACGACCGGCGACGACTGATTCGCAGTGTCAAGCCAGAATATCGCGGATAACATTGCCATGAACGTCGGTCAGACGAAAGTCTCGGCCACCGAAGCGGTACGTCAGGGCTTCGTGGTCTACTCCCAGCTGATGCAGCACCGTGGCCCAGAGGTCATATATAGTCGCCACATTTTCGACAGCGTGGTAACCGAGATCGTCGGTCGCGCCGTAGGCTGAGCCACCTTTCACGCCGCCGCCGGCGAGCCAGACGCTGAACCCGAACGGATTGTGATCGCGGCCGTCCGTCCCCTGGGCGAACGGCGTGCGTCCGAATTCGCCGGCCCATACGATCAGCGTTTCGTCAAACAGCCCGCGCTGTTTCAGGTCACGGATCAGACCGGCGATGGGCTGGTCCACCTGCCGAGCCATCTCCGCGTGGCCCACCTTCAGCCCGCCGTGCTGGTCCCAGGGGTTGCCGATCTGACCGAGATCCGCCGGTCGAGGCAGACACGTCAGTTCAATAAATCGCACGCCCCGCTCGACCAGTCGGCGAGCCAGCAGGCATTGTTGTCCGTAGCCAGCGGTCTCCTTCACGGCCGAATTCAAGCCGTACAGCTGCTGGGTTGCTTCCGTTTCTTCTGAGAGATCGACCAGCGAAGGAACGGCCGTCTGCATGCGGAACGCCGTTTCATAATTGCGAATCGCAGACTCGACCTGTTCGTCATGACCACGCTGTAAGAGCTGTCGACGGTCCATCTGCTCGACGAATCGCAAACGCTTGCGCTGTCGACTGGCCGGTTCGCGCGGAGTGATGTTGGTCAGTGGTTCGGGCTGACTTGGGTCGATAAGCGACGCCTGATGAACGGCTGGCAGAAAGCCGTTGCCGTAGATGCCGATCCCGCCCAGTGGCGAACCGCCGCTCGCCAGGACCACGTATCCAGGCAGGTTATCGTTCTCGCTGCCCAATCCGTAATTTACCCATGCTCCGGCGCTGGGATACCCCGCCAGTGAAAACCCGGTGTGAATGAAATAATTTCCCTGAGCGTGCTCGTTGGCGATGCTGGTCATCGAACGCACGACTGCCAGATCGTCCACACACGTGGCGATGTGCGGAAAAAGGTCGCTGACGGGCAGACCGCACTCACCGTAGTTTTTGAATTCCCACGGACTGGCCATAATGTTGCCGTTGGCGTTAAACATGGTCGGCTTGACCGGGACCGGCATCGGCTTGCCATGATCAATTTTGAGCTGCGGTTTTGGATCGAACGTATCTACGGCCGAAACGCCTCCGGACATGAAGCAGAAGATGACACTCTTTGCGCGAGATGGCGGGGTACGGAACGGTGTAGTTACCTCTTCTGAAGCGCACAGCCCCGTACGGTCCGTCGCCAGCAGGCCGGACAGCGCGGTCAGCCCGAAACCGAGGGAACTTCGAGCAATCATGTCGCGACGAGTATTCATCACCTTAGGTGACTTATCAGCGGACATAAACGAACTCCTTAAGGCAAAAGAGCGACTGTGCAAAGTCCTGCCAGATGGCGGCGTTTCCGGACATATCGGCCACCGCGACGCTGTGTGCGTCGGCAAGTTCTGCAAGGTAGCCGACGGAAGCCTGCAATTCGTCGGCGTCTGGTTCACGTCCGAATGCCAGGGCGAACATGCGTTTAATCCGCTGTTCACTGGTTGCGCCCTCTGCAATGAGGGACACCGACCACCGGGCGGCCTGTTCAATCACGAACGGATCATTGAGCATTGTCAGCGACTGTGCGGGCACGTTGGTGACATCTCGCCTGCCGCGTGTGGTCGATGGCCTGGGAGCATCAAAGACTTCCAGGAACGGGTTAGCCGCGTTTCGACGAATCCGTTGATAAATGCTTCGGCGGCGGCCACCGTCAAGAGGTCCCTTCGGGCCGCCTCCTTCAGTCTTGTCAACGTAGTAAACGTCGACTCCCGGGCCATACATCGTAAGGTCCAACTGCCCCGACGTGGCCAGTATCGCGTCCCGAATCGCCTCCGCCTCAAGACGGCGCACAGGCATGTGCGACAACCAGTCGTTGTTCACGTCGACTTCCCGAGCAACTTCCGAGACAACCGAGACCTGCTGCCACGTCTGTGAAGTCATAAGCACTCGCAGCATGCTTTTTATTGACCACTTCTCGTCACGTACAAATCGCGCAGCGAGATAATCCAGCAACTCGGGATGTGTCGGCTCGTCTCCCACCCGTCCGAAATTGTCGACCGTGCCGACAATCCCCTTCCCGAACAGGTGTTGCCACAGACGATTCACCATCACTCGTGCTGTCAGCGAGTTCTGCGCTGACGCCGTCTGTTCGGCCAATTGCAATCGCCCGCTGTGCGAAGTCGTAAACGGAGTGACGCCGAAAAGCGACAACCCGCGACGCGGAACCGGCTGACCGGGGCGGGTGTGTTGCCCGCGTTCCAGCAGCGGCTGGTCAAACGCTGACGCCTCAAGCACACCCGGTGCGCGTCTCGGAACCGGAATTTCGCGCTCCAGTTGCCGGTAGCGTTCGACAAGTTCACGCAGTTCAGGCAGCGCCACCAGCGTCGTCGGAAGCAGGTCGCGACGCACGAAGAAGTCGAGAAATTCGGTGTCGTTGTCATTCAACGAACCGGCCTGCCATGCGCGAACGGCGTTCTGCAGATGCTCCGCATAACGCAGCCCCAGTTCGTCGATGGAAGCCGGAACGCCGGCCTGTAACATGCTGGCGATCGGCAACGTGGTCTCGCGCGGCAGTTCGCTCTGATCGCTGGCCACGATCTGAGCAGCTCCGAAAAACGCCCGTTCCGTCGAATCTGTAATGAACTCGAAGTGCGCGTGAGAACCTTTGCGGTAGGCCGTATCCAGCCGCAGCCAGCCGAGTTCATCACGGCCGAGCCGTGTGGCCGGATAGATGCCGCCGTTGCCGATGGGATAGTTTTCGATCACCAGCCGCACCATACTGTTCTGTCCCAGTGCCCGCACACTGATGCTGTTGGTCTGAACCAAGAACCGCGGCGACAACAGAACACCGGTGTGTCGGCTGCTGACACCGTGCGTGAAAATGCCGGCCGGATGAATACCTCGTACCACACGGTCACCGACGACTTCGATATTAAATCCGCCGTTTGGAGTCGTTCGCCGTGATCCAGTGGCCTGGTCCGGCTGCGCAGAACCCGTCGAACTCAATCCCGTACCAGACGGAAACCATTCCTGCTGTTGCTCTCCGCATAAGTCCCACAGGGTCGTGAACTGCGAACGATTGAATTCGTGCCGTGCCTTCATTTCGGAATGCCAGTAGTCCGCGAGTTCTGTCCAGCGCTCGCGCAGAACTTCTGCCGACAGAGCAGGCCGATCTGTGGCCAATTGACACCAGACGTACAAAGGATTCGCGTTGTCGGTCCGTGCGTCCGTCGCTGCGGCGATCCAGGGATCACCCCCTGCCGGTTCCAGAGCGTTCAGTTGCTGGTGCGCACGACTCTGCTCTGCTGTCAGTGCCGTCAGTTGTTCGCGTTCCTTGGTACTCAGCACCGTTGCAAGTTCTGCAGCCGTCACGCCCTCCGGTCCCGCATGAAACGAGGCGGCCACTTCGTCTGCGGTAAGCGCTCGCAGGTAGGCGCGGGCCTCGTCCACTTCGCCTGCGAGCGGGGGATTGATGTCGGACAATCGCTGCCCGAACAGGAATCGCGACTGCCCCTTCAGAAAAGGACGCAGTGTCCCCTTTCTGTAGGTCATGCCGTACCGCTGTCCGTTGCGATACAGGGTGATCGAATTATCCTTCGCGTACACGATCGCAATATGGATAAGCTCGCCGAACTGAGCCGTTTCTGCCGGCCCCCCCGGATCCTGCGAGCGGTTGAAGAAGTCACTGCCGGCCATCCAGTGCTGAGGATTCAACTCACCAAAGACGATCGAATCGAAGAATCGTCCTTCCGGAGTGTCGAGCCCTATCACTCCGCCGCCGCGCTGATCAAGGCTGGCCAGCGTGACCCAGGCTTCCAGCGTTTTTTCGTGAATGTCCCGGTCGATCGGAACTGTCCGCATGTTCGCGGCAACACCATCCAGGATTAGGCGCCCGTTGCGAATGACCGCACCACCGAGCAAATCACCGTGGTGCTTTCCGACACTGTCACGGACGTCACCTTCAAAGCTCCAGCGCGAATCGGGAGTCGGAAGCGAACCGTTCCCCCCCTGACCACGATTCTGCAGTACGATCGCACGCGCTGGATCTTCGATAGCTGCAATGTCATCGCGCAGCATGGCTAATCGAGCGGTTAGATCAACTATCTGCGACTCCCGTCGCGACTGCTTCCTGAGCTGATCCGGCAACGTTGCCGCCGCAGCCAGCCAGGCCGTGGCCAGTCCATCGCGGATCGATTGCTTGAGTCGCCACAATTCGTCGCGATTCCTGTTGAGCCGGTCCGGTGCATCAATCAGCACCTGTCCCGGTCGACTGCTTACGAAGATCCCATACAAAGCATAAAAATCATCCTGACTGATAGCGTCGAACTTATGGTTGTGGCAACGCGCACACGACGCCGTCAGTCCCAGAAATGCCTTTGAATAAACATCAATCTGATTGTCAACCACTTTCACCTGATCTCCCAGAGCATCGACCGGGACAAAGCCCAGCTCGACCATTCGCAGATGCGCCGGCCCGATCGCCGACTCGTTGATCTTCTCAAAAGTATTCCACCGAGGTTGAGGCAACAGATCGCCAGCGATATGTTCACGCACCAACTGGTCGTACGGAACATCGGAGTTGAAGGCCCGGATCAGATAGTCACGATACCGGTACGCGTTCGGTAATTCCGGGTCACCCTGGCTACCGTGCGATTCACAGTACCGCACCAGATCCATCCAGTGTCGCGCCCAGCGTTCGCCAAACCGGGGCGAATCCAGCAGCCGATCAACAACCGCGTCAAACGCCTGCGGCGACTTATCCGCCGTGAACGCCTGTATTTCGTTCGGCGTCGGCGGCAATCCCGTCAAGGACAGAGCGGCGCGACGCAGCAGCGTACGTTTGTCCGCCCGAGCTGCCGGTTGCAGTCCATGTTCTTCCAGTCGCGCCAGTACGAACCGATCGACAGGGTGTTCCGACCACCGGGTATTCTTCACGGCGGGAAGTTCGACACGCCGCACCGGTTGTAGACTCCACCACTTCTTTCGCTCTTCGAAAACTGATTCCCACGACGTTGCTTCGGTCAGTTCCTCCGCTGTCGGAGCCTTGTTGCGTGGATCAGGAGCCCCCATCCTGATCCATTTCTCGAAGTCCGCGATCACCAGATTGCTGAGTTTCGCGCCGCCTGCAGGCATTTTCAGCCCATCGACCTCGTGTCGCAGGATTGCCAGCAATCGACTCTTCGACGGAACACCGGGAATAATGATCACACCTCCACTACCGCCTTTTAGCGTCGCGGCGCGTTCATCGATCGCCAGCTCGCCTTCCGCCGTCATCGCCGAGTTGTGGCACTCGTAACACTGATCCACAAGTACTGGCCGAATACGAGTCTCAAAGAATTCAATCTGAGCTGCCGACGGGTCGGCAGCCTCGCTGGTTTGCAGCGACACCAGGGTCCACGTGCCCAATAGAGCAACGCTTAAGACGTTACGAGTCAGCATGGAAGCGTCTCAACGGGGGACAGTTCGGTGTTGAGGCTGGCCTTGGAACAGGAGTGGTCGCGCGCGGCCAGGACTGAGTGCATAATGCAACCCGCTCGAAGCATTCGTGCGGTCGATTCAGGCTACCACAAACATCCAACTGCAACAACGAGTCGCAACGTGTTCTCGTCTGAAATCTGCCCCGAATGGCCAGGTTGGCGTGAAGCGGCCGGGCATCATCTGTTTCCTTCTTCCACGAAGTGTCAACTAAACTCAACCATACTGTTCGCCACGACACACTGAAACTTTTCGTCCGCGATTTCAGAACACGTCGCAACTTCCAGCCCGAGCATCACCGTCATCTTCCGGACCGGTCTGGATGTTTCGTTTTTCAGATTGACTGCAGACAAGTTTGCCGGGTTCAGAATTCGCGTTACCAGATCGCGCTGGGGCAATCTGGCTCGCTCATCGCGTAATGAATGGCCAACTGTCGATTGGCGCTGCTGTCAAAGACAGCAAGGAAGGTCGGCCTCTCAAAACCCGCTTACGAGGCAAAGGCGATGGACTTCGTCAAACGAGCACAAACAGGCGAACGAAATATACGTCCGGGGGTCAACAGCCGTTTCATTGACCCGAGGATGGATGTAACCGAACGGCATGGACGTTTCGAGATCGAAAGCCGCAAAATTTATACAGATCATGAACGAGTACTCGATATCTGCGATATTCGACCGGGCATGACGGTGGCGGATCTCGGCGCCGGTACCGGGTTCTACAGTCGTTTGTTCGCGTCGGCGGTCGGTACTGAGGTGGGGTGTATGCAGTCGACATTTCTCCTCGGTTTCTGAATCACACTAATCAAAGAGCAATTGCCAAGGAAGTCCCGAATATCACCAGCGTGCTGTGCTCGGAGCGCGGCGTCAGCCTGCCGCCGAATTCAGTGGACATCGCCTTTATCTGCGATACGTGTCGCCACCTTGAGTATCCACAGTCGACACTGGCATCTGTCCGACGAGCGTTGCAGCCTGGTCGGACACTGATGGTGATCGACATTGAACGGATACCGGGAAAGACGTGTTTCGAAACCTCTTGCCGCGGGCGGGTGCAGAATATTTAGCCAACGGATTCGCTGCTCGGATGGCAAAAGATCCCGGCGAGCTGAACCATCTTTCCGGAGCGCGAGCGTTCAGAATGTTCGAAATCAATGTCTGAGATGCCTGCAGCCAGCGGTTCCTGAAGAACTGCGTGAACTCGGTAAAACGCAGCGACCGCCCGAGCATTGATCCTGTCCAGGCATCGAAATTTTTCTGATCAACTTTGCAGCAGGCCTGTTGCGAACAGGGAAGCTTTGGTCGCCAAAGTCGCCAGCGGACAATTACGAGGCAAGTCCTTGATGCGCCCTGAAGCATGAATCGAAAATGAATGCTGAACTGACGAAATGATCGGAACACAATTTTATTGTTGAAATACAGCGATGCGGTCCCGCCAGTGCGCTGCCTGCACGTTGTGCAACTTCTTTTTGTGCAGCTGTGCAGTAAAGTGATGACTTCCTTTCGAAAGGGTCTCCATGCTGCGTTATGCTCTCACAATCTTTGTCAGCGCCTTCTTGCTGTTTCAGGTACAGCCACTGATCGGTCGCTATATTCTGCCGTGGTTCGGCGGCGGACCGTCCATCTGGACCAGCTGTATGCTGTTTTTCCAGATCGTACTGCTGGGTGGGTATCTGTATTCGCATCTGCTTTCCTCGCGGCTCAGCCGTCGGGCTCAAGTGGGGACGCATCTTTGTCTGCTGGCTTTGTCAGTGCTGTTTCTGCCGATCGCTCCGTCCGAATCGTGGAAACCGATTGGCGATCAGTCGCCGATGCTGCAGATTCTTCTTCTGCTGCTGGCCACTGTCGGCGGTCCGTATTTCATGCTGGCGTCCACTGGTCCGCTGATGCAGCGGTGGTTCAGCCAGACGTCTCCGGGGCGTTCTCCGTATCGTCTGTATGCGCTGTCCAACGTAGGGTCATTACTGGCCCTTATCAGTTACCCGCTGGTGTTTGAACCATGGCTTAAGCTGCGGCACCAGGTATTTTCGTGGTCATTGGTCTACGCCGTCTACGTTGGCCTTGCCGTCTGGTGCGCCATTCGGCTGCTGCGACACAGCATTCCTGATCCGTTGGCCGACACGACAGTAACGGTCTCTGAACAGACGAATCAGCCAGGCGTCGCCGTGGCAGCTCCTGGTGGGGGGCGAATGCTGTTGTGGCTGGCACTTGCGGCCTGCGGTTCCACGATGCTGCTGGCCACAACCAATCAACTGTGTATCGATGTGGCCACAGTCCCCTTTCTGTGGGTCCTGCCACTGGGACTGTATCTGCTGTCTTTCATCATCTGTTTCGACAGTCCTCACTGGTACGACCGTCGCGTATTTGGCCTGCTGCTGCTGGGCTGCTGTCCAATGGCGTGCTACGCCTTATACGAGGGGCCGAGTATGGAAATTGCAGATCAGGTTGCAATTTTCTCGGTCGTGCTGTTCACATGCTGCATGATCTGCCATGGAGAACTGGTGCGTACTCGACCGGATCCAAAACACCTTACGCTGTTCTACCTGCTGGTTTCGGCAGGTGGTGCTCTGGGCGGAGCGTTCGTGGCAGTAGCCGCTCCACAGTTGTTTTCAGGATATTATGAATACCACGCGGGTCTGTTCGCGACGTGTGTGATCGCCTTAACTGCCTGGTACGTCCAGCGGGTGTGGAGGCAGTCTCAGTCGTCGACCTTCTGGCTGTGGGCGCTGGCGACAAGCGTCCAGGTGCTCGCCGTGACTGCATGGTATTTGGTGCCAACATCAGGGTCACTTAAGGAAATCGATCGTACGGTTTACTTTGGCATTTACCTGCTGATTCAGACGGCCGGACTGGCACTCACAGCCGCTTTTGAAAAACGTACACGCACCGTCGCCACAGTCTGGACAGTCACATCGTTGACGCAGTGCGCATGGCTTATCGGATACGCACGCTGGCGTTTCCCCGGTGACATGCTGCATGCCGAGCAGGTCGATGCGGCTGCGGGAGTATTTCTTCCAGCCATTGTTGCTGTTGGGTTGCTTTACGTAACACATAAACTGCAGGAGACATTCAGAAGTTACGTCCTGCAATGTGCACAATTCGGCATCGTGGTGCTCTGGGTCAGTGCGCTCTGGTATTCAGAAACGGTTGCGTCATGGCAGGCCAGTGCCTTCTGCGTGAGCATCTGTACAGCGTTGGCATTGGAGTTCGCCGTACAGTATTTCCGTGGACCACAACAGCGGTCCCTGGGATTCTGGCTGTGGCTTCCGTCCATCGCTCTTATCTCCCTGCTCGGTCATCGGCTACAGGAAATCGTGGCGGAAGAAGACGTCGATGTGGTGCATACATCGCGGAATTTTTATGGAGTACTGCGGGTGACGGCGGACGAAGAAGACGACTCGGATGAATACGGAATGCCTGGCCGCATCTCACTGTTGCACGGACAGATTCGACACGGCTTTCAGTATCTGGACGTATACTGGAAAACGCAGCCAACAACGTATTATGGACAGGAAAGCGGCATTGGGATCGCCATTGAACTTTGCCGAAAACTGGCTGAAGACCTGGATCAGCACGCTTTGCGAGTCGGCGTCGTGGGACTCGGCACGGGCACAATCGCCGCATACGGACAGAGCGATGAGTACTTCCGGTTCTACGACATCAATTCTCACGTCCGCGATCTGTCGGCGATGTACTTCACGTATCTGAGTGATTCAGACGCCGAAACGGAAGTCGTCATCGGCGATGCAAGAATCGTTATGGAACGCGAACTGGCAACAGGCCAAAGTCAGCAGTTCGACGTTCTGGCAATCGACGCATTCAGCAGCGACGCAATTCCGGTCCACCTGCTGACGACAGAATGTGCAGAAATCTACCGTGAGCAACTGCGGCCCGGCGGAGTGCTGGCGATTCATATATCCAATCGTTTCCTGGAACTCGATCCTGTCACCCGCGGCATGGCCGAACACCTCGGCTGGCACGCTGTTCGCATCGAAAACGACGATGATGACTCAACCGGCGTATTCACATCCACATGGGTTCTGCTGTCGTCCAGTGACAAATTCGCGAATTCTCCGGCGATTCAGGAGGCCGACAGCGAATGGGACGAAACGGACCGTGTGGTACGCTGGACCGACGACTACTCAGGCCTGTGGCAGATCCTTTCGTTCTGAACGGAGCCGAATGTGAGTTGAAAAATTCGTCGGAGCGTTCATCGCCAGGCAGAATCACGAAGCCTGTCCGGCTATCGCATGAATACCACGACATGAGGCCGTTGACGTGCAATTCGTATTCGATCGAGTAATGGATGGAATGTCGTGGGCCCCGGGACTCTTCTCGCCCCACATGTCAGACTTGACCCGCATTCTGGATATTGATTGATCAGGGCAACCATGTGCCCTGATCAACCGCCCGAAAGACGTTTCCCATCCCCCCCCTTACCGGCCAGCGACACAATGCGAAAGCGGTCAGAACATTTCGCCCCGGGCACAAATCGGCCCTGATGCGAACTGCCGGTAAACGACGATAAAAAAAGACTGCCGGAGAAATCGGCCGCGCTGTATGTGACGGTTTCTTTGCATTCCGGTCTGAGCGGACTACCGCACAGAATCTGTTCGGCTCAGTTTTTCTTGGAAAATGACAGACCGGCAACCACAGCCGGAAGAGTCGAGCGACTGATTCCTCATATGTCCTGGTCTCCGGCTGAGTTCGCCACCGGCGGATAAACCGCCTCAGCCTTATCGTGCTTCGGCAGACGCTATGGCTTCAACCTGTTCAAGATGACTGCGCATCGTTCCCACCGTGCGGGCCTGTTGCAATGAATCGATGAGATTTTTCTGTTCAGTCGGGTCGTTCTGCAGATCGTACAGTTCTTCGCCGCCGGGCCACTTTGTGTAGCGCCATCGACTTGTACGGACTGCCTTACCGAGTTCCTTACCGCGACTGACGACGGTGTAGGCATACGGCTTTCCGGCAACGCTTGAATCACGAAGCATTGGCACCAGACTTCGGCCCTGCAGATCGCGGGGCGGGGTTACATCACACAATTCCGTCAGTGTCGGAAACAGATCGACAAGTTCCACAAGCCCTTCGCTGGATGATCCGGCCTTCGTCTGCCCTGCATTCGAGCTTTCAGGAACTCGAATCAGCAGTGGCACACGGTCGCAGACCTCAAATAATGTGACTTTGCCCCACATGAAATGTTCACCAAGCTGGTAACCATGATCGGAAGTCAGCACAACAATGGTGTCATCCCAGTGCCCTGTACGTTTCAACGCCTCAAACAGCAGACTGATCTGAGCGTCAATGAATGAAATACAGGCGTGATAAGCCTGCATGTACTCACGTCGCAGAGCATCGTTTCCGACACCTAATTCAAACCCGAATCCTTCATAACGTTTGACCATCGCAATCCTGGGCGCCTGCCGCCAGAACGTCGGCGAAGCAGGCTTAAACTTAAGACTGGCCGACGGATACATGTCGAAGTATTTGTCGGGCGCCAGAAACGGTACGTGGGGTTTCTGAATGCCACACGCGATAAAAAACGGGGCTTCTCCGTGGACCTCGTTATCCAGCCACGAAACGATTTGTCGGACATTCCGGCCATCCTTGTGCTGGTCGTCTCGCAAACCGCTGGGGCCATAACCGGGCTGCTGACCACGCGTCTGTGTGGCGATCGTGGCGTACTTCTGTCGCCACAGTCGTCGAGCCTTACCCTGTGCAACAGATCCGTGTTCTGCTTCGAACTTCTCACGGATTGGTGTCACCAGCGGCATTTCATCATTCTCGAACCGCAACACTTCGTTCCATGCCACTTCACCAGGATCAGCGCGTGTGTTGTGAAACACCTTGCCCACACCTGCTGTCCAGTAACCGGACTCCTTGAATCGCTGCAGCATCGATACAGTGCCGGGGCGTACATCGCGGATATCCGAATTGTTATCCAGAATGCCTGTCGACTGCGGATAAAGACCGTGCAGAAAAGATGCTCGCGAAGGGCCGCAAACGGGGTACTGACAATACGCGCGACGAAACGTCATCCCCTGAGCCGCCAGATGGTCAAAGGCGGGCGTACTGATGTGCGGATAGCCGGACGTCGAAACATGAGTGTTCAGGTCATCACACACAATGAACAGAACATTGGGCTTTGTGCTGCCGAAAGCAACGTTCAAAAAGCATAAGAACGTAACTACAACACTGAGTCTGTTTCGTGGCATGGTTGTTGATCTGACTGGAAATCGGAGTTCGTAATAATGGCCTGAACAGCTACGGCAGCTGATCAGAAATGGGAGCTTCTCCGCGGAGCATTCGTCCCGCGTGTCCGACAAGTTTCAGATAATAATCACTCGGCAGACCTTCATAGGTCAGAAACTCAGCACCTTGGCCCACAGGTGGATGATTGGTGCATTTAAAGATCGCTGTCGCTTCGTCGACCTCGTCAAACATGGCAACATAGATCATGTCGCACCCCGCTCGTTTCGCACCCACCGCCTGCGACCACAGAAACCGCCCCTTCAATCGTGGTATGTCATCGATACTTCCGCCTGTAAGGTTGTGCCAGCTGAATCCAGGGTACACAACAGGCAGAAAACTGAGACCATGACGGGCGCACCATACGCGATCCGGCTGCCAGACTCCGGCAGCGTGCCGCGTGGCTTCTACCGGAGTGCGGTACCTGCCGACCGACCATGGACTCACGATATCCGCGTGTTTGAGAATTGCGTGCAACGTGACATCATCGGTGGCATCCCGTTTCCCATCTCGCCAAAACGAAGGAACTCCCAGCATTACTCTGCAGCCTTCGGATTTCAGCCACTTCACCAGCTCAAAGCACTCACCCAGGGAGTACCGGCGGTTATCGGTGAAACCGATTCCCCAGACAGCGACGACCGGCCCATCATCATGATGCAGGTAGGCCGGGTCGCTGGCAAGCTTCATCTGCGTCTGCAGCATGGCCCAGTCTGACCGGACGCGTTCTACCTGCCCGGCGCGAAGCCCTGACAGGTCATACATGACGGCAAGCACGCGGCCGTATTTCGCAGCCCCTTCTCGCGCATCCGACAGCACATTGTTCTTGTGACGCAAAGAAATCGGATCTTTTAGACCATTGGCAAACCGCTGCACAAACGCGCCATCGATGCCGTAGTCGCGCATCCACTGAAAATGTCGCAACACGGTTTTTCGGTTTCCACTGCTGAATACTTCCGCCATCGTTCCGTCAGCGTGGCTGAATTCCGTCGCGTACCGCTCGTCCGCGCTAAGTTCGGAAACATCCGGCCACAGGTCGACGGTCACATTTCCGGGGCCGAAGGGCCTGTTTCGATTCCTGGCCCAGTGTGTCCAGCCCAGACCTGCGCCGTCTCCTTCGCAGTTGAACCAGCCCTGATACCCACACATGACCTTGCCGGTCAGAGTACTGCTGTCGACAACGATGTTCGTCACCGGGGTTTCGTCGGTTGCAACTGCAGAGGCGCAGGTGCAACAAACAATAAGGGAAATCTGCTGCGCGAATGTCATGGTATATTATTCGCTTTCTTTTCTGCAGCCCGCTGCTTCTTTTCAGCCCGAATTTGTTCTCGCTTTTTCTCTCGCTCGGTTAACTCCTTCCCGGGCGTCACAGCATCAGCAGACCTGACCACATCAACTCGCTTCTGATCTCCTGTAATCAGATCTGCCATGTTCGAAATCCACTGGTCATATGCTGTCCTGAGTTCCGTCACTTTGCGAGGGTAAGCCGCGGCCACGTTCTTCTGTTCAAACGGATCATCGGCAAGGCTGATAAGTTCGAGGTGGCCTCCGGTCCAGTACCGTTTCCAGGCACCGCGGCGCACCGCCCATTCGTCCTCTTTTCCTTTGCTCCAGAAGATTGTTTCATGATGCTGCGTGGCTTCACCGGTCAGCAACGGCAGCAGACTCTTCCCGTCAAATTCGTTTTCTGCAGGCAGGCTGCGTCCAGTGCAGTCGGCAGAATATCAAAGGAAATAATGGGCGTATCAACTGTGCGACCACCCGTAAACCTGTCAGGCCAGCTGACAATGAACGGCGTACGGATACCGCCTTCATCCGGACTGCCTTTTTAACCGCGCAGTGGTGTGTTGTCAGCACTCATAGCCCTTGAACCACCGTTGTCCGTCAGAAAAAACGGAATCGTATTGTCGAAGAGATCTTCCTGCTTCAGCTTGCCCACAACATCGCCGACACCATCGTCGAGGTGCCTCAGCATCACCATCAGAATAACGCGTTGCTTAGTGAGCTCGGGGAACTTTCTCCTGAGACGATTTAATGTCCTCCGCCGGTGCTTCCGCCGGAGCATGCACAGCGTTGTAGGTGAGATACAGGAAGAACGAATTGGCCCTGTTGCGATCAATGAAACCAACAGCTTCTTCACTGAGCCGATTGGTCAGATAACCTTCATCATTAATGCGTTCCCTGTTGCCATAGATCGGATCAGCAAACTTCCCTTTGCTGTCGCTGCGCAAATCAAAATAGCTGTGACCCCCGCGGCCCATAAACTTGTAGCATTCGTTGAAACCACGACTCATCGCATGCCATTTCAGTTCCGGATAGTCTTCGTCAAGTCCCGGATGCCACTTGCCAATGGCCGTGCTGACGTAATCATCGGGCAGAAAAGACGGAAAATCGGCTGCTCCGGATCAAATCCACGCCCCCCCGTCACCCGCCGAATAAACTCCAACTCGCTGCTGATACTGCCCCAGCATCAGCCCGGCTCGTGTGGGCGAACACACATGACCGCTGGTGTATCCCTGCGAAAAGACGACGCCATCTTTTGCAAGGGCGTCCATATGCGGCGTTGAGACGCCTTCCGGCTGATGTGGATTCAGACTGATATCCGCATAGCCCTGATCATCGGTCAGAATCACAACTATATTTGGCCGAACGGCCGTTGCTGCACCGCCGACCGACAGGTGAAACAAAGCCACAACAATCGTGAGCCTGTTGATGTTCATGTGGTTCTCACAAAATGGGTGCAAGCGGTTGCTGCACCTCCGGGTTTATGGCTGTGCCGGTTCGGTCTCGCAAGAACCGCCGGTGCATTTCTGTCACGGCAGTTCTGCCTGAGAACCGGGAGGGGCGGGTGAACAATAACGTGACGATGTTCATTCGGCACGTATGCAGAAAACGTTCCATCAGGTGTTCAGCACATCAGCGGTATTCGATGAACTGCTATAACAGTTCCCGAATCGGCGCACCGAACGGAATCAGCGGTACCGGCCGACCGGCGTTGTCGAGGGTCGTCTTCGTATGATCGATCCCCAGATGTGTGAACACCGTGGCCAGCAGATCGTTGGGATCGAGGGAACGATCTTTGGGCTGTTCACCTTTTGATGTGGTCGATCCGATGACCTGTCCGGTCTGCATTCCCGCGCCGGAAACGAGCACTGACATAGCAGCCGGATAATGATCACGCCCCGGCTGCAGAACTTTCGACTTAGTCCCCTTCTGAGGATTGACCCTCGGTGTCCGTCCGAATTCACCAGTAACGATCACCATGACTTTTTTGTCGAGCCCTCGTGCGTAGATGTCCTCAATCAGTGCCGCAATCGCGCGGTCAAACACGGGCAGGCGGGCACGCGCATCGTCGTACAGATGACCGTTAACGGCATGAATATCCCAGTTGCCGATGCCACCCTGAATTTGCGGATTCTGCATCTGCATGGTGACGAAGCTGGTGCCCGCTTCAACCAGTCGTCTTGCCAGCAGAGCCCGCTGCCCCCATTTGTGTCGTCCGTACCGGTCGCGAACCTCATCGCTTTCCTGAGTGATGTCAAACGCCTGCCGAGCGCGATCGCTGGTCAACAACTCCACGGCCTGCTGGTTGTACTTATCGATGGAATCCATCACACCCGACTGATCGATGTTTCGCCTGATACCGTCAAAGGCAGTCAGCAAAGTATTTCGATCATCCAGACGCTCGCGCATGTTGTCTGCCAGAGAAAGATTGTTCACCTTGAAATTTTCCGCATTGGGGTCCGCACCCACAACGAATGGCAGGTAGGCCGGCCCCAGTTCGGCCGCCCCGCCACCGTAAACATTCGCCGCGCTGCCCACATAGCGAGGCATCGCAGGATTGCGTTTCCCTTCCAGCATCTTTGAAACTACTGGTCCCAGACACGGAAACTGCGCCAGCGGATCAAGAGGACGCAGCGGATTGTATCCCGACAGAAAACGACCGGCCCCTCCCGCGTGGTTGGCAAAGCCGTGGGAGATCGAACGGATGATGTTGAACTTATCTGCGACCTTCGCATGCAGCGGCAGCAGTTCGCAGACATCCATACCCGGAACGACCGTTGGGATTGGCAACAACTCACCCCGGTATTCGAGCGGAGCATCCGGCTTCATGTCATATGTTTCCATATGACTGGGGCCACCCTGAAGCCAGATCAGAATCACTGACGTGTCGGCCACCGGCTGGTTGGCTGACACCGCCTGGGCCCGGGCTTTGACCATGTCGCTTAGGGTCAGACCACCAAACAGCAAGGACCCGGCTTCCAGAAAGGACCGGCGCCCAAGCGGGCTGCGTCGACGTTGAATGTCCATGGCTGACACCTGGAACGCTAATGCGAATTAAGAAATATGTGCAAAAGGGCTAAAGCAGCAACCGTCCGCGATTGCCACTGCAGGAATTGTACACCGTTTTCATCCACGCAGCACAATTTTTCGCCGATGGCAGACGGCTGCCACCCAAATTCGATCAATTGCAGGCCACGTACAACACGGCAAGCAATCACCTCGGCCCCCCGCATAAAACACAGCACCAATCATAATTGTTCGCGCCTGCACCGCATCATACCACCAACATCCAACCGCTGCGTTTCACGCGGTCTACTGGACTTTTGTGGGCTTGTATTCGTGATCGCGTTTGCGAACGACTT
Source organism: Fuerstiella sp. (assembly GCA_029245955.1). Taxonomy (GTDB): domain Bacteria; phylum Planctomycetota; class Planctomycetia; order Planctomycetales; family Planctomycetaceae; genus Fuerstiella. Next base: position 75,306 of record JAQWOH010000047.1, on the reverse strand, counting down.
CTGCTTTTACGATTCGATCGGGCTCGGGCTGACCGCCTTGCTGAGGGTTGCGGCGCTGCAATGCAGCAAGCACGTCAAGGCCTTCCACGACGCGGCCGAACACGGTATGTCGGCCATCCAGATGTGCGGTCCGTTTGAAGGTCAGGAAGAACTGCGACCCACCGGTATCACGACCGGCATGAGCCATACTGAGTGAGCCGCGAAAATGTCGCCGATAATTATCCTGGTGACATTCGCAGGGAATGTTATAGCCCGGACCACCGCTGCCTGTTCCGTCCGGACAACCACCCTGTGCCATAAACCCTGGCAGTACCCGGTGAAACGTGAGTCCGTCATAATATCCGGACTCGACAAGGCTGACAAAATTTCCGACCGCTTTGGGTGCTTCGTTTTCGTAGAGCTCGATCACAACAGTGCCTTTGCTGGTCTCCATTTTCACACGAGGCAGATCACCGACTTTGGCTTCCTGCGCACGTATCTCCTGCTCGCGGGTCCATGTTTCTTTGGCTGTCGGTAAGTCCGCCAGAGCTGCCTGGGCCTGCTGCATGAGGCTTCCTGCGGCTTCAGCTTTTTTCAGGTGTGTTTCCGCCAACACGAAGTCGTCGATGCTGTAGGCGGCCATGCCGGCAAAACTCAGGACGCCAGGTTCACTGCAGTCATTCTTCAGCAACATCCCGGCCAGCTGCAACGCACCTTCATATTTGTCCTGCTGCACATCACTCGCCAGCAGCCCGACAAGAGTTTTGGTCACGCGATCATTCTGATTGGGCTCAGCCTGATACTGCGCGACAGCCGTCTGTCGCAGCTTTGGCAGCAGCTTTCTGCTCTGTGCGATCAGGACGTCATACTGCTTCCTCAGCTTCTCACGTTCGGACGCATCTGCCGCCCGGTATGACTTGATCAGTTCATCAAGTTGACTGTCGACCGTGTCCCACTGGCTGTGAACTTCGTCAAAGCTCTCCGGACTGTCTGCGGCAACCGGTTCCTGCCCAAACAGAGCATCGGTCGCAAGGCTCGGAACAATAAAAGTCAGAACAAGCAGATAAGCAGGACGAAGCAGCATTTTGACAACACCTTTCCGGAGCGGCATTCGGCTAAGAAACACTCAGTGTCAAACGGTTCAGAAAACTATCAGGAACAGGGCCTGACGAAACCATGATAGCCGCGAGAGCACAGGTTCGGTGCCACGAAGCACATGAATCCGCACTAATGCAGTGGAAATTCTTGGTCAACAATTGCCCGAAAGCGGCTGCGGGTCGGTGTTGCCTCAAGAACAGGAAGTTCACTGAAACGGACAACTTTGATTCGGACGTCCGGGTGTGTATGTTGTTTCCGAAACAATACTGCTTCTTCCCGTACACAACCACAATTGCAGAGAATCCATCATGAATCGTCGCGCCTTTATCTCCACCGCTGCTGCCACTGGGGCCGCAGCATGGCTTAACACCGAATGTTCTTCTGCGGCGGAGAAAATTTCTCTGGTTGCAGGAGACGTCATTCTGTTTCAGGGCGATTCCATCACGGATGCCGGCCGGAACAAGAAGGATCCGGTTGCCAACGAGGGACTGGGACGTGGATATCCGTCCTTCATCGCGGCAGCTCTGCACCGCGATTACGAAAATCTGCAGCTTCAGATTCACAATCGAGGCATCTCAGGCCATAAAGTACCGGATCTGGCCAAACGCTGGGACAGAGACTGCATCGACATCAAGCCGCGGATTCTCAGTATTCTGATCGGCGTCAACGACATCTGGCACAGGCTGGCCGGGCGCTACGATGGGACTGCAGAAGTGTATCGCGATGGTTTCGCGGCATTACTGGAGCGAACAAAGAACAGTCTGCCGAACACCACGCTGGCCATCTGTGAACCCTTTGTTCTGATGAGCGGAACGGTAAAGCAGAACGAAGACAAATGGTTTCCGGACTTTGACACTCGACGTCAATATGCCCGCGAAGTGTCAGACAAGGCTGGAGCCATCTGGGTGCCGTTCCAGAAGATGTTTGACGATGCTGTTGCCGCAGGCACCAAACCAGGCGACCTTGCGGGAGACGGCGTACATCCTACACAGGCGGGACACAAGCTGATGGCTGAGACCTGGCTCAAACATGTAGGTGTTTGAGCCTCATGACCTATATCTGTCGGCCAGCGGCAAACCGGCTCACTTCCTGGCAAATTGATGACCTCGTATGATGAACTTCTCGACTGTGCCAGGTGCACTGTCGAGACCGCTTTATTTCAGTTTCCTGCAGCTTAAAGCACGTCCAATGAATCTTTCGCACCGAATTGTTCTGCTCGCTTTTATCCTTGTCCTGAAATCCGCCATCAGCTGCTGTGCCGATGTGCCGTTGAACGGCCTGACCGAAGCGGAGAAACGCGGCGGCTGGAAACTGCTGTTTGACGGCAAAACAACTGACGGATGGCGTAATTATCGCAAGGAAGAAATGGGCGGCGGCTGGGCAGTGGCTGACGGGGTCCTAGAACGCGTCAACGACGGCGCTGGTGATATTGTCACCACCGAGCAGTTTGAAAATTTCGAACTGTCGCTCGAATATCGCATTTCAAAAGGTGGCAACAGCGGCCTGATGTTTCACGTCACTGAGAATGAGCCCACACCGTGGATGTCCGGCCCCGAGGTACAGATTCAGGACAACGTGGATGGCCATGATCCTCAGAAAGCGGGCTGGCTTTATCAGTTGTACAAACCCGTCAAACCCGCCTGGGCCACGAAGTTTGAAAACCAGGTCGGTTTCAAGGGCATCGATGTGGACGATGCCACTCGCCCGGTCGGGCAGTGGAATCAGATTTACCTGCGTATTTCTCCGCGACAGTGCGAAGTCGCTGTGAATGGTGTCAGCTATTACTACTTTCGTAAGGGCGAAAAGGAGTGGGACAAACGAGTCGCCGCCAGCAAGTTTGCGGCCTTCGCAAACTTCGGTAAGGCAAAGAAGGGGTATATCTGTCTGCAGGACCACGGCAACCCGGTTGCTTTTCGCAACATCAAAATTCGCACACTGTCAGATGACGGCACCGTTGCCGACCCGATCGACGGACAATTACCGCTGAGAGGGACTCTTGCTTTCCCGGACCTGAAGTGGGAGGGGTTCGAAGGTGTGGACGAAAACGGCAAGACCAGAAACATTCGTCCCATGTCGCTGACTCACGCCGGCGACGGCAGCAACCGAATGTTTGCCGGAACACAGCGGGGCGCCATTTACGTCTTTTCGAATACTCCCGAAGCCAGCCAGGCGAAGCTGTTTCTGGACATCCGCGAAAAAGTTAACGACTGGAAGAACGACAACGAAGAAGGTCTGCTGGGCCTTGCGTTCCATCCGCACTACACACAGAACGGTTACCTGTACGTTTACTACAGTTCCGCAGAGGAACCTCGAGTTTCGATAGTGTCCCGTTTTCAGGCGTCCGGCAACAACCCAAGCATCGCAGATCCCGACAGCGAACAGATCGTAATGAAAATACCACAGCCGTTTTCGAACCACAACGGCGGATCGATCGCTTTCGGTCACGATGGCTGTCTGTACATCGGTCTGGGCGATGGAGGTGGCCGCAACGATCCTCTGGGACACGGGCAGAATCTCAAAACCTGGATGGGTTCTATTCTGCGAATCGATGTGGATAACAAACAGGACGGGAACAATTATGCGATTCCCGCTGACAACCCCTTTACCGATCGGGAAGGAGCCAGGCCCGAGATCTTTGCTTATGGTCTGCGCAACGTGTGGCGGCTGACCGTGGACCGCAAGACCGGGGATATCTGGGCGGCTGATGTAGGACAGGACTTCTGGGAAGAGGTCAACATCGTGCGATCCGGCGGCAACTACGGCTGGAGCGTTCGCGAGGCTTCTTATCCATTCAACAACAAACCGGTCGAAGCCATTGATGCGCCGATTGAACCCGTCTGGGAGTACGACCATCAAATCGGCAAATCGATCACCGGTGGGTTTGTTTATCGCGGCACGCGACTGCCCGAACTGCAGGGCTGGTACGTGTACGCCGACTTCATCAGCGGCAGCATTCGAGCTCTGAAGTACGATGCAGCCAACGGCAGGGTGACCCAGAGCAGGGGAATTGCATCAACCGGACTACCCGTGCTGGCATTCGGAGAGGACGAAGCCGGCGAACTGTATTACACACTGGAGACCGTCAGCGGAAAGGGAGTGTATCGCATCGAACGCGTGCGATAGAACGTCTGAGACAGTTTATTCTGCTGCCAGGGGGCGGGTACGGACCGAAAAACCCGCTGCATTTATGGCCTCCGTGACAGCAGATTGCGAAGCTGTTCCGCTGACGGTAACGCGACGTTCGCTATAGGAGGCGTCCGCTCGATCAATTCCGTCAGTCGCTTCCAGCAGTCGCTCCAGTCGTGCCGCACAGCCATCACAGGTCATGCCGTCAACGTTTAACGTCACTATGTTGTCATCGCTGATGGACGCCAGGCGTCGTTTCCTGACAAAACGAAGACCATCGCTGACAGCGAACCAGGCGATCAGGGCTGCCAGGACCGTTCCGCAGGTAATTCGCCACCAGTCGGCGTGGTCATGAACCTGATGCAGCGTTACAGACGTATCGATAACGTGATTAAATGCCAGACCGGCCGTCAGGCTGCCAATCACGATTGTTGACAGATAAACGACCAACGATCTGCGACCCAGAGTCCGGTAGACGGCCCCCAGAGTCGCAACATTGGTGGCGGGCCCTGCCATCAGAAAAACCAGGGCGGCTCCTGGCGGAAGTCCGCTGTCAACAAGAGCGGCGGCGATCGGCACGGAAGCGGTGGCACAAACATACAGCGGCAGAGATATCACCAGCGTGACCAGCAGTGCGGAAAGACCAGTGAGTGCGCCGACATCCGAAAACGAGTTCGCCGGGACGACTCTGGTAATCACGGCCGAGATAACGACACCCACGACCAGCCAACCCCAGATCGATCGCACGATGTCGATCGTCTGACGCAGGAACTCCTGCGATCTGGAGACTGTGGCAGCCGGTCCGACATCAGGATGTTCAGCATCTGTGGTGGCCGAACGCGCCAGCGGCACGTCGTCGGCTTCACCGATATTCGCCACAACGCCTCCCACAAGCCCGGTCACAAGTGCCACCACGACTTTGAGCAGAGCGAACGGCCAGCCCAGAAACGAAGTGCTGACGAGGATGGAATCGACACCGGTCTGCGGTGTGCTGATCAGAAATCCGACGGACGCTCCCCGACTGGCTCCTTCGCTGCGAAGTCCAAGCCCCACCGGTATCACGCCGCACGAGCACAGCGGGAGCGGAATACCGACCAGCACGGCTTTGGCAACCCCCAGACGACCGGAAAGCTGCCGACGCAGCCAGCCGGCCGGAACAACAACGTGCATCAGCCCGGCAACAACGGCGCCTAACAGCAGCCAGGGTGCCAGTTCCAGCCAGATATTCCAGATCACCTCAACCATGTCTGTGCGTTCATCTGTGTGCTGACTAAGCGGTCTGTTCCATCAGGTCGGTCAGTCTTTTCAGGTTGTCAGAACTCCCAAACGCAAACAGATTGTCACCGGAATGAATTCGTAGGTCGCCAGGTGGGGGGAAGTATTTTTCTCCCGTGTCCCGACAAACCCCCAGCAGCATGATGCCCTCTTTCCGGAGGTTGGTTTCTTTCAACTGCTGGTCAATCAGTGGAGAATTCTGTGATACATGCACGTCAGCGATTTCCCAGTCGACACCTTCACTTTCGGCAACCTCCACGAAGTTTTCGATGCTGGGAGAAAGCATGAACCGAGCCATGCGGGTAGCTCCCGAAGACAAGGGATTGATAACTCGTGTGGCACCCGCTTTCTGCATTTTCTGAGCCGCCTGCTCATCACTTGCCCGAGCCACGATCTGCAGATCACCGGAAAGCAACCGGGACGACAGGACCACATAAAGGTTGTCCGCGTCCGTGGGCAATACCGTCGTCAGAGCTCGCGCCCGATGAATTCCGGCTTCCTCCAGAATGTCGTCCTGAGTCGCATCGCCCTGCAGAAACAGCCAGTCGCAGCTTCGCATTTCCGGAGTGAACAGTTCGTCATTTTCGTCAATGATGACAAAGGGCTGACGACGCTGGTGCAGATAATTGCACAGTTCGCGACCCATTCGCCCATGGCCACACACAATAAAGTGTCCCTCCAGCTTGTTGATCCGCCTTTCCATACGACGTCGCTCCAGAAGTACTCGAAGATCTGCGTTAACGAGAATTTGTCCGAACTGAATTACACTATAGGCGAACACTCCCAGTCCACTGGCAAGATACGCAATAATGAACACCATCGTCGCGTCGGTCAGTGGCTGCGGTTCCTGAGACCCCACAGTCGCAAGCAGAATAAATGCCTGGTAGAAACTGTGAAGAAGTCCCTGTCCTGTCAGAAGATGTAGTCCGGCAGTACCGCACAGCAGTATGGACAGGACCAGAACCGGTATCTGAAAAAGACTTCTCATCCTGAAATCACCGCGTACCTGCCTGTCCCCGCCAGCATCTTCATTGCGTTGCTCCATCGCAACCATAGAACGTTTGCTTCAGCAAGTCGAGACTGGTTACCGGACGAAGGTATTTCACGCCATTCGCCGGACTCTGAACCGCTTATGGAGAAGTCGCAGGCGGTCCGACCGCGGACTTCGGTGTTACGAGCGTACGATACAGATCCGGTCTGCGTTGCCGGAAATTGCGGCTGTTATATCGTGCCTGGCGAATGCGTTTCAGGTTGACGGTTGCCGAGATGTACGATTCCGTCTTATCGGGACACCGAGCCGCAATGCGAACCGGCCAGTCGCCGATCATCGTACCGCTGCCGTACGCCTGATTAGTCGCGATCATCCCGACATGACTCTGAAACATGGTCGTTTTCATGATGAAGTCCTCCACGGAACCACCTCGACCATTGATCCAGACGATCAGTTCGGCCCCCTTGAGCGACAGCACACGAGGCGGTTCCGGAAACCATCCGTCATAGCAGGTCATGATGCCGATCGTTCCGAAATCGAGTTCAAACACAGGCAGGTCGGTGCCCGCTTCCATGACCCACTCCGGATCGTTGCGAATCATCCAGGCTCGCGTCTTGCCAGCCGGAGGTCTCGCCCAGGGAGGCTCGCCGTCGAAGTGATCAATTGCCCCGTGAGTCTTGTGATAGCGCCCGCAAATATCTCCACTGCGATCAAACAGCAGTGCCGTGTTCGCGAAGGTGCCATCCGCATATTCCTCCCAGCAGCCTGCGATCACGTAAATCTGATTCGCTGCCGCTGCCGCGGAAATCCTGTTCGTGTCCGGGCCCGGTACTGGAATGTGTCCCAGCACGTATTCAGGAAAGACGACCAGCTGAGCACCGTCTTTCCCGGCTCGGTCGATGTACGGCAGCAGTTCCGCGGTCGGATCGTATCCTGCTCGCGGGACGTCACCCTTGTCATAACCACTGATCTGAACAGCCGCCACTTTGACAACGTCCCGATTAAGTTTCTTCTGTTCCTGTGCCTGACAGACGTTTCCACAGACCAGAGCCAGAGCGACACCGGGGAAAACAATATGCGACGCAGATAATCGTTGATGCATGAAGACGGCTCCGAGATATCTGTGGGTCGGGCAAGGCAGTGTGAAGACCCTGAGGTCAGACCGGCCAACCTTACCCGTCGGTTGACTGCAGGATTCACGTGGCACACCAGTTCAGGAATTTGGTAACAACGCACCGGTTCGGGGCATAGACAGTATGCAGAATCAACAATCCCCTGAACAGCTGACCGCGTGTCAATCGACTGCAAGATACTGTCCGGTGCTGCAACCAGCTCAGATGCACTGCGTTCAACGCGCCGATATCGACCTTGGGAAAAGCAAAAGAAATCGGGCGAGTCATCAGCGGGAGTGATGACTCGCCCGACAGAAACGCTGGCATTCACAGAAGAGCAGCTTTGACCAAGGAGGAGAGAACCAAAGCTGCGGCTCTTAAACTGCGGGTCATGAGTGACTCGTGGCCCTCTGTGACGGAATCAGAACAATTCCTGCTGCCCTGGGAAACCGGCCCATTGCGGGATGGATCCGGTAACCGCCCTGCGTTCCTGAGTGAGGTGCTTTCGTTGAAAAGAGTGAGTGGCGCTATCCTGGCTGTAACTCAGCTGCGTGGCTTCCAGTCCCGCACGACCGGAGGATGGAGATGGACCAGCATCGCCGCTCTGCCCGGCGGGAAACTGAACATTGGGGGTAGCCTGCCGTTGTTGCACATGTCGCGACAGTGGAGCCGCTGGTGTTCGCCGGGGCGTCGGTGCTTCGAAATTCGCTGACCCGAATTTCCGATCCATTGCCGCAGCCGTTCTGATATCAACATCTCCGGCGGTCGGGTTTTGAAATTCATTCTTCGCAACGGTGGCCGTATGCTGTGTACGACCGCCGCTGTCTGCGGCGCCCAGCCACAATGGACCGTTAGTCAGCGCACTGCGTCCGGATACTGATCGGCTGTCAACAGGTTCACTTTGACGCGCAGAACTCCTTGCCACTGATTTCTGGTCAGGGCTTTGCAATCGGACTGTCGTATTCGATGCATATTCATCCAGAATAGCGGGACGCCCCACACCCTGACCTCGCACGCTGCGTCCATGATTGGCGGTTCCCGCGTCGACCAGCATCCTGCCTTTCGGCAACGTGAGTTTGGGCATCCCGGCCATCACCCAGCCCTGCCAGTTCTTCTGCAGTGAATCGACGCCGCCATGGTGGTAATTCGACTTGATCGCTTCTGTCCACCCCATCCGTTCGCCATCCGCCAGGAACTTCAGATATCTTTCACGTCCTCCCTGCTGCACCAGAAAGTCGGCCAGAGCATATCCTTCGGCGTACAGAATCAGCATTGGGCGGTAACCCTTCGGATACTCTTTCATCGTCAGCAGATCACGAAGACTGATGAATTCCCGGTCGCTGTTGATGACCTGGTTCAGCAGGCTTAGCTGCTTCATCTGTTCCGAACGGTCTTCAAACAGTGTGGCTGCGCCTTCGTCTGCCCAGCGTGGCAAAGGTCGGCGAAAATGGCTGGCAAAGATCGTGTGGTTTACTTCATGTGGCAGAACGGAATCCAGGATGCGTTCCATCGACCCCTGCACGTACATATTCCAGTTGATTACTTCTGAACCCACGAATTGAAACGTGGTCTGACCACCGGCCCCCAAGGCGCCCGGGCGGACGCGCAGTTTGCACGGGCGATGCCAGTTCGGCAGAGCTTCACCCAGCCAGAATGTCGCCAGATCCCGGCGATAGGTCTCAGCGGCTTCGCCGACCTGCTCAGCGATATCTGCCGTCGGTGCGGTGACGACAAAATTGCGAGTCTGAAACACAGCGCCCGTCGAAACGAACAGCGACAGCGCAATCAGAGTGAATCGCAGAATTTGAGCTTCCATGCTCGCCCTATGCCCAGGTCATCAAGTTACAGTCTGCCCGCCATCAGATATCCGGCAGACGATCAAACACCGGCGAATCCTTTCCCAGTGACAGAACTGTTCAGCAGCAAATGCCGAACCAATCATACATGACGCCGCCAGGAATAAGCGAATCCGTGCGCAATTCATTGCTTATACATGACTTACAGTTCATGTGGGCCAAGATTGCAGTGCCGAAACCTGCGTGGCTTCTGGCAGATTTTGCAGTTGTTACAAAGTAATCGGCCGAATTGTCGATTCTACAGCCGTGAACTGGCGGAAAAATGACTCTTCGTTCCGTCTGAGCACGCTGTTGCCCAATTGCTAACCGGAAACGACAGAATTCGACGACGGTTAGGGTAGCCACTTGCAGATGTCATTCGCGCCAAGCTGCGCACCACATGGACTGACCCAAAATGATTCTGATCCCCATTTTTCTTGCGCTGTTCGCTGGCTGGATGTTGTGGGGCTGGACGGTTGGCGAATCAAGAAACGTCAAATGGCTGCGCTGCTGCTGCGCACCGGTTTTTGTCATGACGGTCATGGTCATCTCGGCCGGGGCGGGCGCCAAGATAAGCCGTGTCATCATCCGCAATTCGGTGCGAGAAGACATCGCGAAACTTCTGACGGCCATTGAAATGCAGTTACAGACCGGTAGTGCTGACAAAGTCATTACTGAAATCCGAGCTCTGAATCACAGTGATGACCCTGATGCAGATGCTTTTGACATGCTCGACGACGTTGCTCAGATGACAGCAAATCTGTCACGGGAATCCCGCGCGGTCGCCGAAGGCCCACGCCCGCTGGAAATGCACTGAACAGAAACCCGTTACTTACTTTGCTCTGGTAAACGTCAGCACGGTGTTATTCTGCAGCGTAAACCGGAATTCACTGTCAGACGCAACTGTCAGCTTTCCAACCAGTCGGACTCCATCATTTCCAGTCAGAGTCAGGGAACCCGTCTTAACAGTGAACTTTCCGGACGTTCGTGTCTGCTTGCCGTTGTTGATATACACCAGGTTGAAGGTGCCGTCAGACCTGAACGCGACGGCAAATGCTTCTGTTTCCGATTGAGTCGCCGACCATGTACCACTGAGAGATTCAGGCGAACTGGTGACCGTCGACATACTCGGCGGGGTGGGTGCTTTCGACTCCGCAGTACCCGGCTTGGGAGAACGGGTTTTCGTATCAGCGACAACCCAGACTGCCGACGTCTCTTTCGCCAGTATGGCCAGTCGAATAATCTCATCACGCAGCTGCTGGCCGGTAAGACGGTTACCGGTCATAAACGTGGACAGCTCCGTACGTTGCCGTTTCGCACTATACGCGAACTGAGCTGATGCATATTTCTGACTGGCCGACATTAACTGCAGAAGGGTCGCCGTCGACAGCGTTTGTTCGTCTTTGATAACACTGAGCCCCAGGCGTATTCCAATACTCTTTTCATCTTCAGAGATCGTGACAAGCACCGGAAACGTCCATGGATCCAGTTGTTTGGTCGTCGTGACAGAACGATTGCCGTCAACGCTGGCATCAAACCCAACGGCCTTAAGGACGTCACGCAGGGTTTCAGCGTTCGTAATGGCTTTGGGACGTGCCGCGCCGGTCTTCGCGTCGCTGTCAGAATCAGCCACACTGTCAAAGACCGTGTCGGTGCGCACGTCCGAGAACAGGTCATTGTCGTCCGCAACGGTCAGAGCTGTCGCAGACATGATCAAGGTAAAGACAATTCTGTTTACTTTAAAGAACATGGCAACACCTGTGATTGCTGAGTGTATCGGCGGTCCGGAGTCATTCTGAGTAAGGAAGTACCAACCACAGCGTTGCGCGACCCGTGTTGTTACACAAAGAGGCAGGTTTTCAGGCGTTCCGCTGAAAATACTGTAAATTGACGCATCAAGCCTGATGAATCCGGGATGTGATGCCCAGCAGTTGACCGCTCCTGCCCTGCCCACGAGGTATGCCAACAGCAGTACAAATCAGGCGGCCGCACCGGGCTGCATCGCGATGCTGGCAGTGCGGGACGACTCCACCCCAGCTCTCAATGCATCACAGATTCCGATGACGGCACGGCGGTCCAGTTGCGTCGACAGCGGCAGGTTCAGGATTTCTAAGGCGGTGCGGGCAGCCTGTGGAAATTCCTCAGTCCGGCAGATTTCGTGAGGAAACGGAAACAACGTACCGACGTCGATGCCATGATTCCACAGGTGCTGTCGTACGGCCGCTCGACGGTCACCGGAAACGCGAACACAAAAGTGGCTGAGAGCCGATAAATCACTCGGCGGCAGCTGAACACGGTCTGAGCATCCGCATAGTTGCTTTCTGTATTCGTCAGCAAGAATTCGTCGTTTCTCAACATACGAGACAGACTGTTCCAGGTTCCGTAGTGATCGCGCGACGTGCAGCGAAGTCGGTGGACGGTGCCATTCGTGTGAATCAGCCGTGAATGAAGAGCTGCAATCAGTGCTTTCGGATTTGCGCAGCTGCTGACGAGATCGAAGCTGTCGATAAAAGAATGGCTCGTGCGCAACTGTTCGAAGAACGAGGTCTGCATTCCACCGATAAAACTCCAGCCTTGGTCCTGAGGCCAGATCCTGGTCGCGACAGCGCTGCAGCATTGCGGACAAATCGTCGCATTGTGTCAGCGCCATGCCGCCCCAGCCGGCGTAGAGCGATTTACCTAGTCCGAAGCTGAGCACGGTCACGTCGACCTGCTGCATCCGCTGCATATCCGCAGGTGCGGGGATGGCCATAGCCATGTCAAAGATCCGCAACGAGGCGTTCCGGACGAGACGGTGATCGAGCTCCTTCGGTGAGAACCGATGCCCGAACATTTCCGACAGAATCAGAGCGTGACCACCGGTACCTGCTCCGGAACAGTCCATCAGCAGACTGCCGGAAGAACAGTCAGCGTAGCGAACTGTACGCTGGCACTCAGCGGCGGCGTGATGTACCGCACCACAGTTGAACGCAGAACAAATAACCTCTGCGTCGCTGGTGATATGTGACTGTATCGTTCGCGTAATACCGTAGCGTGCCGAAGGCAGCCAGACGGCGTGTTTCACGCCAAGCTGCTGTTTGTATTTTCGCTCCAGCTGTTCGACGTCACCGCTGTTGAACAGGCTGCGAACGCCAGTGCAGGCCAGAGCCGCCGGGCCAAACGGTGGGCGATGGCGTGGAATCATTCGGCCTTCTTTCTGGCGAAGACCAATGTTGTGGGAGCGATGGACAGACCCAGCCTGTGCCACAGCAGCGTCCCCAATGCAAAGGCAGCGCGGGCACCAAGCGGCGCAGAATCCGTGTGCTGAGCACCTCTGGGAGACGCAGACAGAATTTCGAAACCTGCGTCCTCAACAGTTTTCAGCAGACTCTTCAACGGCATGGAAAACCGATGGTCAGCAATCGCTCGACGGATCAGCTTCTTTGAAATGCGGGCAGATACCGTACCCATCATGCGGCCGGTGGTTATGAAAGCGGATTTGGTGACAGCCCGGATGACCAGCAGGCCATCGTCCCTCAGCAATTGACGTGCCGCGCGTAACTCGGCGGGCTGGTTGGGCCAGTAAATATGAGCATCAAGGACCGATATCACGTCAACCGGATCCTGCTGTGAAAACAGGGTGCAGTCTTTCAACGAACAGCACTGTTGTGCTCTGTAACCCAGCGACGAAATATAGGCAACGGCTTCGGGAACGATATCCAGTCCAGCGCATTTGAAGCCACGTTTTTCTGCTTCGACAAGAATTCCGCCAAACGAACAGCCGACATCCAGAATCGATAAACATCCGTATCCCAGTGCCTCGATCTGATCCAGTGTCGCCTTGAACCCATTTTCTTTCAGCAGATTCAGTCGCGTACCTTCTGCTTCGTTACCCCATGCCATATGTCGCGTGTGATCGGTTTCGGCGGCCTCGTCATATTCACCGGTCATATAATACGTCGCGCAGCTGGTACAGCGGGACCACTGCGTTTCTCCACGCCCTGATTCGAATCGGTAACGGTTGGTACCTTCGTCAGTCTCGCCGCATGCCGGACAGAAGTTGCCCGAGTCATGTGAAGTGGATTCACACCTTGAATCCGTAACCTCGGCAATCTGGTCCTGCATAGCTCCATCCTTTGAGCACCGAAAGCAGCCACTGCATGAGTCATCAATTTGTGACAGGCATGAGCATGATGTACGATTTTTTTCGCGCCTTCGTTGCGTTTTGCGCGTATCTTCCGTGTGCCCCACGGCAACGGCAAAATGATTTTCGAGCGTCAGTTCACATCCGGACCGGAGGGCGTACCCTCGTCAAGAAACTTTTGTGTAAGTGTCAGGGAGGACATCTGACACCCCTTCGTCCCATTACACACTGAAAACACAGAAAATACGTAAACCGGGTGAAGGAGATTTACTGCAGAAACCGGGCGATCATGTGCAGTAGTGTCAGAAAGATGATAGCATTTCCGGGCTCGTGGCTCGATTGCCAGAGTTCCCGTCAACTCAAGAATTACATTCAGCAGACTTTCAACCACAACTACTCCGGCAGATTCAGCAGGTAATGCCGTCCAATTCATGACAGCAGACAACTGGTGCCGCCAGTCAATTCAGCGGACTGAACCCTGGAACGGTTTTCAACTGATCTATCACGACGCTTTTTCGAAAGTCGTCGTTCTCATGAAACACTTGCGCCCAGGGCACATTTGAGCATTCACTGCTCAGTCAGATTAAAATATCAAACAGGTCGATAATTATGGCTCATGATCCCTACGCACCGTGCATGTGCGGCAGTGGTAAGAAACTGAAATTCTGTTGTCAGGATATCCTGGCTGACCTGGTGAAAGTCGAAAAGCTAATCGACAATCAGCCCGATGCTGCCGAGAAACTGCTGCGGTCGTTACTGGCACAACACTCAGATAAAGAGGTCCTGGTCACTCAACTGGCTTCTGTCCTGACCCGCAAAGGTCAGTTCGACGAAGCACGGAACCAGCTGGTCGAATTTCTGCGTCATCATCCGGACGAACCACGGGCGCTGTTGGCGCTGGCCGATGTGTGCCTGGCAACACAGGGATTTGACGAGTCTCGCCGTATTATTCACCGCGCGTTCCAGCTGGGGGCCCGACAGTTCCCCGCGGGTGTCGCAATGCTGGCGTCGCAGATTGCGCAGCAAATGGCGCGTGCCGGCTGTGCCATGGCGGTACGTGAACATCTGGCATTATCGGTTCGCATGGCTCCGCCGGAACGGCGCAACCAGTTGCTGATGCAGCTTGCAAACTTCGAGTCTCAACGAACGGTCCCGTACCCTTTTCGTGGCCGCTTTGCTTTGCTGCCGGTCGAACTGGATGACGAACTGCAGCAGGAAGAACATCGGGCACGCAAAGTCAGCCAGATTGGTTGCTGGGAACCGGCCGCCATCCTGTACAGTCGGCTTGTGGAAAAGCAGCCACAGAACGGTGCGTTGTGGCATAATCTTGGACTGTTCCGGGCGTGGGACGGTCGTGTTGAGGAAGCGGCAAAAGCCCTTCACAAGGCAGCCGATTTGATCGACGACTTCGACACTGCTGTGGAGACAGAAGCTCTGGCTCAACTGCTGGATCTTGAAGTGGACGGGGACGCCTACTCAATTGTTCAGGTAAGTGTGTCCGTGGAGTCTGTATCGCAACTGCTGACATCGCTTGACGCCGACGGACGGATGGCACGAATGCCGTCGAATGTAAATAACGAAAACGAAGAGTCGGCGCGGGTTGCGGCCGAGTACGAACTGCTGGCTGAGCCTCTGTCAGATAACGTCGATCCTGAGAATCTGCCTGACGTTCTGGCAGACATCACGGTATATGACGCAGATGAATCCTCTGAATCAGATCCACAGGTGCTGGTCGTTGCTCTTGATGACGATATCAAAGAGGCAACCGCATTATTCCGTAGCCTGGCCGGCGATCTGGCCGGTTCGGATGAAGGTAACGAGCCGACTCCGGTATCGCGATTGCCACAGGTTTGCCGACTGTTTGACTGGAAGACTCACCATGCCGAACACCTTGGCAGCAGCCACTTTCGCAGGATCGACCAGCAGCGACTGGACTCAGCCCTGCAGCAGTGGCTCGAAAAACCATCCAAATCACTGGGTGACGAAAGTCCGCTGGAGGCCGCCAAAGATGCCAATAATCTTGTAAAGGTGGGAGCCAGCGTGATTACGCTGGACGTTGTCTGCAATCGCATGGGATATGATCCGGATCTCACGGACATCCGTTCTCGGCTGGGGATTCCCGTACCATTGAAACTGGAGACAGACAAAGAACAGGCAATCACGTCGCTTCCTCTGCTGCAGTTCGCACGACTGGCAGAACCAGAATTGTCGGACGATCAGGTGGTCGACTTCACAAATCGTGTCACACTTGTTCGGCACCTGCTGCTGATTGAACGAGCCGTTGCTGAATTAATCAGGCGTCCGGCGGCACTGGAACGGTTTACTCCTATGCGTGCCCACATGCTGCGTGCCACGGTCGCTCGTGAGAAAAATGATCTGAGCAGGGCATCGGAATGCTTCGAGGATGCACGCAGTTCAGTGGCTGATAATCAGGATGCGTTTCGCACGAAACTGGAACTGGACATCCGGGAACTCAGCTTTCGACTGGACAATCCCGCCGATCCGGAACTGCCCGCGCTGCTGACATCCATTCGTGAACGGTACTTCGTCAAGATTCCGGAAATCGAAGAAGTAATCCGGGAAGAACTCGTCAACAGCGGCTGCACTCATCTGCTGGACCAGCTGCAACCTGCTGGTGGCGGTCTGTGGACACCGGATAAGGAAGAGAAGGCAGCATCCTCCGAAAAGCTGTGGGTCCCCGGGCAGGACTGATCCTCCTTTGAAGACAGGTCGGCTCGGGGCTGAACTCTGAGGCGGATGTGCCACGGGACCCGTCAGAACGATTCTCGGCTAGACGGCCAGTTAAAACCAGTGGCGAAGCCGGAGCCACAAGAATGCCATCACCTGAAGACATGAAGTTTCCTGATGACGAAGGCGTCATGCGGCACGCGCTGCAACTGGCCGCGCGGGGGCGCGGCCTGGTGGAACCAAATCCGGCCGTGGGTGCCGTGATTGTTGACGACAGACGGCACGTGATTGCGGCAGGATATCACCGGCAGTTCGGTGGGGCTCACGCCGAAGTCGATGCGATCAGGGCGGCTGGTGAACGATCGCGCGGGGCTCGGCTATTCGTGACGCTGGAACCATGCTGCCATCAGGGAAAGACACCACCCTGCACAGATGCTGTGATCGCTGCGGGATTGCGAGAGGTCGTGATCGGGTGCCAGGATCCGGCACCACAGGTGTCAGGCAAAGGCATCGCAATCCTAAAGGCTGCCGGTATCGCAGTCACGGTTGGTGTCTGCGAAAGCGACGCCCGGGAATTGATCGCACCATTCCGCAGGCTGATGCTGCAAGGCCTGCCATGGGTTCACGCCAAATGGGCCATGACACTGGATGGACGCATTGCAACTCGCACGGGACATTCCATGTGGATCTCAGGCGCAGAATCCCGAGCAGAAGTGCATCGCCTGCGCGGACTGATGGATGCAATCATCACGGGTGCCGGAACGGTGCGAGCTGACGATCCGCGACTGACCGTCCGGCCACCCGGGCCACGAACGCCTTTGCGCGTTGTTATTGATCGAAGCGGTGAGTCAGTCAAGCTGGATGGCCTGCTGGTACAGACGATCGATGAGGCCCCGGTGCTGGTCTGTGTTGAGCATGCCCATGCCAATACTCATCACCTTGAGCGACTGAAGGGCGCGGGCGCCGAAGTTCTTTCAGTAGACGCGGACAGGTCTGTGCCGCAGCAACTGCTGAAAGATCTGGGGCAGCGTCAACTTACCCACGTGCTGCTCGAAGCCGGCGGAGGTCTGCACGGCTCGTTCCATGACGAGAACCTGATTGATGAAGTGCACGTATTCGTCGCCCCGAAAATCGTCGGCGGGGTCAACGCAGTCACGCCCGTTGCCGGCCAGGGCCGCGCAGAAATTCCGGAACTGCCGTCGCTGCGAGACATGACAATTCGACAATTCGGGGACGACGTCCTGATCGAAGGACGAACTCAGACGTCCAGGCTGTTCAGACACTGACTCGGCGGCCTGCATGGCTCATGTTGCAGTGCGGTTCATGCCGTAACGCGATCCACGCCACCACCCGCCGGGGCATCCCGGCTAAAATTCGGCGTGCCCGGGAGTTCTTGGGAACGGTATGACGTCGCGGATGTTGGCCATACCGGTGATCAACTGCACAGCACGCTCCAGACCCAATCCGAACCCGCTGTGCGGGACAGTGCCGAATTTTCGCAGTTCGGTGTACCACCAGTAATCGTCGGGATTCATGCCGCATTCTTCGATCCGCTGCAACAGAATATCCAGTCGTTCCTCGCGCTGACTTCCGCCGATAATTTCCCCGATCCGAGGCACCAGTACATCCATCGCTCGCACTGTTTTTCCGTCGTCATTGCATCGCATGTAAAACGGTTTAATGATGCGAGGATAATCAAACAGGATCACCGGCTGTTTGAAATGCTCTTCCGTCAGAAATCGTTCATGTTCACTTTGCAGATCGTGACCCCATTCGACGGGATAGTCAAACTTGTGCCCGCTGTTCTGCAGCAACTCGACAGCCTCGGTATACGGCAACCGGATAAATTCGTTGTTGCAGATATTGTCCAGTGTCTCAAGAACCGTTTTGTCGATGCGCTGGTTAAAGAAGTCCATGTCTTCCGGGCATTGATCCAGAACGTCGCCGATCATTGTCTTAACAAATGATTCAGCCAGATCCATATTGTCCGTCAGTTCGAAGAACGGCATTTCCGGTTCAACCATCCAGAACTCGGCAAGGTGTCGAGTGGTATTGCTGTTTTCAGCACGAAAGGTCGGCCCGAACGTATAGCAGTCACCCACAGATGTCGCAAATATCTCAGCTTCCAACTGGCCGCTGACAGTCAGAGCTGCAGGCTTGCCGAAGAAGTCCTGTTTCCAGTCGATCTCAGTCTGAATTTTTGCAAGCCTGGCCAGATCGAGCGTGGTGACCTGAAACATTTCACCCGCACCTTCACAGTCGCTGGTGGTGATAACGGGAGTGTTGATGTAAAGAAATCCGCGAGACTGAAAAAAGTTGTGAATTGAGCGGCTGATGCAGTTTCGAACCCGCGCAACTGCACCGAAGCTGTTCGTCCGCGGACGCAGATGAGCAATCTCACGCAGAAACTCAAAGCTGTGTCCTTTCTTCTGCAGAGGAAAGTCGGCCGGATCCGCCTTCCCGATCAGCTGCAGCGATGCAGCGTGAACTTCAATCCGCTGACCTTTGCCGGGAGATTCCTTCACCGTCCCGTCAATCGACACACTCGCGCCGGTCGTCACGCTCTTGATCGTATCTGCGTACTCCGGGATATCGCCATCCACAATCACCTGCAGGTTCTTCATGCAACTGCCGTCGTTCAATTCGATAAACGAAAAACCGTTCTTGGAGTCACGGCGAGTGCGGACCCAGCCCTTTACGGTCACACTTGTTTCGAATTCCGCATCTTTAAGCAACGAAGCAATGCGTGTCAGTTTGATATCTGTCATGTCCGTCTTCGCAGAATGATAACCCTGGCCTGTTTCCAACGTTCAGTCTGCTGACTGAGCGTTCTGTGCAACATATGCTCTATCTGCGATCAGGGGAACAGAGGTCGGGTGCGTCCCGCCATTCCAGGAAAATTGCACATCTGTCCGAATATTGGGTCGATGGTCACGGAATCAACTGATACCTTTCGAAGGCTCGTGTTCCGTATCGATCGTTGCCACATCCTTCTTCCATAGAAAACGAACTGTCATGGCTACTGCTGCAGCCCGTCACATCCTCGTCCCTGATGAAGCCAAATGTCTTGAACTTAAGGCACAGATTGAAGGCGGAACCGATTTCGCGGATACCGCGAAAGAGCACAGCGAATGCCCATCCGGCGCCAAAGGCGGAGATCTGGGAACGTTTTCGAAGGGACAGATGGTTCCTGAATTTGATCAGGTCGTATTCAACGATGAGCTGAACACAGTGCACGGCCCTGTCAAAACGCAGTTTGGTTACCACCTGCTTGAGATTACTGCTCGCAGTGAATAGACACTGACGGTGCCAACGACCTGCTGTTGCTCGAAACCGGCCTGTACTGCAGGGCGACAGCAATCCATTGCCGCACATTCACGCCGGACCAGCATATTCAGACCGGCGACTCACATGAGTCGCCGAAGCGGGGCAGGACACCTAGTGGTCGTGCTCGGCAAACAGGTCGCTTTTCCTGTCGCCTTTTGCGACGACATAGGCCAACAGGTCCAGAATTTCTTCCTTGATCAGCTTGTTCAGTACGCCTTTGGGCATGATGCTGACGTCACTGACTTCACGTTCGTCGATTTCAGACTTTCGAATTGTTCTGGTTTTTTCCGGTGCCGCCGGATTGTCGACAACCTGGACATCTGCATCGGTTTCCTTGACCACCAGGCCAGTCACGACCTTACCCGATGTCAGCACAAACAAATTGGACTGAAACTTCTTATTGATCTTTTTCGACGGATCCAGGATGTGTTCCAGCACATCTGTCGCTGAATACTTCGGATCCAGCTTAGTCAGATCCGGGCCGACGTTGTTGCCTTTTCCGTTCAGCTTATGGCAACCAGTGCAGGCAGCGACTTTGAACAGCTGTTCGCCGACCGCGAAGTTATTTCCACGATGGTGCAGGTGTTCGACATCGCCTGAAAGATCCGCCGGTTTCCACTCGGTATTACGACCGAGATAGCTCAGCAGTTCGTCCTTGATTTCCAGTTCGCTGGCAGCTGCATAACCAGCGGGATCAGCGTTGTACGCGTCAAGATCTGCAACCACGTACATCGCTCCATACATTCTGCGCCAATGGCCTGGATAGGTACAGACATATGAATACACACCAGGCTCAGTCGGCACAGCAAAGAATACAGAATCTGATTCCCCAGGCTGCAGCAGTCTGCCTGCGGCCAGAATGTTTTTCGACTCCGGAATGAAATCACGAGCTTCCGCATCTTTATCACGGCCTGTTGCTTCAGCCAGCTCACCAACTTGCTCCATTGTCCCAGGAAGCACAATGGCAAAGTTGTGAGGCATCTTGTCCGCATTGGAAAGAGCAAACTGAACGGGTCGGCCCGCCTGCACCGCAATGATGTCATTGTCATAGATCATTCGTTCCGGCACGGTACCGATTTCGATCAGAGGCACAACCAATTCGTCCAGGCGCAGATCAAATTGTCCCCGTCCCGCGGCATCCAGTCGTTCTCGCAAAGTACGGCTGATCTCCAGAGCAAGGCGAGCCTGCGGTGAATTGCGTTCGCGAGGTTCTTTGCCGGCCAGAAACGAAAGAACAGCTTCGCCCACAGTTCCCAGTTGATCCTGTGGCCAGGTGTTGCCGGGAATTGTGGCCAGCGCCGCAAACGACGCTGTCACAGACTGACGTTTTTTCAACAAGCCTGCCAGCACTGCGGTCTTGGTAGCGTCGTATCCTGGCAATTGCATCATGGACGCAATGCCGACCTCCTGCAGAGTCTGTTCTGCAGCGGTGACAAGGACAGATGCCGGAATTTCCCGCTTCCGGATTCCCACACCGGACCAGCTGACTTTCAGTCCGTCGCCGCCGCCATTGTCGAAATACGTAACGACAATCGAGTGTGTCCCCGCAGTCAGCAAAACACGCCCGTTCTTCTCAACCATCCCGTGCAACCCGTCGTTATTGATCAACAGACTTCCATCAATATAGAAACGACTGCCGTCATCCGAGGCAATGTAAAAAGTGTATTCTCCGGGCTGATCGATTTTGATGTGTCCGGTGAACCGCAGCGCGAATGCGTCTCGTGTTTTGAGAACGGGCAAATTCATGATAATCGTCGGTGCGACTCCGCTGGCTTGGGGCTTTAGCCTGACCAGTGTTTCGACCGCAACATTCCCAGGATTAGGAGCATAGAAGTCTACCTCCAGCCCCGGCTTTGTCATCACACCTGCACCCGTGTTTCCGGGAAGTGTGGGTACCAGCATCGCGACCTTTTTGAATGCGGAATCTCTGGCAGCCTCTGACGTGATCAGACTGACAGACGACAGAACCTCCTGCAATGATGCCCTGCCGGTACCGGCCGCGGCGAATGCAGGTTCGGCACTTCCATCGGCCGTCATCCAGGACGCCAGTGCGACCCGACGCGCCTCAGCACTGTTGCCGTGAGTGGCCAGACGAACGATGCGACCGCGGACGGAACGCAGCTGATCGGCTGGCTGACCGGAGAGTAATCGCGCAAGACTGTTCAGAACATTGGCGTCTGCTTTTTCGTCAAGGCCTTCAATCAGATTGAACAGCTGTTCAGTTTCGGACGTGCTGCGAAACTTTGCCAGACCCGCCAGCGATTCAGTCAGCGCCTGAACGGGGGCATTTTCGCGAGTCATGATTGCCTGATACACCGCCTCGGTTTTTTCCATCTTCAGCAGCTCATTGACACTGGAGTTAGCCAGCGCAAACGCATTCGCCGCAGGTGATATGCGGCGTCCTGACGCCAGTTGTTCACTGATATACGCATTCGCATCGATTGTCCTGAGAGCTTCTTTGATATTGAAATCGAGCTGAATATCGGTGGGATGCAGCGACGCAGAGAAGATGATCTCCGCAGCCTTCGGAACTCCCAGCTCGGCCGCGGCGATCACCGCCTGAGCACGGACTTTGGCACCGGGGTCATTGGCAGGACCAATCAACATCTGGATCGCGTCATCGGTGGCGATAACGCCGCTGTCGGTCCTGCGCCCGCCGGCCTCGACACCCGCCCATTCAGCCACCACTTTAACTGCAGATGCTCGAGCGTCTTCATTGGCGGAACCAAGAACTTTCTTCAGGAGGTCCAGATTGGGAATGCGGTGCCGCTGATGAGTCCACAATGCCTCAGTCAACGGACGGCCGGCTTCCGGATTTGAGGCATCAAACTGCGCGGCCCACTTCGCAACCGCAGCAACCACTTCCTGATTGTCCCGACCCGTCAGTTCAAGCCTCGCTCGATAACGTTCCCCCAGCGTTGAAGAACCAAGATACTGCACGACTTCGGCCACGGGCCTGCCTTTCATTTTCGCAACGGGCATCGTCGGGCGGCCGGTTGCCGTAACTCGATAGACGCGACCGTGCAGTTTGTCGCGACTGGGATCTCGCAGATTGTGCTGCATGTGGCCGATCAGTGGATTCTGCCAGTCCAGAATGTACAGAGCACCGTCGCCCCCGATTTCCATATCACTGGGTCGAAAGTTGCGGTCCGTTGAGTAAACGATGGACTCAACCTCTGAAGCGTGCAAGCTGGCTCCGTCCTCTTCAAACTGGTACTGCATGACACCCTGAAATCCAATCACGTTCTCAATCAGCATGTTGCCGCGAAGAGATTCCGGAAAGTGATCACTGTCAAGAATAAGAGTTGCGGGGACGGGCCGCATTCGCTTGTTGAAGAGTCGCTTCGGCGCACCGCGCCCGGGAAAACCGACGTAGTCACCGGTACCGCTGGTACCGTCATTTACCATCTGCCGTCCCCACTCATCAAAACAGTCACCGTGCGGGTTCGGGGAAATTCTGAATTGGTGGTCGATTTCAAACTTCACCGGATCGAAGCGGAACACGCCGCAGGTGCCGCTGTCTGCACGATACGTACGAGTGGGCGTCTCAAAGTTTTCGTAGTGAAAGATTCCCCGAGAAAAATAGAACCGCCCCGCGGGGCCCATTACAAAACCGTTAGCTGTGTGATGCGTATCAGCAGAATCGAGGCCATGAAAGATCCGTTCCCTGATGTCGGCTCTGTCATCACCGTCTGTGTCTTTCAGGAAGAAGATATCGGGGGCCATCGCTACCAGTACTCCGCCGTTCCAGAATTCGAATCCCGTTGGATTGTGCAGACCGTCTGCGAATGTGATGCATCGATCTGCTTTCCCGTCTCCGTTATCGTCCGGAAGAATCAGCAGTTTGTCGTTCATTTCTCCACGTGGATTCCAGTGGGGATAGGTTGGCCACGCCGCCACCCACAGACGACCGTCAGTATCGACCGCACTTTGCACGGGATTGACCAGTTCCGGAAACTGCTCTTCCGACGCGAACAGGCCGATCTCCATGCCGGCGTGCATGGTCATCATTTCAATGGCCTCTGCGCCACCAAGGAATGCGTGCTTTCCTCCTTCCAGTTGTCCCTGCTTGTTACTGACGACCGGAACAGGGTCCGGAAGATTCGAGTCGTCGACTTCGATCGTCTTTCCATTGGCTGCAGCCCAGATCACCCTGTCGCGGTTAGCGGCCATTACGTTCAGCATTTCCAGCTCGCGTTCCTGAACAACAGAATTTGTCTGTCCATCAACAAACTTAAGCCCGGATCGCCCGCCAAAAACACTGTAACCGTCGGTCGCTCGATAGATGTTGTGCCAGATATGATTCTTGGCCAACACGGCCTGCCGCGTTGCTGTCACCTTATGCGGCTGACCGGAACCGCGAGCAACCACTTTCTGCTGAACTCTGGCGACGCCGGCCGGCCGCGACGAAGAAAACAGGTCCTTGACAATATCACGAGCCAGCAGCCGGTTTCCCTTTTCGTTCAGGTGAATTCCGTTGATCGTGTTTGCAGCTCCCTGGCCCTCATAAAGTCTGCTGGTGGCCGCGAACAGGTTTACGAACAGCACGTCCTGTTCATTCGCAATATCCTGCATGGCAGTGGTGTAAATTTTCAGCCGAACATTATTGGCAGTGCCGTCGGGAAGATTCGGGTCCTTCAGGTCTTCATGGGCAATCGGACTGAACAGCACCAACCTGGGAGCAGTCGTGCCGTTATATTTCTGGCTCTGCAGATGAGCAACATAATCAGTCAGTTGCTGACGAAACTGAGGCAGTCCTTCCTCTCCGGCGAACGATTCGTTGTAACCGAAAAACGCAAAGACAACGTCAGCCTTCACCTTAGCCAGCCACTCGTCGGGCGTGCCGAAATTCTGAGATCGCGGTCGCGTCGTGAGCGTGTCTGCACTGAATCCCAGATTGCGAAACACCAGCTCGTGCCGGGAAAAACGACTCTGCAGCATCGTTTCCAGCCAACCGTAGTGCTGCATCCGATCGGCCAGCGTATTTCCCACGACAGCAATGCGATCGCCCTTCCTGAACTCTAACTCTGCCGCCGGCACGACTCTCCCGGAGATCAGAGAAACAAGGACGATTAAACAGGCGATGGTGTAGCGACTGACACTCACAATGCACCTCAGGTATGACATAAAAACAGAGCGGGGCTGCGACAGCGGACAGACTCAGGAATCCGGGTCGGCAGCTTATCGCGCAGCACGACCAATAGCCACGATCAGACTGAAATCGCACGCCCCCGTGCCGGCAGTCCGTAACAGCCGACAATCGTTCGATCGGACTGCCGAAAAAAACCGCAGGCTCGAAATTTCCAAACGCAACAGGATCGTGTGCGCCGTCCGCCACTTTCGGTTGCCGCCCTGCCGCGTTAGGATGCCGGGAAAGACAATGCGCCCCCGACAATGCGCCCCCATAACCCGGCAACCTGGAAGCCCATGTCTGCAAAACTCATCGATGGAAAACTGATTTCGGCCGCTGTCCGTAAGCAGGTAACGGAAGAGACCTCAGCATTTACGGCTGAAACCGGCGTTACTCCGCATCTGGCAGCTGTACTTGTCGGCGACGACCCAGCCAGTCAGGTCTACGTCCGCAACAAAGAACGGGCGTGCCGGAAGTGCGGATTGAAGAGCACACTGTATCGACTGTCAGACAAGACGACTCAGCAGCAGTTAATGGATCTGGTGGCTGAACTGAATGCCGACGAAAGCGTGCACGGGATCCTGGTGCAGCTGCCACTACCGGATCATCTGGATTCAACTCCAGTGCTGGATTCCATTCGGCCCGACAAAGACGTCGACGGCTTTCATCCGGAAAACGTTGGTCTGATGCTGCAGGGACGACCACGCTTTCTGCCGTGCACACCTCACGGTGTCATGAAGATGCTGGCACACGAGAACATCGACACGACCGGTAAACATGCAGTCGTGATCGGTCGCAGCGACATCGTCGGAAAGCCAATGGCCGGATTGCTGGTTCAGAAGGGCTCTGACGCCACAGTCACAATTTGCCACAGTCGCACAACTGATATCGCCGCCGTCATACGGCAGGCAGATATTGTGGTGGCCGCCGTCGGTATTCCGGAATTCGTGACGGGGGACATGATTAAACCAGATGCCGTGGTGATTGACGTGGGCATCAATCGAGTGAACGACAGACTGGTTGGTGACGTCGAATTCTCAGCGGCCGCAGAAAAAGCTTCAGCGATCACGCCGGTACCCGGAGGAGTCGGCCCGATGACCATTGCGATGCTGCTGGGAAATACGCTTAAAGCGGCGAAACAGTCGGTTTAGAGACTGCAGCCAGGTGTGAACAGAACCAGGAGAGCCGGAAACATGACAGGCCATATTTTCTCAGACCGTACCATCCTGATCACCGGAGGCTCCCGTGGAATTGGTCGAGCGGCCAGTCTGCGGCTGGCGGTTGAAGGCGCCCGCGTGGCGGTAAACTATGTTTCGGATGAGACAAAAGCCGAAGAAACGGTGGGGGAAATTACCGCTGCAGGGGGCAGGGCGATCGCCATTCAGGGCAATGTCGCGGTTCCGGCCGAAGCGGCCAGCATTGCAGAAAAAACACGTGCTGCGTTCGGCTCTGTTGATATGCTTGTCCACTCAGCCGGTATCAGCATTGTCGAGCATGCTACAGACGTGACCTGGGAGACCTGGCGCAGGACGATGGATGTTAACCTGGACGGCACCTTCAACATGGTTTACGCCCTGAAGGACGAAATGATCCGGCGCGAATTCGGTCGCATCGTGCTTCTTTCGTCAATCGCCGCCCTGCGCGAGCGTGAGAACCAGGTACATTACTCGGCGTCAAAGGCAGCTGTGATTGCCATGACACGCTGCATGGCTCAGGGCTGGGCGAAACACAACATCCGCATCAATTGCATCTGCCCCGGACTGATCGAAACGGAAATGGCCTACACGCTGGCCCCCGAAGTTCACGAAGCAATCGTCAAAGCCACGCCGATGGGCCGCAAAGGCGAACCGCACGAAATCGCGTCAGTCATTCGTTTCCTGCTGAGCGATGAGTCCAGCTTCATGACCGGCCAGACGGTGGTTGCCAGTGGCGGACGAGTAATGATCCCGGGATAGAACAACTGCACCCCGAATCAGCGTCAGCAATTGACTGAAACCAGGACCGCACGCAAATTCGGAGCCGAATACAAACTAGTCCGCTAACTTTTCGTCGGCCCATGCAGCCAGTGCCTCCTGAACTTCGTTCAGGACACCGTCGCCCGCAGCTCTGGCGTGCTCAAGATTGCCACCGTCGGAAAGATCGGTCTGGCAGAAAAAGTAGAACTTAATTTTTGGTTCAGTACCTGACGGACGTCCGGCAATCTGAACTCGAACAGAACTGTCCGGATCCGACTTGTAGATCAACAGGTCGCCGACAGGTTCAGCAATGGTGCCGAGCGAATCACCGCCGGGAATGCCAGTCCGTTTACCTGCCGCATAGTCGGCCACTTCAACAAATCGGACCGGACCGAATTCGGCCGGCGGATTTTCGCGCAGCGTCTGCATCAGTCCGTCGATCTTTGCCTTGCCAGTGGGACCCGTGCAGTAGATCGATTTTTGCCCTTCCGCATGGTAACCGTGACGGCTGTACAGCGTGTCCAGATGATCAAGCAGTGTCTTCCCCGCAGCCTTCAGTTCAGCTGCCAGTTCAAGGATGAAGAGCGCACCAACAGCACCGTCTTTGTCACGACAGTAACCCCCGGACAGAAAACCAATGGATTCTTCACAGCCGAACACAAAGTGATCGGCACCGTTTTCCTCGATCGTCTGGGCAATCCACTTGAACCCAACCAGCAGCTCATTGAATGTGCGTGCCCCGTATTCAGCGGCAACACACTTCACCAAAGGTGTCGTGACAAGCGTTTCAACAACGTAATCGTCGGCCGAAAGCGTTCCGGCATCTCGGCGTTTGCTCAGAAGGTAGTCGGTGATTAAGGCGCCTGTCTGGTTGCCGGTGATCGCGGTGAAGCCGCCTTCACGGTTTCGGACCATCACGCCAAGTCGGTCCGCATCCGGATCTGAAGCCAGAATCAGGTCTGCGTCATGACTGGTTTCTCTGACCCAGTCGATAACAGGATCGAAAACCTCCAGCAGCTCCGGATTAGGCAGATGATCGGGAACATTCGGAAAGTCACCATCCGGCTTACGGTGATCTTCAAAGATGTCCACTTTATCAAACCCGACATGCTGAAGAATTCTGTAGATCGAAGTTTCACCGACACCGTGCAGTGGTGTGAAGACCGCCGAAATATCGCGACTGCTGCTCCGGCAGAGTGCAGCCACTTCGTCAACATACTGAGAATCCAGGGTTGCTCCGATCACTTCTATGCCGCCGGTGGCGATCGCGTCTGAGTAATCAATCGAAGGAATCAGGTCTGCATTCTCGACCTGAGCAATGATGCCCTTGTCGTGCGGTGGAATCACCTGACCACCGTTGGACCAGTAAGCCTTGAAGCCGTTATCCGCCGGCGGGTTGTGCGACGCCGATATCATCACACCGATGTGACAACCCAGCTTGCGAACAGCGAAGGACAGCGCCGGAGTGGCTCGATGACTTTCGAACAAATAGACCTTGAGACCATGAGCGACAAACGTCGTGGCTGTCAGTCTGGCAAAGTGCATCGACTTGTTGCGAGTATCACACGTGACCACGGCAGACCCGCCTTCGGTAACGCCGGACTCACGCAAATAACAGGCAAGACCGTGAGCAGATTCGGCTATGGTGCGATCGTTGATGCTGGCTGGCCCGAGTTCCCCCATCGGGCCACGACGCCCACCAGTGCCAAATGGAATCGCCGTCCAGAACAATTCGTCCAGCCGGCTCCATTCTTCAGAATTAATCATCTCCACAATTCGGGCGTGGTAGGGCCGCATGCAGTCCTTGCTGAGCCAAACCTTGATATTCTGCACGGTTGCCGTGGTGAGGTTTCCCCCGGCATTTGCCTGTTCGATCCTTGAAACGGTTTCTGACGGCATCGATGTCAGTCTTTCTGAGCGGCGTCGACACCGCAGGACAGTGAAAACTGTGTAAAAACGTGGTTTCCCGGAAGTCTACCGTTTGACTTCCGGCCTGTCATGGCCGCATAATTTAGGGCTAGTGGATGCATTGGGCGGATTTCAATGTGCCACAATTCACCTTTCTGCAGTTCTCTCCCCGAATCCAGTCACTCACTCGCATCCGCGAGATCTCGTCTTTCACAGTTCTGTTTTCTCTTTTGCTTTTGTCTTCCCGCTCGTCAAGTTCCGCTGATCACGTCAGGCCACCAGTCGTTGGTATCCTGGGCGGTATCGGTTCGGGCAAATCATCGGTTGTCCAAAGTATTACCGGTCTCAATCTGCTGATTGTTGACGCAGACAGGATCGGCCATGAATTGTTGCTCAATTCAGATATTAAGACTCAGATTCGAACCGCCTTCAGTGCAGCGGTCTTTGATGATACGGGTGCCGTTGATCGTTCCAAACTTGCCAAAATCGTGTTTGGAACGTCAGCAGAACAGAATGAAGCTCGGAGACAACTTGATCAGATACTTCACCCTGCAATTCGTCGGGAGATTCAAACGCAAATCAGGACTGTGTCCACGGATGTTGATGCAGTGATACTTGACGCGGCCCTGCTGCTGGAGACAGGATGGGACGCTGAATGCCATTGGCTGATTCTTGTTGATACACCCGAGGAAATTCGTGAACACCGGGTCGTCCTGAACCGTAACTGGTCTCCTGAAGAATTCGCCCGGCGCGAAGCGACTCAGTGGACGATTGAGGCCAAACGTAGCCGGGCTGACTACATCGTCGATAATTCCGGATCAATGGAAGATGCCGCAGCGAGCATGAGCCAGATTTTCACGTCACTCTTGTCGGCGGACTCCGACGGCAATTCCAGTTAGAAAAACAACGGCCTCCCGCCGCACAACACATCAAATCTTGTCTTTGCCGTTCCGGCACCCATTCAATCCCGTCTTCAGCACTTCAATCCAGCCTTTTCAGGAGGCTCGTTGCATTCATGACTTCTTCACCATCCGGCGACAGCCCCCCGGCAGCCAGTCAGTCTCGCCACTCCGACACAGTGCGTTTATCAAACGCGGGTGGCGACCCCCCCAATACTGCATCGACGGCATTCGCGCCGTCAAAAGTCGCTGATTTCAACATCGCCGACCTGCAGCGAATGCCCATGACGGAATTGCTGGAGATCGCAGAACGCGAAAAACTCACAGAATTCAACGGCTTGAAGAAGCAGGACCTGATCTTCAGGATTCTGAAAGAACGGACTCGCATGAGCGGGCTGATGTTCGGCGAAGGCACGCTGGAAATCCTGCCGGACGGTTTCGGATTTCTCCGCAGTCCCGATTATCACTATCTGCCGTGCCCGGACGATATCTATGTGAGTCCCAGTCAGATTCGCCGTTTTGGCCTGCGTACCGGAGCGACAGTCGCGGGCCAGATTCGCCCGCCTAAAGAGAACGAGCGTTACTTTGCACTGCTGCGAGTCGAGGCCATCAATGGTCAGGACCCGAATCTGCTGACGGCAAAGGTGTTCTTTGACGACCTGACACCACTACACCCGAAGCAGCGGCTGCGACTGGCCGACAGCGCACCTCATCTCAGCACACGCGTAGTCGACCTGATTGCCCCGATCGGCCTGGGACAGCGTGGCCTGATCGTCTCACCACCGCGCGCCGGTAAAACAATTCTGCTGCAGCAGATGGCGGACGCGGTGCGGCAGAATCATCCGGATTCGTACGTGATTGTGCTGCTGATTGACGAGCGTCCGGAAGAAGTCACGGACATGGAACGAAAGCTGAAGAGCGACAATTGTGAAGTCGTCAGCAGTACGTTCGACGAACCTTCGGCGCGACACATCCAGGTCTCCGAAATGGTGATCGAAAAGGCCAAGAGAATGGTCGAGTACGGTCACGACGTAATCATCTTTCTTGATTCCATCACTCGACTGGCACGTGCATGGAATACCGAAATACCGAATTCGGGCAAGATCCTTTCCGGGGGGGTCGATGCGAATGCTCTGCAGAATCCCAAACGCTTCTTCGGTGCCGCTCGATGTGTCGAGGAAGGTGGCAGCCTGACCATCATTGCGACGGCTCTTGTCGATACCGGCAGCCGAATGGATGAAGTCATATTCGAAGAATTCAAAGGAACAGGCAACACGGAACTTCATCTTGACCGGCGTATGGTCGAAAAACGAATCTGGCCGGCGATCGACGTCAATCGGTCGGGAACACGTCGCGAAGAGTTACTAATGACCGAAGATGAATTGAAACTCGTGTGGGTACTGCGTCGCGCTTTGAATGATATGAACCCCGTGGAAGCCATAGAGCTGCTGGTCAACCGAATGCAACGGACGAAATCCAATGAAGAATTCCTGATCAGCATGAACCTGAACTGAATAGAAATCACATGCTCACAAAGATTCAAGGTGAACTTACCTGCCCGGACGTCAGCATCGCCATAGTGGTGTCTCGTTTCAACGACCTGATCACAAGTCGACTTGTCGATGGTGCAGCAGACACAGTTACGCGGCATGGTGGAAACGCCGACAGAATCGACGTCGTTTCTGTGCCGGGCTCATTTGAAATTCCACTGGCGGCACAGAAGCTGGCTGCAAGCGGCAAGTACTCGGCTGTCATTTGTCTGGGTGCCGTCATTCAGGGGGCCACCACACATCATGAATATATCAACAGTCAGGTTGCAGCCGGGATCATGAGCGTGTCACGCGACACAGGCGTTCCTGTGACCTTTGGCGTGATTACGTGTGAGTCAATGGATCAGGCTCTTGACCGTGCCGGCGGCAAGGTCGGCAATAAAGGAGCTGAAGCTGCTCTGGCAGCTATTGAAATGATCAATCTGTTAAAGAAGCTTTAGTCCATGCCCCGCCGATCTGATGCCCGCAAATGTGTTCTGCAGATGCTGTATCTGCTGGACCAGAACGCCGATGCCGATCTGCAGACCATTCGAGCCACCGTCGAACAGAATCTGGAAAACGAAGAACTGGTCGAATTTGCCTGGCGGCTGATCACCGGCGTGCGCGCAAGCCAGGATGAACTGGATCAGCAAATCACGAGTGTCGCGCAAAACTGGCGAGTCGATCGCATGGCGGCCACTGATCGTAACGCGATTCGTGCAGGACTGTTCGAAATGCAGCAGGTGGGAACACCGGCAGCAATCGTCCTGAACGAAACCATTGAGCTGGCTCGGTCCTTCGGGACCGAGCATTCAGCGTCGTTCGTAAACGGGATTCTGGATAAACTCAAGCCTGAGCAGTTGTCTGACGCCCCGGCGGGCGAAGAAACGCAGGCATAGCGTGTCACCAGGCGGTCCCACTACGCTGTCGCATTTGTCACCCGCATCTTTGTAGTCAGATTCGCTTTTGAGTAGCATGGTGAAGGTCGACTTGATGATCATTCACTCAGGCTGATGAGACATGTCTCGAATATTCGTTGTGCTGCTGTTCCTGACTGTTCTGTTTGACGCTGGCTTCTGCTGTGCGTCTGCGGAACAAGCTGATTTCGACCGGGACATTCGTCCAATCCTGACCAATCACTGTGCCGGATGTCACGGGGGCGTCAAAAAGAACGGTGGCTTCAGCGTCATCAGCAGGAAACTTCTGCTGGCGAAGGCCGATTCGGGAACCGTGGCGGTTGTGCCAGGCGACGCGGCTGGCAGTGATCTGTTCAGACGTGTCATTTCGAAAGACCTCGATTTCCGCATGCCGCCTGAAGGTCACGACGCGCTGAGTCCTGCCGAAATATCTCTGTTGAAAAAATGGATCGATGAAGGCGCGGAATGGCCGTCGCACTGGTCTTATGAAGCTGTGCCTCCCCTGGGCAGTGTCGACTCATTCAAGGGACAACATCCGATTGACTGGTTTGTCAACAGAAAACTGAAGCAGCACAATATCAAACCGTCACCACCCGCAGATGCGGTGACACTTGTTCGTCGATTGTCGCTGGACCTGACCGGTTTACTGCCGAATCCAGAGGCTGTCAGTCATCTGAGCTCATCAAGTACTCCGTTCCCGGTGGGTTCGCCCGCCCTCACAACCATCGTCGACAGCTACCTTGCTGTACCGCACTTCGGCGAGCGCTGGGCACGTCACTGGCTCGATGAAGCTCGATTCGCCGATTCTGAAGGTTACGAAAAAGACTCAGTCAAAAGTGACGCATGGCAGTTTCGCGATTGGGTTATCAGGGCCATTAATGAAGACATGCCGTTTGATGACTTCACTCGAAAACAGCTGGCCGGCGATCTACTGCCCGATTACTCGCACGATGATCTGATCGCCACCAAGTTTCATCTGCAGACTCAGTTCAATCTGGAAGGCGGCGTGGACTCAGAAGAAGACCGCACAAAACGTGTGATTGACCGTGTGGGAACACTGGGGTCGGTATGGATGGGATCGTCTATCGGCTGCTGCCAGTGCCATGACCATCCATATGATTCGTTCCGCCAGAAAGACTTCTATCGCCTGTATGCGTTCTTCAACAATACGGATTTCGCCGCCGACTTCCTGGACAATGAACCCAAAGATGCCGACAGACTGCGAAAAGAACGCGATGGAAAAATGAAGGAACTGACGGACCTGCTGAAGAAACAGGTGGTCGACAAGAACTACAGTGACACGACCCAAAGTAAGCTCAGTCAGTTGCGATCCTGGGACAGCAGCAAGGGCTTCACGCGGCACATGACAGAAAGACGGTACGACAGGCGGCCGACCTACATCCTTACTCGCGGCAATTTTCAACGACCGATGATTGATCAGGGTATCGTTACCGCCGACATCCCCGATGCATTCGGCAGTATCAGGCATAGTGATGCGGCTCTGACACGTCTTGATCTGGCCAACTGGCTTGTCAGTCCACAGAACCCGGTCACCGCTCGAGTTACCGTCAACAAAATCTGGATGCACTTATTCGGTCAACCGCTTGCTGACCAACCCCAGGAATTCGGTTCGCGGGGATCGGCACCCTCTCACCCGGAGCTGCTTGATTATCTGGCTCGCTGGTTTATGGATGAAGCCCGCTGGAGTCGAAAGAAGCTGATTCGATTAATCGTAACGTCGCAGACTTATCAGCAGTCGTCAGCGACACGTGCTGATTTGACGGATACAGATCCCGACAATCGTTTGATCGCACGCCAGAACCGATTCCGCGTCGAAGCTGAGATTGTTCGCGACATCAGTCTGCAGGCAGCAGAGCTGTTAAGTACCACCGTTGGCGGAAAGAGCGTTTTTCCGCCGCTGCCGAAAATCGTCGCTCAGCAGACATACGCCGGCAGCAATAAATACAAGGCCTCAACCGGCGAAGATCGATTCCGGCGAGGGCTGTATACGTTTTTTCGTCGTACGGCAATCGATCCGAACCTGAGTACCTTTGACTGTCCCGACAGCAGCCTGACCAGAGCACAGCGCGATCGCTCCAACAATCCATTACAGGCACTGGCAACGATGCACAACGAAGTATTTCACGAAGCTGCACAGGCATTTGCAGTGCGGCTGTTGCGGGCCGCTTCCCCAGACAGGGATGAGGATCGCATTGCCAGAGCTGTTCAGATCACCACCGGACGCATGCCGAGTCCGTCAGAATTGGCAACCATTCAGAAGTTGCTGATATCCTCCCGTGAGTACTTTTCCAATGATGCGGAAGGAGCCACGGCTCTGGTTGGACCACATGCCGCGAAAGACGTTGCGGTGGCGGAAAACGCCGCGTGGGTCGCTGTCACTCGTGTCATTCTTAATCTGGATGAATTTCTCACGCGAAGTTAACACCCATTTTTTTCACGCGGCCGTACTTCCGCACACTCCTGTCTCAAAAAGCCATCACGAGGATCAGCCCAATCGCCAGTCAGGAATCGTCAGCACCATCGCCCGGATCTTCACGAAGGATGAAAGCGTATCTGTGGCTGGCTTCATTCAGCGCAATTGCTGTGGTCACAGTGAATCTGTCTCTAATGTCGTCGCAACTGCGACAAATCTCCCGGGGCAGTCAGCAGCAGGCATTCTGGGCACTGACCCGTCCGGGCAGCACACCGGAGGCCAGAACAGATTACTTTCTTCGTCTGGCGGCGAGCGGAAACTCTGAGTGGAGGAGCGCCATTCTGAAGAAGCTGACTCTGGCCGACGCAGACCTGTCCGGCACGAACCTTGAGTCAGCCAGTTTCGTATCGTGTGACTTCACCAGCGCAGACCTGTCTACCGGTGCCATGAACAGAACGGGGTTTGATCTCTGTGATCTGAGCGGTGCAGATCTGTCCGAATCAAATCTGCGAAACTCATCCTTCTTCAAAGCCACGCTGGTGGAAACTGATTTTCGGAACGCTGATTTGCTGTCCGCTACTCTGGAACAGGCGAACGCTCGAAATGCCAACTTCGTAGCGGCCAGAATGGGGGACATCTTCCTGGCTATGACCGACCTGACGGAAGCCGACCTCACCGGTGCCGACCTGAGCGGTGGCAATCTGGAAGCCGCCGTGCTGAAGTCATCAGACCTTGCACTGGCTAACTTCTACGACACTCACCTGGAAGACACAGATTTTACCGACAGCAACTGGTGGCGTGCACGCGGATTCAGTTCTCAACAGCTCGATGAGATGATCCTGCTGTTTGCCCCAACTCCCGAAGCGTCTGAATCCCGTCAACGTGACTTTGAAATCTGGTTAAGCCGCCGTCTTGACGAGTCACCGGGGTCGGACACCGGTGACTCGGAATAGATCTGGTGACGTAAACCGTCCGACCTGCGGAAATTTCTGTTCTTCCCACCGGGGCACATCACTGGAGCGTGAGGTCACCCAAAGGACAGGCTCGGTCAGTCACCCAGCAGGTAAGAACGCAGCTGCAGCATGATCTGCTCACAACGAAGTTCGAGGATCGCGTCGCTGCGTACTCGCCCCATCGGCTTCATCGTCACTGCGATGTGACGGTTGGTTCTGGACTCACCGGTCTTCATATCTGTCTCGCGTGTTGTCTCAAATCTCACGTCAATTTCAACAGATTGCCGTGCGGGTGTACTGCCCCAGCGTTTTGTGAATCCCACTGAACCGGACTGCATCTTCAGGTGCCCGTGTTCCTGCAGCGTCACTTTGACATCGGACGCGGCAATATAAGCGTTGAGCTTCATGGCCGTCAGTTCGAGTGATGTTGACATCCGGATCTCGTCGACAAACTGCCGAACGCCGTCCACGGTGGTTATCTTTGATTCCTGTTCCGCGTTCAGAATTTCCCGTTCCAGTTCTTCCTGGGATTCCTTGTCCTGATCTTCCCAGCAGGTACGGTTACGGCCTGTTTCCTTGGCCCGATAGAGACAGCTGTCGGCGCGTTCCAACAGCGTCTGAACACTGTCGCCCAGGCGAGCGACAGACACGCCAAAGGAAGATGTGATACTCAGGCTGCTGATACCACCGACGGAACTCTTGAAAATCGCGTCACGCAGTCGCTCAGCGCGACGAACACCTGCTTTCAAATCTGTATCGGGGCACAACACGACAAATTCTTCGCCACCGTAACGGGCAATGATCTCCCCGGAATAAGTTTCATGCTGCAGCAGTCGCGTCAGATCAACCAGCACCTGGTCCCCGGCCTTGTGGCCGTAGGTATCGTTGACATTTTTGAACTTATCAACATCCAGAAAAATGGTACTAAGCGAACGCGCACCTTCATGATTGTGAAAATCATCCAGCAGATGCCGCAACTGTGTTTCCAGCTGCCCCCGATTGGCGACGCCAGTCAGCGCATCGCGTGTAGCCGCAAGCTTCAGCTCCACATATTCGCGGGTTTCGCGTCGCACCCCGCCTTTGCAGCGGAACAACTGAACCAGGCCGGTAACCTTATTCGGTCCGTCTGTGATCGGCAGAGTATAGACATCGACGCTGATCTGCCTGTTCTCATCGGCGTCACAGACACGACTGGTAAACTGAGGCCGCCCGTTCCTCAGAACCTGGGGAACAATCTCCTCAGACGGCTCAAGATCTTTATTCGCCGTCTGTGTAATCGGCGACAGCCGAATATCTGACGGCTGCCATGCTCGACCGGCGACGTCCTCTAGGTTTTTGCCGGAAAGTTCTTCCATCCCTTCAGACCAGATGCAGTAATTGCCACTCGCATCCAACAGAAAATAGCCATCGTAGAGCGTTTGAAACTGATACAGCACGTGAAGAATCTGAGTCAGCACGACGACTTCCATACGTTCGTCGTCCTCAATCCGGATCGGCTGATCAGGACAGCCGAAGGGATCACCCAGCGCAAACAGAACATCACCGTCGCTCTGATACCACCGATTCAGTGTACGAATGACATTGCCGTCATACCGACTTCCCGACTGCTCATTCAGAATCTTGATGACTTCTTCGTGCGTCATACCACGACGGTACGACTTCGGCGAGCTGAGCGAATCGTACGCATCAGCAACCGCCAGAATGCGCGGACCCAGGGGCAGTTCCTGTGAAACACCGCTGCCCTTCGATTCGACACCGGCCCCGTCGAAGTTGTTATGCAACAGCGTCAGCGTCGTGACCAGATTGTGATCGACATGCAGTGCCTGCATCAGGTTAATAGCAGCATGGTGATACAACGTAACAAAATCGTATTCTTCGCTGCTCAGCTTCCCCGGCTTCTTCAGGATATGTTCGGGCACACCGATCTTGCCCAGATCATGCACCAGAGCTGCAAGCTCAAGCTCGGCACGTTGCGTATCCTCCCAACCCATAAGTTCAGACAGACCGCGTGCAATTGCTGAGATTCGCTGTCCATGAAGAATAATTGCAGGATCGCGAACCTTCATGGCTCGCAACAGCATCGTAATTACGCCGCGAGGAATCGGCGGTCGGTTGCTGCTGGACGCCAATTCGCTTCGAGCGTGTTCGCACAACGCAAGCAGACGGTTCAGCACGGCGCAGGTGTCCGTCGGGACAGCCGGCGTGAGCTGACAATACATTGTGGAAATCTGTTGGCCAACAGTGGCTTGAGACACGAACATCAGAACTGCTTGAGAAGATCAGACCACGAACACCTGGTAACAGGCGAAATGTGGACTTAGGTGTACTTAGGGAAACCTACGTTTCAAGTCTAGTTCATTTACAGCGATCCGTGCCGGTTCACTGCCTGAAATTTCAGTTCGGAAATCCAACACATACAGACCAATCCGTACAATCGCACCAGAATAATCCACATGACCGCCGTGATTCCGCGGGTCCGATACAGCCGGCCAGGCGGAACAGCAAATTGCCAAACCTGGCAGAGCATTTACTGCCCCGGTAGACCGCGCCCAAGTCCCTGTTTCGGGCGGCTGCAGACACCCGGTTGAAAACGACAGGTGCGGCGACTTTCCCGACCGTATTGGATGAGTTCGTATGAGTCGTTAGCATGTGATGTGCAGTCCGATACGGTCTGCACATCAGACGTTCAGGTCCCGACCAGGTTACTCAATGCCCACAGCCAGTCCTACCGACCTTTTCGTCGTTGCAGTCTATCTCGCGGCCGTAACTCTTCTGGGCTGCGTGATGTCACGGAAGACGCATACAGCCACCGAATTCATTTCCGCCGGAGGTTGGCTGCCGGGATGGGTCATCGGCTTATCCATAATCGGCACCTTTGTCAGCAGTATCAGCTTTATTGCTAACCCAGGAAAGTCATTCTCGGGTAACTGGAACCCTTTCGTCTTCGCGCTGTCGCTGCCGTACGCCGCATTGATTGCGACTGTCTATTTTGTTCCGTTCTTTCGGAATTGCGGCAGCCTGTCCGCCTACGAACACCTTGAACAGCGCTTTGGGTCATGGGCCCGATTGTACTCGGCGACGTTCAATATCCTGTATCACATCGGTCGTATCGGAACAATCCTGTTCGGCGTTTCACTGGCGGTCGCAGCGTTGATCGATGTTCCGATATGGCTGCTAATTATTGGTCTGGGAGTACTGGTCATCGGGTACACCCTGATGGGTGGAATCGAAGCGGTCATCTGG
Organism: Fuerstiella sp.; assembly: GCA_029245955.1. Lineage (GTDB taxonomy): Bacteria > Planctomycetota > Planctomycetia > Planctomycetales > Planctomycetaceae > Fuerstiella. Next base: position 36,783 of record JAQWOH010000047.1, on the reverse strand, counting down.
ACGGACGTCGTACAGAGCATCATCCTGATCGGCGGCATGCTGGTGTGCGTGGTCCTGCTGCTGATGAACGTTCCCGGCGGTTTTTTCGGAATCATCGAAGGTGCCCGGACACCTGTCGAAAACAAACTGTCGCTGGGCAGCCTTGATTTTGATTTTTCGACGTCAACATTCTGGATGACGCTGGTCTTCGGGTTGTTCATCAACTTACAGAATTTCGCCGCCGACCAGACCTTCGTGCAGCGGTACTTCGCGGCTCGGTCTGTACAGGATGCGCGGCGCAGCGTGTGGCTGGGAGCCCTGGCCTTTCTACCGATTTCCGCCGTGCTGTTTTTCATCGGCACCGGCCTGTTCGTATTTTACAGCACCGTCGGCAACCTGCCGGAAGGAACGTCCGCTGATAAAGTGCTGCCTCATTTCATTATGTCTGAACTGCCTACGGGAATTGCCGGACTGTTGATCGCCGCGATTCTTGCTGCTGCCATGAGTACGGTGGATTCCTCGCTGAACAGTTCGGCCACGTTGTTGTTGTGCGACGTCAGGAACCGCTTCTTCGTCACAGGTACAGACCTGTCCGCTGATGCCGCGACACGTGCGTCCAACGCAGAACTCCGATTTCTCCGAATCATGACTGTTGTACTGGGCGTCGCGGGCATCGCCGTTGCCCTCGCGATGATGGACATTAAATCGATGCTGGATGTCTGGTGGAAGATCTCGGGAGTGCTTAGTGGCGGAACCCTTGGGCTGATTCTGCTGGCTCGATTTACCAATGCAACCGGGGCATTCGGCTCCGGTCTGGGAGTCATTGTCGGCGTCACTTCCATTTGCGCCATTGTACTGGCGGACATGACGAATCCTCCCGACTGGATGACGCCGCTGTGCGATGCAACACGCCCCATTCTGGATTATCTTCACCCGAATATGGCCATCGTCGTGGCGACACTGCTGGTGGTCGTCGTGGGAGCGGCCCTTTCGTCGAAAGATAAATCTGTGCATGGACATTAGGCTGAACGCGACATTGATCGGCTGGCTTCGCACCTCCATTTCAGGAACACAACGTTGATTCCCGCACAGATTATCGCCAGCAAACGCGATGGAGCAGAACTGTCCGATGAGGAGATTGCGTTCTTTATCGCTGGTTTCACGGATGAAAACATTCCGGATTATCAAATGTCCGCGCTGGCGATGGCCATTTATCTGAACGGAATGACCGAACGTGAAACCGCAGCACTGACGCAGCAGATGCTCGAGTCCGGTACGACGCTGCAGTGGCCGTATGATGACTATCTTCGAGTCGACAAGCATTCGACGGGCGGCGTCGGTGACAAGACGTCAATCCCGCTGGCGCCGCTGCTGTCGTGCTTGGGGTTTCAGGTGCCAATGCTGTCCGGCCGAGGCCTGGGTCCGACGGGGGGTACCCTGGACAAACTGGAGTCCATCCCCGGATTTCGCGCAGACCTGTCGCTGGACGAGATTCACCGACTGACTCAGGATGTCGGCTGTGTCATCACCGGGGCATCGAAGGAACTGGCTCCGGCAGATCAGAAGCTGTATGCCCTTCGCGATGTTACGGCTACCGTCCCGTCGATCCCTCTGATCACCGCCAGCATCATGAGCAAGAAACTGGCTGAAACGCTGGACGCGCTTGTGCTGGATGTGAAGTTCGGTTCCGGTGCTTTCATGAAAACACGACAGCAGGCGACTCTGCTGGCCCGTTCGCTGGTCCGAACCGGCAACTGTATGGGCGTCACGACCACAGCCTTATTAACTGATATGAATCAGCCGCTGGGAAGAATGTGCGGTAATGCTCTCGAAATCAGCGAGTCGATCGCTGTCATCAAAGGCGAGGGACCACAGGACGTACGACAACTGACGATTGAACTCGCTGTGGAAATCCTGTTGTCCACGGGTACAGAATCGAGCCACGCTGCAGCCGCCGATAATGCCTCAAGGTTGCTGGACAGCGGCGCCGTATACGAAAAATACTGCCAAATGGTACGGGCTCAGGGTGGAGATCCTGATGCTAAGCTCAGATTCTCACAGTGTTCTGAGGTTACTGCAGCACGGTCCGGCATCGTTTCCGAAATCGATACGGAACAACTGGGCGCTGCGATCATCTGGATGGGAGGCGGACGAGTACAAATGGCCGGTCGGATCGACCACGCCGTGGGACTGGAAATGCTGGTCAGAGTGGGAGACGCAGTGCAAGAAGGCCAGCCAGTCGTAAGAGTGTATTGTGAGGACTCAGAGGCGTACGCTTTTCCGATTCGCAAAGCGTTGACAGTATCCGACGAAGCTGCATATCTGCCGCTGATCGTTGAAACAATCAGCAAATAACAGAGGATTCAGAGACTATCAAGCGGTGAACCGGTCTGCGACACGGCAGATCGGTTTTCTGTCTGATCGTGGGTTTCGGGCTGCTCGCCGTTCATCGCCTGCCCCGGTGTCTCCTGGTCTGCAGAGTCTTCCCCCACTTTGATCAGATCAGACACTCGCATACCCACTGAATGCAGATAATGCACTCCCAGAACGGTCACCGGAATGTACATGCTGATGTGATAGTAGAGGGAAGCACCCAGCACGAGAGACGGATCGATATCAAGCCCCTGTGCTGCCATGCTGATTGCAAAACAGTATTGAATGACACCAAAGTAACCCGGTGACGATGGAATCGTCACACCAATGGCAATCACCCCGGTAATGATCAACCCGGCACTAGGTGTGACCGGCACATGAAACGCACGAAGCGCGGTATAAGCCAGAAGACCGTTCAGCAGCCATTGGGCGATCGAATTCAACATGATCAGAAAAACGGCCCTGCCGCTTCGCAGTGCTGCCAGCCCGTGCGCACCGGCACGCAGCATGTCCAGAATCTTTCCCGTCAACGCTTCCGGAATAAACGGAACCCACCCGATGACTCTTTCGGTAAGCCTCAGAAACCAGTCTGTCCAGATCAGGTAAATGGCCACACAGATCACGACAAACACGCAGCCTGCTGCCAGAAACAGTGCGTTTCTGCGATAGTCATCAGGCAGATCACTTGTGAACATCAGCCCGACGCTGAAGAGTCCCAGAATCGCCACGACGTCAAAAATCCGTTCCAGCACAACCGTAGAAAACACGGTGCTGAATGGCACTTGGTGCTGTTTTCGAACAACAAATACACGAACGAACTCACCCAGATGGGCGGGCAGAATGTTGTTCGCGGCAAACCCGATCAACAAAGGTGGAAATAACCGGCGAGTTGTCAGAGATGTCACAGGCTTCAGAAGCCATGACCATCTCATGGCCTTCAACCAATAAAAGCCGAACAACATGGCCAGCATCAGCGGCAGCGTCAAATAGTTAGCCTGCTGGAAACCCGCCCGCAGATCCGCCAGCGATGTTCCTTTCATGGAATACGCAAAGCAAACGACGGAGACGACGATGCCAATAATCAGTCCGATCGCGCGTTTCATGAACTTCTGCACCAGAGTCAGGAATTGAGGCTTGTTTATGAACGCGTTTCTGTATGGTGTGCGGCCCTCGGGCGGCATTCAAACACGTTACTCGTATATTCGACATTTGGGGAGTCTGCCGTGAAAGCCGGACCGCAAGGCCAGTTCCACGGCATATCCGTGGCAGAGTGAATCGCTGCTGGACGATACTGCCAGCCCGAAACTGCGACCGAACTGTTTCTGAGTGGCAGCGTTTCAGCAGGCAGCTTTCGGTGTTATCAAACGTACTTCGTATTCTGTGACGCAGGAGCTTAAACCGGACTGAAACAGCGCGAACACCGATAGGCGGACAAGTGCCTAGTCGCCGATGATCTTCACCAGTATTCGTTTCCGACGCAGACCGTCAAATTCATAATAAAAAATGTGCTCCCACGGTCCAAGGTGCAACTGACCACCCGTGATGGCAACAACCACTTCGCGCCCCATGACCTGACGTTTGTGATGAGCGTCTGCATTGTCTTCTCCAGTGCGGTTGTGCAGATAGCCCCCACTGGCCGGATCGGTACCCGCGTCAAAGGGGACCAGTTCTTCCAACCAGCGTTCGTAGTCGGCGTGCAGGCCGGTTTCGTTGTCATTGATAAACACGCTGGCAGTAATGTGCATTGCGTTAACAAGTGCCAGTCCGTCCTGTACGCCGCTTTCGCGAACAAGCTGTTCGACGTCGTCATGAATCGACAGGATCGCTCGCCGCTGAGGAACTTCCACCCACAGTTCTTTGGTCAATGACTTCACGTCTTGCTTTCCTGGTCTTCTGGAACGATTGCTGCTGTCAACGAATGACAGCATGTTATCATGTCGGCCTGTTTCAACTGCCCCTGAGAGTCAGGAAAATTATTGATGTCCGTTGTTCTGGGTTCTCGTTCACCTCGCCGCTGTGAACTGCTGCTGTCGGTCCTGGGCGACGTTGACTTCCAAATCATCCCGCCAGTTTCCGACGACGAAGCCGGGTTTGACGGTCTGCGGGGGGCAGAACAATTTGAGACCAGACTTCGGGAAATTGTAGCTGTTAAGCATGCTGACGTCTCAGAGCAGTTGCCGGAGCCTCTGACACCAGACGTCGTTATCTGTGCCGACACCATTGTCGTCGCCTGGAGCGACGATCAGAAAGCGACTGTGCTGGGAAAACCACCTGTTGATTTATGGCAGCAGACCGTGTGGCGGTGGTTCAGGGAATACTATTCCGGCCGGTATCACGAAGTCTGGACCTGTTTTCGAATCACCATGGGTGATCAATTTCGCGAATCGATCGTCAAGACAAAGGTGCTGTTCTGCACCCTGGATGACTGGCTTATAGACTGGTACGTCTCAACCGACGAATCCATCGGAAAAGCCGGGGGCTATGGCATTCAGGGACGTGCGTCGATGTTAGTGGAAGCCGTCAATGGCAGCTTCACCAACGTGGTGGGCCTGCCCATGATGGAAGTCACGCAAACTCTGCGGGACTTTGGTGTGCTGAAAGAATGAACGAATCAACATCGAATTCCGACAGAGTCTGCGCAACTCCGCGTGAAGTCACCATTGGCGGAAGACCGCTGCTCAGCCGATTTTTTCTGGCACCGTTAGCCGGATACACACATCTGGCATTTCGAGTCGCACTGCGGCGACTGGGCGGACTGGGGCTGGCGACCACAGACCTGGTGCAGGCGCAAATGCTGGTTTCGCAGACTCGCAAGTCAATGGAGCTGGTCGAAACGTCACCGGAAGACCGACCACTGTCGGTGCAGATCTTCAGCGGAGTTACTGAGCATCTGGTTGCCGCCGCTCGCTGGCTGGAAGATCATGATTACCAGGGCATCGATATTAACATGGGCTGCCCCATGGCCAAGGTCAACGGAGCCGGGGGCGGAGCACGCCTGATGTGCGACACATCCGGAGCAACGGAGATGGTGGGGCGAGTCATCGATGCTGTCAGACTGCCAGTCACAGTCAAAATGCGACTGGGCTGGGACAGTGACAATCTCACCGCACCGCAACTTGCAGCCGCACTTGAACGGATTGGCGTTGCCGCTGTGACCGTCCATGGACGAACTCGGCATCAGGGATTTCAGGGGTCAGTCAACCGCATCGGAATTGCGGAAACCGTAGCGGCTGTCAAGTCGATGCCGGTGATCGCAAACGGCGACGTGTGCACGCCCGCTGATGCGTATTCGATGCTGAAAGAAACGGGCTGCGCGGCTGTTGCAATAGGACGCGGAGCCATGCTGGACCCGTGGCTTTTCCGAAAACTGAACGACATTGAAAATGGTCAGCAACCACGACAACCGACGACGGATGAGCAGCTCGCCTTCCTGTCTGACCATTTTGAGCTCATGACTCAACAGCACGGTGACTACAGCTGCCGGTTGTTTCGCAAGTTCGCGGCCTGGTATGGAGCTCGACTGGGTATTCCGGAAGACCTGGAAGACCGTTTGCGGCGATTTGAATCAGCCACAGAATTCGCCCGGATCGTTGACCAAGTTCGGTTGCGGCATGGTGAGCGACAGTCGACGATCCCAACCGCATTGGTGAAAGTTCCGAACGGACCAGTAGAGCGGTGGTAATCGCCGCATCTTCCCGGCCGCCCGAACGTTGATGCCTGGCAGGAAAGCCGCTATTCCGGCAGCTTCATATCGAGATTCTTCGCCAGGAACGCCCACAGGTCAGCGACTTCTTCAATGATCATGGCAGTAGGTTTGCCGGAACCATGTCCGGCTCGCGTTTCAATGCGAATCAGCGTGGGATTCGTTCCGGACTGACAGGCCTGCAATTGTGCTGCAAACTTGAAGCTGTGACCTGGGACAACTCGGTCGTCCGTGTCAGCAGTGGTGACCAGAGTGGCCGGATACTGAGTTCCTCCTTCCAGATTATGATACGGTGAATAGGCCAGCAGTGCCTGGAATTCGTCCGGGTTATCTGCACTGCCGTAATCGTCCACCCAGAAACGCCCCGCCGTGAACTGATGAAATCTGAGCATATCCATGACACCCACGGCCGGAAGACAGGCAGCGTACAGGTCGGGACGCTGAGTCATGCAGGCACCAACAAGAAGGCCCCCGTTGCTGCCGCCCTGAATCGCCAGCTTCTTTGATGAAGTGTACTTGTTTTCGATCAGCCATTCCGCGGCTGCAATGAAGTCGTCGAAGACATTCTGCTTCTGAAGTTTCGTCCCGGCTTTATGCCACGGCTCTCCGTATTCTCCGCCGCCTCGCAGATTGGGCATTGCAAAGACTCCACCCAATTCCATCCATGCCAGGCGACTTACCCGGAACGATGGCGGCAATGAAATATTGAAGCCCCCGTAGCCGTATAGCAGGACCGGGTTGTGCCCGTCATGTTCAAGTCCTTTGCGGTGACAAATGAACATCGGCACTTTGGTGCCATCCTTACTGGTATAAAACACCTGTTTGGTTTCATACTCCTCCGGATCGAATTTCACGTCGGCCCGACGCAGCAGCGTGCTTTCACCGGTTTCGATGTCGTACCGATAAGTGCTGGGTGGAGTTGCAAAGCTGCTGAAGCTGTAGAAGGTTTCCTTGTGGTCCTTCTTCCCGCCAAAACCAGATGCGGCACCGATCCCCGGGAAGTCAACATCGCGGACGAATTTTCCGTCCAGACTGTACCACCGCACCTGAGTCCGGGCGTCCTTCAGGTAACGCCCAACGATCATATCACCCACGATACTGGCGCTAGTGAGTGTGTTTTCAGCCTCCGCAACAACTTCCGTCCAGTTGTCCATCTGTGGCTTGTTCAGATCGATTGCGATCACACGTCGCAAAGGAGCATCCAGGTTGGTCTTGAACAGCAGCGTCGAACCTTCGTTGCCCAGAAAGCTGTATTCGTAATCGAAGTTGTCGATAAGCATGAAGAGTTCTGTACCCGGCGTCTGCAGGTCCTTGACGACAACGCGGTAGCGATCGTCGGTTCCCTTCCAGATCGTCAGTATTAAATATTTGCCGTCTTCCGACACCTCGGCACCGAAACCCCATTCCGGATTGTCGGGGCGTTCGTAAACAAGTTCATCTGCAGACTGATCTGTTCCAACTCGATGGTAGAACACCTTCTGGTTAAGGTTAAGGGACTGAAACTCGGCCCCTTCCTCCGGTTCGTTGTAGCGTGAGTAGAAGAAACCTTTGCTGTCGGGCGTCCACGCGATGCCACTGAACTTGATCCACTTCAGTTCATCATCCAGCAGCTCGCCGGATTCAATTTCCATAACCCGCCACGTTCGCCAGTCGGAACCGCCGTCCTGAATCCCGTACGCACCATACTTGCCGTCGTCGCTGAATTCTGAACCAGCGAGTGCGACCGTACCGTCTTTAGACCACGTGTTCGGGTCAATCAGAATTCGCGGTTCATCGTCCAGAGTCTCCTGAACGTACAGAACACTCTGGTTCTGCAGTCCGTCGTTGCGAAAGAAGTAGTAGCGGCCACCTTCATTCGAAGGAGCACTGATCTTTTCGTAATTCCAGAGTTCTGTGACCCGTTCTTCTATGCGGTCCCGACCAGGAAGCTGTTTCAGGTAATCGAACGTCAGCTTGTTCTGTGCGTCCACCCATGCAGCAACATCATCCGATTCACGGACATCATCTTCCAGCCAGCGATAGGGATCGTCGACTTTGGTGCCATGAAAGTCATCGACCTGCGGCACAGTTCTTGTCTCGGGATACACGAGGGTGGTGTCCTGAGCAAATGAGGTGGAAGCAACAAGGATACTCAGTATCAACGGCAATATGTTTGTGTTGATCATTATTCAGCTTCTGCCTTTTCAAAATCTCCGGCCATTACGATGTACAGTCGGTCCGGCTGAATGTGCTTCCGCAAGGCTGCATTCACGTCTGCAACGGTCAACTCACTAAGCTTCTTTTCAAAATCAGCGGTGAACTGCATAGTGCGACCAGTCTGAGAATGTGTCCCCATCAGAGACGCCAGTGAACTGTCACTGGTCCGTGAAAGTTCCTGTCGCTGTAGAAAACCTGCCTTCTGTTCAGTTAACTCTTCTTCCGTAATACCGTCCTTCAGCAGCTTCTCCAGCTCTTCCCGGATGACGCCGTGGAGCTTGTCGGCATTGTCCGGATTGACGATTGCAAACACGTAAAATACGCTGCGTTTGTCGACGGCAGAGGCCTGAAAAGCCGACTGAATGGTATACGACAGGCCTTCGTCCTGACGAACACGATTTCCCAGGCGGGACGACAGCGCACCGCCACCAAGAATGTAGTTGCCCAGCGACAATGCTGCATAGTCCGGATCGTCGTTTCCAATCGGCAGCGTCATAGCAGCGAAGTAAGTCGCCTGAGCCTTACCCGGCGTGTTCACTCTCTGCAGATCGCCCTTTTCATTGTTCACCGAAATATTCGGAATGCGATCGTATTTCGCAGAGGACTGCCAGCCGCCGGTTATCGCCTCAATCGCAGAGCCAACCTCAGCCGGTTCGAAGTCACCAACAATGGACAACTCGCCATGCTGACCGGACAGCAGTGAAGCATGCAGATCCTTAACCTGATCAATCGTCACACCCTTAATACGATCAATTTCCTCCGTCAGGCTGGCGATGTAACGTGGATCGTCAGACTCATAAACGCTTATCTTCCTCTGAACAGTGTTTGAAGCGATCGACGTGGGATCAACCAGTCGCTGTTCAGCCGATGAAAGGCGTGCTTCCCTGATCAGCTCAAGTTCTTCTGCCGGAAAGACGGGGTTTCGCAGCACCTCGCTGATAATCTCGAGTGCTGGCAGCAGGTTGCTGCGGAGAGTCTGCAGAGTCACCTGAACTTCGCCAGGACTCCCGGAGACCCGCAACTGAGCACGATAAGTGTCCAGAGCATCCTTAATATCCTGACGCGACATGTTTTCGGTACCTTTGGTGAGCATCGAAGGCATCATTTCTGCCGCGGCTGCCCTGCCCATTAACGTCTCCAGACTGCCATACCTCAGCGTCAGTTTCAGGTTGACCGTTTCGCCTCGAGTCTTCTTGGGCAGCAATGCGACCTTGATCCCGGTCTGCAACTCAGCTCGCGAAATGCGATCTTCGACCGCCAGCGGTGCAACATCAAAATCTTCACCCTGGGCGATCTGTTCACGACCTTTGTAGTCGCCAATCATTTCTGCCAGATCCGGCGTGGCCGGAACGGCCACCCGTTCCGGTCCTTCGGTGGGTTCAAACAGGCCGGCCGTGCGATTGTTCTCGATCAGATATGCGGCTGCAACACGCTGAACATCATCGGCCGTTACATTTTCAAGACGGTCCCGATACAGAAAGAACAATCTCCAGTCGCCCTGAGCCGCCCATTCGCTGAGTTCAACCGCGATGCCTCGGGAACTGGCGACGTTTAGTTCTCGCCGCTTCAACAGTTCCTGCCTGGCTCGTTCCACTTCCTGATCCGTAAAGCCCTCTTTGGCAGCACCTTCCACAACGTCAATCATGCCCTGCAGCAGGTCGGCACCGTCAATGCCCTGCGCCGACTCGCCGCCAAACAGTACGATCCCCGGATCATGCAGGGCGAATGTCGATCCGAAAACAGACGCTGCCTGTCGCTTCTTGACAAGGCTGTCGTAAAGGCGCCCGGACGGTTCCGTTGCCATGATCGTGGAAAGGACGTCAACCGCCGGATAATCCGGATGGCCGCCGGCAGGAATGTGATACGTTAAACCAGCCATGGGCACTTCGCCGACTCGTCGCAGCGTGACCAGCCGTTCACCATCCTGAGCAGGCTCTTCTGTATAGGTGCGATTGAGTCTGCGTTCCGGCCGCGGCAGTGCGCCGAAGTACTGTTGAGTCAGCTTCAATGCTTTCTCCGGCTCAAACTTGCCGGCGACAACGAGCATCGCGTTGTCGGGCTGATAGAAGCGATTGTAAAACTCCTTTAAATTGGCAACAGGAACGCGTTCGATGTCAGCTCGATTTCCGATCGTTGATTTACCGTAATTATGCCACTCATACGCCGCCCCCATCATCCGCTGCATCAGCACTCGTGAGGGGCTGTTCTCGCCTCGTTCAAACTCATTGCGAACGACGGTCATTTCGGAAGCCAGGTCTTCGGCCTTAATAAAGCTGTTAACCATGCGGTCTGCCTCCAGATGAATGGCGAATTCCAGATTTTCGTCGCTGGCAGGCAGAGTTTCATAGTAGTTGGTGCGGTCCAGCCATGTTGTCCCATTAAATTGCGCTCCACGTTCCTTCATGACTTTGGGTATTTCAGGATGGTCGGGTGTGCCTTTGAAGACCATGTGTTCCAGCAGGTGCGCCATGCCAGCTTCGCCGTAGCCTTCGTGCCGTGAGCCAACAAAGATCGTCAGATTCACCGTAACGGTCGGTCGTGACGCGTCCGGCAGCAACAGCACCTGCAGGCCATTGTCCAGTTCGTATTCGGTAATCCCCTCGATCGATCGAATCTGTTTCGGCATAGCGTCTTCCGACAGGACAGGTCCGGAAAACACCGTACCAATCAGCAACAATTGAGAAAGCGTGAGCAAGCGATTCATGGTGAGGTTCCACACAGGATCGGGGCGGTGAACATCGTTTGGCATCGCAGGCACTTCGTCCGGCGAGCCAGTGCTGGATGCTAGCAGGTCTGCAGCGACGATTGAATGATCAGCGGCAACGAGTTGGGTGTCCGGGTGCATCGGATCACCTGGCGAGTCGGGTACGTCAGCTGGGTAGTACCGTTTGCCAGCAAACGGGGTGCCCCAGGCACATCAGGCGGCGGTTAAATGACCTGATCGCAATCAATGCGGCAGAAAGTCGCCTCATATTGCTGCGCAACCCCTGTTGCAAGCAACAAGACCACCCGGCGGTGGTCGTACCGGGCTCAAAGAAGACGCAATTCCGGTTGCCGCTGCAGTGCGGGAAGCCAGCGCGCAGAAAAAATGCCATCAGAAGCTCATTCTCGAAAGAATGAACCCCGTGATGGCATGTTTCCAGGGTCAGCACCGCGAACGGTGCCTTGCCTTATCAACTGACTAGGCCAGTTGCTTTCTGCGGTTTACGAGCGTTCGAATTCGTTCGGCCAGCAATGCTGCGTCGAACGGTTTACGAAACGTTTCGTTGAAGACAGTTCGGTCGAAACCGGACGCATTGTCTTCGTCACTCAGAAGTCCAATCAAAACGGTCTCTTCGTACTCACCGTTCTTCTTGAGATTCTGTGCGATCATCAAAGCTTCTTCGCGGCCCATAACAAAGTCGACCACCACACAATCGGGGTGAACAGACTCAGCCTGGATTCCGGCTTCAAAGCCACTGGAGGCAGTTTCGATCTTAAAGTCATCGTTGGCCATCATTTCGTCAAGACTCGAACGAGTCGTGCCGTCTGATCCAACCAACAGAATCTTACCCATCGCTTCGTCTTCCAACTCACCGAGGGGCATTCCATGTTCCTTAAGGAAGCGAATCAGATGTTCGCGAGGAATGCGCCTGTCCTGTGAGCCAGGAATTCGATAGCCGCGAAGTCGTCCGGAGTCGAACCACTTCGAGACCGTCCGCGGGGCAACTTTACAGATCTTAGCTACCTGTCCAGTAGTGAAGATCGTTTTCATGGGCGGGCTCTCCAATCAATTCTCACTTCACAACCCGGCTTCCCGTCCTGAGAAACCGAATCGTCACCCCCTACTGTCCAACCGCGGATGATTTGCCGGAACAATGTCCAAAAAATCAGAACGTCGTGTGACCGCAATCAGATTACGGGTCGGGGAAGTGACAGGGGTCCAATTTGAGTTGCGTGCGGGCAACCCTGCATCATCACATGACACATTGGGGCGGAAGGATGATCAGAGATCGAGGATTACGCGAAAAGCCGCGCAACCACACAGACAGATTCCATTCTGCACGGTCGAAACTGATTATCCCCCCTGGCGAACGAGCCGGTCATGATCCTGGCCTCCCTACAGCGAGCATCGGGTTGCTCACTGTCACAACAGGTGACATTCGCCTGAGAAAGTTTTCGTCAATCCGGTAGCGCCGACTTTAAGCTTCTTAACAGCGCTGCACAGGGTACTACCTGCCCCGTCAACAACACCTGAAGGAGAACAACCTGCTGTAAGACTTGCCTATCTTCTTCATAACTCGCATTCGCGGAGTTGCAGGCACAATCTGTCGCCATCCAGTCCCTGCCACCGTTCTCAGATAACCAGACCGACAGAGTCAACCCAGCTTCCCCACCCATATCCAGCGCTGCATTCGGCAGCAAACTTTTCTTTGGAATTCTGCTGGCAGAAGCTACCCGCTGCAGGTTTTCCGTGCGTGCGAGACGGAAACAGTGGCTGTCGAGTGAACACAGGGACTTATCGTCTGCCGCCCGTCCCACTCAGAATCTTGTCAGGCCGCACGATTCTGAGTGCCCTGTCGCGGAACGAAGTTGCCCTTTTCGTCAATTTCTTCAAATCTGACAACCAATCGCTTCGAAATGCCGGATTCCTCCATTGTCACACCATACAGAACATCAGTCACGGCCATAGTTGGCTTGCGGTGGGTAATCATGATGAACTGTGTCTCCTGCTGGAAATCTTTCAGGACACCCACAAATCGCGCGATGTTGGCATCATCAAGAGCAGCATCCACTTCATCCAGAATACAGAACGGACTTGGCCGACTCTTAAAGATAGACAGCAGCAATGCAACTGCAGTCATTGTCTTTTCTCCACCGCTGAGCAGGGAAATACTGCGTAACTCCTTGCCAGGAGGCCGGGCGACGACATCGATCGCACATTCCAGCACATCTTCAGGATCTTCCAGAATGACGTCTGCTTCTCCGCCGCCAAACAGACGCCGGAACAGTTCGCGAAAATGTCCGCGAATACATTCGAACGATTCCTCGAACATGCGTTGGCTCTCAACGTTAATCTGCCGCACCATTTCACGAAGCGTATCTCGGGCGGCTTCAAGATCCTGCAGCTGCGAGTGCAGTCGACCAAAGCGAGATTCCAGTTCATTCAGGTTATTGAGGCTTTCGGTGCCGACATTGCCAATCTTCTTCAGCTGTCTGCGAAGCTGTCCGATGCGGTCGTCTACAGCTGCACGCAGCGGCTCGTATCGTTCGTCATCGCGCAGAATCTGCTGAACCGAAGCATCGTCAACCGTGATCTCAAGGGGTTCGTCAAACGAACCGCCTGCGGAATCCGTTGCTGCCGTCTCAGGTGAGTCATCACCATGGACCTGCACATCGTTCTGCCCGTCCTCGTCTATGGAAAGTGTTTCACTGTCGGCATCAGCGTGTTCGGTCAGCCAGACGGCAATGGCAGATCGACCGGACTGAACCGCCTGTTCAACTGAGATCTGAAATTCGTCCTGAATGCGTTCCGCTGAGGTCTCAAGCTGGTGATTGATCGCATTAATCTTCATTTCGGCTTCGTGGAACATCGTTTCGTGCTGACGACAGGTCTCCCGTGCCTGTTGCTCGGCTGCAGTCGCCTCCTGACGATGTTGCCGCAGTAGTTGGCGGGCTTCGCTGCGCTGCATGATCCGAGTTGTCAGCTGATCATCATTTACGTGCAGCTCAGACATTTCAGCATTGACGTTCAACTGGCTCAGGTTGAGCTCGGCCAGCCGCTCCGTGCCGACCTTTTGACGCCGGGCCGCTTCCTGCTGCTGAAGTCTGCGCTGCTGCAGATCGTCTTCCAGCCGTTCAACAGCGTCACGAATTCCCAGCAGTCTTTCTTCTGATCGGGTGAGTTCCAGATCCGCTTCCGTCCTGCCTTTTTCCAGAATATCAACCTGTCGACGGTCCTCAACCAGATCACGTTCGGCCGCTTCGATCAGTCCCTGAAGCTTTTCGAATTGTTCTTCTGCAGCTTCCTGTTCTGTACGACCGTCGACAATCTGTTCTTCAAGTGTCGCAATTGCTGCACTCAACGAACCCAACTGATCCGTCAGCTTTCTGTCGTTGGCCTGACCAGCGTTCATCGCCTGCTGCAGTTCGGCAACCGACTGCTGATGTGTTCTGAGTTCTGCTGTACAGCGATTGACGGTGTCCCGCCCGGTTTGCAGTTCTTCGTCGGCCGATTCGATGAATCCGACAATTTTCTGCAGCCTTATATCTCTTTCAGAAACAAGGTGTTCAATGCGATGCAGTTCATTTTTCAAACGGCGCAGTTCACTCTTGCGAGACACAACAGCAGATTCACTGCGAATGCTGCCAGTGAACAGCGTGCGGTCCTTTTCGACCAGCTCTCCCTGCAGCGTAATAAACCTGTAATCGTCACCTACTTCCGTCTGCAGACGCAGAGCATCGTTGAGGGACTGGACGACCCACGTGTCGGCCAGTAATTGCGAAGCCAGAGTGGGAATGTGTCTGGGTGATCGCGCCAAACTGTCAGCTCGACCAACGACACCCGGCATGTCGACAAGACTGACAACCTTTGAATTTAAAGAAGAAAACACGGACTTTGCGATCGGTATCTCGCCATTTTCGTCTACCCATGTGACATTAAGTTCCGGTACAAATTCTTCACTGACTAACGGTCCGATATCAGAGTCCAGCCAGTCATCTCCGAACATTCCCAGTGCCAGGTCACCGCACCAGGTCGGATTCTGCGAACCTTTGTGCGCGGTGCCATCAGTGTCTGGCGGACCTTTTGTTTCCGGATCACGGGCAGAATCTTGTTCAGACGCAGCGGCCGGAGCAGAATCCTCAAGCGACACAAAACCGACTCGGTCGGTAATCTGGCAACGTCCGGAGTTCAAGTAGTCAATCAGAGGCGACAACCTGTCAATGACCAGCAACTGGGCTCTGCCTGACAGCGCAACTTCCAGCAGTGCTGCATTTTCCATATCAACATCGAGCAGGTCAGCCACGCTGCCGCGAATCAGACTCCACGGTTCGGACGCGCCTTCTTCTGCACGTTTCAGGATTTCCCGTGCACCAATGCCAAACCCTTCCTGACGGACTTCCAGATCCTCAAGCACCGTCTTTCTGGCGACAGCCGCACTGCGCTGCTCGCGCAATTCGGCCAGAGAATCACGCGACTGGGACTGTTCATTCAGCAGATCATCACGTTCATTCAGCAAACGGTCGCCGAATTCTTCAGCGGCGTGCAGTGCGGCCTGTGCCGTATCCATCAATTCGTTCTGGTTCTTCAGCTGCTGTTCAAGATCTGTGGTCTCCGCAATCAGAACGTCACGTGCCTCCAACAGTTCACCGCGACGCTGTTGCAGCGACTGCTGTTCATGCCGCAGTCCGCCTAACCGTGTCGCCAACTCAGTATTCTGTCGACTCTGTTCAATCAACTCGTCGCGGGACTGCTGAATACCGGCCTGTGCTGTGTCCAGCGACGCGTGCAGTTCGTGCAGACGCGCTGCACCATCTTCCTGTTCCTTCCTGCGTTCAGCAAAACGTTTCTGTTCCAGGGCCAGGACGTTCTGCAGGTGTTGCTCTTCCTTCTCCGCTTCGCCGACGCGGCCATCCATCAGCGTTCGCTGACGCGTCAGACGCAGCCCTTCGGACTGCAGTTCCGATTCACGACCGGAATGATGCCGCAACGTCGTTTCCAGACTGGCAATACGACTGCGAAGCTCCGCCCGATTCCGCTCCACTTCGCGCAGTTCGTCGTCAACCTCAGCCAGCACAAGATCGGCATTCGTCAGTTCCCGTTCCGCCTGCTGCTGCCGCTCACGCATTTCCGTAAGATGTGCCGACGCTTCATCCTTCGTCTTCGTAAGCGTCTCGCGCACCATGGACTGCCGACGAAAATCGTCCGCCACCATGCCCACCCAGAGCTTCTCAAGCTCCGTGGACACATCACGCAGCTGCATCGCCCGCTTTGCCTGATTCCTTACCGCGTTAACCTGGGATTCGACCTCATCAACGATATCCGTCAGCCGCAGCAGGTTTTGTTCGACACGTTCCAGTCTGCGTTCGGCTTCGTTACGCCGCTGCTTAAAGCGACTGATTCCGGCAGCTTCTTCGAAGATGAGCCGGCGATTGGCAGCGTTGGACTGCAGGATCTGGTCGACTCGCCCCTGCTCAATGATGCAATAGGACGCAGCCCCGGCACCCGTTCCGACCAGAAGTTCACGAACGTCTTTCAAACGTGCCGTGTTCCGGTTAATCAGATACTCAGAATCACCGGATTTCCACAGGCGACGACCGACCGAAACTTCATCGTTTTCCAGTGGCAGAAAACGCGACGAGTTGTCAAAAACAAGCGTGGCTTCGGCAAACTGAGCGCCACCGCGGCTGGACGACCCGTTGAAGATGACATCTGTCATCTCCTTGCCACGAAGACTCTTCGCGCTCTGATCGCCCAGCAGCCACTTGATTGAGTCTACGACGTTGCTCTTGCCGCTACCGTTTGGTCCCACAACGCCGGTGATGCCTTCGTGGAATTCAAAGACGGTCTTGTCGGCAAAACTCTTGAAGCCGAAGAGTTCGAGCGACTTGAGCATTGGATAGAGAAACGGTCTGTTTGGGCCTGATGAATTGACGACTGGCTCTCAGGCTCCGGCCTGAGAACGCGGATCAGAAAAGTCATTCCTCTTTCTGAAACGGCGAAAAGAAGACTCGACGCACTCTTGAAGTAAGCGGCTCACGAAATTCTGACTGTTCCACTTCAAATTCCGTCGAAGCATCACCTGCGGGGGACTCTTCCGAAAGACTCGCACCGCTGTTGTCCGCAGCTGCAGTGATCTGTTCGTCATTGACATTATCCGGTACAGCGGCCGCCGTCGCTGCGTCTGGCTGTTCAATGTCATTACTGTCTTCGTCGCCGGTCTCCCGCGCTGCAAACATCCGTGCCAGTGACGAATTGTCTTCCTCGGTCGTGTCCTGATCCGATTCTTCCACCCGATCAAACAGCCCCGGTGTCAGCGACGGAGTTCCCAGTTTCGTTTTCTTTTCTGTACTGCCACTCTCGCTGGACCGTCGCAGAAAGACTCGACCAGCCTGAGGCAGACGATCAATACCGAGTTCGCCAGCAAGATTGTGCTGCGCATCAGCTTCCAGCAGCATTTGTACGACGTCAGGATAACTTGCACCAAGTTCGGCAATACTGTTAATGATTTCGACAAGGTTTGTTGAAACGACGAAACGTTCGGGATCGCGGCCCAGTGCATACTTCGAAATCGTGACATGACTGTCACCAGCGTCGCCCATCACGCGTATTCGATTACCAACGTTCAGGACAGCGGGTAGCCTTAGCTCCTGGCGTGACCCAAACACAACGACTTCCGGAGCACGATACCGTACAACATGGACGGCCGGGGTCGCGTCGGATTCAATCGCATGCAGCACGAATTTGTGCGCGTAGATACGGGTTCCCAGCCCCGGATCATGTGGATTGTTTTCCTTTAACGCTCGAACCGCTCCGTAGCGAGTTTCAAGTGAATCCTCCGACAGCAGTTCGCGCAGGGCCACCACACCATCAGCATCGGAAATAATCGATAGAGCCGCGAGTGCATACACGCGGAAAGCGGATTCTTCCATCGCCGCCTGCTTCAACACCTCAACACCACTGCTGTCTTCCAGATACGCCAGTGCCTGAGCCGCATGAAAACGAACTTCCAGGTTTGAACTTCGCAGAGCAGTTTTCAGGAAGGGAATACCATCGCCTCCAATGGCCTCCAGCTGCAGAGCAGCCTGTTCGGTCGTTTCCGGCTCCAATATCTTTCGAGCCAGTTCTTCGGTTCGCAGCCGGCGGCCAATATCGGTCTCTTTGTACGCGATGCTGCGAATCATCTGCTGGTACCGCGGAAAATTATTGCGATAAAGCGGATGGACCTTCAACTCGATCATCAGATCCGTTTTGGCTTCGGCCATTGGAATCCGCTGACCAAAGCGGTTGTAGTCGTGCAGTCGACTTGAAATCGCATTTTCAATTCGCTTGGACGTCTTGAGTCCACGATTTTCGTTTCTAAGGATGACTTTCAGGTTCCGTTCTGTGTTCGATACAGCACCACCGGGAATCGAACCTCGACGCAGCATTGCCGGACTGGCTTTTTTGCTGCCCCCGTCGCCCAGCGCCGTCAGAATTGCTCCATGAGCCATCGCATACTGATGTCCCTTAACATTGCCTCGACCGGCAATGGATTGTTCTTCCGACAAACGGGTTTCCAGCAACCACCCTCCCTTTAAGCTGGTCGCTTCACTGTTTGGCGGCAACACAGCTCGCACATCAAATCGCTGATCTTCCCTGACCATCGCAGGCAAGTAGGCCGTTACAATGACAACCGCAGTGTTTCTTGAGGCGAGTATGTGGCCGGGATTCTTGATCCCGCGTCGCGTCATTTCTTCCAGCAGTTCCGTGCGCAGGTGTGACGGTGGCGGATCTCCGCCAGTGCCGTCCAGGCCCGTCACCAGACCAACACCACGCAGCGCCACCAGGTTATTACCCGTCACACTGATGTACTCGCGCAACAACGGTGTTTCGACTTTCGTTCCGAAGTCGTTGTCTTCCTCCTTGCGCACAACCCGTTGTCGCTCGCCGCTGACCATGTCGGCAAACTTCGAGCCGATGGCGTTTGCGCCCGACAGATTCAGCAGACTGCTGGCGCAGCCGCAGCTGCACAACAGTACGCCTGTCGCCAGGACGCGCATGCCCAACTGGCACTGTCGTGATATGTCAGACATAGCAATCTTCAGGGAGCTACGGTGTTTCATGGCGGTCACTACCATGATCGCAACGGTACGCCTCGTCCGTCACGCATGGCGACCGAACAGGCAGAACCGCGGAGAAGAATGAAAGAGGGGAGAGTGAAAGGAGAGGCATCGCTGTGTCCCGGTTGAAGCAGAACGCACGAAGGTTGGAGAAACAGTAACGAGAACCCTGCCTGAGCATCATATAAGAAACGATGTCGGTGGCCTGAATTGAGTGTTGCATCTGCGAGAGTGAGAGATCGCAGACCCGATTAGCAACAGCTCAGACACATACCATTCGACAATTGTGGTCACGAACCCGACGTGACCGGAGAGCAGGGCAGACAATAAGTCGGTCACGTGCGGCACGCAATACAATTCGGGCGGCTATCGATGGCTGTCAACAAAGCCAACAGTCACCCACGTCTGACTCCGGCAGATAGTGCATTCGCCAGGCAACATTCGGCACAACCGGGAATTGAATTCATCGCGCCGCCACACCGGCAGAAATTGCCGGACTGAAAAAATCCGGAAGATCCTCGGAAGCACTGCACCAAACCGGGAATAGTGCAGTGGACGGTCACCCATGTCCGTCGCTCAGACACCGATTCAGCAAACGAAACTTGAGCCACCAGCGATAATTTCTTACCTGCGACAGCACACGATGCGATACCAGCCTCAGAGTCCGCCGGACAGGATGACGTGTTCGGTGCCCGGTCGCGGATCGCCTCGGCCAATGCGTTGTGGAGGATCGATCCGGGATACTCCCTCACCGTGCCGATCTTTCAGGAGGTTCTGAACAACGGAACGTCCGAGGAAAGAGAGGACGTCGCCGACCGAATCGCCCGCATGAGGTCACGAGTCGCCGACTGGGCAGTACCCACTCTGATTCCGTTACTCGATGACGAGAACCAGGACGTTCGATATGCCGTCATTAAGGCGCCATGCAACGTCGGTGTGGAATCGCGGCAGGCTGTCGAGGCCGTATTGAAGACGCTACTGACCTTACCCCGATTTTAGTACCAACCTAAGTGAGAGAATCGGGGTTCATGGGGCCGGTGTTCTTCTGGAATGAGGCCGCAGGCCGATCGGAAGAAGAATAAAGCGGAAAGCTGTGACAGCAGCTGAGAATTAAGATCTTATCCAGCCCGCAACTCGTCTTCTGTCCGCTAATACTTGCTTCGCTGCCTCGTTGACAAAAGGCCTGGGCAGATTGACAGACGGCAGGCTTCCATCTGGTTCCTTCTGCCGCCAGAATGCCGCTGCCGTTCATTCTTCTTCAAACCCCGGAACTCGCGTCTAAACGCCGTTCCCCAGCCGCTGAATTCTTATGACAACTACCCGCCGCAATTTTCTTTCCTCAGCCGCAGCTGCCACGCTGCTTCCTGCTACAGCATCGGCAACCGCCGCAGCGCCGGTACCTCTTGCTGCAGCCGATTCGTTTACGTTCTGCTTCAATACCAGCACGATTCGTGAACAGACCCAGGACATTGTAGAGCAGGTTCAGATCGCTGCTGACGCTGGCTACACGGGCATTGAACCGTGGATGCGACATCTGTCACAGTATGTCGAAGCGGGCGGAAGCCTGGCCGATTTACGAAAGAGAATCAACGACGCAGGATTAACCGTCGAAAGCGCGATCGGGTTTGCTCAGTGGATCGCAGACGAACCGGAGCGCCGCAAACAGGGGCTGGAAGATGCAAAGCGGGACATGGACATTCTCACGCAGATCGGTGGTCTTCGTATCGCCGCTCCCCCAACAGGGGCGACAAAGGGACCGAAGCTGGATCTGTTTGTTGTCGCCGAGCGATACCGGACTCTGCTGGAAATTGGTGACGAAATCGGCGTGGTTCCTCAACTTGAGGTGTGGGGGCACAGCACGAACCTGTCACGGCTGGGAGAATCCGTCATGGCTTGTGTCGAAGCCAGCCATCCGAAGGCGTGCCTGCTGCCCGATGTGTATCACATTTTCAAAGGCGGATCGCAGTTTGGCGGTTTGGCCCTGCTGAACGATTCCGCGATTCACGCATTTCACATGAACGACTACCCGGATTCACCGGTTCGGGAAGAGATGAATGATTCACACCGCGTTTATCCCGGAGACGGGATCGCTCCGCTTTCAGACATCCTGAACATGATTGGCGGCAACGGACGTTCCGTCGCTCTGTCGCTGGAACTGTTCAACAGAGACTATTGGAAACAGGATGCTCTGACAGTGGCAAAGACTGGTCTGGCAAAGATGAAGGCTGCTGTCGCCGCTGCCGGATAAGAGCCAGAGCGTCAGTGACGCAGCCGCTTGCCAACGCCAGTATGTGTGGTCCGAAGCCGCGGCCTTATTGCCACCACTTCCAGTTCCACTTGCTCTTCGGGTTTGGCGGCCGAGACGCGGCGTTCTGTGGTCCGAACGTGTCACCGGCCGTGGCCGGCTTGCTGAACGATATTGGCGTGTCCCAGTCCGGCGCTGCAATGTCTGTCGTAGCGCCCGACGCGCCATCAAAAGTTGATTCGGTCGGTGACAGGGCCGTCTTGTCGTTCTTTCGAAAGACAGGCGGCTCCAGACGGACGCGTGGCGAATATGCCGGCGGAGACGCCATTTTCTGCCGACCGTACTGGGCAGAAAACTTTTGCCGAATCACATTGGCCACATCGACCACCTGGACATTGTCATCCGGCAGTCTCCACAGTCCTTCCGGCAGGTGTGGATTTGTTTCGATATCCTCAAACGTCAGTGTGATCTCTGAATCCATCTGAGGAAACTGCAGCTTCACCAGCTTGGGAATCAGATGACCATTCCACGACTGATGTCGACTCAGATGTGCTCGCACCAGTGGATTTGCTTCACTGTCGTATACAGAGTGTTCTCGAATGACACCGCGAATTGTGTCAACCTTCACCACTCTACGAAGCGGTCGTCCGGACGGACTGTCTTCGATGGCGCTCAACCACAACTCGCGTTCCCGGGCAAGACCTTTGCTGACTTCGTAGTCGGTCGCGTCGAGTGGTGTCACCCCAAGGACCAGCATCAACCAGTTCGGGTCAATATACGGAACACCGCTGGGTACCTGCTGGATCATTGCAGAATCTTCGTGCTTCCATGTCATCACAGCCGGTTCACCCGGCCTTGAATAGAACCAGCAACGGTTATCGTTGGAACCCAGGTCTGCACGAGCAATCACGTTGTCCGCGGTCAGGCGGAAACGCCGTGGGGCCTGGCAGGCGATGTTGCCTTTCAAACGTACGGGCAGGGCATTTGGCAGTCGGACTTCCATGCGAGTTGTCGTACAGCGCCAGCTTTCGAGACCCTGGTTCTGCCGATTCAGATAATCGACCAGTTCGCCGGTACTGAGACTCATGGGCAGTGCAGGATCGACGTACCGAGCCTCTTCCTTGTGCCACGGCAGCTGGCAACCGCTGCTGATCGCCAGCACGACGACTGCAGGCAGAATTCGAAAGAAGTGGTCGATCATTCCATGATCCTGGTACGGCTCTGTCCCTGGCCAACAATACTGTTATGCGGCGGCTTCGGGCGTTCCGCCAAAAAGCTGGTCCTGCAGTTGCAGAATCTGTTGCTCTGTCAGTTCACGCTCCTCAACATCGAATGGCCCTTCGCCACCGCTTCCGTTCAGACGCATGACAGGTCGATCATCAATTTCTACCGTTTGATCCAGAATCAACCGGCGTTTCCGCAACAGCAGCAGCGCCAATACATATTGATAATCCTGTTCCACCGTATTTGGAGATTCACACAACTGCACGAAATAATCGAACAGTGAATCCGGGTCTATTAACCGGGGCCCCGAACCGGATTCCGCCGGAACCTCGCATTGCCAATATCCAACAGCTGCACCTGGGGGACCTGTCCAGCCTTCCAAAGAGTAATCGTGACGTACCATCCGGCCCTCTTCTTCAACTAATACCGACCAGCACGTGCTGCCAGCCACCAGCGATTCTCCGGTTGCAGCGCAGACTCTTGAGATGGGACGGATGTTGAAGTCCATCGACAAACGTTCCTCGGCCACTTTACGCGATGATGTTCAGGGAGGTCCGTTGGGATGCTAAAGCAAACGCTGAGTTCGGCCAAGATGGAACTGAATGTCGGGTTAAGAGGCCCAAGACATGTCGGCAGATTGATGATGAAAAGTATCAACGTTTGTGCCCCGACCATGAAAGCAGTGTCTTATTTGTCTGGTCTCACCAAGTGTCCAGCAGACACATCCCAGAGCCCACAGACCTAAGCGGTGACCAAAACGAAGCACCTTTCCCAGATTACTGAATTTGTTGGCATTTTCGGTTGAGTCTGGCCACATTGCCCGAATAACGTACAGTGGATAATGTCCGATGTTGGCAGAAACGGAGGATCCGACGCCAAAACAAGTGGCAATCTTCACATCCACATTGACTAACGGATTTCAGATGGCATTTAACAGGTAGGACGCATGTCTCACCATTCGTGCAGCCCAAATCAACACGCCACTCAAACAAGACGAAAGGAAAGACAATGAAAAGACTCACTCAACTGGCCGGCATTTGCCTTGCCATTTGCATCGCTGGCCCTGCAGGTGCGGCTGACCTGACCCCTATCCCGGCCGTTCCCGGTGCGGTATTCGGGCCTACAGTCGGTGGAAACGTACTTAACGGTGCAATTTATGTTGACGAAGCACCACAGCCGCTCTTTCAGTGTGTGCGGTATGTCGACAAACGCGAAATGCACCCCTGTGCCGTCCCTAAGATCATTCAGGTTAATGACCCGTGTGCTTGTAATGACCCTTGCAACTGTTGTGCTCCGAAATGCGTGTACATTCAGATCTGCGTGCCGCCATGCGGATGCGAACAAGTGAGATGCAGACGCCATGGAGATCGGGTGCGATATGACTACGGCAAATACGCCGTGGACGTTCGGGTTAAGAAGGGACACATTGTCGTCGACTACCAAAACTAGTTCTGACAATCTCTGATGCAGTCGTCTGCAATTCAGACCAGAATTGAAGAACCGAACAGGAAGCAACATCACGTTGCTTCCTGTTTTTTTTTGGGGACCGTACAACTGCTGCGTGCCTTGCCAACTGAAGCAGCTTTGGATGCGGTCCGCAAACACTGTGAGTTTCGTCTTCCTTGATCAGATTAGTGCGGCCGGACTGCATTCACCAAAGGCAACGTCCGGACTGCCTGCAGCATGAGCAAGTTTTTCCCTGCCTCGTGAGAATTCGCGACTTATCCCCGCGCAACCACCACCTTCCCCCATTTCTGCGCAAACCCCCTCGGTCTCCGGATCGGAACTCCACGTGGCCTAGTGTCACTAATACTAGTGCCTTTGCGCCAACGAGATTTTTGGGAATCATCAGAATAGTCGAAACAATGAAACAGACGGGGGCCACCCGAGCACTGGCTGTTGGCAATTCAAGACGCTATTCATGGAAGGTTCGGCCTGATGATTCCGAACAAGCTGATGACAATCCTGATTGCCGGTATGCTGATTGGCGCATCCGGATGCTCTGGTACCAGGCTGAGAAATCTGATCACTCGATCGGATTACCTAAGCCTGGAAGAACTGGAAGCTCAGGATAAAGCTGCAGAGACAGTAGCCGCTGAGTCAGCACAATCTGAATTGGGCGAACAACTGGTTTCCAGCGAGCTGGAGTCGTCCGAGGACGATGAGACGCCGGACGAGGAAAAGAAAAAATCGTGGTTCAGCTTAGCCGCTCTTCTGGGCAGATCGTCAGATGATTCCGAAGTCAGTCCGGATCCGTTTGTTGACGTGGACATCGAGGAAATGCAAGAGACGGTCACTGCCGTCGCGAATGATGAAAGGAAATCAGCGATAACAGAAGCGGCAGCAGAAACAACCGAGAAATTCGCCGCTACGATGACGAATATGGAAAACCAGGCAGAGGGTATATTCGACAAGCTGGCCGCTGCAGATAGAGATGCAGAGACTGCCGTCGACGAACGAGTCAAACTGCCTGAAATCACCCCGGCCTCCGGAATACCGAAGTCCGGTCAACAGTCTTTCGCCGACTTCATTGCAAGTCGTGACGATAAACGCACCAAGTCTTCAGCGAATGAAGATCAATCAGTGCTGTCTGAACTCGTTGCAAATCCCAAAGAGGCAAATCCATTCACTGCTGAACCAGCCTTGGCCGCAGCGAAAAACACAGACGACAGGAGCGTTTTTGATCGATTATTGAACGAAACGTCGAACATCACAGACAAAGTGGCCGCCAAAACACCTGTCAAGGACGATTTCTCGTCAGAGCTGTTTCCGGAACTGAACGAGCTGATTACGGACGGCGACGTCGGACCATCATTCGATGAGCGACTTCTCAAAGAGGCTGCGTTGCCGGCGGCTGATTTTCAGGATCCTCCGCAACCACAATTCGAAGCACAGGACGCGGCCGCGGATCCGTTTCTGATAGCCGCCAGAAAACACGGATTTGATAAAGTTCAACTTGAGGATCCGTGGGCAGCATTCACCAAACAGGATGGTAGTGACGCACAAGACATGAGTGACCATGTGCTTCAGCCTGTTGCTGAGCCGGAGGAATTTGCATGGGGAACCCAGTCGCAGACACCTGCTTCAGAAATGTTGACCATGAACGAAACTCTACCCGAAATCTTTGATGCATCACCTCCTCAACCGGTCTTTCAGCAGGTGTCGTCACCAGATCGGCCTGTGCGAGTCACAGGAGGAGCACAATTGTCTACTGATTTCAGCGCGGGCCTGACAATTCCAACGCTACCTGCACCTCAGCCTGTTGCGTACAGTGATTTCGACCAGTTTGCCACCACAACAGAGCAGACGTTGCAAACGGACACTCCATTGGCTTTTTCTGACTCGGCGGGTGGTGACTTCGAAAACGCATTTGATGCGGCGCTGATCTCGTCAGGACCGGAAGCGAAGACTGGCTCCAGCGTGACAGCCACAGACGGGTGGCCGCTGCGAACATGGATCTTTCTTGCCGGCTTCGCAGTCGTGGCATACCTGCTATTCGCGCCTGCCCCTCAAAATCGCCCCAGAGCGTAAAACCGGCAGGTGACGACGTCGCACTTACCCAACTTCTACTGATCGAACCGAGCGCATGGTCTGAACGGATTCTAGACTCCACATTGAACAAGGGGACCCAATCTGTGGTCGCCTGCCTGCGGGCAGCATTAAATCATTGTGGAGTTAGTCATGACACAGGATCCATGGAGTCGGCCATCCCTTGAAGATTTGAAGGATGTGCTGGAGAGCATTGGTAAGCCGGACGTTACAAATCTTCGCACCAATGAACGACTCGAGCTGTCGGTGCCCGCAGAAATAAAGACGCAGCGTGGAAATACGATTTCTGCCATGACTCGGGAAATCAGCCGAACCGGCATCGGCATGCTGCATCGCGGTTCTGTTTCACCAGGCGAAGCGACAGTACGAATGGCCAGTGAGACTCGGGAGTTCGAATACCGGGTGCTCATCGAATGGTGCCATCCCTGCGAAAACGGAATGTTCATGAGCGGTGGACGTTTTCTTTCGGGGAACGATGAGTAGGATATTCTGGCTTTGCCAGTCATTCCATGTGCAACAGACCGTGAGTCAGCGTCTTTGCGGTGAACCTTTCCGGTCACAGAATCCTTAGCGTTTTGACTGTTCAACCGTGAACCACGGGATCTGCGGAGGATTCTGTGTGGCGAAATAAAGATTCAGCGGAACACAATTCGCATCGTAATCGTCATCACACAGGGATCGTCGTAGATTCGATACGAAGAAGGGTGCAGAAGCAAGTTCTCCCTTCTCTCGGCGCGTGTGCATGGTTTCAGACTTCTATAGACGGCAATCTGTGGCGTTGCTGTTTTGCTGTCTCGTCTTACTGCCTGTTTTGACGTTTCTTGGCGATCAGGTTTCCTCAAACAACGACATCGAAACGTGGCTGCCTCGCAATAGTGAGATCAGAGACAACTACGACCGTTTCTGCGACACGTTTGGCCGCGACGAAACGATTCTGATCGCATTCGAGAAGCCCTTCCCGGAGGCAGCCAGGCTGCAGGCGGCTTCTGACCGGCTGACCGGCCTTCCCGGGATATCCGTCTGCTGGACGCGGCGCCGTGTCGTTGAGTCGATGTTGTCCAATCAGGTTGAGCAGACCACAGCCAACGAACGTCTGGTGAATCTGCTGACGACTGCTGAAGACGATCTTGAGACGATGCTGGTTTCAATCAATGAGCACGGCATCGCCCATCGCAGTCAGACGGTCGCCGCACTTCGCGGGCAACTGGCATATTGCGACATGGACAACGCGATACTGGCCGGAGGCCCGATTGTCGCCACACAGCTTGATCACCTCGGCAGCCGCAAGCAGTCGTCATTCCTGTTTTCGCTGACGCTGGTGATTTGCCTGGTGTTGCTGCGTTTGAATATCGGGTGCTGGAAAACATCCGCAGGCTTAATGCTGGCCAACGTGTTCTGCATCGAAATGATGCTGTCGGCCATCTGGGCCATGGGCTACGAAATGAATTTTCTGATGTCGTCGTTGCCGGTCATGGTCATGGTGTTCACGACCGCCGCGGCAATACACTTCATCGGTCACTATCGTCACGAATACCCTGATAGAGATGCCGTGGGTCGTGCGCTGTCCGGTGTCATTCGTCCCAGCAGTTTTGCAGCCTTAACGACAATCATTGGCCTGGCCTGCCTTGCCGTTTCTGATGTGGGCCCCATTCCGGCGTTCGGAGCAGTCGCAGCCGTCGGGACATTTTTTAGTTTTATAGTCGGAGTTTTTCTTACGCCAGCGGTCCTGGTGGCTCTGCGGTACAAGCCGTCATCGGCCACTCTGACACAGGAGCGGTCTCTGCAAAAGCTGGCCATGTCGATCGTCAACAGACCCTGGCAGGTCATGTTGCCCGGTCTGGCAATAACAGCTGTCTGCGCCATCGGTCTGCAGAATCTCAAATCGCTGATCGATCCGCTTGAGTTTCTTCCGGAGCACGATCGAGTGGTCCAGGACACGCGTCTTGTTGCTCGAACCCTGACGAGCCCGACGTCGATCGAGGCCGTCGTGGACTTTGGACAGGCAGAGACATCTTTTGTGCATCGTCTTCGCAGAATTCGCGATATCGAAGCCGTCGTGACCGACGTCCCGAATATCTGTCATGCTTTGTCACTTGCCGATTTTTTTCCTGATGAACTTTCGGAAAACACCTTGTCGCTGCCCAACCTGGCAGCGTCTTCAGGCAGCACGGCCGTTGGCGGCCTGATGGCAGACGGCAGCCGACTGTGGCGTATCTCGCTGCGGGTTGAGGACGATTCTCCGGCGGCACTCAAGCATACCGTATCCGCACTGAAGGCTCGATGTGCGGACATACCGGTCTCCTTTACCGGCATTGGCCCGCTGCTGGAAAATGCTCAGGGGCAGATCTTTGACGGTTTCTGGAAGAGTTTTGCCTCTGCATTTGTACTGATCACTGTCGTCATGGTAATCGCTTTGCGGTCGTTCACGGCAGGTCTGGTGGCGATGATTCCCAACCTGACACCCATCCTGCTGGTTTTCGGCACACTGGGCTGGTGTGATTATCCGATCGACATCGGAATCATGATGACCGCCAGTATCGCACTGGGGCTGGCTGTGGACGGAACGTTCCACTTTCTGTTCAGCTATCGCGACGCTCGCACCCTGCAGGGTTGCCGCTATCGAGCGGTCCGAAAAGCGCTGTTGCAGACGGGCATGCCCATCATATCGTCGGCTGTGATTTCAGGGACCGGACTATTGGCGCTGGGATTGTCACCATTTCGACCGACCATGCGTTTTGGTGTGCTGATGTTCTGCCTGCTGATTGCGGCACTGGTCGGCGATTTGATTCTGCTGCCGGCATTTCTCGCCATTGGTTCTCGGCGCAAACGTCTGTCGCGGAAGACGGCTGTGTCGGAGCATAAAACCTCACGCGTGGCCGCCTGATACCGGGCCTGGCAGATACCGGATTTCCGGGCGGAGATCTCGCCCGTGGACGCCGTCAGCGACCTTCCGGCAGCGCCGCTAACCACGCCGCGTAAAACGCAGCCCGAATAGTGTTTTTCCAGCTCATACGACGCGCCGGAGCGGTATCACAGCGGGCTGTTTTCTGTTATGCTTGGGTCTTCGAAGAAACGACCACTTCACACCGTCACCCTGAGTGACCTCAGGCGGTCCGGCGGTGGCCGGTTGATCTCCGGACATCAAGTCCACGCCACGTTCCGTCGCACAATTGGCGACGTCATCGGAAGTACCAGACAATGCAGTTAACTTGTGATCGAGCCCTGTTTTCCACAGCCTTTCAGGCTGCGGCCTCGGCGGTTCCCGCTCGTACCCCCAAAGATATCCTCCGCAATGTCTACATGCACCTCGGTTCCAGCGGCATTGAGCTGGTCGGTACGGATCAGGAAGTTGCAATACGTTTCAGCGTAGATGGTGTGACCACAACATCTACCGGCGAAGCGCTGCTTCCCACGGCTCGCGTATCATCCATTCTGCGTGAACTGCAGGACGATCAGTTTGACATTAATGTGGAAGAACAGTCATTGACGCTGAAAGCTGCCGGCTCACAGTTTCGTCTGTCATCAGAGGATCCTCGTGATTTCCCGCCCGTGCCGGAATTCAGCGACAGTGATTACTTCAGAATTCCAGCGTCCGTCTTTCGCCAGATCATCCGTCGGACGTCGTTTGCTACGGATGTCGAAAGTACGCGGTACGCGCTTGGTGGGTTATTGCTGGAGTTCGAGGACGGAAAAGTGACGGTAGCGGCAACCGACAGCCGCCGTCTGGCCGTCGCAACAGCCGCCTGCGAAGTCGAGGGCAGTCCTCAAGCTCCGGAGAAGACGACCGTTGTGCCAACCCGGGCAATGGCTTTACTGGAACGGTCGATTGACGCGGACGCCGAATTTGTGGACGTCGCAGTTCGCGAAAACGAAGTGCTGATGAGGACCGGGCGATGCATCATTTACAGCCGACTTGTGGAAGGCCGTTTTCCAAAATATCGAGACGTCATTCCGGATTCGGGCAGCGTCAGTATTCCATTGGCCGCCAGCCCCTTTCATGCGGCCGTTCGTCAGGCTCAGATCGTCACCGACGAAGAAAGCCGCGGAGTCGATTTCGTTTTTGCCAACGCCCTGATGACGCTGTCCAGCAGGGCTCAGGATGTCGGTGAGTCAAGAATCGAACTGCCTATCGAATTCGACCACGAAGAAATCTGCATTACGTTCGACCCGCGCTACGTCGCTGACTTTCTGAAAGTGTTGCCACCAGAGACACTGGTGGATCTGCAACTCACCAGTGCAGAACACGCGGCCGTGTTTCGAGTCGAAGATTCTTATACATATGTGATTATGCCGCTGTCACAGAACCGTTAGCTGGTCTCAGCAACGTTGCGGCAGAACACGGATGTCTCTTCCTCGCAACCTTCGGCGAGGATCCGTGAAGTCGTTGAATGCAGGACATCGAGCAGAAGTGAACGATAAACCGCACGGGCGGATGATGAGCCACTACGAACAACCATCGCGACTGGGGCATTTGCTGCAGCGTATTGTGAGAACGAAAGGACTGGCCGAACAGACATCGGGACAGGAGCTGAATGAAATCTGGAAAGGGGCGGCAGGTGAGCGTGTAGCGGCCAGAAGTCACGTTAGACGCCTTCGCAGCGGCATTCTTGAAATCGGCGTCTCCAACGGAACCATTCTTGAAGAACTTCGGAGCTACCTGCAGCATGAACTGCTCATCACAATGCAGCAGCGACATCCCGACCCACAAATCAAGGCCCTGAAATTTATCAAAACTCGTTAGCAGCGCAGATTTGCAGGAACAGGCTGCTGCTGAGTCAGTCCTGAAGACCAGCGGAAGCAGGTTGCCAGGTTCGCACACCTGCTCATATGACCTAAGGCATCGGCCTCGTTAGTTTGTTATCGCCGTTCGCGGCGTTCAATACGCTCAGAAAGCACAAACGTGTCAGAAGTGGTTCCTTCAGAAGACGACTACACCGGTGACGACATTCAACATCTCAAGGGTGTTGAAGGCATTCGGAAACGGCCCGCCATGTACATCGGAGGGACGGATTCGCACGGTCTGCACCACCTGGTCTATGAAGTGGTCGACAACAGTATCGACGAAGCTGTCAACGGGCATGCTTCGGAAGTGAAGATTCAGATTAACGTCGACGAGAGCATTTCAATCTCAGATGACGGTCGTGGTATCCCTGTCAGTGAAGTTCAGGGAGATGGCCGGCCGGCCGTGGAAGTCGTATTAACGGAAATCCATGCGGGCGGAAAATTCGACCGTGACAGCGGCTACAAGACCGGCACAGGTGGACTGCACGGTGTCGGCATCACGGCCGTCAACGCGGTAAGTTCATGGCTGACGGCAGAGATCAATCGCGAAGGTCATGTGTGGGTGATGGACTTCGAAAAAGGTGTTCGCGCATCTGAACTTCGTCAGCTGGGTCGTTCAGACAGAACCGGAACAAAGCTTTCCTTTCTGCCGGACGCCGAGATTTTTCCAGAGACCGATTTTTCATTCGACGTGTTAACTCGCCGCCTGCAGGAATTAGCGTTTCTGACACCGGGCATCCGCATCACACTGCAGGATGATCGTGCTGATCGAACGGAGACTTTCCACTATGAAGAAGGGCTGGTTGAGTTCGTCAAATATCTGAATCGAACTCAGACTCCAATTCTGAACGATGTCATTCGAATCAGTGGCGAAAACGACGGCGTCGAGGTTGACGTCGCGATGCAGCACAACGATGGATACACAGATAACGTACGGGCCTTCGCCAATAATATCTGCAACGTGGACGGTGGTACGCACCTCAGCGGATTCAAGGGCGCCCTCACCAGGTCACTGAATACCTATGCAAGGAAGAACAACCTGTTCAAGGACTTTACGCCATCCGCGGAGGATTTCCGGGAAGGGCTGACGGCCATCATTTCCGTCAGAGTGCCCGATCCGCAGTTCGAAGCACAGACAAAGGTCAAGCTGGTTAATCCGGAGGTCGATGGAATTGTTCAGTCTATTGTGGGTGAAAGGCTGCTGAAGTACCTGGAAGAAAATCCTGCCAACGCCAAGAAACTGATCGCCAAAGGGATTAATGCTGCAGAAGCCCGCGAAGCCGCTCGCAAGTCACGCGAAATGGTGCGTCGAAAAGGCGCCATCACAACCGGCGGTCTGCCCGAAAAACTGAGAGATTGCCGCAGCCGGGATCTGGAATCAACAGAGTTGTACCTTGTGGAAGGTGACTCTGCCGGTGGGTCTGCAGACACGGGCCGTGACTCGAACATCCAGGCCATTCTTCCGCTTCGCGGCAAGATTCTGAATGTCGAAAAAGCACAGCTCGTCAAAGTCCTCGACAACAACGAGATCTCAAATCTGTTTCGTGCCATTGGAGTGTCACCGGGCGCCGGCGGCGAAGAGATGGATATCAGCAAACGTCGCTACGGCAAGATCATCGTGATGACCGACGCCGACGTCGATGGCAGCCATATTCGCACGTTGCTGCTGACGTTCATATTCCGCCATATGCGACCACTCGTCGAAGGCGGGTTTGTTTACATCGCTCAGCCGCCACTGTATCGAGTCCTTCAGAAGAGCCGAAAGACTCCGCGTTATGTGCAGACGCATGAAACAATGATGCTGGAGCTGACAGATCTCGGTCTCGACGGAGCAGGCCTTGTCGCTAAAACCGACGGAACTATTTTCGACGGTGAAAATCTGCAACGGGTTGTCGCTGTGCTGCGGGAGATGGAACATCCGCTCGAACTGATGGAGCGCCGTGGCATCGACCTCAAGTACCTGCTTGTCAAAGGTGGAGCGGAAGAAACACGATTGCGGAGATTTCGAGTTCTGTGGGGTGATTCCGAACGGTGGTTCTTCGAACGCGACAAAGCGGATGCCTTTGTCAAAAAACTGGAAGAAGATCATTCCGACAAGTCAGCTGCAACCGGTGACGATGCCACGGCAGATGACCCGGACAGCAACGGCCAGCCACCAGACGAAGTTGAACCTGCCTGCCAGCTGGTCGACCTTCACGAAATCAAGACATTGAACGAACAGCTCACGAAGTTGAAGGACTTTGGCTTCACATTCCCCGATTTTGTGTCCGCGGGAGTGCAAAACGCCGAACAGGTCTATCCGTTCCGCATCGAACGAGATGACCAGACGGTACCCCTGACGAGCCTTCGTGAAGTTCTGCCGGAACTGCGAAAACTGGGTGAAAAGGGCCTGACGCTGACACGCTTCAAAGGTCTGGGCGAAATGAATTCCGAAGAACTCTGGGATACCAGCATGGACCCGGACAAACGCGTACTGCTGCAGATCCAAATGGACGATGCCGCCGCGTCCGATGAAATTTTCCGAGTGTTAATGGGCGACCACGTAGAACCGCGGCGGGAGTTCATTGAGAAACATGCCCTGGACGTCAAAGAACTGGATATCTGATTCCGACTACTGGTGGGAGACATGAAGTCTGAAATTTGCGACACAAAGCTTGAAACGCACGAGGCCATATTCTGCACGGGATGAGTGATTTCGAGTTCTGATGGTCAACCACGTCACACCCCGCCGCGAGTTCATCGAGAGTTAAGCACTCCACTTGATTTGTCGTCTTAGATTTGAAACCACGTGGTTAAGGGTTGGCTCTGGAGACACAACGGCAGCAGGTCATCCGGTCAATTCGAACGCTGCGTTCGAGATGTTGATCTCTCCTGTCCGCAACCTGCTGCTGATTAAGAGATTGCGTCATTTAACCTTCCAGGCATTGCACTGCCCACCCCGTTCGAATGAGGCCGCTGAGTTCCGCGTGGCCGTTGTGCCATTCTGACGCCGCTAGCTGTTGGTACTTAGCGTTCTGCCTTTGTTTATATGCATTCGGTGCGGCGGTTACGATTACCGGGGGGCGAAGGAAATTGCTGCCGAATCAGTCTGCCAGCCGGGTCGGAATCCGGCTTCACATGATTCATGGCGACAAGCACAGCTGCTCCAGCGAAGGTCGCAATAAGGAAGCGACGGCGATTCAGCTTTGTCATTGTAAATCGAATCCAAACAACTGCGTATCCCGAAGATCGAATTTGACATGAACCGAATCTTCAACCACAAACGTCGGTCCACGGCTCCACTCGATCTTATGATCAACCGAATCACCGGAGAGTTCGAATCAGCCAAAGGCCGGTCACGGCTAGTGGGGGCAGGTCAGTGCCGGCCACTTTGAAGGGGCAATTGGCGTTCTCATGCCTCAGTGCAGGCTCCGACAGAAGTTCGGCCCGGATCAATTTTCTTGTAAGGCAAGGCTAGTCTTCGACCCAGGGTTCGTCGAGGAAATCAACGGCCATATCCGGAGCGGCGACTCGGGGGAAGTCAGCCATGGAACGATAGACGATGCGTGCCTCACCGTCCCGTACATTGAATGCAACCCCGCAAAGGAAACCACGTCACGAGGATGGAGGCCACGATGACCGTGAGCGACGCGATCTCAGGTCGGTTGATTGCTGCGAGTGATGGAGTGGTCATTGATTGGAAATAGCTTCTTCAGGGGAGAAAACCAATCCGCCCGCCAGCGGCGGGATCGATGGGCGCCAGTGACTGTATCCCGTTGGAAAGTGGTCGGTCCAATATAGAAGAAGAACTGCATTCATCTGAGTTAGAGGAATGCGGCGTGTGAGTAGCTTAAGTGAGTTGTCATTTCGTATTGCTTCCCTTTGTTCTCAGCCGCCTTCACAATGTCTTATTTCTAAACTCGTCTACATTCAGTCCTTCACCGCCGGCGGTCGAGTGCCAGACTCTGCCGATGAAATATGTGGGTGCGGCAGGGGTTCCACGTAAGACCTCACACTTCTTCCTCCACAACCCACGGAGAGCGATACTTCCGCGTGAGCAACGCGTGTGCTCGTTCGTTGCCGACGATGCCTTCAGTCGCTGGATTGATCGTCAGCTTCTCACCTCCGAGGCGGTAGCTGATGGTGGAGTAATGCACGAGCAGCGTGCTGAGGTGGCCTGCTTCGATGTCGGCGTTGGGCGCCCGACGAGTGCGGACGCAGTCGACGAAGTTCTGCTGATGCGGTGTGTCGGGAAATCGGCCATACATTTCGTCGCGGATAAGCGGCTTGCGGCTTTTCGGGCGAATATACACCTGCCAGCCCGACCCCATTCGCCCAACCACCATCATCGCATGGCTGCCGTAGATTTCCACGCGTTCAGCGTTCTGCGGCCAGTGCGGAAACATGTCGCCGTCGCGAATTCCGTGATCGGCCTTAAGCATGTACGGCGTATTCAGCGTCAGCTCGAAGGTCATCATCAGGTCGTCGAATTCGAGCACGGACAATTGCGTGTCCGGCGTTTCTGCCGCTCCGTCGCGATTGTAACGGGCACCATTTGAAAAGACGGATTTCGGATAGTCCACACCAGCCAGCCACCGCGCTATATCGACCTGATGAATGCCGTCATAGTGCATGTCACCGCCGCCGTATCGCCACAGGAAACGCCATTGACGGCGCAGTGTCTCGTTGTAGTCGTGCTCCGGGGCGGGCCCGTTGAACATGTCCCAATCGAAACCGGCGGGAGGATCGCTGTCCTTAGCCATCGGGAAATTGTCCTCGCCCTTCTGGTTGTAGACGCGCACGAGGTCAATGTTGCCGAGCTTGCCGTCGGTGATGTACTTCTTCGCGGCGTGGAGGTACGGAGCCGAGCGATTCTGCAACCCGATTTGAACGACACGATTATGCTTCCTCGCAGCCTCGACTCCCTGCCGTCCTTCCCAACAGTTGTGGCTTTGTGGCTTTTCGCAGTAGACGTCTTTGCCGGCCTGGCAGCACCAGATCGTCGCCAGCGTGTGCCAGTGTGGCGGCGTGGCGATGACGACCGCGTCGACCGACCTGTCTTCGAGCATCCTGCGAAAGTCATTGGCGTACTTGGGCATGCGGCCGCCCTGGTTCTCCGCGATTCCTTTGGCCCGAGTGGCGTACATCTCGGGATCGACGTCGCAGAACCAGGTGAATTCGCAATCGCTCCGAGCGGCGAACGCCTTCGCCAGCGTATTCCCACGCCCGCGACATCCGATGATCGCCAGGTTGAGCTTTTCGTTGGCCGGTGCAGCTGCAACCGATCGCGCATCGGCCAGCAGCGTCAACCCGCCGGTGATCCCCAATGTCGTGCTTGTGGAGTCCTTCAAAAACTCTCTGCGGGTGGAGTTCGTCATGTGGTCAGTCTCCCATGATGCAAGAAACGGCATTTCCCAGATTGTACCCGCTCATGCCGTGGTGGATAACTACAAGAGATCAAAGGGGGCAATGAGATCAGAGGTCTCTTGTCTCGGCAACTCCACAGGGCGGCAACCGCGGTTGTCAGGCGGGTCTTCATTCTCCCGGTGGTCCCGACGTATCGTCCGTGTACTGAAGTTGTGTCACGATCTGGTGAAAGCGCACCTCGTTCAGTTCCACCAGCAAGTCACGGGATGATGTAAAGGAGTGACGCCTTACCCCCACCGAAATCACTTTGGCGCATCACTTCGATTTCTCTACCGCGTGCAACACCTCGCCGGTGTCGTCGTGGAACTCGATGCGAAGCAATCTCGCCCGAGTGACCCCCTCCCCTAAACTTGATCCATGTTAAGTGAGAGAATCCTCTCCAGCTGAATGCCGGGAAAGGATTGTTTAGATGCCCAAGAGACGACATGGCGTGGAACAGATTATCCCGAAGTTACGTCAAGC
This sequence comes from Fuerstiella sp., assembly GCA_029245955.1. Taxonomy (GTDB): domain Bacteria; phylum Planctomycetota; class Planctomycetia; order Planctomycetales; family Planctomycetaceae; genus Fuerstiella. The sequence continues at coordinate 61 of JAQWOH010000047.1, read as the reverse complement.
GGATGTGGAGCTTGGCAAGGGGAAGAAGGTTCCGGAGATCTGCAAGACGCTCGATATTTCT